>NZ_JACCJY010000013.1 GCF_014596085.1 Azospirillum tabaci
CGACGGAGCCGGCGTCGGTGCCCAGAGCGGAATAGGCGGCGGTGGTCAGACCGCGCGCCTGCTCGATCATGCTTTCGATCGCGGTCACGCCCTTGTCGGCGGCCTTGATGGTGCTGATCGACTGACCCATGGCGTCCTTCAACGACGACAGGTCGCCGGCGCGCTGGGTCAGGCTTTTCGCTGCGAAGAACGAAGTCGGGCCGTCGAGCGCCGAGTTGATCTTGTTGCCGGTCGAGAGGATGTTCTGCTTGACACCGATCTTGTCGTTCACGCTCTGCAACTGCAGCAGATTCGTGCGCATTGACGCGGTGAGGGTGACGTCGTTGATGGCCATGGTTCCAAGTCTCCTTCTGAGGCTCGCCCCGCGGCTGGTGCTTGAAACCGAAGCGAGGCAACGTGCATTTGCGCGATCCTCCCCTATCAAGACCCGTGCCAATTCACGAACTTGTCGGCAAGTTGCTGATTTTTCAGGATATAGTTGGTGCTTGCGCGATGAGTCGGCCTTGGCGGGCCGGACGGCCCTTCCTAGGGCGGCGGAAAGTTTTGCCGGGCAGAAAGGGTGTTGCGCCCCGGACCCCGGGACAAAACTTCCCAGTTGGACGGCCGGTCGGAGTGCGCGCGCAGGGCGCCGGTAAGCTCTTGGTGCCGACGGAGGAGGAGGCTATCGTCGGTGTGTCGCACCCATCGGGGCGCCACCCATCGGGCCGCCAGGCATCGGAATGTTCTCGGCGCCCGCAACGAAGACGGAGGGATGACCATGGCCGGACGCATCGAGGCGCGGCTGAAGGAGTTGGGGATCGAGTTGCCGCAGGCGGCGGCCCCGGTGGCGGCCTATGTGCCCTACACCCAGTCGGGCAACACGCTCTACGTGTCGGGGCAGGTCACCGTGTGGAACGGCGAGCGCCGCTTCGTCGGGAAGCTGGGCCAGGATTTCACGGTGGAGCAAGGCCAGCAGGCGGCGCGTCTGTGCGCCCTCAACATCATCGCCCAGGCGAAGGCGGCCTGCGGCGGCGATCTTGACCGGGTGGTGCGCGTGCTGCGGCTGGGTGGCTTCGTGAACGGCACCCCGGACTTCCACGACCAGCCGCTGGTCATCAACGGCGCGTCGGAACTGATGATGCAGGTGTTCGGCGACGCCGGGAAGCACGCCCGCGCCGCGGTCGGCGCCCCGTCGCTGCCCGGCAACGTGGCCGTCGAGGTGGACGCAATCCTCGAACTGGCCTGATCGGGGTCCACGATCGGGGGAGGGGCGGGCCTCTTGCCGCAGCGCGGAAAAGCGCCCACCTCCCTCGGCGTACCCGCGAAGGAGAGAGCATGCCCGACGGCAAGGACAGCGGCGCCGGCTCCGGTGCCGGGGAGGCCATCACCGTCAAGGTCCTGACCGGCATCGGTCTGGCCGATCCGCAGGAATGGGACGCCTGCGCCGGGCCGGACAACCCTTTTCTCTGCCACGCCTTTTTGCTGGCGCTGGAGGAATCGGGATCGGCCATCGGCCGCACCGGCTGGCAACCCAGCCACCTCGCCGCCCTCGACGGGGCGGGGCGGATCATAGGCGCGGTGCCCCTCTATCTGAAGAACCATTCCTACGGCGAATATGTCTTCGACCACGCCTGGGCCCATGCCTATGAGCGGGCGGGAGGGCGGTATTATCCGAAGCTGCAATGCGCCGTGCCCTTCACCCCGGTGCCGGGGCCGCGCCTTCTCGTCCGGCCCGGCGCCTCGATCCAGGGGATGGAGGCGGTCGCCGGCGCCCTGATCCAGGGGATGGAAGAGGTGGCCCGGCGCTACGGCGTCTCCTCCGTCCACGTCACCTTTCCGGAGGAGAGCGACTGGCGCCGCCTCGGCGAAGCCGGCTGGCTGCTCCGTGAAGGCGTGCAGTATCATTGGGAGAACCGCGGCTACGCCAGCTTCGACGACTTCCTGGGCACCTTGAACAGCCGCAAGCGCAAGGCCATCCGCAAGGAGCGGCGCGAGGTGGCGGAGAGCAGCGTCCGGCTGCACAGCCTGACCGGCGCCGATCTGAAGCCGGAGCATTGGGACGCCTTCCACCGCTTCTATCTGGAAACCGCCGACCGGAAATGGGGCGGCGGCTATCTCAACCGGGCCTTTTTCCGCCTTCTGGGCGAGACCATGGCCGACCGGATCATGCTGGTGATGTGCGAGGACGGGGGGGAATGGGTTGCCGGTGCTCTGAACCTGATCGGCAGCGACGCCCTCTATGGTCGCAACTGGGGCTCCGACGGGAGCTACCGCTTCCTGCATTTCGAGGCGTGCTATTACCGCGCGCTGGATTTCGCCATCGAGCGCGGCCTCGGCCGGGTCGAAGCCGGCGCCCAGGGGGAGCACAAGATCCAGCGCGGCTATCTGCCGGTGCCGACCTACAGCGCCCACTGGGTGGCCGATCCCGGCTTCCACCGCGCCATCGCCGATTACCTGCGCCGCGAGCGGCCCGGCGTGGCGGCGGAGCGCGAGGCGCTGATGGAACTGTCACCCTACCGCCGGGATGGCGTGTCGGAGCAATAGGGCCGATCAGTAGGGAACGCGGTCGGGCCGGGCGGCCCATTCGTCGAAGACGGCGCGCGCCTCGCCGGCCAGCAGGCGCTGCATGGGGATGGCTCGCTGCTCCAGCGGCAGGGCGATCTCGGTGTAGAGGAAGGCGTCGTCGAAGCCGATGGCCGCCGCGTCGTCGCGCCCGTTGGCGTAGACGATGCGCCCGATCCGTGCCCAGTAGATGGCCGACAGGCACATCGGGCAGGGCTCGCAACTCGTGTAGACGGTCGCCCCGGCGAGGCTGAAGCTGCCGAGGTCGCGGCAGGCGTTGCGGATCGCGACGACCTCGGCGTGCGCCGTCGGGTCGTTGGTGGAGGTGACGCAGTTCCAGCCCTCGCCGATGATCCGCCCGTCCCGCGCGATGACCGCACCAAAGGGGCCGCCGGCGTTGCCCTGCATGTGGGTGCGGCTGAGCGCGATGGCACGGCGCAGGCAATCCGTGTCGAAACTCGTCATGTTATCCCTCTCCCGAACCATAACCGTGTTGTCGTTCAACCGTTTGATGACTGATCCACAGCCTTGGCCGGGCATGCGCCCGCGGCATTGCAGGGGCGGCGGACGATTGGGGATTTCCCCTTTACTGACCCTGCGCAAAGCGTAGTGTGGGCGGGACCAGCCGACCGACGGACCAGCCCGATGACCGACCGCACCATGGAATTCCTGAAGCAGGTGCGGGACCATCTATTCTATCTCAAACTGAAGCCGGGCGGTGTGCGTCTTCAGGCGAAGGGCGTCGATCTGTCGAGGCTGCGGCTGAAGGGCTTCAACCTGCAAACGGCCATCCTCACCCAGGGCAACTTCTCCGATGCCCAGCTTGAGGAGGTCAGCTTCGCCATGTCCGACCTGTTCGGGGCGAATTTCAGCCGGGCGAAGCTGGTGGGGTCCTCCTTCGCGCGGGCGGACCTGCGCGGGGCGAACTTCCTGAAGGCCGACCTGACCCGCACCGACTTCGAGGGGGCCGACCTGCGCCCCGGCCAGATCATGGTGCACCGCTCTGGGCGCGAGGACGAGGAGGAGGAGCGGCGGCCCGCCAACCTGACGGACGCCCGGATGGACGGCGTCAGCTTCAAGGGCGCCGATCTCAGCCACGCCGAGCTGGCCAACGCCTCGACGGCGGGCGGCGACTTCAGCAACGCCAACCTGTTCGCCGCCAATCTGGCCGGGGCCGATCTGACCGAGGCGAACTTCAGCGGGGCCAAGATGAAACGGGCGGTGCTGAACGGCGCCAACCTGACCCGTGCCGTCCTGCGCAACGCCGACCTGCGCGAGGCGACCCTGCGCAACGTCGACCTGACCGTGGCCGACACGCAGGGCGCCAACCTCAGCGGCGCCGTCTACATGAAGAACGCCGACGCCCTGCCGCTGCCGGTGCGCAGCGTGCTGGACGCCCATATCCTGTGGATCAACAGCGGTGGAGGGGCCGGGCTGCGGGCGGACTTCACCGGGATGGACCTGCGCGGGCTGGACCTGACCGCCTGCGACCTGTCGGGCGGGGTGTTCCGCGACGCCAATCTGGACGAGGCCCGGTTGTCCAACGCCTCGCTCTCGCTGGCCGATTTCGGCGGGGCCAGCCTGCGCCGGGCGCGGCTGGACCAGGCGGTGCTGACCGGGGCGAATCTGAGCGGGGTCGACCTGACCGGGGCGGACCTCCA
This sequence comes from Azospirillum tabaci, assembly GCF_014596085.1. GTDB lineage: Bacteria > Pseudomonadota > Alphaproteobacteria > Azospirillales > Azospirillaceae > Azospirillum > Azospirillum tabaci. The sequence continues at coordinate 4,203 of NZ_JACCJY010000013.1, forward strand.
TGGCGCTGACCTTGGCATGGTGGACCTGCGCAACCCGGACGGCACCCCGACCGGGCGGAGCTGGCCCGCCAACCTGACCGGCGCCACCCTGGCCGCCGCCGACCTGCGCGGCGCCCGGCTGACCGGGGCCAAGCTGGCCGGCGCCAGCTTCGAGATGGCCAACCTCGCCTCCGCCGACCTGCGCGGCTGCGACGACGCGGCGGCGAACCTGTCGAAGGCCAGCCTGATGGGCGCCCGCCGCGGCCCGCTCAATGCGCGGCCGCCCCGCGACGGCGGCGGCCCCCTCATCGCCCTATAACACGACCTCGTAACCCTCACGTCCAAGCAGCGAGAACCGCGGCGGCGGTGGACTCCCGCAGGGGAGCCCGTTCGGGCGGGCTCCCGCCATCGACGCGCAGGCCCATCAGGGTCTCCACCAGCGGCTCCGGCCCCGACGTGACGCGGATCTGGCCACGGGCGGCGATGTGCGGGTGGTCCGGCATCTCCGCCAGCGTCGGCAGAGCCTCGAAGCAGCAGTCCACGGGATCGAGCAGAGCCTTCCAGTCGGCGAGGCTGCGGCTGGCGAACAGGGTGTCCACCTCTGCGATCAGGGCGGTCTGGGGGAGCGGGTCGGTTTGCCGGGCGGTCCAGTCGGGGTGTCCCACCGCCTCGCAGAAGCCTTGCCAGAACTTGGCCTCCAGCGCCGAGAGGGTGGCGAAGCGACCGTCGGCGGTGCGGTAGATTCGGTAGCAGGCGGCCCCGCCCGACAGCAGCGCCTCGCCGCGGGCCGGAACCTCGCCGCGGGCGTCGGCGGTCAGGTTGAAGCCCTGCCAGCCCAGCACCGTCTCCATGATCGACAGGTCGAGGAAGCAACCCTCGCCGCTGCGCTGGCGCCCGAACAGGGCGGCGACCACCGCCAGCGCCGCCTGCTGGGCCGATGCGAAGTCGGCGACCGGCGGGTGGCTGATCGAGGGGCGGTCCGGCGTGCCCGAGGAGTCGAGCCCGCCGCCGACCGCCATGTAGTTCAGGTCATGGCCGGCCCGCCGCGCGTAGGGGCCGCTGCTGCCCCAGCCGGACAGGCTGGCGTGGACCAGCCGCGGGTTCAACGCGCGCAGCCGGGCATGGCCGACCCCCAACTTGTCCAGCACGCCGGGGCGGTAGCTTTCCACCAGGGCGTCGGCCCCGGCGATCAACCTTTCGAAGGCGCCGCGGTCGCCATCGTCCTTCAGGTTCAGGCGGATGACGGTCTTGCCGGCGTTGAGCAGCTTGTAGGCGGCGGTCGTGCCGTCGGCGTCGGTGGGGCCCATCTGGCGCAGCGGGTCGCCGCTCGGCGGTTCCACCTTCACCACCTCGGCGCCGAGGTCGGCCAGCATCTGGGCGGCGTAGGGACCCGGCAGATACTGGCCAAGGTCGATGACGCGCAGTCCGCTCAGGAAGGGCAGGGGCATGATGCGTTTCCTCATTCTTCGTTCTGGGGGTGCCGCCTGGGAAGAGTGTCCGTGATGCGGCATCGGGAATGCAACCGTCCGCCCTTCACGTTTGTGCCGCCGCCACCGTCCGTATCAGACCATCGGCGAGGAGGAAAACATGTCCGCGGGCGAGGCTTCCAAACACAAGGCTCTCAAGTACAAGGTCTACAAGGATCACCGCAACGAATGGCGCTGGACCTTCCACGCGGCCAACGGCGAGGCCATCGCCGTCAGCAGCGAGGGCTACACGGCCGAGCGCGACTGCCTGCACGGCATCGCCCTGATGAAGAGTTCCAACGACGCGGTCGTCCTGGTCGAGGAATGAGCGCCGGTCGGCTCACCGGAAGCCGGACAAAAAGAAAGGGGGCCTTGCGGCCCCCTTTTTCGCGTTCCGTGCGACGCGGCGTCATTCCGCCAGTTCGTGCACGACCTCGTCCTCGTCCTCGTCGCCGGAGCGCCGCTTGCGCGACCCTTCGGTGTACTCGAAGGCGGGCTTGTCGTCCTTCACGGTGACCTTGACCAGACCGCCCTTGGCGAGCTTGCCGAACAGCAGCTCCTCCGCCAGCGGCTTCTTCAGGTGCTCCTGGATCACGCGGCCCAGCGGACGCGCGCCGTAGAGCGGGTCGTAGCCCTTCTTGCCCAGCCACTCGCGGGCCTGATCGTCGAGTTCGATCGTGACGCCGCGGTCCTCGAGCTGCGCTTCCATCTGCATGATGAACTTGTCCACCACGCGGTTGATGACCTCCTGGGTCAGCGGCGCGAAGGGGATGATCGCATCCAGACGGTTGCGGAACTCCGGCGTGAACAGCTTCTCCACCGCTTCCATGTCCTCGCCGACCCGACGCTCGCGCTCGAAGCCGATGGCCGGCTTGGCCATGTCCGCGGCGCCCGCGTTGGAGGTCATGATGAGGATGACGTTGCGGAAGTCCACCGTCTTGCCGTTGTGGTCGGTCAGCTTGCCGTGATCCATGATCTGCAACAGGATGTTGAACAGATCCGGATGGGCCTTCTCGATCTCATCGAGCAGCAGCACGCAGTGCGGATGCTGGTCGATGGCGTCAGTCAGCAGGCCGCCCTGGTCGAACCCGACATAGCCCGGAGGGGCGCCGATCAGGCGGGAGACCGTGTGCCGCTCCATATACTCCGACATGTCGAAGCGGGTCAGCTCGATGCCCAGCGTGAGGGAGAGCTGGCGGGCCACCTCGGTCTTGCCGACGCCGGTCGGGCCGGTGAATAGGTAGTTGCCGATCGGCTTCTCCGGTTCGCGCAGGCCGGCGCGGGCCAGCTTGATGGCGGAGACCAGCGCGTCGATGGCCTTGTTCTGGCCGAAGACCATGGTCTTCAGGTCGCGCTCCAGGTTGAGGAGCGTTTCCTTATCGTCACGGCTGACCGACTTCGGCGGGATGCGGGCGATCTTGGCGACCACCGCCTCCACGTCCTTGACGGAGATCTTCTTCTTCCGCTTGTTCTCCGGCAGCAGCATCTGCGCGGCGCCGACCTCGTCGATGATGTCGATGGCCTTGTCCGGCAGCTTGCGGTCGCCGATGTACTTCGCGGACAGCTCCACCGCCGAACGGATCGCGTCGTTGGTGTAGCTCACCCGGTGATGCTTCTCGTAGTAGGTCTTGATCCCCTGGAGGATCTTGATCGCATCCTCGACCGTCGGCTCGTTAACGTCGATCTTCTGGAAGCGCCGGACGAGCGCCCGGTCCTTCTCGAAATAGTTCCGGTATTCCTTGTAGGTCGTCGAACCGATGCAACGCAGCGAGCCGGAGGCGAGGGCCGGCTTCAGCAGGTTCGAGGCGTCCATCGCACCGCCCGAGGTCGCACCGGCGCCGATGACCGTGTGGATCTCGTCGATGAAGAGGACGGCACCTTCCGTGGCCTCCAGTTCGGAGACGACGGCCTTGAGGCGCTCTTCGAAGTCGCCGCGGTACCGCGTACCGGCGAGCAGGGAGCCCATGTCGAGCGCGAAGATGGTGGCGCCCTTCAGCACCTCCGGAACCTCGCCATGGACGATGCGGCGGGCCAGCCCCTCGGCGATGGCGGTCTTGCCGACACCGGGGTCACCGACATACAGCGGGTTGTTCTTCGACCGCCGGCACAGGATCTGGATGGTCCGCTCGACCTCCTGCTCCCGTCCGATCAGCGGATCGATCTTCCCGCTGGCCGCCTTCTTGTTCAGGTTGACGCAATAAGCCTCTAGGGCTTCGCTGCCTTTCTTCACGACCTTCTCCGCCGCCGCGTCCTCGTCGGCTCCGGTAACGCGCTTCGCTTCCGAGCGGCCCGGGGCCTTCGCGATTCCGTGAGAGATGTAGTTCACCGCGTCGAAACGGGTCATTTCCTGCTCCTGCAGGAAATAGACCGCGTGGCTTTCGCGTTCAGAGAACAGGGCGACGAGCACATTTGCTCCCGTCACCTCTTCACGCCCCGACGACTGGACGTGGATGGCCGCGCGTTGCAGCACCCGCTGGAAGCCAGCCGTCGGCTTCGCATCATCGGGCCTGTTCGTGATCAGGTTCGCAAGCTCGTTGTCGAGGTAATCCGAGAGTTCGGCGCGCAGGCGGTCCAGATCGACCCCACAAGCGCGCAAGACGGCCATTGCATCGGCATCCTCGGTCAATGCGAGCAGCAAGTGTTCGAGCGTCGCGTATTCGTGCCTGCGCTCGTTCGCATGGGCCAGGGCTCGGTGCAGCGTCTGTTCCAAGTTACGCGACAGCATCTGTGGCCTTAATCCTTTTCTAGCGTACATTGCAGCGGGTGCTGGTGCTGGCGCGCAAAGTCCATCACCTGCGTGACTTTCGTCTCCGCCACCTCGTAGGTGAACACGCCGCACAAGCCCACACCCCGCCGGTGCACATGCAGCATGATCCGTGTCGCCTCCTCGCGCGACTTGGCAAAGAAGCGCTCCAAGACATGAACGACGAATTCCATAGGTGTGTAGTCGTCGTTCAACATCAAGACCTTATACATCGAGGGCTTTTTAGTCTTAGGCTTGGTTTTGATAACCACGCCCGTGGTGGTGCCCTCGTCGCCGTGCTTGTCGTTTTCGGCCATGGTCTCAACAGGTCAACATCGCGATGTACGTCGCATGAATGATATGAGAACTCGGGGCGCGGTGGGAAGGGGCCGTTTTCGGTGAGTCCCCATTTGGGAGAGGCCCATTCGGAACAAGACCTGCCCGGCTACCCCGGAATTGGTGGAAGGCATTTGATATTGCGGCAGAACTGCCGCGCCAGCGTGCCAAAAATAGCACGGCCCGCACCCTGTACATGTCCCTCGCGCCCAAAAGAAACAAGCCCGGCGGTCTGCACCGCCGGGCTTTCCCGGAACTTCACAACGCCGTGAGGCGGCAGGATTTAAAGCGGTACCGCCTTGCGCCGTCCGCACCCCCGGACGGTAGCGTCCCGGGGGCGGCGGAGGTGGGAGCCGCCCCGGCCCTGCGGCCGGGTCTGTGGAATTGCTGGCTCCGGGACATTTTGCCTCAGGCTGGTCGTCTGGGGCTGGCGCTGTTAGGCGGCCTTCGCCGCGACCGGCTTGGACAGCGCCTCGACCGTGACCTGGAGGCGGTCGTTGATCGGCGCGAAAGCGTCCTTGGCGGTCTTCAGCGACAGCTCCTGCAGCTTGGCGCTCTCCTTGACGAAGGTCTCGAAGCTCGCCTTGGCGAAGCTGCTCTGCAGCTCGACCAGCTCCTGGACGGTCTTGACGGCCAGCAGAGCCTTGCCGGTGGCGGCGCTCTTCTCCAGCGAGGACTGGGTGAAGGAGGCGACCTGCTTGCCGGCTTCCTCGGCGCCCTTGGCGACGATGGTGCCCGACTTCACGACGGCGTCGACGTTGCCCTTGGTCAGGGCGGTCAGCTCGTCGAAGCCCTTCAGGATCTGGGCCGAGGCCTTCTCGAACTGCTCCTGCTGGGCCTTGACCAGGCCGTCCACGTTCTGCTTGGCGGCGGACACGGCGTCTTCGAAGGTCTTGGTGGCGGCGGCGAACTTGTCGGTCATGGAACGGCTCCTCGAATTTCATCGGGTTGACCCGCGCTGGACCCACCGTTTGGCGACCGCGCGGATGATCCGACCAACGACCCCGTGGCTTCGGGCGTCGGGTCGATGCTGCAATGCAGCATGGCTAAACTTAAGGCAGGGGACAGCGCTTGTCAACGGGATTTTGTGCGCTGCACAAAAACTTTGGCGCGACCCGACCGGCCTCTTCACGCGCGAAGCCCGGCCGTTGGGGAACGGCCGGGCTTCGTGGTTCTGGCGTGCGGCCGCGTCAGGCCGCGATCGGCTTGGACAGGGTGCTGACGGTGACCGACACGCGGTCCTTCAGCGGGGTCAGGGCCGCGGTGGCAACGCGGGTGCCGATGCCCTGGAGGCGGGAGGACTCCGCGACGAAGGCGTCGAAGCTGGCCTTCACATACTCGCTCTGGAGATCGACGACCTCCTTCAGCGACTTGGCGGTCAGCAGGGCCTTGCCGGTGGTGACCGACTTGTCGAAGGAGGCCTGGGCGTAGGCGGTCACCTCGCGGGTCAGCTCCTCGGCGCCCTGGGTGGCGATGCTGCCGCTCTGGATCAGCGCTTCCACGTTGGCCTTGTTCAGGGCCTGAAGTTCGGCGGAGATCTTCAGGAGCTGGGCCGACAGCTTCTCGACCTGCTCCTTGGTCGCGGAGGCGGTCTGCTCGAACGTCTTCGCGGCCTGCTCCTGGCCAGCCTTGACGAAGCCCTCGACCTGCTCCTTGGCCTGGGCGGCGGCGCTCTCGAATGCCTGGGTGGGGGCGGGGGCCGGCTTGGCCTTCGTCACGGTCGTCATGCCTTGCGTTCCTTCCTTCGTCGAAGCCCGGCGCGCAAAACCCGGATCGGCGGACCGTCCGCCTGCGGGGCGCAGACCGGCTGCGTTGGGGGTGGCCCGGACGGTGCCGGGCCCGAAAATGCTGCACTGCAGCAATGACCAAATTATGGGCGATCGTCCGTGGAGTCAACAAAGAATCTTGTGCGCCGCACAATATATCAGTTGAGCCTAGCCCCTTTGCTTGGTCGGTACGGCGCAAGCTCCACCGCTCCGCCACAGGGGAAAACCGATCCACTTCGGCTCGACTGGGCGGAGCCTTTACGAAAGCTTTACCGCCAATCCTGCCCAATCCTACCCTGCCCGCCGAAGGGACGCGCTTCGGCCAAAGGTCAGACCAACCGCGGCGGAACGTCGCAGCTTTCAGTTCGGGAACGTTCTTTCATGACCTATTGCCTTGGCATCAAGACCCGCGACGGCCTGATCGGCCTGTCGGACGGGCGCATCACCAGCGGCTCGCAGCTGTCGTCCGCGCGCAAGGTGACCATGGTGGGCAGCGGCGGCGACCGCTTCTTCATCCTGAACTCCGGCCTGCGCAGCGTGCGCGACAAGACGCTGGCTTACCTGCGCCGCGACATGTCCCGGCGCCGCGGCGAGACCTACCCGACCATGCTGGACGCGCTGTCGGCCTTCACGGCCTGCCTGCGCCAGGTGGCGGCCGAGGACAAGGAGGCGCTGGAGGCGTCCAAGCTGGCCTTCAACCTGCACGCCATCATCGGCGGCCAGCTCGCCGAGGACCGCGAGCCCTACATGTTCCTGGTCTATCCGGAGGGCAACTGGATCGAGGTGGACGAGCGCACGCCCTACCTGTCGATCGGCGCCACCGCCTACGGCAAGCCGATCCTGGACCGCGCGCTGTCCTACAACACGGACATGCAGACGGCGCTGAAGATCGCCTACCTGTCCTTCGACAGCACGCGCTTCTCGTCCAACGACGTCGGCTTCCCCATCGACATGGTGACCTTCAACGCCCAGGAGCGGCTGTGGCGCCAGTCGAACTTCGACTATGACGATCTGGTCGAGCAGCGCCTGTGGTGGAACCGGAACATCACCGAGCTGGCTCGGCGCATGCCGGATGGTCCCTGGGTGGACACGCTCCTGTCCGCGGGCGCGCGGGCGGCGGTGGCTGAGGAAGAGGTGGTCTGAGGCCGGGCCTGTTGCTCCAGCTACTCCCTCCCGGCGAACAGCCAGGAGCCGAAGGGCGCGGTCGGGCCGACCAGCCCTTCGCGGCCCACCTGGACTTCGAACACCACGCCCGCGCTGTCCACCTGCCCGCCGGTCGGCAGGGTGCGCGGCGCGTCCTGCGGGCGCGGCAGGGCGGGGTAGGGCACGCCGGTCCCCTGAACGCTGCCGTCCAGTTCCTTCAGCGGCCCGTCGAAACGGATGTCGGAGAAGCGGTCGGACGGGTAGGGGTAGGCGTTGAAGAACCAGCTTCCCCGCCGGCAGCCGTTGATCAGCCAGTAGACTCCGTTCGACGGCAGGCGCACCCCGCTCGGCGCCGGCTCGAAGGCGCCGCTCTCGTAGAGGCGCAGGACGAACAGGGCGAACTGGCGCGGCGACAGCTGGGCCTTGGCGACCGGGCCGCGGGCGACCGCCGCCGGGTCGTCCAAGTCGATGCGGGCGAGGTCGGTGGCCTCCAGCACGCGCGCCTCGACCAGCGCGCCGCCGGTGCCGCGGTCGCCGACGATGTCGTAGGTCCGCACATGCTTCTGATAGTCGGCGTTGAAGACCAGCCGGTAGCGGTCGCTCTCCCCCTTGGTGCAGGCGGCGCGCAGGTCGTCGCCGTTGAGGTAGCTGACCCAGGTGAGCTTGCGTGCCACCGGGTTGTCGGTCGGCCCAACCGAGGCGCAGCCGGTAAGAAGCCCAGCCGCCGCCAGCCCCGCCGCCCTCGCGATCCATCCTCTTCGTCCGTCCCGAAGGGAAGCGCGCGGAGTCGTCGGGCGTCGCTCGGGCGGGCGTGTCATGGGATGCCTCGCGTCCAGTCAGAAGGGGGAGATCGTCCTGCGCTTCCGGGAAGATGGATCGACGGTCGCGCTCCTTCAACGCGGCTCGCCCCGCACGGGTCCCCGGCTAATCCAATTTCGTCACAGCGTCGCGGAAGAAATCGAAGCGGCAAATTAACGAATTGTCGCTAGACACTGATTTGCATGGAATTTACCATTGCGTCAAACAGCAAGTATTAGCCTTTGGCGGGGGCATCATGAGCGTAACGGGCCAGACCGTTCGAAGCCTGCTTTTGGCGTTCGCTTGGCGCGGGCGCGAAACAGAGGGGGAACAGGCCGCAGAACGTTTGGCGAATGGACGTTCGACTCTGGGAAGTGCCTTCGGCGTTACCCCTTTCGTTCGGCGCATCTATGGCTTGGGTGCCGTTCTGGCCCTGGGGACGGTGCTTTTGGCGCCGCTGCCGGCGCTGGCCGCGAAATACGCGGCGATCGTCGTGGACGCCCGCACGGGTGAGGTGCTGCATGAGGAGAACGCCGACACCCTCACCTATCCGGCGTCCCTGACCAAGATGATGACGCTCTACCTGACCTTCGACGCGCTGGACGAGGGGCGGCTGCGGCTGGACCAGTCGCTGCCGGTGTCGGCCTGGGCGGAGGCGCAGTCCCCGACCAAGCTGGGGCTGCGCGCCGGCAAGACGCTGCGGGTGGAGCAGGCGATCCTCGGATTGGTCACCAAGTCGGCCAACGACGCCTCGGTGGTGCTGGCGGAGGCGCTGGGCGGCAGCGAGGCCAAGTTCGCCGAGATGATGACCCGCAAGGCCCGCGAGTTGGGCATGCGCAACACCGTGTTCCGCAACTCCAACGGCCTGCCGAACATGGAGCAGCTGACCACGGCGCGCGACTTCTCCATCCTGTCGCGGGCGATGCTGTCCGACCACTCCCGCTACTACCCCTATTTCAGCCGCCGCAACTTCGTCTACGGCGGGCGCAGCCTGAACAACCACAACCGGTTGATGTCGCGCTACGAGGGCATGGACGGCATCAAGACCGGCTACACGGTGGCCAGCGGCTTCAACCTCGCGGCGTCGGCGGTGCGCGACGGGCGCCGGCTGGTCGCCGTGGTGCTGGGCGGCAAGTCGGCGGCCTCGCGCGACGCCCGCATGGAAGCGATCCTGGACAAGGCGTTCGACAAGCCGAGTCGCGGTTCGGAGGCGCCGGTCGTCGCCCGCGCCGGGGACGAGGACGCGCCGCGCACGACCGCCAAGGGCAAACCGTCGGCCAAGCCGGAGACCATTGCGCAGCTCGCCTCCACCGTCTCCACCCCCGCCGCGGTCCGCCCGCCGGCCCGCCTCAGCGACGAGGAGGCCGACACGAAGGCCGATGGGTCGAAATGGGGCGTGCAGATCGGCGCCTTCTCCACGCGGGAGGCCAGCAACCGGGCGCTCAACCAAGCGACCAAGCAGGCGCCCTTCCTGCTGCGCGCCGCCAAGCCGGCGGTGACGCCGGTGAAGGCGAACGGTTCCACCGTCTACCGCGCCCGCATGGTCGGGCTCGACGAGCGGACCGCCCGCAAGGTCTGTTCGGAGCTGACCCGCAGCGGCCACCGTTGCGTTACGGTGTCGCCGAACGAGAAGCTGTAGGCCGGCTCTTTTCCGCCCGCTCTTTTCCGCCCAATGAAAAAGGCGCAGCCGCGGGGCTGCGCCTTTTTTCGTGTCCGCGGGGCGGGGGCCGGTCAGACGCCCGGCTCGTTGGCGTTCGGGAAGAACAGCGAATTGCCGTTGATCTTGTAGTCCGCGATGGTCTGCTGGCCCTCGGCGGAGACCAGCCAATCGACGAAGGCCTGCCCGTCGGCGGCCTTGACGTGGCTGAACTTGGCCGGGTTCACCAGCATGACGCCATACTGGTTGAACAGGCGCTTGTCGCCTTCCACCAGGATGTCGAGGTCGCCGCGGTTCTTGAAGCTGAGCCAGGTGGCGCGGTCGGTCATGGCGTAGCCGTTCACCGCGGCGGCGGTGTTCAGCGTCGCGCCCATGCCCTGGCCGATGGCGCGGTACCAGCCGTCACCCGTCGTGGGATCGACGCCGGCGGTCTTCCACAGCGCCTGCTCCGACTTGTGGGTGCCGCTGTCGTCGCCGCGCGACACGAAGGGGGCCTTGGCGGCGGCGATGCCCTTCAGCGCGGCGGAGACGTCCTTGCTGCCGCCGACCTTGGCCGGGTCGGCCTTCGGGCCGACGATCACGAAGTCGTTGTACATGACCGGCTTGCGCTCGGTGCTGAAGCCCTCGGCGACGAACTTGTCCTCGGACGGCTTGTGGTGGACGAACAGCACGTCGGCGTCGCCGCGCTTGGCGATGTCGATGGCCTGGCCGGTGCCCTTGGCGACCACACGGACCTCGATCCCGGTCTTCTCGGTGAACTTCGGCAGGATCGACTTGAACAGGCCCGAATCCTCGGTCGAGGTGGTGGAGGCCACGGTGATGAAGCGGTCGGCGGCGGTGGACGGCTGAACGGAGCCGAGCAGCAGAGCCGCCGCGGCGGCGCATCCCAGCACGAAAGAACGGCGCAGCATCGGACAATCCCTCTCCATGTTTTCGCCCGCCTTGGTTGCAGGCTCTGGCGGCGACTATGGGAAAGTTCGAACGGCTTTGCAAATTTTCCAGAATTGGGGCTGCAACCGCCGATCCGCAGCGTGGAAGCCGGTCAGGCCCGCCGCGTCTCCCGCACCATGGCGGCGGCGAGGTTCACCGACAGCGACAGAGTCATCAGGATGACGCCGAGGCCGAGCGCCAGCGGCAGGTCGCCCTTGCTGGTCTCCAGCGCGATGGACGTGGTCATGACGCGGGTCACCCGGTCGATGTTGCCGCCGACGATCATCACCGCCCCGACCTCGGCCGAGGCCCGGCCGAAGCCGGCCAGCACGATGGTCAGCAGGCTCCAGCGCGCCTCCGACAGCAGGGTGAACAGGGTGGTCAGCGGCCCGGTCCCCATCACCCGCAGCAGATCGCCATACTCCATCAGCAGATCCTCGACGATCTGGCGGGTCAGGGCGGCGACGATAGGCACGATCAGCACGGTCTGGGCCACGATCATCGCGGTCGGGGTGAACAGCAACCCCAACACGCCGAGCGGGCCGGAGCGCGACAGGATCAGATAGACGATCAGCCCGACCACCACCGGCGGCAGCCCCATCGCCGTGTTCAGGAACAGGGTGACCGCGCGCCGCCCCGGAAAGCGGAAGGCGGCCACGGCGGCGCCCAGCGGCAGGCCGATCAGGGCCGACAGCAGGACGGCGGTCAGGCTGACGCGGAGCGACAGACCGACGATCCCCACCAGACCGGGATCAAGGTCGGCGATCAGGTGGAAGGCGGTGACGAAGGCCAGACCGAACTCATGCATAAGGGTACTCGTGCATACCAGGCGCTCGCGCGTCAAATCGGGGCCGCATCGCTTCCGTCTTGCGGGAGCCGATCATCCGCCGCTTGCCCCGGCGCGCAATCTTCCCCACTCTTCCGGTTATGGACCTCTCGGAATTCACCATAAGGCCGGACCCGGCGAATCCCAAGCTGACGGAGCGCGTTTCCGGGCTGGATCAGGACGGGCGCCCGGTGGAGGCGTCGGTCACCGTGGAACGGCCGCTGACGCTGTATCTGAACGGGCAGGAGATCGTCACCATGATGACGATCGCCGACTACCCCGATTATCTGGCGGTGGGCTATCTGCTCAACCAGAACATGCTGAAGCGCGACGACCGGATCACCGGCATCGACTACGACGAGGAGATCGACACCGTCGTCGTCCGCACCGAGCGCGCCACGAACTACGAGCAGAAGCTCAAGAAGAAGACGCTGACCTCCGGTTGCGCCCAGGGCACCGCCTTCGGCGACGTGATGGAGACCTTCGAGTCGGTGCGGCTGAACCCCGACGCGCGGCTGAAGACCTCCTGGATCTACGCCCTGTCGAAGAAGATCAACCTGACCCCCAGCCTGTATCTGGAGGCCGGGGCCATTCATGGCTGCGTGCTGTGCCAGGACGACCGTCCCCTCGTCTATATGGAGGACGTCGGACGGCACAACGCGGTGGACAAGGTGGCGGGCTACATGCACCTGCACGGCGTGCCGGCGCACGACAAGATCTTCTACACGACCGGGCGCCTGACCTCGGAGATGGTCATCAAGACGGTGCAGATGGGCATCCCGATCCTGATCTCCCGCTCCGGCTTCACCGCCTGGGGGGTGGAACTTGGGCGGCAGGCCAACCTGACCATGGTCGGGCGGGCCAAGGGCAAGCGCTTCCTCGCTTTGGCCGGCACCGACCGGCTGGACTTCGACGCCGACCCGGCCGCGGTCGGGGACGAGGGCGGGCGCCACCAGCGCAAGGGGAGCCGCGATGACGAGTGAGGGCGTTGCCGGCGTCCTGCTGGCCGGCGGCCTGTCGCGGCGCATGGGCGGCGGCGACAAGAGCCTGCGCACGCTCGGTGGGCGCAGCATCCTGGAGCGCATCGTCGCCACGGTGCGCCCGCAGGTCGGACCGCTGGTGCTCAACGCCAACGGCGACCCGGCGCGCTTCGCCGCCTTCGGTCTGCCGGTGGCGGCGGACGTGGTGGAGGGCTTCGCCGGACCGCTGGCCGGGGTGCTGACCGGGATGGAGTGGGCGCGGGCCAACGCGCCGCAGTGCCGCTGGCTGGCCAGCTTCGCCACCGACGCGCCCTTCATCCCCAACGATCTGGTCGCGCGTCTGGTCGCGGCGGTGGAGCGCGAGGGCGCCGACCTCGCCTGCGCCCGCTCCGACGGGCAGGAGCATCCGGTCTTCGGGCTGTGGCGGGTGGATCTCGCCGACGATCTCCGCCGCGCCATGGTGGAGGAGGACATGCGCAAGGTGGACACCTGGACCGCCCGCCACCGCTTGGCCATTGCCGACTTCGCCACCGATCCGGTAGACCCCTTCTTCAACACCAACCGCCCCGACGATCTGGCGGAGGCGGAACGGCTGATGGCGGCGGGACTGGTCCGATGAGCGAAGCGCTGAACAGAACCGAGACGATGGCCCTGGGCATCGTTCTGGAGCGCCGCAAGGGCGCCAGCGCCTGGGCGGACTGGGCGTGGCGTCCGGTCTCGGTGATCCCCGGCGCCCCGCCGGTCGACGGTCCCTGGCGGTTGCTGCGCGAGGGGGAGGGCTGGGCGCACTTCCACGCCGCGACCCTGCCGCTGGAGCTGTTCCGCAGCGACACCGAAGGCTACAAGCTGAACCTGTCGCAGGAGCCGCCGCGCCTCTGGGTCGTGCTGCGCCCGGACGAGACGGGCGAGCCGGGGGGCGTCGTGCCCTTCGTCGTCACCGCCTCCGCCCACGAATGCGAAGCTTATCAGGTGAGCGGCGTGGAGATGGTGGAGACGGTGCCGATGCCGCCGGAGGTCACGGCGCTGGTCCGCGACTTCACCGAGCAGCACCATGTGGATGTCCCCTTCGTGAAGCGCGAGCGCAAGCGGCACTTCCCGAAGCAGGGATGATGAATTCTTGATGGGGCTCCGGCGCCGCGCCCCCCTCCCGACCTCCCCCCGCTTCGCAGGGGGAGGAGAAAAGCCCCCCTGCAGAGCGGGGGAGGGTTGGGTGGGGGCAAGGTCCGGCAATCCCCGAGACGCACAGCATGACCGACGAATCCTTCCTCTCCCGCTGGTCCCGCCTGAAGCGGCAGCCCGTCGCCCCAGCCCCGGAGCCGGCCCTGGAGCCAGTACAGCCGCCGCCGGGTGAGGAACCGCCCGCGCAGCTTCCGGCCGAGGCGGCGTCCGAACCGGCCGAGACCACTCCGGAAGCCGCGCCTGAAGCCGACGACCCGCTGAAGGACCTCCCACCCGTCGAAGAGCTGACGCTGGAGTCCGACTTCACCCCCTTCCTGCGGGCGGAGGTCCCGGACGACCTGCACCGGCAGGCGCTGCGCAAGCTGTGGACCTCCGACCCGGTCTTCGCCAACGACGATGGACTGAAGGACTACGCCGACGATTACGCCAGCCTGTTCACCGGCTCCTCGCCGGTGAAGACGCTCTACCGCGTCGGCAAGGGCTTCCTCGACGCCGCGGAGGAAGCAGCTGAGAAGGCGGCTGGGAAGACGGACGAGACAGCCGCGGACGGCGAGGCCGACGAAGGCGGGAAAGAAAAGGCGGCTGTTCCCGAAAGTTCGGGGCCGGAGCAGATCCCCTCTGCTTCGCATGAACCGGACATCGATATGATGAAAAAGGCATAGCGCCAGTCCAGTCCAAGTCGCGGTAAGCACACTTCTGAGTCAACCTTTGTTGACAAACACCGCAAATCTGCCCTTTAATAGCCCCAACCTGATCGTTAAGCCCCTGATATGGCGAGGCTTTTCGCAGGTGCAATATGAGGTTGTCGGTCCAGGGCGTCTCGGGCGCCGGCCCATGACGCCGTGAGCCTGCAACGGGCGAGCCAATGCGCCGCCGTTGTCGCGACGGTGGGGCCGGGTGCCGGGATTTTGCCGATCTGGCCCTTTTGTCGTGTCGGGAGGGATGAACGCCGTGTCTTCGACCGGTGAACACGATCCGTCGGCCCTGCCGCCGGAGGAGATGCAGCGGGCGCAGCTCTACGCGCTGCTGGCGCATCTGCTTGCCCGCCCGCCCGGCGGGGATTTCCTGGCCGCCTTGGCGGCGCTGGACGGCGACGCGAGCCCCCTCGGGCAGGCGCTGCGCGGTCTGGCCGAGGCCGCCCGCGGCACGGACGCCGCCGCGGTGGAGGAGGAGTTCAACACCCTCTTCATCGGCGTCGGCGGTGGCATCCTGTCCCCCTACGGGTCCTACTATCTCACAGGTTTCCTTCACGAAAAGCCGCTGGCCGAGCTGCGCGGCGACATGGCGCTGCTGGGCATCGCCCGCGCCGACGATGTGAAGGAACCCGAAGACCACATCGCCGCCCTGGCCGAGATGATGACGGGTCTGATCACCGGCGCCTTCGGCGCTCCGGCCGATCTGGAGGAGCAGCGCCGCTTCTTCGACCGCCACATCGGCTCCTGGGCCGGCAGGTTCTTCACCGATCTGGAATCCACGCCGTCCGCCGCCTTCTACCGCGCGGTGGGCACGCTGGGTCACCGGTATCTGGAGGTCGAGGGGAAAGCCTTCGACATGACAGCGTGAAAGGACGGCGTGACCGGACACCGGCACCGCCGCCGAACAGACAACAAAACAACGAGACCGGCTCACGACAAGGCCGGTCCGGAAACGCTGAAAACAAGGCCCGGAAACCGGGCGGCACATCGGTCTTCAGTCTCGGGGAAGCCGCGAAGAATAGGGTGAAGCTATGACGGACAAGAAGGAAAAGACCACGCTTGCGCGGCGCGACCTGTTCCGCGCGGCTGGATTGGGCGTTGGCGCGCTGGGCGCCGCCGCCGTGGGCGCCGTGGCGGGTGCGGAGCCGGTGCAGGCCGCCGAGCCCGCCCCCGCCCAGGGCTACCGCGAGACCGACCATGTCCGGACGGTCTACGAACTGAGCCGCTTCTAAGAAGGACCGCCGCACATGCTGACAAAGAAGAAGGCGGCTGCTTCCGGCGGCCGTTCGCTCGCGAAGATGGTTTCCGGCTTGACCGGTAACATCGTCGACCGTCGTTCGTTCCTCCGCACCTCGGGCATCGCCGCCGGTGGCGCCGCCATCGCCGCCACGATGCCCTTCGGCATGGTGAAGAAGGCCGAGGCGGTGACCGCCGCCCCCGCCGGGGGCGCGCCGGTCAAGCTGGTCAAGAACGTCTGCACCCACTGCTCGGTCGGCTGCACGGTCACCGCCGAGGTGCAGAACGGCGTGTGGATCGGCCAGGAGCCGAGCTTCGACAGCCCGATCAACCTGGGCGCCCACTGCGCCAAGGGTGCCGCGGTGCGCGAGCACGCCCACGGCGACCGCCGCCTGCGCTACCCGATGAAGATGGTGGACGGCAAGTGGACCCGGATCTCCTGGGACCAAGCCATCCAGGAGGTCGGCGACAAGCTGCTGGCGATCCGCGAGAAGTCCGGCCCGGATTCGGTCTTCTGGCTCGGCTCGGCCAAGCACAGCAACGAGCAGGCCTACCTGATCCGCAAGTTCGCCGCCTTCTGGGGCACGAACAACGTCGACCATCAGGCCCGCATCTGTCATTCCACCACCGTCGCCGGCGTGGCGAACGTGTGGGGCTATGGCGCCATGACGAACTCGTATAACGACATCCAGAAGTCGCGCGCGATGTTCTTCATCGGCTCCAACGCCGCGGAGGCCCACCCGGTCTCCATGCTCCACATCCTCAAGGGCAAGGAGCAGAACAACGCCCCGCTGATCGTCGCCGATCCGCGCTTCACCCGCACCGCGGCCAAGGCCGACGAGTACATCCGCTTCCGTCCCGGCACCGATGTCGGCCTGATCTGGGGCATCCTCTGGCACATCTTCGAGAATGGCTGGGAGGACAAGGAGTACATCGCCAAGCGCGTCTACGGCATGGACGAGATCCGCGCCGAAGTCGCCAAGTGGACCCCGGAGGAGGTCGAGAAGGTCACCGGCGTTCCGGGCTCGCAGCTGAAGCGCGTCGCCCGCACGCTGGCCTCCAACCGTCCGGGCACGCTCGTCTGGTGCATGGGCGGCACGCAGCACCACATCGGCAACAACAACACCCGCGCCTACTGCGTGCTCCAGCTGGCGCTCGGCAACGTCGGCGTGACGGGCGGCGGCACCAACATCTTCCGCGGCCACGACAACGTGCAGGGCGCCACCGACTTCGGCGTCACCTCGGACTCGCTGCCCGGCTACTACGGTCTGGCGGAGGGCGCGTGGCGCCACTGGGCGCGCGTCTGGGACGTCCCGTACGAGGACGTGCTGGCCCGCTTCAAGGACAAGAAGCTGATGGAGGCCACCGGCATCCCGGTGTCCCGCTGGTTCGACGGCGTCCTGGAAGCCAAGGAGAACATGGACCAACCCGAGAGCATCAAGGGCATGGTCTTCTGGGGTCACGCGCCGAACAGCCAGGTCCGCCTTCCCGACATGAAGAAGGCGATGGAGAAGCTGGAACTGCTGGTCGTCGTCGATCCGTTCCCGACGATGACCGCCGTCCTGTCCGACCGCAAGGACAACTTCTACCTGCTGCCCGCCGCCACCCAGTTCGAGACCGTCGGGTCGCGCACCGCGTCCAACCGCTCGGTCCAGTGGTGCGACAAGATCATGGAGCCGCTCTTCGAGGCGAAGACGGACCATGAAATCATGTACCTGTTCGCCAAAAAGTTCGGCTTCGCCGAGCCGATGTTCAAGAACATCAAGCTCCACGGCAACGAGCCGGACATCGAGGACACGACGCGGGAGTGGAACCGCGGCATGTGGTCGGTCGGCTACACCGGCCAGTCGCCGGAGCGGCTGAAGCTGCACATGCAGCATCAGGCGACCTTCGACAAGACCACGCTGCGCGCCAACGGCGGCCCGTGCGACGGCGACTATTACGGCCTGCCGTGGCCCTGCTGGGGCACGCCGGAGATGAAGCATCCGGGCACCGCCAACCTCTACGACACCTCCCTGCCGGTCGCCGAGGGCGGCGGCGCCTTCCGCGCGCGCTTCGGCGTCGAGCGCAACGGCGTGACGCTGCTGGCCGAAGGCTCCTACCCGGTCGGGTCGGAGATCAAGGACGGCTATCCGGAAGTCACCTACGCCATGCTGGAGAAGCTGGGCTGGGCCGGCGACTTCACCGAGGCCGAAATGGCGGTGATCCGCAAGATCGGCGGCGAGAAGATCGGCGCGGTGTCCTGGACGACCGACCTGTCGGGCGGCATCCAGCGCGTGGCGATCAAGCACGGCCTGAACCCGCCGGGCAACGCCAAGGCCCGCTGCGTCGCCTGGAACTTCCCGGACCCGGTGCCGGTGCACCGCGAGCCGCTCTACACGCCGCGCCGCGATCTGGTCGCCGAGTACCCGACCTACAAGGACACCAAGTCCTGGCGCCTGCCGACGCTCTACAAGTCCATCCAGGACCGCGACGTGTCGAAGGAGTACCCGATCATCCTCACCTCCGGCCGTCTGGTCGAGTATGAGGGCGGCGGCGACGAGACCCGGTCGAATCCCTGGCTCGCCGAGTTGCAGCAGGACATGTTCGTCGAGATCAACCCGTTCGATGCCAACAACGCAGGCATCAAGGACGGCCAGATGGTCTGGGTCGAGGGTGCGGAAAAGGGCAAGGTGAAGGTCAAGGCCATGCTGACCGAGCGTGTCGGCCGCGGCGTCGCCTTCATGCCCTTCCACTTCGGCGGCCATTACCAGGGCCAGGATCTGCGCTCCAAGTACCCGCAGGGCGCCGACCCGGTCGTGCTGGGCGAGGCGGCGAACACCGCCACGACCTACGGCTACGACTCGGTCACGCAGATGCAGGAAACCAAGACCACCCTCTGCCGTATCTCGGCGGCCTGAGACGCTAGGAGTTCATCACCATGGCCCGCATGAAATTCCTCTGCGACGCGGACCGCTGCATCGAATGCAACGCCTGCGTCACCGCCTGCAAGAACGAGCACGAGGTGCCCTGGGGCATCAACCGCCGCCGCGTCGTCACCATCAACGACGGCAAGCCGGGTGAGCGGTCGATCTCGGTCGCCTGCATGCATTGCTCCGACGCGCCCTGCAAGGCCGTCTGCCCGGTCGACTGCTTCTACCAGACCGAGCAGGGCGTGGTCCTGCACAACAAGGACCTGTGCATCGGCTGCGGCTACTGCTTCTACGCCTGCCCGTTCGGCGCCCCGCAGTACCCGCAGGCCGGCAACTTCGGCACCCGCGGCAAGATGGACAAGTGCACCTTCTGCGCCGGCGGCCCGGAGGCCGACAACACGGACGCGGAGTACAAGAAGTACGGCCGCAACCGTCTGGCCGAAGGCAAGCTGCCGCTCTGCGCCGAGATGTGCTCGACCAAGGCCCTGCTGGCCGGTGACGGCGACAAGGTGTCGGACATCTACCGCGAGCGCGTGGTCGCCCGCGGCTTCGGGTCCGGCGCCTGGGGCTGGGGCACCGCCTATCAGATGAAGGCGGGGTCGTGACCGTGATCCGCCGCACCGTCTGTGCGATGGCGCTTCTCCTCGTCACCCCGCTTCTGGCGGGGTGCAACGAGGAGGAGCAGGCGCGCCCGATCCATCTGGAGAAGGGCGTCTACCGCGGCGCCGCGGACAGCCATTTGTCCGCGGATCAGGTCCAGGCGCTCCAGCAGCGCTCGGCCGGCCAGCGTTTTTGAGAGGGCGTTTCCGATGGGCGCGCTTCTCAAGGGAAGGGCTGACGCAATGACGTCGAATCGTTCCAAGGGCGGGCCGGCCGAGGGCTGGTTCCGGTCGCCGTTCCAGATCGTGCTTCTGGGCATCGCCATGCTGGCGCTGACCCTGGTCATGGCCAACGTCTCGGCCGCGTCAGCGGCGGAGGCGTTCCCGCCGGTCGCCAGCCAGCCGGCGGACGGCACCTCCAAGACCGACATGTGGCGCGGGGTCCGCTCCGGCGAGCAGGGCACCGTCTCAATCCCCAACAAGAGCGCCGGCGTGCTGGTGCAGTCGGAAGGGGAGTTGTGGCGCTCGGTCCGCAACGGCCCGCTGTCCACCTATGGCGGTTGGGCGCTGGGCGGCATGATCGGGCTGCTCGTCCTGTTCTTCCTGGTGCGCGGGCGCATTCGGATCGACGGCCAGAAGACCGGCCGGACCATCCAGCGCTTCAACGCCTTTGAGCGCGGCGTGCACTGGTTGACCGCCGGCAGCTTCGTCATCCTGGCCTTCACCGGGCTGAACGTGCTCTACGGGCGTTACACCGTCCTGCCGCTGCTGGGGCCGGAGGCGTTCGCCACGATGACCCAGTACGGCAAGTTCGCCCACAATTACCTGGGCTTCGCCTTCATGCTGGGCATCTTCCTCATCTTCGTGATGTGGGTGAAGCACAACATTCCGGAGCGCAACGACATCACCTGGGCGCTGAAGGCCGGCGGGCTGTTCAGCAAGGGCGTGCATCCGGCGGCGAAGAAGTTCAACGCCGGCCAGAAGGTGATCTTCTGGGCGACGGTGCTGGGCGGCGCGGCGCTGGGCTTCACGGGCGTGCAGCTCCTGTGGCCCTTCTCCTTCGCCTCGATGGCCGACATGCAGCTCTACCAGCTGATCCACGCCGCGGTGGCGGTGGTGCTGACCGCGGTCATCATCGCGCACATCTACATCGGCTCGGTCGGCATGGAAGGCGCCTTCGACGCGATGGGCACGGGCGACGTCGAACTCCAGTGGGCGCGCGAGCACCATTCGCTGTGGGTTCAGGAGGTGACGGGCGAGACTCCGCGTTCGCACCATGGCCGCCACCGCGCGCCCGCCGAGTGAGGATCCCATCCATGCGCTCTTTCCTGATCGGCCTGCTGCTGGCCGGGGCGGTCGCCGCTCCGGCCGCCGCCCAGACCTCTCCGGCGGCCAAGCCGGCGGACGAGGTGAAGCGGATCGTCGAGCAGACCTACAACGTGCAGGTCCTGCGCGTGACCGAGGCGGCGCTGGAGGACGGCACCGCCGTCTACAAGGTCGCCGCCATGATGCCGGGGACCGCCGGCAACGCCGCCTTCATGGTCAACACCCTGACCGTCGATGCGGCGACCGGCCTGACGCTGCCGCCCTTCCGCCACCACGCGGCGGGCTACAGCCTGCCCCAGGGCGGCAGCTACGAGCCGAACCGGACCTCCAACAACCCCGCGGTCGCCCGCGGGCACACGTGGCGCTGAAAGGTCGGGCGCCAAGGACACTTGGCGCCGATACCTGTTACCCCCTGACCGGCGGCTGCGAGGCCGCCGGTCTTTTCCTTTCCGGGAGGTGGTTCGGGCATGGGGTTTGGGCGTCATCCGGGGAACCCACCGCGCCACACCCGCCGCCGGCTGCTCGCGCTGGCGGCGGCCGCACCTGTCCTGAGCGCTCCCTTGCTGTCCCGCGCCGCCGACCTGATCGGCCACGGCGCCATGGTCAACGCCGTCGCCGTGTCGCCTGACGGCGCCCGCGTCCTGACGGGGAGTTGGGACTATTCGGCCATCCTCTGGGACCTCGCGTCCGGTTCCCAACGCGCCTCCTTCCACGAGCACGCCGCCGGTGTCACCGCCGTGGCCTTCCTGCCGGACGGCAAACAGGCCCTGACCGGCAGCCGCGACTCCGCCATCATCCTCTGGGACCTGGAAAGCGGCCGGTCGCTACGCCGTTTCGAAGGCCACACCGGCACGGTCGCCGGTCTGGCGGTGGCGCCGGACGGCCGCAGCTTCGCCTCCGCGGGCTGGGACTTCGCCATCCGCGTCTGGGACCCGGAGAGCGGCACCGCGCTGCGGGTGCTGGAAGGGCATGGCGCCAACGTCAACGCCGTAGCTTACACCCCGGACGGCGGGCGGCTGGTCTCCGCCGGCTACGACTTCCAAATCCGCGTCTGGGCCACCGCGACCGGGCGGGAGATAACGGTTCTGGAAGGGCATGAGGGCAGTGTGAACGGTCTGGCCCTGTCCCCCGACGGGCGGCTGGCCGCCACGGCGTCCAGCGACGAGACGGTGCGGCTGTGGGACCTGGAGGCCGGGACTCTCCTGCGGACCCTCTACGGACACAGCGGCTTCGTCACCTCCGTCGCCGTCGCACCCGATGGCAGGACCCTGCTGTCCGGTGGAGGAGGCGACCGGCGCGTCCGGCTGTGGGACATCGCCACCGGGCGGCAGCTCGCCTCCTTCCGCGGCCATGAGAAACCGGTCCTGGCGGTCGCCTTCACCCCGGACGGGCAGAGCGCCCTGTCCGCCGGCTACGACGCGGTGGTCCGCCATTGGGACCTGACGAGCAAGGCGGACGCGGAGCGTCCATGATCCCCTCTCCCGTCCCGGGAGAGGGTGGCCCGAAGGGCCGGGTGAGGGTAAAATCAAGAATCCAGGCGCAGTTCCTTGGCTGTACCCTCACCCTCCCGCCGCGTTGCGGCGGGTCCCTCCCTCTCCCGGGACGGGAGAGGGGTACGGGAGGCGCGCACTGTTTCACAAGCGAGACAACCGCCCATGACCAGCCTGTCCCACCCAGCGCCGCGCCGCGCCATCATCGACACCTGCCTCGCCATGAACGGGTCGGGCATCAACCAGGGGGCGTCGGGCAACCTGTCGGTGCGGGTGGAGGGCGGCTTCCTCATCACGCCGAGCAGCCTGCCTTATGACGAGACGGCGCCCGAGGACATCGTCGAGATGGGCTTCGACGGAACCTATGTGGGCCGGCGGCGGCCTTCGTCGGAGTGGCGCTTCCACCGCGACATCCTGAAGGCGCGGCCCGACGTGGACGTGGTGCTGCACGCCCATTCAACCTTCGCAACGGCGCTGGCCGTCCATGGCCGGGGCATTCCCAGCTTCCATTACATGGTGGCGCTGGCCGGCGGCGATTCGATCCGCTGCGCCCCCTACGCCACCTTCGGTTCGCAGGAGCTGTCAGACCACGCCGTGGCGGCGCTGGACGGGCGGCTGGCCTGCCTGCTGGCCAACCACGGCATGATCGTGCTCGGCAAGACGCCGAAGGGCGCGCTGGCCCTGGCGGTGGAGGTGGAGACGCTGGCCCGCCAATATCTCCATGCCCATCTGCTGGGCGAGCCGGTGATCCTGCCCCCCGACGAGATCGCGCGCGTCGCCGAGAAGATGCGCCGCATGAAGTACGGCCTGCCGCCCGACGATGGCGCCGCGCCGGAGGACACCGCCCGCCCGCGCGAGGCCTGACGGCCAACGACTCCAGGCGTCAGGAGGCCAACTGGGCGACCGGGCGAAGGGGGGCGATGGTGACCAGCGGGCGCTTCGCCGCACCGGCGGTGCCGACCTGGAGCGGGCGCTCCTCCGCCGGGGGCTGGTAGTAGGCGGGCAGGGCCACCGTGACGCGCGTGCCCTGGCCGGGCTCGCTCGCCACCTCGATGTCACCGCCGAGCATGGCGGCGTAATGGCCGACCAGCGTCAGGCCAAGCCCGGCGCCGCGCCGCTTGGCGCCGCTGCCGCCCTGGACGAAGGGCTGGAACAGCCGGGCGGTCTGGCTGGTGGCGAAGCCGCTGCCGCTGTCGGTCACGGTGAAGCGCAGCCAGGGCTCGCCGTCGCGCTCGACCCGCTCGGCAGCCAGCAGGACGGTGCCGCCCTGGGTGAACTTGCAGGCGTTGTCGAGCAGGTTGAGAAGCGCCTGCCGGACCTTGCCGAAATCCGAATACATCTGGCCGAGCGCCGCGGCCTCGGCCTGGAGCGTCACCTCGTTGCCGTTGAGGTCGGCGGCGGGCAGCGTGCGCTCCCGCGCCTCGATCAGCAGCCGGTGCACGTCGAAATCCTGAAGCACGACGTCCATGTTGCCGGCCTCGATCCGGGCATAGTCGAGGATCGCATCGACCAGGGTCAGCATCTGCTCGCCGGTCCACTGGATCTGCTCGATGTCGGTCGCCAGCTCCCCGGCGCCCAGCCGGTGCAGTTCGCCCATCAGCGACTGGCTGGAGGCGACGATCTCGTTGAGCGGGGCGTGAAGCTCCTGACCGATGTTGACCAGGAAATGGGTCTTCGCCTCGTTGGCGGCGTCGGCGCGCTCCTTGTCGCGCAGCAGCTGGCCGTGCCGCTCGGCGGCCTCCTGGCGCTGGCGCTCCATCTCCGCGGTGTTGTCGCGCAGGACGCGGACGGCGCGGGCCATGGCGGCCACCTCGTCCGCCCCCTCGTCCGGCGGGAGGGCGACGTCGGCCCGCCCGGCGGCGAGCGAGGTCACGGCGGCGGCCATGCCGGCGACCGGACGGGCGACCCGGCGGTTGACGAACCAGACCATCGCCAGACCGGCCAGCGTCACGGCCAGCGCCGCCCACAGCGCGATGCGCAGGGTGCGCCAGGACTGGTCGGCCAGGCCGCCGCGCAACTCCGCCGCGACGGCGTCGTTGCGCTGGCGGATCTCCGCCGCGCGGGTGGCGACGGCGGCGGCGTTCGGCGTCAGCCGCTCGGCGCGCAGCCCGTCCTCGTCGGCCAGGGAGGTTTCGATGCCGTCGAGCACCCCGTCGATGCCGGCCAGCGCCGCCTCCACCTCGTCGATGGTCTGGCGGGTGCCGGGGACCCAGAGGTAACGGTTCATCTCGGCCAGCTTGGCGCGGGCGTTGCCCAGCTCGGCGCGCATGCGCAGCGAGTCGCGGTCGTCGCGCCGCGCCACGTAACGGCCGAGATGGTCCTGCATCATCAGGATCGCGACGGTCGCGTCGCCGGCCAGCGCCGCCGAATCGACGCCGCCCGCGTCCTTCAGGCGGCCCAGCCCGGCGCGGATCTGTGAAATCTGCGGCTCCAGCACCGACTCGGTCAGACGGGCGCGCTCGCCGCGCAGGGCGACCAGCGACTCGAAGCCGCTCCAGTAAGCGTCCAGCGCTCTGCGCGCGCCCTCCACCGAGCGGCGGTCGGCATCGTCCTGCACCATTCCGGTCAAGGCGGTCAGCCGCTCCAGCAGGCCGTCGCGGCGCAGGCCGGCGTCGAGCAGGCTCTGTTGGTCGCCCTCGGCCAGATGGTCGCGGACGGAGACCTCCAGATCGCGCAGCCCGATGTCCAGATCGGCGGCGGCCTGCGATGCGTCGGCGTGGCCGGAGAAGGTGCCCACCTCGCGGCTGACCCCGTAGAGCGACGCCACGCCGATCAGCGCCAGCAGAAGCACCAGACCGAGCACCACGGCGAAGCCCAGCCCGACGCGCGCGGCGAGCGTCAGTTCGTCCAGGCGGCGCAGGAAGCCAAGCCCCGAAAGAGAGCGCGTGAGGCGGGCTGGGGCACCGAGAGGGGGAGGGGCGTCGCCGGACCGGGGCAGGGTTCCGTTCCGCTTCACGCCACGTCCCGTACGCGCTGTCGTTCGTAAGCCACGAGATCCGGCCGAAGGTTGCGGGCGGGAAAAGCCCGACGTTGTCAGAAACCCCTCCGTGTGCACGGACGGGTGGCGCGGATTGTAGCTTGGCGACGCAACGGCGCAAACAGACAAGTGCGTCGGATTCAGCCCCCTTTTAACATCTCCGGTCCCGCCTCAGACCGCGCCGTGGAAGGCGTAGGCTTGCATGCCGATGCTGCCATGCTCGAACCCGGTGTGAAGCCGCTCCGTCCGCACCGCGTTGCCAGCGGCGCCGAAGGCCACGGGCAGGGGCAGGAAATGCTCGTCGGTGGGGTGCGCCGCCTTGGCCTGCGGGCAGAGCGTCTTCCAGCCGGCCAGGGACGCCGCGTCGCCCGCCGTCAGCACCCCGTCGAGCCAGTCGGCGAAATCCTCCGCCCAGCCGGCGGCATCGCGCTCACCGAAGCGGAAATCTCCGAGATTGTGGACGGCGCCGCCGCTGCCGAGGATCAGCACGCCCTCTTTCCGCAGGGGCGCCAGCGCGCGGCCCAGCGCGATGTGATCGGCGGCGGTGGCGCCGGGCTGGACGGACAGCTGGGCGACCGGAATGTCGGCCTCCGGATACATCAGCATCAGCGGCACCCAGGCACCATGGTCGAGCCCCTGGCCGGGGTCCACCGCGGCGCCGGCCAGTGCCCGCACGCGCTCGGCCAGCGCCGGGGCGCCGGGGGCCGCGTAGCGCATCGCGTAGAGGGCGCGGGGGAAGCCGTAGAAATCGTGAATGGTGTCCGGCCGGGCGGCCCCGCTGATCGCCGGCCCTTGGGTCGTCCAGTGGGCCGACACGGCGATCACCGCGCTCGGGCGGCCCAACCGCGTGCCCAGACCGGCCAGGAAATGGCGACCCGGCGAATCCTCGATGATCAGGGTGGGGGCGCCGTGAGAGACGAAGACACTGGGAAAGGGGGAGGGCAGGGCGGTGGCCGGCTGGGTCGTGGTCATGGAATGGGCTCCGGGTTGCCGGACCATTCCACCAAAGAAAAACCCCGGCGCCTAGGCCGGGGTTTTTCGAAAGACCGTTGCCGGTGGAGCAACGATCTTAGTGCAGGTGCTTCGGCAGCTCGGCGATCGACTGGTCGATCAGCTTGTCCGCCTGGGCCGGCTGGATGCCGGTTTCCAGGATGCGGCGGCTGGCGTCCATGGCGATGTCGACGGTCAGGTTGCGGACCTCGGCCAGCGCGCCGGCTTCCGCCTGGGCGATGCGGTCCATGGCCTGGGCCTCGCGGCGCTTCAGCGAGGCTTCGAGATCAGCGCCAGCCTGCGAGCGGAGGCGGTCGGCCTCCTCGCGGGCGTGGGCGATGATGGCCTCGGCCTCCTTCAGCGCGTCGCGCTGACGGCGCTGGTAGTTGGCGAGCAGCGCCTGGGCGTCTTCACGCAGGCGCTGGGCCTCGTCCAGTTCCGCCCGGATCTTCTCGGCGCGGGCGTCGAGAAGGCCGGTGATCGCGCCGGACGCCTTCTTCCACACCAGGGCGGCGAAGATGATGAAGGCGATGGCGACCCACATTTCAGGCGTGTTCATGACCGGCGCTCCTCGATCACGGCGGCGACCGCCGCATCGGCCTGGGCCGCGTCGACGTTCAGCCCGGCCAGACGGCCGGCGACGTCACGGGCGATGTCGGCGGAGATGGAGCGGACGTTGGCGATCGCCTGCTCCTTGGCCGCGGCGATGTTCGCCTCGGCGCTGCGCAGACGCTCGGCGTTCTCGGCGTTCAACTGGGCCTGACGGGCGTGGTTGTTCGCGTCGATCTCGGCGGCGACCTGGGCGATCAGGGCCTGGGCTTCGGAACGGGCCCCGGCGAGGGACTGATCGACCTGGGCCATGGCGGCCTCGGCCTCTTCCTTGAGCGAAGCGGCCTTGCTCAGGTCGCGCGAAATGCGCTCCTGGCGCTCCTCCAGAACCTCGGCCACGCGCGGCAGCGCTTTCTTGGACAGGAGGTAGTAGAGGGTGATGAAGGTCAGCGCCAGCCAGAAGATCTGGGTGGGGAAGGTGGCGGGATTGAGCTGCGGCAGGCCGCCGGCGGCATGCTCGCCGCCATGGGCGGCGTCCGGCGCGTGCTCCGCCGTCGCCGCCAGGACGTTACCGGCAAGCACGGTCAGAGTGGCGAGCGAGGCGCCCGCGGCACCCGACCAGCGGACCAGCCGTCGCTTGGCCAACAGGTTCGGCATGGATCGGTCCCCCTAGGCAAGAATGCGGCGCCGAAACTTCGAGAGCCCGGCGCCGCGTCAGAGCGAAATGTGAAGTTCGCTCGGGCCTTAGGCGAACAGGATCAGGAAGGCGATCAGCAGGGCGAACAGCGCGACGGCTTCCGTCAGCGCGAAGCCCAGAATGCCGATCGGGAAGACCTTCGGCTGGACGGCCGGGTTGCGGGCGATCGAACCGATCAGGGTCGAGAAGATGTTGCCGATACCCAGGCCGACGCCGGCGAGGGCGATAACGGCCAGACCGGCACCGACGTACTTGGCGGCTTCAGCTTCCATGGTACTCATTCCTCTAGGTAAGGGTGAACTGTGGAGAAAAAGGTGAAGGGATGATCCGGGTCGGCGCTGGTGCTCAGTGCAGTTCCAGAGCGTCGCGGATGTACAGGCAGGTCAGGATCGAGAAGACGTAGGCTTGCAGGAACGCGACCAGGAACTCGAAGCCGGTCAGCGCGATGTTGATGGCCAGCGGGACGAGGCCGGCGAGGAAGCCGACGGCGCCCAGACCGCTGATCATCATAACCGTGAAGCCCGCGAACACCTTCAGCATGGTGTGACCGGCCATCATGTTGGCGAACAGTCGGATCGACAGGCTGACGGGACGCATCAGGTAGGAGATCACCTCGATCGGGATAAGGATCGGGGCGAGCGCCACCGGCGCGCCGTGCGGCATGAAGAAGCTGAAGAAATGCAGGCCGTGCTTCATCAGGGCCAGGACGGTCACGAACACGAACACCGTCGCCGCCAGCGTGAAGGTCACGATGATGTGGCTGGTGAAGGTGAAGGTGAACGGGATCATGCCGACGAGGTTGCCGAACAGCACGAACATGAAGATCGCGAAGACGAACGGGAAGTACGGGCGGGCGTCGTGCCCGGCGTTGTCCCGAACCATGTTCGCGACGAATTCGTAGAAGATCTCGGCCAGGGACTGCAGGCGGCCCGGGACCAGGGCGCGGCCAGACATGCCGAAGACGAGCAGCGCGTAGATCAGCGCGACCGCCACGACCATGAAGAAGGCCGAGTTCGTGAAGGACACGTCATACCCGGCGATCACGATCTGGAGGATCGGGTTGATCTGGAACTGGTGCAGCGGATCCAAGGTCGTCCTCGCTCAGTGTGCGTCGCCGTTGGGGCGCTCGTTGTCATCCTCACGGGCCCGGCGGTAGCCGGGGGCTAATCCGAGCCCGGTGATGGCCCGGTAGACATTCAGAATTCCGGCCGCCGCGCCGAGGAAGAACATGACGATCAATCCCCAGGGCGCCGTTCCGAGCCAGCGGTCGAGCAGAAGCCCGCCACCGACGCCAACGATCATGGCAGCGACCAGCTCGGTCCCGATTCGGAAGGCGATGCCGAGAGGACTCTGCGGCAGCCGGTGATATTTCCCCGGACCGCTCTGCGATTCCTTCCCTTCACGCGCCTTCTTCAGTCGGGCGTCAAGCTCTGCCAGAGACGGCGGGGGCTTTTCGTCGCTCATGTCGCTTCGTTGTCCCCGTTGTCTCGCAGCCACGCGAAAGCGGCGAGACCATACGGACAGGGCACAACCCTGTCAAGTCGCAAAACCCTTAATACAAGTGCTTGAAAACCCAACGAAACCGCGCCGAAACCTTGGTATTACCGGGTCAAAGGGCGCGGCTCCGCTCGTGTTTTCCGTCAGCCGGCAATGCGGCTGCCCAGATCCTGGGCCACGCGGTCGGCGGTGGTGCCGGCCGGATACACCCCGAGGAAGCGCCCGTCGGGTCCCATCAGGTAAAGAAAACTGGAGTGATCCATCAAGTAATCCTCCGGTTTTCCGCCTTCCTGCGGCGCTTTGGCGTAATAGACCCGGTAGGCTTTGGCCGCCGCCTTGACCTGCTCCGGCGTGCCGGTCAGCCCGACCAGATTGGGGTGGAACAGCCCGACATAGTCCTTCAGATGCGCCACCGTGTCGCGCTCCGGGTCGACCGAGATGAACATCGGTTGTACCTTGTCCGCCTGCACGCCCAGCAGGTCCATGGCGCGGGCCATCGTGCCCAGCTCCGTCGGGCAGACGTCCGGGCAATAGGTGTAGCCGAAGTAGATCAGCAGGTACTTGCCGCGATAGTCGGCGTCGGTGACCGTCTTGCCGTCCTGGTCGGTCAGGGTGAAGGGACCGCCGATGGGCACGCTGCTCTGCACCGTGCTGGAGGCGTTCTCGACCTGCCACCAGGCGATGCCGGCGGCGATCACGAGCCCCACGGCGGAGGCGGCGGCGATGCGGATGAGTCGGGCTTTCATGACCGACTGGAATGGGGCGGCGCGCCGCCCAGGTCAAGAGGGCAATTATGCCCAGGGCGGGGCATCGCGCGCTCACCACAGGCGCCGCGCGGCCCAGCGCAGCGCCAGCGCCGCCGGCGCAATGGTCAGGACGATCAGGGCGAGCGCGGTGCCGCTCACCGTGCCGGTCGCGGCGTAGACCGCGATGGTGGCGATGCCGCCCGGCAGCAGGGCGAGGAGCAGCCAGGTCAGGCGGGGCTTCCGGACGACGAAGCTGACGAGAGCCCAGGCCAGCAGCGCGGCGGTCAGCTTTGGAAGGGCGTTGATGAACAGGTCACTCAGAAACTCCGCCATGCCGGACGCTCCTCACGCCGCCTTGCGCGTCGGCTCTCCCGGACGGGCCAGATGGTTGCCGATGCGCTTGTCGAAACGCTGGATGTGGCCGGTCAGCCAGTCGCGGAACAGCGCCAGCAGATCGTCGCCGACCCGCGCCTCCCCGGCCGCGAAGCGCTGCTTCAGTTCGGCCACGCGCTTGCGCAGGGCGTCGTGCTGCGCCTTGTGCTGGACGAAGTCGGGATAGCCCGACCGCTGCATCACCCGCTCCTCCTCCTCGAAATGCAGGACCGTGTAGGCGACGAGCTGGTCGATGGCCGACCCGATGGCCTGCGGCACTTCGCCGCCCCGGATGCGCCGGGCCGCCCGGTTGATCAGCGCGACCAGAATCATGTGGTCGTTGTCGATGTCCTCCTGCCCGACGGCCAGCGTGTCGTTCCAGGGCATGAAGACATCCTCACCGCCGGGGGCGAAGAGGGTGGCCAGTTCCGCGCTGTTGATCGCCTCCACATTGACCAGGAAGGCATCCACCAGAGCGCGCAGGGACCCGGCCTGCTGTGCCAGGCTCTCTGCGGCGTCGAGCAAGCTGTTGGCGGCCTTTTCCGTCTCCAGAGCGGAGGCCGAGACCTCGTCGATGCTGGTGGAAACCTGCCGCGTGCCCTGCGCCGCTTCCCCCGCGCTGCGGGCAATCTCACCGGTCGCCGCGCCCTGCTGCTGGACCGCGGCGGCGATGGAGGTTCCGATCTCGTCGCTGCGGGCGATGATCCCGGCGATCTCGCGGATGGCGGTGACGGCGCCGTGGGACGCCTGCTGGACCTCGCTGATCTGGGCGGCGATCTCCTCGGTCGCCTTGGCGGTCTGGCCGGCGAGATTCTTCACCTCGCCCGCCACCACGGCGAAGCCCTTGCCCATCTCGCCGGCCCGCGCCGCCTCGATGGTGGCGTTGAGCGCCAGCAGGTTGGTCTGGCTGGCGATGCTGGTGATGAGGTCGGCGACCTCGTTGATCTTCTGCGCGGCGTGGCCCAGCCCGTCGATGCGCTCGCTGGCCTGGCGGGAGGCGTTCACCGCCTCCATGGAGATGTGCGAGGAGGTGGCGACCTGGGTGCCGATCTCCGCGATGGCGCTGCTCAACTCCTCGGCGGCGGCGGCGACGGTCTGCACGTTCACCGACGCCTGCTGCGACGCACCGGCGACCGAGGCCGCCTCGCGCATGTTGCGGTCGGCGGTGTCGGACAGGGAGCGCGCCGTGTTCTCCAGCGCCTGCACCGCCTGCCCGACCGTGCCGACCATGGCGCTGACCGTGGCGTCGAATCGCTCGGTCAGCCGTTCCAAGGCGCGGGCGCGCTGCCCGGTCACGCGATGCTCCACCTGTTGGCGTTCCCAATGGCGCTGCAGGTCGATCTGGTTGTTGCGGAAGATGTCCAGGGTGCGGGCCATGACGCCGATCTCGTCGCCGCGCTGCGTGCCGGACACCGTCACCGCCGTGTCGCCTCCGGCGAGCGTCTGCATCACCCCGGTCATCGCGTGCAGCGGGCCGACGATGGCCCGGCTGACCAGCAGGGCGATGCCCGTCGCCACCAGGGCGATCAGCAGCCCCAGCCCGCCGAGGAACAGGGCGGCCTCGCGGAAGGCGGCGGCCACGTCGTCCACATAGATGCCCGACCCGATCAGCCAGCCCCAGGGCTCGAACCCGCGCACGTAGGAGATCTTCGGCACCGGCTCCGCCTGACCCGGCTTCGGCCACAGGTAATCGACGAAGCCGCCCTCCGCCGCGACGCCGACGCGGGTCATCTCGACGAACAGCAGCTTGCCGTTCGGATCGGCGGTGCGCGACTGGTCCTGTCCGTCCATCTCCGGGCGGATGGGGTGCATGATCATGCGCTGCGCGCGGTCGATGACGAAGAAGTACTCCGAACCGGCGTAGCGCAGCCGGCGCAGCGCGTCCTTGGCGGCCGCCTGGGCGGCGTCGCGGGTCAGGGTGCCCTTGCGCTCCATCTCCTCGTAATGGGCGACGAGGCTGTGCGCAACCTCCACCACGCTGCGGGTCTTGTCCTGGCGGTCCTTCATCATCTCGGCACGCAGGCCGAACAGGCTGACGGCCGCAATGAGGGCGAGCCCGACGGCCGCGACGCCCAGGATGACGGAGATCTTACCCTTGATGCTGATGCGCTCGAACACCTGACGTTCCTCCGGAATCTTCTTTGTCCGGCGCAAATGCGCCGCCCCGGACGGGACGATGGCCGTCCGGAAATTCTGCTAAATTTTTTGTTACTTTTGCTCCGAGGGCCTGATCGTCGTCAAGGCGGATCAACTCATGGTGAGAAAACGTCGCGGGCATCCCTCCAAACGTTCGCAAGGAAAGGCGTGCCGCGCTGCAAAAAAAGAAAAGGGAGGCCAAAAGGCCTCCCGCAGTTGTGTCGGCGCGCCGCGGGCAAAGCGCCGGCGCCGTTCGTTTGCCGACGACGTCAGAGCACGGTCAGCATGCTAGCGACCAGGGGATGGCGGACGATGTCGGTCTCGCTCAGGCGGACGACGGCGATGCCCTCCACCGCCTCCAGCCGGCGCGCGATGTCGGCCAGACCCGACAGGTTGTCCAGCAGGTCCGTCTGGTCGGGGTCGCCGGTCAGGACCATGGTGGAATGCCAGCCCAGGCGGGTCAGCAGCATCTTGATCTGGGCGTAGGTGCAGTTCTGCGCCTCGTCGATCACCACGAAGGCGTTGTTCAGGGTGCGCCCGCGCATGAAGCCCACGGGCGCGATCTCGATGGTGCCGTCGGCCATCAGGGCGCGCAGGCGCTTGGCGCCCAGCCGCTCGCTCAGCGCGTCGTAGAGCGGGCGCAGGAAGGGGGCCATCTTCTCGTGCATGTCGCCCGGCAGGTAGCCGATGCTCTCGCCCGCCTCGATCGCCGGGCGGGACAGCACGATGCGGTCGACCTTGCCCTCCTCCAGCGCCTCCACCGCGGAGGAGATCGCCAGATAGGTCTTGCCGGTGCCGGCGGGGCCGAGCGCCACAACGAGGTTATGGTCCTTGATCGCCTCCATCAGCCTCTTCTGGTTGGGGCTCTGGGGCTTGACCTTGCGGAGATAGCTCTGGTCGCGGCGGTCGGCGCCGCCCACGGGGTCCCAGCCGGCGGCGGGGAACAGTGGGTGGACCGTCGACTCGGACGCTGAAACGGCGCTGCCTTTGGTCTGGCGTTTGGCCATATCGCTCTCCTAACGTCACGTTGGTGGGCGGCGGCTCCGGGCACAAAAAAACCTCCCGCAAGGGGAGGTCGTCGATGTTGCTGTGCAACAGGATGGCCGGAGTCTGGCTTGCCGGTGCGAGGCGTGCGTCCCGTCGGCTGCGCCCGTCATGGGGTGCCGGCGACAATCGGACGCTCGGGAACGAAGCAGGATGCAAGCGGAACCTCTTCGTCAGAATAGGAACCTCACATCACAAACATAGGGCGCGCGGCGGCGAAGGTCAGGCGAAATTGCGGGCATCGCAAAAGATTCACACAAGATGTTGTGGATGAGCCGCAGGTGGAGGCGCAGCGGCGACGGGCTACCGCCAGAGGCGGAGGGAACCCGCCGGCGCTGCGACGAGGGGATGTTTCGAGGTCGCGCTGACCATCTTTGCGAGTGCTGTGGCGAGGGAAAGATGCCGCAGCGCGAAAAGGGCATATCCCTGCAAAACCCTTTGCCCGGCGAATCCGGTTCCATTACCATACTTTGTAGTGAGACCTTCCGCTGACGCAACACATGGACCTTCAGCCCGGACGGGGACGCCCTGTTCCGGCCGATGGCGCGTGTGTCCGGTGGTTGTCACTCCATCGGCGCCGGGAAAGGCTTGAACGGATGGGGTCCGCGCCGCTAGAACCCGGGTGGTTGACCCTTCCGCCCTGGTGCCTGGCCGATGGCCCCAGACATGCGGACGACGCGGATTCG
Organism: Azospirillum tabaci; assembly: GCF_014596085.1. Taxonomy (GTDB): domain Bacteria; phylum Pseudomonadota; class Alphaproteobacteria; order Azospirillales; family Azospirillaceae; genus Azospirillum; species Azospirillum tabaci. Next base: position 37,958 of record NZ_JACCJY010000013.1, read on the forward strand.
GCAGGAACACAAGCAGGATGGCAGCGGTGAGCAGCGCCAGGCAGGGTGCCGATCGGGACGGTCCGTTCCAGTTGCGGGGCAATTCCTTCACCATGATGGTGCTGAAGGTGAATGATCCGGCGTCGCCGGACTTCTTCACCCAGCTCGCCGTCAAGGTCCGGCAGGCGCCAAATTTCTTCCGGAACGCCCCCGTCGTCCTCGATTTCGAGGAATTGACGGAGGACACCCCGCGCTTCGACATCGCCGCCCTGGTGACCAACCTGCGCGCGCTGTACCTGCTGCCGGTCGGCTTCCGGGGCGGGCCGCGCGCGGTCCACGAGGGGGCGCTCGCCGCCGGGCTGACCCCGATGCCCGCCGGCCGTGCCGCCAAGCTGGAGTCCGCCGCCGCCCCTGCCGATCCGCAGGCCGGCGCCGCCCCGATCCCGGCTCCGCCGCCCGAGCCGGTCTACCGCCCGGCGCTGCTGGTGACCGAGCCGGTGCGCTCCGGCCAGCAGATCTACGCGGAAAAAACGGATCTGGTCATCACCGCCCCGGTGTCCCCCGGCGCGGAGGTGGTGGCCGACGGCAACATCCACGTCTACGGCGCGCTGCGCGGCCGGGCGCTGGCCGGCGTGTCCGGCGACACCAACGCGCGCATCTTCTGTCACAGCCTGGAGGCCGAGGTCGTCTCGGTGGCCGGGCTGTACCGCGTCAGCGAGGATTTCGGGAACGACGTGCTGAAGAAGCCGGTGCAGATCTTCCTGCGCGACGGCTATCTTCACATGGAGCCCCAGTGATGACGCTTTTGAGCGCTTTCTGTCGAACGGCCCTCTGTGCGAGGACGGTGTCACGCAAAGCGTGCCCAGCACAGACCCTGATCTGCGTAACCCGGTAACCGGACCTTGGCGGCAACATTTAGGAACGTGGGAGAAGCTCCGTTGGGCAAGATCATCGTCATGACTTCCGGCAAGGGCGGCGTCGGCAAGACGACCTCCTCCGCCGCTTTCGCGACCGGACTCGCCTTGCGCGGCTTCAAGACGGTCGTCATCGATTTCGACGTCGGGCTGCGCAACCTCGACCTCATCATGGGCTGCGAGCGGCGCGTGGTGTTCGACTTCATCAACGTCATCAACGGCGAAGCGAAGCTGAGCCAGGCGCTGATCAAGGACAAGCGCATCGACAACCTGTCGATCCTGCCGACCTCGCAGACCCGCGACAAGGACGCCCTGACCCGCGAAGGCGTGGAGAAGGTTCTGAACGAACTCTCCAAGGACTTCGACTACATCGTCTGCGACAGCCCGGCGGGCATCGAGCGCGGCGCGCTGATGGCGCTGTACTTCGCCGACCACGCGGTGATCGTGACCAACCCGGAAGTCTCCTCGGTCCGCGACAGCGACCGCATCCTCGGCGTGCTGGCCTCCCGCTCGCGCCGGGCGGAGCAGGGGCTGGAGCCGGTGACCCAGCAGCTTCTCCTCACCCGCTACGACCCGGAGCGGGTGGAGCGCGGCGAGATGCTGAAGGTCGACGACGTGCTGGAGATCCTGGCGATCCCGCTGCTCGGCGTGATCCCGGAAAGCCAAGCGGTGCTGCGCGCCTCCAACGTCGGCATGCCGGTCATCCTCGACGAGGCGTCCAACGCCGGCCAGGCCTATCTCGATGCGGTCTCCCGCTTCCTGGGTGAGGACGTTGAGCACCGCTTCGTCACGCCCCAGAAGAAGGGCCTGTTCAGCCGCCTCCTCCGGAGGTCCGCATGAGCATCTTCAGCTTTTTCCGGTCCGCCCCGCGCGCGTCGGCGGTCCAGGCCAAGGAGCGGCTCCAGATCGTCATGGCGCACGAGCGCGCCGGGCGGACCGGGCCGGACTATCTGCCGATGCTCCAGCAGGAGCTTCTGGCGGTCATCGCCAAGTACATCGACATCGACCAGAACAAGGTCGAGGTGAAGCTTGACCGCGGCGGTGACTGCTCGACCCTGGAGCTGAACATCGAGCTGCCGGCCCGCGAGGCGGCCGCCAAGGCGCTGAAGGAAAGCGCCAAGCTGGCGGTGGCCGGGAACCGTCCGGCGGCCAAGGACGGCGACGAGTCCGATCCGGTCAAGCTGGCCGCGGGTGGCGCCCTGACCAACGGCGGCGTGAAGAAGCGCCGCTGAGCGTCCTTGCGCTCCGTGAACCGATCCCGCCGCAGCCGGCCCGCTGCGGCGGGATTTTTCATGCCCTCCGGGACGCTTCCCGCGCGGTCATAGGCCGCAGCTCCTCGGCAGGCTGGACTTCCGTGCGGGTTTACCTCCGCCGTTCGAAGAGGTATCAACGGATTAGAGCCCGTCAGGGACCGGCCTTCGCGGGCCAAACCCTCCCCGGGCGTCGTCGCGGCAGTGAGGGAGTGGCGGCCGATGTTCTTCGAATGCTCGCGGCTGATCGACGGCAACCAGCCGCGCCTGTCCAACGGCATCACCGTGACCGACGTCGACGGTGACGGGGCATTCGAACTGGTGGTCACGGGCTACGCCACCAACAACCTCGTCCTCAAATGGGACGGCTCCCGGCTGGTGGACATCGCCGGGCCGTTGCTGGCCGACGCCTCGGGCTGCGCGGTCGCCATCGCCGCCGCCGACGTGGACGGCGACGGGCGGGAAGAGCTGTACGTCCTGAACTCCGACCGGGCGAGCGGGCCGAAGGAGATGGGCGACCGGCTGTTCGCCTGCTTCGGCAAGCACTGGCTCGACCTGCTGGCCCAGCCGGAGAACGCCGGCATGGCGAACCGCGTCGCCGGGCGCTCGGTGGTCGCCATGGACCGGCACGGCCATGGCCGCTACGGGTTCGTCGTGGCGGCGGACGGCGGCCCCTTCCGCCTGTTCGAGCTGAGCCGCCGCGGGCGGCTGGAGGACGCGGCGGAGGACGCGGGCATCGATCTGATCGGCGCCGGGCGCGGGCTGCTCGCCCTGCCGTTCCTGTCCGACCGCGTGGACCTGTTCGCCTGCAACGAGGGTGGGCCGAACTTCCTGTTCCGCAACCTGGGCGACGGAACCTACGAGGAGATCGCCGAGGAACGCGGAGTCGCCGATTCGCGCTTCGCCGGGCGGGCGGTGACCGCGGTGGACGGGCCGGGCTATGGCGGGTTCGGGCTGCTGGTCGGCGCCTGGGAGGGGCCGCAGCGCCTGTTCGTCCAGCGCTCCGGCGGCGGCTTCGTGGACGAGGCCGATCCCGAGATGTCCTTTCCGGGCCGGGTGTCCAGCGTGATCGCCGCCGATTTCGACAACGACGGCTATGAAGAGTTGTTCTTCAACCTGCACGGCGAACCGAACCGCCTGTTCGGGTGGCGCGACGACCGCTGGCAGGCCATCGATCTCGGCGACGCGTTGGAGCCCAAGGGGATGGGGACCGGGGCGGCGGTGGCCGACATCGACGGCGACGGACGGCTGGAACTCCTTGTCGCGCACGGCAATGGGCTGGGCGGCGGATCGCCGCAGCCGCTGTCGCTCTACCGCACGGCGGCGAACCACAACGGGTGGCTGCGTGTGCTGCCGCTGACCCCCTACGGCGCGCCGGCCCGCGGCGCGGTGGTGACCTGCACGGCCAACGGGCGGCGGCAGCGCCGGTCCGTCTGCGCGGGATCGGGCTATCTCTGCCAGATGGAGCCGGTGGCCCATTTCGGATTGGGCAGCGCCCGGTCGGTGGAACGGCTGGAGGTGCGCTGGCCGGACGGCATGACGGCGATCGTCGAGAATCCGCCCATCGGCCGGCTGCTGACCGTTCCCTACCCGCCGGAGTGAGCCGACGGCACATCGTTGCGTCCGGTCCACGGTTGAGCGGTGTCAAGCGGACGGTTGAGCTGAATCATATTTCCGCCCGGCAACAAATTTAATCTTTTGTATAACCCGCATGGTCTTTATTTTGCGGCGTCCGCCAGTGCCCGACGGGAACGCGCGGATGGGGAGATGTACGCCCTGTAACCGACCGCGAACCAATAAGGGGGCGCCGGGCTCTCGGCCCGCGACCGCAGGCACATGGCACACAGCGCTGTTCTCAGTCCCGGCCTCCGCGACCGGACGCTGACCGGGGTCGAGCGGTTCTTCGACGCCGATGAGGTGATCGTTTCCAAGACCGACCTGAAGGGCCGGATCACCTACGCCAACCGGGTGTTCCAGCGCGTGGCCGGCTACAGCGAGGCGGAGCTGATGGGCGCCCCGCACTGCATCGTCCGCCACCCGGACATGCCGCGCTGCGTGTTCAAGCTGCTGTGGGACACGCTGGGGGCGGGGCAGGAGATCTTCGCCTACGTCGTGAACCGGGCGCGCAACGGCGACCATTACTGGGTCTTCGCTCACGTCACCCCCAGCTACGACGTCAACGGTCGGCTGGTCGGCTACCACTCGTCGCGCCGGGTGCCGGACCGCGGCGCGATCGACAAGGTGGTGCCGCTGTACCGCACGCTTCTCGACATCGAAAACCGCCACGAAGACCGCAAGCAGGGCATGAACGAGGCCTTCGCCACCGTTGTCGGACTGCTGACGGAGAAGGGGATCGGGTATGACGAATTCGTCTTCTCTCTCTAAGGCGTTCGGGCTCGGGGCGGTCGCCGCGCTGCTCGTCGCAGCGCTGTTGGTGACCGATTCGCTGGACGTCGGCGGCGCGCCGCTGCGCATCGGGATCGGGGCCGCCGCGCTGGCCGCGCTGGTCGGCGTCATGCTGTGCATGGTGCGCGCCCGCGCCGCGGTGGGGCAGGCGGTGGCGGTCTGCCAGGCGGTGTCGCGCGGCGATTTCGAGGCGCGGGTCGTCAATGTGCGGGAGAAGGGCGACCTGGGCGAGCTGATGCACGCCCTGAACGACTCGATCGACCGGACCGACGCCTTCATCCGCGAGGCTACCGCGTCGATGAGCTACGTGTCGGCCAACAAATATTTCCGGCGGATCGTGCTGAAGGGCATGCAGGGCAACTTCCTGCACGCGTCGCGCACCATCAACACCGCCACCGACGCCATCGCCACCAAGGTGAAGGGCTTCGCCGGGGTGACCGACCGCTTCGAGACGCAGATCCGCGCGGTGTGCGAGCAGGTGTCCGGCACCGCCCACCAGTTGGAGATGTCGGCCCGCACCATGGAGACCGACGCCCAGACCGCCACCGGCAAGGCGTCCTCGGTGGCCGCCGCCGCGTCGCAGACCGGCTCCTCGGTCGGCAGCGTCGCAGCCGCGACGGAGGAACTGTCGGCCTCGATCCGGGAGATCGCCCGCCAGGTGGAGGAGGTCGCCAAGGTCGCCGCCAACGCGGCGGGCGAGGCCGAGCGCTCCAACGCGCTGATCGCCGATCTGTCGGGGGCCGCCAAGACGGTGGGCGAGGTGGTCACCCTCATCAACGACATCGCCAGCCAGACCAACCTGCTGGCGCTCAACGCCACCATCGAGGCGGCCCGCGCCGGCGAGGCCGGTAAGGGCTTCGCCGTGGTGGCGCAGGAGGTCAAGCGGCTGGCTGACCAGACCGCCAAGGCCACCGGCGACATCGCCGGGCAGATCGCCGGCATCCAGTCCTCCACCGACGTGGCGGTCGCCTCCATCGTCGGCATCGGCCACACCATCCAGGACATCAACCAGATCGCCGGCGGCATCGCCGCGGGCATCGGGCAGCAGGGCTCGGCGATCCGCGCGATCGTCAGCAACATGGATCAGGCCGCCGCCGGCACCCGCGCCGTCACCGAGGACATCCAGGACGTCACCACCGCCGCCGAGCGCACCAGCGGCACCGCACACGAGGTCTTCGCCGCGTCGGAGCGGATGACCGTCCAAGCCGACCGGCTGACGCGCGAAGTGCAACTTTTCCTCGATGAGATGAGCAAGGTTGCCTGACGCATTCTTGTGCAGTTCGGCCTCTTTTGCCCAAAAAATGCGCTTGCTTAAAAGGTAGGCATTGATCAGCCGCTCGGCATTTGCTTGTGTACTAAGCAGTGTCGGAGCGGCGGGCGGGGTCCATGCGACCTTTTGTCTCATTTTTTAGAAGAAACCGGTGTTTTTGTTGCGGCGCACGCGATGCGTGGGGTGCGGTGCGGCAACATCGGTGCCGCACGTGATTGTTCGGACTCCAATATGACGCCGAATTCATCACAATTTCGAAACTGATATCTCAAGAACGTTGAGGTCGACCCCGGGGGCTTGCGTGAAAACGCAGGCGTTCCAAGGCTTTGCTCGTCCAGATGGTTCCCAATGTGCGTTTGGCACAGCGTTTGATGGTTGGACGTCTAAAAAAAGATATCCCACCAAACTCACAGAGGTGTTCGGGATGAGTGTGGCCGGAAACGAACTGTTCGAGCTTTCCCGAGGCGTCCTGGACGTCGCCTCCCGGAAGGTGTCCTTGATCGAAGACATCACCCGCCGCACCAAGATGCTGGCGATGAACGCCCTGATCGAAGCGTCGCGGGCGGGGGATGCCGGGCGCGGATTTGCTGTGGTCGCGAATGAAGTCTCCGAGATCTCCAAGCAGGTGAACACCATCACCAAGGAGCTGCGGTCGGAGATCGTCTCGCGCGTCGACCATCTGACCACCACCGGCAGCGCCATGGTGCAGGAGATGCACGGGCGGCGTCTGGCCGACCTGTCGCTGAACATGATCGAGATCATCGACCGGAACCTGTACGAGCGGTCCTGCGACGTGCGCTGGTGGGCGACCGACAGCGCGGTGGTGGACTGCGCCGCCGACCCGACGGAGGAGAGCCGCCAGCACGCCTCGCACCGGCTGAGCGTCATCCTGGAGTCCTACACCGTCTATCTGGACCTGTGGATCGCCGACCTGAAGGGGGAGGTGATCGCCACCGGCCGTCCGGGCCGCTACCCCGGTGCCCGGGGCGCCCGCGTGGGCGACGAGGCGTGGTTCCGCCAGGCTCTGGCCACGCGCAACGGCGGCGAGTTCACGGTGGGCGACGTGGCGCGCAACGGCCGGCTGGAGGACCGTGTGGTCGCCACCTACGCCACCGCGATCCGGCGCGGCGGCGAGACGGACGGCGATCCGATCGGCGTGCTGGGCATCTTCTTCGACTGGGAACCGCAGGCCGCCGCCGTCGTCCAGGGCGTTCGGCTGGAGGAGGAAGAGCGCTCCCGCTCGCGTTGCCTTCTGCTCGACGCGCGGCACCGGGTGATCGCCTCCTCCGACGGGCGGGGCATCCTCAGCGAGACCGTTCAGCTCCGCCGCAGCGGAGAGAGCATGGGCCATTACGCCGACGCCGCCGGGCGCACCTACGGCTACGCCCTGACGCCGGGCTACGAGACCTACAAGGGGCTGGGCTGGTACGGGGTGATCGTGCAGGACCCGGACCCGCGCCAGCAGCAGGCGCCCACAACCTCCGGTATGGGTGGGCGCGCGGGAATGAACGGGGCCGGGCTCCACGGGTAAGGCTGGCATTCGCACCCTGCTCTGGTCATCGCGGCGGGTTTGCTTACACTTCGGGTCCGCCGCGTTGCTGGAGAGTTGCATGTCGTCCACCGCCCGCCGTCTCTATGTCCGCCGCGATACCTTCCCCATCGCGGGGACCTTCCGCATATCGCGCGGCGCCAAGACCGAGGCCGAGGTCGTGGTCGCCGAGGTGGTCGAATCCTGCAAGCGGGGCCGTGGGGAGTGCGTGCCCTACGCCCGCTACGGGGAATCGCTGGACGAGACCGTCAAGACGCTGGAGTCCCTGGCCGGGGCGGTGGCGGACGGGCTGGACCGCGAGCGGCTGCGCACCCTCCTGCCGCCGGGGGCCGCGCGCAACGCGCTGGACTGCGCGCTGTGGGACCTGGAGGCCAAACAGGCGGGCAAACCGGCGTGGCGGCTCGCCGGCTTGCCCGACGCGCCGAAGAAACTGACCACCTGCTACACGCTGAGCGTGGACGAGCCCGCGGCCATGGCCGCCTCCGCCAAGGCGCGGGCGGCGGACCATCCTCTGCTGAAGATGAAGCTCACCGGGGAGGGCGACCTCGACCGCGTGCGTGCGGTGCGCGAGGCCGCCCCGACCACCCGTCTGATCGTCGACGCCAACGAGGCCTGGACGCTGGAGATGCTCCGCCGCTTCGCCCCGGTGCTGGCCGATCTGGGAGTGGAACTGATCGAGCAGCCGCTGCCCGCCGGCGAGGACGAGGCGCTGCGCGGCATCGATTGCCCGGTGCCGCTCGGCGCCGACGAATCCTGCCACGGGCTGGACTCGCTGGACCGGCTGAAGGGCATCTACCAGGTGGTGAACATCAAGCTGGACAAGACCGGCGGCCTGACCGAGGCGCTGCTGCTGAAGCAGGCGGCGCAGGAATCCGGCTTCGACATCATGGTCGGTTGCATGGTCGCCACGTCGCTCGCCATGGCGCCGGCCGTCCTGCTGGCCCAGGGGGCGCGCTACGTCGATCTCGACGGGCCGCTGCTGCTGGCCGAGGACCGCACGCCGGCCCTGCATTACGAGGGTGGAACTCTGTTCCCCCCCGCCCCTGAACTCTGGGGATGAGCGTCCCGGCCGGCAACCTGCTGGCGGGCCTGCCGTCCGGTGCCCTGCCGGCCAGATCTTTGCCGGACGAGATTTTCACGACATTGGCGGAAACGGCGTCGTCCGGGACGGTGCGCATCGAGCGCATCCTGTCCACCGGTCAGGCGTCCCCCGACGGCTTCTGGTACGATCAGGACTGGGACGAGTTCGTGCTCGTCGTCCAGGGCGCCGCAGGGTTGCAGCTTGAGGGCGAGGCGGAGCGCGCGCTTGGACCCGGCGACTGGGTGATGATCCCCGCCCGGCGGCGGCACCGCGTGGCCTGGACCGATCGTGCCGCCCCGACCGTCTGGCTGGCGGTGCACATCGGCGAGAAACAACCACCGGACACACCGGGGCAGAGGGAGGGCGAATGACCATCGACATCGCGCGCGCCCGCGCGGAGACACCGGGGACCCGGCAGGTCGCCCATTTCAACAACGCTGGGGCCGCCCTGCCGCCGCAGCCGGTGCTGGACGCCGTGACCGCGCATCTGGCGCTGGAGGCCACCATCGGCGGCTACGAGGCGGCCGAGCACGCCAATGGCCGGCTGGAGGGCGTCTACGACTCCGTGGCCCGCCTGCTCGCCTGCTCGCGGGAGGAGGTGGCCCTGGCAGAGAACGCGACGGCGGCCTGGGGCATGGCCTTCAACGCGCTGGCCGCCCTGCCGGGGGAGGGCTTCCGGCCCGGCGACCGCATCCTGACGGCGCGCGCCGAGTACGCGGCGAACCTGATCCCCTTCCTGCAAGCCTCCCGGCGCACCGGCGTGCTGGTCGAGGTGATCCCGAGCGACGAGACCGGCCAGACCTCCGTCGCGGCGCTGGAGGCGATGATCGGGGAGCCGGGGAAGGGTCCGGTCAAGCTGATCGCCATCACCCACATCCCGACCAACGGCGGCTTGGTCAACCCGGCGGCCGCCATCGGGCGGGTGGCCCGGCGGCACGGCATCCCCTATCTGCTCGACGCCTGCCAGACGGTGGGGCAGATGCCGGTGGACGTCGAGGCGCTGGGCTGCGACTTCCTGTCGGCGACCGGGCGCAAGTTCCTGCGCGCGCCGCGGGGCACCGGCTTCCTCTATGTCCGCAAGGACTGGCTCGACCGCATCGAGCCGCACACGCTCGACCACAGCGGCGCCGCTTTGGCCGGGCCGGACCGCTACACCATGCGCCCCGACGCCCGCCGCTTCGAGCTGTGGGAGAGCAACACCGCCGCCCGGCTCGGGCTGGGGGTGGCGGTGGATTACGCGCTGTCCTGGGGGCTGGAGGCGATCCGCGACCGCGCCTTCGCTCTGGCCGACACGCTGCGGCGCCGCTTGGCCGCGCTTCCCGGCGTGACGGTGCGCGATCTCGGGGCCGAGCGCTGCGCCATCGTCACCTTCACGGTGGATGGCCGCGACCCGCGCGCCATCAAGGCCGCCCTGCGCGGCCAGGGGATCAACCTGTCGGTGTCCTCCGCGCCCTCGACCCCCTTCGATATGGACGCCCGCGGCCTGACCGAGGTCGTGCGCGCCTCCCCCCACTATTACAACGACGAGGCGGAGGTGGAGCGGCTTCTGGCGGCGGTGAAGGCGCTGTAGGCGCTACAGCACCGCCTCCACGACCTCCGCCACCCCGTCTGCGTAGCGGTCCCAGCTCAGCCCGGCCAGGAAGGCGGCGCCGTTTCGCCCGATGGCTGCGGCGCGGGCACGGTCGGCCCACAGGCGCTCCAACGCCGCAACGATCTCCTCCACGTCGCTTTCGCCCCAGCCGTCGGTGCCGAAGTCGGTCCGGATGGTGCCCTGCCGGGTCAGCGGGACGCAGGTGTCCGCCCCGATCAGGTCGAGATGGCCGGTGTTGGCCGACAGGATGGCGGGCACGCCGCAGGCCATGCATTCCATGGCGACAAGGTTGGTCCCGCCCTCGCCCCGGTTGGGGAACAGGCCGACGTCCACCTCGCGCAGGATGCGGGCCATGTCGGCGTTGGGCACCGGGCCGAGGTCCAACACCTGATCGGCGCGCAACCCGTTGGCGGCGGCCCACCCAGCGCCGTCGAACGCGCCGTTCTCGTGGAAGCGCACCGGCGCCACGGCGGGGTTGGCCTCCAGCGAGCGGGCGCTCTCCGGCCAGGGGTTGTGCCAAGCGGTCAACAGCAGCGCCTCCGGATGGCGCTCGGCGAAGGCGCGGAAACCGAGCAGGGCGAGGTCCTGCCCCTTGCGGAATTCCGGCTTGCCGCCGGAGAAGACGACGAAGCGGTCCTTGAACCAGCCGACCTTGGGCGCCGGATGGAAGTGGGTGGGATCGACGCCCTGCAGCACCGTGCGCACCCGCCCGATGCCCGCGCCGGTCAGCACCCGCTCGACGAAGCTGGACCCGGCGACGATGGCCGCGCAGTGCTCCGCCCGCGCCCGGCCCTCCGCGTCGATGGCGGTGTCCTCCAGATAGCAGACGCCGACGGTGGGCTGGCCCTTCAGAGTCACGCCCTCCACGGATCGGCTGCCGACGAGGTTGTTGCCGAGCCCGCGCAGCACCGGCACCGATACCCCGATCTCCTGCCCCGCATGGGGCGCGATCTGCCGGCAGAGCGTTTCGGACTCGCGGACGAAGCCGGCCATGCGCCGCCATTCCAGCGGAGACAGCGCGATGTCTTCCAGCCGCAGCGGCAGCGAGCAGACCGGCACCAGCCGCCCGCTGCGCGTCCAGCTCAGCGCCAGTTGCAACCCGTTGACGCCCCAACCGCTGTAGCTGGACAGGCCCCATTGGATGACGGTGGGCTGGGCGTTGGGCATGGGGCGTGCTCCGGGCTGGCGCGGTGGCGTAACCCTCTCCCCTCTGGGGAGAGGGTGGCCCGAAGGGCCGGTGAGGGGGTGCGCTTGTGCCGGACGTAACGACACGCGCAACCCCCTCACCCTAACCCTCTCCCCGAAGGCGAGAGGAGAAAAAGTTGAGGAGAAGGCGAAGAAATCAGCCGTGGCGCGCGGTGGGGGAGACGTCGCCCATGGACTCCGACACCGGGGCGTAGGGTTCGTCCATCAGCCCCTCGACCTTGGCAGCCATGATGAAGTCGTTCTCGTGCAGACCTTTGATCTTGTGCGTCCAGAAGGTGACGGTGCAATGGCCCCAGCCATAGAGGATCTCGGCGTGGTGGCCCTCCGCCTCGCACAGGTCGCCGACGCGCATCGCGAAACGCTGCGCCTCGCGGAAGTTGGAGAAGCGGTAGTCGCGCTCCAGCCGGTCGGGGTCCGGCTTGATCGACCAGCCGGGCACCTGCACCAGATAATTTTCCGCCATGGCGCGGTCCATCGGGGGGATGCCGCCGCGGCAGGGTTCGCAGCTCTTTCCCGCCAGCTCCTGTTGTGTCGCCATCTCGTGCCCTCCGGTGTTGTTGGTTCGAACTCCTCGTTTCGAACAATGCTGGGGCCGAAGCCTCCCGGCGGCAAGCCTCACGACCAACCATGGACGCGCGCATGACGGACCTGCCCTTCGCCGACTACCAGCAGCCCACGAAGACCGCCGCCGGGCCGCGCCTCGCCATCGTGGGGGAGGCGCCGGGAGCGGAGGAAGCGCGGCGCGGCGTGCCCTTCGTCGGGCGCAGCGGCCAGCTCCTCGACGAGACGCTGAAGGCGGCGGGGGTGGAGCGGGCGGAATGCCTCGTCGCCAACGTCTTCCGTTACCAGCCGCCGGGCAACAAGGTGGGGCATTTCTTCGCGTCGCGCACCCGCGCCAAGAAGGAGGGGCGGGCGCTGGACGAGCGCTGGGGGCCGTTCGGCGCCTCCGACTGGGTGCTGGCGGAGTTTTCCGGCGAGATCGAGCATCTGCAGCGGACGCTGGAGGGCTTCGCCCCCCGCGTCATCGTCGCGCTGGGCCGCACGCCGCTGTGGGCGCTGACCGGGCTGAACGGGATCATGCAGCTGCGCGGCACGGTCCAGCCCTGCCGCCTCGTGCCGGGGGCGGAGGTGGTGGCGACCTTCCACCCCAGCTACATCCTGCGCGGCCAGCTCGCCGAACAGCCGACCTTCCTGGCCGACTTGACGCTGGCCGCCTCGCGGCTAACGGCCTGAAACGCCTTTATGCCCGCTCGGCGGCCTCCGCCAGACCGAGGAAGGCGGGAAGCTCGTGGGTGATGACGTAGGTCGGGATGGGGGCCAGGAAGTCGCGCATCCGCCCCTTCTCCATGAAGCGCTTGCGGAAGCGGGAGTGGGTGAACAGGGGACCCAGCTTCGGCACGATGCCGCCCGCGATGTAGATGCCGCCGCGCGCGCCCAGCGTCAAAGCGAGGTTGCCCGCCACGGTGCCGAGCATCGCGCAGAACATCTCCACCGCCTCGACGCAATGGGGGTTGGTGTTGGCGGTCGCCGCGTCGGACACCTGGGCCGGGGTGAAGGGTTCCGGCTCCTGGTGGTCGAGGACGCACAGCGCCTGATAGAGGTTGACCAGCCCCGGCCCGGACAGCACCCGCTCCGCCGACACATGGTCGAAGCTCTTGCGGAGCTGGGCCAGCACGGCGCTCTCGCGGTCGCTGACAGGCGCCATGGTGACGTGGCCGCCCTCCGCGGCCAGCGCGGTCCAGCCCTCGGGGCCGGGCACCAGCCCCGATACGCCCAGCCCGCTGCCCGGCCCGACCACGCCGACGACGCGGCCCGGTACCGGCGCTCCCTCGCCTACCTGATGGACGTCGGAGGCGGTAAGGCGGGGCACCGACAGGGCGACGGCGGTGAAGTCGTTGATGACGACCAGCCGCTCCAGCCCCAGCTTGCCGCGCACCTCGGCCGTGGAGAAGGACCAGCCGCGGTTCGTCATCAGCACCGCGTCGCCGGTCACCGGGCCAGCGATGGCGAAGGCGCCGCGGCTGGGCCGGGCGTCGTGCGCCACACCGCCCAGATAGGCCAGCGCCGCCGCCTCCAGCGACGGGAAGTCGGCGCAGCGCAGCACGCGCGAACCATGGATGCCCGCGCCGTCGATCAGGCCGAAGCGGGCGTTGGTGGCGCCGATGTCGGCGACCAGGGTGACGGGGCCGGATGCGGCATTGCTGTCTGTGGTCATAAAATCAGTTTCACCCGTACGGCGCGCGCGTCAAGGCATCGACGTAGCTTTCCCGCCACCAGCCGATGTCGTGGCTGCGCAGGATGCGCATCATCGCGGCGTGGCGCTCCTTGCGCTCGGGCAGGGACATGGTCAGGGCGCGCTGGAGGGCGTCGGCCACCGCCTCGATGTCGAAGGGGTTGACGATCAGAGCCGAATCGAGTTCCCGCGCGGCCCCGGCGAAGGTGGACAGCACCAGCACGCCGGGATCGTCGGCGTCCTGGCAGGCGACATACTCCTTGGCGACGAGATTCATGCCGTCGCGCAGCGGGGTGACCAGACCGACATGGGCGGTGCGGTAGAAGCCGGCCAGCACCCGCCGCCCGAAGCTCTTGTTCAGGTAGCGGATGGGAACCCAGTCGAACTCGGCGAAGCGCCCGTTGATGCGACCAGACAGCTCCGACAGCTCGCGCTTGATGGCGATGTATTCCGGCACGTCCTCCCGGCTCGGCGGCGCCACCTGGAGGAAGGAGACGCGGTTGCAATGCTCCGGGTAGGCCGCCAGCAGCTGCTCGAAGGCCTGGAAGCGCTGCGGCAGGCCCTTCGAGTAGTCGAGCCGGTCCACCCCGATGATCAGCCGCCGCCCGACGAGGCTTTCCTTCAGCCGCTCGGTGTGGCGGGAGCGCACGGCGGTCTCGGCGATGCCCACGAGATTTTCGGTGTCGATGCTGATGGGGAAGGCACGGGCCAGCAGCGTGCGTCCGAAGGCGTGAATCAGCATGCCGCCCTCGGGGCCGCGGTCCTCCACCTCGCCGTCCAACTCCTGCCGGATGTAGTCGGCGAAGCTGCGCAGATCCACCTGGGTGTGGAAGCCGACGAGGTCGTAGGCGCACAGCTCCCGGATCAGCTCCCGGTGGTTCGGCAGGGCCACCAGGATCTCCGGCGCGGGGAAGGGGGTGTGCAGGAAGAAGCCCATGCGCTGCGTGCAGCCGCGCTGGCGCAACTCCTCCCCGAACGGGATCAGGTGGTAGTCATGGACCCACACCATGTCGTCGGGGCGCAGCAGCGGGACCAGCTTCTCCGCGAAATAGCCGTTGACGCGCTTGTAGCCCTCGCGCGTGCGGCGGCTGACCTCGATCAGGCCGACGCGGTAATGGAACAGCGGCCACAGGGTCTGATTGGCGAAGCCGTTGTAATATTCCTCGAAGTCGCGGCGGCTGAGGTCCAGCGTCGCGTAGGTCAGGCGTCCGACATCGGTGCGCCGTGGCTCGCTCTGCGATTCCTCCTCGACCACCGTGCCGCTCCAGCCGAACCAGATGCCTCCGGTCTTTTTCAGCGCGGCCAGCACGGCCACGGCGAGGCCCCCGGCGGCCTGTTTGCCTTCGTCGATGGGGGCGACGCGGTTGGATACGACGACCAGTCTGCTCACGTGGGTGGTTCTCCGGTGCCGGACGACCGCTTGGAACGGCGGCCGAATCGCGCGTGGCGGGGCAGACCCCGGGACGCGCAGGGACAAAACGACCGTATGGAGGGTTGGTTCCCTATCGGTCGGATGGATTATGCCGAAGGACCGGGGTGGGTTGGCGGGCGCGCCGCCAGCCCCAGATTGTGCGGAAGCAGGGCCGGGATTCTGTGTGCAATGCAGCATAAATGGCTGTTTGCGCTGCGCCCGAGCTGTGTCTTAACTTCGATTAAGCCATTGAATGACATGAAAAATCATTTTCCCTCTTGATCCCTGAGCGGGGCTCCATCATATTGTGCAGTGCGGCATCGATCGTGTCTGCGATGCGGGCGATGCCGTAACGCACTTCTTGGGCGTTTCCTCCCTAGACTCGGGCCGGGGCTTTGCCCCGGCCTTTTTTTGTGCGCGGCCCGGTGCGCGACGGGCTGGTCAGCGCGGGGCAAGGGGGCTGGGAGGCAGGTGGGCGATGTTGTCCACCATCTCGTGCATGTGCCGGGTCAGGACGGTCAGGAAGGGCAGACGCGACAGCGTGGCCTCGTCCATGTAGAGGTCGCGGCTGATCTCGATCTGCAGCGCGTGGATGCCCTGGCGCGGGCGCCCGTAATGACGGGTGGTGTAGCCGCCGGCGTAGGGCGCGTTGCGGCTGACCGTGTAGCCCAGGCCGCGCAGGAAGCGTTCCGCCGTCTCGGTGACCACGGGGGCGCAGGAATTGCCGAAGCAGTCCCCCAGAACGATGTCGCTGCGCCGGTTGTCGCGGTCGCCCAGCCCCGGGGAGGGCATGGAATGGCAGTCGACCAGCACCGCGTGGCCGAATCGGGCGCGCGTGTCCTCGACCAGACGGCGCAGCGCCGTGTGGTAGGGCGTGTAGCACTGCTCCACCCGCCGCACCGCTTCGGAAAAGCGCAGCTTGCCGCGGTAGATGTCCTCCCCGTTGGCGACCACCCGCGCGATGGTGCCCAGCCCGGCGGCCACGCGCGGCGAGCGCGTGTTGACGTAGGGCGGCAGGGGGTCGGCGAACATCTCCGGGTCCAGCTCGTAGGCTTCGCGGTTGACGTCCAGGAAGGCGCGGGGGAACAGCGCGCGGATCAGCGGTATGCCCAGCGCCGGGGCGCCCGCGAAGATCTCGTCGACGAAGCAGTCTTCCGACTTGCGCAACGCGCGCGGGTCGAGCCGCGCCGCCGCCAGGAACTCGGCCGGATAGCGGTTGCCGCTGTGCGGCGAGGCCAGCACCAGCGGCTTGGTCTGTTCGTCCGGGGCCAGAAGTTCGAAGGCCGGCTCCGGTGTGGCGGCGTCGACGGAAGCATCCATGGCACTGTGATGTAGTGGACCTGGGCGGCTCTGTCACGCACCGTCCCGCTCGCGCCTCAACAGAGGGGGGCGCGTGGTGTCCCGTCGGCGGGAAAAAACGGGGCCTCCGTCGGCGGGCGGCAAAAAAGTGAAATCCGGGCTTGCCAGACCTCCGGGATGATGGTACACCCCACGCCCACGCCGGACGGGACGCAAGACGGATGCCGAACCCCGAACCGACCGGCGACACGGATGGGCGCGTAGCTCAGCGGGAGAGCACTACGTTGACATCGTAGGGGTCACAGGTTCAATCCCTGTCGCGCCCACCATCCTCGAAGGCCGGAACCCAGACGGGTTTCCGGCCTTCGCCATATCTGGGCTTTGCCGTGTCTGGTCTGGGCTTTGCCGTGTCTGGGCCCAGCGGGCGCACTGGCCTTGAGCAAAGAAAAAGGCCCTCCCCCGCGAACGGGGAAGGGCCTCCGATGCGTGCCGGATGGCGCGTCGGCTCAGCCGGCGGCCTTCGCCTTGGCCTCGATGCGGCGGCGGTGCAGCACCGGCTCGGTGTAGCCGTTCGGCTGCTCGCGGCCCTTGAAGACGAGGTCGCAGGCGGCCTGGAAGGCGACGCTGCCGTCGAAGTCGGCGGCCATCGGGCGGTAGAGCGGATCGCCGGCGTTCTGCTTGTCCACCACGGCGGCCATGCGCTTCATCGTCTCCATGACCTGCGCCTCGGTGGTGATGCCGTGGAGCAGCCAGTTGGCGATGTGCTGGCTGGAGATGCGCAGGGTGGCGCGGTCTTCCATCAGCCCGACGTTGTTGATGTCCGGCACCTTGGAGCAGCCCACGCCCTGGTCGATCCAGCGCACGACGTAGCCGAGGATGCCCTGGGCGTTGTTGTCCAGCTCCTGCTGGATCTCCTCCTCCGACCAGTTGGGGCGGTCGGCCAGCGGGATGGTCAGGATGGCGTCCAGGCTGGCGCGCTCGCGGCGGGCCAGCTCCTCCTGGCGGGCGGCGACGTTGACCTGATGGTAGTGCAGGGCGTGCAGCGTCGCCGCGGTGGGCGAGGGCACCCAGGCGGTGTTGGCGCCGGCCTGCGGGTGGGCGACCTTGGCGGCCAGCATGTCGGCCATGCGGTCGGGCATCGCCCACATGCCCTTGCCAATCTGGGCGTGGCCCTTCAGCCCGCAGAGCAGGCCGGTGTCCACGTTCCAGTCCTCATAGGCCTTGATCCAGGCGGACGACTTCATGTCGTTCTTGCGGATCATCGGGCCGGCTTCCATGGCGGTGTGCATCTCGTCGCCGGTGCGGTCGAGGAAGCCGGTGTTGATGAACACCACGCGCGCCGCGGCGGCGCGGATGCACTCCTTGAGGTTCACCGTGGTGCGGCGCTCCTCGTCCATGATGCCCATCTTCAGCGTGTTGCGCGCGATGCCCAGCGCGTCCTCGACGCGGGCGAACAGCTCGTCCGCGAAGGCGACCTCTTCCGGCCCATGCATCTTCGGCTTCACGATGTAGACGGAGCCGGCGCGGCTGTTGAGGCGGGCGCCCTTGACGTCGTGCAGCGCGATCAGCGAGGTGATCATGCCGTCGAGGATGCCCTCCGGTGCCTCGCTGCCGTCCTTCAGCAGGACCGCGCTGTTGGTCATCAGATGGCCGACGTTGCGGATCAGCATCAGGCTGCGGCCCGGCAACGTGATCGTCTCGCCGTTCCGGCTGGTGTAGCTGCGGTCGGGGTTCAGCCGGCGCTCCACCGTGCCGCTGCCCTTGGGGAAGCTGGCGGTCAGGGTGCCGGTCATCAGGCCCAGCCAGTTGCGGTAGGCCAGCACCTTGTCCTCGGCATCCACGGCGGCGACGGAGTCCTCGCAGTCCTGGATGGTGGTCAGGGCGGATTCGAGCACGAGGTCGGCGACGCCCGCCGCATCGGTCTTGCCGATCGGGTGGCTGCGGTCGATGCGGATTTCCATGTGCAGGCCGTTGTCGGCCAGCAGGATGGCGGTCGGGGCGGACGGCGCGCCGTTGTAGCCGACCAGACGCTCCGGCTCGGCCAGCCCGGTGGCGCGGCCGTCCTTCAGCGCGACGACGAGGCGGCCGTTGTCCACCGTGTAGCCGGCGGCGTCGGCGTGCGACCCGTCGGACAGCGGGGCGGCGCGGTCGAGCACGTCGCGGGCGAAGGCGATGACCTTCTCGCCGCGCTTCGGGTTGTAGCCGGCGGTGCGCTCCGCCCCGTCCGTGTCGGGGATGGCGTCGGTGCCGTAGAGCGCGTCGTACAGGCTGCCCCAGCGGGCGTTGGCGGCGTTCAGCGCGTAGCGGGCGTTCATCACCGGCACGACGAGCTGCGGGCCGGCGGTCGTGGAGATCTCCGGATCGACGTTCTCGGTCGTCACGGCGAAGTCCGGGCCTTCCGGCAGGAGATAGCCGATCTCCTTGAGGAATTCGGTGTGGGCGGCGCGGTCCAGCGGCTGGCCGCGGCGGCTGCGGTACCACTCGTCGATCTGGGCCTGCAACGCGTCCCGCTTGGCCAGCAGCGCGCGGTTGCGCGGGGCCAGATCGTGGAGGATCGCGTCAAGGCCCGACCAGAATTGCTCCGGCGTCACGCCGGTGCCCGGCAGGGCTTCGTTCTCGATGAAGCGGTGAAGCTCCGTGGCAACTTGCAAGCCGCCAACCTGAATGCGTTCCGTCACCATTGCTGCTCTTTCCTTCCGAAGTCGTAGACACCGCGGTTTTTCGGTTTGTCGTTCTTTGGCTGACGTTTTTTTCACCGCAAGCCCGCTCCGGCGCGGTCCGTTCGGTCCGGTGTCCGGCGCGGGGTTCGCGCGACAAGGTACACATTCGCGGCGCCGCGGTCTTCCTCCGAATTGCCGCGCTGCGGCGGTTGCGCGGGGAACTCCCCCAAAGGCCCGCCAGCACCTATGTTGGGTGGCATGAGCATATCCGGCGATGCCTCCACCGCGGCGGGACCCCCGCGGGAACCGCTGTCGGGGCTGGTGGAGCGGGTGACCTTCCACAGCCCGGAGACGGGATTCTGCGTGCTGCGGCTGAAGGTGCGCGGCCAGCGCGACCTCGTCACGCTGGTCGGCCACGCCGCCACCATCGGCGCCGGGGAATTCGTGCAGGCCAGCGGCGCCTGGGTGAACGACCGCAACCACGGGCTCCAGTTCAAGGCCGACTTCCTGCGCGCCACCCCGCCGACCACGGTGGAGGGGATCGAGAAGTATCTCGGTTCCGGCCTGATCCGCGGCATCGGGCCGGTCTACGCGAAGAAGATGGTCAAGGCGTTCGGCGAGGCCGTGTTCGACGTGATCGAGCAGGAGCCGGACCGGCTGCGGCAGGTCACCGGCATCGGGCCGAAGCGGGCGCAACGCATCATCGCCGGCTGGGCCGACCAGAAGGTGATCCGCGAGATCATGATCTTCCTGCACAGCCACGGGGTCGGCACCTCGCGCGCGGTGCGAATCTTCAAGACCTACGGGCCGGAGGCCATCCAGCTCATCACCGAGAACCCCTACCGGCTGGCCCGCGACATCCGCGGCATCGGCTTCAAGACGGCGGACGCGGTGGCCGCCCGGCTGGGCATCGAGAAGACCGCGATGATCCGGGCGCGGGCCGGCATCGGCTATGCGTTGGCCGAGGCGACGGACCAGGGCCATTGCGGCGTGCCGGTGGCGGAGCTGATCCCGCTGGCCGTGAAGCTGCTGGAAATCGACGCGTCCATTTTGGAGACCGCGGCGGACCTGGAGCGGCAGGACGGCGCGGTGGTCGCCGACAGCCTGGGCGGCGAGCCCTGCCTGTTCCTGGCCGCGCTCCACCGTGCGGAGCGGGCCATCGCCGAGCGGCTGCGCCGGCTGGCCGGCGGTCCCGTGCCTTGGCCGGAGATCGACGCGGAGAAGGCGATTCCCTGGGTGGAGGCGAAGGCCGGGATCACGCTGGCCGAGGGACAGCGGGAGGCGCTGCGCCACGCGGCGACGTCGAAGCTGCTGGTGATCACCGGCGGTCCGGGGGTGGGCAAGACGACGCTGGTGAACAGCATCCTGACCATGCTGAAGGCCAAGGGCGTGTCGATCGCGCTGGCCGCCCCGACGGGGCGCGCCGCCAAGCGGCTCAGCGAGAGCACCGGCCTGGAGGCGCGGACGATTCACCGCCTGCTGGAGACCGACCCGCAGGCCGGCGGCTTCAAGCGCGACGAGACCAACCCGCTGGACTGCGACCTGCTGGTGGTGGACGAGACCAGCATGGTCGACGTGCCGCTGATGAACGCCCTGCTGCGCGCCGTGCCGGGGCGGGCAGCGCTGCTTCTGGTCGGCGACGTGGACCAGTTGCCCTCGGTCGGGCCGGGGCAGGTGCTGGGCGACGTGATCGCCTCCGGCGCGGTGCCGGTGGTGCGGCTGACCGAAATCTTCCGGCAGGCGGCGACCAGCCGCATCATCGTCAACGCCCACCGCATCAACGCCGGCCAGATGCCGGAGACGCCGAAGGCCGGCGAGGACAGCGACTTCTACTTCGTCGAGGCGGCGACTCCGGAGGCCGGGGTGGCGAAGCTGATCGAGATGGTGCGCGACCGCATTCCCCGCCGATTCGGGGCCGACCCGGTGCGCGACGTGCAAATCCTCTGCCCGATGAACCGCGGCGGCCTCGGCGCGCGGTCGTTGAACATCGAATTGCAGAAGGTGCTGAACCCGCCGGGCGAGTCCCGAGTCGAGCGCTTCGGCTGGACCTTCGGTCCCGGCGACAAGGTCATGCAGGTCGAGAACAACTATGATAAGGAGGTCTACAACGGCGACCTCGGCATCGTATCCGCCGTCGATCCGGAAGAGGGGACGCTGACCGCCACTTTCGACGGTCGCCCTGTGGCCTATGATTTCGGAGAATTGGACGAGATCGTTCTTGCCTACGCGACGACGATCCACAAGAGCCAGGGGTCCGAATACCCGGTGGTCATCATCCCGGTGGTGACCCAGCATTACACGATGCTCCACCGCAACCTGATTTATACGGGCGTGACGCGGGGCAAGCGGCTGGTGATCATGCTCGGCCAGCGCCGCGCGCTCGCCATGGCGGTGCGTGGGACGCAGGGACGGCGGCGTTGGACGAAGCTGGGGGAATGGCTGTCGTCACTATGACCCTTGGCGGAAGACAACCATGTCGGGATTTTGTCACAGACGTATGCGCGCGCCGTTTGCGGTGCCTGCGCCTGTGTGCGGCGTGCGCCTCGCCGCGCGCTGTTGAAAATCTCCTAACCTGTTCAATTGGCAAAGGAAATCCCTCTTCTCTCGGGGCTGCGGAGGGGGCGGGGGCCGAGAGGGCGACGGGGACGGCACCGGGCTCCTTCGGGACCGATACCCCTTCCGAACGGACAGACATCCCCTTGGCCGAATGTCGCAGGAAAGGGCGTCTGGCCTTTGGCGTGCTTGACGGATGGCCCGTACCCTGTGACAAAGATAATTCGGCATCCTCTATGAGCTTGAAGACACATGTTCGACCGCCCGCCCCGTCAGGGCTACCGCGCTCCCGAGATCACCAAGGCCAACGTCACCGCCACTGTGAAGTGGTTCAACCCCACCAAGGGGTTCGGCTTCGTGTCACCCGAGGACGGTTCGCCCGACGCCTTCCTGCACGTCTCCGCGGTCCAGGCCGCCGGCTATGACGCGCTCGACGAAGGCGCCACCATCGTTTGCGACCTCGCCCGCGGCCCGAAGGGTCCGCAGGTTGCTTCCATCCAGTCCGTGGACACCTCCACCGCGACCCGTTCGGCCCGTCCGGCCCGCACGGGCGGCGCCGGTGGCTTTGGCGGCGGCGGTTATGACCGTGGCGGCTACGGCGGCGGCGGCGGTTACGACCGCGGCGGCTGGGGCAACGACGCCGGCGGCGGCGAAGAGGTCGACGGCACCGTCAAGTGGTTCAACGCCGACAAGGGCTTCGGCTTCATCACGCCGAGCACCGGTGGCAAGGACGTCTTCGTCCATGTGAACGTTCTGCGTCGCTCCGGCATGCAGACGCTCCAGGAAGGCGATCAGGTGCGCGTGACCGTCCGCCAGGGCCAGAAGGGTCCGGAGGCCGGCAAGGTCGAGTACCGCTAAGCCTCTTCAGCCTCTGAAGAACGGCCGGGGCGCTTCCGCGAGGGGGCGCCCCGGTTCGTTTCCGGGTCCCGGATGCCGGTGCCCGAGGCATCCGCATCGTCGCGGTGATTCCCTGTCTTGCCCAAAGCTTGTGCATGCTGCGACAGTGGCCGGGCGGAATGGCCCCGCCCACCGGCTGTCCGGGCCGGGACCGCTGGAGGGTGAGAAGGTGAGGGAAGGCATGAGGAACGATCCGCCGGGCTTCCGGCCCCAGGACGCCGCGACGCTGCGGTCCAACGCGCTGTTCGGGCGCCTGCCCGACCGGTCGCTGGAGCTGCTCGTCAGCACGGCCCAGGTGCGCATGGTGCCACGCGGCACCACCCTGTTCGTTCAGGATGAGGATGCCGACCGCTTCTTCGCGCTGCTCGACGGCTGGGTGAAGCTCTACCGCCTGACCCGCGACGGGGCGGAGGCGGTGGTGACCATCGTCGCCCCCGGCGAGACCTTCGCCGAGGCCGCCATGTTCGCCAGCGGCAAGTTCCCGGTCTGCGCGGAGGCGGTGGCCGACTCGCGCGTCATGACCCTGACGGCGGAGGGCTTCGCCCGCTGCCTGCGCGAGGACGAGCAGATCGCCTTTGCCATGCTGGGGTCCCTGTCGGTGCGGCTGCGCCACCTCGTCCAGCAGATCGAGCAATTGCAGGTCCAGCCGACCGCCCAGCGGGTCGGCAGCTTCCTGCTGCGCTTCTGCCCGGAGGGATCGGGTGCGGCCAACTTCGCTCTGCCCTTCGACAAGGCGCTGGTCGCGCGGCGCCTCGGCATGCAGCCGGAGACCTTTTCCCGCGCGCTGGCGAAGCTGCGTGGGGTGGGGGTGGAGACGCAGGGGGGCGCGGTGTCCGTCGCCGACCTGGACGCGCTGCGCCGTTTCTGCAACGCCGACTCCGGTGGCGACACCGGCGGCTGACGGTGCGGGCGTGGCGCAGTCTGGGGTTGTCGTCGGTCGCGACGCCCTGCCGATGAAGGGTTGTGGCGGGCCGCAGGAGCATGTTCACGAGCGGTGGCGCTGTGATATCCTCCCGCGACCAGAGGCTGCCGACGGCGCGGAGGGAGTTCGATGAGCGACGAGTTTCTTTTCGCCGACGACGAGCCGGGCATCGAGGCCGAGACGGCGAAGGAAGCGGCGCCGGAGCCCGCCGATCCTTGGATCATCCTGATCGTCGACGACGATCCGGCCATCCACGCGACCACCAAGATGGTGCTGCGCGGCTTCACCTTTGAAGGACGCCCCGCGCAGTTCCTGTCCGCCGGAACCGCGGCCGAGGCGCGCAGCCTGCTGGAGCAGAATCCGGCCATCGCCGTGGTGCTCCTGGACGTGGTGATGGAATCCGACGACGCCGGCCTTCGGCTGGTGCGCATGATCCGCAGCGAGCTGAACAACCGGCGCGTCCGCATCATCCTGCGCACCGGCCAGCCGGGGCAGGCGCCGGAACGCGACGTCATCCTGAACTACGACATCAACGACTACAAATCGAAGACGGAACTGACGGCGCAGAAACTGTACACCTCGGTCGTCGCCGCCCTGCGTGGCTATCAGGACATCACCGCCATTGAGGAGCACCGCCGGGGGTTGGAGCGCATCCTGGACGCATCCTCCGCCCTGCTGGACAAGCGGACCATGGCGGAATTCGTCCGCGGCGCGGTGTCGAAGATCGCGGAGATCTGTCCGCCCTGCGACGGCATCGCCCTGTGCAGCCGCTGGACGGAGGAGGAAACCGGCGGCGCCGCGCGCGACCCGCTGGTGCTGGGGGCCAGCGGCATTCACGCGGCGGCGGAGGGCAAGCCGGTGCGCGCCGCCCTGCCGGCGGAGGCGGCGGAGGCGGTGACCCAGGCGCTGGCCGACGGGCGGAACCGCTACGAGCGGGAGCGCAGCCTGCTGGTCTTCCGCTCCACTTCGCGGCACCACGACACGGTGTTCCACATCAGCCACCGGCGCCCCCTGACGGAGGATGAACAGCGGCTGCTGGAGGTCTTCTGCTCCAAGGTCGCGGTCGGTTTCGACAACGTGCATCTCTATGAAGAGCTGACCGCGCTGAACCGCAACCTGGAAAGCCAAGTGGCCGACCGCACCCGCGAACTGGTCGCCGCGACCGAGGCGGCGGAGGCCGCGCGGTCGGAAGCGGAGGCTGCCAACCAGGCCAAGTCGCTGTTCCTGGCGACCATGAGCCACGAGATCCGCACCCCGATGAACGGCGTCCAGGGCATGCTGGAACTGCTGGAATACACGCCGCTGACTCCCGAGCAGCAGGAATTGGTTTCCGTGGTGCGCGATTCGGCGGGGGCGCTGCTGACCATCATCAACGACATCCTGGATTTCTCGAAGATCGAGGCCGGGCGGCTGGATCTGGAGCGCGCTCCGGTGTCGCTGTCCGCGGTGGTGGAGGGCGTGGCCGAGACGCTGGCCCCGGCGGCGCGGCAGAAGGACCTGACGCTGGTCACCTACGTCGATCCCGACCTGCCGCCGCTGGTTATGGGCGATTCGGTGCGCATCCGGCAGGTGCTGTTCAACATCGCCGGCAACGCCGTGAAGTTCACCCCCTCCGGCTCGGTGCGCATCCGGGCTGAACTGGCACGGTTCGAGGACGGGCGGGCGACGATCCGGATCGCCGTGACCGACACCGGAATCGGCATCGCCAAGGAGGCGCAGGCCCAGCTGTTCCGTCCCTTCACCCAGGCCGAGGCTTCGACCACCCGGCGCTTCGGCGGGACGGGGCTGGGGCTGTCGATCTGCCGCCGTCTGGCCGAGCTGATGGGCGGCGAGGTGGGCGTGGCGAGCGAACCGGGCCGCGGCTCCACCTTCTGGTTCACCTTCACCGCCGATCTCGCCCCGGACGGCGACGCCATGGGTGTCGCGGCTCCGCCTTTGGCCGGACTATCGGTGTTGCTCCTGGCGGCCGACGCGGAGGAACGGCGATTCCTCGCCCGCTACCTGAACACCGACGGCGCCGTGTTGCTGGATGCGCCGGACGCCATCGCGGGGATTCAGGCGCTGCCGCCCGGCACGCCTTGCGACGTCGTGCTCACCACCGCCGAGGGGGATTTGCAGGCGCTGGACGCCGCGGCGCCGGGGCTGGCGCGCGGACGGGTGTTGCTGGGCGGCCGTGGTGCCTTGATCGATGCGGTCGGGCTCGCCCGCCCGGTGCGCCGCGGTCATCTGGTGCGCGCCGTGCTGGCCGCCGCGGGCCGCGGGCCGGCGGTCGAGGCCGACACAGGGCATCCCGGACTGTCCACGGCTTCCTTGACGGGGGACGGAGCGGCGTCCCCGCCACGCATCCTGGTGGCCGAGGATCATCCGACCAACCGGCAGGTCATCCAGCGGCAGCTCGCCCTGCTCGGCCAAGCGGCGGACCTGGCGGAGGACGGCGTCCAAGCCTTGGCCCTGTGGCGCAACGGCGATTACGCGCTTCTGCTGACCGACTGCCAGATGCCGGAGATGGACGGATTCGAGCTGACCCGGCTGATCCGTGCCGAAGAGGCGGCGAAAGGGCGTCCACGCCTGCCCATCATCGCGGTCACCGCCAACGCCATGGCCGGCGAGGCGCAACGCTGCCTGTCGGCGGGGATGGACGACGCCGTGTCGAAGCCGGTTGAGATCGGCCAACTGCGCCGCCTGCTGGACCGCCACCTGCCATCCAAGCCCGCGTCCGAACCGGCGCCGGCTCCCTCCGCATCCACCGCGGCGCCGGCGGCCGGCTCCGACGCGCCGCCCATCGACGTGGGCGTTCTGGCGACGCTGTTCGACGGGGACATGGAGTTCGTCGGGCAATTGCTGCAGGAGTTCATCGTCTCCAACAGCGCCAGCCGCGACCGTCTGGTCGCCGCCCACGAGGCGGCGGATTGGGACAGCGTGCGTCAGGCGGCCCACAAGCTGGCGGGGTCCTCCCGCACGGTGGGCGCGCGGGACCTGGCGGCGGCAAGCGACGCCATCGAGTTGGCCTGCGTCGACCAGCGGCTGGACGGCATCGGTGCGCTGGTTGCCCGCGCCGATCGGGAGCTGGGCCGTGCCGCCGCGTACATTCATGGCATGGCGCCGGCTTAGCGAACCGCCGCCGGCCCCAGCCGTCGATCCGGCGGCCCCTCAGGCGGCCCCCCTCAGGCGGCTATGGGCCGCAGGGTACGGTCGCGGACCAGCGCGTTGAAGCAGTCTTCGAATCCGGCCTTCGCCTCGTCCGGCAAGTCGAAACGGACATGGCAGCTCTGGGCGCCCACCGTCACGACGGCGAAGGGCAGGGGCATGCCGAAGCCATCGATGCGCAGCGTTCCGCGCGTGCCGTTCGTGGCACCGTCCCAGACTTGCAGCGCGGCGCCGCTGGAGGACAGGTTCTCCAGGCGGCAGATCCGGCTGCCGTCCGGGGTGTCGGCGCGGGCGGGGAGGTCCACCGCATAGCGGGTCTCGCGGCGGCGATCCACCTCGCTCATCGAGGTGCGGACGACCCGGACCAGGACGCCGCGCAGTTCGTCGATGCTTCCGGAGACGTCGTCGGCGATGACGCGCACGTCGGCGGCGCGGTCGCCGGTGGCCTTCGCCTCGCTCGACACTTCGGCGATCCGGTGGGAGACCTCGCGCGCGGCTTCAGCGGTCTGGTTGACGCTGCGGCTGATCTCCTGGGTCGCGGCGGCCTGTTCCTCCATCGCCGCGGCGATCGCTCCGGCCACCTGATCCACCTCGGCGATGCTGCCGGTGATGGTGGAGACGGCGGCCACGGCGCCACCGGTCGCCGCCCGGATCTCGCCGATCTGCTGGGCGATGTCCTCGGTCGCCTGTGCGGTCTGGCTTGCCAGATTCTTCACCTCGCTGGCCACCACGGCGAATCCCTTGCCGGCCTCGCCGGCCCTTGCGGCCTCGATGGTGGCGTTCAGCGCCAGCAGATTGGTCTGGCTCGCGATGTTCTGGATGAGCTGGGCGACGTCGCCGATCTTCTGCACGGCGTCGGACAGCGACTGGATGGTGCCGCGCGCCTGATTGCCCTTTTCCACGGCGACGCGGGTGATGCTGCTGGCCTGCGCCACCTGGGTGCCGATCTCGCGGATCGAGGCGGCCAACTCCTCCGAGGCGGCGGCGACGGTCTGGGCGTTGTGCAGGGCCTGCTCCGCGGCGGTGGCCACGGACTGGCTGTTCGCCCCGACCGCGCTCGCCGACTGGGCCATGGCGGCGGCGTTGCGTTCCATCTGCCCGGTGCGTTCGGACACCCGGTCCACGGCGTTGCGGGTTTCACGCTCCACCGTCTGGGCCATGGTTTCCAGCGCGTCGCGCTTGGCAGCCTCGGCCTGCTCCTGCTGGCGTGCCTGCTCCTGGCGCATGCGCTGGTTTTCCAGCCCGTTGGCCTTGAACACCTCCACCGCCCGGGCCATCGCGCCGATCTCGTCGCGCCCGCCGGCCGCTGGCACGATGGTGTCATAGTCGCCTCCGACGATGCGCCGCATCGTCTCGGTGAGCCGCGCCACCGGCCGTACGACGCGGAGCACCACCACCGCCATACCCAGGATCACCATCACAGCGCCGATCCCCAGGAGCACCAGGGAGGTTAAATTGGCGGTGGCGTGGGTGGCCTGAGCCTCCGCATAGCGCTCCCCGGCGACCCGCACCTGAAGGTCGATGAGTTGGCTGATGCCGTCGGTGACGGGATCGATCGTCTGGTACAGGTCGCTCTTCACGAAGGCGTCCAGCGCGGCGGTGTCCCGACCCGACAGGACGCCGATCAACCGTTCCACCGTCGCGTTGGCTTTGGCCATGTCCGGCTTGATCCCATTCACCAGCGCCGTCTCATCCGGGTCGAGGTCGGTGCCGAGATAGGCGTTCCAGCGCTCGCGAATGTCGTCCTTGGCCTTGCGGACGGAAGACAGGCTTTCGTCCCATGTGAAGTTGCCATTGCGCACCTTGTGCGAGGCATCGACGATGAAGACGGCATAAGCGTCGGAGATGATCTTGAGGTCTCGCAAGGGCAAAACGCGCTCATCATGAACCGTGCGGAGATTCCCGTTCGCCACGTTGAGCGCGCGCAGCCCTGCCAGATCGCTCAGCGCCAGCAGGACACCCAACAGGCTGAGAACCGAAAGCAATATGAATTTGATAGTGAATCGCATGACGCGCTCCCTTCTTGCAGCGGATTCAGATCCGCTTGTTTGCGTTTTCTTGCGAGCGCCACTGTGCGGTTCAATAAGTAAATAAAATCAAAAGACCGCCGCCATTCCTTGGCTATAGTCGGTAATATGTTTGACGTGGGGCGGCGGTCTTTTGGATGGATTTATGATGTTGTGCTGCTTGTCATTCCTTGTTGCGGCGAGAGTTTAGAAAGTTTCAGTGAATCTTTATTTCATTGCCGTGGTCCCGGCGATAAATGTGCACATGGTAGGCGGCCATCGGGTTGCCTCGGACATACTCGACCAGTCGCCGTTCCGTGTCCGGCGTGGCGTTGCGGATCAGCATCTGCCAAGCCGGCTCCATGGTGGCGCGCTGCGTCTCGTTGTGCGGCAGCATGATGAAGCCGGCCCATTCCGGCCGGAAGTCGGCCAGATAGCTTTCGGCGTAATGCCGCATCATGGACGCGTCGTTGACATTGACCGACTTCATGTTCTCGAAGCAGACACGAAGCTGCATTTCCCGTCTCCCTCGTCTTGCAGGTCTCGATACAACGGATATGTGCGACGTCCGTCCCTTCCGCATCCACCGGGCGGTTGAAAATTCGGGTGGGGCGGGGGCGCGCCCACGACGAAGAAACCCCTCCCCGCAGGGCGGGAAGGGGTTCTAGTCATGGCGGATAGGAGAGGGAGACGA
This sequence comes from Azospirillum tabaci, assembly GCF_014596085.1. Classification (GTDB taxonomy): domain Bacteria; phylum Pseudomonadota; class Alphaproteobacteria; order Azospirillales; family Azospirillaceae; genus Azospirillum; species Azospirillum tabaci. The sequence goes on from NZ_JACCJY010000013.1 coordinate 67,026, forward strand.
CCGGCAGGCCAGCGGCGAAGGCCGTAGGACCGCCGGTGCGTTCCTCAACCAAACTTATAACTGATGCCGTAGCCGCCCCGCGGGTAGTCCCACTGAATATTTTCCTTGTCCTGGCAGACCACGCGGCAGGTCCCGCATTCCAGGCAGCCGTCGGTGGCCAGCGTCACGCTGCCGGTTTCGTTCTTCGTGTAGCAGGCCGCCGGGCAGCAGACGGTGCAGGCCTGGGACTCGCAGGACTTGCAGACCGCGTCGTTGCGGATCTGGATGTGCGGCCGGCTCTCGTCGACGATGTAGCGGTTCTGGTACAGCTTCTCTTCGATCTTGACCACGATGCTCATCGCACGGCCCTCACCAGCTTGATTGCGTCGCCGACCAGACCCATGATCGAGCGCTTCTTGACGAAGGACTTCATGATCTCCTTCTCCTTCGTCTTCTTGTCCACGCTGTCCACGGTGAACCAGCTGTGGGCGGCGGCGGTCAGCGTGTCGGGATAGGCGCCGAAGAACTGCTTGTTCTCGTGCATGATGCCCGGCAGGTTCCGGTACTTCTTCAGGTCCTTCATGATGAAGCTGTCGTCCAGCTTCTTCTTGTAGGCGGCGAGGTTGGCGGCGTTGAAGGGCTTGCCGGCCTGCTTCAGCTCGATCACCGTCTCCGCCGCCATGCGGCCCGACGCCATGGCGAGGTTGGAGCCCTCGCGGTGGGCGGCGTTGTTGAAGTGGGCGGCGTCGCCGACCACCATCCAGCCGTCCCCAAAGAGCTGCGGAACCGCCTTGTAGCCGCCCTCGGGGATCATGTGGGCGGCGTATTCCTTCATCTCCGCCCCTTCGATCAGCGGCTTGATGACGGGGTGGTTCTTCAGATCCTCCAGCATCTTGTAAGGCGGGATGGCGCCCTCCTTGAAGTCGGAGATCAGGCAGCCGATGCCGATCGTCAGCGATTCCTTGTTGGTGTAGAGGAACGCGGTGCCGACCATGCCCTTGGTCACCTTGCCCATGATCTCGATGACCACGCCCTCTTCGTCCTTCAGGCCGAAGCGCTGCTGGATCAGCTCGGGATCGATGAACAGGATTTCCTTGACCGCCAGCGCGACGTTCTGCGGCGCCAGCTCCTGCTGGAAGCCGGTGCGGCGGGCGAGCAGGGCGTTCACGCCGTCGGCCATGATGACCACGTCGGCGTGGATCTCGCCGCCCTCGCGGTCGGTGCGCACGCCGATGACCTTGCCGGACGCGTCGCGGATCAGCTCCGTCACCGTGGTCTCGCAGATCTGCAGGCCGCCGGCCTCGCGGATCTTCTCGGAGAACCACTTGTCGATGTTGGCGCGGATGATCGTGTAGCGGTTCGGCTTGTCGCTGTTGAAGGCGTCCGAGCGGTAGTTGGTGCCGATGTAGTTGTCGTCGCCGAGCAGCCAGATGCGCTGTTCGATGATGTGGCGCTCGGTCGGGCAATCCTCACGGAAGTCCGGGATGATCTTCTCCAGCTCGGCGGCGTACATGATGCCGCCCTGGACGTTCTTGGCGCCGGGATACTCCCCGCGCTCGAGCTGAAGAACGTTGAGGCCCTGCTTGGCCAGCGTGTAGGCCGCCGCGTTGCCGGACGGGCCGGCACCGATGACGATGGCGTCGAACTTTTCGACCATGGTCCTTGTGGCTCCTGTTCGTCCGGATGTTCAGCCGGCCAGCCGGTTGACCGAGAGGCGCTTGCCGAAAGCGTCGGTCAGGGCCGGCAGGATGGTCAGCGCGTCGCCGACCAGCCCGAGATGGGCGAAGTCGAAGATCGGCGCGTTGGGGTCGGTGTTGATGGCCAGGATCAGGTCGGACTTCTCCATGCCGACCCGGTGCTGGATGGCGCCGGAGATGCCGGCGGCGATGTAGAGCTTCGGGCGCACCGTCTTGCCGGTCTGCCCGACTTGGCGGTCGAAGCCGGTCCAGCCGGCCTGGACCAGCGGGCGGGTCACCCCGACCTCGCCGCCCAGAACCTTGGCGAGGTCGAAGACCAGCTTCAGGTTCTCCGGCTTGCCCAGCCCCTTGCCCGCCGCGACGATGATGTCGGCGAAGGCGAGCTGCGCCTCGTTCTGCTCGCGGTCGGCGATGAAGCTCAGCACCTTGGTGATGATGTCGTCCTCGCGCAGCGCCGGGAACACCTCCACCACGCGGCCGGTGCGGCTGTCGTCGCGGTCGGGCATGGACATCACGCGCGGCCGCACCGTGGCCATCTGCGGGCGGTAGGCCAGCGTCTGGATGGTGCAGAGCAGGGTGCCGCCGAAGGTCGGGCGGGTGGCCGCCAGCGACCGGTTGTCCATGTAGATGTCCAGCTCGGTGCAGTCGGCGGTCAGGCCGGTGGCGAGCGTGGTGGCGATGGCGCCGGCGAGATCGCGGCCCAGCGTGGTGGCGCCCAGCAGCACGATCTCCGGCTTGTAGGTGTTGACCACGTCGGTCATCACCCGCGTGTAGGGATCGGTGCGGTAGTCGGCCAGGACCGGGTCGGTCACCTTGTAGACGACGTCGGCGCCGTAGGTGAAGGCGTCGCCGCAGATGGCGTTCAGCTCCGGGCTGTCGGCGCCCAGCACCACGGCCCCCACCTCGACGCCCAGCTTGTCGGCGAGCTTGCGGGCTTCGCCCACCAGCTCCCACGACACGGAATGGACGGAGCCGCGCTCCTGCTCCACGATCACCCAGATGCCCTTGTATTCCTTCAGGTGCTCGGGCAGTTGGAACTTGCGTCCCTGCGGCTTGCTTGGTTCGCTCATCGGGATGTCTCCGGCGGAGGATTCGTCAGGAACGGCGCGTCAAGGCCAGCGCGTCACAGGCCGGCGGCGGCGCGGGCGAGCAGCTCGTCGGCGAGTTTCGGCTGGGCGCCGAAGATGGCGTCCACGGCGGCGGCGGCCTGGGCTTCGGCGGTGGGGGCCTCGGCCTCGACCATCGTCGCCTTCTGGGCGCGCGGCTTCGGGACGAAGACCTTCGACACGACGGTGGGCGAGCCCTTCAGCCCGACCTTCGTCTCTTCGGCGCCGGTGGTGTCCTTGTTCCAGGTCTTCAGGCCGTAGCGGGCGGCGCGGAACATGTCGTCCATCTTGCCGAAGCGGATGGTGTTCGTGCCTTCCAGCATCGTGATCATGCAGGGCAGGGCGGTCTTCAGCACCTGCACGCCGCCTTCGGAGCGGCGGTGCACGACGATTTCCTTGGCGCCCTGGTCGATCGACTCGATCTTCGTGATGTAGGTGAGCTGCTGGAAGCCCAGCCGCGTGGCGATGCCCGGACCGACCTGCGCGGTGTCGCCGTCGACCGTCTGCTTGCCGCAGAAGACCAGATCGACCGTCTCCTCCTCCGACAGCTTCCGGATCGCCGAGGTCAGGGCGTAGGAGGTCGCCAGCGTGTCCGACCCCGCAAACTTGCGATCGGTCAGCAGCACCGCATCGTCGGCGCCCAGCGACAGCGCCTTGCGCAGCGAGGTTTCGGCCATCGGCGGCCCCATGGTCAGGACGGTGACGCGGGCGCCGACCTTGTCCTTGATCCGCAGCGCCTCCTCCAGCGAGAAGAGGTCGAAGGGGTTGATGATGGCCGGGACGCCCTGACGCATGATCGTGTTCGTCACGGGGTGGATGCGGATCTGGGCGCTGTCGGGCACCTGTTTGATACAGACAACGATGTGCATCCCGGTCTCCTTGACATTCCGCCGCCTGTCGCGCGGCGTGGCTATGGTCCTATCAGCAAGCGGCGTGCCAGTTCCGTGCTGGCGCGGTAAGACGTTGAATTTGACGGATTTTATGGCGATTGAGAGATTGTCGCAAAAACGACAAAGGACCGGCGTGTCGGCTTCTCAACAGGGGGTGTGTGCCGCGGCCCGACGCGATCCCGGCCCTCCTGCGCCCTCTGTCGCCTATGGGACAAACCCGACAACGGCCGGCCGAGGCGGAGGATGGCCGGAAAGCGGAACGGCCCGCGGACGCTCGCCGGTGGGCGGGTCCGCAGGCCGTTCTGGAAGCGAACGATGGGAAGGGATCAGGTCGGCAGCAGGGCGTCCAGCGGGACGAAGCGGTCGGCCATCCGCTTGGCCTCCTCCTGATGGACCTTGAAGGTCTTCTCGGCGATGGCGTTGGACGCGACGAAGTCCTGATAGGCGCGCTGCAGATGGGCGCTGTAGCGGGCGGCCATGCCCTCGTCGTCCAGCCCTTCCATGCCGGTGTCGGCGGATAGATAGTCGTGGAAGCGCTGCAGGATGTGCAGGCGGTTCACGTTCACCACGCGCTGCTCGTAGGTGACGCCGAGGAAGCGCAGGAAGTCCTCCGCGGTCTCCAGATCCTCCAGATCGTCCTTGAAGCTCATGGCGGGGTCCTTTCCATTCAGATGACGTAATGATCGGCGCGCGCGCCGGCGTCGTGGTTATCGTGATTGCGGTCGCCGCAGGCGTCCTGGTCGCACAGGTTGCCGCAGCTCCGGCAGACGATGCCGTCGAGCGGCAGGTCGTCCAGCCGGATGGCGCTCAGCGGCGGGGCGGGGTGGGGCGGGGCGGGGCGCGTGGCCTCCTCCGCCGCGTGGGCTTCCAACCGGGCCTCGATGCGGTTGATGTGGTCGATCAGGCAGGCGATGGCCTTGCCGACCGGGTCGGGCATCAGATGGTGGTCGAGGTCGATGCCGTGGGCGGCCAGCCGGCGCTGGGTGTCCGGACGGACGACGCGGCCGGGAATGCCGACCACCGTCATGCCCTCCGGCACGTCCTTGGTCACCACCGAGTTGGCGCCGACGCGGCACTGGGCGCCCACGGTGATCGGTCCCAGGATCTTGGCCCCGGACCCGACCAGCACGCCGTCGCCCAGCGTCGGGTGCCGCTTGCCCTTGGTCCAGGAGGTGCCGCCCAGGGTCACGCCGTGGTAGAGCGTCACGTCGTCGCCGACCTCCGCCGTTTCGCCGATGACGACACCGGCCCCGTGGTCGATGAAGAAGCGGCGGCCGATGGTGGCGCCGGGGTGGATGTCGATGTTGGTCAGCGCGCGGGCCAGATAGGACAGGAAGCGTGCCGGCCAGCGCAGCCCCCGCCGCCACATGGCGTTGGACAGCCGGTGGACCACCAGCGCGTGAATGCCGGGATAGCAGGTCAGCACGTCGAAGACGTTGCGCGCCGCCGGGTCGCGGTCGAAGACGCAGGCGACGTCCTCGCGCAGCAAACGCCACAGGCTGGGTTCCGTCATGGCGAGGTCCGGGTGGGCGTCGATCGCGGCCATGGAGTCCTCCGCATCACGAGGAGACGACGCTCCAGCGGGTGGCGTCGTCGTGGAAGGCGCGCAGCTCCTCCGCCGTCGGAGCGCGCTTGGCGCGGGTGGCGAGCGCGCGGACCCGCGGCAGCACCGCTTGGGCGGTGGCGTCGTCGCAGGCGATGCCGAGCTGGCCGTAGGCCATCTTCACCCCGGCCGTGCCGGAATGCTTGCCCAGCACGATGCGGTGCTCGCGCCCCACCTCGGCGGGGTCGAAATTCTGGTAGGTGGCGCGGTCGCGCAGCAGCCCGTCGACATGGATGCCGGCCTCGTGCGTGAAGACGGCGTCGCCGACGATGGACTTGTTGACCGCCACGGGCCGGTTGGAGGCGCGCTCCACAAGGTCGGAGATCCCCCCCAGCTTGCGGGTGTCCACCCCGGTGTCCTGTCCATAGAGCACCTTCAGCGACACCACCACCTCCTCCAGCGGGGCGTTGCCGGCGCGCTCGCCCAGGCCGTTGACGGTGGTGTTGACGTGGGTCGCCCCGCCCAGCACGGCGGCCAGCGAGTTGGCGTTGGCGAGGCCGAGGTCGTCGTGGGCGTGGATCTCGATCTCCAGGTCCGTGGCCCGGCGCAGCCGTTCGATGCAGGCGCGCGTCTGGAAGGGATCGAGCACGCCCAGCGTGTCGGCGAAGCGGAAGCGGCGGGCGCCGGCCTCCTGCGCCACGGTCGCGGCGGCCATCAGGAAATCCATGTCGGCGCGCGAGGAGTCCTCGCCGCCCAGGCTGACCTCCAGCCCGTGGTCGCGGGCCGTCTTGATCTTGCGTTCGATCTCCGACAAGGCCCAGGCGCGGCTGCGCTTGAGTTTCTTGGTGATGTGGATGTCGGAGACGGGCATCGACAGGTTGACGAAGCCGACTTGGCAGTCCAGCGCCGCCTTCAGGTCGGTGTCGTGCATGCGGCACCAGACCATCAGCCGCGCCTTCAGCCCCAGCGCGGCCACGGCGCGGATGCCTTCGCGCTCCTCCGGCCCCATGGCGGGGATGCCGATCTCAAGCTCCGGCACGCCGGCCTCGTCGAGCGCGCGGGCGATGGCGATCTTCTCGTCGAGCGTGAAGGCGACCCCCGCCGTCTGCTCCCCGTCGCGCAGCGTCGTGTCGTTGATGATGGTGGAACCGGCCATCGGCATGACATGAGCCTCGATGCGAATGCGTCGCGGTGATTGCCCCCACCCTCCCCACTGCGTGGGTCCCCTCCCTCCCCCGCTTCGCAGGGGAGGGCCTTGATTCCCTCCCCTGCGAAGCGGGGGAGGGTTAGGGTGGGGGCAACGGAGCCAGGGTGTTGTGTCGCAGACCGGGCCGGGGAACCGCGTCCCGGCGGGTGTCGTCGGGCGGGTTGCCGGGGCGCGGGCCCGGCCCGGCCTGCGATCTCGGTGTTACGAATAGATATTTCTACGAATAGACTGGGGCGAACTCCTTCGGCGCGCCCGCCTGCGACCAGTAGGGCGACAGCGAGCGCAGCTTCGCGATGATGCCGGGGACCACCGCGATCACCCGGTCGATCTCCTCCTCGGTCGTCTCGCGCGACAGGGAGAAGCGGGTGGCGCCGTGGGCGGCGGTGTAGGGCACGCCCATGGCCCGCATCACGTGGCTCGGCTCCAGCGACCCGGAGGTGCAGGCCGACCCCGACGAGGCGGCGATGCCGGCCTCGTTCAGCAGCAGGAGGATCGCCTCGCCCTCGATGTACTCGAAGGCGACGTTGCAGGTGTTGGGCAGGCGGTTGGCCGGGTTGCCGGTGACGAAGCAGTTGGGAACCGCAGCCAGGATGGCCTGCTCCAGCTTGTCGCGCAGCGCCTTCACCCGCGTGTTCTCGTCGGTCATGTGCATGAGCGCGAGCTGTGCCGCCGCTCCCAGCCCGACGATGCCCGGCGCGTTCTCCGTGCCGGCGCGGCGCGAGCGCTCCTGGTGGCCGCCGCGCAGCATCGGGCGGAAGCGCAGGCCGCGCTTGACGTAGAGCGCGCCGATGCCCTTGGGCGCGTGCAGCTTGTGGCCGGACAGCGACAGCATGTCCACCGCGCTGGTGGCGAGCGTCATCGGGATCTTGCCGACCGCCTGCACCGCGTCGGTGTGGAACACCGCCCCCGCCGCCTTGGCGAGCTGGGCCAGCTCCTCGATCGGGAAGATCGTCCCGGTCTCGTTGTTCGCCCACATGATCGAGACGATGGCGACGTCCGGCCCCAGCGCCGCCTTGTAGGCGTCGAGGTCGAGGTTGCCCCGGTTGTCCACGCCGATGCGGTGGACGGTGTAGCCGCGCTTCTTCTCCAGATAGTCGCACAGCGCCAGAACGGCGGGATGCTCGACCACGCTGGTGACGATGCTCTTCTTCTTCGGATAGGCCTCCAGCACCGACAGGATGGCGGTGTTGTCGCTCTCCGTGCCGCCGGAGGTGAAGACGATCTCGCTGTCATGGGCGGCGCCGAGGAGCGCCTGCACCTGCTTGCGCGCCCATTCGATCTTGCCGCCCACCGCGGCGCCGAAGCCGTGCATGGAGGAAGGGTTGCCGAACTGCTCGGTGAACAGGGGCAGCATCTCCGCCAGCACTTCCGGATCGACGCGGGTGGTGGCGTTGTTGTCCAGGTATATTCCCTGTGCGGTCATGGCTCAGGCTCCCACTGGCAGGAGGGAGGCGGGCTTGACGCGGACGAACTCGCCCAGCGCCTCGACCAGCTTGGCCTGCACGCCCATCATGGTGCCGGCGGACTGCGAACAGCCGGAGCAGGCGCCAGTCAGGCGGACGTAGATGTCTTTGCCGTCGATGTCCACCAGCTCCACGTCGCCGCCGTCGCGCTGGATCTGCGGGCGCAGCTCCTCGATGGCGAACATGATCTTCTGCATGCGCTGCACGTTCGTGAGCTTCGCCGGGGTGGCCTCGGCCTTCGGGGCCAGCGGCTTGATGGCGTCCAGCCCGACCGTGCCGGGAGCGTGGGCCTTGGGCGGGGCCAGCGCGCCGGTCTTGGCGAGCACGGCCTCCAGCACCTCCTCGATCTTCTCATGGCAGGTCTGGCAGGAGCCGCCGGCCTTGGTGTAGTGGGTGACCTCCTCCAGCGTGGTCAGGCTGTTGACGGTCACCGCGCGCTCGATCATCGCCGCGTCGATGCCGAAGCACTTGCAGACCAGCTCGCCTTCCTCATGGTCGTCCACCCACTCCTCGCCCTTGAAGTTGGCGATGGCGGCGCGGAGCGCCTCGGCGCCCATGACCGAACAGTGCATCTTCTCCGGCGGCAGGCCGCCCAGATACTCGGCGATGTCGCGGTTGGTGACGGCCAGCGCCTCGTCCACCGTCTTGCCGATGATCATCTCCGTCAGCGCCGACGAGGACGCGATGGCCGAGCCGCAGCCGAAGGTCTGGAACTTCGCGTCCTCGATGACCTGGCTGTCGGGGTTGACCTTCATCATCAGCTTCAGGGCGTCGCCGCAGGTGATCGACCCGACCTCGCCCACGGCGTTCGCCTCATCCAGCGCGCCGGCGTTCTTCGGGTTGAAGAAGTGTTCCTTGACCTTGTCGGTGTAGTTCCACATGACGCCTTGCCTTTCCCGCGTTACCGGGTGGGGGAGTGTGTTCGGGGTTAGTGGGCGGTGCCGCAGCCGCCGGCCGACGGCGCGGAGGAGCAGCTTCCCCCCGGTCCCGCCGAGAAGGACTTGCCGCAGCCGCAGCTGCCCGTCGCGTTCGGGTTGTCGAACTTGAAGCCCGCGCCCTCGACCCCTTCGACGAAATCGACCACCACGCCGGTCAGGAAGGGCTGGCTGGCCGGATCGACGAAGATCGTCACCGGGCCGAAGGTCAGCACGGCGTCCTCGTCGCCCGCCGTGGCCTCCAGCCCCATCTGGTACTTCATGCCGGCGCAGCCGCCGTCGGCCACCGCGATGCGCAGTCCGGCCGCGGCGCCGCCGGACTTCGCCAGCACGCGCTCCAGGGTGTTCACCGCCGCATCCGTCAGGGTCACCATGTCTGCCGCCTCCAAATGCTCCGTCGGGCATGCCGACCGTTCCTGGTCATAGGATCAGCAAGCGGCGTGCCAAATTGTAAGTAACTGATTTTCAAAGATTGTCAGGTCAGAGGGCTGACGCCTTCCCGACAATTGTCGGGTCGGGACCATGTCGGGTTTGCGACATCCTGCGACGAAAGGACGCACAATTTAATTATGGGCTTTTGCGAAACAGGCTTGCGGCCCATACAGGATTGTCGGTCGGGCGCACGGTATCGCGAAACAACGGAAGGGGACGGGTGATGGAGCGGCCGGTCGAACTGCGGATGTCCAACGGGCGGATGGCCTTCGGCGAGGTTCCGGAACACATCGACGAGAAGCTGCAGGAGGCGGTGAAGGCCCGCCCCGACGCCGCGGCCTGCGAGGCCCTGCTGTGGGAGGCCCACCGGATGGGGCCGCGCGTCCTGCCGGTCTTCTACGCGCTCTACAAATTCTACTTCAACCGCAAGCGCTTCGCGGACGCGGAGCGGGTGGCGACGATCGGGCTGGACGCGGCGGCGCGCGAGGGCGGCTATGCCGGGGACTGGCGGAGCCTGGGCGCGGACAGCGCGGATTGGACGAAGGAAGGGCCGCCGCGCTTCACCCTGTTCACCCTCAAGGCGCTGGCCTTCATCAGCCTGCGCAGCGGGCGGGTGGAGGCGGCGAGGGCGATCCTCGCCAAGCTGGCGGAGATCGACCCACAGGACCGGGTCGGCTACGGCGTCATCGCCGCTCTGGCCCGCGGGATCGAGACGGAATAGAGAAGAACTGCCGTCAGGTGCCCGCGAAGGCACCCATGCGGGATGACACCGGCCAACGCGCGTGGAGGAATGCCTTCGCGTGACGGTCAGCCCGTTCTGCTGGCGATCATCAGCCGGGTGACGGCCTTTGTCTGGTCGCCGATGGCTTTGACGATCGAGGACAGAGGAACTGTGATCTGCCACCCCGCCGTTGGATCGCGCACCAGCGCCCACGGCTCGAATTCATTGTCGATCAGCCGGGAGTAGACCGCGTCCACGATGATGTAGTGGCTGCCGACCGTGTAGATGTAGGACTCCTTCATGCTGGCGCCGGATGTGATCCAGGCCTCGACCCGCGGCTCGTCCTTGCTGTCGGAGCAACCGTTCGCGTCGATCACCAGCTGCCAGGGGCTTCCCCCGAAATACTCGTTCGCTTCAATCACTAGATCGGTGTCGCTCTTGAGCGATGGAAGGTCTTGTGTGCTTATGTAGCGGTCTGCGTTCCAGAAATTGTTGTCGAGACCCAGCATCGCGGCGCAGGTGCTTCCGCAATTGTTCCGGCCGATTTGCTGAAGAACCCAATAGCCGATCTTTGTTTTGAAGGCGGCTCCCGCCACATATTTGTAGGATTTCTTTTCTTCAAAATCGAACTCATCCATCAGCAATAATTGCGGAGAAACCGCGGCATCGATGGTCAGGGTTCTGTAGTCATCCAGGTTGTATTTTTGGGGGATGTACCAACGGAATTGCAGGTTCGTTAATCGGATAAAGCTCTCTTCGGTGAATTCCTCCCAGCCGCCTTGCTTGTTCAAGGCATAGTATGGCAACCGCCCCAGACTGTTGTTGTAGCCGGCGATGTTCCTGTTTTCGCTTTTCCGCATGGTCGTCCGCTCCGTGGATTCACCATATCCGGCTCGGATCATGGCTGTTGACTGGACGACGCGTCGGGGACGGCTGTGAACGGCAAGCTTCTATTCGGCGGCTCCGAAACAGACCGCTTCGGCGCCGCAATCGTTGCAGACCGGGGCGCCGCAGGGGATCAGCCCGTCCCGCGCGCAGAGGAAGCGGAAGAGGAAAACCTTCCAGCGGGTGCCGGTGGCGTTCAGAAGCGCCAGGGGTTCGAAATGGCGCTCCATCAGCGCCGCGAGGTGGCTCGGGCCAGCCAACCCCAGGTCCCGCCAGAGCTCGCCACGGTCCAGCATCGCCCGCGCGACGATCGCGGCGAGCCACTCCTCCTCCTCGATGCCCAGCGAGCGGTGGGCGAGCAGGAGGGCGGCGATGTCGTCCACTTCGCCGCGAAGCAGCGGCGGCAGGGGAGTGGGGGAACTGTCGGGAACCGGGATGCCCTGGGCTAGGGCATCGGGAAAGTATTTCTCGAGAAGCTGGCCGAGCGCCCGCTCGTCGAGACCGAGCGCGCCCGGACCCGCCGGCCAGCGGCGGGCCAGGATGCAGGCGAACAGGTGCGCGTCGAAGACGTTGCAGCGTCCCTGGCGGTCGGTCAGCCAGCGGTACAGCCGCGTGGTGTCGCCCGCCCCCGGCGGGGCGGCGTGCAGGATGCCCATGGCGTGGGTCCTCCGGGGGCGGGCGGCCGTCAGGCCGTCATCGATAAGTTTGGGCGGCCGTCAGGCCGTGTCAGACCAACTCGGCGGCCGTCAGGCCGCCTGGGGCAAGTGGGTGATGCAGTTCTTGGAGCAGACCTTGCCGCAGCTCTCGCAGCCGATGCAGTTGCCGGCGTTCTTGACGCTCATGACCTTCTTCTCGGCCTCGTCGTCGAAGGCGTCGACAATGTCGCCGTCCTCGGTGATGCCGATCAGCTCCAGCACGTCGCGGCCGCAGACCTTGAAGCAGCGGCCGCAGCCGATGCACATCTTCTGGTCGACGCTCTCCACGAATTTCGGCGTCCAGGCGGCGCCGCCTCGGGTGGTGCCGGTCACGAACTCAGCCATCGTCTGCTCCTCAATCGGGCTTGTTGTCGGGGTTTTTGGTGGGAATGGACGTTGCCCCCACCCCGGCCCTCCCCCGCTGCGCAGGGGAGGGGGCCTTTTGCGAAGCGGCGTCCGTTCCCTCCCCTGCGAAGCGGGGGAGGGTTAGGGTGGGGGCAAGGTGTCCAAACAGGCGCTCTCAGGCGGACGCCTTCTCCAGCGCCTTCAGCTCGGCGCGTTTCTCGGTCAGAGTCTTGTAGGCGTCGTAGGTCTCCTGGGCGACCTGGAGGATCGACTGCCAGTTCTGCGGCAGCTCCTCCGACAGGTCGTGCAGGTCCATCTTCTTCTGGGTCGCGCGGGCGTTGAGCTTCTTGACCTCGTCCTTCAGGGCGTCGATGTCGGACATGGCGGAATCCTCACAGATCGGCGACGTCGGGATACTTGCGGATCAGCGCGACGGCCTCCTCGACGATCTTGGCGCCGTCGGCGGCCAGCTTCTCCAGCGACGGGAAGCCGAAGCGGTGGACGTCGCGCAGATGCTTCGACACGACGACCAGCCGGCCCGTGGTCAGCACCATGCGGCCAAAGCCCTCGTGGCTCATCTTCATGATGGGGGAGGCGATGTGGCCGGTCTGCTTCTCGACCGTGATGCCGACGGCCTTGTAGAACAGCTCCAGCCGCCACAGCGTATCGGGGTCCGGGTCGCCCATGATCGGGATGGCGGCGCGGGCCTCCTTGTCGAGGATGAAGGGGGCGAGGATCGTCTCGTCGCTCTTGCCTTCCCAGGCGCCGTAGCTGTCTTCGGCGCGGAACAGCATGACCAGAGTCTTCAGAAAGGCCTCGGCGAGGTCGCTCCCGGCGGCCACGGTGGTGTCGGTCATGCTCTCAATCCTCCTCGTCGAAGGCCAGCTCCTGCGGCTGGCCGGCGTTCAGGGCCTTGCGCAGCCAGGGCGGCGGGTTGCCGTTGATGGTTTCGACCAGACGGTCGAGCAGCGCGGTGATGCTGTCCGTGGCCTCCACCTTCACGGGGTGGATCTTCTTCGCCACCACGCGGGCGGCGGCGGAGGCGCCGATGGCCGACAGGTAGACGATGGCGCAGTCGGCCAGCGCGTCGAGCTTCGGGATCAGCTTGTCCTCGTTGCCATCCTCGAACATCGAGCCGCCGAACTGGCAGGTCTCGACCATCGTGTAGCCGGCCTTGTCCACCTCGTAGATCACGATGTTCTTGGCCCACCCGAAATGCGCATCAACGTGCTGCATGTCCTGGGTGCAGAAAGCGACCTTCATGGAACCTCCTTTGCGGGGCCGGCCTTCCTCGGCCTGGCCCACCACACTCAGCCGGCGCTGCATCCGCATGATCCGCTCCCGCAGTGCTGGCCGTGTTCATGCCCGTCCCCGTGACCGTGGGCATGGCCGTGGCCGTGCTCGTCGTGGTCCATCTCGCGGGACAGGAACAGGTTGCCGATCTCGAACAGAAGCTCGCGCGTGCCGCGGTAGCCGACATGGACCTTCAGCCCGGCGCCCAGCCGGTCGAACATGGGAAGACCCATGCGGTGCAGCGGCACGCCGATGCGCGCCGCCCCTTGCCGCCCGTGCGAGTTCGACACGATCAGGTCGGCGTCGCGGGCCAGCGTCTCCACGTCGGAATGGTCGCCGACCATGACGGTCGCGGCCTTCAGCTTCTCCAGGACGGCGGTCTGGGTGGGAGAAACGGCGGCGATCACCTCCGCCCCCATGTCCGACAGGAAGCTGGTGACGGCGTAGAGCAGGTCCGGCTCCAGCGCGACGGCGATCCGCTTGCGGCTGTAGAAGAAATGCCCGTCCAGCATGGCGTCGACCAGCGTCTCGCGCTGGCGCCGCAGCTTCGCCGGCACCGGGCGGCCCGACAGCTCTGACAGGGTGCGGACAAGGCGGTCCGACGCCTCCAGCCCGGTCAGCCGGTCGAAGAAGACGCTGCGCACGTCGGTCTTCAGTTCCAGCGCGGCGGCGGCGACGCGCATGTGCTCGCCGATCACCAGCGTGGCCTCCGACGCGCCCATGGCGGCGATCTGCTCCACTGTCACGCCGCCCAGCGAGGTCGCCGTGAAGTCGTCCGGCTGGCGGCCCGACATGGACAGGGACAGGTCGGGCAGGAAGATCGGCGACAGGCCGAAGCTCTCGATGATGTCGCGCAGCTCCTCGACGTCGCCCGGCGACAGGTGGCAGCCGGCCAGCACGTTGATCTGGCCCTTCACGGTCGTTTCCGACGGCTGGACCACCTCCTCGACGATGCCGGTCACCGCGGCGGAGAAGCCGTCCTCGAACCCGCCGGAGAAGTCCGGGGTGTTGGCGAAGACCAGCTTCAGGCCGGCCAGGGCGGGGTTGCGCTGGCGGAACAGCGAATATTGCCCGGCCATGTCCTCGCCCTTGGTCTCGGTCACGCCGGTGGTGGCGACGCCGATCAGGGCGGGCGCGTTGCGCTCGTGGATGGTGCGGACGGCCTGCTCCAGATTCTCGTAGCCGCCGAGGATGGTGGAGACCTGATCCATCGCGGTGGTCTGGAGCGGGATGGCCTCGCGGAAATGGCGGACCAGCAGGACCAGCCCGAAGGCGGTGCAGCCCTGGCTGCCGTGGAACAGGGGCATGCAGCGGTCCACGCCGAGGAAGGCGAGCGCCGCGCCCAGCGGCTGGCTCATCTTCAGCGGGTTGGTGGAGGCCGCCTTGGCGGAGTGGGGAAAGCGCTGGATGGTGCCCATGGCGGTTACGCTCCCACCGGCCTGGAGTCCGGCTTGGATTCCCAGGGGGCGGCCAGACGCACCTGCCGCCAGATCGGGTTGGACAGGGTCTTGTCGATTTCCTCACACAGGTTGACGATGCCGTCATAGCCCGCGTAGGGGGTGTGGCGCTCCTGGTTCAGGTCGAGCCACGGCACCTTGGCCTTCAGCGCGATGAACTGCGACCGGCCCCCGGACATCATGATGTCGGCCTCGCTGTCGCGCAGCATCTTGTAGATGTCGCGGGGCTTCAGGTCGTCCCACTGGTGGAACTCCTCGCCCTTCATCTTCTTGATGCGCTCCTTGTCCTCCTTGGTGGACTTCTTGGTGGAGGTGCCGACGATGGTCAGGCCGGCGCCTTCCAGCGCGGTGACCATCGACCAGCTCTTCACGCCGCCGGTGAACAGCAGGACCCGCTTGCCGTCGAAGCGCGGCTTGTAAGGCTCCAGGCGCCGCCAGACGCGGCTCTCCTCGCGGGCGATGACGCCCTCGGTGCGGTCGATGATGGCCTTGTCGGCGCCGCGCTCCACCAGCATGCGGGCCATGGTGCGCAGCGTGTCCGACATGTCCGACACGCCGTAGAAGGAGCCCTCGAAATAGGGGATGCCCCAGCGCTCCTGCATCTTGCGCCCGACATTCACCAGCGCCTGCGAACAGACCACCATGGTCAGCCGCGCCCGGTGGGCCTGCGCCACCTCGTTGTAGCGCCCGTCGCCGGAGATGCAGGACAGGATGCGGATGCCGATCTCGTCGAGCAGCGGCTTCACCAGCCACAACTCACCGGCCAGATTGTATTCGCCGACGATGCAGATGTCGGTCGGGGTCGTGACCTCCGGCTCCACGGTGCCGATGACGTGGTCGAGCAGCGTCTCGCCGGCCAGCTTGTTGCCCAGGTTCTTCGACCCGACGAAGCCCGGCGCCATCACCGGGATCACCGGCTTGCCCAGCTTCTTCGCGGCGAACTTGCAGACCGCCTCGATGTCGTCGCCGATCATGGCGGGGACGCAGGTCTGGTAGACGAAGACGGCCGGCGGATCGTACTGCTGCACGATCTCCTTGATCGCCTTGTAGAGCTTCTTCTCGCCGCCGTGGATGATGTCGAGTTCCGACATGTCCGTGGTGAAGCCGGTGCGGTAGAGCTGCGGGCCCGACGATTTGGTGCCGCGGTTGTCCCAGGAGTTGCCGAGGCAGGCGATCGGTCCGTGCACGAGGTGGGCGGCGTCGGCGATCGGCTGGAGCGCGATCATCGCTCCGTCATAGGCGCAGCCCCCGGCGGCGGCCCCCGGCTTCAGAGCCTTGGAGCACCCCTTCTTCCGCTCCTTTTCCGACTTGGCTTGGTTGGTGGAGCAACCCGGCTCGTTGAAGACGTCCTGGAGCTTTTCCTGGAGCATGACCTTCTCCCGCCATTGGCCGACATCAGCGCCTGTGGGTCGGTCATATGCAGGGAGCGTGCCAAAGAGTGAGTTGTTTATATTCAATAAGTTAGGATGAGTGACCTCGTGTGCGATACCCGACAATCGCGGACTTTGTCGGGTATCGCACAGCGTGGGGCGATGGCAGGCCGCGCATGGCGCGCGCCCTCAACGGGCCAGCACCTTGGCGGCTTCCTTGGTTTCCGAAACCGCCGACGCGATCTGGGCGATCGCGGCGTTGATGGCGCCGATGTTGTGGTCGACGGCGCTGACCGAGGCCGACGCGTTCTGCATGTTGGTGGACATGTCGCCGGTCACCGCGCTCTGCTCCTCCACCGCCCCGGCGGAGACGGTGACGAACTCCATCAGGTTGCTGGTGGCCTGACGGATGTTGCCCAGCGACGTGACCACGTCGGACGAGACCGCCTGCATGCCTTCGATTTCCTTGGAGATCTGGGCGGTCGCGTTGGCCGACTGGTTGGCGAGATTCTTGACCTCGTTGGCGACGACCGCGAAACCGCGCCCGGCCTCGCCCGCCCGCGCCGCCTCGATGGTGGCGTTGAGCGCCAGCAGGTTGATCTGGCTGGCGATCGAGCTGATCAGATCGACGATGCCGCCCATCGCCTTGGCGACCTCCGTCAGGCGCGCCGCCGCCCGGTCGGCGTTCCCCGTCTCGTCCATCGCGGTGCTCGCCGCCTGACGGGAGCGGATCATGCTGTCGGCGATCTCCCGGGCCGACGCGGCCAGTTCCTCCGCGCTGGCGGCGACGGTCTGGACCGTGCCTTGCGTCGCGCCCGACCGCTGGGCGGCGTCCTCGGCCTGCCGGCCGGCGGCGGTGAGCGCGGTGTCGATCTCGGTGAAGTTGTTGTCGATCAGCGCCTTCAACTGATCCAGCAGTTCCACCTGGCGGGTGATGTCGGTGGCGAACTTGACGATCTTGCTCAGACGGTTGCTGGTGTCGAACACCGGGTTGTAGGAGGCCTGAATCCACACCACGCGGCCGCCCTTGCCGATCCGCTTGTATTGGGCGGCCTGGAAACGGCCTTGCCGCAGGCTTTCCCAGAAGGCCCGATAATCCGCGCTGCCGTGCTCCGCCGGATCGACGAAGGTGCTGTGGTGGCGCCCCGCGATCTCCGGCAGCGTGTAGCCGAGCAGGGACAGGAAATTCTCGTTGGCGGTGATGACCGTGCCGTCGGGGGTGAATTCGATCACCGCCTGGGATTTCGAGATGGCCTCCGCCTTGCCGCGCAGATCGAGGTGTTCCCGATGACGTTCGGTGACGTCGGTGCACACCTTGACCACCTTGTGGGTGACGCCCTGGCGGTTCCTGATCGGGTTGTAGGAGGCCTCGATCCAGACCTCGCGCCCGCCCTTGCCGATGCGCTTGTACAGGGAGGACTGGAACTCACCCCGGCGCAGATGCTCCCAGAAATCCTTGTAATCCGGGCTGTCATGGAGATTCGGGTCGACGAATATCCGGTGATGCTTTCCTTTGATTTCCTCGAGGCTGTATCCCATGCATCGGAGAAACTGGTCATTTGCCGACAATATGTTGCCAGATGTGTCAAAAGTAATTATGCCATTAGATTTGTCTAATGCGCTGGTTATTTCCGTTGCTTCCGTGTCTGCCGACCTTAGAAAGGTTTTAAAGGGCATGTTGATTGTCCTTATGGGGCAAAAAGGGAATGAGGATTTGAGGTTATAGGCAATTTATATAAAAAAACGATTAATTGGTGTTTATGCTGCGCCGTAGAGTGCCATATCGTTTCGGCGATGATTGTATTCGCTAAGATATTCGGCTCGGCGCATAGGTAATCGGGCGCAATTTTTTGTTGATATTGTGGGCATTCTGTCGGTGGTAAGCGCCCGGAACCTAAGGTTTGAATGTCTCTGCTCTTCAACCGAAGGGCATCACGGGTGTTTGTGCAAAAACAACATAGGCCGCTGCCTGTTGTCTCCTTTCCATGGAAAGCTGTGAGGAGGGTGCGCCTGCAAAGGGCGCTGGCTCAGGCGCTCCGGACATTCCACCGGAAGTAACCCTCGTGCGGAGCCGTGACCCTGCGGTGGCAAGAAGCGCGGCTCCGCGGGGCCACTGTCAGGAAACGATCACATAGTCGGGATTGGCGATGGCGAAGACGGCGTCGCGGTCCGGCTGGGGCGGGTAGATCCACTTGGTGTTGATCTCACGCTTCACCGCCTTGCCCTCTTCGCGGGTCAGCCGGACCTGCCGGTCCCAGCCTTCGGTGAAGAGCGCGCCCCACGGGCCGAGATCGAGGCAGGTCACGTATTTGGGCTGGCTGTAGGGGTGGAGGGGCAAGCCGACCAGCTCCGCCGCGGCGTTGTGGCCGGCGACGCGGCCCAGGCTGAGGGCGTGCTGGCAGGACATCGCGGCGACGTTGCCGAGATCATCGGTGGCGGCTCGCGCCACGTCCCCGGTGACGAAGATCCCATCGCTGCCGATCGCCCGCAGGAACGGATCGGCCGGGACGCGCCCGAACCGGTCATGCGCGCCGGCGATCTGCGCGGCCAGAGGGTTGGCGCGGGCGCCCGCCGTCCAGACGACGGTGGCGGCGGCGATGCGCTCGCCGGTGGCGGTGGTCACGCCCCCGGCGTCGATGGCGGCGACCGCGGTGGCGGCGACGATCTCCACGCCGCATTCGGCCAGCGCCTGCTCGATCACGGGGCGCGGCACGGGGCCGAGGTCGGGGCCGATGGCCGGGGCCTGCTCGACCACCACGACGCGGACCTTGGCGTCCGGACCCAGGATGGCGCGCAGCCGGTCCGGCATCTCCGCCGCCGTCTCGATGCCGGTGAAGCCGCCGCCGGCCACCACCACGGTGTTGCGCGCCGCCGTCTCCGGCTGGGCGGCGAGGGCCTTCAAATGGGCGTCGAGGGCGCGCGCGCTGTCCAGCTGGTCGACGTTGAAGGCGTGCTCGGCGAGGCCGGGAACGGGTGGGATGAACAGGCGGCTGCCGGCGGCCAGGACGAAGCGATCGTAGGGCAGGGTGACGAGGGCGCCGTCGGTGCCGGTGACGTCCACCGCGCGGCGGTCGGCGTGGATCGTTGTCACGACGCCGGGGACGTGGCGGACGCTCACGGCATCGAACAGCGCCGTGAGGTCCGGCGCCATGCCCTCCAGCACCGCTTCGTAGAGGCGGGGGCGGATGTGGAGCTGCGGGGCCGGCGAGACGACGGTGATCGCGACGTCGCTGTCCCGGCCGGCCAGCGCCACCGCGCGGGCGGCGGACAGGGCGGCCCACAATCCGGCGAAACCGGAGCCGGCGATGACGATCTGCTGGGTCATGACTCTGTTTCCTTCTGAAAGCCGGACAGGGGGGAGCCTTCTGGCGCGCGGGTGCGCGGCAGCCATCCCGTCCGTCCGGCGGAGGTCCGGGAGGTGATTCAGGGCATTGGATGAGGCGTGGTGGTCGGGCCGGCGACGGAGGCCGGCTACGGTGTTTGCCGTGTCCGTGACGCGGCGCGGGCGTTGAGGCGCGCGTCGATCCAGGTCTGGACGTCGCCTTGGAACTCCGGCGGGGCCTTGCGTCCGAAGGTTTCGCCGACGCTGGCCAGCGTCTCCTTGGCCAGGGTGTCGCGCATCGCCTTCTCGGCGCGCAGCATCACGGCGTGGACGGCGCAGACGCCGGAGGTCGCCCAACTCGGCGGCGCGTCGTCGAAGACCGCGCAGCGGCCCCGAATCTCCTGGCAGTCGAACAGCGGCTTCTCGCCTTCGATGGCATCGACGATGGCGAGGAAGCTGATGTCCGACGGCGCCTTGGCGAGGCGGTAGCCGCCGCGCACCCCTTCGCTGGCCGTGACGATACCCGCCTTCTCCAGCTTCGGGAAAATCTTGGCGAGGAAAGAGGGGGAGATGCCCTGCAACTCCGCCAGATCCCGGCTGCTCAACGGCGTATCGCCGGCGGCGGCCAGCCAGAGCAGGCAGTGGATGCCGTATTCGACGCTTGCGGTGAGGTGTGCCATGGCGCGGCCCGTCCAACGGTCTCGACAACACAGACCGTAACAGTCCGCGTTATGGGGCGCAAGCGGAAAAACGCGGATAAAGTTTGTCGGCGTTTATGGCGCGCCGGGAGGCTGCGGGCCGGAAAAGGAAAAGCCGGAGCCCACCTTGCGGCGGACTCCGGCTCTCCGGGGAAGCGGCCGGGCGGGGGGATGGAGACCCCGCGCCGGCCGGGGAAAGTCAGCGCACCAGATCGAACGAGTAGTCGGTCTCGCCGACGATGTTCGTGTTGGCGTCCATATCCTCGAAGATCCGATCCAGGATGCGCACCAGCACGTTCAGAGCGCCCTGGTAGCCCCAGGTCGGGTAACGGTGATGGTGGTGGCGGTCGAAGATCGGGTAGGTCAGGCGGATGAGCGGGATCTTGGTGTCGCGCTCCAGATACTTGCCGTAGCTGTTGCCGATGATGTAGTCGACCTTGTCGGTGAACAGCAGCGAGCGCAGGTGCCAGAGGTCCTTGCCGCCGTAGGCCTTGCCGGACTTGCCGAACGGCGAGGCGTCGAGCGCCTTCTGAACCTGCTTCTCCCACTTCTTCGAGCCGGAGGTGGACAGGATGTGCACCGGCTCGGCGCCCAGCTCCATCAGGAACTTCGACATGCCCAGGCAGAAGTCCGGGTCGCCGTACACGGCGAAGCGCTTGCCGTGCAGGTGGGTGTGGCTGTCGGCGATGGCGTCGACGAGACGGCCGCGCTCCAGCTTCAGCTCCGCCGGGACCGGCTTGCCGGACAGCTCGGCCAGCTTCAGCAGAAGCTCGTCGGTGCCGGTGACGCCCATCGGGTAGTTATACTTGGCGACCTGCTGGCCCTTCTCCTTGATGAACTGCAGGGACTGCGGGGTGCAGTATTCCTGCATGGAGATGGTGGCCTTGGCGTGGACGGCCTCCTTCGTGGCCTCCAGCGTGGTGCCGCCGTCATACATGCGGTACTCGCCGTCGGCCGGGGTGTCGAAGTTGTCCGACACGTCCGACAGGATCGTCAGGTCGATGCCGAACAGGCCGGCGATGCGCTTCAGCTCGCGGTTGTTGCCGACCGCGAAACCGTCGAAGCCCGGGATCAGGTTGATCGTCTCGTTCTTCGGGGTGTCGAAGTTCTCCGACGTGCCCCAGAAGTGGGTCAGGACGCCCTTGATCATGTTGTCGTAGCCGACGATGTGGCTGCCGACGAAGGCCGGGGTGTGGGCGAAGGGAACCGGGAAATCCGCCGGGACGCTTTCCTTGTTCTTCGCGTTGTTGATGAAGCCGGAGAGGTCGTCGCCGATGACTTCGGCCATGCAGGTTGTCAGCACGGCGATCATCTTCGGCTTGTACAGCGCGTAGGCGTTGGCCAAGCCGTCGATCATGTTGTTCAGGCCGCCGAACACCGCCGCGTCTTCCGTCATCGACGAGGAGACCGCGGAGTTCGGCTCCTTGAAGTGGCGGGTGAGGTGCGTGCGGTAGTAAGCGACGCAGCCCTGCGAACCATGGACGAAGGGCAGGGTGCCTTCGAAGCCCTGGGCCGCGAACATCGCGCCGATCGGCTGGCAGGCCTTCGTCGGGTTGATGACGACCGCTTCACGGGCGAAGTTCTTTTCCTTGTACTCTTCCGACTTGGTCCACTCGGAAACCCGGGCGACCTCCTCGTCGGAGTGGCCGTACTCGAACTCCGTCTTCTTGCGCTCGAACAGCTCCTTGTATTCGGGCTGACGGAAGAGCGTGAAGTGGTCGATGACCTTGTCGGCGCTCTGGGAAACGGGGTGGGACATGCTCATTACTCCTATCTTCCAGAGGCCGCTTTAGAACGGAGCCTTCATGATGCCCCAGACGGGGTTGTTGATGGCCAGATCCATGTCGCGGGCGAAGATCGCGAAGCCGTCGTAGCCGTGATACGGACCCGAGTAATCCCAGGAGTGCATCTGGCGGAAGGGCAGGCCCATCTTCTGGAAGACGTACTTTTCCTTGATGCCCGAGGCGACGAGGTCCGGACGCATCACCTCGACGAACTTCTCCAGTTCGAAGGCGGTGACGTCGTCGTAGATCAGCGTGCCTTCCTTCACGTAGTGGGACGTGCGCTGATAGTCGTCGTTGTGGGCAAATTCGTAACCCGTGCCGACGATCTCCATGCCCAGGTCATGGTAGGCGTCGACCACGTGGCGCGGACGCAGGCCGCCGACGTAGATCATCACCTTCTTGCCTTCGAGCCGCGGCTTGAACTTGGCGATGACGGCGTCGACCATCGGCTGGTACTTGGCGATGACCTTCTCCGCGTTCTCCTTGATCGTGTCGTCGAAGAGAGCGGCGATCTTGCGCAGGGACTCGGCGATCTGCGAGGGGCCGAAGAAGTTGTACTCCATCCACGGAATACCGAACTTCTCTTCCATGTGGCGCGCGATGTAGTTCATCGAGCGGTAGCAGTGGATGAGGTTCACCTTCGCCTTCGGCGTGTTCTCCAGCTCGGCGAGCGTGCCGTCGCCCGACCACTGGGCGATCACGCGCAGGCCGATCTCCTCCAGCAGGATGCGGCTGGCCCAGGCGTCGCCACCGATGTTGTAGTCACCGATGATGGTGACGTCGTACGGGGTGGAGACGAAGCCTTCCTTCGGCTCGGTCTTCTCGAAGATCCAGTCGCGGATGACGTCGTTGGCGATGTGGTGGCCCAGCGACTGGGAGACGCCGCGGAAGCCTTCGCAACGGACCGGAACGACCGGCTTGCCCAGCTCCTCGGACTTGGCGCGGGCGACCGCCTCGATGTCGTCGCCGATCAGGCCGATCGGGCACTCGGACTGGATGGAGATGCCGTTGACGAGCGGGAACAGCTCGTTGATCTCCTCGATCACCTTGTGCAGCTTCTTGTCGCCGCCGAAGACGATGTCCTTCTCCTGGAAGTCGGAGGTGAAGTGCATCGTGCCCCAGCTGTCCACGCCGGTGTCGCCGACATAGTAGTTGCGGCGGCCGGACCAGGAGTAGTAGCCGCAGCCGACCGGCCCGTGGGAGATGTGGATCATGTCCTTGATCGGACCCCACACCACGCCCTTGGAACCGGCGTAGGCGCAACCACGGATGGTCATCACACCGGGGATCGACTTGATGTTCGACTTGACGCCGCAGTCCTTCGCCTCGGCCTCCAGCACGTTCAGGTGCTTGGCGCGGCGCTTGCGCGACTTCTCGGGATACGCTTCGAGAACCTTGTCGACGAGACCCTTGACGTCGACGCCTTCGTTCACGGACAGGCTCATGGTGCCAGTCTCCTGCATGCTCTCATTGTCCGCGCCACTTCAGCGCGGGACCGAGCCCCCTCTCTCCCACCCCGCGCACGAAGGCGGGGTGGGCTGGGGAGGGGGCCAGTTCAGACCTGTGCCCCGTCAGGGATCCAGGTGTCAGGCCTTGGCGGCTTCCTTGGCCTGGAGCTCGGCGAGCTGCTGCTCCTCCGACTTC
Source organism: Azospirillum tabaci (assembly GCF_014596085.1). Lineage (GTDB taxonomy): Bacteria > Pseudomonadota > Alphaproteobacteria > Azospirillales > Azospirillaceae > Azospirillum > Azospirillum tabaci. Next base: position 90,492 of record NZ_JACCJY010000013.1, read on the forward strand.
ATGATGCCGAAGTCCATCAGCATCTCTTCCAGCTCTTCCATCGTGATCGGGGTCGGGATGGTGCCCTTGCCCTTGTTCGCGTGGACCTTGTTGGCGAGCTGGCGGTATTCCTGGGCCTGCTGGCTGTCCGGCGCGTACTCGATCACGGTCATGCGGCGCAGCTCGGCGTGCTGCACGATGTTGTCGCGCGGCACGAAGTGGATGAGCTGGGTGCCGAGGCGGGCGGCCAGGGCCGAGGCGAGGTCGATTTCCTTGTCGGTCTGGCGCTCGTTGCAGATCAGGCCGCCGAGGCGCACGCCGCCGCTGTGGGCGTACTTCAGAATGCCCTTGGCGATGTTGTTGGCGGCGTAGAGCGCCATCATCTCACCGGACATGACGATGTAGATTTCCTGGGCCTTGTTCTCGCGGATGGGCATGGCGAAACCGCCGCACACCACGTCGCCCAGCACGTCGTAGGAGACGTAGTCCACGTCGTCGTAGGCGCCGTTCTCTTCCAGGAAGTTGATCGAGGTGATCACGCCGCGGCCGGCGCAGCCGACCCCCGGCTCCGGACCGCCGGACTCGACGCACTTGATGCCCTTGTAGCCGATCTTGAGAACGTCCTCGAGCTCCAGATCCTCGACCGAGCCGGCTTCGGCGGCGAGGTGCAGCACGGTGTCCTGCGCCTTGGCGTGCAGGATCAGGCGGGTCGAATCGGCCTTCGGATCGCAGCCGACGATCAGGATCTTCTGATCCAGCTCGACCAGCGCGGCCAGGGTGTTCTGGGAGGTGGTGGACTTGCCGATACCGCCCTTACCGTAGAACGCAATCTGGCGCAAAGACATGGGAGGTTACTCCTTTGCTTGGGTCTACAGGGTGTCTTCAATTCCGGGGCGGCCTGCCCAGCGGCCGCTTCGACCCCTTCTCTGCATCCCCCGTGCCAGTTCGCAGAAAATTTTTAAGTCATTGAAAATGAGCAAAAAATTAGATTGCGGACGAGCGCGGTCCGCTTTGTCGGGCCTGTGACATACCCGACAAAGCCCGACATTTTGTCGGGTCTCTCGCAATGAAACGGATGGGATGGGTGGACGACGCCCGAATGGCGCTTTTGCGGCTCAGGCGGCGGTGTGGTTCAGCGCGTCGCGGGCGACGACGAGGCGCAGCGCCAGCGCCTCCAGCTCGTCGCCGTCCTGGCCCATGTCGTAGAGGAGCTGGGCCAGCGACTGGCCGCGGGCGAGCAGGCGGCGCGCCTTGGCCGGGTCGGCGGGGCGGGCCAGCAGGATGCCGACGAGACGCTCCCCGGCGATCCCGGCCAGCGCGCGGCTGCGTTCGGCCAGACGGCGCTCCAGCGTGTCGAGCACCGCCGGCCGCCCGGCATGGTCGAGGTCGGTGCAGAACTGGTGCAGGGAGCGGAGCTGGCGCAGCAGCGCCTCGAACAGCAGCTCGTCGAGGTCGCCGCCGTTGGCGGCCTTTCCGACAAGATCGAACAGCGTGTCGGAAAGCCGCCACGCCGCCGACAGGCAATCGTTCATCGCCTTGCGGTCGGCGGGCTCGACGAAGGCGTTGGCCTCTTCGCGATGCTCCTCCTGGTCGTCGAGGTTCCGCAGGGCGACGACGAGCAGCCCGTCCACCGAGGCCAGCGTGGCGAGGCTGGCGTGCAGCGCCTTGATGCCGCGGTCGGCGCCGAAGCCGTCCATGGCCTCCGCCGCCCGGCGCAGCGCGTGGCGGGTCAGGCGGCGCGACTGATAGACGACGTCGCGCAGGGCGACGGTGGCCCCCAACGTCTCCAGCATCAGCCGCCGCGCCTCGAAACGCAGCAGGGCGTGGGCGAGGCTGTCCATGGCGCCGGCGGTGGCACCCCCCGCGACGCCGGCCGCGTCGTCCTCCGCGCCCGCGACGGGCGCCTCGCCGCGGACCAGCCGGTCGGCGTCGGCGCGGGCGTCCGCCTCGATGGCCGACACCACCGACAGTATGGCCCCGCGCCCGGCGCCGCGCAGCAGGGCGACCAGGGCGCGCAGGGCGGTGGCCACCTCCAGCGCGCCGGGCAGACCGTCCTCGGCGGCGCCCTTGTTGTGGACGACACGGTCGATCAGATGATCGCGCAGGCGGGGCAGCAGAACGTCCAGGATGATCGGCGCGGTGGGGCGCAGCAGCGCCTCCAGCAGGCGGCCCTGCGGCTGGCCGAGCATGGCGCCCAGCGGGTTGACCGGCTTTGGCACCAGACGCGGGCGGTGGGGCTCCAGCAGGGCCAGCACCTCGTCGCCGCGCAGCGGGGTGATGGTGCCGCGCAGCAGCCGGGCGAGCGTCACGGCGTCGTGGGCCTCTCTGGCGCCGCGCAGCGGAACCGGCGGCCGTCCCGAACGCATCGGCATCTTTTCCGAGACGGCGGAAGGAAGAAGAACGCGCGGCGGCTGTACCGACCGGTTGCGCGTCTCCTGTTCCTTACGCTTCATCGGCCACATGGCCTTGCCTCGTCTTGCGGTGCACTGAATCCCGTTCGAAGAACTATGGTGTCGTCTCGCTATCCGTTCAAACGGATATTTTTTAGATATTTGGAGTAAGCCAAAAGTTGTTTCGGCTGTTTAGCCGAATTGTTTTCGAATTCGAAATGCATTGAGGGCTGGTCGACGTCGCCCTGCGGTGACGCGGACCCTTGGCGGACGGGCCGGTTCGCTGTATCCATGAAAGAATTGTGGATTTTGGAATGTCATGGCGGACGGTTCGGCGAGCGGTGGGTTGCGGGATGCGCGGGGGCGGCGGATCGATCCGGATTCGCCGCTGGCGCTGAAGGCGCATCGCACCAACCTGCTGAATGTGACGGCGGACGCGCTGTGCGCGGAATCCTTCAACGACGAGCCGCGGCGCCTGCGCATCGGCGGCACGCGCAGCGACCACGCCGTGCTGTTCGAAGCGCTCGACGAGAGCCCGAACAGCCTGATCGCCGCCGACATCTTCCAGCACTACATGGCCTTCACCTTCGGACTGAATCCGGACTTCTCCGGCGCCGAGGGCACGGACGGGCGGCGGCGCTACCGCGCCAGCTACCTGCGCCTGCTGAAGGGGTGGCTGTTCGACAGCAACAACGCCGAGGGTGCGGTGCTGAAGGGCTGGGTGGAGAGCCGGTTCGGCCTGCTGCCCACCTTTCACAAGGAGCCGATCCTCCGCTTCGCCTCCGACGCGTGGCGGACCTATGGGGAGGAGAAGGTCTCCACCCGCTTCCACAACAACAACATCAACCTGCAGCTCGACCTGCTGTACGAGTATTGCCAGTGGTGGATGCGCCGCGGCTGGCCGGACGCGCCGATGCCGTCCCGCGCCAGCCACATCCGGCTCTACCGAGGCGTCAACGATTTCGAGGAGCACCACATCGTCGCGCGCCCCGACAAGCGCACGGCGGTCCTGCGCCTCAACAACCTCAGCTCCTTTTCCATCGAGCGCGACATCGCCGGCCAGTTCGGGGACTACATCCTCGAAACCTGGGTGCCGCTCACCAAGGTGGTCTTCTTCCGCGACATCCTGCCCCGCTACCCCTTCAAGGGGGAGGGCGAGTATCTGGTCGTCGGCGGGGACTACAGGGTGGGGGTGTCGCTTCTCTGACAACCGATCGCGGGACAGATCCGGCCCATGACTGACCATTCCATCCGCTCACGCGCGCTGGGCGCCTATCTCGGGCTGGCCTGCGGCGACGCGCTGGGCGCCACCGTCGAGTTTCTGACAAAGGGCGAGATCGCCCACCAATACGGCGTGCACAAGCACATCAAGGGCGGCGGCTGGCTCAAGCTGCCCGCCGGGCAGGTGACCGACGACACCGAGATGTCGATCCATCTCGGCCGCGCCATCCTGGCCGCCCCGGAATGGGACGCCCGCCGCGCCGCGGAGGAGTTCGCCGTCTGGCTGAGGGGCATCCCCGTCGATGTCGGGGACACGACACGGCGCGGCATCCGCCGCTTCATCATGCACGGCACCCTGTCGGAGCCGGAGAGCGAGTACCACGCCGGCAACGGGGCGGCGATGCGCAACCTGCCGATCGCCCTGGCGACGCTGGGCGACGACGCGGCCTTCGAGCGCTGGACGGTGGAGCAGGCGCACATCACCCATTGCAACGCCATGTCCGACGCGGCGACCCTGACGCTGGGCCACATGGTGCGCCGTCTGGTGCTGGGCGGCGGCGTGCGCGACGTGCGTGACGAATCGAACAAGCTCATCGCGAAGCACCGGCAGTTCAAATTCCAGCCCTACCGGGGCCTGTCCACCGCCTACATCGTCGATACGATGCAGACGGTCATGCACTACTACTTTCAGACCGACTCCGTGGAATCCTGCGTGGTCGAGACCGTCAACCAGGGCGGCGACGCCGACACCACGGGTGCCCTCGCCGGCATGCTGGCCGGCGCCACCTACGGGGTGGAGACCATCCCGCCGCGCTGGCTGCGCAAGCTCGACCGCGACGTCCACGACGAAATCTGCGCCCAGGTGGACGGGCTGCTCGCCCGCTCCCCGGCGCTCAAGCAGGGGTGACCGCGACCATGGCCGACGTGATCTTCTTCGAAAAGCCCGGCTGCGCCGGCAACAACCGCCAGAAGGCGCTGCTGGCGGAGGCCGGGCACACCGTCCACGCCCGCGACCTGCTGTCCGAACCCTGGACGGTGGACCTCCTGCGCCCCTTCTTCGGCGACCGCCCGGTGGCCGACTGGTTCAACCGCGCCGCCCCGGCGGTGAAGAGCGGGGAGGTCGATCCGGACGCGCTGGACGAGGCCGCAGCCCTGGCGCTGATGCTGAAGACGCCGCTGTTGATCCGCCGCCCGCTGATGCGGGTGGGCGACCGCCGCGACTGCGGTTTCGAGGCGGAGCGGGTGGACGCCTGGATCGGTCTGGCCGCCGGCGCGCCGGAGGGCAAGCTGGAAGGCTGCGCCCGTGCCGGGATGCCGCCCTGCCCACCACCCGCAAAGGGGTGACGGGACGAGCCGGACTGTCGTAGGTTTGCCCCCGACCTGTCTGACACCCGACACATCTGCGATGGGGGCCGATCCATGTGCGAACTCCTGGGCATGAGCGCCAACGTGCCCACGGACATCTGCTTCAGCTTTCGCGGCCTGATGCGCCGCGGCGGGCAGACCGGTCCGCACCGCGACGGCTGGGGAATCGCCTTCTACGAGGGGAAGGGCTGCCGCACCTTCCACGACCCGGCGCCGAGCTGCGAGTCGGAGATCGCGCGGCTGGTCAGCAGCTATTCCATCAAGTCCTGCGTGGTGATCTCCCACATCCGCCGCGCCAACCGCGGCCGGGTGTCGCTGGAGAACACCCACCCCTTCACGCGGGAGCTGTGGGGCCGCGTCTGGACCTTCGCCCACAACGGCCAGCTCAAGGGCATCAAGGAGCGGACGCTGACCTTCTACGAGCCGGTCGGGACGACGGACAGCGAACACGCCTTCTGCTGGCTGCTCGACCAGATCCGCATGCAGTATCCGGAGCCGCCCAAGAGCAGCGGCGCCCTGATGCGGCTCATCCGCGACCTCGCCACCGATCTCGGCAAGCTGGGCGTCTTCAACATGCTGCTCAGCGACGGGCGGTACCTGTGGTGCCACTGCGCGACCAACCTCGCCTGGCTGACCCGCAAGGCCCCCTTCGGTCCGGCGACGCTGATCGACGAGGACATGAGCGTCGACTTCGCCAAGGAGACGACGCCCGACGACGTGGTGACGGTCGTCGCCACCCGCCCCCTGACCCGCGACGAGAACTGGACCGTCATGAAAGGCGGCGAGATGGTCGTGTTCAAGGGCGGCAATCGGGTGCGCTGATCGAGGATTGTTCTGATTTGTGCAACGAAGATTGGCGAAATCGGGGCTCAATCGATTGGCGTAAGCGGGCTTATGGTCACTCCCGAGACAAACCGAAGCGGTGACGGTGCCGGACCGGCGCCCCGCTTCCCGGACAGGAAGACGTGACCATGAAGATCCTTCACATCGACTCCAGCCCGCTGGGCGACGCCTCCGTTTCCCGCCAGCTGACCGCCTCCATCGTCGCGGCGCTGCGCCAGGCGACTCCGGACGCCGAAGTCTCGCACCGCGACCTCACCGTCGCTCCGCCGGACCACCTGACCGGCGAGCTGATGCAGGTCGTGAAGTTCCGCAACCTGGAGGGCCTGACCGCCCGCCAGCAGGAGGAACTGGCCCTGACCGACGCGCTGGTCGACGAGTTCCTGGCCGCCGACGTCGTGGTGATCGGCGCCCCGATGTACAACTTCACGGTCCCGACCCAGCTCAAGGCCTGGATCGACCGCATCGCCCAGGCGGGCCGCACCTTCCGCTACACCGAGACCGGCCCGGTCGGTCTGGCCGGCGGCAAGAAGGTCTACATCGCCTCGACGCGCGGCGGCGTCTACTCGACCAACGCGGCGATGAGCGCGCTGGACCACCAGGAGGCCTTCCTGCGCACGGTGCTGGGCTTCCTGGGCGTCACCGACGTGACGGTGATCCGCGCCGAGGGCGTCGGCATGGGTCCGGATGCCCGCGCCAAGGCGCTGGCCGCCGCCCAGCAGGAGATCGACGCCCTGGCGACCCCGGTCGCGGCGTAAGGATCGCCGCGTTCCCTCTCGGTGTCCCCTCTCCTCTCCGGGGAGAGGGTTAGGGGGAGGGGGTTGCACGTGTGCCGGACGGTCCGCCACGCGCACCCCCCTCACCCGGCCCTTCGGGCCACCCTCTCCCCAGGGGGGAGAGGGAAGCTTCGCAACGCGCTTGCTTTAATTGGTCCCCATCGCGCCACTGATCCGCCGGACGGCCTCGTCCAGGGGCAGGTCGATGCGGGTGATGTTCTGCAGCTCCAGGAAGCGCGCCTCGTTCTTCGACAGCTCGCCCTCGATCACCGCCCAGTGCCGGTCGGCAGATCGCTTGGTGATCTGGCGGGCGAAGGTGCGCTGGATTTCCTGATCGAAGCGGCAGCCGAGATAGAGGAAGCTCCGGCCCGCCCGTCGTTCCTGCACGACGGCGGGAATCGGCGTCTGGATGTCGATCTCCGTCAGGATCTCGACAAAGTCGCTGTCGGAAATCAGGTAGTTCCCCGCCGGGGCGGCGCTGCCCGACGGCTTGTAGAGCAGTGTCTCCCAGCTTGACGCCGCGGCGGCCTCGACCTCCGCTCCGCCCGGCGCGTAGTACTTCACCCATTCGCCGACGCCCTGCGGGTGGGACAGGCCCTGGATCTGGCCCCAACTCCGGTCCGGAGCGGCGGTCAGCAGGCTTTCCAGCGTGTTGTCGTACCAGACATCGACGATCATCGGCGGGGCGGGCAGGGCGGCCAGCCACGCGTGAACCGGCGTCGCCGGAACCTCGCGCTTGAAGATCTCGTTCAGGATGCCGTCCAGCGTCTTGCGGTGGCGCCGCGATTCGATGAACTGGGCGACGGCGGTCAGCTGGCTGCGGATGCGGCCCGGTGCGGCGACCTTGGCGTTCAGCCGCTGCGCCAGTTCCAGCGAGGTGCGCGGGATCGGGCAGTCGGCCTCCGGCAGCAGCGCGAAGGCGCCCGGCCCGAGATAGGGCACCACGCCCCGCGCCTTCAGCGCCGCGGCGATGTCCGCGATGATGGTGTCGGTGTCCGTGCTGGTGTCCGTGCTGTCGAGGACGGCGGTGTCGGTCATGCTAACCCCGTTCGGCTGGGTGGCGTGGTGGGAACGCTTGCCCCCTCCCTGGCCCTCCCCCGCTTCGCAGGGGAGGGAAAAATTGCTTACAAATTGCTTACAAATAGATCGCCGCGCCCGCCCCCGTGTTGACGGTGGCGTCCTTCAGCGTGTCCACGATGAACTGCACCTCGTCGGCGGTGACCTTGTGGTGCAGCGGCAGGGCCAGCACGCGGTCGACCGTCTTCTGGCAGACCGGGCAGTCGGCCCGGCTGGCGCCGCGCTCCTGGTAATATTGCTGGGTGTAGAGCGCCTGCCCGTAGTCCGACGCCTCGACGTCGTGCGTCGCCAGATCCTCCAGCACCGCCTTGCGCCCCGAGGCGGTGAAGCGGGTGCCGAGGTGGACGGCGTAGACCATGGGATGGACGTCGTCGGCGCCCGGCCCCTTGTAGGGCGGCTTGATGCCCTCGAAGGAGGCCATGGCCGCCTCGTAGTGGGCGACCACCTCCCGGCGCTTCGCCAGGATCTCCGGCAGGCGCTTCAACTGGACGAGGCCGAGCGCCGCGGTCAGGTTGCTCATGCCCGCCTGGAAGGGAATGGTGCGGGTGATGACCACCGTGTTGCGGTGTTCCATCTCGCGGCGGCGCAGGTAGCGGAGCTGGTGGGCGAGGTTGCGGTCGTCGGTGACGATCATCCCGCCCTCGCCGGTCACCAGCACGCCGGGTTCGGAGAAGTCGAAGATGGCGCAGTCGCCGAAGCTGCCGACCAGCTTTCCCTTGTAGGAGGAGGCGATCGCCTCGGTCGAATCCTCGATCAGGATCAGCCCCTTGTCGGTGGCGAGCGCGCGCAGCTCGTCCCAATGGGCGGGGTGGCCGTTGACGTTGCCGGCCAGGATGGCCTTGGTCCGCGGCGTGATCTTCGCCTCGGCCTTCGCCGGGTTGATGGTGTGCTGCCAGTAGTCGATGTCGACGAAGACCGGCTCGGCGCCGGCCAGCGCGATGGCGTGCTGCACCTGATGCCAGCCGAAGGGGGAGCAGAGAACCTCGTCCCCCGGCCCGATGCCGTAGGCCTTGAGCACCATCAGCGTGGCGATGGTGCCGCTGGACACCGCGACCGCGTGCGCGCGGCCGAGCCAGGCGGCGAAGGCCTCCTCGAACCCCTCCGTCATCCGCCCGTCGCCGAGGCTGCCGGAGGTGAGAATGCGGCTGATGACCGCCACCTCCGCTTCCGAAATGTCCGGGTCGATCAGCGGGATGTAGTCGCCGAGTTCGCTGCTTTCTTCGTCTTCGGCCGAGTTGTCCGGGGGCATCGTCATTCCGCGATCCTTATTCAGTCGTCCTCGTCCCGTTGCGCGATCACCACGCCGGTCGCCGTCTCCGGCTTGTTGGTGATGAGCCAGCAATGGTTGGTGCCGTCCACGAGGTAGAGGTTGAAGCCGGGCTCCTCCCGGAAGGCGTCCTCCGCCATCACCGCGGCGTGCGCCCCGGTGACGTTGGACAGGTCCGGGTTCGCCTCGCGCACGGCGCGGACCACGGCGTCGAGCCGGGTGCCGTCCGCAAAGAGCCTGCCGGCCAGGGCGGCGATGGCGTCGATCCGTTCCGGAGTCAGGGCCATGGTGGTCACTCCGCGCCGCGCTTCTTGGCTTCGACGGTGATGGGCAGGCGGGTGTCCGCCGGCATCTCGGGCATGTCCAGCGTCCAGCCGTTGGCGACCTTGACCCAGCCGCCCCACACACCGGGCTTCTCCATCTCGACGATGGGCTCCTCCAGATCCTTCTTGGCGACGTAGATCGTGTATTGCTCACCGGCCTTGCGCAGCATCACCTTCATGTCACTCTCCAGTCATCTTGTGTTTGGCCAGTCGTCTTGTGTTTGGCCAGTCGTCTTGTGTTTGGCTGTCGTATGGTCAGGCCGCGATCCGCGCGTAGAGCGCGGGAAACTCGTTGAGGACCGATTCCACCTCCTCCGCCGTGCTGTAGCGGCTGAGGGAGAAGCGCAGGCTGGCCGCCGCCTCCGCCGGGGTCAGGCCCATGGCGGTCAGGACGTGGCTCGGTTCGTTGCCGCCGGAAGCACAGGCTGCCCCCATGGAGACCGCGATGCCGGCGCGGTCGAGCCGCATCAGCAGTTCCTCCGCGTCCAGCGGGCGGCCCTGCGGGTCGGCGAAGCGGATGTTGCTGGTGTTGGACAGGCGGGCCGCCCCCTCGCCGTTGACCCGGCTGCCCGGCCAGGCGGCGAGCACGCCGCGCTCCAGCCGGTCGCGCAGGATCGCCATCTCCCCGGCCTCCGCCACCGTGGCGGCGGCGCGGCCGGCGGCGGCGCCGAAGCCGACGATGGCCGGCACATTCTCGGTCCCGCCGCGGCGGTGGCGTTCCTGATGGCCGTGGATCAGCGGGGCGAAGGGGACCCCCTTGCGGATGCAGAGCGCGCCGATGCCCTTCGGCCCGTGCATCTTGTGGGCGGACAGGGTCAGCAGGTCGGCGTTCACCGTGTCCACCCGGATGGGCAGCCGGCCGGCGGCCTGCACCGCGTCGGTGTGGAACAGGGCGCCGCACGCCTGGGCGATGTCGGCGGCGGCGCCGACCGGCTGGATCGCCCCGGTCTCGTTGTTCGCCCACATCACGGAGACCAGCGCCGTCTCCGCCGTCACCGCGTCGCGCAGGTCGGAGAGCGCGATGGTGCCGGTGCCGTCAACCGGCAGGACGGTGACCCGCCAGCCCTGCCGCTCCAGATCCCCGGCCAGCATCAGGGTCGAGGGGTGCTCGACCGCCGTGGTGACGAGGTGGCGGCGCTCCGGACGCTCCGCGGCCAGCGCGCGCAGCGTGCCGAGCAAGGCCGTGTGGTTGGCCTCCGTCGCGCTGGCGGTGAAGAGGATGTCAGCCGCCTTCGCGCCGACCAGCGCCGCCACCTGGGCGCGCGCCTCGCCCACCGCCCGTTTGGCGGCCATGCCGGCGGCGTGCGGGCTGGAGGGGTTGCCGAACTCCCCGGACAGGTGCGGCAGCATCGCCTCCCGCACCTCGGGCGCCAGCGGGGTCGTCGCGTTGTTGTCGAGATAGATCATGGGTCCATCGCAGGCCGTGGCACGGAGCGGGCGGTCAGTCCATCACGCCGGGGACGCCGCGGCGGCGGCCGTCGGCGGGCACGATCTCCTCCTCCAGGCAGCCGACGACGACGCCGGCCGGGAACTCCACCAGATAGACGGGGATCTGCGTGCCCTCGGCGTGGCCGATGCGCACGATGGTGCCGGGCGTGCCCTTGGGGGCCAGCAGCGCGCCGTCCTCGGCGTTGGGGTGGCTGCCGTCGTTGTGGAGGTCCACCGCGGCGGTGACCATCAGGCCCCAGTCGTAGAGCGGTTCGCGGGGCGGGATGAAGCCGGGCTTCTTCGCTTCGGTGACGGCGTCGCTCATCGCGTGCTCCTCAGGCGGGAAGGTCATTGCGGGTCGTTGCAGCGGGCGTCGACCAGTTCGAGTTCCTTGGCGCGCATGCCGACGATGATGCGCTTCTCGTAAAAATCGACGCCGTAGATGTAATACATCTGCAGGTAGGTTCCGATCGACTTCACATAGCCGACGTCCCCGGTGCGGATCAGGAAGTCGCCCATCGGGCGCCCGGGATAGGTGCCGTCGTTGCGCACGTCGCGAAGGGCGCGGACCTTCTGGCCCTCCTCGAAGGCGGGGCGATCTTCCAGTTCGATCGGTTCGTTCGGATCGCGGGCGCGTTCGCGCATTCGGTGCTCCTTGGTCCGGTCAGTGGGGGGCCGGTCAGTCGGGGATCAGGTCGCCGGTGGCGGGCAGTCCGGCGCGGCGCTTCTGCGCCACGGTGCGGACGTCGTCCACCGGGTCCTCGGTCAGCGGGGCGAGGTCTTCGGGCGGCAGGCGGCTGGCGACGACGAAGCGCACGCACCAGTCCGCATCGCCGGTCAGCGCGGACAGCTTTTCCGGCGGCAGGCGCCGGGCGACGACCATGCGCACGCGGGCGCTGTCGTCCCAGGCCATGCTCATCAGCCACTCCAGCCCGATGCGGTTGGCCACCTCCAGCCGGATTTCCGGGTCCTCGTCGTGCATCATCGCCGGCAGCATGCCCTCGGGCACGCGGCGGGCGACGCGCAGGCGCACGGAGTAATCGGGGTCGCGCATCAGCGGCGAGAGGTCGGCGTCCTCCAGCCGGGAGGCGACGGCGATGCGCACCTCTCGGTCGGGGTCGCCGCGCATCTTCAGCAGCAGGCGGCGGGGGAGGCGGCGGGCGACGGCGGCGCGCACCGTCTCGTCGGGGTCGTCCATCAGCCGCGGCACGATGAAGATCGGCGCGAAGCGGGCGGCGTTGGCGCGGACCTCGAAATAGGGATGGTCGAGATGCTCGCCGGCCAGATCGTCGTTCCATTGAAAGAAGCGCTGGATGCGCTTGGCGTAGCGGTCCTGCACGCAGGCGCGCAGCGGTTCGCAGCGCCCCTTGGCCAGACGGTCGCGGCAGGCGCAGCCGTTGCAATCGACGGGGTTGCCCAGCCAGTCCAGCGCCTTGTCGATGTCGTCGCTCATGCGTCGTCCTCCGGGCCGGCTTCGTAGCGGTCGGCGGCGGCGAGCAGGCGGGTGGTTCCGAAGCGGTCCTTCGGGTCCAGTTCCCGGACCTTGTTCAGGGCCTCGCGCCCTTCGGCCAGACGGCCCAGGCGCAGATGCAGGTAGCCGACCGCGGTCAGGGCGAACAGGAACAGGCGCGGGGCCGGCTCCAGACCCGCGAAGTCGGCGTGATCCGCGCTGACCGCGCGCCAGTCGGTGTGGTTCAAGCCGATGGCCGCCATGGCGTGGCCGAGCATCCGCTCGCCGTAAAGCAGGGCGGCGTCCAGGTTCGCCTTGTAGAAGTGGAATTTGTAATGGCCGAGATCGACCAGCCGGTGCCCCGGCGCCAGTTCGGCGGCGCGGGCGAGATGGCGCTGCGCCGCCTCGGCGTCGGCGTGGCTGGCGGCGGCGAGATGCAGGAACCGCTCCGCCTCGGGCGGCAGGTCGCCGCCGTAGTAACGGCGGTTGAGCCAGCCTTCATCCACCTCGTCCAGCATGGCGGTGCGCTCCATGGACACCCTCTCCCGTGATGGGACGGGAGAGGGGTTTCGGGCGATCAGGCCGGGACGCAGCAGTCGGCCGGGCAGACCGAGGCGCATTGCGGGCTGGAGAACTGGCCCTTGCACTCGGTGCACAGGTCGGCGTTGATGGCGTAGGCGCCCTTCTTGAAGCTGATGGCGTTGTTCGGGCACTCGGCCTCGCAGGCGCCGCAGGCGGTGCAGTCGGAAGCCTTGATCTTGTAAGCCATGACACTCTCCTTGCAGGTGGGGCGGCTGTTGCGGTGGGCCGCCGGGTAAATCCGTGGGTTCTGGTCGGTCTCTTGGGTATCAGGCGCGCAGGGCGGTGAAGGCGCCGGTGCGGATCACCGCGTCCTGCCCCTCGCGTGCGTTGATCGCACCTTGGCCGAGGCGCTCGGCGTAGTCCTTGAAGTAGGTCAATGCCGACTCTTCGATGTATTCGAAGGCGAAGCGATCAACCGGCTCGATGCCCGCGTCCTTGAGGTTCTGCGACGGGCAACCGCCGATCTTGGCGACGAAAACCGCGGTGCAATCGTTGATCGCCGACAGCACGCCGCCGAGCGCGTCCTCGTCGCCCGAGCCGCCTTCGCAATACTGGTCGACGCGGCGATGGCCGACGAACTTGGCGCCCTTCGGACCGACCTCGTAGATCTGGAATTCCTTGGCGTGGCCGAAATGCTCGTTGATGCGCTCTCCGCCCTTGGTGGCGACGGCGATCAGGATCGGCTGCACGTCGGTGCCGATCGTCTCGGCGACGTCGGCCTGCGCTGCGGCCTTGGCGGCGTGGCGCCCGGCGCGCTCGCCCTCGACATGCTCGCGGTAGGTGCGGGCGGCCTCCTGGTCGTACTCCACCTCGCCCATCGCCTCGATCTGGTCGATGGTGAATTCGGAACCGCGGTCCTCGCCCAGCAGGCCGACCGCGTCGGCGCGGCACTGGCGGCAGTGGCGCATCAGCTTGGCCCCGCCTTCGCACTGGTCCTGCAGGACCTTCAGCTCCTGCGCGGTCGGGCCGCGCTGGCCGGTCAGCCCGAAATGCGTGCCGTGCGCCGGGTCGGAGATCAGCGGCATGATGTTGTGCAGGAAGGCGCCGCGCGACTTCACCGCCTTGTTCACGTCCATCAGGTGCTCGTCGTTGATCCCCGGGATCATGACGGAGTTCACCTTCACCAGGATGCCGCGCGACGTCAGCATCTCCAGCCCGAGCATCTGGCGCTCATGCAGGATCTTGGCGGCGTCCAGGCCGGTCCAGCGCTTGTGGTCGTGGAAGATCCAGGGGTAGATGTGCTGCCCGACCTCGGGATCGACCATGTTGATGGTGATCGTGACGTGGTCGATGTTGTAGTTCGCGATGGTGTCCACATGGTCGGGCAGGGCCAGACCGTTGGTGGACAGGCACAGCTTGAGGTCCGGCGCCTTCTTCGCCAGCATCTCGAACGTCTTGAAGGTGTTCTTGCCGCCCGCCGCCAGGCTGTCGCCGGGGCCGGCGATGCCGATGACGGAGAGTTGCGGGATCTCCTTGGCCACCGCCATGATCTTGCGGAGCGCCTGATCGGGGGTCAGCTTCTCGGAGACCACGCCCGGCCGGCTCTCGTTCGAGCAGTCGTATTTGCGGTTGCAGTAATTGCACTGGATGTTGCAGGCCGGCGCCACGGCGACGTGCATGCGGGCGAAATAGTGATGCGCCTCCTCGGAGTAGCAGGGGTGGTTCTTCACCTTCTCCCACACCTCCGGCGCCATGTCGGCGGGGCCATCCGACGACCCGCAGGAGGAGGACGCGCAGCCGGAGGCGGCGGCGGGCGGCGCCTCGGCGGGGGCCTTCAGCTCACCCACGCCCAGGATGCTGTCGAGCGAAATAACGTTGGCCATCGTCCACTCCCTTCCCAGCCGCGCCGTCGGCGCCCTTGGTCGGGTCGTTAAAAGCAAGTTCGGGGCCAACCGGATGAATTGTGGAGTTCCAGTGGGTTAGGCGGTTGTGTCGGGCCTGTGGGCCATGTCGGCAATCCGACAAAGGCGGACAAAGCCAAACAATGGCCGACAAACACGCCGCCTGTCGGGGTCCTGACAAGGGGCGGCGATCATGTTTGAAGTCCCCTTTCCCCGGAGGGGAGAGGGTTAAGAAGGCCAACTGCGTTGCCCTATGATAAGGGGGTATCACGCGCTCCCGACCTGGAAGGTCAGGACATGGTCCTCGTCCGGGCGCAGTGGCTCTCCCCCGAACCCGATCAGCCCGCGGCCAGTTAGCTTCGTCGAATCGCGGCGCAGCAGCAGGGAGGGGGAGTCGCCCGTGCGGATGAAAGTGCCGTTGGTCGAATGGTCGGTCAGCAGGAAGCCGCCGCGGCTGAAGTCGATCACCGCGTGCTGGCGCGAGGTGCGGCGCGACGGGATGCGCAGGCCGCAGCCCTCGTCGCGTCCCACGGTGACGCGCGGCAGCAGTGGGGTCAGCGTCGCGTCGGCGCCGCGCCCGGACAGGCGCAGGGAGGGCAGGCCGCGCCCGCTGCCGGGCTCGGACGGGGGCAGGCCGACGGTGGCATTGTCCTCGGCCTCCGGCGTGGCGTCGCCGTCGCGGATCTGGTGGACTCGGACCGGGGCCGCCTTTCCCTTCACCGAAACGCTGTTCAGAAGGCGGGCCCGCTTCCGCAGGGCCGGGGAGAGGCGGTCGACCAGATCGTCGGTCGCCAGAATCTCGCCGGGGCGGGCGATGGCTTCCAGCCGGGCGGCGACGTTGCAGGCGTCGCCGTAGAGATCGCCGGGGCCGGCGATCACCGGGCCGAAATGCAGCCCGGCGCGCAGCCGCAGTCCGAACTCCCCTTGCCGCTCCATCATGGCGAGCGCGGCGCGGGTGGCGCCGTCGCTCATGGGGAAGCAGGCCAGAAGCCCGTCGCCCAGGCTTTTCACCACCGTGCCGTCATTCTCCCCGACGATCCGGCGCAGGCCCTCCAGCACCCGCTGGGTCAGCGCCGCGGCCTTGCGGTCACCCGCCAGTTCGTAGAGCAGCGTGCTGTCGGCGATGTCCACGAAGAGGAGGGCGAGAGGCTTTTCCATAAATCTGCGGCAACCGGGGAGAGTGCCGGGAGGTTAACACACACCCGGGCACCTGTCCCGGTTGTGCAGCGGCATGCCCCTTATTCCGCAGGGGAGAAAGGGGCTGTGCTGTGCCCTGGTCGTCAAAAGCGCTTGATCTCGATGTTGTACTTGCGCAGAGCGTAGCTCACCTGACGGGTCGTCATGCCGAGCAGGCGGGCGGCCTTGGCCTGCACCCAGCCGGTGCGCTCCATCGCCCAGAGCAGGCGGTCGCGCAGCGAGCCCGACTCCGGCTCGTCCAGCGGCACCTCCGCGGCGGGCGGCGCAGCGGCATTGGCAGCCGATGCGGGCGCGGGAGCCGCGGCGGCGGGCGCGCTCGGCTCCGGCAGGGGCAGCGGGATCAGAGGAACCGGAACCACCGGCTGGGCGGCACCGCAAACCGGCGACGGGCCGGCGGAACAGCCCGACGCGCAGGCCGGCCACGCGCCGCCGGCACTCACCGGTTCCGGCACCGGGGCGGGCATGGCCGGGGTCTTCGGCGCGTTGGCCGGCGCCGGACCGCCGGGACGTCCCGGAGGAACGCGGTTGACGGCCCCCGGCCCCATGGACGGGGCGAGCCCGCCGACCGACGCGCCCAGCGTGCGGTACTGGAACAGCACCGAGGAGTTGCAGAGGTTGAGGCTGCAGGACAGGGACTCGGTGCGGATGATGCCGTCGCGCGACTGGGTGGCCGCGCGCTCGATACAGTTTTCCAGCTCTCGCACGTTGCCGGGCCATGTGCAGCGGTTCAGGATTTCCAGCGCCTCGTCCTCCATGACGAGGGTCATGCCGTTGTCCTTGGCGAACTTCGCCACGAAATGGCGGGCCAGCGGGCCGATGTCCTGGCGGCGCTCGCGCAGCGGCGGCAGGTGGATGGTCACCACGTTGATGCGGAAATACAAGTCGGCGCGGAATTTGCCGTGGCCGACCGCCTCCTCCAGGTTCAGGTTGGTGGCGCAGATCAGCCGGACGTCGGTCTTGATGGTCTTGGACCCGCCGACCCGCTCGAACTCCTGCTCCTGCAGCACGCGCAGCAGCTTGGCCTGGAAGTTGGGGGAGATGTCGCCGATCTCGTCGAGGAACAGCGTGCCGCCGGAGGCCAGCTCGAACCGCCCCTTGTGGTCCTTCTGCGCGCCGGTGAAGGCGCCCTTCTCATGGCCGAACAGCTCCGATTCCAGGAGCGATTCGGGCAGGGCGGCGCAGTTCACGCGGATGAAGGGGGCGTCCTTACGCGGCGACATGTTGTGGATGGCGCGCGCGATCAGCTCCTTGCCGGTGCCGCTCTCGCCGCGGATCAGCACGGTGGACTTGAAGGGCGCCACCCGGTGGACCTGGGCCATCACCTCCAGCATGTTGGGGCTGGTGCAGACCACGTCGTTGATCGGGGCGGCGATGGGCCGCAGCTCCTTCTGCATGCGGAAGGTTTCCCGCATCATGAAGCGGCGTTCCTCGGCCACGGTGCGGTGCAGGCGCACGGTCTGGCCGATCAGGTTGGCGACCATGGTCAGGAAGCGCACGTCGCTGCCGAAATGGCCCTGCGGCCCTTCATCGGAAATGCGGTCGATGGTCAGCACGCCGACGACCACCCCCGCGGCCTTGATCGGCACGCCGACCAGCGAGGCCACCTGCTCGTCCAGATCCTCGCGCCCGCCGGTGCGGTTGAGGAACAGCGGTTCCTCCGCCAGGTTCGGGACGACGGCGGGCATGCCGGTCTTCAGGATGCGGCCGGTGATGCCTTCCCCGTCGCGGAATTCGATCTGGGCTGCGGCCTCGTTCGACAGGCCGTTCGCGGCGACCAGCCGCAGCACATTGTCCTCGCCGACCAGATAGACGCGCCCGCGGTGCATCTGGAGCTGGTAGGCCAGCGCGCGAAGCACCTCGCGCAACGTCTGCTGGAGGTCGAGAGAGGAACCGAGGATCTTGCTGACCTCATAGATGGTCAGCAGCTCCAGGTTCGACGTGGACTGGCGCATTGCACCCGGCATGATCGACACCCCCTGCTCAACCGGGACTCCGGACGCCGCGCACCAGCGCGCTCGTCGCATTGATCCCGGCACGGCGCCTTGAACCGTTCCTCCCGGGGTGGGGTGTGCGCTCGTTGCTGATCGGCGCCATTGACCACCGGTGCGCCCGCCCCGCGTGCTTCCGTGACAAGCCGTTCGCGCTGCGGACTGTCGAAAGTTTCGGAAACTCTCGGTCGAAAGGCAAGCCCTTTTGCATATCAGTTGCTGCGGTGCACAATGACTTATGGCTGCGGCAGAACGGCACAACCCTTGAGAAAACTGGAATTTCAGCCGGGAACCAGCTAATAACTGACTGGTCAGTAATATTTTCTCCACCCTGGAGGACGGCATGCCGGAGAATGATCCCGCCGTTCCGCGCTGGCGCCGCCGCAAGGAGGCGCGCCCCCGGGAGATCGTCGACGCGGCCCTGACCGTCTTCGGCGAGCGCGGCTTCGCGGCGGCCCGACTGGAGGACGTCGCGGCGCAGGCCGGGGTCAGCAAGGGCACGCTCTACCTCTACTTCCCGAACAAGGAGGAGCTGTTCAAGGCGGTGGTCCGCGAGGCCATCCTGCCCAACCTGGACATGGCCGAGCGTCTGCTGGCCGGAGCGCAGGGGCCGAGCTTCGCCGTGCTGGAAACGCTGCTGACGCTCTTCGCGACGCGCATCCTGAAATCCCGTGCCGGCGCCATTCCCAAGCTGATCATCGCCGAGGCCGGCAATTTCCCCGATCTTGCCCGCTTCTATTACGACGAGGTGATCCGCCGCGCCTTCGCCCTGCTGGCGGCGGTTCTGGAGCGCGGCATGGCGCGCGGGGAGTTCCGCCCGGTGGACGTCGATTCGACCGTCCGGCTGATCGTCGCGCCGATGCTGATGAGCGCGCTGTGGCGCTCCTCCTTCGAGGCTCTGGAGGGTCGCCCGCCGGACGTCGCGGCGCTGCTGGC
The DNA here is from genome assembly GCF_014596085.1 of Azospirillum tabaci. GTDB lineage: Bacteria > Pseudomonadota > Alphaproteobacteria > Azospirillales > Azospirillaceae > Azospirillum > Azospirillum tabaci. Next base: position 109,152 of record NZ_JACCJY010000013.1, read on the forward strand.
CGCCCATCTCGACGCGCTGCGCCGGACGCTCGCCCCGGAGGGAGGGCCGCCGTCATGAGCTGGGTCGCCGAAACGCTGGCGGCGGCCCTGTCCGTCCTCGGACTGGGCGGCGGGGACGCCGTGCCGCTGGCCCACGGCTATGCCGAGGGCGAGTATCTGCGCATCGCCGCCCCGGTGGCCGGGACGCTCGACACGCTGGCGGTGACGCGCGGCGGGCGGGTGGAGGCGGGCGCCCCCCTCTTCGCGCTCGACCGCACCAGCGCGCGGGCGGAGCGCGACCGGCTGGCCGCCGCGCTGGGGCAGGCGCGGGCGCAACTGGCCGACCTGCGGACGGGCCGGCGCCCCGACGAGCTGGCGGTGGTGGCCGCCCAGCGCGCGCAGGCCGAGGCGGCGCTGCGCTATTCCGAAACGGAACTGGCGCGGCAGCAGACGCTGGTGGCGCGCAAGGTCAGTTCCGACGACCGGCTGGACGCCGCCCGCGCGACCCGTGACCGCGACCGCGCGCGGCTGGAGGAGCTGACCGCGCAACTGGCCGTCTCCAACCTGCCGGCCCGCCCCGACCAGATCCGCGCCGCCGAGGACGCCGTGGCCCAGGCCGAGGCGGCGCTGGCCCAGGCGGACAAGCGTCTCGCCGAGTTGGCTCCGCCGGCGCCCGAGGCGGCGCTGGTCGAGGACACGCTGTTCAACCCAGGCGAATGGGTGCCGGCGGGCGCCCCGGTGGTCTCGCTGCTGCCGCCGGGGAAGCGGAAGCTGGTTTTCTTTGTGCCGGAGCCGCTGATGGCCCGCGTCCGTCCGGGGGACCGGGTGACGGTGCGCTGCGACGGCTGTCCGCCCGGCCTGTCGGCGCGCGTGACCTATATGGCGCCGCGGGTGGAATACACCCCGCCAGTGATCTACAGCGTCGGCAGCCGCGAGAAGCTGGTCTTCCGCGTGGAGGCGCGGCTGGAGGACGGGGCGACGCCCAACCCCGGCCTGCCCCCCGGTTTGCCGGTGGACGTGGAATTGCCGCCATGACCGGAGATGCCGTCATCGACGTGCGCGGTCTGGTCAAGCGCTTCGGCACCAAGACGGTGGTGGACGGCTTCTCCATTCGGGTGGTGCGGGGGCAGATCTACGGCTTCCTGGGGCCGAACGGGTCGGGCAAGACGACGACCATCCGCATGCTCTGCGGGCTGCTGACCCCCGATGCGGGGGAGGGGACCTGCCTCGGGCTCGACATCCGCCGCCAGAGCGCCGCCATCAAGCGGCAGGTCGGGTACATGACCCAGAAGTTCAGCTTCTGGGAGGATTTGAGCATCGCCGAGAATCTGGATTTCGTCGCCCGCATGTACGGGCTGCCGGACCGGAGGACCAAGGTCGCCGCGGCGCTGGAGCGGCTGGGGCTGGGCAACCGGCGGGCGCAGCTGGCGGGGGAGTTGTCCGGCGGCTGGAAGCAGCGTCTGGCGCTGGCCGCCTGCATCCTGCACGAGCCGAAGCTGCTGCTGCTCGACGAGCCGACCGCCGGCGTCGATCCGAAGGCGCGGCGGGAATTCTGGGACGAGATCCACCGGCTGGCCGGCGACGGGCTGACCGTGCTGGTCAGCACCCATTACATGGACGAGGCGGAACGCTGCCACGCCATCGCCTACCTCGCCTACGGCCGGCTGATGACCCAGGGCAGCGTGGAGGAGGTGATCGCCACATCGGGGCTGGTCACCTACGAGGTCGGCGCGCGGGGGGCGGGCGGGCCGGACCTCGGGCATGTCGCGGCGGCGCTGCGCGACCGTCCGGGTGTCGAGATGGTCGCCGCCTTCGGCGCCCGGCTGCATGTCAGCGGGGGCGACGGTGCGGACCTGGAGGCGGCGTTGCGCCCGTGGGCCGCCGACCCGGGCCTGCTGGTGCGGCGGACGGATCCGACGCTGGAGGACGTGTTCATCCACCTGATGAACCGCAGCACGGACAACTTCGCATGACCGCGCCGGTGGGCAGGATCAGGCCGTCCCCACAGCCTTGCGAAAGCCGGTGCGGGGACGGCGCGCGGTCACTCGATCGACGCGGAGGTCACGCCCGTGTTCTTGTTCCAGCGCAGCGTCAGCTTGGAGATCTTGCAGAGATTCAGGTTCTGCCAGACCGCCGACTCGCCGTCGTCGTAGATGACCTTCATGTCCCACTTGCAGGTCTTCTCGGCCTTGTCGAAGCTCAGTTCGAATTCCTCGCCGTCATCAAGGACGTCGCGGCCGAGAATGTCTTCGTCCCACTTCTCGTTGGCGGACTCGCTGACATAGATGTGCTTCAGCGCGTAGCCCGTCTCGTTCGCGATGGTGAAATCCTGTTGCCCGGCCATGGCGGCGCCATGAAACAGGAACAGGGCGGCCACGGCAGCGGCACCCTTGGCAAGAATAGATGTCACGGTATGTCTCCCGCATACGATTTAATCCTTTCGGACGGTGCTTGAAGCAATTTCGATATGTCAACGGTCGTCAAGTCGCTCGGTGTGGAGCTGAAGTAGAAGGTTGTGTTTCTTTTTTGAAATGCACGGTTGGGGAGGGGCGTCATGGCGCGGTTTTCCTTTGCGCGCTTCGTCGCGGTGATGGTGAAGGAATTCATTCAGATGCGGCGCGACCGGCTGACCTTCGCCATGATGGTGGGGGTGCCGGTGCTCCAGCTCGTGCTGTTCGGCTTCGCCATCAACTCCGACCCGAAAAGCCTGCCGACCGCCGTCCACGCCGCCGACCCCAGCCCCTTCGCGCGCACGCTGGTGTCGGCCATGGTGAATTCCGGCTATTTCGACGTGACCCGCGGCGCCGACAGCCCGGCCGAGCTTGACCGCCTGCTGGCGGAGGGACGGGTGCAGTTCGCCGTCACCATCCCCGCCGGATTCGCCCGCGATCTGCAGCGGGGCGAGCGGCCCGTCCTGCTGGTCGAGGCCGACGCGACCGACCCGGCGGCGACCAGCAACGCGCTGGGTGCCTTGTCGACCATCGCGCGGCAGGCGCTGGACCCCGACCTGATCGGGCCGCTCGCGCATTTGCGTTCCACCCCCGACCCGGTCGAGCTGCGTGTCCACCGCCGCTACAACCCGGAGGGCATCACCCAGTACAATGTGGTGCCCGGTCTGATGGGGGTGGTCCTGACCATGACCATGGTGATGATGACCGCGCTGGCCGTCACCCGCGAGCGGGAGCGCGGAACGATGGAAAACCTGCTGGCGATGCCCGTCCGCCCGTTCGAGGTGATGCTGGGAAAGATCGTGCCCTTCATCCTGGTCGGCTACATCCAGGTCGTCATCATCGTCCTGGCGGCCCGGCTGCTGTTCGGCGTGCCCATCGTCGGCAGCCTGAGCCTGCTGTCGGTTGTGCTGGTGCTGTTCATCGCCGCCAATCTGGCGGTGGGGTTCACCTTCTCCACCGTGGCGAAGAACCAGCTTCAGGCGATGCAGATGTCCTTCTTCTTCTTTCTGCCGTCGATGCTGCTGTCCGGCTTCATGTTTCCCTTCCGCGGCATGCCCGGCTGGGCGCAGGCGGTGGGGGAGGTGCTGCCGCTGACCCATTTCCTGCGCATCGTCCGCGGCATCCTCCTGAAAGGCAACGGCCCGGCGGAGATCGCGGGGGAGGTGGCGGCGCTGCTGGCTTTCCTGGCGGTGGTCACCGTCGTCGCGCTGAAACGCTACCGGCAAACCTTGGACTGAGCAGTAAACGGGGGGTGGGGCGGCCCTTCATCGTCGCCGCCCGGCGTCGGCGCCAAGTCGAAATCGGTTGTGACATGAGCGTGAGCCTCACGTTTCGTTAAGAAACATTGGCTCTAATCTTTCCCGATTGGCGGTCCGTGGGGGAAGATGATGCGGCGCTTGGCAGTTGGCCCGACGGTCGGGATTCTCGCGGCGGCTCTGATCGCCGCTGCTCTCGCCGGCCCGGCCGAAGCCGGATCGCACAAGAAGAAGAAGCCCTCGCCGCCGGCTCCCAATTCCATCGCCTGGAGTCAGGTGAGCGGTCCCGCCCTGGGGCCGGCCCAGTCCATCGGCGGCTACGCCGCGGGCTGCATCACGGGGGCGCAAGCCCTGCCGGGGGAAGGCACCGGCTACCAGGTGATCCGCATGTCCCGCCAACGCTATTACGGCCACCCGGAACTGATCGACTATCTGAAGGGGTTCGGGCGGAAGGTCGCGGCGGCCGGGCTGGGGACCGCGCTGATCGGCGATATGGGGCAGGCGCGCGGCGGCCCGATGAGCTTCGGCCACGCCAGCCACCAGATCGGGCTGGACGCCGACGTCTGGCTGCGGCTCGACCACCCGCCGATGGGCCGCAACGCGCGGGAAAGCCTGACCGAGATCAAGTACGTCGATTACGGGCGCGTCCGCGTCACCGAGGACTGGTCGGAACGGCAGGCCCAACTCGTCCGCATCGCCGCCAGCGACCCCCGCGTGACACGGATCTTCGTGAACCCGGCGATCAAGCTCGCCATGTGTCGCCATTCCTGGCCGGACCGCGCCTTCCTGCGCAAGCTGCGCCCCTGGCATGGCCATGACGGGCACATGCACATCCGGCTGGGCTGTCCGGCGGGGAGCCCGCAGTGCGAGGACCAGCGCGACATTCCCGACGGCGACGGCTGTGGCGACGAGGTCGAATCCTGGCTCGGTTCCGTCTACCCGGTGGTGGAGAGGCACAACGGCAAGCCGCAGCCGCGCCACGTCAGCATGCCGCCCTCCTGCAGCGCGGTGCTGCGCGCCGCCGGGACGCGGGTCGCCGCTGTGGACGATTCGCACGGGGAGAAGGCGTTACGGTAATGTGACGCAGGATTTTGCGCTTGCACGAATGGAGCGCCCGGATACTGTGAAACCCGGAATGAATTCGTTCGGGTGGCGGAAACACCATGTCCGCCGCCTGAACGAACCGGTCGTCCGGCGGTCCAGGCAACGGGGCAGGCGCGAAGGCGATGAGCGATAACAGCGGACACGATCACGCGGGCGCTCCCCGCATCACGCTCAAGACCCGCCTTCACGCTTGGTGGGAGGGGTACGACCTCTCCGGCCTGAAGGGCAAGAGTGGGGAGGGGGACGGCAAGCCGCAGGCTGGCGCCGCTCCGGTCCAGCCCGCCGTCCGGGGCCATGGCCCCGGCGTGAACCGCTGGGGCAAGCCGCTGTGGAGCGCCAACCGGATCGAGGTGGCGGAGAAGCTGTGGGGCGAGGGCTTCAACACGCCGGGCGGCCACGACCACATCCCCTATCTGGTCAAGCCGCTCGGCCTCAATCCGGCGATGAGCGTGCTGGACCTGTCCGCCGGTCTGGGCGGCACCAGCCGCACGATGGCGAGCAAGTACGGCTGCTGGGTCACCGGGCTGGAGGCGTCGGAGCTTCTGGCCAAGGAGGGGATGATCCGCTCCTTCAAGGAGGGGCTGGAGAAGAAGGCCCCGATCGAAACCTACGATCCGGAGAATTTCAGCTATCCCAAGCGCGTGGACGCCATCGTCTACAAGGAGGGGATGTTCTCCGTCCGCGGCAAGGACCAGCTGTTCGACGGGATGGAACTGGCGTTGAAGCCGCGTGGCCATCTGCTGATGACCGATTACGTGATCGAACCGGCCCTGGCCGGGGCCAAGGCCGTGCAGGTCTGGTGCGACAAGGAGCCGATGCAGCCGCATTTGTGGTCCAAGGACCAGATGGCCGCCGCCTTCGCCCAGCGGAACCTGGACCTGCGAATCGCCGAGGACATCACCGACACCCACCGTGGCCTGATCGTGAGCGCCATCCAGGGGTTGGTCGAGCATCTGGAACGCCACCATATGGACCACGAGACCAAGATCGCGGTGATGGACGAGGTGGAGTTGTGGGTCCGCCGTGTTTCCGCCATCGAGGCGGGCATGAAGGTCTGCCGTTTCTACGCGCTGAAGCCGGCGGAGTAGGGGGCGAGGCGGCTCTCCGCCTCCACAACCGCAACCGTGAGAGGGGCGCGCGGGGGGCGTTGACAGCGGGGGTGCGCCGCACTATGGTGCGCGCCTTCGATCGAGCCGCCGACCGACCAGGATGAAGAATTATGAAGATCGTTAACTCTCTGAAGTCGATGAAGACGCGCCACAAGGCCTGCCGCGTGATCCGCCGCAAGGGCCGCGTCTACGTCATCAACAAGCAGAACCCGCGCTTCAAGGCCCGCCAGGGCTGAGACCGACGGCCGGGTCCGCCCGGCCGACGAGTGCTGTGTTGTTGAACGCGACGCCGCGCCGTTCCCTTGGGACGGCGCGGCGTCGCGTTTTGCATGCTTGGTGCTTGTTCCGGTTGCAAGCCGCATCGAATCCGGACAATTTCAGGCCGCCTGTGCGATCCGGAGTTGTTGGATGACCAAGAGTTTGGGTGCCAGAAGTTTAGTCACCAGAAGTTTGGATCTGGGGTGCGGTCCCAACCCGAAGAATCCCTTCTCTGCGAGCGAACTGTTCGGGCTCGACGTCGAGGAGCACCCCGCACCGCACATCCGTACGGCGGATCTGGCTGTGGATGCGCTTCCCTTCGAGGACGGGCACTTCGACTATGTCACTGCCTTCGATGTGATCGAGCATGTTCCGCGAATCGTCTACGCGCCGCATCGCCGCTACAGCTTCATCGCGCTGATGGATGAGATCCACCGCGTTCTGAAGCCGGACGGGCTCTTCTACGCCCAGACCCCGGCCTATCCGCACGCCGAGGCGTTCCAGGACCCCACCCACGTCAACATCATCACCGAGAACACCTTCGCCCTCTACTTCGACGACCAGCACCGTTGGGCGGCCAATTACGGCTTTCGCGGGGCCTTCCGGGTCCTGTCGCAGGAATGGCGCGGCTTCCACCTGCTGTCGACGCTTCAGAAGGCGCCCGCTCCGGCCTGACCGGGTGGCGGGCGTCAAAAGGGGGACTGGTGCCGGCGCGGCTTCGATGCTACCTCTGAAAGAGGAACGCCGCAGGAACAACCCCGGCGACCGAAAAGAGGGGGAGGACGGCCGGCCATGCGGATGCCAGCGCCCGACGACGGCGTCATCGCGCGCCGACGCGAAATCATCGCAGCGCTGCGGGCCATCGTGCCCGGCGAGGGGGTGATCGCCGACGAAAGCGAACTGCGCGCCTATGAATGCGACGGGCTGACCGCCTACCGCCAACTTCCCATGGTTGTGGTGCTCCCCAGCACGACGGAGCAGGTGAGCCAAGTGCTCAGAACCTGCAAGGCGATGGGGGTGAAGGTGGTGCCGCGCGGCGCCGGCACGTCCTTGTCGGGCGGGGCCCTGCCGCTGGCCGACGGCGTGCTCCTGGGGATGGGCAAGTTCAACCGCATCCTCGACATCGACGTCGCCAACCGCTGCGTGGTGACGCAGCCGGGGGTGACCAACCTCGGCATCTCCAACGCGGTGGCGCACGAGGGCTTCTATTACGCGCCCGACCCCTCCAGCCAGATCGCCTGCACCATCGGAGGCAACATCGCCGAGAATTCCGGCGGGGTGCATTGCCTGAAATACGGGCTGACCACCAACAACGTGCTGGGGCTGGAGATGGTGCTGATGGACGGCACCATCCTGCGGCTGGGCGGCAAGCATCTCGATGCCGGCGGCTACGACCTGATGGGCGTCGTCACCGGCTCCGAAGGGCTGCTGGGGGTGGTGACCGAGGTCACGGTGCGCATCCTCAAGAAGCCGGCCACCGCCCGCGCGGTGCTGATCGGCTTCCCGACCAGCGAGCAGGGCGGCGACTGCGTGGCCGCCATCATCGCCGCGGGCATCATCCCCGGCGGCATGGAGATGATGGACAAGCCGGCCATCCACGCGGCGGAGGATTTCGTCCATGCCGGCTACCCGCTGGACGTGGAGGCCCTGCTGATCGTCGAGCTGGACGGCCCGGCGGCGGAGGTGGACCATCTGATCGATCAGGTGGCGGAGATCGCGCGGTCCAAAGGCTGCTGCTACTCCCGCGTCTCGACCTCGGAGGAGGAGCGGCTGTCCTTCTGGGCCGGGCGCAAGGCGGCCTTCCCGGCGGTGGGGCGCATCAGCCCGGACTACTACTGTATGGACGGCACCATCCCGCGCAAGGCGCTGCCCCTGGTGCTGCACCGCATGCAGGAGATGTCCGACCGCTACGCCCTGCGGGTCGCCAACGTCTTCCATGCGGGCGACGGCAACCTGCACCCGCTGATCCTCTACGACGCCAACAAGCCGGGCGAGCTGGAGCGGGCGGAGGCCTTCGGCAACGACATCCTGCGCCTGTGCGTCGAGGTCGGCGGCGTGCTGACCGGGGAGCATGGCGTCGGGGTGGAGAAGCGCGACCTGATGACCGACCAGTTCGACGAGGTCGATCTCGATCAGCAGCAGCGCATCAAATGCGCCTTCGACCCCGACGGGCTGCTGAACCCCGGCAAGGTCTTCCCCAAGCTGCACCGCTGCGCCGAACTGGGCCGCGTGCACATCCACAAGGGGGAGCTGCGCTTCCCCGACATTCCTCGATTCTGAGCCCCCATTCTGAGGCCACCCGCATGACCGTGACCACCGTCAAGCCCGACTCGGCAGCCCAGGCCGCCGACGCCGTGCGCTGGGCCTTATCGGAAGGAACGCCGCTGGACGTCGCCGGTTCTGGGTCCAAGCGCGGCCTCGGGCGTCCGATCCAGACCGCCTACACGCTGGACCTCTCCGGCCTGTCCGGAGTCGTCGCCTACGAGGCGGAGGAACTGGTGCTGACCGCCAAGGCCGGCACCCCGATGGCCGAAATCCTGCCGATGCTGGCGGAGCGCCGGCAGCAGCTCGCCTTTGAGCCGCAGGACCTCGGGCCGCTGTTCGGACAGCCGGAGGGGCAGGGGACGCTGGGCGGGGTGGTGGCCAGCGGGATGGCCGGGCCAAGGCGCATCAGCGCCGGCTCCGCCCGCGACCACACGCTGGGCATCGAGGGGGTGAACGGGCGCGGCGACCTCTACAAGGGCGGCGGCAAGGTGGTGAAGAACGTCACCGGCTACGACGTGCCCAAGCTGATGGCCGGGTCCTTCGGCACGCTGACCGCGCTGACCGAGCTGACCGTGAAGGTGCTGCCGGCGCCGGAGGATTGCCGGACGCTGCTGCTGGCCGGGCGCGAGGATGCCGGGGCCGTCGCGGCGCTGACCGCGGCGTTGCAGAGTCCCTATGACGTGTCCGGTGCCGCCCATCTGCCGGCCGCGGTGGCAGCGCGGTCGCAGGTGCGGGCGGTCGCCGCGGTGGGCGGGGCGGTCACGCTGGTGCGGGTGGAGGGCTTCGGCCCGTCCGTCACCGCCCGCGTCGCCGCGCTGAAGGAGGAGCTTGGCGCCGACGCCGTGCTGGACCGGGACGAGTCGCTGGCGGTGTGGAGGGAGATTCGGGACGTGGCGTATTTTTGCCCTGCCACCTCCCCGGCGTCAGCGGAAGAGGGCCGGGGTGGAGACCAGGATTCGCGCCACGTCTGGAAAATCTCCGTCCAGCCCTCCGAAGGGCCGCGCGTGGCGGAGTCGATCCGCTGGGCGCTGGACGCGGAGCTGTATTTCGACTGGGGCGGCGGGCTGCTCTGGGCGGCGGTGGCGCCAACCCCCGATACCGCCGTGGCGATCCGCGGCGCGCTTGGCACCGCCGGCCACGCGACTCTGGTGCGTGCGCCCGAGGACGTGCGGACCACGGCGGAGGTGTTCCACCCCCTGCCTGACCCGGTGATGGCGCTGAGCCGCCGGGTGAAGGAGAGCTTCGATCCCTGCGGCATCCTGAACCCCGGCCGCATGTACGCGGGAGTGTAAGGCATCCATGCAGACGAACTTCACGCTCACCCAGCTCGCCAACGCCGATTACCGGGATTCCGAGGCGATCCTGCGCAAATGCGTCCATTGCGGCTTCTGCACGGCGACCTGTCCGACCTACGTCCTGCTGGGCGACGAGTTGGACAGCCCGCGTGGCCGCATCTACCAGATCAAGGACATGCTGGAGAAGGGCGGGCCGCCCACCGAGCATCAGGTGAAGCACATCGACCGCTGCCTCTCCTGCCTGTCCTGCATGACGACCTGCCCGTCGGGCGTCAATTACATGCATCTGGTCGATCACGCCCGTGCCCATGTCGAGGCGACCCACGCCCGCCCGCCCGCCGACCGCGCCATCCGCGACCTGCTGGCCCGCGTGCTGCCCAACCCGCGGCTCTTTCGTCTGGCCCTGATCGCCGCCTGGTTCGGCAAGCCCTTCGCCGGGCTGTTGCCGGGGCGGCTGGGCGCGCTGCTGGCGCTGGCTCCGAAGACGGTGCCGGGGCCGAGCCACAGCGACCGTCCAGGGACCCATCCGGCGGTCGGGCCGCGCCGCAAGCGCGCCGCCCTGCTCGTCGGCTGCGCCCAGCAGGTGCTGGCCCCGCAGATCAACGAGGCGACCATCCGCCTGCTGAACCGCCAGGGGGTCGAGGTGGTGGTGGCCAAGGGGGCCGACTGTTGCGGCGCCCTGACCCATCACATGGGCAAGACCGATCTCAGCGACGCCTCGGCGCGGAAGACCATCGACGCCTGGATCGCCGAGATGGACGGGGAGGGGCTGGACGCCATCATCATCAACGCCTCGGGCTGCGGCACCACGGTGAAGGACTACGCCTACCAGTTCCGCGAGGACGCGGAGTATGCGCCCAAGGCGTTGCGCGTGGCGGCCATCGCCCGCGACGTGACGGAGTTCCTGGCGGAGGTCGGACTGTCCGCCCCAGTGATCGAGACGGGGCAGGCCATCGCCTACCACTCCGCCTGCTCGATGCAGCACGGCCAGCGCATCAAGGACCCGCCGCGTCATCTGCTGCGCGGCGCCGGCTTCCAGGTGAAGGAGATCCCGGAGGCGCACATCTGCTGCGGCTCCGCCGGCACCTACAACATGCTCCAGCCGGAGATCGCCGTGCAGTTGCGCGACCGCAAGGTCCGCAACATCGAAAGCACGAAGGCCGCCGCCATCGCCGCCGGCAACCTCGGCTGCATCACCCAGATCGCCACGGGGACCGGGCTGCCCGTCGTCCATACGGTGGAGCTGCTCGACTGGGCGACCGGCGGCCCGAAACCCGACGCGCTGCGGGACAGCCCGGCCTTCGCTGGCCCCGCCCAGGCGCCGGGTGCTGCGGCTCGCGCGGCGGAGTAGGCTGGAAGAGGGACCACCGACCCGCTTGGACTTTTCGCGCCGTATGGCTAGGTTGGCGCCAACGGGACGAAGAGGCATCCAGTGGACACCGGTTTGAAGGAAGGCGGTTTCAAGGCCGACAGCCACCGTCGCGACGGCGGTTACGGGATCGTGCGACGGCTGTCGGCCTGGGGCGTGCACGCCTTCACGGGCAGCGGCGTGGTGCTGGGGCTGCTGGCGCTGCTCGCCGCGGTCAACGGCGAGGCCAAGGCGTGCCTGGGCTGGCTGGGGCTGGCGCTGGTGGTCGACGGGGTCGACGGCACGCTGGCCCGCCGCGCCTCTGTGAAGGAGGTGCTTCCGGGCATCGACGGGTCGGCGCTGGACCTCGTGATCGACTATCTGACCTACGTCGTCGTCCCGGCGGTCTTCATGTACCGCTTCGGCCTGCTTCCCGACGGGCTGGGCGTCGCGCTGGCCGCCTTCATCATGATGACCTCGCTCTACTGCTTCTCGAACACCGGGATGAAGAGCGGCGACTATTATTTCGTCGGCTTCCCGGCGATCTGGAACGTGGTCGCGCTCTATCTGTGGATTCTGGCGCTCGACCCATGGATCAACACGGCCGTGGTGCTGGTCCTCGGCCTGCTGACCTTCACGACGGTCAAATTCCTGCATCCCTTCCGGGTGCGCCGCTGGATGCGCCTGAATCTTCTGGTCAGCGGCGCCTGGCTGGCCTCCAGCGCGGCGCTGGTGGTCCTGTATCCGGACCGCCCCGACGCCGTCTGGTATGTCTGGCTGGCCAGCAGCGCCTACTACGCCGCGATCTGCGCGTGGCGGACGCTGCGCGGGCCGGCGAACGCGTAGGACGCGTCAGGGCTTCTCGGGAGCGGTCTCCCGGTTGATGTCGTCCTTGGCGTCGCGGGCCTTTTGCTGGATGGCCGCGCCGGCGTCCTGCATCATGCGGCCGGCCTCGGCGCCGATGCCCTTGGCGGCCTCGCCCACGCGCTCGGCGGTCTGGTCCACCGCGCGCCCGATCTCCTGGCCGGTCTTCTCCGCCGACTGCTGGTCGTCGCAGGCGGCCAGCAGCGGCAGGGCCAGCAGCGGCAGGGCAAGGACGGCGGTGCGAATCCCGTTACGATGAGCCATGGACTGGTCTCCACAGTTGATCCATGGAGGCGTAACGGTTCACGGTGGCGGTTGGTGCCCGCCCTCCATCAAAAGCGGTAGGAGGCGGTGATGGAGACCACCGGCCAGAAGCGGGCGGCACGGATCGAATCCTCCACCTCGCGGCGCTGGTCCTCCAGCACGGCGGCGATGACCGGCGTGGTCGCCACGCCGGGGGCGGTCAGGCTGACGCGCGGCTTGCCCTGGAACAGCACGCCGAGATCCACGCCGACGCTGAAATTCGGGCTGAACACCGTGCCGTTGTAGCCGACGCCGGCATAGGGGGCGAAACGGTCGAACTTGGCCTCGCCGTCAAGTTGGCCGGCCTGCTGCGGCGTGACCACCACCCCGCCGAAACTGCGCGGGCCGGACAGGGTGCCGGTCAGGTCGGCCTTGTTGTAATTGATCCGCGCGCCGCCGCTGATGCGGAACCCGGTGCCGGCGACCGGATAGACGTCCAGCACCGCGCCGAAGCTGCGCAGCTTCACATCCAGGTCGTAATCGACGCCGGAGATGCCGCGGTCGGTGCTGAGGTGAACATGTTGCCGCCCAGGCGCAGCCCGAACATCGGATTCACCCGGTAGCCGGCCTCCAGCCCCAGACCCAGCGTGCTGGCCTGCGCGCCGACGTGGAAGGGGGACTCGGCCGGACCGTCCATGGTCTGGGCGGTGGCGGCGGAGGCTCCGGCAGCAGCGAGGGTGAAGGCGAGAAGGGCGGCGGTGCGCATGCGGCGTTTCCCCTTTGAGACGTCTCGATCGAATGGGGAACGCGGATTAACCGCAAAGGTTGCGGCCGGCGTTGGGCGCCGGCCGCGTTTCAGCTTGCTGTGGCCGAACCGCCATAGTGATGGGGCATGACCTTGCTTAGAACTGCTCCTCGCTCAGCGCCATGACCGTGCGGTGGGCGGTCAGGATCGGCAGCAGCAGGCCCGGCCCCTGGGCCAGGATTTGCTCGGCGTAGAAGCGGGCGGTGACCAGCTTGGCCTCCAGGAAGGGGGCGTTGGCGCCGGGCTGGCGCAGCCCCTCCAGCGCCTTGGCGGCGGAGCGGGCGAGCATCCAGCCGCCGGCCACCGTGCCCCACAGCTTCAGATAGTTCACGGCCCCCGCCGCGGCGGCGCGCAGGTCGCCGTCGGCCTGCGTCTTGACCACCCAGGCCACCGCCTGCTCCAGCGCGTCCAGACCGGCGGACAGGTTGGTGCGGATCGCCTCCATGTCGTCGCCGGGGACGCTCTCCAGCTCCGCCACCGTGGCGCGCATCTCCGCGATGAAGGTCCGGGCCGACTCGCCGCCGTCGCGGCCGGTCTTGCGGAAGGTCAGATCGTTGGCGTGGATGCCGTTGGTGCCCTCGTAGATCGGGGTGATGCGGGCGTCGCGGTAATGCTGGGCGGCGCCGGTCTCCTCGATGAAGCCCATACCGCCGTGGATCTGCACGCCGGTGGAGGCGACGTCGCAGCCGATGTCGGTGCTCCACGCCTTCACGATGGGGGTCAGGATGTCGACGCGGGCGGTGGCGGCGGCGCGTACCGCGGCGTCCTCGTGGTGGCGGGACACGTCGAGCTGGGTGCCGGCGTAGAGCGCCAGCGCGCGGGCGGCCTCCGTCTTGGCGCGCATGTCCAGCAGCATCCGGCGCACGTCCGGGTGGCGGATGATGGCGACGCCGGAGCCCTTCGGGTCGGCCAGATCCTTGCTCTGCACGCGGCCCTTGGCGTAGTCGCGGGCCTGCTGGTAGGCGCGCTCGGCGATCGCCACGCCTTGGATGCCGACGCCGAGGCGGGCGTTGTTCATCATGGTGAACATGTATTCGATGCCGCGGTTCTCCTGGCCGACCAGGAAGCCGGTGGCGCCGCCGTCGTCGCCGAAGGCCATGACCGCGGTGGGGCTGGCCATGATGCCCAGCTTGTGCTCCAGGCTGGCGCAGCGCAGGTCGTTGCGCGCGCCCGGCGTGCCGTCCGCGTTCGGCAGGAACTTCGGCACGATGAACAGGCTGATGCCCTTGATGCCCGGAGGCGCGTCGGGCAGGCGGGCCAGCACCAGATGGACGATGTTGTCCGTCAGGTCATGCTCGCCGTAGGTGATGAAGATCTTCTGACCGGTGATGCGGTAGGTCCCGTCCTCCGCCCGCACCGCGCGGGTGCGCACGGCGGCGAGGTCGGAGCCGGCCTGCGGCTCCGTCAGGTTCATGGTGCCGTTCCACTCGCCGGCGATCATCTTCGGCAGATAGAGCGCCTTCTGCTCCGCGCTGGCGTGCTCGGTCAGCAGGTCGACGGCGCCCTGGGTCAGCAGAGGGCACAGGCCGAAGGACAGGTTGGCCGCCTGCCACATCTCGTTCACCGCGAAGGCCACGGTCCAGGGCAGGCCCTGTCCGCCATACTCCGGCTCGAAGGGAAGGCTGTTCCAGCCGCTCTCGATGAACTGGCTGTAGGCGTCCTTCCAGCCGGTCGGCGTGCGGACCACGCCGTTCTCCAGCACCGAGCCTTCCTTGTCGCCGACCCGGTTCAGCGGGGCGAGAACGCCGGAGGCGAACTTGCCGGCTTCCTCCAGCACGGCGTCGACCAGATCGGGGGCCGCCGAATCGCAGTTCGGAAGCGCGGCGACCGTTTCGAGGCCGACCACCTCGTTCAGGACAAAGCGGAGGTCATCGACCGGAGCGGTGTAGGGAATCATGGATGGAGCGGCCTCCCGTGACCCGGTTGTGCGTGAATGCTTCTTGGGCGTTTACGTGCGCGTCACCATACCGTACCGAATGGTGCATGGCGAGCCTCGCCGTCGGGCATGAATATTGGCATCTGGGTTGCGGTGCGAACAGCGCGCCTGCGACGCAGGAGAGGGCGCCGGACTTGGCATCGCGGTTGCAAGAGTGGGGCAGCACCGCTCACAGGGGTTCCTCCCATGACCATCGCCGCCGCCCTTGCCCGTCAGGCCGAATCTGCCGTCCAGGCCGCGAAGACCACCCGCGGGCCGGAAAATGTCGAGGCGGCGGTCCGCAACGCCAGCGCCAAGACCGGGGTCGATTTTTCCTACCTCATGGAAAAAGCTGCCGTGGAGAGCGGGTACCGGACGGACGTGAAGTCCTCCTCCTCCTCGGCGACCGGGCTCTACCAGTTCATCGACAGCACGTGGCTGGCGACGATGCGCGACCATGGGGCGGACCACGGCTATGCCAAATACGCCAACGCGATCCAGACGCGCGGCGACGGACGCCCCTACGTCACCGATCCCGACCTGAAGCGCGAGATCCTGGACCTGCGCAAGGACCCCAACGCCTCGGCCCTGATGGCCGCGGAATACACCCGCGACAACAAGGAGTATCTGGAGGACACGGTCAAAGGGAAGGTCGGCTCCACCGAACTCTACATGGCGCATTTCCTGGGGGCGGGCGGAGCGTCGAAGTTCCTGAACGCCATGCAGGACAACCCCAACCGCGCCGCCAAGGAGCTTTTCCCCGACGCCGCCTCGGCCAACAAGGCGGTGTTCTTCGACAAGGACACCGGGCGGGCCAAGTCGCTGAAGGACATCTACGACCGCTTCGCGACGAAATTCGCGGAGACGCCCAACGCCGACTTCGCGCCGGCCCAGACCGCCATCGACCGGGTGCGCCGCCAGGACATGCCGGACGGTTTCACGACCCAGGTGCCCAGCATGCCGCAGAAGGCCCTGAACGGCACGCCGCTGTCG
Source organism: Azospirillum tabaci (assembly GCF_014596085.1). Lineage (GTDB taxonomy): Bacteria > Pseudomonadota > Alphaproteobacteria > Azospirillales > Azospirillaceae > Azospirillum > Azospirillum tabaci. The sequence continues at coordinate 125,036 of NZ_JACCJY010000013.1, forward strand.
ATCTACCACGTGCTGGCCCTGAACGCGCTGGAGACGCCGGACGAGGTGGACAGCATTTCCGGCAAGCCCGCCCGCGGCCGCCGCCAGGACGGCGAGGACAAGGACAACCGCCGCATGCGCGACCAGCCGGTCCGTACGGATCAGAACGAGCACACCGGGCTGGGCCTCGGGCTGGGCCTGTCCAAGGTGGTCGGGCAAGGGACCGTCGCCGGTACGACGGAAACGACCGCGACCGCCGCCTGAGCGGCGGAACGCCAGGCTACACGTTCTTGAGGCGATCGCGGGCTTCCGCCGCGATGGCCGCGAAGACCCGGCGGTCGCCGGGCAGCAGCGCGTCGGCGGTCAGCCGGCGGTGCGGCTCGAACCGCAACCCCGCCCGGTGCGCCGCCGCGGCGCTTCCCCAGAAGGCCGGCGGCTGGTAGCGCAGGCCCGCCGCATGGCGCGGCTCGCGCAGCCGCACCTCCCGCAGCACGTTGGTCAGGTCGAAATCGATCAGGAACCGCCGCCCGCCGGGGCCGGTCAGGCGAATCCAGGCGTGGAACGGGAAGGATTCCGCCTCCTGCCGCCGTTGGGCCGGATCGGGGGGACGAACGTCGGCGGCCGCCGCCGGATAGCCGAGCCAGCGCGCCCGGCCATGGGCAACGGACTTGCGGAACGCCACGCGGCCCAGCGCGACCTCGGCCCGCCCGTGGCCCAGAGCCTCCAGCAGAATCGCCCCGGCGAAGGCATAGTACTGGCAGCCGCCCAGCCGGTGGGTGTGGACCAGCTCGCGGTGCAGTGGGTGGGCGGTCACGGCTTCATGCACCGCACGGCGGATGCGCTCCCGCTCCGGCGGCAGGGCGCCTGTGGTGGAGGTGCCGGGCACCGGCGCCGTCTCGGCCTCGCCCAGCATCAGGCGCATCCACGCCGACATCGCGAGAAGCATCGCCGCCTCCGTTCCGCGGTTACCGACCGACTCCCTACGAACAGGCCGGAACCGCGAAAGGTCGCACGGGGCAGGCAGGGCACCTCTTAGAGCAGCGCCCCTTACGGCAGCATCTTGCCGGGGTTCAGCAGGCCCTTGGGGTCGAGCGCCGCCTTCATGGCGCGCAGCAGGTCGAACTCGACCGGGCTCTTGATGACCGGCATCTCGTCCTTCTTGAAGCGGCCCACGCCATGCTCGGCGGAAATGGAACCGTCCAGGTCGAAGATGACCTCGTTCACGACGTGGCAGATCTCGTCCCAGCGGGCGAGGTAGGCGGCGGTGTCGGCGCCCTCCGGCTGGCTGAGGTTGAAGTGGATGTTGCCGTCGCCGACATGGCCGAAGGGGGTCGGGCGGATGCCGGGGCAAGCCGCGGCCACGGCGGCCTCGGCGCGCTCGATGAACTCGGCGACGCGCGACACCGGGACCGACACGTCGTTCTTGATCGAGCCGCCCTCGAACTTCTGCGCCTCGACGATGGCCTCACGGATGAACCAGAGCTGGTTGGCCTGGGTCTCCGACTGGGCGATGGTGGCATCGGTGGCCAGTTCCGCCTCGAAGGCCTCACCCAGCGCCGCCTCGACCGTCTCGCGGAAGGCGTCGGACTGGGTGCCGGCGGTCAGCTCGGTCAGCACGTACCAGGGCGACGGCTCCGACAGCGGGTCGATGGTGCCGGCGACATGGCGAAGCGCGAACTCCAGGCAGCGGCGCGACATCAGCTCGAAGGCGGCCACGGCGTCGCCCGACGCTTCGCGCAGGCGGGCCAGAAGTTCGATAGCGGCGGCGGGGCTGGGCACGGCGATGAAGGCCGTCTCCGCCTGGCGCGGGCGCGGGTAGAGCTTCAGCACCGCGGCGGTGACGATGCCCAGCGTGCCCTCCGCCCCGATGAACAGGTGCTTCAGGTCGTAACCGGTGTTGTTCTTGCGAAGGCTGCGCAGGCCGTTCCAGACGCGCCCGTCGGCCAGCACGACCTCCAACCCCAGCACGAGGTCGCGCATGTTGCCGTAGCGCAGCACGTTGATACCGCCGGCGTTGGTGGAGATCAGCCCGCCGATCTGGCAGGTGCCCTCCGCCCCCAGGCTCATCGGCAGCAGGCGGTCCTTGTCCTTCGCGGCCTCCTGCGCGGTCTTCAGCACGACGCCGGCCTCCACCGTCATGGTGTAGTTCAGCGTGTCGATGCCGCGGATTTTGTTCATCCGCGACAGGCTGATGACGATCTCGCGCCCTTCCTCGTAGGGAATGGAGCCGCCGACGAGGCTGGTGTTGCCACCCTGCGGGACGACCGGAATGCCGGCCTCCGCGCAGATCTTCACCACCGCCGCGACCTCCTCGGTGTTGGCCGGGCGGACCACCGCCGGGCTGTTGCCCTTGAAACGCCCGCGCCATTCCGACAGGTAGGGGGCCATATCCTCCGGCGCGGTGAGAAGGCCGTTCGGGCCGACGACGGCGCGGATCTGGTCAAGGACGGCGGCGAGGCTGGCGGCAGGGCTGGCGGCGGTCATGGGCGGACGGTCCGGGGGCTGGAGAGAGCATTGCCCCCACCCCGACCCTCCCCCGCTGTCGCAGGGGAGGGGGCTTTCTGTCCCTCTCCCGCGCAAGCGGGGGAGGGAGGGACCCGCGAAGCGGGAGGGTGGGGGCTCGTTGCGAGACTCTTATCGCCTCGCCGTCCGTTTTTCCACTACCCCCGATCCATCACCCCCGCGGGGCGGCGGCCCGCCGCAGCCGGTCGTTGATGGCCACGCCCAGCCCCTCGTCCGGGATCGGCATCACCGCGATGGCGCGGGCGCCCTCCTGGTCGAGTGCGCGGAGATGGGCGAACAGGTTCGCCGCCGCCTCGTTCAGGTCCCCCTGGAGGCTCAGGTTCAGCCGGGCCTTGCCGCCGCGGATGAAGCGGTCGGGGCCGAAGGTCAGGAACGCCTCGTCCTCCTCGGCGCTCGTGGCGTTCAGCCGCACCGGGGCGTTGGGGGCGTAGTGGCTTTCCAGCTGGCCGGGCGACTTGGGGGCGTCCGGGTTGCCGGCGGAAAGCTGGATGGGGCCGATCAGCCGCTCGATCTCCTCGCGCAGCACCGCGCCGGGGCGCAGCAGCACCGGCGTCTCGCCGGTCAGGTCGAGGACGGTGGACTCCACCCCGACCTGGCACTTCCCGCCGGCCACCACCATGCTCACCCGGTCGCCCAGGCTTTCGATGACGTGGTGGGGGGCGGTCGGGCTGACCGCGCCGGAGCGGTTGGCGCTGGGTGCTGCGATCGGCTTGCCGGCGGCCTTGAGCAGCGCCTGCGCCACCGGGTGGGCGGGCACGCGCACCGCCACGCTGTCCAGCCCGGCGGACACCAGCAGCGACAGCCCGGCCTCGGCGCGGCGGGGCAGCACCAGGGTCAGCGGGCCGGGCCAGAACTGGTGGGCCAGCTCCACCGCGCGCTCGTCGAGCACGGCGATGGCCTCGGCCGACTCCAGGTCGGGCACATGGGCGATCAGCGGGTTGAACTGCGGGCGGCCCTTGGCGGCGAAGATCGCGGCCACGGCCCGGTCGTCGGTGGCGTCGCCGCCGAGGCCGTAGACGGTCTCGGTCGGGAAGGCGACCAGTTCGCCGCTGCGCAGGGCCTCGCCGGCGCGGGCAAGGCCGGCGGGCGTGGCGGGGATGATGTCGGGATGCTTGTCGGTCACGGGACGATTTGTAAAGCGTCGGGGGATGAAGTCAATTCGCGCGGTTGCGCCGGCTCGGTCCAAGCCTTATGACGGGTGTGCGCGATAAACAACCAAATGATGGGTGTGGGCATGGCGGGCAAGGTCTTCACCGTGGCTCAGCAGAAGGGCGGGGCCGGCAAGACCACGCTGGTGGCCCATCTCGCCATCGCCTGGATGCAACTCGGGCGCTCGGTCGCCACGGTGGACATCGACCCGCAGGGCAGCCTGACCCGCTGGCAGGCGGTGCGGGCGGAGGCCACGGGCGGGGAGCCCGGCTTCAGCCACGTCCAGATCAACGGCTGGCGCACCCAGACCGAGGTCGAGAAGCTGGCCCGCGACCACGACATCGTGCTGATCGACAGCCCGCCCCACGCCCAGACGGAAGCCCGCATCGCCGTGCGCGCCGCCAGCCTCGTCATCGCCCCGGTGCAGCCCAGCCCGATGGACCTGTGGGCGGTGCAGCCGACGCTGGACCTCGCCGCGCAGGAGAAGCGCCGCCTGCTGCTGGTGCTGAACCGCGTGCCGCCGCGCGCCCGCATCGCCGACGAGCTGATCGCGCGGGTGCGCGACCTCGTGAACCCGCCGGCGGTGGACATCGCGGAGTCGCAGATCGGCAACCGCACCGCCTATGCCGGGACCCTGCTGTCCGGCCTGTCGGTGACCGAGGCGGCGCGCAAGACCCAGGCGGCGGCGGAGATGCAGGCGCTGGCCGAGGAGATCCTGACCCGCGCCGGCTGAGTCCGGGACGCTTGCACCGGCACCGGCATGGGGGGTTGCATGGACGGCACGATACAGAGCGTCGATCTGGTCGAGCATCTGACGGCCAACCCGCATCTCGGCCACCTCCTGCGGGGCAGCGACGGCAACCCGGTCGCGGCCGTCTTCGACCGCTGCGTTCTGAACAACCACCTGATGTTCCCGGTGACGCCGGATCTGCGCTGCTTCCGGCCGCATTTCGGCATGTTTCATGAGATGGCCTACGGGATGGTGGGGCAGCCCCCCTCGCCGGTCTTCCTGAAGGCGCTTGCCCAGCCCGAGCCGCCCGGCAAATATCTGGCGATGGGCGGCAACGACAATTATTTCCATTGGTGCCTGGATTCCCTGCCGCGTCTGGTCTTCGGCGCGATCGCCCCGGACGGCGCGGAGCGGCGGGTCATCATGGACGGCGCTCCCAACCCGTGGCAGGCGGCCTCGCTGCGCCTCTTCATGGCCGGGCTGAAGCTCGACACGCTGGACCTGCACGTCAGCCGCAGCGATTGGAGCGGTTATCCCGATTGCCTCGTGCCGCTTCCGTTGCGGTCGCAGGCGGTGGCGATCTGGAATGTGGTGCTGAACCACGCCCGCGACGTCCTGCCGGCGCCGAGCGGGGCGAAGCGGCTGTTCGTCCTGCGGAGGAACACCACAAAGCGCTTCGCCGTGAACCAGGACGAGGTGGCGGAGGCGTTGAGGCCGCTTGGTTTCCTCGCCGTCGATCCGGGAAGCCTCACCTTCGAGGAACAGATGGCCCTGTTCAGCGGCGCGGAACTGATCGTCGGCTGCCACGGCGCGGCCTTGACCAACATCCTGTTCGCTCCGGCGGGCGCCACCCTGATTGAGCTTCGTGGCCGCGTTCTGCAGCCCTTCTTCGGGAATCTCGCCGCCCAGCGGGGGATGCGCTATCGCGATCTCGCCTGCATCGAACAGCCCGACAGTCATCCCAACATCATCGAGCGGGACTACGTCGTTCCGCTCGATGGCCTGCACGACCTCCTCGCCGGGGTCGGCGTCCGCTGACGCGGCGGGGGATGATGCCCCCACCGCATTCCGGAACGATCACAGCGCCTGCAGCGCCTTCAGCACCGCGGCGACATGGCCGGTGACCTTTACCTTGCGCCAGACGTTGCGGACGATGCCGTCCTTGTCGATCAGGAAGGTCGCGCGTTCCAGCCCCATGTACTTGCGGCCGTACATGCTCTTCTCGACCCAGACGCCGTAGGCCTCGGCGACGCCGGTCTCCTTGTCGGAGGCTAGGGTGAAGGGCAGATCGTACTTCGCCTTGAACTTGTCGTGGCTGGCCACGCTGTCCTTGGACACGCCGATGATGACGGCGTCCAGCCCGCTGAAGTCCGGGATCTGGTCACGGAAGCCGCAGGCCTCCGACGTGCAGCCGGAGGTGTCGTCCTTCGGGTAGAAATACAGGATCACCGGCTTGCCCCGCAGGGCGGACAGCGTGACGCTGCCGCCGCCGTCGGTCGGCATGGTGAAGTCCGGGGCGGGGGTGCCGGCCTCGATGGCGGGCGCTTGGGTCTCACTAGCGTTGGTGGCTTCGCTCATGGGAGTTTGGCTTCTTCGTTGGTCTCTGGGGGAGGCAGCCTTGACGCCGGCTCCTCGACCAGCGCCACGAAATGGCGGTGGGCGCGGGCGGCGATGTCCCGGATTCTGCTGTCGAGCGCGGCGAAGTCAACCGCCGGCTCCTCGTCCGGAAAGGCGGCGCGGGACAGCCCCTCCCGCAGCGTCGGGGACACCTGCCGCGGATCGAGCACGCCGTCGGTGGTCAGCCGCAGGAAGCCCTGCACCCGGCGCCACAGCTTCAGCGTCGCCACCAGCTCCTCGGCCACCTCCGGCGCCAGCAGTCCGGCCGCGGCGGCGTTGAGCAGGGCGCGGCTGGTGGCGATGGACAGGATCTCCGGATGCGCGTGGCCGTGGCGGAGCTGAAGATACTGGGCGGTGAACTCGATGTCGATCAGGCCGCCGCGGGCGTATTTGACGTTCCACGGGTTGGTGGTGCCGAACTCCTTGTCGATGCGGCGGCGCATGTCGGCGACGTCCCACAGCGCCTTGGCCGGGTCGCGCGGGCCGGTCAGAACGCCGCGGATGGCCGACTCGACCTTGCGGGCCAGCGCCGGATCGCCGCCGATGACGCGGGCGCGGGTCAGGGCCATGTGCTCCCACGTCCAGGCGTCCTTGGTCTGATAGGCGGTGAAGGCGTCCAGCGCGGTGGCGAGCGGCCCGGCATTGCCCGACGGGCGCAGCCGCATGTCCACCTCGTACAGCCGTCCGTCGGCCATCGGGGCGGTGATGGCGTTGGTCAGACGCTGCGTCAGCTTGATGTAATACTCGTTGGGGGCCAGCGGCTTGGTCCCGTCCGACTGGCGGGTGCCCGGCGGCACCTCGTAGACCACGATCAGGTCGATGTCGGAGGTGATGGTGAGCTGCCGGCTGCCCAGCTTGCCCATCGCCACCACCACCCAGGCGCCGCCGGGGATGCGGCCGTGGCGGGCGGCGAACTCCTCCTCCACGCGGGCGGCCAGCTCCGGCACCACCACGTCGGCCAGATCGGCGAGGAAGGGGCCGCAGCGGTCGCCGTCGGTGATGCCGCGCAGGATGTGCGCCCCGGCGCGGAAGCGCTGGTCGTTGGTCCAGCGCCGCGACAGGGTCAGCACATCCTCGAAATTGTGCGCCCCGGCGATGAAGCGCCGGTACTCCGGCGTCAGCCCCTCGGCGTCCGGCAGCGGGTCGAAGAAGTCGGGCGACAGCACGGCGTCGAGCAGCGACGGGTTGCGCGACAGCGTCTCGGCCAACTGCGGCGCCGTGCCCATGATCTCCGCCACCAGAGCCAGCAGCCAGGGGTTGGCGATGAACAGCGAGAACAGCCCGACCCCCGCCGGCAGCCGCTCCAGGAAGCTGTCGAACTTGACCAGCGCGTCGTCCGGGGCAGGGGTCTTCGCCAGCTCGTTCAGCATGGCCGGCACCAGCTCGGTCAGCAGTTCCCGCGCGCGGCCCGAGCGGGTGGAGCGGTAGCGCCCGCGGTGCCAGGTGGAGACCACGGCGATGACCCGGCTGGGGTCGCGGTAGCCCATGCCGGCCAGCGTCTTCACCGTTCCTGGGTCGTCGTCGGTGCCGGTGAAAACGAGGTTGCCGGGGCCGGACAGCGACGGCGCCTCCTCGAACAGCTCGGCGTAGCGGTCCTCCACCCGGCCGAGCTGGGCCAGCAGGTCCGCACGGAAGTCCTCAACCTGAACGTAACCGAGGAAGGTCGCCAGATGCGCCACCCCCTCGTCGTCGGCCGGGATCTGGTGGGTCTGGCGGTCGTCGGTCATCTGGATGCGGTGCTCGACCCGGCGCAGGAAACGGTAGGCCTCCTCCAGTTCCTCCACCGCCGCCTCCGGCACGCGGCCGATGGCGCAGAGCGCCTTATTCGCCAGCAGGGTGGGGGCGATGCGCACGCGGATGTCGCGCCCGCCGAAAATGAGCTGCTGGGTCTGGGCGAAGAACTCGATCTCGCGGATTCCGCCGCGGCCGACCTTGATGTCGTGGCCGTTCACCGTCACTTCACGATGGCCCTTGTGGGCGTTGATCTGACGCTTGATGGAATGGATGTCCTGGATGGCCGCGAAGTCGAGGTGGCGCCGCCACACGAACGGTTCGAGGAAACGCAGGAAATGCGCCCCCGCTTCCGGATCGCCGGCGATGGGGCGGGCCTTGATCATGGCCGCGCGTTCCCAGTTCTGCCCGACGCTGCCGTAATAAATTTCGGCCGCCGAGACGGACACCGCGAGCGGCGTGGCCCCGGGATCGGGGCGCAGCCGCAGATCTGTACGGAAGACGTAGCCGTCCTTGGTCCGTTCATCCATAATGCGGACAAGATCGCGCGCGATACGAATGAACGTGCGGGCGAGGTTGTCCGGCTGGGGCGTTTGCACGACGGCGTCGTCGTACAGGACGATCAGGTCGATATCGCTGGAATAGTTGAGTTCGCGCGCACCAAGTTTGCCCATGCCAAGCACGATCAGGCCCGACCCGACCCATGGCCGCTGCGGTTCCGGCAGCGTCAGCGTCCCCGCCTCCGCGGCGCGGCGCAGGAGGTGGTTCGCCGCCATCCGCACCGACGTCTCGGCGATGTCGGACAGCGCGCCGGTGACGGCCTCCAGTTCCCACGCACCGGTGATGTCGGCGATCGCGATCAGCAGCGCCGCCCGCCGCTTGGCGACGCGCAGGGCGGTCATCAGCCGGTCGATGTTGCGCTCCTCCGCGCAGTCCGCCTCCAGCCGGCGCAGCAGCGCCGCGAAGGTGTCGCCGTACCCCTGCGTGACCATCTCGCGGACGAAGGGCAACTCGCGCGTCAGGATCTGGCCGAGATACGGGCTGTTGCCGCACACCGCGTCGATCAGCGCCCGGCCCTCAGCCGAATCGGCGTACGCCTCGGCCCAGGCGCGCAGGGCGTCGCCGCCGGTATCGTCGCCGACGCTGTCCGCGGCGTTCGCCGCCTCGGCGCGCCAGCGCTCCAAGCCGCGTTCGGCCAGGGCGGTGTCGAAGGGTTTCGGCAGCGTGGTGGTCATGGTCGCGGCTATCCCTGCACAAGAACTGAGCAGGAAGGTGCGCGGTCGCGAGGGTTCGGTCAACTGTGACAACACGCGGGCATCGTCGCCGGGACACCGACCGTGATCCGGCGCACCGCGAAGATTTTCGCCTGGACCACCACGGGCGCGGTCGTCGTCGTCGGCGCCGCCGGCGGGCTGTTCGCCTGGCGGCTGGCCCAGGGGCCGATCGCGCTCGACCCGCTGACTCCCTATGTGGAGCGGGCGCTGAGCGACCCGCAGGGCCGCTACCGCGTCGATGTCGGCCAGCTCGTCCTGTCCTGGGTGGACGAGGAGGAGAGCGACGGGTTGACCCGGCTGGACCTGCGGGCCATCGACGTGCACGCGGTCAACGCCGAGGGCGACGAGCTTGCGGCGGTGCCGGAGCTGGGCGTCGGCTTCTCCGTGCGCGCGCTGTTCCAGGGCAAGCTGTCGCCGACCCGGCTCGACCTTGTGCGACCGCGCCTCCAGGTGGTGCGCCGGGCCGATGGCAGCCTGGATTTCGACGTGCGCTCGATTCCGTCTCCCGGCGAGCCGGAGAAGGACGAGCCGGACGACGGCCCCGATTTCGCGGGGGAGATCGTCTCCACCCTGATGCAGCCCCCGGACATCGCCCGCCCGTTGGGACTGCTGCGGCGGCTGAGCGTCGTCGGCGCCGACCTGACAGTGACGAACCGGATGCTGGGGCTCTCCTGGCACGCCAACCGCGCCGACATCGTGCTGACCCGCGACGGGACGGAGATCGTCGGCGGAGCGCAATTGCTCCTCGACCTCGACGGGCAGACGGCGGCGGTGGAGGCGTCGGGCGTCCATCGCATGGCGGACGCGGAAACCGCGCTGTCGGCCCGCTTCGACGGCTTGCAGCCGGCGGCGCTGGCCAAGATCGGCCCGCTGCTGGCGCCGCTCTCCGCGGTGACCGTGCCGCTGGGCGGGCGCATCGACGCGACGCTGGATTCACGGTTCGAGCCGGTGCGCTTCAGCTTCGATCTGCAGGGCGGCGCGGGGGAGGTCAGCCTGCCCGCGCTGCGGCCCGATCCCTACCGCGTCGACCGCCTGCGGCTGCGCGGTGGGCTGGACGTACCGGGCCGGCGGGCGGAGCTGGAGCGGCTCGACCTCGCGCTCGACGGGATGGCGATGGTCGGGCGTGGCGACCTTCGGGAGCAGGGCGGGCAGCGCAGCGGCAGCCTGCGGCTCGACCTGACGGCGGACGGCAAGCGGGCCTCGCTCGACCTCGACGGTACCCAGGTTCCCGACAAGGGCGCGTCGCTGGCCGCGCGGCTCGACGGGCTGGTGCCCGCCGCGCTGGCCGGGCTCGCCCCGGCGCTGGCGCCGCTGGCCGCGGCGCAACTCCCCCTGTCCGGCACGGCCAGCCTGGAGCTGGACCCCGACGCGCAGCCGCGCAGCGGCCGGGCGGAGCTGAGGGCCGGCGCCGGCCGCGTCGTTCGGCCGGACCTGTTCCCGGAGCCGTTGCCCGTCGCCTCCGCCGCCCTGACGGTGGCCGGTGACCGCGCCTCGGGCCAATTGGACGTGGAGCGGCTGGCGGTCGACCTCGGCGGGCCGACGGTGGAGGGAACGGCGCGGGCCACCATCGACCAATTCGGCACGCCGGACGCCCGCCTGTCGGTGGAGGCCGCGGTGACGGCCAAGCGGGTGCCGGCGGACGAGCTGCCCCGGCTGTGGCCGCTGGGGGTGGGGAAGAACCCGCGGGAGTGGGTGACCGAAAACCTGTCGCGCGGCGTCGTGCCGGAGGCGACGGCCACCGTCCGGGCCAGCGGGCCGCTGTCCGACCTCGCGGCGATCGACGTGACGCATTTCCAGGCCGGCATCCAGGCCGAGGACATGACGGTGGACTATTTCCACCCGCTGCCCAAGGTCGCAGGCGTGGCGGCGGAGGTGTCCACCGACGGCAAGACCTTCACCATCCACACCAAGGGTGGCCGCATCGACGACGTTCAGCTCGGTGAGGGCACGATCGTCATCGGCGGCCTGGACACCGGCAAGGAGACCATGGACATCCGCGTCCCGGTCCGCGGGCCGGTGCGGACCATCCTGACCGTTCTGGACAGCCCGCCGCTGGGCTATCCCAGCCGCCTCGACCTCGACCCCAAGCGCACGCAGGGGCAGGCCGACGCGCAGCTCCACTTCCAGTTCCCGTTGCTGGTCGACCTGAAGGTGGAGCAGTTAAATCTGGACGTCGCGGCGAAGCTGCGCGGCGTCGGGGTGGAGAAGGTGGCCGCCGGGCTGACCGCGACCGAGGGCGACCTGACGCTGGCGCTCGACATGAACGCCATGACGGTGAAGGGCAACACCAAGCTGGATGGCATCCCCGTCAGCATCGACTGGAAGGAGCAGTTCACCTCCACCGCCAAGGGGCCGCGCACCCGCATCGCCGTGAAGGGCGACGTGGACGCCCAGGACCTGCGCAGCCACGGCATCGACCTCGGCGAGCATGTCGCTGGGCCGCTGGGGGCGGACGTGCTGTTCACCGTCGACCAGCGCCGCCGCTTCGGCCTGACCGCCGGGCTGAACCTGGAAAAGACCCATCTGCGCATCGACGAACTGGGCTGGGAGAAGAAGCCCGGCGTGCCGGGCACCAGTAAGCTGGCACTGGAGTTCCAGAAGGATCGGGTGACCCGCATCACCGGCCTGTCGGTCGACGCCGGGGGGCTGCGCGCCCAGGCGGTCGTCGACCTCGCACCGCAGACCATGGCCGTCACCAAGGTGGCGGTCAGCCAGATGGCCGTCGGACAGACCGACCTGAAGGCCGACGTGACCGTGCATGACGGCGGCAAGAGCGGCTATTCCGGGACCATCACCGGCCAGAGCCTGGACGCCCGCGTCCTGGCCGGCAAGGCCAACCCTCCCGGCGGCAAGAAGCAGGGGCCGAGCGACGAGAAGCCGCTGCCGCTCGATTTCGACCTGAAGCTGAACCGCGTTGTCTTCGGGGATGGCCGCCATTTGTCCGACGTGACCGGGCGGATCAAGCGCGACCGCCTGTCCTGGACGGCGCTCGACGTGACGGCCCGGGCGGGGCGCGACGGGACGGTGTCGCTGCGCTACCTGCCGGGCGCCCAGGGGTTCTACGAGGTGGCCATCTCGGCCAGCGACGCGGGCACGACCTTCCGCGCGCTCGACATCAACGACCGGGTGCAGGGTGGCGCGCTGGCGATCACCGGCCGCACGGTGGAGCCGCGGGCCGACGCCGCCATCGAAGGCCGGATGGAGCTGACCGACTACGCTCTCGTCGACCCGCCGGTCCTGGCCCGTATCCTGAACTCCATTTCTCCCTCCGGCTTCGCCGAGCTGATGGGCGGCGGCAAGGGCATCCGGTTCGGGCGGGCGGTCGGCGACTACCGCAAGGATGGGCGCCTGCTGACGATCAAGGACCTGCGCACCTCTGGCTCCGCGCTCGGCCTCACCCTGGGAGGGGAAATCGACATCGAGACCGACACCGCCAACCTGCGCGGCACCATCGTGCCGATCTACGGGTTGAACCGCCTGATCGGCCAGATCCCGTTGTTGGGCGACGCGCTGAGCGGTGGCGAGGGGCAGGGCATCTTCAGCGCCACCTGGCACGTCCGCGGCCCGCTGGGCGACCCGGACGTGACGGTGAACCCGCTCGCCATGCTGGCGCCGGGCTTCCTGCGCAATCTGTTCTTCCTGGGCGACGGGGGCGACGGCAAGGAAGCGCCCTCGCCGGGGACCTTCGAGAAGTAGGGGGTGATTTTCCCTCTCCCGTCCCGGGAGAGGGAGGGACCCACCGCAATGCGGCGGGAGGGTGAGGGTGCCGGCAACAGGGCTGGTGCCCGCTCCCAGGCTTTACCCTCACCCGCCCGCTGTCGCGGGCACCCTCTCCCGGGGCGGGAGAGGGATTCAGCGTTGCCTCACACCGCCTTGACCAGCGCGTGACGCTTCTTGCCGGCGCTCAGCTTGATGACGCCGTCGGCGTTCAAATCGGCGGCGGTGGCCTTGGCGGCCTCGTCAGGGATGGCGGCGTCGTTCATCTTGGCGCCGGCCCCCTTGATGAGGCGGCGCGCCTCGCCCTTCGACGCGGCCAGCCCGGCGGAGACCAGCAGGTCCACCACCGCGACGCCGGCCTCAAGCTCGGCGCGGGGCACGTCGATGCTCGGGAGGCCCTCGGCGGCGGCGCCCTGCTCGAAGGTGCGGCGGGCGGTCTCGGCGGCCTCCAGGGCGGCCTCTTCGCCGTGGGCGAGCTTGGTCACCTCGTGGGCGAGGATCTTCTTGGCCTCGTTGATGCCGGCGCCCTCCAAGGACTCCAGCCGCGCCACCTCGTCCAGCGGCAGCTCGGTGTAGAGGCGCAGGAAGCGGCCGACGTCCGCGTCCTCGGTGTTGCGCCAGTACTGCCAGAAATCATAGGCGCTGAGCTTGTCGGCGGTCAGCCACACCGCGCCGGCGGCGGTCTTGCCCATCTTGGCGCCGGAGGAGGTGGTCAGCAGCGGCGTCGTCAGGCCGAACAGCTCCGCCCCGTCGGTGCGGCGGCCCAGCTCGACGCCGTTGATGATGTTGCCCCACTGGTCCGACCCGCCCATCTGGAGCAGGCACTTTTCGCGCCGGAACAGCTCCACGAAGTCGTAGGCCTGGAGAATCATGTAGTTGAATTCCAGGAAGGTCAGCGGCTGCTCGCGGTCCAGCCGCAGCTTGACCGATTCGAAGGTCATCATGCGGTTGATCGTGAAGTGCCGGCCGATGTCGCGGAGCAGCGGGATGTATTTCAGCTCATCCAGCCAGTCGGCGTTGTTGACCATCACCGCGTCCGTGGGGCCGTCGCCGAAGGACAGGTAGCGCCCGAAGATGCGCTTGATGCCCGCCATGTTGGCGTTGATGGCCTCGTCGGTGAGGAGCTGGCGCGCCTCGTCCTTGCCCGACGGGTCGCCGATCTTGGTCGTGCCGCCGCCCATCAGGACGATCGGCTTGTGGCCGGTCTTCTGCAGCCAGCGCAGCATCATGATCGGCAGCAGGCTGCCCACATGCAGGCTGTCCGCCGTGCAGTCGAAGCCGATGTAGGCGATGATCGGCCCCTTCGCCGCGCGCTCGTCGAGCCCGGCGAGGTCGGTGCACTGGTGGATGAAGCCGCGTTCCTGCAGCGTGCGGAGGAAATCCGATGTCAGCGTCGTCATGGCCGCGATCCGGCTGTCGTGGTAGGGTCCAGGGTCGCGTCTGTTAGCATGGAACGCGCGGCCCCACAATTCTCGGGGCCAGCTCGATAGGGGAATGAGGCCCGATAGAATGAGGCAGGGAATGCAGACGGTCGTCGGGCTGATGAGCGGCACCTCCATGGACGGGATCGACGCGGCGCTGGTCCGCACCGACGGCGAGCGCCGGGTGGAGCCGCTGGCCTTCGTGACCATTCCCTACGAGGACGGCTTCCGTGCCGAGCTGCGCTCCTGCCTCGGCGGCAAGGGGCCGGTGGAGGCGGTCGAGCAGGCCCTGACCGACGCCCACGCCGACGCCGTGCGCCGCCTGCTGGCGGAGGCCGGGACGGAGGCCGCCGCGGTGGACCTGATCGGCTTCCACGGCCACACGATCTTCCACGACCCGGCGCAGCGTCGCACCTGGCAGATCGGCGACGGCGCGCGGCTGGCGCGGGCGACCGGCATCGCCGTGGTCAATGATTTCCGCACGGCGGACGTGGCGGCGGGCGGGCAGGGCGCCCCGCTGGTGCCGCTGTTCCACCGCGCGCTGGCCGACGCCCTGCCGCGGCCCTTGGCCGTGCTGAACATCGGCGGCGTGGCCAACGTCACCTGGATCGGGGAGGACGCGGACGCGGTCATTGCCTGCGACACCGGGCCGGGCAACGCGCTGGTGGATGACTGGGTGCTGTCCGGCCAGGGCGCGCGCTACGATTCCGGCGGCGCGCTGGCGGCGCGGGGCAACGTGGACGAGGGCGCCTTGGCGGCGCTGCTCGCCCATCCCTATTTCGACCTGCCGGCGCCAAAGTCGCTGGACCGCGACGCCTTCGACCCGGCGCCCGTCCGCGGCCTGTCGGTGGAGGATGGCGCGGCGACCCTGACCGCCTTCACCGCCGCGTCGGTCGCCCGCATCGTCCCGCATCTGCCGGAGGCACCGCTGCGCTGGCTCGTCTGCGGCGGCGGGCGGCACAACGCGACGTTGATGGGCATGCTGGTCGGCCGGCTGGGCGTGCCCGTCGATCCGGTGGAGGCGGTGGGCTGGAACGGCGATGCGCTGGAGGCCGAGGCCTTCGCCTATCTGGCGGTGCGCAGCCGCAAGGGCCTGCCGCTCAGCCTGCCGGCCACGACCGGCGTGCCCCGGCCGATGAGCGGCGGGCGCTTCCACCCGATGGGGTGAGGGTGAGGCGGTTACGGGCGCGGGCGGCTGTTGTCGGTGCAGTTGTCGGCGTGCTTGCACCAGTTCCCGAAGGTGCTGGCGATCTGGGCGTTGCTGCAGCCGGACAGAAGGAGCGCCGCGAAGCCGGCGAGGAAGGTGAGGCGAAGGGCCTTCACGACGGCCACTCCGCCACTCATTCCGCCACGGCGGCGACGGGGTTGCCCATCGCGCGGTCCAGATAGTCGTCCACCTGCACCGCCAGATCGTCGCTGCGGTTGGCGAAGAAGTGGTTGGCGCCCGGCACCACGCGGTGGTCGATGCGGATGTCCTTCTGGTGCGACAGCTTGGTGACCAGCTTGTTCACCGCCGCCCCCGGAACCAGCTCGTCCTTGTCGCCGTGGATGATGAGCCCGGAGGAGGGGCAGGGCGCCAGGAAGGAGAAGTCGAACAGGTTGGCCGGCGGGGAGACGGACACGAAGCCATCGATCTCCGGGCGGCGCATCAGAAGCTGCATGCCGATCCACGCCCCGAAGGACACCCCGGCGATCCAGCAGACCGGGGCGTTGGGGTTGTGCGTCTGCAGCCAGTCCAGCGCCGCCGCCGCGTCGGCCAGCTCCCCCTCGCCCTTGTCGTAGGCGCCCTGGCTGCGGCCAACCCCCCGGAAATTGAAGCGCAGGGCGGAGTAGCCGCGCTTCGTGAAGGACTGAAACAGGGTGAAGACCACCTTGTTGTTCATGGTCCCGTTGTGATGCGGGTGCGGATGCAGCAGCAATGCCACCGGCGCGTTGGGGATCGTGCCGTGTGTGTAGCGCCCTTCCAGCCGTCCGGCCGGACCGTTGATCATCACTTCAGGCATGGGAACGGCGATCCTGACGCGAATATAAGGTGATCCGGACCACCGGTGGAGCGGTGAGCGGACGCCACGGCAAGCGGACGTGGTTGCCCATGGACAAGCATGGATTTTTCGCACACAATTCTTGACCGTTTTGCTTGGTCATCATATATGCGTCGATGCGTCCTTCCAGGGCAACCCGCGCGACCGACGAGGCACGGGTCGAGGGCTCTTGCGAAAGATCACCTCTTCCGGCAAGAGGGCGGACTATACCACGGCGGGTGTTCCGGTGTTCAAGCATCTTCGCGAAGAGATCGACGGTATCATGGCCCGCGACCCCGCCGCGCGGTCACGGGCCGAGGTCGCGTTGTGCTATCCCGGCTTCCACGCCATCGTCCTGCACCGCGTCGCGCGCTATTGCTGGGATCGCCGCTGGCATCTGTTGGCGCGCGCCGTCTCGCAGATCGCCCGGGCGCTGACCGGCATCGAGATCCATCCGGGCGCCACCATCGGGCGCCGCTTCTTCATCGACCACGGCATGGGCGTCGTCATCGGCGAGACCGCCGAGATCGGCGACGATGTGATGCTCTATCATGGGGTTACGCTGGGCGGCACCTCGCTGAACCAGGGCAAGCGCCATCCCACGCTGGAGAGCGGCGTGATCGTCGGTGCGGGGGCCAAGGTGCTGGGCGCCATCACCATCGGGCGCGGCGCCCGCGTCGGCGCCAACGCCGTCGTGGTGGCTGACGTGGCGCCGGGCATCGCGGTGGTCGGCATCCCGGCCAAGGCGGTGGTGACGCGCGACCGCGTCGAGACGCAGAAGTTCATGCCCTACGGCACGCCCTGCGGCGACATCCCCGATCCGGTGGCGCGCGCGCTGAACGGCCTGCTCGATCAGGTGTCCACCCTGCGCCGGCGCGTCGAGGAACTGGAATCGGAGCGCGGTGGCGCGCATAATTCATCCGTATACGAAACATCGGGCAGTCCCAACGGGAGCGTCCGGACCGACAATGGGGTGCGCGAGCCGGTGTCCGCCGACAGCGGTCCGGCGGCGTCCTGTTGAACCAAACACAAACACGAGGCTTGGCGCCGATCCGCTGAACGGTCGGGCCGGGGTGAAGGAAGGGTAAGGAGGGTAAAATGAGACTCAGCACCAAGGGACGCTATGCCGTCATGGCCATGGTCGATCTTGCTGCCACCAGCCAGGGGAGCCCCGTCGCCCTTGCCGACATCGCCGACCGGCAGGAGATTTCGCTCTCCTACCTGGAGCAGCTGTTCGCCAAGCTGCGCAAGGGCGGCCTCGTGAAGAGCGTGCGCGGTCCCGGCGGCGGTTATCTGCTGGCCCATCCGGCGGACGCGACCCGCGTGTCCGACATCATCCTGGCGGTGGACGAGCCGATCCGCACGACCCGCTGCGCCAACGGCACGCCGCAGGGCTGCCGGACCAACCGCTCGCGCTGCCTGACCCACGACCTGTGGGAGGAGTTGGGCAACCAGATCCACATGTATCTCAGCTCGGTCACCGTGGCCGACGTGGTGGAGCGGCGGATCATCGGCACCAGCAGCCTGACCATCCGCGGCCCGCAGCCGGCGGACGAGGGCGCTGCGGTCGCGGCGGAGTAAGGGAGCGCCCTCCGGCCTTCGTCCCGATGACCCGCGTCTATCTCGACCACAACGCCTCGGCGCCTCTGAAGCCGGCGGTGAAGACGGCGATGATCCAGGCCATGGATCTCGCCGGCAACCCGTCGTCGGTGCACGCCTTCGGCCGCACGGTCCGCCGCGCGGTGGAAGAGGCGCGCGCCCGGGTCGCCGCCCTGGCCGGGGTGCGGCCGGCCCAGGTCTTCTTCACCGGCAGCGGGACGGAAGCCAACAATCTGGCGCTGCGCGGCTTTCCCGGCCGGGCGGTCGTCACGTCGGCCATCGAGCATGATTCGGTGCTGGAGGCGGTTCCCGGCGCCGCCCGCATCCCGGTGGACCGCCACGGCGTTGCCGACCTCGCCGCGCTCGACCGCCTGCTCGCCGACGGACAGGGACCCGCCCTAGTTTCCCTGATGCTCGCCAACAACGAGACCGGCGTGATCCAGCCGGTGGCCGAGGCGGCGCGGATCGCCCACGCGCACGGCGCGCTGGTCCATTGCGACGCGGTGCAGGCTGCCGGCCGCCTGTCCCTCGACCTTGCGACGCTCGGCGCCGACCTGCTGACCCTGTCGGCCCACAAGATCGGTGGTCCCGCCGGCGTGGGCGCCCTGATCCTCGCCGACGGGCTGGAGCCGGAGGCGCTGATCCGCGGCGGCGGGCAGGAAAAGCGCCGCCGCGCCGGCACCGAGAACGTTGTCGGCATCGTCGGCTTCGGCGCCGCCGCCCGCCTCGCGCGGGAGGAACTTCCCGACAGCGCCCGCCTGACCGCCCTGCGCGACGCGCTGGAGGCGCTTGCGCTCGCCGCCGTTCCTGGCGCGCGGGTGATGGGGGCCGGCGCGGCGCGGGTCGGCAACACCAGCAACCTGCTGCTGCCCGGCGTGGCGGGGGAGACGCAGGTGATGGCGCTGGACCTCGCCGGGGTGGCGGTCAGCGCCGGTTCGGCCTGCTCCAGCGGCAAGGTGAAGCCGTCCCACGTCCTGTCCGCCATGGGCGAGAGCGCCGGGGACGCCGCCTGCGCCATCCGGGTCAGCCTGGGCTGGGACAGCGACGACGCGGCGGTGGAGCGTTTTGCCGCCGCCTACGCCGCCATGGCGGCAAGGCTGGCGCGTGCCCCTGCGGCGTAATCGCCTTTCCATTGGTCTCCTCCTCCCGCCGCGGGCCGTGTAAGGTTGCGCGGCGCCCCGCTTCTGGGTATCACCCGGCCGAAGGGACGGCGACCCGCCGGCCTCACCGCCGACCTGTGCAGCGTTTCAACGGACGGCAAGCATGACGACATCCGATTCCGGCCCGCCGCGGTTTCCCAAAGGGGAGGCTCCCAAGGGCATCGCCGGGACCATCGACGGCGATCTGGAGCCGTGCTGGCTGTGCGGCCGTTCGGTCGCGGCGCGCGCGATGTTCTGCCATTCCTGCGGGGCGGTGCAGGCGCCGCGCCCGCTCGACCATTTCACCCGGCTGGGTCTGGAGCGCCGCTTCGACATCGAGCCGGAGGCGCTGGCCCGCCAGCACGCCGGCTTCTCCCGCGCCATGGACCCCGAGCGTTTCGCGGCGCGCGGCGCGCGGCAGCAGGCCAACGCCCGCGCCCAGGCCGATGCGCTGGGCGAAGCCTATGAGACGCTGCGCGACCCGGTGCGCCGCGCCCGCTATCTGCTGGATCTGCTGAACGCTCCCTCCGCCGCGCTGACCGCGGAGGAGGACGAGGAGGTGACGGCGCTCGCCGACCGGCTGGACGGCGCCCCGGACGTCGCCGCGGTGGACCGGCTGGCTCAGGACATCGGGCAACGCGTGGAAAGTTGCATCAAGTATCTTGCCATTGCCTTCCGCAACGGGCAGACCGACAACGCCGCGCGCATCCTCGCGCGGTTGGAGCGGTTGGAGGCGCTGGCGGCCGAATCCCGGACGCGGCGCTCCGGCCTTGTTCCGAAGACACTCTAACCATCGCCACCGCACACCGACGCCTTTGTTCAGGAGAGCACCCCAATGCCCAAGATGACCTTCATCGAGCCGAACGGCACCCGCCACGAGGTGGACGCTCCGCTCGGCCTGTCCGTGCTCGAGGTCGCGCACAAGCATGGCCTGGACCTGGAAGGCGCCTGCGAGGGCTCGCTCGCCTGCTCGACCTGCCACGTCATCGTGGAGCCGGAGTGGTTCGACGTGCTGAACGAGGCATCGGAGGACGAGGAGGACATGCTCGACCTCGCCTTCGGCCTGACCAAGACCTCGCGCCTGGGCTGCCAGATCATCATCAGCGAGGAGTTGGACGGTCTGGCCGTGCGCCTGCCCGGCGGCACCAACAACGCCATGCGCTGACGCACCGCCGCGGCGCCTTCCGGGGCCGCCGCGGTCTGCACCCGCCACCGGAGAACCGGGGGCGCCGTGCCCGCGAGCGGGCAGGCGCGCCGGTTTCCCGGTGGTGAATTTTTTGGGAACCGGCCCATATAGGGCGCCATGATCTCCTACGCCAACTCCCTCGGCATCGCCAAACGTCCCCAGGACACCCGCGTGGTCGTCGCCATGTCCGGCGGCGTCGATTCCTCCGTCACCGCCGCCGTGCTGCGGGAGGAGGGCTACGACGTGGTCGGCATCACGCTCCAGCTTTACGACCACGGCATCGCCCTGCAGAAGCCGGGCGCCTGCTGCGCCGGGCAGGACATCTACGATGCCCGTCAAGTGGCCGACCGCATCGGCATCCCGCACTATGTGCTGGATTACGAGGGCAAGTTCTCCCAGGACGTGATCGACGACTTCGCCGACACCTACCTGCGCGGCGAGACGCCGATCCCCTGCGTGCGCTGCAACCAGCGGGTCAAGTTCCGCGACCTGCTGAACACCGCCCGCGACCTCGGCGCCGACGCCCTGGCGACCGGCCATTACGTGCGCCGCGTCCAGGGGGCGGCGGGGGCGGAACTGCACCGCGCCATCGATCCCGGCCGCGACCAGAGCTATTTCCTGTTCGCCACGACGCGCGAGCAACTGGAGTTCCTGCGTTTCCCGCTGGGCGGCCTGACCAAGCCGGAGACCCGCGCCCTGGCCGAGCGCCACGGGCTGGAGGTGGCGGCCAAGCCGGACAGCCAGGACATCTGCTTCGTCCCCAACGGCTCCTACGCCGACGTGGTGGCGAAGCTGCGCCCCGGCTCGGTCGAGCCCGGCGATATCGTCCATGTCGACGGGCGCGTCCTGGGCCGCCACCGCGGCGTGGTCCATTACACGGTGGGCCAGCGCAAGGGGCTGGGCATCGGCGGCATCCGGGGCGAGGAGGAGCCGCTGTTCGTCGTCCGGCTGGAGCCCGGCCAGCGCCGCGTCGTCGTCGGCCCGCGCCGCGATCTGGCGCGCAGCGTGGTGACGATCCGCGAGGTCAACTGGCTCGGCCCCGCCCTGGCCCCCGGCGAGGGGCTTGAGGTCGAGGTGAAGCTCCGCTCCGCCCAGCCGCCGGCCCCGGCGCTGTGGCGGCTGGGTGCGGACGGCACCGCGCAGGCCGAGCTGCACGAGCCGCAATACGGCGTGGCCCCCGGCCAAGCCTGCGTCGTCTACCAGGGCGACCGGGTGCTGGGCGGCGGCTGGATTGCCGGAACGGGGGCCTGACGAAAACTTCGCAAAAAGTGAAATTTCGGCGTTGACACCCCGGTCCCCCTGGAATACATAAGCGGCCCCGGCACGAACCGCGGCGGCCAACACCGAAACGGACCGCGCCGGGAGATGATGGTAAGCACGATGGCAGCGTAGCTCAGTGGTAGAGCAGGGGAATCATAATCCCTTGGTCGGGGGTTCAAATCCCTCCGCTGCTACCATCAAAAGGCCAGCTAATCCAAGGGGTTGGCTGGCCTTCTTCATTTCTGGGTCACTGCCACTCTGGGCGGTTAGACAATCGGTTAGACACCGTCACCGCCTCCGCTGTTCCGCGCGCGTTCCAGTTTGGTGATTGCCGCCGACGCTCGGCGCTTCCGATCCGCTTCCTTGGCGTAGTGCTCCGACATGGCCGCCGTCCGGTGCCCAAGCACAGCCTGGATGTCGCGCGTGTCGCATCCCGCGTCGGCGAGCATGGTGGCGGCGGTGTGCCGCAGGCCGTGGAAGGTGAGGCCGGGCCACACCCACTCCTTGGTTTCCAGTTCACGAACCAGCTTGAAGAAGCGGGCGCGGAACCCGTCTTCGGTGAACGACTCGCCGCGCTGTCCAATGACGATGGTGGTCGGGATTGGCTTGCCCTTGGCGGACAGCTTCTCAGCAAGGGTAGGGAGGCGGTCCCGCGCCGCATCCAGAAGGGCGCGCAGCTCGGAGTGGACCGGCACCCAGATCGGATCGCCCGTCTTGGCCTGCCGCGACTCGATCACGCCACCCTTGTAGGCCGTCCATGGCAGGCGGATCACGTCGCCCTGGCGCAGGCCGGCGAAGGCGGCAAGGGCGATCGGGACCCGGAGTTCGTCCGGCGCGGCCAGCATGACTGTCTCCAGCTCGATTGCCTTCCATGCCCGGTTCGCTTCGGCCTCTTTCCGCGGGCGCTCCACCTTGGGCACCTTCTCCGCCGGGTTCCCGGTGGTGATGCCGCGCGGCGTGCCCCAGTTGTGCAGGATGGACAGAACGGCCAGGACGTAGTTGGCAAACCGCCGCTTTCGCTTGGCGAACGTCTTGTCGCGGAGCTTCAGGACGAACGGGGAGTCGATGCGCGCCAAGGCGACGTCGGCGAGTGGCTGCAGGTAGTCCATGACCTCCCGGTAATCGGCCTTGGTCGTATCGGACAGGCGGGCGAACTCAGGGCTGGCGCGATAGGCCGCCATCAGCCCGCCAAGGGTGCCTGGGCGGTCAGCGACCTGCAGGGCCTTTTCATCGAGCCGGCGCACCTCCTCGACAAAGGCAGCGGTGCCGGGCTCGGAGACGATCCGCGTCCCCGTCGCCCGGTGGTAGTGGTAGACCTTGCCCTTGGACCGGTACGTCTTGATGCCCTTCAGCCTGACCAGCATTCGTTACAGCCTGTCCAGAAGCTTGTCGATGGGGTCGTCCGGCGCCGCGGGCCCCCCAAGGTTGTCAGCCCACCGGTCAAGGCTCCGCCGGTCGTAGACGACTCGGGAGCCTATCCGAACCGGCGAGATAGGGAGCGCGGCGAGTTTCGCGGTGGAAACCCCGATGTAGGCGGCGGCCAATTCCTTGTTGAGAAGGCGCGGCCAATCCGGGAGACGTTCAGCATTCACCGCCATCCTACTCCCCCTCTCCCTGCGCTGCGCCGACCGCGGGCGCGTGCTGGGCAATGGCCGCCCGAAGGCACTTGGCCGCCGCCAGCCGCTTTTCGAGGTCGGCTATCTCCCAATCGATCCCGGTGATGACGTGGCCGGCGGGCACGACGGACAGGCCGTCCACATCGATGTACCGGCGCGCCTCGTCGGCAGTGAAGATGCCGGCCTCCGACAAATGGTTGGTGTAGCCTTGGGCCTTCGGTCGAAACCATCCGCCATGCCGGGAAATCAGGTACGGTCCATCCTTGATCCGCTTGCGGGCGACGGCCACGGACTCGCCCCACGTCAGGCCCGCCCGCTTCTTCACGCTGATGCGCTCACCCATTCCCGCCTCCCTGCGCTTCCCGGTGCTGTGAAAGGGCGGCTCGGCCCGCCGGGGTGAGTGAGGGCCGCACCATGAACCTGCTGGCCGGCTTCATGGATGCCATCCCCGCAGAATGTGCCCACGACACCATGGCTGCGGTGAAGGCCGTCATCACGCCGCCCTTCTTCTCGACGTCAGCAATCCAACCGAGGTGACGCGCTTCGGCGTCCGTCAGCTTGCGCTCACTCATTCCCGCCCTCCGTCGTCTCGGTGGTCAGGAGGCCGGCAGCTCGGGCCTCACCAACCGCCTCGCGCAGCTTGTCGAAGGCCGGGCCGGACAGGTTGCGGACGCCGTGCGGGTCGAACTCGCCGGGCTGGGACATGGCGAAGTCGCACCAGTTGATGACGCCTTCGGCAGCCTCGGCGAGCGGCTTGGCGACGCCCCACGCATGGTCCACGCCGTTGTCGTAGGCGGTGACGAGCGGGTCCGCGCCCTGCGACGGCTGGGCGGGAGACAGGGCGGAGCGAACAGATGCTGCCGCGATACTGGCGAGCATAGGGGCTGCTGACGGCGTTTCGAGTCCAGCGATGTAAGCCAGCCGATCAGCGGCCACAGTCAGCGCCTCCCGCATCTGCGCCTCTCGCGCCTCGGCAGCGGAGAGGGCGGCTTGGTCGGCGTGCCAGCGGTCGGTCATCTCGTCAGCTTCACGGTTGGCCTTGTCCAGGGCGCGGGAAAGGTCCGCCCGCGCCTCGTCCCGCTCGGCCTCCGCCTTGGTCCGTGCCGCCTTCTCCTCCGCATAGACACGCACCACTCCGCCGTATGCCTGGGCATCAGCCCCGGCCAGCATCGTGGCGACGACAGAGACGGCGGCGGCGTGGCTCTCGGCTCCGGTCAGGCGGCAGAGGTCGGAAAGCAGGGCCTCCGCCTGGGTGGCGCGGGCCTTCCAAGCATCGCGGCTGCCGACCACATCTGCTACGGCTTCCGCAGTGTCGAACTCGCCGTGCCGTGGCGAACCGCCAGCTTTCACGGCCACGTTGTAGGCCCGGCGAAGGTGACCGGCGAAGCGCTCGTAAAGGCTCTTCCAGGACACGCACTCGATTTTCAGCCGCTTGTTGTCCACCTCCAGCTCCGCGACGCGCGCGGACAGGGCGTTGATCAGCACATCCTTCCCTCCGTCAACGATGGCTTGGCGCTGCTCGGCGGGGAGCCGGGAAAGGTATTCGTCCAGGGTGGTCATCTGCGGCGCGCTCAGCGGGGCGGTGTCGGTGGTCATGGCGGTCAGTCCTTCGGGCAATCAGCGAGAACGCCAGCGAGGCGCCACGCCTCGACAGGCCCAACGAAGCAATCCGTCCATGCCCTCCACCACGGATGGCACGGGCGGGCATAGGGGTGCGGGCGAAAGACGAGCGTGGCGAAGAGGATGATGTGGTCCATGGCCTTACGCCTCCCCTGCGGAGGGGGCGGAGGGGAGGGCGATAACGCCAAAGACGGACGGGTCGTCACGGTGGAACGAGACGTAAGGCACCCACAGGCACCCGCCATCGGTGACGCTTCCCTCTGCGATGTGGGTTTCGCCGGCGACGCGGAACTTGAGCAGGATCGGCGCCCCACGCTCGGTCGGGGCGGCGCTGGGGTGCTGCCACCCCTGCACCTGCCCCTGTGCCGTGGGGGCGGCGGGCGCTGAGGAAAGCAGCCGGACCAGGGTTTCGGCCGCGTCATCCGGGATGCGGTCCAGCACGTGGTCAGGCGCATCGACGTCGCGGCCGATGGCGAGCATTACCAGCCCGTTCATGGCGGGATCAGGCCGGTCGTCCTCGTCGGTGTAGGGGATGATCTTCGCGCAAACCGGGGTGCCACTGAGAGCGGACCGCAAATCAGCGATTTCCCTCCTGCCCGCAATCGTCAAGTCCCCATCGGACAGCGTTTCAACCAGATCAAGTACGCTTTCAGCGGCGTCCCGAAGGCCCACCTCCGGCACCCCGTCCGCCGCAGTTGCCTGGGCAGCCTCCTGAGCAGCGGCTTCGTTGATGGCCGCAACCGTCAGCGCGACGATCCGGGGAACGGTCGCCTCGCCACCTTCGGCGTTGACCTTCTCCTCGACGCAAGAAGCCAGGGCTATGAGCTTTCCCAGCGGCGGTACGGCCGGGGCGGCCTCCTGCACGGAGGAGCGGCGGGGCGCTTCCGGTGCGGTGCCGTTCACATCGCCGATGGTCGGGACCGGCAGGGCATTGGCCGCCGTGTCGGCGATCCAGGCGAGGTCAAGCAACGGATACTCGCTATCGCCGAGGACGGCCGAACGGGCACGGTTCCGGATTTCGGCGAGCGCCGGGAACATGATCTGGTAGGAGGCGGCCCAGACCTTCGCCATCTCCTCCGGGAAGGGCTGGCCGTTGTCGTAGACCTCGCCGACGATGGCGTCGTGTTCGGTCGGGCCGCCCCAGATGAAGCGCCCGCGGGCTTCGAAGGGTTCGCGGCTGCGGCGGGCGGTGATCTTGTCGCTCATGGGTGTCTCCTCAGGCCGCGGACGTGGCGGGATGGCGGATGCTCGGGAACGGGTAGGCTCTGGTATCGCCATACCACCATCCATCCTTCGTCCACGTCCGGCCGCAGTCGGTGGTGACGATCCTCCCCTTGACGCGGGTGATGTGCTGGCGGCCCATGGCGTCGCCGTTGCGGTTAACGGTTTCCACCTCATCGCCGACGCGGAAGGGGCGCGCGGGAGGCTCCGGCGGCACATAGGTCAAATCGGTCATGGTCTCTCTCCTTGCGCTCTGCGCTCAGCGCGGCGCGGGGGTGGTCAGGTGGGAAAGGGCGGCGCGGGCGACGGCGCGTGTCTCCGGCTCGCCGGTGCCGTTCACGATGGCCTCAAGGAACGCGGCAACCTTGACCAGCCCGCCGTTCTCCAGCCTCTCCGCCAGTTCCACGGCGTTGCACCCAAGGCGCTCGGCAAGTTCGAGGACGGCGTTGTCGGAGGCGGCGGAGAGGCGGGCGTTGCCTTCGTTGGTGGCTGTCGTGCTGTTGTTGTCGTTGTAACGCGCGATAGCCCACCCCTGAATTGTGGCGATGGATGTCGCGTCCAGTTCGCCAACGAAGCGCTTGCGCGGATTGTAGGCAGGCTCGGTCATGGCGTGTCTCCAGTAGGCGCGTGGTCAGGTGGGGAGGGTCAGGCGGCCTGACCGGCTTGGGCGGACAGCGTGGCGGGATCGGTGCCGATCAACCCGGCGATCACGTCCAGTACGGCGTCCTTGGACTCCTGAAAGTCCTTCTTCCCCATGGCCTTCGCGGACTGGCTGCGGGCCGTCCACACCGTCACCGTGGCGTCCGTCACGACCACGACGGCATAGCTGTCCATCGGCTTGACGAAGGCAGCCAGACGGACGGCCTCCGCCTTGGACGACGCGACCAGCGTGCGGCTGTCGGCGTATCCGGCACGGATCAGGGCGAAGCGGCGCAGATGGTCAGGGGTGGGGAAGTCGGCGGACAGCCGCTCGGGCAGGTTCTCCCACGCCGTGTTGATGCAGGCGAAATAGTGGCGATGCGAGGCGGCGGAACGGTCCTCCTGCTCGACCAGCCGGTATGCCTGACCGACAACGAACAGTTCGTCACAGCGCTTCCCAAAGCCCGGCATGGGGGTGAAGCAGTCGCCTTCCCAGCGGAACGGGATCGGGTTGGTCATAGCCCCTGCGCCTTCTTCGCGAGGTAGCGTTTCCAGGCCGGGGAGGCGGCGGCGAACTCCCGCGCCAGCTTCAGCATGTCAATGCAGTGCCGGCGCTGGAACTCCAGCTCCCCGACGTTGTGCTGCTGGCGGTGATGCTCGGAACACAGGCTGATGGCGCGGTCGTCGCTGGGCTTCATCCCCATGCCGCCGTCGCCGTGGGTGCGGACGTGGGCGGCCTCGATGGGGCGGCCCTGACAGCCGGGGACGCAGCAACCGTGCTGGCGGACGAAGGCGAGGTGGCCGGGGCAGCGGTCGCGCTGTGGGCGGCCGGTGTCGGTCTTGCGCTTGGGGAGGCGGGCGGGGAGCATGGCCGTCACTCCGCGGCGTGGGCCGGAGTGGTCAGCAGCTTCTTCCGGTCGCCCGCGACGCGCGCCAGCTCCTCATAGAGCGGCTTGGGAAGCTCGCGGAGGTGCTTGATGTGCTCACGCCAGAAATTGGTCAGCTCGTCCGGCGTCTCGGACATCTCAATGCCCATGCGGATCGTCTCGGCGGCGGCCTTCTCGCCATCGGTCGGCTCCTGCTGGCGTCCGGATGGCGTCATGCCGGTGTCCCGGTCCTTGCCCTGCCCGCCGCGCCCGCTGGCTGCTTCGCCGTCGTCGTCCTCCGGCGCAACGCCGACCATGGCGGCCAGCGAATAGCGGCGCAGGTAGGTGATGACGGAGCCGAGCGCCTGGGCGTCAGCCTTCGCAGGCTTGCAGGCCATGACGCTGCGCATCCATTCGCCGGACGAATGGGCAAGGGTTGTGGTGAGCGTGACGGCCCCGTTCTCGTCCGTGCCGGGGGCCTGGACAACCGCAATCCCGTTCGCGGCGAGCTGCGTGCGGCAGGCTTCCCACACGCTGGACAGGTCGGCGTACTTGTTGCGGAAGTGCGGGTTTTCGCTGTCCTTCTTCGCGCCTTCGATGGCCCCCTGCGCCTTGGCGAGTGCGGCGGAAATGGCGGCGATGCTGTCGCTGGTCTGCATCTCAGACGGCCTTCTGTTCGGTGCGGATCTCAAAGCCGGGGATGTCGCGTTTGCCGGCGCGAACGTCGCGCTCGGCGAAGCCCTGGAGGATGGCGGTCATCTCGTCCCGGTTGGCGGCCCAGTAGTGCAGGACGGCGGCGCGGGGGTCGGTCATGACCGGCGCGTGGATGGTGCGCAGGGAGACCGCGCGGCCGAACTGACCGTTGCCGGCCTTGGCGCCGTCGTTCTCCGCCTTGGTGGCGGCGCGTTCGGCCTTCTGCGCCTCCTTCAGCAGCGCTTCGGCGGCGGCCGCCTGCTCCAGATTGGCGGCGTCACGGGCGCGGATGGCGGCCTCAGCGGCGCGGCGCTTCTCGTCCGCATCCTGGCGGGCCTTTTCGGCGGCGGCGCGCTTCTCCGCCTCCAGCTTCTCCAGCCACGGGGCCAGAGCCTTCTTGCAGGCGTCGGTGGCGAGCTTCGCCTTCTCCAGGATCGGCTTATAGGCGGCGTCCACCGCCTGCCCGGCCTTCAGGTGCGGCTCCTTGTCTGCCTTGCGGGCGGCGTCGGCGGCCTTCTCCGCGGCGCGGATCATGTTCAGCAGGTTGGCGATGCCGTCCGCCAATTCCTGGCTGTCCACCGTTGCACCGTCGAGCCACAGCGCGGCTTCGTCGTAGAGCTTGGAGACTTCGGCTTCGGACTTCTCGAACGGGGTCGGCTCCGGGGCGCCGTTGCTGCCGATCACGGCGCGCGGGTTCTCCGCGGCATCGTCGGCGTGGATGCGGGTGATCGCGTTCATCGGAAGCTCATCGGCTCGGTGTTGGAGACGATGCCGGCCAAGTCGGAGGCGGCATCGGTGACGTTGGCGACGAGCCACGTCATCTCGTCGTGAAGGTCCGGGGACGCGTTGGCGAACACCCGGTCGATGATGGCCTTCAGGGCTGCGGCGTGACGGTGCGCCTCGATCAGGTCGGCGCGCTCGTCTGGAGCAAGGCGGTGGAGACAGGCCATGGCTCAGTGCCCCGTGCGAGCGAGCCGGCGCAGCTTGGTCAGCGTCGGCAGGAGGGCGGCGGCGACTTCCGGGTGGGCCTCGATGGCGGCGGACACTTCGTCCCGGCACTCCTGGACGGTATCGACCACGGAGCGGATGGCGCCGTAGAGCTTCTGCGGCTGCTCCTCCAGGGACTCCGCGACGGTGTAGAGGGTGTCGATGTAGTCCGTGCTGTGAGCGCGGATCGGCGTGGAGAGCATTGCGGTCATGGCGTGTCCCTCACGGCAGGAAGAAGTTGACGGCCGCATACAGGCCGAGGCCGATGGTGGTGAAGACGATGGCGGCGGCTCTGGTGAAGACGATCACGAAGGCAAGCTCGGCAGCGTCCATGTCAGCTTCCGCGATGGGGCCGCTGACGGCGGGGTCTTCGAGGGCGGAGCGCATCACGCGGCCTCCTGCGAGGGGATGGCGTCGATGTTCGAGCGGATGACGGTGAAGGTCAGGGCGACGACGAACGGGTTAGCAGCCCAGGCGTCATCTCCGTGCAGGCGCCGCCAATAGTTGGCGAATGCCATGCGCGCAGAGCCGAGGGCGCAGTCCGCGAGGCGCTTGGCGTACGGGCTGGTGCGGGCTCTGTGCTCGGCTTCCTCCCAATTCATGGGCCAAGAGTCAGCAGGCCAACGTGCGGTCTGGAATGTCTGGCCACCATCGACCGACATCTGGCATTCGCGGAAACCGGTGTCGCGCTGCGTCGCCCCTTCCGCCCGCGCGTCCTCTTCGCTGATATCCTGGAGCCGTTCGACCTTCACGCCCTCCACCACCAGCGTCAGACGGGAGGCCCGGCGGGGCATGTGGATGGAGGGGATCGGCTTTATAGGGTGGAGGCCGTCTTCAGGCGTCGCGCGATACCATGGGCGCTTCTCCCACGTCTCGGCCCACGTCTCCCGGACCCACAGCCGGTCGCCGACCGCAAAGCGCACCTTCTGTTCGGTCAGCACGCCCGCGCCGTTCTTCCAGAGCCAGATGCGCGGACGCGGGTCGCCTTCGAGGTGCTGTAGCCCGACGTCGCACATCGTTCCTTTGTCATCGACCGCGAACGTCTTCGGCTGCGGCTTCAGGATGCGGCGCGTCTGCGTCTTGCTGCCGGCAAGCAGCGCCTTGATCATCGGCGCGCTGAAGATGATCGGGATGTCACGCATCACGCGGCCTCCGGCTTGCCGAAGGCGCCGCAGAAGCCTTGGCGGCTCCCAGCATCCATTTCCCAGACCTCCCGTCCGGCCGTCGACACGCGACCAGTCGGCGCCCACGGCGGTTCCGGCGTCGGGTCATTGCGCCCCACGAGGCGTTGGTAAGCGGTTTTCTCGCCGGCCCACCGCCACGCCATGCAGTCTGAGGCGATGCAAAGGCAATCACCATCCGGCTTGTTGGTGCGCACGCGATTGATGGAAAGCGGGGGCTCGGCTTGGTCAGAGGCCCGTGCCTTCGGGCACCACTTGGTACGGGCCTGTTCTTCGGTCATCAGCATAGGGGGTCTCCCTTGGTGTCTCGGCTATCGGCAGCGGACCGGTGATCCGCTCTCGGTAGCCGGCGGCGGGGTGGCCGCTGGCGTACGGTCAGGCGGCGATGTCTTGAGCGGCGATGTGGCAGAGGATTGAGCATTCGATGTCTGGCTCGACCTCGCTGGAGTCGATGGCCGGGTCCAGTTCGTCCAGGAACAGGCGCTCGTCGTTCACCCGGACCAGCCTGGCGCCGAGCCTGCGGGACAGTTCGGCCATGCGGTTGAACTGCTCTGGGAAGTGGCGGCGCATCCGGTTCCAGTAGCCGGGGCTGGTGGCCTTCGGGCACGGCAGGCAGTTGTTGTTCTGGAAGCCGAGCAAATAGACTGCAGGGATAGCGATCCCGGCGCGCTCGATCATGGCGAGGCAATCGGCCTTGCGCAGCCCGGCGTCGATCAGCGGCGTCTCTAACCAAACATCCGGGTTCTGCTCGCGGAAGCGATCAGAGCGGCGCCGCTCCTCCTCGGTGAAGCCGAAGACATGCAGGTCGCCCGGCCGCTCAAATGCCCACCGCGGAGCCTTCTTGAGTTCGCCAGTGCAGGGAGCCCCGCTGATCCCGGAGACGAACTTCCGCTTCTCCCATACCGCCCATGTGTCGGCGAACTCCGGGCTCTTTAGCACCTCGACTGGCGCGTTGAACCACCTGACGCAATCGGCCATGAACCGCTCGTTGTCCGGGTGCTCGGCTCCGGTGTCGGTGTATGCGATCACCACCTCGTGCTCGCCGCGGTATTTCTTCAGCGCTAGCTTCGCCGCGACGGCAGAGGCAGCGCCGCAGGAGAACCACACGACTACACGCTTGATCTTCATGGGCTGTCTCCTGTTTGTCGGTATCCGGCGGGCGTGTGGAGCGAGAGGAGCGGTCAGGCGGCCAACAGGTCCAGGTATCGACCGTGGAGCATGGCCGCGAACTCGGCGTCTCCGCGGTCAGGCTCGCCGAACATCTGGCCGAAGTCGGCGAAGGCGGCGAACATCTCCGCCCCTTCGCGGACATCGGCGAGGCCGCCGCGGTTCAGCCAGTCGATCAGAGACGGGGCCGGGGAGTAGTTGGGGGCGCTGGTCATCACGCCTCTCCCGTGCCGGTGGCCGCAGAGAGGGCGGCGCATTCCGCCTTGTGGAGTTTGGCGATACGGACGGCAGCGGGGCTTGTCGGCCACTTCGGGTCGCTGTCCGGGTCGATCATGTCAGCGACGGCGGCCATAGCTTCCCAGAACGCCACGGCCCTGATGGAAGCCCTATCGGCGTCGCTAACCCGCTTGGTACCGTCCACCCCCAGCATCGCGTCGATCTGCTCGGGGGGCTCGGCGTAGTAATTCGCGCTGTCATGGTCGATCAGAAGGACGCGCGATCCGCCTTTGCGATTGGCGGTGTACCAAGTGATGTGATCGGCGTTGACGCGCTCCTTGTTGCCGTCCGTGTCGGTCAGCGTGATGAACTTCGGCGTGCTGGTCATGTTGGTGTCCCCCGTGTGCTGTGGTGGTCAGGCCGTGGCGTCCAGCGCGTAATCAGCGGCGCACTTCTGCTCCAGCCAGTAGGCGGACAGGCGCGGCTTCTGGTACGGCGTGGTGGCGGTCGCGGGCTGCGGCTTGTAGGCGTCGGCGTAAAGCCGGTTGGAGACGATGCGGCGGCTCTGTGCGGCGCGTTCGGTGGCGGTCATCGGTTCCCCCTCGTTGAATTCCCTTCCCCGAGAAGGCCGCCGGGCGCTGCTGGATGGAGCGCGGCCCGGCGGTGAGTCTAGGGAGGAACCGCCACCCCATCCGGCTGATCGGTGATCCCGAAGAGGGGTGGCGTGAGAGGAATAGTAAGCGACGCTTACGGCGATGTGCAACAAAAAAATGAAAGCGACGCTTACATTGTCGGAGAGGCGCAATCTCGCCCATACTCGTCACGGTGGCGCGTGACGTCGGGCGCTCATGCGAGGGTATGTGTCGATGGCGGTTGTTGCTCAGATGGTCGGCGGCCTCGTGCCAACCTTCTTCCTCAGGGCTTTGATGCTGTGGCTTCTGAAGAGCTGGGATGGCGGCGCCAGGAAGCTGGTGCTGGCCAACGCGGTGTCGCTGCTGATCGCTGCCCTGGTCGGCGGAATGGGGCTCGCTGATGAAGGGGCGTTCGCCCCGCTCAAGGCGGTGAGCGTCTACGCCATCCCGCAGGCCCTATGGCTGGCCTTTGATCTGCTGCGACTCAGGGGAAAGCGCCCCGAGCTGGCGCCGGGCCGCTAAGCCCGCGTGGTTGAGGTGAGGGAGGGGAAGATGGCCGAAGACCTGTCCGCCCGCGTGGCGGCCCTGGAGTTGCTGGTGGAGCTACTTGTCCTTGAGCGCTGCATGATGAGCGCGGACCCATTGGCAACCATCAAGGCCGGGATGAACGGACTCACCAAGATCGCCGCGGAATGGCCGGGCGTGCCGCTGGAGGCCACCGACGCCATGGCGGAAATCCTGGCGAGGGTGATGGAGCGGATAGGCGAGGGATCCGCTGTAGGTGATTTGGCAGAGGGGGTTACCGCCCCCCTACGGCGCGCAGGATAGCGGCCAGTTTCTTCGCGGCCTCATCAGACGTTAACTGAGCAAGCACTTCCGGAGGGGAGGATGGATCGGTTCTGTCTATGGACAACAGATAAAGGCCAATCCCCAATGACGTCGAGCCGCCTTCGATGTTGCTTGCCTCTTCTCGAGTGATGGGTCCGATGCATAGCGAGCGCCTATCCGATATCACGGCCTCGGCGAAGAACTCTTCCATGATTTCACCCCTCATCCATAGGAATGCATGATGGCTAAGGCGAATAACGACCCGCGCATGTCCATAAACAAGCTGAGCGAATACATTGTTGCCAAAGCGGCGAGACAAACCCGGATCATCAGGGATCAGAAGTACCCGCCGCCGTACATTACAACATACTATCGCGATGCGCAAGAGGTTATTTCGCAATTTATAGCAAACGGTCTGTCGGATCAAAGCATTCTCGAAAAGCGTATTGCAGTATTAGACCAGAAGGTTCCGGCAAATACTTATGAGCAGAGAAGAAATTCCGGCAACATCGAGGCTATCGACAAATTCATCAACATTGTTGATGATATTAATCTTTTCGGCGCAACCCCAAAGCTGGCCCCTCAGCAATCTCAGTCACTGCGCATACGCAATGTCGATATCAGCGTCCGTCCAGAGGTTATCCTGACCGGGAAGAACACCAAGGGAAAGCCGACGATTGGTGGCGTGAAGTTGCACTTCCCATCATCAAGCAGCCTAACGACCGATTGCGCTGGGTATATTTCCGCAGGATTGCAGGAGTATTTTCGGTGGTTCCATATCGACGACGGCGCGGTGGATCATCGCATCAGCTTTGTGATCGACGTGGGTTCCGGGACCATTCACGAGGGTGCCAAATCTGTTAAGCAGCGGATGAAGGACATTGAAGCCGCTTGTGAACAGATTGCCAATCTATGGCCCACTATCACGCCGCCGGCCAGCGAATAGGCCGCGCACTGTCTCTCCGGGGCGCCTTCGGGCGCCCTTCGCGTTTCCGGGTTTGCACTTCAGCGGCGGGCTGGCTGCTTGCCCTGGGGTGGCCGCCGGGCATGTGATGTTCATCACATGGATGCGCTGTGCCATTCTCAGCCTAACGCCTGCGTCAACCTGCCGCACCCCAAGGGCATACGCTTGCAACCTTAAGGGAAATGAAGGGGTTGCGGGGATTTTACATATTTCAGTATGCGGCTAAGTTCGCGTTGGTTACGGGTATGAAATAAAAAAGCTCTACCAATAGCAGAAGGGCACTCGGTAGAGTTCATTCCCGCCTAAGCCCAAAGGCGGAAGGACTGGTTAGGGATCGTGACTCCCGCCCCAGCCCTCAGAGTCCCACCTCACCGGGTATTGCTGCGGCGCATCAGCGCTGAAGGCCGCAACTCACCGTCCGCACCTTACCGGCGGCATTGGTGACTGTTGCACGAGAGGTGTGGAATTGGGAACCCATTATTGCATACGCGCATATGTTTGCCCCGCTCCCCGCCGGGATCAGCGCGCGCCGCCATAGCAGGATTGAAGTCCTTCAAATGGGACAGCCGTCAAGCTAGCGGTGGACTAGCTCGCGCATCTGTGACAAGGTTTGTTCACTTTTCGTTCTGGGGGAAGCGTAATGACCGGCGCTGAGGAACGGTTGGGGAAAGCTGAGGGGGCGCCGCCGCATGGCGCAATGTTGTCTAGCGATGAACGTCTCCTGGTGGCAGCGCTGCGGAGGCTGCCGCCCGAGGCCGTGGCCCGGATTATTCAGGCTGCTGTCCAGCGTCATCAAGAGAGATGCCGGCCCTCCGTGCTTCTCGATGGATCTGCTCCCACAGCCACGCCTTATCCTCATCGGGAAGCTGACGATATATCAGCACCAAGCCCCATTCCTCGTCCGTGAGGTCATGAGCCGCGGCAGACATGGCGTGATTGCGCGCGGAGTAGGCTCGAAAGACGGCTGCCGCCCCGCCTGGGAGAAGATCGGCTAGTGCTTCGACGTCAAGACCGTAGAGCCGAGCGAGCCCGAGAAGGTTCTTCGGTTCCGGAGTTGTCTCGCCGCTTTCCCACTGACCTACGGCTGGGCGGGACACGCCAAGTTGGGTGGCCACCTTGTCTTGGGTCAGCTTCTTGGCTTTCCGCGCGTCTCGTAAGCTCTTCGGCAGGTCCATGATCGCTGGCTTTTCCGGAAGCGGCAAAGCCAGACTGTGAAAGTTCGGCTTACGGAACTCAACGCAAGTGTCGCTTACGTTTCTTGCTTGCAAAGTGAGGTAAGCGTCGCTTACATTAGGGGGATGAAAGACCATGCTCTCTCTCAAGCGATAGCGGCAGTGGGTGGACCGGCAGAACTGGGGCGCCGCCTCCAAATCAGCAGCCAAGCCATTTCTCAGTGGCGGAGGTGCCCGCCGGAACGCGTGATCCAGGTGGAGGAGGCGACGGGAGGGAAAGTATCCCGGTCCGCGTTGCGCCCCGATCTGTATCCGCCGGCCAAGCCGCGCCGCCGCCCGCCCCAGCACGAAGCCCGCGCATAGGAGGCCCGGCCATGGCTGACTACGCCTGCCTCCTCGCCGCGCGCCTCGCCGCTGGCGCTGGGCACAGGGTTCCCCTCCAGCATATCACGCGCCGAGCGTACCGGTCCTTCCGGGCCGGTGTCACGGGTGCATGGGTGTGGGCGGGGTCCCTCTGTGGGGTGATGGCCTGCCACGTTCGCGCCTCAGCTCTGGTTGGGGCTCTGGTCGTGCATCAGCCGGACCAGGGGCAGGGCGCCCATCTCGCGCCGCTCGATCTGGTCGGCGATGCCCCGGCAGTAGATCGCCTGCTTCGGGTCGGTCTCTTCGACCTCGGCGGCGGTCTCGCGGAACCACGCGGCGCGGGCCAGTCCATTCGGCGGACAGGGTCGGGCCATCGGTCAGGGCTCCTTCGCGAATTCAGTTTCCAACTGCTCCGCCAGCTCCAGGCACAGCAGCGCCTTTCGCGGCGCCATGCGGGCCAGCAGACGGAGCAAAGTCACAATAGCTGAGGCGACCTGAGCGGCCTTTGGGTCGTTCGTCATGCCTCAATCGTAGTAATCGGGGGATTACATGGACATTCAATCTCAGGGCGTTGTGCGCCCCAACCGGGGCAGCAAGGTTGCCCAAGCTGCCGACAAGATGAAGGACTTGGCCCGTCTCCTTCGCCGCTACTTCCGGGACAAGTACGACGACCGCAAGGTGCGTGAGAACATTGCCGCCGATTATGGCGTCTGCCGCCGCACCGCCGGTCAGTGGCTCAGCACCGGCCCCACCGGAAAGCATCTGGTCACCATCATCGCCCGCGAAGGCATGGCGTTCGTGACCCGCGTCATCCACCCCATCGCCACCGTGAAGGACATCCATGAACGCCGCCTCGACGCCCGGCAAGCCGCCCTCGACACCCAGCTCTCCGCCGAGCAGGCGGACCTTGCGGCAGACATTGCGAGCGGCGGTTCAGGCCGTGGCTCTCTGGCTGGCCGCCGTGTCTCGGTCATTGGGGCGCTGAAGGCCCGCCTCCGCCGGGAGGCCGCGTGATGTCGCTCCCGATCGTAACGCCCGAGCTGGTCGCCGCCGTCGCCCACAACGCCTACCGGCTCCGCCTGGACAGCGATGGGGACCGGGACAAGTTCGACGCTCTGCCGCCGGTCAAGCAGAAGTCCCGCACCGTGGCCTTCGAGCCGCTCACCCGCTCGGTCCTTCTGGCGCTGGGGTGTCCGGAGCCGGAGCGCCGCAAGGCTCAGGCCGGGGAGGCTGTGTGATGCATCACCGTGCCCTGGACCCCGTAACCGCCCTGACCATGGCCCGCCCTCTCGGCGCCCGCGCTGCCGCCCTTGACATGGCGGAGCAAGTCCGCCGGGCCGTCGCCGAGAAGCTGGTCCCGGTGGTGACGATCAAGCCCGGCGATCTGGCTGCGGCTACCGCAAAGCTGGAGGCCATGGCCCGCGCCCGCCGGTCTGGCACCGCCAAGCGCCGCGTGTCTGCCAACACACGGGCGGCCATCTCTGCCGCCGGCCGGCGGAAGAAGGCGGACGGTTGATGTCGGCGCGCTTCTCCTCCTCCGACCTCGCCCGCCTTGGGCCTGACGCGCAGCGCCAGATCGGCAACGTGCGCCTGGCCGAGCGCATCCGGGACGAGGTGCTGGCCGAGAGGCGGGCCAACAAGTTCGGCGCTGAGAAGACCCCGGTGGACGGCATCACCTTCGACAGCAAGGCCGAGGCCGCCCGGTACGCTGCGCTGAAGCTGGAGGAGCGCGCCGGGCTGATCGCCGGGCTGCGCCTCCAGGTCCCCTACGAGATCACCGTCAACGGCATCCGCATCGGGAAGTGGATTGCCGACTTCGAATACCGCCGGGCTGGCGAGACCGTGACGGAGGACGTCAAGGGCGTCCGGACCCCGGTCTACCGGCTCAAGAAACGCCTCGTGGAAGCCCTTTACGGCATCCGCATCACGGAGATCCAGGCATGACCGCCACCGCTCAAGACATGATCAAGCAGTTCGCCGACCGCATGGAGCGCCTTCTGGACGAGATCGACGGTCTGAAGGAGGACCTGAAGGAGCTTCGCGCCGAGGTGAAGGGCGCGGGCTTCAACGTCAAGGCCCTGGATAAGCTGGTCGCCATCCGCCGCAAGGACACGAACGACAAGGAAGCGGAGTTCATCAACGACCTGATCCTGTACGCCAACGTGACCGGCACGCGGCTGGGTGTCGTGACCTCCGAGACCGAGCCGACGCCGATTGAGCAGGCCATCGCCGCCAGCAAGGCGAAGGAGCCGGACGGCTTCGATCCGGAGACCGGCGAGGTGTTCGACCCGGTGCGACGCATGGCCGAAGGTCTGGCGTGCGGCGACGAGCGCATTCAGCGTTCGGCGAAGTTCCCGCCGGGCACCGAGTTGCACATCTCCCCAGGCGCCGGGCGTGCCGACTGGCCGGCTGACCTGCCGACCTCCTTCATTGCCGGCGCCGATGGGCACATGCGCGCTGAGGCCCGCCCATGAAGCCCCGCCGCTCCATCACGAAAGCCGACCTGGACGAAGCCAAGCGGGCCGCCGACGCGGCTCCGAAGGGCAAGCGGATGTTCCGCCGCCGGGATCTCCAGAGGCTCATCACCGCGGCTCTCGCGCAGGATGTGAAGGCCATGCGCGCCGCCCGCCGCAAGGGGAGTGCATCCGCATGACCAAGCCCGCCGGCTTCCGCATCCCCGCGCTGGTCCGTAACAACGCCGACTACAAGGCCCGCGTCGAGAACGCCATCCCCGCGTCAATCCTCAACTGCGTCGTCACGACCGCGCTTGCTGAAGGCAAGGCCCCGCCGAGCATGGCCGCGGCCTACGCCCCGGTGATGCGCGATCTGATCGTCGCCTTCGATGACCACTTCCGAGATCTCCCGTGGCCCACGCGCCGGCTGCTGATCGCCGCCGTGGATGGCATCGTCCATTTCGCCGTCACCAAGAACGGCGTGAGCATGTACCCGCGCTCCCTGGTGCTGGCCTGCCTGTATTGGCTCTCGCCAATCGTGCAGAGCGCCGACCGGCAGCGCGGCATCATGAACGCTGCCTTCCTGCGGGCCTTCCCGGCGCTCCTCGCCGACGCACAGGGAGCCAGCGACTACGAGCAGTGCAGCGACGAGGGCGCGTGGATCGCCGAGATCATCCGCGTCCGCCTGGAGTCCCTTGGCCTGTTCGTCGGTGTCCTCCCCTCCATAGCGGCGGAGTAGGGCGCCATGAGCCGACTGACCGCAATTGAAGTTGCCGCCGAGCACTGCGCGTGGGCGCGGCGGAGCGGATTGTCAGCCCGTCAGGTGGTTGAGGCGATCCTTGGCCGCCCGGTCGCCTATCGCTCGGCCATCACATGGCATGACGCCTCCCATGTCGTCGCCGCGTGGTGGGACGCGATGAAGTATCAGCGCAGGAGGGCCGCCGCATGACCGGCTACTACCTCATGCACCGTGGGTGGATGGACAACCCGGCCCTTGGCGGGAAGCGCGACCCGTTCTGCAAGCGAGCGGCCTGGGCTTGGCTGATCGAAGAGGCCGCCTGGAAGGACACGCGCTCCAACGTCGGCGGGAAGTGGGTTGACCTGAAGCGTGGGCAACTGTGCTGCGCCTACCGCTACCTCGCGGAAGCTTGGGGTTGGTCTCTCGGCACGGTGCAGCGGTTCATCGACCGTCTTGAAACCGATACGATGGTGACGCGTATCGTTGAGAACGGTCGCCTTATCCTAACCATTTGCAAATACGACGAATATCAGGTTCCGGCGCGTATCGCTAAGCAGCTTCCCGATACGGAAGCCGATACGCTTCCGATACGCGACCGATACGCGACCGATACAAAAGAGAATACAGGGAAAGAACTTACCCTAGAGGCTGACGCCTCTAGGGATGTCGCCGCCGAGCCAGCGGACGAAGCCCAGCCGGATCTGATCAAGCTGGATCGCACGGAAACCGCCTCCGTCGAGACGCTGAAGGCCATGGCCGCCATCTGGCGGGACGTGTGCGGCGATGTGCTGCCAGTGCCCCGCGGCCTGGATAAGGGCCGCCAAGCCGCCCTGCGCCGCCGCCTCCACGACACGTTCGAGGGCAGCCTCGAGCGCTGGACGGAGTTCTGCCAGCGGGTCCGCGGCAGCCCCTTCCTGACCGGCGAGAACGCCAGCGGTTGGCGCGCCGACCTCGATTTCATGCTCAAGCCCAAGAACGCGAACAAGCTCCTCGAAGGGGGTTACGATGACCGAAAGCCTCGACAGCCTGCCGCCCAGCAACGTCGTCCCGCTGCCCGCTCGTTCGAATTCGACCCTGACTCCGGCCTTGGCGGCATCCTTGACGGCTGCGACATCGTGGCTCCAGAGCTGGACGCCTGCGGAGCCGGTCCCGGCTGGCGAGCGCACTAAGCTCCCGGCACTGATCGCCGCCGCCGAGCAGCACGCCGCGCCGGCCAGCCCGGAAGCCTTCGCCATCGCGATGAAGCCGCTGGTCGAGTGGGTGCAGCGGTTCGGGATTGTCCCGCTGGAACCGACCGAACAGCAGGGCGGACAGCCGGGCGTGCGCCGCGCCCAGGTGGCGGAGATCGTGCGCGGCTACCGCGACGCCCTGTCCGACATCCCCGGCGACATCCTGGCCGATGCGGTCAAGGCAACCGTTGACCGGCACGCCTACCGGAACCTCCCGACGCCCGGCGACATCCGCGCCCGCGCCGAAGCTGAAATGCGGGAGCGCTCCGACCGCCTCCGCCGCCTCCGCACGGCCAAGATGCGCGCCGACATGGACGCCAAGGCCCGCGCCGCAGAGCCGTCCGACGCGCCGCGCGAGCGCACCCCGGCGGAACTGGCCGCCGCCGCCGCCGCGAAGGAGGCCGCCCTACAGGCCCTTTCCGAAGGCCCCGTGAAGGCCATGCCCGCCGAGCGTGACGACCTCCGCCAGGTGCGAGACGACAGCACCGCCGCCGCCCGCCGCCGTGTCGCCGAAGGGCTGGCCGGCTTCCGGAAGATCGAACGCCCCAACACGCCATGGAGCGCGATGCAGCAACCGCCGGCCGCCTCCCACGCGCGCCGCATGGAGGGCTGAGAATGGAAACTGCACTGGCCGCGACCGATGTGCTGACCAAGGCCGAGCGGACGCGACTTGCCGTCAAGCAGGCCATCGCCGCCGACGAGGCCCGGCGCGAGCTGATGCGCCAGGAGGCGCGGGCGGACTTCCTCGACGGCTTCGGGCGGCACCGGGACCGAAAGACCGGGATTGTCGTGGACGTCCACGAGAACGACCGCGGCACGGCGCAGACCCGCGCCAAGCTCCGCCCTGACACGCTGGTCCTGTTGCTCAATCGCGGCCCGGAGCGCGGGCTTTCGCAGGAGCAGTACGACGCCGCCCACCTGATCCGCTCCGCGGTGACGATCATCATCGCCGGCATGGGGCTGAAGGCGTGCTCGATGGAGCGCCTGGGCGGCCCCGGCCGCTCCGACGGCGAGACCGAGACGGAATGGGCCGTGCGCGTGCAGGAGGATTACAACGCGTGGGTGGACGCCATGGCGGAGCGGGCCATGGCCGCCAGGAGGATCCGCAAGGACTCCCGCCGCTGGCAGACCGGCCCGGTGCTCGACGTGATCGTGGAGGGCATGACCTGCAACGAGGTGGAGGCCGCCCGCTGCATGCGGAACGGCTCCGTCGCCGACGCGCTCCGGGAGGCCATGAGCCTCTACTGCGACCTGCGCAAACGGGGCAGAGGAAATGCCAAAGGTGGCAGGAATTGTGCTTGACGGATGGGGAATAGTAACGCATCTTTGGTGGTACGTTGCACCACGTAGCGCTAAGCGTAGCCCGCCCGGAGAAATCCGCGGCGGGTTTCGTCGTTTCCCCATTCGGAACGAACGTTCCCCCGAGTTCAGCGGGCGCGCGCCGCATCGGTATGCCCCGGTCGCTTCTCCCCCAGTGCGCGCCCGCTGATCCCCCACCAAGGACACTGCCGTGCAGCCATCCGACCTCCTCGCCATGGCCGGCG
This sequence comes from Azospirillum tabaci, assembly GCF_014596085.1. GTDB lineage: Bacteria > Pseudomonadota > Alphaproteobacteria > Azospirillales > Azospirillaceae > Azospirillum > Azospirillum tabaci. Next base: position 166,512 of record NZ_JACCJY010000013.1, read on the forward strand.
CTGCTGCCGTGCCCTTAGCCGGCCTCCTGTGGTTCATGATCCGCATGAGCTGGAATGCCGCCAAGCGTGACGCGATGATCGACGGTCTCGCCCGGTCCCTGGATTTACTCAAGGAACGGGTGGACGACCACGACGACCTCCGCGAGCGCATGGCCCGCATGGAGCAGAGCGTGCACGACGTCCGCGGGTCTTTGCAGCGCATCGAGAGCGCGCTCCGCACCCGCCCGGCCACCGGTGACGCCTGATGCTCTCCCTCCTGGACATCCCCTCCGGCGTGCTGGCCTCCATGGTCGCGGTCATCGAGGCGGCGCGGCAGCGCATGGGGCAAAGGCGTTAGGCGGCGTCTGCGTCGCCCCCTGGCCGCGCCGACAGAGAGATGCCCAACGCCTTTGTCACCGCAAGCACGGTGGCAAGGGAGGGATTGCCGTTCTCGCTGAGCGCTCGATACAGGCTCTCCCTGGACAGCCCGGCAGTCCGCGCCACGTCGGCCATGCCCTTGGCTCTGGCGATATCGCCCAGGACGGCGGCAATGACCTTCGGGTCGCCATCTTCCAGGGCGGCATCGAGGTAGTCGGCGATTGCCTCCGGTGTGGTGAGGCGTTCCGCCGGGTCCCACACCTTGGTAGCCTTTGCCATGGTCAATACTCCTCTGCCAGCTTCTTAGCGGTCTTGATGTCGCGGGGCTGGGTCCGCTTATCGCCACCACACAGGACGATCACGTCACCGCGCTCCACGAAGTACACTCGGTAGCCGGGGCCGTAGTCGATGCGGAGTTCCCCGATCCCGTCGAAGAACTTGGCGTCACCCGCGTTGCCCAGCGACAGGCGGCGCAGGCGGACATCGATGCGGCCCTGAGCGCGGGTGTCGCGGAGACCGGCGAACCAAGCGTCGTATTCGGGAGTGGTGCGGATCGTCTTCATAGGAACAATGTAGCCTGTGAGCTACATGACGTCAATGGAAAACGTATCCTACAGGCTACAAATGGAGGTCACGCCATGACCGGACGCTGTGCCGAGACCTGCATGACGGGAGACGGCTGCACCTGTGGCCCCGACGCTCACGACGCCGAGCTACGCCGCATCGACGCCCAGGCCCGCGCCCGCCGCGCTGACGCCATCCTCACCGAGACGACGGCATGGCCCGAAGGCATCGGGGGTGAGCCGCTGATGGGAGAGCCGGCGTGACCGCCTACACCCTGTCCATCATCGCCCTGGCCTCTGGTGCTGGTGCAGTCCTTCTGGTGGCCATTGTGGTCCGGATGACCGGGAGGTGAAGCATGGCCGGCAAGCTCCGCTCGCTTGGCTCCCGTATCGGCACTCTTGAGCCCCGCACCGGCAGGGTGTTCATCCCGGCGCCCCATACAGAACAGGACCGCAAGCGCTTCTTTGACCGGCAGCGTGGAAGCGCGCACCAGCGCGGCTACGACCGCGAATGGCAGAAGCTGCGGGACGCGGTGGTCATAGAGCGCGGCTGTCGATGTGAACGGTGCGGGACGCTGGTGGTCCTGCGCAAGAGCGAAGCCACGGCGACCACGCCCTTCGCTGAGGTGGACCACATTGAGAGCGTGCAGGATCGTCCTGACCTCCGGCTTGAGCGCTCCAACCTCCGGGTACTGTGCAGGCCCTGCCACTCGGGGCGTACGGCGCGGGATCAGGGCTTCGCCCGTCGGGGGTAGGAGGCGCGAAAGAAAGTTGCGCTGCCTTATACGGCATAAGGCGCAACGGACGACGGGAGGGGGGCGGTAAAAGTTCGGAGCGCGTCGTGGCTGAAGACCGCGACCCCACTCATCGAGAGAAAATATCCCCCTGTTTGATTTCCGGACAGCCGGCGCGTTTGAATTTCAGCGCGTGATGTCAACGGTTTGCAGGGTGGTGAGCGGAGGTAAATCAAATGGCGCGAGGCGGCTATCGGGCGGGCGCTGGTCGTCCCAAGGGAGCGACCAAGGCCAGCAAGCAGGAAAAGGCGGTGGAGCGCACGCTTGAGGCTGCGCCCCCAGAGTCCAAGCGGTTCAAAACGGCCCTGGACTTCGCCATGGACGTCATCAACCGCGACGACGCGCCGATGGACGCGAAAATCCGGCTGGCCATAGCGGCGATGCCCTTCCAGCACCCGAAGATGGAAGCAGCGGTGGCGGGCAAGAAGGAACAGAAGGAGGAGGCGGCGAAGGCTGCGGCGCAAGGCCGTTTCGCCCCGCCGGCTCCGCCAAAGCTGGCGGTGGACAACACGAGGTAAGCGATGGACTGGACCACGGCCTGCCCGGATTGGGAGGATCGCATCCTCAACAGGCAGAGCCTGATCCCATTCGCCCCGCTATTTCCGTCGGAAGCCGAAGCGGCGCTTGACGTGTTCAACCAGCTCCGGATCGTGGATGCGCCCGGCAGCCCGATGATGGGCGATGCGGCGCGGCCCTGGCTGAAGGATTTCGTCGCGTCGATCTTTGGTTCCTACGACCCGAACAGCGGGCGGCGGCTGATTACCGAATACCTCCTGTTGATTTCGAAGAAAAACGCCAAATCGACGGGCGCTTCCGGGATCATGATGACGGCGTTGCTGCGGAACTGGCGGCTGTCGGGGGAATTCCAGATCATCGCCCCGACCATCGAGGTTGCGAACAACAGCTTCTTCCCGGCGCGCGACATGATCCGCGCCGATCCCGAGTTGACCGACCTCCTGCACGTTCAGGAGCACGTCCGGACGATCACACACCGGCAAACCAAGGCGACGCTGAAGGTCATCGCGGCGGACAGCGACACGGTATCCGGCAAGAAGGCCATCGGCACGCTGGTGGATGAGCTATGGCTGTTCGGCAAGCGGCCCAACGCGGAGAACATGCTGCGCGAGGCGATTGGTGGTCTGGCGTCGAGGCCAGAAGGTTTCGTGATCTACGCCACGACGCAGAGCGACGACCCGCCGGCCGGCGTCTTCCGCCAGAAGCTGCAATACGCCCGCGGCGTTCGGGACGGCCGGATCCAGGACAAGCGGTTCTTGCCGGTCCTGTACGAGTTTCCGGAACGGGTTCTGAAGCAGGACGGCCATCGGAACAAGGCGAACTTCTACGTCACCAACCCGAACCTTGGGGCATCGGTCGATGAGGAGTTCCTGGAGCGTGAGTTCGACAAGGCGGCGGCGGCCGGTGAGGAGTCGCTGCGCGGCTTCCTGTCCAAGCATCTGAACGTTGAAATCGGCTTGGCGCTGCGGTCCGACCGATGGGCCGGGGCGGACTTTTGGGACAAGCCGGCGAACATCGACCGCGCCTTGACGCTGGAGGCTCTGCTGGAGCGCTCCGAAGTTGTGGTTGTCGGCATCGACGGCGGCGGCCTGGACGACTTGCTCGGCCTGACCGTGCTTGGCCGGTGCCGGGAAACACGGAAGTGGCTGCTGTGGAACAAGGCGTGGGCACACAGGATCGTTCTGGAGCGGCGCAAGCAGGAAGCGGCCCGGCTGCTCGGCTTCCAGGACGACGGGGATTTGGCGATTGTGGACCAGCCCGGCGATGACGTCGCCGCGGTCGCCGACATCGTGATGCGGGTCGAACACGCTGGTCTGTTGGCGGACAAGGGCATCGGCGTGGACGCCGCTGGCATCGGCGATATCGTGGACGAGCTGACCGGTCGCGGCATCGACATCGAGCGGATTATCGGCATCCCGCAGGGCTGGAAGCTGAACAGCGCGATCAAGACGACGGAGCGCAAGCTGGCCGGCGGCGACATCGTGCACGGCGGGCGCCCTCTCATGGCTTGGTCGGTGGGCAACGCCAAGGCGGAGCCGAAGGGCAACGCCGTGTCGATCACCAAGCAGGCGAGCGGGAACGCCAAGATCGACCCGCTGATGGCGGTCTTCGACGCGGTGGCGCTGATGGCAACGAACCCTGAAGCCCGCGGCGGTGGGATCAACAACTTCTTCGCAAGTTTGTCGAGGGCACGATGAACCTATGGCGCAAAATGGCCGGCTTCGTGCGCAAGGCCCTGTCCTTGACGGACCCGACTGGATGGGCGCCGCAAGGTGCGGCGAGCCATGCTGGCGAGGTCGTCACCGAAACCAGCGCATTGGCTTTGTCGGCTGTATGGGCCTGCACCAACCTGCTGGCTGGGACCATCGCGTCGCTGCCGCTGATGGTCTACCGGACCAACGCCAACGGCGACCGCGAGGTGGCTAAGGATCACCCGCTTTACCGCGTGCTGCACGACAGTCCGAACGCCGACCAGACTGCAGTCGATTTCTGGGAATACGCGGTGTCCGGGATGGAGTTGTGGGGCAATGCCTACGCGCCGATCAGCCGGGCCGGCGGCCGGGTGGTCGCGCTGACGCCGATCAAGCCGAGCATCATGACGGTGGATCGCTCCGCGTCTGGCGAGTTGCGATACCGCTGGTCAGAGGACGGGAAAACCCACGAGGTGATGCAGCGCGACATGCTGCACATCCGTGGGTTCGGAGGCTCTCCGCTTGGCGGGCATTCCACGTTGGCTTTCGGTCGGCATACCTTCGGCTTGGCGACAGCCATTGATCGGGCGGCCGGAAAGATGTTCGAGAACGGCATGCGACCGTCAATGGCGCTGACCTTCGATAAATTTCTGACCGATGAACAGAGGAAGATCGCCGAGACGAGCCTGACCGAGAAGTACATCGGCGCCGTCAATACTGGGCGTCCTTTCATCAATGAGGGTGGGAGCAAGCTAGAAGCCATCACGATCAAGCCAGAAGATGCGCAGATGCTGCAATCGCGAGGCTTTTCAGTCGAAGAGATATGCCGGTTCTTCGGCGTTCCACCGTTCATGGTGGGTCATACGGAAAAATCGACATCCTGGGGCACCGGCCTGGAACAACAGACCCTAGGGTTCCAGAAGTTCACCTTGCGCCGCCGGCTGAAGCGTATCGAGCAGGCCATCGAAAAGCAGCTTCTCACGCCACAGGATCGGGCGGCCGGGATCACGGTTGAGTTCAACCTTGAGGGGTTGCTGCGCGGCGACAGCGCGGCGCGTGCGCAGTTCTACGGCGTCATGCTGGACAAGGGCGTGATGGTCATCAACGAGGTGCGTGCGTTGGAGAACCTGCCACCGGTGGAGGGCGGCGACGTGCCGCGCATGCAGATGCAGAACGTTCCGATCACGCAGGCCGGCACCGGCCAGAGCGGTAGCAAGCCCGTGGAGGCCAAGCCATGAAGACCTTCGATTTCGCCCTGGAAACCAAGTCCACCGGCGACGCTGGCGAGTTCGAGGGCTACGCCTCGACGTTCGGCAACGTCGATCAGGGCGGCGACGTGGTTGAGCCGGGGGCCTTCATCGAGAGCGTGGTGAAGGCAAAGGCTGATGGCCGGGCCATCCCCATGCTCTGGCAGCACGACCAGCGGGAGCCCATTGGCATTTGGAAGGACATCGCCGAGGACACGAAGGGCCTCTACGTGCGCGGGCAACTGTTGATCGATGACGACCCGCTCGCCAAGCGTGCCCATGGGCTGCTGAAGGCGAAGGCGCTCGGCGGCATGTCCATCGGCTATCGCATCCCGGCCGGCGGGATGGTCGAGGACGAGAAGCGCCGCGGGGTCTATCGGCTGAAGAAGCTGGACCTGCGGGAAATCTCGCTGGTCACCATGCCCATGAACATCCAGGCGCGGGTGACCTCCGTGAAATCCATTCTGGAGGCCGGCAGCCTGCCGACCGTCCGTGAGTTTGAGGAGTTCCTGCGGGATGCAGGCGGCTTCTCGAAAAGCCTTGCTGCGGCCATCGCCGGCAAGGCGTCGCCGCATCTTCGGGGGGAGCCCGAGGCGAAGGCGAGTGATGCGACCGAGTTCCTGGCGGCCCTGCTGAGCCGCTGACCCACCAATCATCCAGGGGTTCCCCCACATGAGCGAGAACAAGAGCGCGGCCGAGCTGGCCGCGGAGGTGAAGGCGTCCTTCGACAAGGCGCTGGATGAGACCAAGACCATCGCCGAGAAGGCCCTGACCGAGGCCAAGGAGACCGGCAAGGTCGCCGCCTCCACCAAGGAGAAGGCCGACGAGGCGCTGCTGAAGCTGAACGCCATCGCCGAGCAGTTGGCCGAGCTGGAACAGAAGGCCGCCCGCAGTCAGAAGCAGGGCACTGACGAGCAGAAGACCCTCGGCGAGCAGTTCGTGGAGGACGAGCGCGTCAAGAGTTTCCTGGGGCAGGTCCAGCCGCGCGGGCGTGTCGACTTTCAGGTGAAAGCCACCATCACCTCGGCGACCACCGACACGGCGGGCGCCGCGGGAGATCTGGTGCAGACCACCCGCATCCCCGGCATCGTCGGCCTGCCGAACCGCCGGATGACCATCCGCGACCTCCTGACGCCCGGCCGCATGGACGGGAACGCGCTGGAGTACGTCAAGGAGACGGGCTTCACCAACAACGCCGGCATGGTGGCGGAAGGCGCGGCGAAGCCGCAATCCGACATCAAGTTCGATCTGGTGACCACCACGGCCAAGGTCATCGCGCACCACGCCAAGGCGTCCCGTCAGATCCTCGATGACGCGGCCCAGCTCGCCTCCTACATCGACGGCCGGCTTCGCTACGGGCTGGCTTATAAGGAGGAGACGCAGCTCCTGAACGGCGACGGCACCGGCCAGAACCTGCTCGGCATCATCCCGCAGGCGACCGCCTACAGCGCGCCGATCACCCTGACCAGCCCGACCAGCATCGACGTCCTGCGCCTCGCCATGCTGCAGGCGGCCCTCGCCGAACTGCCGGCGACCGGCCACGTGTTGAACCCCATCGACTGGGCCTGGATCGAGACCCTGAAGGACAGCGAGGGCCGCTACATCATCGGCAACCCGCAGGGCTCCATCGCCCCGACGCTCTGGGGGCTGCCGGTGGTCACGACCCAGGCCATCTCGGTCGACAAGTTCCTGACCGGCGCCTTCAAAATGGGCGCCCAGGTGTTCGACCGCTGGCTGGCGCGCGTCGAGATCGCCACGGAGAACGAGGACGATTTCGTCAAGAACCTCGTCACCATGCTTTGCGAGGAGCGGCTGGCCCTGGCCGTCTACCGGCCGGAAGCCTTCATCTACGGCGACTTCGGCCGCGTGACGTAATCGGGCGGGGCGGCTTACGGGCCGCCTCTTCCCTATCAGGAGAGCCACATGGCCGACAAGAAGACCTACCGCGTTCTGCGCCCGATGGACGGGGACCGGTTCTATCGACCCGGCGAGTTGCGGGAGATGTTCCCCATCGACGCCGCCAACCTACTGCGCCTTGGCGCCCTGGAGGCGCTTGCGGACGACGGCGACGAGGAGCGCCAGAAATCGGAGGGGCCGGTACCCGAAGACAAGATTGAGGGGGCGCCGGCGAACAAAGCCGAGGTCACGAGCAAGGCCAAGGGGTGATCCATGAGCGTCGTCACTCTGGAGGAGGCGAAGGCGCATCTCCGCGTCGATGGCACGGATGACGACGCCGACATCGATCTGAAGCTTGCCGCTGCCGAAGACCTTGCCGCGCAGGTCCTGAACCGTCCAGTGCCGTGGACCAACGTCGACGGCGATGAGGTGCCTGTGCCGGCTTCTGTAAAGGCTGCGATACTGCTGATCCTTGGCGACCTCTACGCCAACCGAGAGGCATCCATCGTCGGCACCAGCCACACGGTAAACCCGACCGTCGAGCGGCTGCTGTGGCCGCACCGCAAGCTGAGCGTCGCGTAATGCAGCGCCCATCGGCAGGCGACCTGAACCGCCGGGCGGTGATCCGGCGGTGGCAGGAGTTCCCCGACGTCGTGGACGGCATCGATCAGAGCTTCCCCGAGGTGGCTCGGGTCTGGTCCAAGGTCGAGCCGGTCGGCGGCGGCATCTACTATGGGAGCGTGCAAACCGGGAACATGGTCACGCACCGGATCACGATACGGCGTCGGCAGGACGTCACCGCCGAACACGTCATCGACGCCGACGGCAGACGCTACCGGGTGAAACGGTCGGCGGATCTAGGGACGGCGCGAGAATTCACCGTTCTGGACGTCGAGGAGTTGGGGGGTGTCCCATGATCGAGTTGCACGAGCGGCTGCTCGGGCATCGGACCATCGACTTCGACCGCCGCAAGCTCCGCAAGGCGGTGCGCGCCGGGGCCGCGCTGGTGCGGCGCGAAGGCCGCAAGCTGGCCGGAAAGAAGAAGGGGGCAGGGCGCCGCTATCGGGTGTGGGGCGATTTTCTGCACCGCGCGTCGGCCCCTGGATCGCCGCCGGCCAAGCTGACCGGCGCCCTGCAACGGTCGATCTACTACCGGACCTTGGACAAGGACGGCCTGTCGATGTCCGTCGGTCCGGCGCCGCGCCGGATCTTCTACGCCCGTTTCCTTGCCTTCGGCACCGAGAAGATGGAGGCCCGCCCGTTTATGGACGAAGCCCTGCACCGCCACGAGGAGCCGATCCGCAAGCTGCTCCGCTCCGCGCTGCGTGACTCGCTGGTGCCGCGATGAAGCTGTCCCCGATCATTCAGCGCCTGCGGGCGCGCTGTCCCGCCTTCGCGAACCGCGTGGCCGGGGCCGCCGATTTCAAGCCGATCCCCGAGGCGAGCAACCTCACGGTGCCGGCGGCCTACGTGCTGCCACTGGAGGACAGCGCCGAAGCGGTCAAGGGCCAGAACGAATACGAGCAGGACATTCGCGACGCCTTCGCCGTGGTGGTCGTGGTGTCCAACCGCTCCGACGAGCGCGGGCAGGCCGCCGCCGACGAGCTGGACGACCTTCGCGCCGCGCTGTGGCGTGCTCTGCTCGGCTGGTGTCCTACCGATAGACACGGCTGGATCGAATACGAGGGCGGTCGGGTGATCCACATGGACCGCGCCCGGCTGTACTACCAGTTCGATTTCGGCGCCGACCTTGGAATATCGGCCGATATGACCGGCCAGGGAGCTGACCTCGACGCACTGCCCGCTCTGGAAGGCGTCCACACAACCGTCGATGCCATCGACCCGACCGACCCGAACCTCGCCTCTCCCGGCCCCGATGGGCGCCCCGAGGCCGAGGGCGATTTCACCATCCCCACGACCTAGGAGCCACGCATGTTCGTGAAGCCCAAGGCCGGGTTGCTCGTTCGCGACCCGGTGACGGGGGAGCCTTTGCCCAGCGCGGGCCGCGAGGTTCCCGAAGACCAGTACTGGATGCGCCGCCTGCAGGACGGCGACATCGCCGCGGCGAAGCCCGCGAAGAAGGAGGCGTAACCCATGTCCGTTGGCTTCTCCAGCATCCCGAGCAACATCCGCGTGCCCCTCTTCTATGCGGAGGTCGATGGATCGCAGGCCGGCTATTTCACGCAGGACCAGCGGGCGCTTCTGATCGGCCAGATGCTGCCCGCCGGCGCCGCCACCGCGGGCGTTCCGGTCCAAGTGTCGAGCGCGGATCAGGCGCGCGCCCTGTTCGGCGCCGGCTCCATGCTGGCCCTGGCGATGGCCGCCTATCGCATCAACGACGACTTCGGCGAAGTCTGGTGCCTGCCGCTCGCCGATGATGGCGCCGCGGTCGCGGCAACCGGCACCGTGGCTCTGACCGGCACGGCGACCGCTGCCGGCGCGCTGTCGCTCTACATCGCCGGGAAGCGGGTCCAGCAGGGCGTCGCCACCGGGGCGAGCGGCGCGACCGTTGCGACCGCGCTTGCGGCGGCGATCAACGCCAACACCGACCTTCCGGTCACTGCGGCGGCGGACACTGGCACGGTCACCCTGACGGCCAAGAACAAGGGGCCGCTCGGCAACGACATCGACCTCCGGCTGAACTACCGCGGCGCGCAGGGCGGTGAGGCGACCCCGCCCGGTCTGACGGCGGGGGTCACGGCGATGACGAGCGGCGCGACTGCTCCGTCCCTGGCCGCCGGCCTTGCGGCCCTGGGCGACGAGCCGTTCGACTTCATCGCCTGCCCCTATGCCGACACTTCCAGCCTGGACGCCATCAAGACGCTGATGGATGACCAGACGGGTCGGTGGTCGTGGTCCAGGCAGGTGTTCGGCCACGTCTTCGGTGCCAAGCGTGGCACCGTCTCGGAACTGTCCACCTTCGGCAACCTGCGCAACGACCCGCACGCGACGGTGATCGGCTACAGCGCCAGCCCGACCCCGCCTTGGGAGTGGGCCGCGGCCCTGACCGCGCAGGCGGCCAAGAGCCTGCGCGCCGACCCGGCCCGCCCGCTCCAGACGCTGCCGCTGGTCGGCGTGCTGGCCGCCCCGGTGCCGAGCCGCTTCACACTGTCCGAACGGCAAATCCTGCTGTTCGACGGCGTGGCAACGCACATGGTCGGCGCCGACGGCACCGTGCGCATCGAGCGCGCGATCACGACCTACCAGAAGAACGCCTTCGGCCAGCCGGACCCGTCGTTCCTGGATGTCGAGACGCTGTTCACGCTGGCGACCATCATTCGCCGCATGCGCAACGCCATCACGACCAAGTTCGCCCGGCACAAGCTGGCGAACGACGGCACGTCCTTCGGCGCCGGCCAAGCCATCGTCACCCCGAAGATCATCCGTGCGGAACTGATCGCGCAGTACAGCGAGATGGAGTCCCTTGGCCTGGTCGAGAACATGGCCGCCTTCAAGGCGAACCTCGTGGTCGAGCGTGACAGCACCGATCCGAACCGCATCAACGTCCTCTACCCGCCGGACCTCGTGAACCAGCTCCGCGTCTTCGCCGTGCTGGCGCAGTTCCGTCTCCAGTACACGGCCTGAAGGAGGGCCTGATCCATGGCGAACAACCGCATCGCGGGCGTCTGCTACCTGAAGGTGGACGGCGCCCAATATGCCCTGCGCGGCAGCCTCACCGTGTCCCCGGACAGCATCGAGCGTGAAGGCATCGCCGGCATGGACGGCGTGCACGGCTACAAGGAGACGCCGCGCGTCCCGTCGATCTCCGCCGACCTCTCGGACATCGGTGGCCTGTCGCTGGAAACGCTGCGCGCCATCACCGACGCGACAATCACCGCCGAACTGGCGAACGGCAAGGTCTACACCCTGCGCAACGCCTGGGTGGCCGGCGCGCTGGAGCTCGACGCCGGCGAAGGTCAGGTTTCGGTGACCTTCGAGGGCATGAAGTGCGAGGAGATGAAGTGATGAGCACCGTCACGCTCAAGAAGCCGATCCAGGCGCATGGCGAGGAGGTCAGGACCCTGACCTTCCGCGAACCGAACTGCGAAGACATCATGGTCTGCGGCTACCCGCTCCAGATGAGCGGGGACGGCTCGTTCACCCCGCTGGCCGGCGTCATCGTCAAGTACATCTCCCGCCTTGCCGCCGTCCCGCCGTCGAGCGTGAAGGCCATGACGGCGCAGGATTTCAACGCCTGCATGGCGACCATCATCCCTTTTTTCGGGGATGGGGATCAGAGCCAGAGTCCGGCGGACGAGGGTTGATCGAGCGGTTCCACGACATCGGCTGGGCCTGGAAGATGCAGCCGAGCGAGATGGATCGCCTGACCATCTCCCGGCTGCTGGTCCTTGAGGCTCAGACGGCGCGCATCGGGGAAGAACTCCGGCGCGCGCAGTCGTGAGGGAAGCTACTTCTTGGGGCGCTTGGGGGTGGCGACTGTCGCCTTCCTTGAGCCGATGTTCCCCGCCTGACAGGGAAGGGGCGGCCCGGAGATGGGCCGCCCTTGTGTCTGGGCAAAACGAGAGATGGCTACTTTGTTGCCACCTTGACGTAAACGCTCGACGCCTCCCCAGGCTTGCCTGGGAACAGGCTCAAGCTGAGGATCATAAGCATTTCAGTCTCTCCACTCGCGTTTGGCGCCGCTGCTTCATGAAAAGTATCGTCCCAGCGAATGATGTGCTCATTCGCAAATGTTGCCTTGCTTGCGGCAAGACCTAGAGAAAGAAGAGAGTTTTCGTTGTACGGAATTGAAATGTTATCGACAGATATCCAATCCGCGGCGCCGTTAATAAAGACCACGCTCACATTTCCTGATTTATAGTAGCATTTGTCGCCGTATTTGATCTTTTCGCACTTAGATGGCTTCCCTAACTGCTTCTGAACATCAGCCTTATTCTGTAAATAGATTGTTGGAATGTTGACGATCGGATCAGCCGCAGCCGCCGATCCGATGCAAGCTATTAGTAGAGATAATCCACCAAAAACACGGGCGGCGATCTTCATCGCATCCTCCTTCGGTTGAAGCCGGAGGAGCTTAAAAACCACAGGGGGCAGAGTCGAGTCATGTCAAACTTTAACATGAAGGCCGTCATCTCCGTTGTGGACAAGGTGTCTGGCCCCATGAAAGGGGTTGTGGCGTCCTTGAAGGCCCCGGCCAAGGCGATGCAGGACGTCGGAGCGGCGGCGCAGAACATGCGCTCTCGGCTCGGCGCGCTGGGGGTCGGTGCGATCTTCGGCGCTGGTGGCGTCGCTGCGGTGGCCGCCGGAGGAAAAGCCGTTCTCGGCGTGTCGGCGCAGTTCGAGAAGTTCCAGACCATTTTGGAAACTATCGAAGGGAGTTCCGAGAAGGCGAAAGCCTCAATGGACTGGATCAGCGACTTCGCGGCCAAAACTCCCTACGAACTGGCGGAGGTGACCGACGCCTTCGTCAAGTTGAAGGCCTACGGCATCAACCCAATGAACGGCGTCCTAAGAAGTCTCGGTGATGCGGCCGCCGCTGGTGGGAAGCCGTTGGAAGCCCTTGTTGAGGCGCTCGCCGACGCGCAGACGGGTGAATATGAGCGACTGAAGGAGGCGCTCCAGATTACGGCGGACACCAACGGAGACAAAGTAACGCTTCACTTTACCGACAGGCTTGGACAAGCCATGCGGGGCGTCGTCAAGAAAGGTGATGCCGCGCAAATGCAAAAGGCCATGATGAAAATCATCTCTCTCAAGGGGTTTGACGGGGGGATGGACAAACTTTCGGCAACTTGGGACGGCCTGTGGTCCAACCTTATGGACTCGTTCGCGCGCTTCGGAAAGATGATCGGCGATGCTGGGTACTTCAACGTTATGAAGGACCAGTTGAAAGACTTCCTCGACATGCTGAACCAGTGGGAGCAGGACGGCACGCTCAAGCGGATCGCCACCGACATCAGCGACCTGATGGTCACGGCGGTGACGAACCTGCGGGCGGCGTTCTCCGGCTTCGACATCAAGACGGCGGTGCGGGACCTCCGGGAGTTCCTGTTCGGCTACACGCGGGTATCCGACCTGGACCCGAGCCAAGTGGAGTCGGTGCCGGGCGCGTTTGAGCGGATCGGAACCGCCATCAAAGCAATGCTGCCCTTCCTCCAGCCGGTGATCGCGCACTTCACCTCCGTCGAGACGGTGGCGACCCGCCTTGCCATGGTTCTTGCGCTGCCGGTGGTTGCCGCCATCGCTTCAGTGATGACGGCCTTCATCCAGTTGGCTGCCGTGCTGGCGGCGAACCCGGTGATCGCCGCGGCGCTCCTCATCGCTGGCGCGGCCGCCCTGATCTACGCCAATTGGGATCAGGTCGCGCCGTGGTTCGAACGGATGTGGGAGGCGGTAAAGGAGATCTTCGGCGGGTTCGTCGTCTTTGTGAAGGGCGTCTTCACCGGCGACTTCGCCGCGGCGATGGAGGGCCTGAAGCAGATCGGGCAGGGGCTGCTCAACTGGTTCACGGGATGGGGCGATGCCATCGGCGCCATCTTCACAAAGGTGTCCGACTGGATCAAGTCGCTGTTCAACATCGACATCGCCGGGGCGCTGCGGGCGCAGATCGCTGGCCTGACGAGCGCCCTGCCATCCTGGGTGACGGACAAGCTCGGGCTGACGGTGGAGCCCGCTGCGGCCCCGACCGGCCCCATGGCGCCGGCGCCAAGCCCGGCCCTCGTGGCGAGCGCGCAGGGCCAGCAGCTTCGCGGTGCTGTGGACATCAACATCAACGGGGCGCCGCCGGGCACGCGGGTTGAGACGCGCACGCAGACCGCGGGCGTGGACCTCAACACCGATGTCGGCTACCGCTCCATGGCCCTGGGGTACTGACCATGGCATGGCGTGACCAACTCCGGCCCGCGTCCTTCCGCGGGGTTCCCTTCAAAGTGGACTCCGACGACCTGACCGCCGGCCGCCGCGTGCAGCTCCATGAATACCCGCAGCGCGATAAGCCCTATGCCGAGGACCTGGGGCGGGCCACCCGCAAGATCACCCTGACCGCCTACGTCATCGGGCCGGACTACATGGCCCAGCGGGGCCGCCTGCTGGCGGCGTTGGAGGAGGCCGGCTCCGGCGAGCTGGTCCACCCGCAGTATGGCACGCTGCAGGTGGTCGCCGACGGCGAATGCCGAGTGGCTCACAGCCGCGACGAGGGCGGGCTGTGCCGCTTCTCGCTGTCCTTCGTGGAGGCCGGGGAACTGACATTCCCCAGCGCCACGGTCAACACAGCGGAGACGTCCAGGCTTAAGGCGGACGCGCTGTCCAGTGCGGCAATCGGCGACTTCGCGAGCGCCTTCGGCATCGAGGGCGTCCCGGATTTCGTGGATCAGGCGGCGGTGGCGGACTTCACGTCGGCGCTTGGCTTCGCCGAACGGGCCATGCGCAGTGGTGGCGGAGGGTGGCGGCAGCTGGCGAGTGGCCTGCTCGGGGATTTGACCGAACTCTTTGGGGTGCCGATGTCCCTGGGCGGTCGGGTCATGAACCTCTTCGCCGCTTTCGGCGGCGGGGGCGGAGGAGGCGGGGGATCGACCTTGGGCGTTGCGTCGCCCGCCGGCGCTGTCGGTTCTCCCGCGTCCCGGCTGGGCGAACTCTCACAGGTTGCCGGCTACAGCCCGCCGCCGCCATCCTACGCGGTCAGCACGCCAGCCAGGCGGCAGCAGGCGGCCAACAGCGAGGCGACGGCCAGCCTGTTTCGTCGCGGCGCTCTGGTGCAGTCGGCCCGCACCGCGGCGGACGCCGAATGGCCGGTTTACGATGACGCGATCCAGACCCGCGACCGGCTGGCCGCGCAGATCGACGCGGAGGCGATGCGGCCTGGCGTGTCGGACGACACATTCCGGGCGCTCACCGATCTGCGGGTGGCGGTGGTGCAGGACATCACCTCCCGTTCCGCTGGATCGGCCCGGCTGTCCACCGTCACGCCGAGCACTGTGCAGCCATCGCTCGTGCTGGCCTACGACCTGTACGAGGATGCCGGGCGGGGGGATGAGATCGTGGCCCGGAACGGCATCGCGCATCCCGGCTTCGTGCCGCCCGAACCGCTGAAGGTGCTGGCATGACGGAGGAACGCGACCGGGTGCGGCTGCTGGTCAACGGCTCGGACTATGGGGGCTGGAAGGCCGTCAGCATTTCCGCCGGCATCGACCGGCAGGCCCGCGACTTCACCCTGGTGGTCACCGACCGTTGGCCGGGCTCCGATGTACCGCGCCGCATAGCGCCGGGGGATGCGTGCAAGGTCTACATCGGCTCCGATCTGGTGCTGACCGGCTATGTGGACGGGACGCCGATCACCTACGACGCAACCTCCGTGACCGTCGGCGTCAAGGGGAGGTCCAGGACGGCCGATCTGGTGGATTGCTCCGCCATCAATGCGCCGGGACAATGGAAAGGGCGGAAGATCGAGCAGATCGCGGCGGACATGGCGGCCCCTTACGGCGTGCCGGTGATCGCTGTGGTGGATACCGGGGCGCCCATCGCCGACCACCAACTCCAGCCTGGAGAGAGCGTGTTCGAGAGCATCGACCGCCTGCTCAAGCTCCGTGCGCTGCTGTCCACAGA
This sequence comes from Azospirillum tabaci, assembly GCF_014596085.1. GTDB lineage: Bacteria > Pseudomonadota > Alphaproteobacteria > Azospirillales > Azospirillaceae > Azospirillum > Azospirillum tabaci. The sequence continues at coordinate 182,138 of NZ_JACCJY010000013.1, forward strand.
CGACGCGCAAGGGCGCTTGGTCCTGACCCGAGCGGGTTCGGCCAAGGCGACAACGGCGCTCGTGGTCGGGGAGAACGTTCTTTCCGGATCGGCCGACCTCGACTTCAGGGACCGCTTCAGCGAATACGTGGTGAAGGGGCAGAGACAGGGCAGTGAGAGCGACGCGAAGGCGACGCTGATCGACTTCTCCGGCAACAGCAAGCCCGCGGCGGCGACGAGCCAAGTCCAGGCGCGGCAGGCCGACAGCGGCATCAAGCGCAAGCGCGTTCTCGTCATCGTCGCCGACGGTCAGCCGGACGGCGTGAGCGCCCGTGACCGGGCGCGGTTCGAGGCTGCGCACCGCGCCGGCAAGAGCTATCAGGCAAGCTACACGGTGCAGGGATGGCGACAGGCAAGCGGCGCCCTGTGGGAGCCGAACCAGATCGTCCACGTCCGTGACCCGATCCTTGGCTTCAGCCTAGACATGCTGGTTGCCGAAGTGACCTACGGTCTATCGGAAAGCGGCACGACCACGACGCTGACTGTTGCCCCAATGGCCGCGTACGAGCTTCTGCCGGAGTCTCCGGACGCCAAGAAGAAGGGCGGCTCCGGGGCCAAGCCGGGCGAAACCGTGGTGGAGTTCAAATGATGGACGCCCGCGCCTTCTCGAAGCTTGCCGCGCCGCTCAAGCGCGGCATCCAAAATATGCTGGCCCGCGGCATCGTCACGGCGGTGGGGCAGGCCGGCGCGCAGGTTGTACAGGTCCAGCTTTTGGCGGACGAGGCCAAGGACGGTGTGGAGCACGCCGAGCCCTACGGCTTCACCGCGCACCCGCTGCCGGGGGCAACGGCGGTGGTTGTGTTCGTTGGTGGGGACCGCAGCCACGGCATTGCCGCGGCGGTGTCCGATGCGCGCCATCGCCCTGGCGACCTCCAGCCCGGCGAGGTCTGCATCTACACCGACGAGGGAGACGAGATCCGCATCAAGCGCGGCGGAGAGTTGGTCATCAAGGCCGCCGCGAAAGTCCGCATCGAGACGCCGCTGCTGGAAGTGACCGGAGAAGTGCGCGACCGTTGCGACACGGGCGGTCGGACCATGGACGAGATGCGCGGCGTCTACGACAGCCACACCCATCCCGGCGACAGCGGCGGCACGACCGGGGCCCCAAACCAAGGGATGTAGCCATGAGCTATTTCCAGCAGGACCGCACCGTCGTCATCGACGGCGCGCCGCTCTCGCTCGACCTGACCAAGGGCGACCCGCTCGCCAGGGCGGTGCTCATGTCCCTGTTCACCTGGGGGCGGGCCAAGCCCGGCGACGTGCTGCCGGCTGACCAGAAAATGGGATGGTGGGGGGACACCTTCCCAACGGTGACCGGCGACCGCATCGGGTCCAGGCTCTGGTTGCTGAGCCGCGAGAAGCTGACGCAGGAGACGGTCAATCGCGCCCGCGAGTATGCCAAGGAGGCCCTTGCATGGCTGGTCGCCGACGGCGTGGCGCAGCGCGTCGAGGTGACCGCAGACCGGCGCGGACCCGATGGCCTGTCGCTGATCTGCCGCATCTGGCGGCGGGACGGGACCCCCACCGACATCCGTTTCGACAACGCCTGGGAGGCGATCAATGGCTGACACCGGTTACACCAGGCCAACGCTGTCCGAGCTGATCGAGCAGGTTCGAGCCGACGTCCTGGCGCGCCTTGGGGTGGACGAGGTGCTGCGCCGCGCAGACGGCGAGGTGCAGGCGCGCGTTCAGGCGGGGGCATTGCACAGCGTGTACGGCTTCATCGATTTCCTGGCGGCGCAGATCCTGCCGGACACGGCGGCTACGGCCTATCTGGATCGGCACGCCTCGCTCTGGGGTGTCGCGCGCAAGGCGGCAACCGCGGCCACCGGAACCGTGACCATCACGGCCAGCAATGGCGTGACCATCGCCGCCGGGACGGTGATGCAGCGCGCGGGCGTCGGGGATTACACGGTGACCGCCAACGCGACCGCTACCGGCGGAACGGCGACCGTCGCTGTCGCCGCGGCCACTGCCGGAGCGGCCGGGAACCTGCCGGCCGGGGCGCTTCTCACGCTGGCAAGTCCCATCGCCGGGGCGCAGTCAACGGCGGTGGTCGCGGCCATCGGTGGCGGCGCCGACATCGAAGCCGACGACGCCTTGCGGGCGCGCCTGATCGCGCGCATCCAGGAGCCCCCGCACGGCGGCAACGCGGCGGATTATGAAGCCTGGGCTCTGGAAGTCGCTGGAGTAACCCGCGCCTGGGTCTATCCTTTCCACACGGGGATCGGGTCGGTCGGGGTCACCTTTGTGTGCGACGGGCGCGCGGACATCATCCCCGCCGTCGGCGATGTTGCGCTGGTGCAGACCCACATCGACGCCCTGCGGCCGGTCACCGCCGCAGTCACGGTCTTCGCGCCGGTGGCCGATCCTCTGGCTCTGTCGATCCGTCTCACCCCGGATGGAGCGGCAACCCGCGCCGCGGTTGAAGCGGAACTGCGCGACTTCCTGTCGCGCGAAGCCGAGCCCGGAGGGACGCTGTACCTGTCCCGTCTGCGCGAGGCGATCTCGTTGGCGACCGGTGAATACCGGCATGACCTTGTGTCGCCGACAGATGACGTGGTGTCGCCGGCCGGGCACATCGCGACGCTGGGGGCGATCACATGGCTGTCGTGAGCGCAGCATCGGGCGATGACTACTACGGGCTGCTTCTGGGCCTGCGCCCAACCGGTCCGGCGTGGCCGTCGGATGATCCCTTGCTCCAGGCCATCGCCGACGGGCTGGCGCGCGTCCACAACCGGGCGCTGGGCCTGCTCGATGAAGCAGACTCGCGGACCACGCTGGAAATGCTGCCGGCCTGGGAGCGCAACGCCGGTCTGCCGGACGCCTGCACCGGCCCGGCGGTCGGTCTGGCCGAGCGGCGCCGACGGCTTGCCGCGCAGATCACGGCGCGGGGCGGGCAAAGCCGGGCGTTCTTCATCGGGCTGGCCGCCAGCATGGGGTATCCCGGCTGCACGATCACCGAGTTCGCGGCTTTCACCTGCGGATCGGCCTGCAGCGCGGCGCTGAACACGGCCGATGTGGGATGGCCGCACGCATGGCGCCTGAACGTGCCGGTGAGGGCTGGGGCTTACACGTTCACCGCGACCAGCGGGTGCGACGAGGCGCTGCGCGCATGGGGATCGGCGGTGCTGGAGTGCGTCGTCCGCCGGGCGGCGCCGGCGCATACGGTGGCGCTGTTCGGCTACCTACCCGACGAAGATTGGCTGCGCGACGGCGGCGCGGCGGAAGACTGGGGCACGCTGGACCTGATCGGCGGCCCCGAGGCAACTGAAGACTGGGGCTCGTTCTAAGCCCAAGGAGCATCCGCATGACCGAAGACCTGAAGCGGGTCGCCCTCCTGGGCGGCCCGACGAGCCAGCTTGCGTCCGTCGTGGGGCTGGATCGTGAACTGATCATCGACACGGACAAAAAAACCCTGACCGTCCACGATGGCGAGACGCCCGGCGGCTTCCCGCTGCTGCGGGAGGATGGTCCTGGCGACGCAGTGACGGTGCGGGGGCGCACGCTCGACGACAGGGCCGGGGAGGTCGCCAACGTTCTCGATTTCGGAGCGGTGGGTGACGGCGAAACGGATGACGCTCCCGCCTTCCAGCAGGCCATCGACCATCTCGTTGAGCGCGGCGGCGGCGTTCTGCGGGTCCCGGCCGGTGGTTACTACAGGCTGGAGGACGATCTGACCTGTGCTGACGTCCCGCTTGCCATTGAGGCGGATGGCTCGTCGGTTGCGCAGCTTCTCATCGTGCACAGCGGTCACGGCCTTCACTATACCGCCACCACGACCAACGTGGTTCAGAGTGGCCCAGGGGCGGGCCGCCTGAAGTCATTGCGCCTAACCAACGTGTCCTTCGTCTGCTCCGCGTCGACCGCTCTTGCCGCGGTGCGTGGCGAGTGGCCGGCGGAAACGAGCGCTCTGCCGCTGTTCACGGCGCAGAACGTGCTGGTCGGCCATGTCCCGCTGACGGGCGGCCTGTCCCATGGCCTGTGGCTGACCAACGCCTCCGGCACGGTCATGAACAACGTGCGCGTGCTCGGGTCTGCTCAGGCGGTGGCGCCGACGCAGGCCGACTGCTGGACGATGCGCTACGGCATCCTGCTGGACAGCTCGGGCAACGTCGCCAAGCTCGGCCACTACTGGAATGGGGTGCGCGTCTCCTACGCGAATTGGGGGACGTGGGTCGATGGCTGGTATGAGGGCATCTACGCAACCAACTGCGAGTTGGGGCCAAACACCGCCGGCTTGCGGCTGACCAACGGGGCCAGCCCCAACACGATCCTCGCCGCCCACTTCGCGAACCTGCACGTTGACGTCCGCGCTAACGGCGTTGAGATCAACGGCGCGCAGGATGTGAAGTTCGCCAACCTTGAGGTGCTGCGCAACACGTCCGGCTTCGACTTCGACGGCAGCGGCGTTTCGGCAACGGACGTCCAGCACCTTGGGATTTCCGGCGGGTGGATCAACTGCTCAAGCCCATCTGGTGTCGAAGAAAACGGGATCATCGTCGCCGGAACCAGCCTGTCACCGAAGGTCTCGGGCGTTTCGATCATCGGGGCCAAGACGGCAGGTGTCGCGTTCAGCGGCGTGGTCTCGTCGGGGTCGTTCGATGGGCACGTTCAGGACTGCGGGACGTCGGTCATCCTCGGCCCGAGTGCGTCCGGGAACCGCTTCTCCTTCAGCGAGGCCAACAGCGGCGCGGCGAGCGACAGCGGCGCGGACAACCGTGTCAACCTCACGGGCTATGCCCTGGGCAACCAAGCGCCCATCGCCGGGGTCAAGATGCAGGTGGACAACCTGCTGGAGGCTGGAAGCCAGAAAGTCGAGGACATCGCTGGCATCTGGTCGGGCATAACCTATGCCCACACCGCGGCAAGCCGGACCTTCGACAGCACGACGGCGGGCGGGACCACGGCAGGAAGCCCCGTCGCCACGACGTTCACCTACGCGGTCAACGACGGTTGTCCGGCGGATGTGGTGGCCGGGATCGATGTGGCGATTGCGAAGGCGTCCAACAGCACGGTCTTTGGCCGCAACATCATCGCGGGCAACGTCTCGGGCACGACGAACACGAAGATCGTCGGCCTGGAAGTTGACGTTCAGCCGACCACGGGGACGACGGTCAACAGCGGGACCGGAGGCGTCTACATCAACGCCTTCAACCTCCCCGGTCTCGGGCCGGCACTCCAGGTCGGCGGGGTCGGCGGCGGGTCCTTCACCAACGGCATCGTGTTGGGCGGCGGCGTCTCCGGGGCCGGATTTTCCGGGGCGTCGGGGGCCTCGATGACGTCGCTCATCAACAGCGGCGGGGCGACGTACAGCGCCGCGGCCATCGTGTTGAGCAACGGGCACAAGCTGCGGCTCTCCGGGACCGGGTCGGCGCACGCCTATTCGTACACGGACGGGTCCAACAACCGCCGCGAAGTCCTCGGCGGCGGCGGCTTCATCTGGCGCAACAACGCGGATACCGTCTCGCTGGTGTCCATCGACAGCGGCGGGAACCTCAACCTGGAGGCGGGGGGAGAGCTGCGCAGCGGCGGGACCTCAGTCGTGGACCCTAACCGCTTGATCTGCCTTCGCTCGTACACGGTGGCGACCCTTCCCAGCGCCAGCGTGGCGGGGAAGGAAATCTACGTCTCAAACGAGAGTGGCGGGGCTGTCCCGGCCTTCGCGGACGGCACCAACTGGCGGCGCGTCACGGACCGCGCCGTCGTTTCTTAAGAGGATCGAAATGCAGACGACCAAGCACCCCTACGAACTACTGATCCGGTGGGACCAAGCGGGCCGTCTGGCCGGCGCACACGTCCAGTACCGCTACATCACGATCGATGGCGAGCATCGCGCCGAAAGCCTCGGCGCGGCCGAACCGCTGACGCTCGACACGGCCCCCGGCTTCCCGCTGGCCGACCTCCTAACCCAGGCGCAGGCCGACGCCCTCACGGCCAAGGCCGCATCCGACGCTGATCTGGGCGCCGCGGTAGCGGCCCTGGAGGCGGAGACGCAGGCCCGCGTCACTGCGGAAGGGCAACTCGCCCAGGCAGTCGGGACCGTGGACCGGCTGCTCCAGCAGCGTGACGCTCTCTTGGCGCGCGTCGCCGAACTGGACTCTCAAAAGAACGGTGAAGCCAAATGAAGCGCATCGATACCCCCACCCGCGCGGTGGACCTGTTCGGCGCCGGCAAACCCGGCTTCAAAGACGGGTCCACCCTGACCGGCGACCCCGCTACCACGCTGAACGCCGGCATGTTCAACCATTTCCAAGAGGAGATCGCCCGCGCGATCGAGGCCTGCGGGATCACGCTGGACCCAGGCCAGTATGACCAGCTCGCCCAGGCGCTGGGGCTGAACGACCGCAACGCCTCGGCGACCGGGCACATCATGCTGGCCGGCGGTATCCTCTTCAATTGGGGCTCCGGGGTCATGAGCGCCGGCAGCTGCACGGTCACGTTTGACAAGGCGTTCCCGACCGCCTGCTGGCACGCGTTCCCGGCGGAGAACACGGCCAGCACCTGGGCGACCAACAACGTGACGGTCTATGGGCCATCGGCGAAAAGCCAGACGGGCGCGACGTTCAAGAGCTTTACCTGGAACGGGACCGGCTTTGTCGCCAGTTCCGCAGCGGCTTTCTCGTATTTCGCCATCGGCAAGTGACACCGCGACAACACTCCAATCCCCCGGCGCCCGCGAGGCGCCTTTCGCATTTCTGGAGGACCCGATGAGCAACGTGCCTTCCGGCGCGGCGGTGACGCTCGACCTGCTGCAACGCCTGTTCCCGACTGGCCGGGAGTTGCCGGCCTTCGCCGCGTCCATGGCTGCGCGCCTGCCTCCTGCTGCGATCAACACGCCGCAGCGGGTGGCGGCCTTCTTGTCCCAGGTGGGGCATGAGTCCGGCGGCCTGCGCGTGTGGACCGAGAATTTGAACTACTCGGCGGAAGGGCTGCGCAAGACGTGGCCCCAGCGCTTCCGGGACGCGGCGACGGCGACCGCCTATGCCCGCCAGCCGGAGCGCATCGCCAACCGCGTCTACGGCGACCGCATGGGCAACGGGCCTGAGGCGAGCGGCGACGGCTGGAGATACCGGGGCAGGGGGCTTATCCAGATCACCGGGCGCGACAACTACCAGCGCTGTTCCGGATGGGCTGGCAAGCCGCTGGAGGCCATGCCAGCGTGGCTGGAGACGCCTGACGGCGCCGTTGCCTCTGCCGTATGGTTCTGGACGGTGAATGGCCTGAACAGGCTGGCCGATGCCGGAGAGCTGGAGGCGATCACCCGGCGCATCAACGGCGGCCTGAACGGTCAGGAGGACCGGCTTTCCCGGTATGCCCTCGCCTCGGAAGCGCTGGGCATTTCTCCTGTCGCCGTGGCCTGAACCACGTTTCCCCCACCCCAGCCCGCCCGGACCTCCGCGGCGGGCTTTTCGCGCCTGAAAGGAGGCACCCATGATGTTCCGCATGTCCACCATGATCCCCGCTCGCAAGGTCTGGGCCGGTGGCCTTGCCGGCGTCGCCGCAGCGGTGATTGCCTCGCTCCTGCGCCAGTATGCCGACGTGGACATTCCCGCCGACCTGATCGGCTACATCATCGCAGGGATCGTGCCGTCTGTGGCCTACCTCGTGCCGCCCGCCGCCCGTGACGTGATCGTGAAGGCGGATGAGGCGGCCCGTCAGGTGGGGCAGGGTGCCCCGTGAGACGGCAGGGGCGCCCCGGTAAGGAGGCGGCCCGGTTACCCCTTCGCTTGGGCCGCCTCCATATTGGCGACGAGCGTGGCGCGCAGTTCCATCACAGCGGCTTCGTCTCCAGCTCCGGCCTTTCGCCCATGCCGGATTTCCCACCCGAGGATCGCGTTGACCGTCAAGCGGGTTTCCTCGCCTTCGGCCATGACGGCATCGACAACGGGCGGCGTGCATCCGCCCGGCTCCCGGCGGCCGGTGTTGATCGCCTGGATAAGCTCAGCGTAGGTCATAGCTTTGGACTGTGTGTCTTGGGGGCCTCTGCGGGGCGGCCAGCGAACACGGTATAGCCGCACCGCTCAAGCCGCTCCAGAACCTTGTTCGTGATGATGTCCAGCGCGGCCCCTTCGGCCTTCTTCTGAGTCAGCGATCCGCGGCAGTCGGAGAGGGCGAGCCGGACTGGGATCGCCAATTCGCTCCACGGGACCGCCCCTCCGCCCATCAGGGCCGGGGCCGCGCGCTCGGCCCACCCGATGTACTGGCCCTGGATCTCCGGTCCCATCTGCTTCCAAAGCTCCGGCCCGCCGGCCATGGCGATGGCGGCTTCATGGATCGCGCGAGGGGGATAGTCGTGGCTCATGGGGGCTGATGCTGCCATGGGAACGGACGTAGAACAAGAGGCCCGTTTCTGGTTAGACAAATTTCTCGTAAGCCATTGACCCGGCGTGAACGGTTAGACGCGCTCGTCTATGGTAACCCATTGGAATACAGAGAAATGACAGCGGCATCATAATCCCTTGGTCGGGGGTTCAAATCCCTCCGCTGCTACCATCACGAAAGCCCGTCAAGTCTTCGACTTGGCGGGCTTTTTCTTTGGCTGGCGTGGAAAGCCGCGCTCCCCCTCAATCCTCCGTCAATGCATGGGCCATGGCGTCCTGCAACGGTGCCAGCACATAGTCGATGGCCCGGCGCTGGCCGGTCGCGATCAGCACGTCGGCGGGCATGCCCGGATGCAGGGCCGCCGGGCCGATGCGCTCCAGCGCGCCGGGCAGTGGGCGGATGCGGGCCACGAAGTAGGGGGCATGGGTCGTCGGGTCGGTCAGGCGGTCGGCGGACACGTCTACGACGGTGGCGTCGATCGCCGGTGTGCGGCGCGGCTTGAAGGCGCTGAGGCGGACCTGCGCGGTCTGGCCGGCCTTCACCACGTCGATGTCCAACGGGTCGATGCGCGCCTCAATGGTCGGCGGGCCGCTGTCGGGAACGATGTCCATCAGCGGCTCGCCCGGCTTCACAACCCCGCCCACGGTGAAAACGGTCAGCCCGACCACGCGGCCGGGGACGGGCGCGCGGATCTCCGTGCGCTCCACCGCGTCGCGGGCGGCCTTCAGGCGGGCGGCGGTCTGGTCCAGGGCGTTCTGCGCCTCCTCCATCTCCGCGGCGATGTCGGAGCGGCGGGCCGTCTCCTTGGCATGGAGCTGGGTGTCGGCGACCGTCACCGCCTGCTCGGCCAGCAAAGCGCGGGCGCGGGATTGATCGCGGGTGCCGGCCAGATCGGCCATGGCGCGCTTCAACGACAGAACCCGCAGCTTGCGCTCCAGCCCCTTGTTGAAGAGGTCCAGAACGCCGGCCAGTTCCTCCTCGATGAAGACGATCTGTTCGGCCGCCGCGCGCTCCTGGGCGCGGTGGGCGGTCACCTCGCGCTCGGCCTGGAGGCGCTGCTCGCGCAGCACGGCCATATCGCCGTCGTGGCGGGTCCAGCGGGCGGCGAACAACTGCTGCTGCACAGCCAGGGCGCGCCGGGCGGCGCTGCTCCCATCCACCAGCTCCGCCGGGACGGAGAAGGCGCGCTGCCCGGCGTATTCGGCGCGCAGGCGGGCCATGCGGACCAGGGCGGCGGCCTGTTCGGCGGACAGCTCCTCCAGGGTGGCGCGGCTCTGCGTCCCTTCCAGGCGGAGCAGGGTCTGCCCGGCGGCCACCGTGTCGCCGTCGCGCACCGCCAGTTCGGCGACGATGCCCCCTTCCAGATGCTGGATGGTCTTGCGGTTGCCGTCCACCACCACCGTGCCCGGCGCGTGGGCGGCGCTGTCCAGCGGGGCCAGGAAGCCCCAGCCGAGCCCGGCGCCGAGCGCCAGGGCGATCGCCGCGCAGCCCGCCCGCACCGCTCCGCCGATGGAGGGCTCGGCGCGGCGCTGCTCCGCAGGGATGGCGCTTCGGCCCAGCATCGTGTCGGTCGTCGTCATCTCGAAGTCTCCAATCAGATGGTGGCGGCAGCGGCCGGCTGCGGTGTGGCGGTACCCAGACGCCGGACCATCTCGGCCCGCGTCGCGGTCTGGTCGATCATGCCGTCGCGCAGCACGACGATGCGGTCCACCGCGTCGAGGACGCAGCGGCGATGGGCGATCACCACCACCGCGGCGCCGCCGGCCTTGGCCTCGGCGATGGCGCGCAGCAACGCCGCCTCGCCGGACTGGTCCAGGTTCGCGTTGGGCTCGTCGAGAACGATCAGGCGGGGATCGCCGTAAAGGGCCCGGGCGAGGGCGATGCGCTGCCTCTGCCCGCCGGAGAGCCGGGCGCCGCCCTCGCCGATCGACGTCCGGTAGCCGTCGGGGAGGCGGCCGATCATCTCATGCACGCCGGCCCGCCGCGCCGCCGCGGTGACCAGCGCCGGGTCGGGCTCGCCCAGACGGGCGATGGCGTCCTCCACGGTGTCGCCGAGCAGGCCGACGCCCTGCGGCAGATAGCCGACATGCCGCCCGCAGTCGTCGCGGTGCCAGCGCCACACATTGTGGCCGTCGAGATAGACCCCGCCCTGGGTCGGCTCCAGAACGCCGACCAGCAGCCGGGCCAGCGTGGACTTGCCCGCCGCGGAGGGGCCGACGATGCCCACCGCCTCCCCGGGCTCCACCGAGAAGGAGAGGCCGCGCAGAGTCGGGCGGTCGGACCCCGGCGGGACGTAGGTCACGCGGTCCAGCAGCAGGGAACCGCTGGGGCGGGGCAGGGGCGCGGCCGGCGCGGGCACCGCATCCGCCATGAACAGGCCGCGCAGACGGCGAAGGCTCTCGCGGGCCGAGGACCAGTTCCGCCAGGAGTCGATCAGCTGCTCGAAGGGCGCCAGCGCTCGGCCCATCAGGATGGAGGCGGCCAGCATGCTGCCCGGCGACACCTGCCGGTCCAGCACCAGCATCGTGCCGGCGGCGAGGATCGCCACCTGGGCCGCCATCCGGGAGACCTTGGCGAGCGAGGCGACGGCCTGCGACCGTCCCGTGGTCTGGTTGACCAGCGCCAGATGGTCGTCCTGAACCGCCTGCCAGCGGCGGCGCAGGGTGCCCATCATGCCCATGGCCGCAACGGCCTCCACGCTGTGCGACGCCGCCTCGATCTCGGCGCCGTGGCGGCACAGGGCGCGGTTGGCCTCCGCGGCGCCCGGCATGGTCAGCAGGCGGCCGAGCAGGCTCATCCCCACCAGGCACAGGATGCTCGCCCCGCAGACGAGGCCGTAGAGCGGATGGATCAGTGTCAGGAAGAGCAGGAAGACGAGGCTGAGCGCGGCGTCGAGCGGCGCGGTGAGGCTCGGCCCGGACAGGAACTGGCGCAGCTCGTTGACGTCGCGCAGCACCTGGGCCGGGCGGCTGGCGCCGCCGCGCAGCAGGCCCCCCATCGACGCTTCCAGCGCGTCCATGGTCAGGCTGCGGGCCGCCAGATGGCCCATGGCCTGGGTCAGCCGCCCGCGGATCGCCTCGACCAGCCCAAACACCGCGAAGCAGCCCAGCGCCAGCAGCGACAGGGCCACCAGAGTCTCCACACTGCGGCTGCCCAGCACGCGGTCGTAGACCTGCATCGTGTAGAGCGGCATCGCCAGTTGGATGAGGGCGAGAAAGACGCTGAACCCGCCCGCGGCGGCGAGGCCGGTCATGATGCGCCGCCGGATCGCGCGCAGGGCGGGTGGGCCTGCCGGAGAGTTGTGGCGGGATTCCCTTGCGGCCATGGGAAGGGCGCTCCTGTCGTCTGGGAGAAGGGAAAGGGGCGCGCCGGGAAGGACGGCGCGCCCGGTACCTCGGTCAGGCGGATCAGTAGAAGGAGATGTCGCCCATCGGGTTGTCGCCCTTCACGATCAGGTCGTGGAAGCCGGTGTCGTTGGCCGCGTTCCACGTGACGACGTAGTTGCCGTCCTTCTGCCAGATGCTGTATTGGCCGTCGGCGGGCGCGCTGGTCGAGCCGGCGTAGCTGTAGTTGCCCTTCAGCCAGATCTGGTCCTCGTCCTTGAAGTCGGTGATGGTGTCGGCGTTGCCGGCGTAGATGTCGCCGCTGTCCTTCGTCTCGAAGAAGAACCAGTCGGCCCCGGCCCCGCCGGTCATCTGGTCCTTGCCCATGCCGCCGTAGAGGTCGTCGAAGGTGTCGCCGCCGCTCAGCGTGTCGTTGCCCTCGCCGCCGTAGAGCTTGTCGTACCCGCTCTCGCCGTAGAGCTGGTCGTTGCCGCTGCCGCCATAGAGCGTGTCGGTGCCGTAATAGCCCATCAGCAGGTCGTTGCCCGACTCGCCGTAGAGCACGTCGTTGCCGTTCCAGCCATCCAGCGTGTCGTTGCCGTACCAGCCGAGGATGGTGTCGTTGCCGTCATAGCCTTGCACGTAGTCATTGCTGACACCGTACTTGATCATGTCGAGGAAGTCGGCGTTGTTGGTGCCATAGACGTTTGCCATGATGCGTTTCCTTCGGATCAGGGGATTGTGCCATGCAAGGAGAGATGCTTCATTCGGCTTTATTCTTGCCGTTTCGCTCTGAAGATCTCGCCCTTGCACAGCCATTCTTCCCGGATCGGGCATCCGGCACTGTTGTCCACTTCACATTTTCAGTCAGGAGAGAAAATGCGCGGCGGTCAGCGCCGCCGGTGCAGGATCATCCCGGCATGGTGCAGCACTCCGTCGATGAAGACGCCGTCGGCGGTGAAGCTGGTGTCGTCCCAATAGTCGATGTGGTTGCCGGTGACCCGATAGCGGCCCTGATACGCCTTCTCCCGGTTGCCCCGCGCCTCGACGTAGCGGTCGTTGGGGAGAAGCTCATGGCGGATGCGGCCGTCCTCCGTCACCCACAGGCCGACATAGGGGTGATCCGCTTGCGGCGGGCTCTCCATGGCGGAACGGTCGGCGGTCTGGGCCAGCGCCTTCCGGTCGGGCAGGGCCTCGGCGCCGGCGGCGAGCAGGGCGGCGGTCAGGGTTGCGGTCTGGGCGAGTGCGCGTTTCATGGCGTGTTTCCCTCCGCCGACGGGTGGCGCTCGGCAAACAGGTCCGACAGGGTGCGCGCGGCGGAGATTGCGCGGGGGAAGCCCGCGGGGACGGTCACCATGTAGACGATCTCCTTCAACTCGTCCTCGGAGACGCCGGCGTTGAGCGCGTAGCCGGCGTGGATCTTCATGAAGGCCGTCTCGCCGATGGCAGCGAAGGCGGCGACCGCGGCCAGTTGGCGGGTCCGCGTGTCCAGCCCCGGCCGGGACCAGACGTCGCCCAGTGCGTAGGCCTCGGTGGCCTCCGCCAGGAAGGGGAACTCCTCGCGCATCCGTTCCAGGGTGGGTTGGGGCTGGCCGTTGTTCAGGCTGCGGACCACCTCGCCGCCGCGCTTGGCGCGCTCATCGGTGGTCAGGGCGGTGGCCAGGGCGGTGGCGGGCATCGCCGGAACCGCGGCGAGGAGCCCCGCCGCAACGAACGCGCGCAGGCGCGCGGGATTGCGGGCACGGGTGTCGGTGCCGAACGTCATGCTGCCCTCCTCAACGGCTGGCCGTGGGACGGACCACGATCTCGTTGGTGTCCACGTCGTCCGGCTGCTCGATGGCGTGCAGGATGGCCCGCCCGATGGCGTCGGGCTTGATGGAGACGGCGCGGTAGGCCCGCATCAGCTCTTCGGCCTCCGGGTCGGTGATGGTGTGGGCCAGCTCCGATTCTACGACGCCGGGGCAGACGCAGGTGACGCGCAACCGCTCGTTTTCCTGGCGCAGCCCGTCGGAAATGGCCCGCACGGCGTATTTCGTCGCGCAGTAGACCGCGGCGGTCGGCGAAACGGCGAGCGCCCCGATGGAGGCAATGTTGATGATCTGGCCGAAGCCCTGGCCGTTCATGATCGGCAGCACCGCGGCGATGCCGTAGAGCACGCCGCGGATGTTCACGTCGATCATGCGGTCCCACTCCTCGACCTTCAGCGAGGCCATGGGAGACAGCGGCATGACCCCGGCGTTGTTGACCAGCACGTCGATGCGCCCGAACCGCTCCCGCGCGAAGGCGGCGAAGGCGGCCATGTCCTCGCGGCTCGTCACGTCCAGCGGGCGGACCTCCGCGGTGCCACCGCCGGCCCGGATGTCGGCGGCCAGCGCCTCCAGCCGGTCCGTCCGGCGGGCGCCAAGCACCAGCTTCGCGCCGGCGGCGGCGAGGACGCGGGCGGTGCCCTCGCCGATGCCGCTGGAGGCGCCGGTGATGAGGATCGTCTTGTCGGTGATCGCGGTCATGTCATGCTCCCTTCCGTCGATCGTTGCGGTGATGGAGACAAGCTATGATCCGATGATCGATAGTTCGAGTTGCCAATTATGAACGGGCTGGTTAGCATATCTAACCAATGAGCGATCCCTTCGAAGGCATGGCGGCGTTTCTGGCGGTTGCCGAGACGCTCAATTTCCGCCGGGCGTCCGAGCGCCTGGGCGTCACCCGCTCCGCCGTCAGCCAGGCGGTCCGTCGGCTGGAGGATCGGATCGGCGTGCCGCTTCTCCAGAGGACGACGCGCAGCGTCCGGCTGACCGACGCGGGCGCGCATCTGCTCGCCGCGACGCGCCCGGCGTTGGCGGAGATCGGCACGGCGCTGGAGGTCATCGCCTCGACGCACGGGGCGCCCGGTGGAACGCTGCGGCTGGCCGTCTCGTCCATTGCGGAAAGCATCCTGGAAGGCGAAGCGCTGGCCGGCTTCCTGGCCGCCTACCCATCGGTCGGCATCGACATCCTGGTGACGGACGAGGAGTTCGACATCGTCGCGGCGGGTTTCGACGCGGGTGTCCGGCTGGGCGAGGCCATCGAGCAGGACATGATCGCGGTGCCGGTCTCCACCAAGCAACGGCAGCTGGTGGTGGCCTCACCGGCCTATCTGGCGCAGGCGGGCCGCCCCGCCCATCCGCGCGACCTTCTCGCCCACCGCTGCATCGGCTGGCGCCCGGCGCCGGACGTGGCGCCTTACCGCTGGGAGTTCACCGAGGATGGCCGCGACTTCGACATCGCGGTGAATCCGCGGGTCGCCACCAACGACATGGGGATGATGGTCCGGCTGGCCCTGGCCGGTGCCGGCCTGACCTGCGGCATGGAGGAGACCTTCCGGCCCCATCTGGAGCGCGGCGCGCTGCTGGCAGTTCTGGAGGATTTCTGTCCGCCCTTCGCCGGCTTCCATCTCTACTATCCGAGCCGCCGGACGGTGCCGCCGCGGCTGCGCGCCCTCATCGACCATCTGCGGGCGCGGAACGGCGGCCGGCCGATCACGTGAACGCCCCCACGTCCTGAAAAGGAAAGGGCGGGTGCCGGAGCCCGAAGGTTCCGGCACACGCCTTTCGTTTGCGGAGCGCGCTGCGACGCCGCTCAGCCGAACCAGGCGGCGACGTTGCCGGTCTGGCCGAGGATGGTGATGCGGTTGCCCCCGCCGACGTCGAGCGTGGTGTTGCCGCCCTCCACCCGCGCCGAGCGGATCACCGCGCCCAGGTCGATGCCCGCCTCGTGGAAGGCCAAGCGGTCCACCCCAACCTCGAAGTCCATCACCACCGACCCGCCCGAGGCCCGCCCGAAGGCGAAGACGTCCGCCCCGGCCCCGCCCCACAGCGTGTCCGCCCCGCCGTCGGCGAACAGAACGTCGTTGCCCGCCCCGCCGTGCAGCACGTCGTCGCCCGCCCCGCCGAACAGCGTGTCGTCGCCCTCCTCGCCGAACAGCGTGTCGTTGCCCGCCCCGCCATTGGCCAGGTCATGGCCCGCGCCGAGCCCGATCAGGTCGCGCCCCGCCCCGCCCAGCGCCGTGTCGTTGCCCGCCCCGCCGCTGAGCGTGTCGTC
>NZ_JACCJY010000014.1 GCF_014596085.1 Azospirillum tabaci
GCTCGCAGGGCACCGGCGCGCTGTCCCTGTGGGCCATGAACGGAACCTCCGTCCAGTCCGCTCAGACGCTGACGGTCTCCCCGCAAACCGATTGGAAGCTCCTGTGAAGCCTGAGGCTTTGCATGCAGCCTCGAACCGAGCGGGAGTCATACAGGCGAGCGCCGAATGGCGGACCTGCTCGGCCTTGAGCCTGCTCGGTCTTGAGCCTGCTCGGTCTTGAGGATGTGAGACCAGTTTCCGGTCGAGGCATTGTTCCAGCAGTCGCTTAGCGCTTCCGCCATGTCCATGCGGCGCTGTTCCGTTCCCGCGATGGACGCGAACTCAGGGCGGAGGGGTTTCAGGGGAGCCGGTCACTCCTTACCGCTCCCAGGCGCGGACGATGGCGTCGATGGTGCCGTCCCGCTTGAGCTTTTCGTAGGCTGCCTGCAATCGCTCGGCCTTCTCCGCCCGCAACCTGGGAACGGACATGTAGCGCGGCACCATGGCCAGCGGCTTGGGCAGGATCTTGACGGAACTCGACCGGCCCTCGCTCTCGGCAAGGTATTTGAGCACCTGCAGGTCGCCGGCGATGGCATCGACGCGGCCCAGAAGCAGGCGCCGGAAGGACACGACGTTGCTGCTGCTGCGAACCTTCTCAAAAAGGGGCGATTTGTCGAACTCGGGCGTGTACTCGAAGCCTTCGACGACGCCGATCCGCAGACCCTGCAAGTCGTCGATGCGCGTGTAGGCGATCTCCGAGTTGCTGCGGACCATGAGCACGGTCGCTCCGACACGATAGGGACCAATCAGATGGCCACGCTCCAATCGGCGGGCTGACGTGAAGAACTGGAAGGCGACATCCACTTCATTCTCGTCGTGCGCACGCACCACCTCGGGCCATGCCATGGGGCGATGAACCGGATAGACGCCGATTTCCTTCATCATGGCATCGACGATCTCCGTGTCCATTCCCGTTCGCTTGCCGCGCTCGGTGAAGTTGTACGGCGGGAAATAGTCTTCGGAAGCAACGGTCCAGTTCTCCGCGCGCACCGGGGCCGAGGCCAGAATCAAGGCGGCGACCAGCAATCGCGCCACAATCGCCAAACACACGCGCAGCCTCGTCCTCATCAACCGTCTCCGCTCAAATCCTGAATTTGCGTGCACGACCATCCACGCAGCGGCGCGGCAGGGATGGCCGCCGCGCATCGCCGGGCACCGCGTACAGGGCAATCCGATTGTCCTCAATGGGAAAAGAGCGGGCGGGTGTGATAACGCTCCGGCGGCGGATGTCGATGTCGGCCGTTCCAGCGGACCGATGGGACCGGCCCCGCCCGCGAACGGGAGAGCCGGTCCCACTCATTCACCCAGGCCGGTCACGCCGCGGAGCGCAAACGCATCGCCCCGACCAGATCCTCGATGCTCACCATCGGCATGCCGTTGCGCTCGGCGAAGGCCACCAGTTCGGGCAGGCGGGCCATGGTGCCGTCCGGGTTCATCACCTCGCACAGCACCCCCGCCGGACGGCGCCCGGCCAGCGTGGTCAGCTCGATGGTCGCCTCGGTGTGGCCGCGCCGGGCCGCCAAGCCCCCGGCGTGCGCGCGGATCGGGAAGACATGGCCGGGCCGGGCGAGGTCCTCCGGCCGGCAGCCGTCGGCGATGGCGGTGCGGATGGTGGTCACCCGGTCCGCCGCCGACACCCCCGTCGTCACGCCCTCCCGCGCCTCGATGGAGACGGTGAAGGCGGTGCCGAAGCGCGCCGTGTTGCTGCCGACCATGGGCGGCAGGTCGAGGCGGCGCGTGTCCGCGTCGGTCAGGATCAGGCAGACGATCCCCGACCCTTCGCGGATCAGCAGGGCCATCTGTTCGGCGGTGATGGTTTCGGCGGCGTAGATCACGTCGCCTTCGTTCTCGCGGTCTTCGTCATCCACAACGACGACCCCGCCCCCTTGACGGATGGCGTCCACGGCGCGGATCACCCGCTCCTCGGCGGTGCCAAAGCGGTCGAGAAGGCCGGTGGAGGACGTGGTGGAAAGCTGGTTGCTGGCAAAGGTCTGATTCACGGTTCTCACTCCGGTTGGGGCGAGCCTGAATCAGGGCGCAAAGAGACATTCGGCGGCGCGCGGGATGCCCCACGCGGACCACCGTCGCAGGCCACCGCACGCGCCCCACGCCCAACGCCATGCGCTGCGGGCGGACCACGGCGATGACCGGCTCGTCCTCTTCCATCCGGACTGTCACCGTCGGCTCCGGCCTTGAACCGGATCTGCTGACCTCCCGGCCTGACGGCCGGGAGCGCTCGCGGGCTCCCCCTCGTGCGAGGGGCTACCGCCGGTCGGGATTTTCACCCTGCCCTGAGAACAAGCGTCTGATGCGCCGCCCCCGGCTGGGGACGACGCAACCAGCGTCCCCCAGCGGGCCGGACAAAGTCAAGACCGCTTTGCCCCGCCGACCGGCCCCTCCGTCCGGCGCAGCAGGTAGTCCAGCCCGCCCAGCCGGTACCAGCGGTAGCCGTAGGGCTCCAGCACCAGGCGGTGCCGCCCGTCCTCCTCGGGGTCGTTGTGGTCCTCGGCCAGCAGATTGACCAGGCGCGGCGATTTTCCCTCGCCATCGACCGCCAGCGCGACCTCGTGGGGACGGTCGTCGAGGTTGTGAACGACGAGCACCGAGTTGTTCCGCCAGTCGTAGCGGATCGCCAGCACCGCGTTCGATCCGGTGGGAAGCACCTGATAATCGCCCCAGCCGATCTCCGGGCATTCCTTGCGCATGCGGATGATGCGTTCGGTCCAGTTCAGCAGGGCGGTCGGTTCGCGGCGCTGGTGGGCGGCGTTGATCCTTTCATAGCCGTAGGCGCCGCCGCTGATGACCGGCAGCACGGGATTGTCCGCCTTGGTGAAGCCGCCCTGCGGCTCGTCCGACCACTGCATGGGGGTGCGGGCGCAGTCGCGCTCCGGCAGGGACAGGTCATCGCCCATGCCGATCTCGTCGCCGTATCGCAGCACCGGCGTGCCCGGCAGCGTGAACAGCAGGCTGTAGGCCAGCTCCAGCCACCGGCGGTCGCCGCGCAGCATCGGGGCCAGCCGCCGCCGGATGCCGCGGTCATAGAGCTGCATGTTCTTGTCCGGCCCGAAGGCATCGAACACGCGCTTGCGCTGCGCCTCGGTCAGGCGCCCGAGGTCCAGCTCGTCGTGGTTGCGCAGGAACAGTCCCCATTGGTTGGTGCTGGGCCGCGGCACCCGGGTGACATCCAGGGCCTTGGCCAGCGGCCGCGTGTCCGCCGTGGCCAGGGCGTAAAACAGGGTCTGGTTGACCTGGAAATTGAAAACCATCTGCATGCGGTCGCCGTCGTCGCCGAAATACTCCTGGTCGACGGTCGGCAGCACGTTGGCTTCAGCCAGCAGAACGGCGTCGCCGCACCGCCACTGCACGAACTCCCGAAAGGTGCGGAGCATGTCGAACTGCTGCTTGGACTTCTTCACCTCCGGCCCCTTGGTCGCGATGACGAAGGGCACGGCGTCCATGCGGAAACCCGACACGCCCAGCTCGATCCAGAAGCCCATCACCTTCAGCAGTTCGGCCTGCACCTCCGGGTTGGCGGTGTTCAGGTCCGGCTGGAACTCGTAGAAGCGGTGGAAGTAATAGGCGCGGGCCTCCTTGTCCCAACTCCAGGTCGTCTTCTGCACGCCGGGAAAGACGACGCCCTCGTCGGCGTCGGACGGCTTCTCGTCCGACCAGACGTACCAGTTCCGGTAGGGGGACTCCGGGTCCTTGCGCGCCGCCTGGAACCAGGGGTGCTGGTCCGAGGTGTGGTTGACCACGAGGTCGATGATGACGCGGATGCCGCGTTGCTTGCAGGCGTGGCTGAACTCCACGAAGTCGCCCAGCGTGCCGTAGCGCGGATCGACGTTGTAGTAGTCGGCCACGTCATAGCCGTGGTCCCGCATCGGCGACGGCTGGAACGGCCCCAGCCAGAGGCAGGTCACGCCCAGCCCCTGCAGATAGTCCAGCCGACGCTGCAAGCCCTGGAAATCACCGGTCCCGTCTCCGTTGGCGTCCATGAAGGTGCCGACCGACAGGTTGTAGATGACCGCGTTCTTGTACCAGAGATCCTTGATCATGGCCCGCCCCCGCATAAAACTGCCTAGGCCATAACAGGACCGACCGGCCGAGGTCCCTCCGCCCCGCCGATCCAACCGTAAGGGGGTGTCCTACGCCCCTAGGAAAATGGTTAATGTATAGTTAAGGTCACAAGAAAGCCTGCAATCCTGCCCGCATGATGTCCCCCAAGACGCACAGAACCAGGGGAACCGTGCCATGAAGCGTGCCATGCGCCAGACCGCCGCCCAGAACAACGCCAGCCAGAGCGGCGGCGCCCAGACCACCACGACGCAGGCCGTCAGCTACACCTACGGGAACAACGCCGGCACCCTGGCGGCGGCTCCCGCGGCGCCGGCTCCCACCAGCTTCGCCCCGGTGACCGTCAACTACGCGGAAACGCGGGCGGACGGCGGGTTCGGCTGGGATGTGAAGTACGATCTCTCCTTCGACGGCACGGCCTTCACCGTGCAGACGCGCATCCACCTGACCGGCGACGACGCCGGATCCCTGAAGCAGGTCTGGGAGCAGGGGATCGAGGGGATCTGGAGCGACAAGTACAGCCTGTCGGACGGCACCAGCAGTTACGCCATCCGCTTCGACGTGCAGTTCGTGGGGGCCGGCAGCCAGCATTACAACGTGAACGTCAGCAACAGCTACGGGCGCTGCGACATGCTGAACTGGTGCACCCAGACCGACTGGGGTCCCGACTACCAGGACGAGCTGGCGGCCCACGAGTTCGGGCACATGATCGGCGCCTTCGATGAGTATGCGGGCGGGGCCACCTACGGCAACTTCGCCGCCACCGGCACCATCATGTCGGACCTGACCCCGACGCTGCGGCCCAACTACATGAACTCCATCGACTATTACGCCGAACAGTTCACCGGCAAGAGCTTCCAGATCGCAGAGGTCCCGAAGAACCTGACGCTGACCGGCAACAGCTGGGCCGACAGCCTCTATGGCGGGGCGGGCAACGACACGCTGAGCGGGCTGAGCGCCAACGACCAACTGTTCGGTGGTGCGGGCAACGACCTGCTGTGGGGCGATGCCGGAAACGACACGCTGCGCGGGCAGGCCGGGAACGACGCGTTGCACGGCGGTTCGGGCGCCGACCTGCTGATGGGGGACGAGGGGAACGACACGTTGTGGGGCGATGCCGGCAATGACACGCTGTGGGGCGGCGCCGGGACGGACCTGTACGTCTTCACGCGCGGCGGCGGGCAGGACCGCATCGCCGACTTCGGCCCCACGCAGAACGACCGCATCCAGATTGCATCCAACATGACCTACCGCCTGGGATCGGACGGCAACGGCGGCGCTCTGCTCGACTTCGGCGGGGGCGACCGGCTGATCCTGGCCGGGGTCACCCCGATCCAGGTCACCTCGTCCTTCTTCACCTACGGCTGAGGCGGTTTTACCTCCGGAGGCGGCCCGTAGCGCAGGAACTGGACACGGGTGTCGCCGTAGCGGCGCTCGTCCAGGTCCGCGAAGCCGGGCGGCAGGGGCAGCGGGTCGCGTCCGGCGACCTCCACCACCAGGACGGCGCCGGGAGCCAGCCAGCCGGCCTTGACCAGCCCGGCCAGCGCCCGCGGCGCCAGATCCTGGCCGTAGGGGGGGTCGAGGAAGGCCAGCGTGCAGGGACGGAGCGGTGGCGGCGGGCGGGTGGCGTCGGCGCGCAGGACCGCGGCGTTCGCCCCCTCCCCCAGCGCCGCGACGTTCGCCCGCACGGCGTCCAGGGCGGCGCGGCCCAGGTCGAGGAAGCTGGCGTGGGCGGCCCCGCGGGACAGCGCCTCCAGCCCCAGGGCGCCGGTTCCGCAGAAGGCGTCCACGACGACGGCGCCCTCCAGCAGGTCGGCGCCGTCCGGCCCCCAGTCGGCGTGGGACAGGATGTTGAACAGGGATTCGCGGGTGCGGTCGGTGGTCGGCCGCGTGTCGCTCCCCCCCGGGGCGGCCAGCCGCCGCCCGCGGTGCTTACCGCCGACGATCCGCACGGGTCCGCTCCGGCCCGCGGCCACCCTCGGAGGCGCCTCCGCCACCGCGCGGCTTCGGCCCCGGCTTCCCACCGCCGCCGGGCTTGCCGCCCTTCAGCGTCAGCGTGCCGGGCTTGCCCGCCGGCTTGCCATCCGTCCTGGCGGAGGCCGGCTTGCCGGACGCGAAACCGCCCGCTGCCGGCTTGGCCGGGCCACGCCGGTCGGACGCGGCCTTCGGCTCCGCCTTGGCCCAGCCGGCCTTGGCGTCGCGCGGCTTGGACGCCTTCGCCGGAGCGGCGGAACGGCCCTTGGCGCCTTCGGCACCGGCGCTCTCACTCTTGACAGCCTTGGTGGAAGAGGTCTTGCCCTTGGCCTTGCCCTCCTCCGCCGGATCGGCGCCGGTGAAGAATCGGGACACCTGCTCGCGCACCACGCGCTTCGGCACCTCCTCGACGGCGCTCTCCTCCAGCTTGCCGAGCTGGAAGGGGCCGTAGGCGACGCGGATCAGCCGGTTCACCTGGAGGTCCAGCGCCTCCATCACCTTGCGGATCTCGCGGTTCTTGCCTTCCTTCAGGCTGACGGTCAGCCAGGCGTTGCGGCCCTGGATGCGGTCCAGAACGGCTTCGATGGGACCGTACTTCACCCCGTCGATGGTCGGTCCCTTCGCCAGCTCGGCCAGCTTCACCTCGTTCACTTCGCCGAAGACGCGCACGCGGTAGCGGCGGGTCCAGCCGGTGGCCGGCAGTTCCAGGAAGCGGGCCAGCTCGCCGTCGTTGGTCAGCAGCAGCAACCCTTCGGTCGTCAGGTCGAGCCGACCGACCGAGATGACACGCGGCATGTCCGGCGGCAGCCGTTCGAAGACGGTGGT
The DNA here is from genome assembly GCF_014596085.1 of Azospirillum tabaci. GTDB lineage: Bacteria > Pseudomonadota > Alphaproteobacteria > Azospirillales > Azospirillaceae > Azospirillum > Azospirillum tabaci. The sequence continues at coordinate 6,913 of NZ_JACCJY010000014.1, forward strand.
GCGGCCCTTCTCGTCGCGGGCGGTGGTGACCAGCCCGGACGGCTTGTAATAGCGCCACAGCCGCGCCGGTTCCGGCTCGGGGATGACCTTGCCGTCCACCTGCACGACGTCGCCGGACCGCACGACGCAGGCCGGGCTGTCCAGGGTCGTGCCGTTGACGGCCACGCGGCCGTCGGTGATCCAGCGCTCGGCGTCGCGGCGCGAGCACAGGCCCGCGCGCGCCAGCCGCTTGGCGATGCGCTCGCCGGCATCGGGCTCGCCCGCGTCCGCATCGGCGGCGCCGGGCATGGCTTTGGAATGGTCGAAATCGGGGGTGTCCATGGGCACGGACCATAGGGCTTGCAAGCCCCGCCCGCAACCCACGGCACGGGGTCCCCGCCGTTATTCTTCGAGGCGGAAGCCGACCTTCATCACCACTTGGAAGTGGGCGACCTTTCCACCGCTGACGTGGCCGCGGATTTCGCCCACCTCGAACCAGTCGACGTTCTTCAGCGTCTTGGACGCCCGCTCGATGCCGTTGCGGATGGCGTCGTCGATGGTGGTCTCGGCGGTGCCGACGATTTCCACCTTCTTGTAGACATGGTTGCTCATGACTGTCCTCCCTGTTTCGTCCGATGCTTAACAACGCCGAAGGGCGTTCCGCGGCTTGACGAAAACAGGGACCGCCGGGCAGGGTGCCCCGCATGAGCCGCCCCCCCTCCCCCATGGACATCGCCTTCGACGAGGCCGAAGCCGCCGCATCCCGCGGGGAGGTGCCGGTGGGTGCCGTGGTGGTCGATCCGGCGACCGGCGCCGTGCTCGCCCGCGCCGGCAACCGGACCGAGGAGTTGAACGACCCCACCGCCCACGCCGAGGTGCTGGCGATCCGCGCCGCCTGCACAGCGCTCGGCGAGCCGCGCCTGCCCGGTCTGGACCTCTATGTGACGCTGGAGCCCTGCGCGCTCTGCGCCGCGGCGATCAGCTTCGCCCGGCTGCGGCGGGTCTATTTCGGCGCCTACGACCCCAAGGGCGGCGGGGTGGAGCATGGCCCCCGCTTCTACCACCAACCCACCTGCCACCACGCCCCGGACGTCTACGGCGGCATCGACGAGACGCGGGCGGGGGACATGCTGAGGGAGTTCTTCAGGGGGCGGCGCTAGGGTCTTCCATACTCTCGTTCAGGATGGCTGCGATCCGGTGATCCACATCGGGAAGCCGGTGCACGACCACGTCCCATACGATGGCCAGATCGACGCCCAGGTAATTGTGGATCAGCACGTCGCGAAGCGCCGCCATGTTCTTCCATGGAAGGTCGGAATGTTGTGATCGCAGCTCCGGCGAAAGCTTCTTCGTTGCTTCGCCGATAATCTCCAGATTGCGGATGACGCCGTCCTGAAGGAGCGTGCGGGTGAAAAAGTCGTCGCGCCCGGTGGCCGTATACTCCATCACACGGCGGATGGCCTCGCGGATGTGTTCCAGATAAGCACGGTCAGCGGTCACAGGGATCGCGCCGACCGAAGAATTCCGTCGCGCATGTAAGGCGACAGGCCACGCTCTGTCACCACATCAACGGCAGCGCCGGTTCGTTCCTCCAAAGCGTGCTTCAATTCGATCAGGTCGAACAAATCCCGCCCTGGCTCCAACTCCACGAGAAGGTCCAGGTCGCTGTCGGGCCGTGCCCTCCCCGTGGCACGGGAGCCGAAGACGCGCAGGTTGCTGGCTCCGTAACGGGAAGCCAGAGCCTTGATGTCTTCGGCTGACACGCCAGCCGGCAGTTGGAGCGCCGTCGCCATGCCCCTATTATAGCGTCAAAGCGGGGCGCCGTCAGCGCCCCACCGCCCGCCAGCCAATGTCGCGGCGGCAGAAGCCGTCCGGCCAGTCCAGCGCGTCGACGCCCTGATAGGCACGCTTCTGCGCCTCGGCCACGGTCGGGGCCTTGGCGGTCACGCCCAGGACGCGCCCGCCGGTGGACAGCACCCGCCCATCGACCCGCTTCGTGCCGGCGTGGAAGACGGTGACGCCCTCCACCGCGTTGGCGGCGTCGAAGCCCTTGATCTCCGTGTTCTTCACGTAATCGCCAGGGTAGCCGTTCGCCGCCATGACGACGCACAGCGCCGTCTCGTCGTGCCAGCGCAGGTCGATGTTCTTCAACTGGCCGTCCGCCGCCGCGATCAGGGCGGCCAGCGCGTCGGACTTCAGGCGCATCATCAGCGTCTGGCATTCCGGGTCGCCGAAGCGGACGTTGAACTCCAGCGTCTTCGGCACCGGGTTGCCGTCGGCGTCCTTGCCGATCATCAGGCCGGCGAACAGCACGCCCTTGAAGGGGCGCCCCTCCGCCGCCATGCCCTTGACGGTCGGCTCGACGATCTCGCGCATCACGCGGGCCTGGAGGTCCGGGGTCAGCGCCGGGGCCGGGGAGTAGGCGCCCATGCCGCCGGTGTTCGGGCCGGTGTCGCCGTCGCCCACCGCCTTGTGGTCCTGGGCCGAGGCCAGCGGCAGGGCCGATTCACCGTCGCACAGCGCGAAGAAGCTGACCTCCTCGCCGTCCAGGAACTCCTCGACCACCACCTCGGCCCCGGCGGCGCCGAAGCGGCCCTCGACCAGGGCCTCGTCGATGGCGGCGAAGGCCTCCTCCTCGGTGCGGGCGACGGTCACGCCCTTGCCGGCGGCCAGACCGTCGGCCTTGACCACGATGGGGGCGCCGTTCTTGCGCACGAAGTCCTTGGCGGCCTCGACGTCCTTGAAGCGGCCATAGGCGGCGGTCGGCACGCCGTACTTGGCCAGGATGTCCTTCATGAAACCCTTGGAGCCCTCAAGCTCCGCCGCCGCGGCGCTGGGGCCGAAGGCCTTGATGCCGATGGCGGTCAGCTTGTCGACGAGGCCCAGCACCAGCGGCCCTTCCGGCCCGACGACCACGAAGTCGACGGCCTTGTCCTGGGCGAAGCGGACCAGGGCGTCCACGTCCTCGGCGCCGATGGCGACGCATTCGGCCACGTCCGCGATGCCGGCGTTGCCCGGCGCGCAGTAGAGCGTGTCGCACAGCGGCGAGTTCTGAATGGCCCAGCACAGCGCATGCTCGCGCCCACCCGACCCGACCACCAGGACTTTCATGGCACCTCGTCCTTCCACGCTTGTTGCCGACACCGCGCCTTGTATCATGGTGCCGCCATGACTCAAGACCTTGATATGACCTCTCCGCTGATCGCCCCCGAGCCGCGCCCCGGCTCGAACCTGCCGGAATTCTCGGTGGGCGACCTCGCCCGGCGCCTGAAGCGCAGCATCGAGGAGGAGTTCGGCTTCGTCCGCGTGCGCGGCGAGATCTCCCAGCCCAAGCGGCACAGCTCCGGCCACTGCTACCTCCGCCTGAAGGACGACACGGCGGTGATCGAGGCGGTGTGCTGGCGCGGCACCGCGTCGAAGCTGGCCGTCCAGCCGGCGGAGGGGCTGGAGGTCATCGTCACCGGGCGCATGACGACCTACCCCGGACGCTCGCAATACCAGCTCATCATCGAGTCGATGGAGCTGGCCGGCGAGGGCGCTCTTCTGAAGATGCTGGAGGAGCGCAAGAAGCGCCTCGCGGCGGAGGGGCTGTTCGACGCCGGGCGCAAGAAGCCCATCCCCTTCCTGCCCGACGTGATCGGCGTCGTCACCTCCCCCACCGGGGCGGTCATCCGCGACATCCTGCACCGGCTGCACGACCGTTTCCCGCGCCGGGTCCTGCTCTGGCCGGTCGCCGTCCAGGGCGAGCGGGCGGCGGCGGAGGTCACCGCGGCGATCGAGGGCTTCAACCGCATCGTCCCCGGCGGGCCGGTGCCGCGCCCGGACCTGCTGATCGTGGCGCGCGGCGGCGGCTCGCTGGAGGACCTGATGGCCTTCAACGAGGAGAACGTCGTCCGCGCGGCGGCGGCCAGCCGCATCCCGCTGATCTCCGCGGTCGGGCACGAGACGGACACCACCCTGATCGACTTCGCGTCCGACCGCCGCGCCCCCACCCCCACGGCGGCGGCGGAGATGGCCGTTCCGGTGCGGGCGGAGCTGCTCGCCCAGGTGCTGGACGACGAGCGGCGCATGGTCGGGGCCGCCACCCGGATGCTGGCCGAGCGGCGGACGCGGGTGGAGGGGCTGGCCCGCGGCCTCGGCGACCCGCGCGCCCTGCTGGAAAGCCACGCCCAGCGGCTGGACGACCGGGCGGAGCGGCTGGCGCTGGCCGCCGCCGCCCTGCTCGACCGCCGCCGCACCCGCCTGAACGAGCTGGGTGCGGCGCTGCGCCACCCGCGCGAGAAGCTGGCCGAGGCCGGGCAGCGGCTGGCGTCGGAATCCCGCGCGCTCGATGGCGCGCTGCGCCACGCCGTCGTCGCGGCGCGCGGCCAGTATGAGCGGGTGAGCGGACGGCTGACGCTCGGCCCGATCCGCGTGAAGTTCGGCGACGGCAGCCGGCGGATGTCCGACCTGACGCCCCGGCTGGACCGCAGCTACGGCAAGGCGGTGGAGGAGCGCGCGGCGAAGCTGGCGGCGGTGGGGCAGCTTCTGGAAAGCTATTCCTACAAGGGCGTCCTGGAGCGCGGCTTCGCTCTGGTGCAATCCGGCGACGGCAAGCCGCTGACCAGGGCCGCCCAGGCCACGCCGGGTCTGGCGGTGTCGCTGGTCTTCGCCGATGGCCAAGCCGCCGCGACGGTGGACGGTGGGCCGCGGGTGGATGTTCCGCCCGCCGCTGCGCCAGAGCCGAAGCCCAAGGCGGCCAAGGCCAAGCCAGAGCCAAAGAAGCCGCAGCGCCCGCCGGTTCAGGGGAGTCTTTTCTGAGGGTGACCCTGCCCCCACCCTAACCCTCCCCCGCTATCGCAGGGGAGGGAACTGCCGCCGCTTCGCAGAAGGCACCCTCCCCTGCACAGCTCTCGCGCAAACCAAAGGTTTGCGCTGACGCGGCAGGCGGACCGAAGGTCCGCCGAGAGCGGGGGAGGGTCGGGGTGGGGGCAACCGCAGCAGCAACGCCCGCCCCGCAGCCCCTCAAGCCGCGCCGACGAAGCTCCAGCGCGTCGTCTCGCCGCTGCGGAAGGGCAGCACGGCCTCGCCGTCGGCGGTCAGCACGATGTCCGGCGTCGTGGACGGCGTGCGCTCCAGCACCACCTTGTCCTCGTTGACCGGCAGGCCGTAGAAGCGCGGGCCGTTCAGGCTGGCGAAGGCCTCCAGCTTGTCCAGCGCGCCCGCCTCGTCGAAGGCTTCGGCGTAAAGTTCCAGGGCGTTGGCCGCGGTGAAGCAGCCGGCGCAGCCGCAGGCGCTCTCCTTCGCGGTCACCGTGTGCGGGGCGGTGTCGGTGCCCAGGAAGAACGGCCCCTCGCCCGAGGTCGCCGCCTCGACCAGCGCCACGCGGTGCGTCTCGCGCTTGGCGATGGGCAGGCAGTAGAGGTGCGGGCGGATGCCGCCGGCGAACAGGTGGCTGCGGTTGATCAGCAGGTGGTGCGCCGTGATCGTCGCCCCCACCCGGCCCGAGGCGGCGTGCTCGCGCACGAAGGCCACGGCCTCCGCGGTGGTCGCGTGCTCCAGCACCACGCGCAGCGCCGTGTAACGCTCCAGCAGCGGGCCGAGGGTGCGCTCCAGGAACACCGCCTCGCGGTCGAAGATGTCGACATGGGCGTCGGTCACCTCGCCATGGATCAACAGCGGCATGCCGATCTCCGCCATGCGCTCCAGCACCGGCGCGATCTTGCCGAGGTCGGTCACGCCGTGGGCGCTGTTGGTGGTGGCGTTGGCCGGGTAGAGCTTGGCGGCGGCGAACACGCCGTCTTCGAAGCCCTGGGCCAGATCCTCGGCGTCGGTGCCGTCGGTCAGATAGGCGGTCATCAGCGGCGTGAAGGACTGGTCCGCCGGCAGGGCCGCCAGGATGCGCTCCCGATAGGCGACGGCGTCGGCGGCCTTGGTCACCGGCGGCTTCAGGTTCGGCATGATGATGGCGCGGCCGAACTGGCGGGCGGTGAAGGGCAGCACCGCCTTCAGCATGGCGCCGTCGCGCAGGTGCACATGCCAGTCGTCGGGACGGCGGAGGACGAGACGGTCGGTGGGCATGGCGGCTCCGGCACGGATGTGTGGGGGTTTGCCGGAGTTCTAGCCCCTTACGGCCCCCCGCTCAACGGTATCGGGGCGGTATCCGGCCACTGCGCTGGTGACGGGACCGGCGAAAGCCGCTAGAACCCTAGCCGAATCCCTAGGGACATTCGAAGCCGGACCCGCGCCGATGAGCCTGATCACCCCCCGCACCCCGCCCGGAACGATGGAGCTGCTGCCGCGCCAGCAAGTGGCCTTCCAGCGTCTTCTCGACACCATCCGCCGCGGCTACGAGCGGTTCGGCTTCGTGCCGGTGGAAACCCCGGTGTTCGAGACGGTGGACACCCTGCTGACCAAGTCCGGCGGCGAGACCGAGAAGCAGGTCTATTTCGTTCAGTCCACCGGCGCCCTCCAGCAGGGGAACAAGCCGGACATCGCGCTGCGCTTCGACCTGACGGTGCCGCTCGCCCGCTACGTGGCGGAGCATGAGCGCGACCTCGCCTTCCCCTTCCGCCGCTACCAGATCCAGCGCGTCTACCGCGGGGAACGGGCGCAGCGCGGGCGCTTCCGCGAATTCTACCAGTGCGACATCGACGTGATCGGCAAGGACAGCCTGTCCGCCCATTACGACGCGGAGATCCCGGCGGTCATCTACCACGTCTTCAGCGAACTGGACTTCGGCGGCTTCACCATCAACGTGAACAACCGCAAGGTCCTGCTCGGCCTGCTCGACGGGCTGGGCGTGGACGACGCGGAGAAGCGCGTCCTGGTCCTGCGTGAGATCGACAAGCTGGACAAGATCGGCCGCGACAAGGTGCGCGACAGCCTGACCGGCCTCGGCATGACCGCCGACGCGGCGGAAACGATCCTGTCCCTGATCGACGCCAAGGGCACGAACGAGGAGACGCTCGCCGCGCTGGGCGCGCTGGGCATCGAGAACGAGACCTTCCGCCAGGGCGTTTCGGAGCTGACCACCGTCGTCCAGGGGCTGAAGGCCCTCCAGGTGCCGGACGGCGTGGTGCGCATCAACCTCGCCATCGCGCGCGGGCTCGACTACTACACCGGCACCGTCTACGAGACCTTCCTGAACGACCATCCGGGGATCGGCAGCGTGTGCTCCGGCGGGCGCTACGACAACCTCGCCAGCCACTACACCAAGTCGAAGCTGCCGGGTGTCGGCATCTCCATCGGCGCGACGCGGCTGTTCTACCAGCTCATGGAGGCCGGCATCATCAAGGACGGCGGCGCCACCGCCCAGGTCCTGGTGACGCAGATGGACCCGGCCCTGTCCGCCGACTATTACAGCCTCGCGACGGCGCTGCGTGCGGCGGGCATCAACACGGAAATCCAGCTCGACGGCGGCAAGCTCGCCAAGCAGATGAAATATGCCGACAAGGCGGGCATCCCGCTGGTCGTCCTGATGGGCTCCGACGAGAAGGCCCGCGGCACGGCGACGCTGAAGCATCTGGTGAAGGGCGAGCAGGTTGAAGTCCCGCTGGCCGACCTCGCCGCCAAGGCGAAGGAACTGCTGGGGGCATAGTCCCCACCACAGAAGGCCCCGCCCATGGCCACCGTCGCCGAAGCCCTGAACCTTGCGCTCGACCATCATCTGTCCGGGCGGCTGGAGGAGGCGCGGCTGCTCTACGGCCGCATCCTGGCGGTGGACCCGGACAACCCCCACGCCCTGCATTTCGCCGGGCTGCTGGCGGCCCAGACCGGCGCGGTGACGGACGGGGTGGCGATGATCCGCAAGGCGGCGGCGCGGCTGCCGCTCGCCGCCGACATCCACGGCAACCTCGGCAAGGCGCTGATGGCGCTGGGAACGCCGGACGGAGCGGCGCAGGCCGCGAGCGCCTTCCGCAGCGTCCTCGCTCTGCAACCCGACGGCGCCGGTGACTGGTTCGCCCTGGGCGGCGCCCTGATCGAGGCCGGCGACGGACTCGCCGCCCAGCGTGCCCTGACCCGCGCCCTGACGGCCAGCGCCGCCACCGACAGCGAGCCTCTGGCCGAAGCGTTCGAGCGGGCCGGTATGCTGCTCTACGCCGCCGCCGATTGGGCGGGCGCCGCCGACGCCTTCCGCAAGGCGCGCAGCCTCGCCCCGCAGCGGGCCGAGGCGCACCGCAAGCTCGGCGCCGCGCTGGCCCAGACGGGCGACCCGGAGGGCGCCGTGGAGGCGCTGGACGCGGCGCTGCGGCTCGATCCCACCTTGGCCGAGGCGCAGACCAACCTCGTCCATCTCCTGGTCACGCTGGGCCGTTTCGACGAGGCGGAACGGGCCGGCCGCCGGGCGGTGGCGCTGGACCCCGGCAACGCCGACGCCTACGGCAACATGGTGCCGCTGCTGGAACAGACCGTCCGCGTCGCTGAGGCGCTGCGCCAGTGCCGGCGCGCGGCGCGCATCGCCCCGGAGCGGGCCGCCTTCCACCGCAACCGCCTGTCCCTTCTGCTGCACGAGGGCCGCCGCGACGAGGCCGTCGCCGCCGGGCGGGAGGCCATCCGCCTCGCCCCCGCCGACGCCGACGCCCATTTGGCGCTCGCCGTCGCCCTGCTCGCTTCCGGGCAAATGCGCGAGGGTTGGGAGGAGTTCGAGTGGCGCTGGGAGACCCGGCAGCTCAACCCCGTGCACCGCGGCTTCCCCCAGCCGCAATGGACGGGGGCGGAGGATGTGGCGGGCCGGACCATCCTGCTCTACGCCGAACAGGGACTCGGCGACACCCTGCAGTTCGTCCGCTACGCGCCGCGGCTGGCCGAGCGGGGGGCGCGGGTGATCGTCGGCTGCTCCCCCGCCCTGGTCCGGCTGATGGAGCGGGTGGACGGCGTGTCGGCCGCCGTCGCCTGGGGCGGGGAGCTTCCCGCCTTCGACCTGCACATCCCGATGATGAGCCTGCCCCGCGCCTTCGGGACGGATCTGGACAGCATCCCGGCCGCGGTGCCCTATCTTCGCGCCGACCCCGCCGACGTCGCGGTCTGGCGTGAGCGCGTGCCGGCGGACGGGCGTCCGCGAGTCGGGCTGGTCTGGGCCGGCTCGCCGCGCACGGTGCGTGGGGTGGCGAGCCCGATCGACCGGCGGCGCAGCCTGCCGCTGGCCGCCCTGGCTCCCCTGGCCGATGTGGCGGGGGTGCGCTTCGTCAGCCTTCAGATGGGGCCGGGCGCGGCGCAGCTGGCCGAGCCTCCAGCGGGAATGGACATCGTCGACCCAATGGGCAGCGTCCGCGACTTCGCCGACACGGCGGCGCTGGCCGAGACGCTGGACCTCGTCATCACGGTGGACACCTCCGTCTGCCACCTCGCGGGCGGGCTGGGACGGCCGACCTGGACGCTCTCGCGCGCCGACGCCTGCTGGCGCTGGCTGGGCAACCGGGAGGTCAACCCCTGGTACCCGACCATGCGGGTGTTCGGCCAGGACCGCTCCGGCGACTGGTCGGGCGTGGTCACCCGCCTGCGCGCGGCGTTAACGGATTTCGTGGCAACACACAGTCACACTTCTTAACCACACAACCAATGGGCGCATTCGTGGCGCCGACGCAACGGTCCGCTACGAATTTGAGTTACACCGATTTCGAGGCGGACTCGCACTCTCGAAGGGCGAGGGATTACACCGGTTGTTAACCAAGGCGCCTCTACATTCCGGCCATATCGCTCGGCCAATTTGCCGAGCATTTTAACCAATTCGCGGGCGTCGCTCGCGGTCATGGCTGGAGCCGGACATGACACGGTTGTGGGTGCGGCGTGCGATCTGGGGTGTGACGCTGGCGGCGACGCTGGGCGGCGGCGCCCTCCTGGCGCAGGAGGAGATGCGCACGTCGCGATTGCAGGCCCGCCTGCTCGCCGGCTACGCCAAGGACATGACCTACACGCTGCGCGAGGGGCCGAACCCCGCCGCGCGCCACCCCACCCAGGGTCCCTACAACGAGCGGATGGGCTATGTCGGTCTGCCCGGCTATCTGCGCTCGCTGACCACGGACATGTACGCGGTGGAGATGCAGGCGCATTTGTCGCCGACGCTCGACCAGTTCATGGCCGCCGGCGGCTTCCCGATCTACCACGAGAAGACGCGCGCCGGCCTGACCCTGCTCGACCGCAACGGCACCGCGCTGTTCTCCGCCCGCTACCCGGAGCGGGTCTTCGCCAAGTTCGATGACGTGCCGCCGCTGGTCGCCGCAACGCTGCTGTTCATCGAGAACCGCGAGCTGCTGAACACCGACGAGCCGCGCCGCAACCCCGCCGTGGAGTGGGACCGCTTCGCCGGCGCCGTGGCGATGCTGCCGGTGCAGTGGGTCAAGCCCGGCCAGCGCTCCCCCGGCGGCTCGACCCTGGCGACCCAGATCGAGAAGTACCGCCACTCCCCCGACGGCCAGACGAACGGCGCCATGGAGAAGCTGCGCCAGATGATCTCGGCCAGCACCCGCGCCTATCTGGACGGCGAGGACACCGGCGCCCACCGCCGGCGCATCCTGATCGACTATCTGAACTCCACCCCGCTGACCGGGCGTCCCGGCTTCGGCGAGGTGAACGGGCTGGGCGACGGGTTGTGGGCCTGGTTCGGCACCGACCTCGCCATCGCCGAGAAGGTGCTGTCGGAGGAACCCGCCGACGCCCGCGCCCTGCAGGTGAAGGCGCTGGCCTACAAGCAGGTGCTGAGCCTCCTGCTCGCCCAGCGCCGCCCCTCCTATTACCTGATCCAGGACCGTCCGGCGCTGGAGCGGCTGGCCGACAGCCACCTGCGCGTGCTGCACAGCGCGGGTGTGATCGACACCGCGCTGCGCGACGCGGCGCTCGGCCTGACGCTGAAGTTCCGCGAGGACCCGCCGCAGGCCCAGACCGCCAATTTCGTGGAGCAGAAAGCCCCCAACGCCATCCGCGCACGGCTTCTCTCCATGCTCGGCGTGTCCAGCCTCTACCAGCTCGACCGCATCGACCTGACCGCCGAATCGACGCTGGACGCCCCGGCGCAGCAGCGCGTGGTGGAGGTGCTGGCGAAGCTGGGCGACCCGGCCTTCGCCGCGCAGATGGGGCTGACCGGCGAACGACTGCTCGACACCAAGGGCAGCGACCTGTCCAAGATCATCTATTCGGTCACGCTCTACGAACGGGGATCGGACGCCAACTACCTGCGCGTCCAGGCCGACAATCTCGACCAGCCGCTGGACATCAACGAGGGCGCCAAGCTCGACCTCGGCTCCACGGCGAAGCTGCGCACGCTGGCGACCTACCTGGAGATCGTGGCGGAGCTGCACACCCGCTACGCCCATCTGCCCAAGGACTTCCTCGCCGACGTTGAGGAGGAGGCGTCCGACAACCTGACGCGCTGGGCCGCCAACTGGCTGGCGACCTCCGGCAACCGCGGGCTGAGCGCCATGCTCGACGCCGCCATGGAGCGCCGCTATTCGGCGAACCCCGGCGAGGCCTTCTTCACCGGCGGCGGGCTGCACAGCTTCGTGAACTTCAACGCCAAGGACAACGGCAGCATCCTGACCGTGACCGAGTCGCTGCGCAATTCGGTCAACCTGCCCTTCATCCGCATGATGCGCGACATCGTGCAGTTCTATCTGTCCGAAGGCGGCGACGACAGCACCGACATCCTGCACAACCCCGACCACCCCGCCCGCCAAGCCTATCTCGCCCGCTTCGCCGACAAGGAAGGCAGCGACTTCCTGAACCGCTTCTACAACAGCTACCGGAAGCACACGCCGGACGCGATGCTGAACATGCTGGCCAGCCGGTCGCGCCCGATGCCGCACCGCCTGTCGGTCATCTTCCGCACCGTGCGCCCGCAGGCCGGGGTCAAGGAGTTCGGCGCCTTCCTGCGCGCCCGCCTGCCTGACGCCAAGCTGGACGACGGCGACATCGCGTCGCTCTACGGCAAGTACGGGCCGGACAAGTTCCCGCTGAACGACCTCGGCTATCTGGCGCGCGTCCATCCGCTGGAGCTGTGGCTGGTCTCCTACCTGCAGAAGCGCCCCGACGCCAAGCGGCAGGAGGTGCTGGAGGCCAGCGTCCAGGAGCGCCAGGAAAGCTACCGCTGGCTGTTCAAGAAGGGCCAGTCGGCCCAGAACACCCGCATCCGCATCGGGCTGGAGGAGGAAGCCTTCCAGCGCATCACCGAGCAGTGGCGCAAGCTGGGCTACCCTTTCGAAACGCTCGTCCCGTCCTTCGCCACGGCCATCGGCAGTTCCGCCGACCGCCCGGCGGCCCTGGCCGAGCTGGTGGGCATCATCCAGAACGATGGGGTGCGCCAGCCGACCGTGCGCGTGCGCAAGCTGCATTTCGCCGCCGGCACGCCCTACGAGGCCGTTGTCGGCCTGGGCGAGCTGCGCGGCCAGCGCGTGATGAAGGCGGAGGTCGCGGCCACCCTGCGCAAGGCGCTGATGGACGTGGCGCAGAACGGCACGGCCAAGCGCGTCTGGGGCTCCTTCAAGGACTCGGCGGGGGCGGTCATTCCGATCGGCGGCAAGACCGGCACGGGCGACCACCGGCTGGACCGCTACGGCCCCGGCGGGCACCTGATCGAATCGCGGGCGGTGAACCGGACGGCGACCTTCGCCTTCTACATCGGCGACCGCTTCTTCGGCACCATGACCGCCTTCGTCCATGGGCCGGAGGCCGACAACTACCGCTTCACCAGCGCCCTGCCCGCCCAGCTTCTGAAGAGCATCGCCCCGGCGCTGCAGCCCCTCATCGATCCCGGCGTGACCAAGACGGCCGACACCGGCAAGCCGCAGACGGGGCTATGATGTCGGGGCTGTGACCCACACTCGGAACTGGAAAGGCCCGCTCCGGGAAACCGGAGGGGGCCTTTTTCGTGAACCGAGGAGAAGACGGCCGGGCGCGCCTTACGCCAGGGCGGGCTCCTGCGCGGTGGAGACGGCAGCCGGCAGGGAGACCAGCAGCAGTTCCAGCTCCGCCGCGGCGACGTTCAGCGGCAGGCCGGGACGGTAACCGCGCAGGGTCTCCAGCGCCCGGTCGAAGGCGCTCTCATGATCGCCCTGATCCAGGTCGCTTTCATCCAGCGCCGCCAGATAGGCGTGCGCGACGGCGGCGGTCTCCTCCGGCGTCAGGTCGTCAACCTGCAAGGACGTGATGGGGAGCATGATGGCGGTTCCCGTACAAACTGAAGCGGAAACCCGCAAGCTACGACAACATGGTTAACAAGGCGTTGCTCACTCCACCTTGCCGCTCCGCGCAAAAGGGGGGGCGACGGGGGGCGCAGTCGCGGCCGCGCCCGTCCGAACAGCCTTGGGCGGCTCCGAGCGGATCAGCTCTCGCCGTAGATCTGCTCCTGTTGGTAGGCGACGATGCCCACACGCTGGATCAGGTCGAGCTGCGTCTCGATCCAGTCGATGTGCTCTTCGGTGTCGTCCAACAGTTCGGTGAGCTGCGCGCGGGTCTCGTAATCGCGGACCTGCTCGCACAGGGTGATGGCGTCGATCAGGTCGGTGCGGGCCTTATGCTCCACCTTCAGATCGTTGCCGAGCATTTCCGGTACGTCCTCACCGATCATCAGCTTGCCCAGATCCTGGAGGTTGGGAAGACCTTCCAGGAACAGGATGCGCTCGATCATCTTGTCGGCGTGCTTCATCTCGTCGATGGATTCTACGTAGATCTTGTGCGCAATGCGCTTCAGACCCCAATTCTTCAGCATGCGGGCATGCAGGAAGTACTGGTTGATCGCCGTCAGCTCGTTGGTCAGGATCTTGTTCAAATGGGTGATGACCTGCGGATCGCCCTTCACGTCCTGCCTCCTGCGGTTCGTTTGTCGGTTTGTCGGGTTTCGGAAAAGACCATGCCCGAATTATGGACCCCTGGCAACCGCTTGAACACCGAAATTTGGAGAAATCGCGGCCTATCGCATCACGCGATGCCCTGTTGTTGCGAGTGAATATCAGACGCAACCGCCGGATGACCGCGACAGCATCGGCCGGCATTGGCTTGGAGCATTACTTTTCAAACGTTTTTCTTATAAGCAACATTGGGGACCGAAGCCGTCACTTGCGCCTCCGGAGTGGCAGCCTGATCCCTGGCCGCCGATACAAGTCCGGACGGCGTAGAAACTTCCCTGCGGAGAATTTGTTGGCGATTGACTCGGCTCACGTTCCCCCCTGACACGACCGCGATCGAGGGGCCGTGCCATCCGCCCGCGCGAAACGGGTTGATGCTGACCGCCCGCGTGGTCTGGGGGGGGCGGTGACGGGCGGCTTGGCCGCCGCCCTGATGAGGAACGCTCAGTTCCGCTTCGCCGGCGTCGGGGGAATCGGTTTCACCGGAGCGTTTTCCGCACGGGCGACATCATAGCTGAAGGACGGCAAAAGCCGCTCCACCAGCTCCCGGTCCAGCCGGTTGGCGCAGGCGTAGCCGTAGGTTGCGCTTCGGTAGCCGGGCAGGGTGGCCGCCGGGGCGGCCCTGACGCGAAAGGCCATGCAGGACTTGCCGCTCAGGAGGAACGTCTGCGTTTCGTACTCCTGGCCGCCCATGGTCTCGTTCCGCGGCTCCCCCCAGTCCGTGCCGTTCGCCGCCACGTTGTTGTAGGTGCGGACGGCGCTTCGCAGATCGCCCTGGGTGATGAAGGTGTTGTGCCCGGCCACATGATGGACGACGTCGGCGTGCCCGCCGGGAATCTGGAAATGACGATGATGAACCGTGCTCATAACCTCCGCCCGCTCGGACGTCACGCGGTAGCATTTCCCCCAGGTCGGCGTGTAGACGTTGCTCCAACTGGATTGGATCGGCGAACGGTCGCAGTCGATCTGCACCCGCTCCCCTGTGTTGTATCCCGCCGTCTGGCAGGACGCCGACAGCAGCACCAGCCCCGCAAGCACCGTCCCACGAACCACGCCCCGACTCATAACCCCTCTCCCCTGATGAGTGTGCAAGCGTCACCGCTTGCGACCTCGGCGAGCGTACAGGATGGTCGGGGCCGGACGAACAGGGGGGTTGGTTCCGGGACAATCTGTCTCACGCCCCAGGCGAGGGCGGCGGCCTGCGCTCCGTCCTTGGAGGCATGGTGCGGGCGGCGGGACTCGAACCCGCATGCCGTTGGCGAAGGATTTTAAGTCCTTTGCGTCTACCGATTCCGCCACGCCCGCGCACCGTCGCGGATCGGCTCGGAGAACAGGTTGCCCCCGCCCGCCGGAGTTGCATATCACTGTATGCAGCCCACCGTTCCGCTGGATTGACTTAGACAATCAGCGGGCGTTTGGTCAAGGATTGAGCGCGTTTCGGACGCCGGACACGCAAAAATCCCCGCAACCCTGGCGTTCAAGGGAGGTGAGTTTGGAGTCGATCAACTGGCTGGGCGTGGTGAGCGTGCTGATGGTCGCCGTGCTGGTCGTGCCGGCGACCTTGCGGCGCAACCGCAACACCTGGCTGCCCTACGCGGCGGTCTGGGTCGCCGCCATCGTGGCGCTGGTCTGGGCGTACGACAGCTTCGGGCCGTTCTGAGCGGCCCAGGTCCGGCCGGGTTTCATCCGGGCGGGTGTCCGTCCGGCGCCGGTCAGGGCCGCGTGTCCTCGTTCAGGGTCATGATGCCGATGCCCATCGCCACGCTGCCGAAGGTGAGGATGAGGCTGGCATACAGCATGATCGCGGCAATGATACCGTGATCGCTGCTTCCCATCAGCGTCGCCAGATTGGCGACGTCGAGAACCAAAAGCCCCGTCGCCAAGACAACAGCCCCGGCCACGCCGGATGCCAGATGCTTCAGCAAGAACAGGATCGCCGCTTTTTCGAAGGGTTTCATGGCACGACTTTTCATAACCGTCACTTCCCAGTCCTCAACATAGAATTACCTATGGCGGCGACAATATGACCAAGGATGGCTTGGCGTCGTAGGGACCGTTCTAGCCTTTGGTCCCCACCGTGACGTTCGGCGTACCGCCCAAGCGCAGGACGATGCCCGCCAGTTCCTCCGTGGCCGCCACCAAGCGGGCCTCGTCCGTGCCGCGCAGCACGAGGCTGACGCCGAAGAAGCCGTTGCGGAAATAGGGATAGCTGCCGATTTCCAAATCCTGATAGCGATCCTGCAGGGCGCCGAGATCCGCGGCGATCTGCCCCTCGGCCAGTTCGCAGGCGACGGTGCGGGCGTGCAGGTCCGGCCCGCCCTCCAGCTGCGGCAGGACGCCGTCCAGCATCGCCTGCATGATGTTGGGCACGCCCGCCATGACGAAGACGTTGCCGATGCGGAAGCCCGGCGCGGCGCTGATCGGGTTGTCGATCAACGACGCCCCCGCCGGGATGTTGGCCATGCGCAGCCGCGCCTCGTTCAGCTTCGACGGATCGCCGTAATGGCGCTCCAGCCGGGCCACGGCCTCGGCGTTGCGTTCCAGCGGCACGCCGAAGGCCTTGGCGACGCAGGCCGACGTGATGTCGTCGTGGGTCGGTCCGATGCCGCCCGTGGTGAAGACGTAACCGTAGCGGCCGCGCAGGGCGTCCAGCGCCGCGATGATCTCCTCCTCCACATCCGGGACGACGCGCGCCTCGCGCAGGCGGACGCCGATGCCCACCAGCTTCTCCGCGATGTGCGGCAGGTTGGCGTCCTTGGTGCGGCCCGACAGGATCTCGTTGCCGATGACCAGGACGGCGGCGGTCGGGTTGGGCGTGGCGGAGGAAGAGGACATGCGGAGTCGGCTCCGTTCTCGGTTGAGGCGGGGATGACGGGACCGGCGGGCTTGCCGGACGGCGGGGGCGCGCTTTAACCTAGGGCCCAAGATGCGCTTCCCCACCCCCCTCCTGCAAGGCCGCCTCGTCCGCCGCTACAAGCGGTTCCTCGCCGACGTGGACCTCGACGGCGCGCTGGTCACCGCCCATGTGCCGAATTCGGGCAGCATGATCGGGCTGGACGCCCCCGGCTCCGCCGTCTGGCTGTCGCGGTCGGACAACCCCAAGCGCAAACTCGCCCACACGCTGGAGCTGGTCGAGGCGCTGGACGATCCGGACGCGCCCTGCCTCGTCGGCGTCAACACCTCGCATCCCAACGGGCTGGTCGCCGCCGCCATCGCCGCCGGCACCGTCCCGGAGCTGGCCGGCTACGCCCGGCTGCGCCGCGAGGTGAAGTACGGGCGCAACTCCCGCATCGACATCCTGCTGGAGGACGAGGCCCGGCCGCCGGCCTATGTCGAGGTCAAGAACGTCCATCTGCGCCGTCCCGCCCAGGGCGACGGGCGGGCTGCGGAGTTCCCGGACTGCGTGACCGCCCGCGGGGCCAAGCATCTGGTGGAGATGGCGGAGATGGTCCGCCAGGGCGCGCGGGCTGTCATGGTCTACCTTGTGCAGCGCGCCGACTGCGCTTACTTCCGAGTCGCCGCCGACATCGACCCCGCCTACGCCGCCGGATTGCGCCTCGCGCTCGAATCGGGGGTGGAAGCCGTGTGCTGGTCCTGTAGGATCACCCCGCAGGCGATCGAGCTGGAACGGCCGCTGCCGATCCGCACGGATTGACCGCAATCTCTGTTCGCCGCCGGGCCTGCCGGCGCGTTTTCTTGGGACCTGATCTGTAAGGGACGACTCTCTTGGACCACGACGACCTCGATTCCCATCGCATCCGGATTCATGGGCCGGAGGATTTCGAGGGCATGCGCAAGGCCGGACGGCTGGCCGCGGCCACGCTCGATTTCATCACGCCTTACGTCCAGCCCGGCGTCACCACCGGCGAGCTGGACCGGTTGCTGGAACAGCACATCCGCGACCATGGCGGCGTCCCGGCCCCGCTCGGCTACCGCGGCTTTCCGAAGGCCAACTGCATCTCCGTCAACCATGTGGTCTGCCACGGCATTCCCGGCGACAAGCGGCTGCAGAACGGCGACATCCTGAACATCGACGTCACCCCCATCCTGGACGGCTGGTACGGCGACAGCAGTCGCATGTATCTGTGCGGCGACGTCGGCGTGAAGGCGAAGAAGCTGGTGGACGTCACCTACGACGCGCTGATGATCGGCATCGCTCAGGTGAAGCCGGGCGCCACGCTGGGCGACATCGGCCACGCCATCCAGACCTTCGCGGAAAGCCAGCGCTATTCGGTGGTCCGCGACTTCTGCGGCCACGGGCTGGGCCGCGTCTTCCACGAGCCGCCGTCGGTCCTGCATTTCGGCAACCCCGGCACCGGCGCCGTTCTGCGCGAAGGCATGATCTTCACCATCGAGCCGATGATCAACGCCGGACGCTACGACGTGAAGATCCTCGGCGACGGCTGGACCGCCGTGACCAAGGACAAGTCGCTGTCCGCCCAGTTCGAGCATTCCATCGGCGTGACCAAGGACGGCTGCGAGATCTTCACCCTGTCCCCTGCCGGCTTCCACAAGCCCCCCTACGCCGTCCCGGCCGAGGAAGCGACCGCAGCCGTATGATATTCCCGCGGATGTGATTTTCGCGCGGAAGAGGTATAGTCCCGACGCACACATTCGTATGGTGGCGTCGGGATGGCGGGACGGAAGAGCGCGAAGCGAGCGGGGGATGCGGAGGAGGCTCAGGAGCTTCCCGGGCTGGAGCCGTCCGCAACCTCCCCCCTGGCCGTTCCCGACCTGGAGGAACCCCATCACAAGGGTCACCGTCAGCGGCTCTACACCCGCTTTCTCGACGGCGGGCCGGACGCGCTCCAGGATTATGAGCTGCTGGAGATGATCCTCTTCGCGGTCAACCCGCGCCGCGATGTGAAGCCGCTGGCCAAGGCGCTGATCCGCGATTTCGGCGACATCTGGAGCGTCGTCAACGCCCCGCCGCCCCGCCTGCGCGGCTATTGCGTGGGGGAGGTCTCGCTGGCCTCCGACAAGGCCGTCGCGACGCTGCGGGCGGTCGGGGCGGCGGCGCTGCGCGGAATGCGGCAACAGGTGATGGACCGGCCCGTGCTGGCCAACTGGCAGTCGCTGCTGGACTACTGCACCGCCGCCATGGCGCACCAGCCGATGGAGCAGTTCCGCCTGCTTTTCCTCGACCGCAAGAACAAGCTGATCGCCGACGAGGTGCAGCAGACCGGCACGGTGGACCACACCCCGGTCTACCCGCGCGAGGTGGTCAGGCGCGCGCTGGAGCTGTCGGCCAGCGCCATCATCCTGGTGCACAACCACCCCTCCGGCGACCCCACCCCCAGCCGCGCCGATGTGGAGATGACCAAGGAGATCCTGCGCGCCGCCCACAGCCTGGGCATCGCGGTCCACGACCATGTCATCGTCGGCAGGGGCAAGCACGTCAGCTTCAAAGCCCAAGGGTTGATGTAGCCGCAACCCTGTTCTGCGGGTCCATCTTGTCGCCCGGACCAGCGCCCCCATATGTGCGGCGTTCGTCACCATAGAGGTAGCACCATGGGCCTTTTCGACATGTTCAAGGGATCGGCGCCGCTGGATCTCACCCCCCGCCGGTCGCTGGTCGTTTCGCTGATCTACTGCATGGGCTCGGACGGGGAGCTGGACCCGGAGGAGGTCGGCCACCTGCTGTCCGTGATGGGACGCAGCGCCACGCGGGAGGAACTGGACCGCTGCTTCAAATACGCGCGCAGCACCCCGCCCGACGCCTTCCTGGCCGCCGCCACGCCGAACCTGAACGAGCAGCAGCGGCTGTGCATCCTGCTGAACATGATCGACAGCGCCATGGCCGATGGCCAGGCCGAACAGGGCGAGCGTGACCTGATCGCGCGCTTCCAGCAGGCCTTCGGCCTCGACGACGCCAAGCTCGGCCCCTATTTCCAGGCGCTGGTCGCCAAGAACGACCGCAGCGTGCTGGGGGCGTAAGGCCGCCCTCGCGGCACATCGCCCGTCAGCCAACCGCCTCCCCGACCGCTTCAGGGGCGGCGGCGTGACGGGCGATGAAGGCCACGAACTCGTCGTAGGGCATGGGGCGGCCCAGCAGATAGCCCTGGATCTGGTCGCAGCCCAGCCGGGCGAGCCCGCCGAACTGCTCCTCCGTCTCCACCCCTTCGGCCAGGGTCTGCATGCGCAGCGAGCGCGCCATGCCGATGATCGCCTCGGCGATGGCCCCGCCGTCGGAGCCGTCGGTCAGGCTGGTCACGAAGGAGCGGTCGATCTTCAGCTTGTCGACGCGGAAGCGCTTCAGATAGCTGAGGCTGGAATAGCCGGTGCCGAAATCGTCGATGGCCAGCGCCACCCCCATCTCCCGCAGCCGGGCGAAGGTCCCGGTGACCATGTCGGACTCGTCCATCAGGACGCTTTCCGTCACCTCCAGCTCCAGGCAGCGGGCCGGCACCTTGTAGGCGTCCAGCCAGAAGGCCACGCGGTCGGCCAGACCGGGACGGCGCAGTTGCACCGCCGACAGGTTGATGGCGATGAGCAGCGGATGGCCGTGGGCGAGCAGGTCGGCGGCGCGGCGGCAGGCCTCGCCCAGCACCCAGTCGCCGATCGGCTGGATCAGGCCGGTGTCCTCGGCCACGGGAATGAACTGGTCGGGCGGGATCATCGTGCCGTCGCGGCGGCGCCAGCGCAGCAGGCCCTCCGCCCCGACGAGGCGGCGGCCGTCCACCGCGAACTGCGGCTGGAAATGCAGTTCCAGCTCGTTGTCGGCCAGGGCGTGGCGCAGGTTGCTTTCCAGCCACATCCGCTCCGACGCCCGCTTGTTCAGCTCCGGCGTGAAGAACTGGTGGTTGGCGCGCCCCGCCTCCTTGGCGGCGTACATCGCCATGTCCGCGCATTTCAGAAGCGCGTCGATGGACGGCGCGTCGTCGGGATAGAGCGCGATGCCGATGGACGGGGAGATTTGCAGCTCGTGCCCGTCCACTGGGAAAGATTCCGTCATCACGCGCAGCACCTTGCGGGCCACCGAGCAGGCCGCGTCCGGACCGTCCAGGTCGTTGAGGAGGATGACGAACTCGTCGCCGCCCTGGCGGCTGACGGTGTCGCTGGCCCGCACCGTCTCCAGGAGCCGCGCCCCCACCGCGCGCAGCAGCCGGTCGCCGACGCCGTGCCCCAGGCTGTCGTTGATGGTCTTGAAGCGGTCGAGATCGACGAACAGCAGGCCCACCTTGGTGCCGTGCCGGTCGGCGGCGAGCATCGCGCGCTCCAGCCGGTCGCGCAGCAGGAAGCGGTTGGGCAGGTCGGTCAGGAAGTCGTACTGCGCCAGATGCCGGATGCGCTCCTCCTGGGCGCGCTTCTCGGTGATGTCGGAGAAGGCGGCGATGTAGTTGACGGCCTCCCCCGCCTCGTTGCGCACCATCTGGATGCTGAGCCACTCCGGATAGACCTCTCCGGATTTGCGCTTGTTCCAGATCTCGCCGGACCAGTGGCCCTCCCCCTTCAACTTCACCCACATCTCAGCGTAGAAGGCGCCGTCCTGCCGGCCCGAGGCGAGCATGGCCGGATCGCCGCCGATCACCTCCTCGCGGCTGTAGCCGGTGATGCGGCAGAAGGCGTCGTTCACCGCGACGATGCGGTTCCTCTCGTTGGTGACGACCATGCCTTCGGCGGCGTTGTCGAACACCTTGGCGGACAACCGAAGCTCCCACTCCGCGCGCTTGCGCTCCGAGATGTCGCGGGCGATGGCGCAGTAATAGGCGTCGCCGTCGTAGGTGACGCGACTGGCCGTCACCTCCAGCTCCAGCGCGCGCCCGTCGCGCGTGTGGTAGAGAGTCTCGTAATGGGCCGACGCCTCGGCCGCCTCGTCGCGGAAGCGCTCCAGCAGGTCGGCGTGGCTGCCGGCCAGCCCGGCCAGCGGGGCGCCCAGCGCGGCGCAGCCGAAGGGGTTGACGTAGGCGATGCGCAGCTCCGCATCCGCCAGCACGACGATCTCGGACACATGGTCCACGAAGAAATTGGCGAGGTAGAGCTGCCGCGCCCGCTCGCGCAGCATGCTGTCGCTCTCCCGCATGTTGGACTGGTAGCCGCGGACGATGCGGCGGACCCAGCCGGTGACCAGCCAGGACACCCAGGCCGACGCGCCCAGCGCCAGCGCCAGCACCGCCACTGTGGTCAGGATCCGCTTCTTCATGCCGGCGCTGATCTCGGCCCGCCGCTGCGCCAGCACGGCGTCGATGTCGTCGGTGTAGAATCCGGCGACCAGCACCCACCCCCAGACGTCCGGTGCCGTGGCGTAGGACAGTTTCGGCGCCGGGCGCCCCGTCACCGGATGCACCCAGTCGAAGCGCAGCTCCCCGCCGCCCTGCCGGCCGGCCTCCAGCAGACGGGTGACCAGATCCCGCTCCGTCTCCCAGGGCAGGTCGCGGGCGTTTTTGCCCTCCGCCGCCGGGGAAGTCGGGGAGAGCAGCACCTCGCCATCCTCCCGCAGAACGGCGATGAAACCGGAATCCCCGAAACGCCGGGCGCGCAGCCGCTCCAGGGTCTCGCGCTGGAGCTTCTCCTCCACCGCACCGATGTAATCGCCGGTGCCGATCAGCCAGTTGAACGGCTCGAACCGGCGGACATAGGCGAACTTGTCGGACATGCTGTGCGGGTTGCCCGGCGCGTACCAGCGGTAGCGGGTGAAGCCCTGCATCTCCGGATCGTCCACGGCGCGGATCAGGTTGCGCATGATCGGGCGCCCCTGGTCGTCGCGGTTGTCGAGCAGCGAGCTGCCCTCCCGCTGCGGGTCGGTGGGCAGAAGCACGCAGGTGCCCTGCAGGTCGTCGATGAAGTAGTAGCCGCGCCCGGCGAAGAAACGCAGGGGCCGCAGGGTCTCCTTGATCGACTGCCGGATCGACTCCTCGGGCAGATACTCCTTCTCGCGCTCGTAGATGGTCCAGGCGATGCCGTAGGCCTCGTCGACCTTGGCGCGCAGCTCGGCGCGCAGCAGCGGTTCGGTGCGCGACCGCATGTAGGCGAGGTAGGAACGCGCGTTCTCCAGCTCCTCCTGCAGGGTCTGGCGCTGCACTTCCAGGTAGCGCGCTTCGGTCTGCTTCAGGTCGGCTTCGAAGTCCAACCGGTGCTGCCAGATGAAATAGGCGCCCAAGCCCACCACCACCGCCGCAACCAGAAACAGGGAGGTCAGGAACTGCAGACGGTAAAGGCGCCTTTCGTCCGAAGTCCGGGACGGCTCGCGCATCAACTCGGCGATCGGATCGGACAACGAAAGCCCTCCTGGAACCACGCCCGGCGTTGCCCGTCCGCGGCGCATATGCCACATCATTAGTGCGCGTGGGCGGGACTCGGCAAGGTCAAGGTGAGGAAGTCGGCGCGACGAATTGCCAGTCTTTGCGATTTTTCCGGGAAGACAAGCCTGTCCTTGGAAACCTTATGACGCGTACATCGCGCCCAAAGGGGCTGCGAAGGGGCTTTGCAGCGCCGTCCGGCGCGGTTATGGTCCCGCGCGCGAGCAACAGGGGGCGGTTTCCGCCGCTGCAAAGTCCCGATGCGCCCCCCGCCCGCCCCCGAGCGTTCAGGTCCGCCATCCCCGGAGAGTCCGATGATCCCCCGCTACACCCGCCCCGAAATGGCCCGCATCTGGGAGCCGGAGAACCGGTTCCGCATCTGGTTCGAGATCGAGGCGCACGCCTGCGACGCGCAGGCGGAGCTGGGGGTCATCCCGAAGGAGGCCGCCGCCGCCGTGTGGGAGCGCGGCAAGTGGGAGATCGATCGCATCGACGAGATCGAGCGGGAGACCCGCCACGACGTCATCGCCTTCCTGACCAACCTCGCCGAACATGTCGGGCCGGAGGCGCGCTTCGTTCACCAGGGCATGACCTCGTCGGACGTGCTGGACACCTGCCTCGCCGTGCAGATGACCCAGGCCGCCGACCTGCTGCTCGATGACCTGGACAAGCTGCTGGCCGTTCTGAAGCGCCGCGCCTACGAGCACAAGGACACCGTCACCATCGGGCGCAGCCACGGCATCCACGCCGAGCCGACGACCTTCGGCCTGAAGCTGGCCGGCCATTACGCCGCCTTCGCCCGCGGGCGCGAGCGTCTGGTCCAGGCGCGCGCCGACATCGCCACCTGCGCCATCTCCGGCGCGGTCGGCACCTTCGCCAACATCGACCCGCGGGTGGAACAGCACGTCGCCGCCAAGATGGGGCTGACGCCGGAACCGGTGTCCACCCAGGTCATCCCGCGCGACCGCCACGCCTTCTACTTCTCGGTTCTGGGCGTCATCGCCTCGTCGATCGAGAATCTGGCCGTGGAGATCCGCCACCTGCAGCGCACCGAGGTGCGCGAGGCGGAGGAGTATTTCCATCCGGGCCAGAAGGGCTCCTCGGCGATGCCGCACAAGCGCAACCCGGTGCTGTCGGAGAACCTGACGGGTCTGGCGCGCATCGTGCGCGCCGCCGTCGTCCCGGCGCTGGAGAACGTCGCCCTGTGGCACGAGCGCGACATCTCCCACAGCTCGGTCGAGCGCATGTTCGGCCCCGACGCCACGGTGACGCTGGACTTCGCGCTGGCCCGCCTGACCGGCATGATGGACAAGCTGGTGGTCTATCCGGAGCGCATGCAGAAGAACCTGGACGACCTGGGCGGCCTGGTCTTCTCGCAGCGCGTCCTGCTGGCCCTGACCCAGGCCGGGATGAGCCGCGAGGACAGCTACAAGGCGGTGCAGCGCAACGCCATGCAGGTGTGGGAGAAGGGCGGCAACTTCCTGGACCTGCTGTCGTCGGACGCGGACGTCGCGAAGCACATCTCCCGCGAGACGCTGGCCCCGATGTTCGACATGACCTACCACACGAAGAACGTCGACATGGTGTTCAAGCGCGTGTTCGGCGAGTGATCGGTCGGGGGCTTCGCTGATCCTCGGAGCCCCCACCCTTCCCGCTTCGCGGGCCCCTTCCCTCCCCTGCGAGAGCGGGGGAGGGTCAGGGAGGGGGCAAGACCCTTACTCCGCGTGCACCTGCTGGCGGGCGACGTCCAGCAGACGGGCCAGTTCCTTCTCCACGCGGTGGTCGGAGATGTCGACGCCCCTGGCGTGCAGGTCGGCCGCCAGACGGTCACGGACGTCGTGCGGGCCGGTGGCCGAAATGTCGGCGTCGATGATCTGGCGGACGTAGGCGTCGGCCTCGCCACCCGTCAGGCCCAGCAGGCTCGCGGCCCACAGCCCCGCCAGCCGGTCGCGGCGCGCGCGAATCCTGAAGAGCAGGTCCTGGTCGTGCTGGAACTTGTTCTCGAAGGCCCTCTCGCGCTCGTCGAAGATCGTCATGGGACCCGGCTCCTTGGATTGGTTTTGCGCTCCCAGATACAAGACTATATAGCCGGTGGATCGGGCGTCGTCATCGCCCCCACCCACCGGCCAATCGGCGAATCCGGCGTGCGGCGACATACCCAAGAGGGAAGCGGAAGGCAAGATTCCCCATGTGCAGCGTGATCCTCCTGCGACGACCGGACGCAACATGGCCCCTGATCCTGGGCGCCAACCGCGACGAGATGGCCGGACGGCCCTGGAAGGCGCCCGGCCGCCACTGGCCCGACCGTCCCAACGTCGTCGCCGGACTGGACGAGCTGGCCGGCGGCTCCTGGCTGGGCCTGAACGACGAAGGGGTCGTCGCCGCCGTGCTGAACCGCATGGGCACGCTGGGGCCGGAGGCCGGCAAGCGGTCGCGCGGGGAACTGGTGCTCGACGCGCTGGATTTCGCCGACGCGGCGGAGGCGGCGCTGGCCATGGCGCAGCTCGACACGCGGGCCTACCGCCCCTTCAACCTGCTGATCGCCGACAACCGGGACGCCCGTCTGCTGGTGCATCGTGGCCCCTCCCCGCGCAACCGCCCGGAGGTGATCGAGATCCCCGAAGGCGCGCACATGATCACCGCCAGCGATCTGGACGACGTGGCGGAGGACCCGCGGCAGGCCCAGTATCTGCCCCTCTTCCAGCACGCAGCACCGCCCGACCCGGAGCGGGGCGAGGACGGGAACCTGTGGGGTGGCTGGCCGGAACTGCTGGCGAGCCGCATCTGGGACGGCGAGCGGGGCGAGCGCGGGGCGATGAACTTCCTGCTGCCGACCGGCTTCGGCACGGTGTCGAGCGCGCTGATCGCCCTGCCCGCCGTGGAGCGCCCGGACCTGGACCCCGTTTGGCACTTCGCCGCCGGCCGCCCTCACGAGGCGCCGTGGCAGCCCGTCTCGTTGGGGTAGGGGCCGCCGCGGACCCCGCGCATTGTGTTCCCTGGGCCAGCTTGCTATATCACTCGTGCATATCCCCTGGACCGGTCACCCGCCGGTCCAGGCTACACGTTTTTGGACGATCTCTCATGACACGACGTCGGCGCATCTACGAAGGCAAGGCGAAGGTCCTGTTCGAAGGTCCGGAGCCGGGCACGCTGGTGCAGTACTTCAAGGACGACGCGACCGCCTTCAACAACCAGAAGAAGGGCATCATCACCGGCAAGGGGGTGCTGAACAACCGCATCTCCGAATACCTGATGAGCCGTTTGTCGGAAATCGGCGTACCGACGCACTTCGTGCGCCGTCTGAACATGCGCGAGCAGCTGGTTCGCGAGGTCGAGATCATCCCCATCGAGCTGGTCGTGCGCAACACCGCCGCCGGCTCGCTGTCCAAGCGCTTCGGCATCCCCGAGGGGACCCCGCTGCCGCGCTCGATCATCGAGTATTATTACAAGTCCGACGAGCTGAACAATCCCATGGTCACCGAGGAGCACATCACGGCCTTCGGCTGGGCGGCTCCGCAGGACCTCGACGACATGGTGGCGCTGTCGCTCCGCGTGAACGATTATCTGTCGGGCCTCTTCCTCGGCATCGGCCTGCGGCTGGTGGACTTCAAGCTGGAGTTCGGCCGGCTGTGGGAGAACGAGGAGATGCGCATCGTCCTGGCCGACGAGATCAGCCCCGACAACTGCCGCCTGTGGGACATCAAGACCAACGAGAAGCTGGACAAGGACCGTTTCCGCCAGGATCTCGGTCAGGTCGAGGAAGCCTACCAGGAGGTCGCCCGGCGCCTCGGCATTCTGCCCGAAGGCGGCCCGGTGGACGTCAAGGGTCCCAAGACCGTTCAGTAATCAGTTTTCCCAACCCATCAGCACCATCAAGCGAGCGGACATCCGATGAAGGCGAAGGTTCACGTCACCCTCAAGCGCGGCGTTCTCGACCCCCAGGGCAAGGCCATCGCGCACGCGCTGCACACGCTGGGCTTCGACGGCGTCGAGGACGTCCGCGCCGGCAAGGTCATCGAGCTTCAGCTGAAGAGCACCGACGAGGCCACCGCCCGCAAGGAGGTCGAGGCCATGTGCACCAAGCTGCTGGCCAACACCGTGATCGAGGACTACGCGATCGAGCTGGTGGCCTGAGGCGGCCTCCGCTCAATCCTGCCTGTCGGAAAATGGGGGATGCGCAACCGCCGCGCATCCCCCATTTTCGTTCGATCATGTCCATCGACCATCTCTCCGCGCTCGATCCCATCTTCGCCGAGTCCCTGCGCGTCGGCGGTCCGACGGTGCGCGACTTCCGCCGCCCGGACGGCTTCTCCGGCCTGCTCTGCCTGATCATCGAGCAGCAGTTGTCCACCACGGTCGCCGCGGCGCTGTGGGCCAAGCTCCAGGCCATGGTCGGGGTGGTGACCCCCGACGCCATCCTGGCCCTGCCCGACGAGGATCTGCGGGCCTGCGGCCTGTCGCGCCAGAAGATCGGCTACGCCCGCGGGCTGGCCCAGACCGTCGCGGACGGCCGGCTCGACTTCGACGCCATTCACCAAATGGACGACGAGGAGGCCATTGCCGCCCTGATCGCGCTGAAGGGCATCGGGCGCTGGACCGCCGAGATCTACCTGATGATGGCACTCGGCCGGCCGGATATCTGGCCGGTCGGCGACCTCGCCATCCAGCTCGGCGTGCAGCGGCTGAAGGGCTGGGCGGAGAAGCCGACCCAGGCGCAGCTCCTCGCCGTCGCCGAGCCCTGGCGCCCGCACCGCAGCCTCGCCGCCCAGCTCGTCTGGCACCATTATGTGGCCCTGCAGGAGCAGGCCAGAGCCATGAAGGCGACCAGACCGAAACCGGCCAAAGACAAGAAGACGCCCAAAGGAAAGACGACACCGTGACCGAGACCACCATCACCGCCGTCCTCGTCGGCAAGGCCGCTCCCTTCGGCCCGCCGGGACGGACCAGCGCCATCGCCAAGTTCCCGGTGGACGGCCCGCGCGCCGTCGGCCCCGAAGGCTTCCTGGACGACGAGCAGGCCGACCGCCGCGTCCATGGCGGGCCGGACAAGGCCATCCATCATTACCCGCTGGACCACCACCCGGCGTGGCGGGACGAGCTGGGCGCAGAGGTGCCGCTGCTCGGCCAGCCCGGCGCCTTCGGCGAGAACATCGCGACGCTGGGCCTGACCGAGGCCGACGTCTGCGTCGGCGACCGCTTCCGCGCCGGCACCGCGCTGCTGGAAGTCGCCCAGGCCCGCCAGCCCTGCTGGAAGCTGAACCACCGCTTCACCGTGCCCGACATGGCCAAGCGCGTCCAGACCACCGGGCGCACCGGCTGGTACTATCGCGTGCCGGAACCCGGCGCGATCGGCCCCGGCGACCGGCTGACCCTGGTCGAGCGCCCCTACCCGCAATGGACGCTCGCCCGGTTGCTGCACGTCCTCTATGTGGACACGCAGAATCGTGACGCCCTGGCGGAGATGGCCTCCCTGCCCGTCTTGGCCCAGACGTGGCGGACGCTGGCCGAACGCCGGCTGACCCAGGGCGTCGAGGATTGGAGCAAACGCCTGAACGGCGGAGACTGATTTCTCAGCGGCGGGCGGCCGCCCACAGCACCCCCGCCGCCCCCACCGCCACCAGCGCCAGGACGGCGGAGAGCAGAAGCGCCGCCGTCTCCCCCGCCCGCTCGATGATGACCGCGTAGCCCATCGGCGCCAGGGCGGCGGCGTAGAAGCTGGGCACCAGCAGCCGCCCGACCGTCCGGCCGTAGCTCTGCGGGTCGAACAGCACCAGCGGCAGCGTGCCGCGCACGATGGTCGCCAGCCCGGCCCCCGCCCCGAACAGCAGGGAGAAGGCGACGCCGGCCGCCAGCACCTCGCCGCTCCACAAGCCGATCAGGAAGCCGGGCAGCAGCAGGCCGCAGGCGAGCAGCGCCAGGGCGGTGGGGTGCAGGCGGGACCCGGACAGCACCTCGCACAGCCGGGCCGAGGACTGGCCGACGCCGCGCACCGTGGAGATCCACACCGCCGCCGCGGGCGCCGCCCCCAGCCCGACCAGGATGCCGATCATGTGCGCCGACATCGCCGAGGTCAGCACCCCCACCGCCGTGGTCATCACCATGTAGAACAGCGGCGCCACCCAGCTCCGCCGCGGGCCAACGGGTCCGGCGGGTTCCGTCCCGGCGGGCGGCGCCGGGCGCACGTAGCGGTCGGACGGGATGGCCGCGTGCAGCGGGATCGTCAGAAGCGCGATCACGGCGTAGGCGACCAGGGCGCCGCGCCAGCCCCAGGCGTCGGCCATCGCCTGCCCCACCGGCCAGAGCACGGTGGAGGCCAGCCCGCCCAGCAGCGTGATCTGCGAGATCGGCACCCGCGCCAGCGGGCCGCCCAGCCGGGCCAGGGCGGCGAAGGCCGCCTCGTACAGGCTCGCCCGCATCGCCAGACCCAGCACCAGCCAGGAGGCGTAATAGCTCACCAGCCCGGTGGAGGTGGCCAGCCCCAGGCACCCCGCCGCCGTCAGCAGCGAGCCGATGACCATCACCGGGCGCCCGCCCCAACGGTCGATGGCCCGCCCGACGCTGCCCGACACCACCCCCATGACCAGAAGCGCCGCCGTGAAGCCGCCGAAGGCCACCGGCAGGCTCAGGCCCAGGTCCGCAGCCATGGGGTTTCCGAAAATGGCGATCAGGTAATAGGAGATCCCCCAGCACAGCAGCTGCGAGACGCCGAGGAACCAGACCAGCCGGCGGGTGATGTGAGACATGACGGACCAGGGGACGACGGAAAGCGGCAGGCACCCTAGCCAGCCGGTAGGAAACCGACAAACGACTTGTCTTCCGCCGACCGGTGAGAAAAGCTCAACGGATGTCCTCCCGCTTCCCACCGCTGAACGCCCTGCGCGCCTTCGTCGCCGCCGCCCGCCATTCCAGCTTCCGCCTCGCCGCGGAGGAGCTGAACGTCACCCCCGGCGCGGTCAGCCGCCAGATCCGCAGCCTGGAACTCTTTCTCGGCGTTCCCCTGTTCGATCGCAGCCAGCGGCAGGTCCGGCTGACCGAGGCCGGGGCGCGCTACTTCACCCGCATCGCCGACCTGTTCACCGAGATCCAGCAGGCGACCGACACGCTGCTCGACGGCGACGGGCGGCGGACGCTGCGGGTGGACTGCATCCCGACCTTCGCCATGCACTGGCTGCTGCCGCGCCTCCCCCTGTTCCAGCAGCGCTTCCCCGAGCTGGCGGTGTCGCTGTCCACCGCCCCCGGCCCGATCGACATCGGCCGTCCCTTCGACTACGCCATCCGCCGCGACCCCGCCCATTTCGCCGGGCTGAAGCCGCTGCCGCTGATGCGCGAGCATTGCGTGCCGGTGTGCAGCCCGTCCCTGCCGGGGCTGGAGACGCTGCGCAGCCCCGCCGACCTGACCCGCCGGACGGTCATCACCATCCGCGCCCGCGCCGACCTGCTGCCGGCCTGGAGCACGGCGCACGGGCTGGAGCTGGACGCCTTCCGCAACCGGATGGAGGTCGACCACACCTACTTCGCCATCCAGGCGGCCGAGGACGGGCTGGGCGTCGCCATCGTGCCGCGGCTGTTCGTGGAACGCCCGCTGGAAACCGGGCGGCTGACCGCGCCGCTGGGGTCCGAAGGGGTGGTGTCCGGCCACTATTACCTGCTGGAAAGCCGCCAGCGCGGCCACACCGAGGCGCCCGCCTTCCCCGATTGGCTGCGAGAACAGGCCGCCGGCGCGTCAACGCAGGGCCGATAAGGGAGAATGGCGGGGTCCTTGCCCTTGCTTTGACGGGGCGGGGCCTTTAGTGTCCGGCCTCGAACCGTTCCCCCCACGACGCCGGATTTTCCAAGCCCCATGAAGGCCGCCGTCATCGTTTTCCCCGGCTCCAACCGCGAACGCGACGCCGTCGCCGCGCTGGAGGCCGCCAGCGGAACCAAGCCGCATCTGGTCTGGCACCGCGACACCGAACTGCCCAAGGTCGATCTCATCCTCGTGCCGGGCGGCTTCTCCTATGGCGACTATCTGCGCTCCGGCGCCATGGCGGCGCACTCGCCGATCATGCGCGAGGTCAAGGCGCGGGCCGATCAGGGCGTGCGGGTGCTCGGCATCTGCAACGGCTTCCAGATCATCACCGAGGCGGGGCTGCTGCCCGGCGCGCTGATGCGCAACGCCAAGCTGAAGTTCATCTGCCGCACGGTGCATCTGCGGGTGGAGAACACGGACAGCCCCTTCACGGCCAAGTACCGCAAGGGCCAGATCGTCCGCTACCCGGTGGCGCACGGCGACGGCAACTACTGGACCGACGCCGAGACGGTGAAGCGGCTGGACGGCGAGGGCCAGGTGGCCTTCCGCTACGTCAGCGACGAGGGCGACGCCGCCCCGCGCTGGAACCGGAACGACTGGAACCCGAACGGTTCGCTGGACAACATCGCCGGCATCTTCAACGCCAAGCGCACCGTGCTCGGCCTGATGCCGCACCCCGAGGACGCGGTGTCCGCCTTCCACGGCAACACCGACGGCAAGCCCATGTTCGATGGTCTGGTGGAGGCCCTGTCGTGACCACCGCGCAGCAGCCCGAAGTCTCCCTGGAGATGGCCCGCGAGTTCGGCCTGTCCGAAGGGGAATACAACAACGCCCTGGAGATCCTGGGGCGCCAGCCGACCTACACGGAGCTGGGCATCATCTCGGTAATGTGGTCGGAGCACTGCTCCTACAAGTCGTCGAAGAAGTGGCTGATGACGCTGCCGACCACCGGCCCGCAGGTCATCTGCGGCCCCGGCGAGAACGCCGGCGTGGTCGATGCCGGCGACGGCGACGCCATCATCTTCAAGATGGAGAGCCACAACCACCCGTCCTACATCGAGCCCTTCCAGGGTGCGGCGACGGGCGTGGGCGGCATCCTGCG
Source organism: Azospirillum tabaci (assembly GCF_014596085.1). GTDB lineage: Bacteria > Pseudomonadota > Alphaproteobacteria > Azospirillales > Azospirillaceae > Azospirillum > Azospirillum tabaci. The sequence goes on from NZ_JACCJY010000014.1 coordinate 38,839, forward strand.
CGACGTGTTCACCATGGGCGCCCGGCCCATCGCGAACATGAACGCGCTGCGCTTCGGCGCGCCCGAGCATCCCAAGACCCGCCATCTGGTGTCGGGCGTGGTGGCCGGCATCGCCCATTACGGCAACTGCGTCGGCGTGCCGACGATTGGTGGCGAGACCAACTTCCACCCGGCCTACAACGGCAACATCCTGGTCAACGCGATGACCGTGGGCGTGGCCAAGGCCGACCGGATCTTCTATTCCGCCGCCGCGGGCGTCGGCAACCCGGTGGTCTATGTGGGCTCCAAGACGGGCCGCGACGGCATCCACGGCGCCACCATGGCGTCGGCCGAGTTCAGCGAGGATTCGGAGGAGAAGCGCCCGACCGTGCAGGTCGGCGACCCCTTCACCGAGAAGCTGCTGATCGAGGCCTGCCTGGAGCTGATGGAGACGGACGCCATCGTCGCCATCCAGGACATGGGTGCGGCCGGCCTCACCTCCTCCTCGGTCGAGATGGCCGGCAAGGGCGGGCTCGGCATCGAGCTGGTGCTCGACGACGTGCCGATGCGCGAGGAGGGGATGACCCCCTACGAGATCATGCTCTCCGAAAGCCAGGAGCGCATGCTGATCATCCTGAAGCCCGGCCGCGAGGAGGTCGCCAAGGCGATCTTCGACAAGTGGGAGCTGGACTTCGCCGTGATCGGCACGCTGACCGACACCGGCAAGCTGGTCATCAAGATGCACGGCCAGACCTGGTGCGACATGCCGATCGCGCCGGTGTCCAACGCCTCGCCGCTCTACGACCGTCCGTGGGAGCCGACCCCGGCCGCCGCGGAGCTGGAGGACGCCGTGCGCGCCCTGCCGGCGGACAAGTCGCTGGGCGACATCCTGGAAAAAATCATGTCCTGCCCCGATCAGGCGTCCAAGCGCTGGATCTGGGAGCAGTATGACAGCCTCGTGAACGGCGACACCCGCTTCATGTCCGGTCAGGCCGACGCGGGCGTGGTGCGGCTGCCCGGCCAGAGCAAGGGCATCGCCGTCACCACCGACTGCACCCCGCGCTACTGCCTCGCCGACCCGGTGCGCGGCGGCGCCCAGGCGGTGGCCGAGGCGTACCGCAACCTGTCCGCCGTCGGCGCCCTGCCGCTGGCCGTCACCGACAACATGAACTTCGGCAACCCCGAGAAGCCGCGGATCATGGGCCAGTTCGTCGGCGCCATCCAGGGCATGGCCGATGCCTGCCGCGCGCTGGACTTCCCAGTCGTGTCGGGCAACGTGTCGCTCTACAACGAGACCAACGGCGAGGCGATCCTGCCGACCCCGGCCATCGGCGCCGTCGGCCTGCTGCCGGACGCCATGATCGCCGTCGGCATCGCCTTCAGGAACGAGGGCGACACGATCCTGCTCGTCGGCGAGGGCACCGGCCATCTCGGCCAGTCGCTCTACCTGCGGGAGATCCTGGGCCGCGAGGACGGCCCGCCGCCGCCGGTCGATCTGGCGGTGGAGCGCCGCAACGGCGAGTTCGTCCGCGGCCTGATCGCCGAGGGTCTGGTGGTGTCGAGCCACGACATCCAGGACGGCGGCCTGCTGGTCACCGTGGCCGAGATGGCCATGGCCGGCGGCGTCGGCGCCAACCTGTCGGGCCTCGACGGCGCCGATGCCGGCACCCTGTTCGGCGAGGACCAGGGCCGCTACGTCCTGGCCGTCCGTCCGGAGAAGGCCGCCGCGGTGCAGGAAAAGGCGAAGGCGGCCGGCGTGCCGGTGAGCGTGCTCGGCAAGACCAACGGCACGGCCTTGACCGGCCGTGGCGGCGAGGCGATCACCATCGCCCGCCTGAAGAAGGCCAACGAGGCCTGGCTGCCCGGTTACATGGCCGCCGCCGAGTGATCGGACGCGGTTGAGGGTTCGAAGAACGGAAGGCCGGGCCATCGCCCGGCCTTTTCGTTTCGGGGCGGAGTCTTGCCCCCACCCTTCCCACGGCTTCGCCGCGGGCCCCTTCCCTCCCCCGCTGGGCGGGAGAGGGAGAACAGTCCCCTCCCCTGCGAAGCGGGGGAGGGTTAGGGAGGGGGCAAGGCTTGAGGGGGCAGGAGCTTCGGCACCACCAAACCCTTCGCACCGCGGAATGTCGTCGCTTCTCCGGTGACAAACCCGGCCGCTCCGCCTAATTATACGGGCAGCGCCCGCATGGGCAGGGATTGACGGAACAGGATGACGGCCATGGCGATGGAAGCCGCGGTGATCGAGAAGCTCATCAGGGAAGGCATCCCGGACGCGACGGTGGAGATCGCCGACCTGCGCGGCGACGGCGACCATTACGCCGCGCTGGTCACCTCCGCCGCCTTCAAGGGCAAGTCGCGCGTGCAGCAGCACCAGATGGTCTACGCCGCCCTCCAGGGCAAGATGGGCGGGGAGCTGCACGCCCTCGCCCTGACGACCGCCGTGCCGGAAGGCGCGTAGGACGGCATCCCGCAAGACACCCCGCAAGTCACGATGACATCGTAAGAAGGCCGAGAGACATGGTTGACCAGAACGTCAAGGATCGCATCGAGCAGGACATCAAGGGCAACGATGTCGTGCTGTACATGAAGGGCACGCCCGTCTTCCCGCAGTGCGGCTTCTCCGCCGCCGTCGTCCAGGTGCTCAGCACCGTCGGCGTGAAGTTCAAGGGCATCAACATCCTTGAGGACCCGGGCCTGCGCCAGGGGCTGAAGGACTATTCGAACTGGCCGACCTTCCCGCAGCTCTACGTCAAGGGCGAGCTGGTCGGCGGCTGCGACATCGTGCGCGAGATGTACGAGTCGGGCGAGCTGCAGTCGCTGCTGGCCGACAAGGGCGTCGCGACGGGCGCCAACGCCTGATCGGCCATCCGCGCCGCAGACGTGTGACAGCAGACGTGTGACAAAGGGCTCCGCCACCGCGGGGCCCTTTTCCTTTGGCGGAACAGGCCCCGGCCCATCCTTGTTTTTCCATCGACGAATCCGCGGAGGTGTCGGCACGGACTCGGCACGAACGAGGGGCACGGACAAGGAGGCCCGGTCATGGACAGGCGCGTGTTTCCAGCGGCGGCGCTGCTGGCACTGATGGCTCTTCCCGCTCTGGCGCAGGGCCAGGATGGAACGGTCCCCAAGCAGGAGCGGCTGACCGCCTGCCGGGACGAGGTGTCCCGCTTCTCCGACCTGTTTCTGGGCGACAAGGTGGTGGCCGGCGGGCGCAATCACACCGCCCTGACCGGTGAGCAGAAGGACCGGCTGCGCGGCCTGCTGGGCGAGGCGCGATCCGCCGCCGGCAAGGGCGATCCGGACGGCTGCGTGGACCGGCTGCGCGAGGCCCGCGCGCTGGTCCGCAATGAGGGCGTCGGCACCAACGTGCCGATCGGCCGGGGCTCGTCGGGGTCGTCCGGTTCGATGCCCCGTAGCGGCGGGCCAACCGGCAGTGGAAGCGGAAGCGGCACCACAGGCGGCGGAGGGGGCTGAGCGGGAAAACCCCTGCGGGAAATGCGGCATTCCCGGCGCGCAGTGCGGGCATGAGGGGGCGTTTCTATCGCCCATTTCTTGGGCATGGTAAAGGGGAGTCATGGCCCAGACTCCCTCCCCCTCATCGCCGCAGGCCGACGGGCGCAACCCCGCCACCCTGGGCTTCGCCGCCGCCTTGACCGCCTTCCTGATCTGGGGTGGGCTAGCGCCGATCTTCTTCAAGCAGCTCGGCAACGTCGGGGCGGTGGAGGTCGTCGCCCACCGGGTGCTGTGGACCGTGGTGCTGGTCGGCTTGTGGCTGGTGCCGACGCGCGGCCTGTCCGGCATCCTGCGCGGGGTTGGAAGCTGGCGGCGGCTGGGCATCTTCCTGGTGACGACGGCGTTGATCGGCAGCAACTGGACCATCTTCATCTGGGCCGTGAACAACGGCCATTTGGTGCAGTCCAGCCTCGGCTACTACATCAACCCGATCATCAACGTGCTGCTGGGCATGGCCTTCCTTCAGGAGCGGCTGTCGAAGCGGCAGGGCGTGGCGGTCGTGATCGCGGCGGCGGGCGTGCTGAGCCTCGTCCTGTCCTATGGCGAGGTTCCCTGGGTGGCGCTGTCGCTGGCCTTGACCTTCGGCGTCTACGCGCTGGTCCGCAAGAAGGCGGCCATCGACCCGGTGATCGGGCTGCTGGTGGAAACGGTGCTGCTGGTGCCGCCGGCCATCGCTTATCTGCTGTGGCTCGGCGCCCATGGGCTGGGGAACTTCGGCGTCCACGGGCTGGGCACCGACCTGCTGATCATCCTGACCGGCCCTGTGACGGCCATCCCGCTGGTGCTGTTCATGGTCGGCGCCGCCCGGCTGAAGCTGTCGACCATCGGCATCCTGCAGTACATCAGCCCGACCGGCCAGCTCCTGCTGGGCGTCGCGGTCTATGGCGAGGCCTTCACCTCCTCCCACCTGCTGGCCTTCGTGTGCATCTGGGTGGCGCTGGCGCTCTATTCGGCGGACGCGCTGTTCACCCACCGGGCGGCCCGCGCCGAGGCCAGGGCCGAACAGAACCGGGCGGAACAGGCCCGCGCCGCCGCCTGCCGCGCCGATTGATGGCCGATTGAGGCCGGTCAGGCCCGCGGCGCGAGGCCGTGGGCCATGGTGTGGGCGAGCGTCTTCACCACCTCGTTGACCCGGTCCGGGCAACGCCCGAACACCACCTGATCGAGGAAGCCCAGCCCGAAGCTGAGCGTGGCGATGCCCGCCGCGACATGGGCGAGGTCGGCGTCCGCCGCGATCGCCCCGCGCTCGCGGAAAATCTCCAGCCGGCTGAGCAGGCAGGGGATGCGGCTTTCCGACAGGGTACGGGCCATCTCGTTTGCGATGTCCGGATCGACCAGCGCGCGCGCCAGCATCACCCGCGTGAAGTCGCGGCACTTCCAGGCGTGGCGGAGCTGGTGCAGCAGAAACGCCGCCAGATCCTCCTCCAGATCGTCGCCCGGCGGCGGCATGGCGCAGCCGCTCCCCTCCTCGCGCCCGTAGCGTTCCACGACGGCCAGCAGCAGTCCGGCTTTCCCTGAAAAGTAGCGCTGGATCAACTGCTCGTTCACACCCGCGCGGCCCGCGATGTCGCGCGTGGTCGCGGCGTCGAAGCCACGCTCGGCGAACACCATCTTGGCCGCGTCCAGCAGGACTCCCTTGGTCGCCTCGCGATCGCGCTTGCGCGCGGGCGCGTCGGTCCCGGCGGCGCAACAGCCGTTGTCAGTCGCCGGGCCAATCGCCGGGTCGATGGCCGGGGTGTCGGTCTTGTCCACGATGCAGGCCCTCATACTGGCCGCCGATCCCTGCGGCGGCTGAATGATAATAGGTATGCACGTGCATACTTGACAAGCCCGGATGGCGCTGGCAAGTATGTACGCACATACATACCGGGCGCCGCCCAACCCGCGGACCCCCGGACCCCACTTTGGGACACCCCAACGTGGGACCCGATTTTTGAATCGAGAGGGCAACCGCATCATGACCACCGCCGATCTGTTCACGCCGCTGCGTCTTGGCTCCATGGAGTTGCCGAACCGCGTCATCATGGCGCCGATGACCCGCAGCCGCGCGGGCGAGGGCAACGTTCCCACCCCACTGATGGCCGAATATTACGGCCAGCGCGCCTCCGCCGGCCTCATCATCACCGAGGCGACGCAGGTCTCGGCCACCGCCCAGGGCTATCCCAGCACGCCGGGCATCCACACCGACGCGCAGACGCTCGCCTGGCGCCGCATCGCGGAGGAGGTCCACGCCAAGGGCGGGCTGATCGCCGCGCAGCTCTGGCACGTCGGCCGCATCTCCCACACGGAATTCCAGCCGAACGGCGCCCTGCCGGTCGCCCCCTCGGCGATCGCCGCCGCCGGCGAGTCCTACACCAGCAAGGGCTTGGCGCCCTTCCCCACCCCGCGCGCCCTGGAGACCGACGAGATTCCCGGTCTGGTCAAGGCTTTCGCCGACGCCGCCAAGCGCGCGGTCTTCGACGCCGGGCTGGACGGGGTGGAGATCCACGGCGCCAACGGCTATTTGATCGACCAGTTCCTGCGCGACCGCACCAACAAGCGCACCGACCGCTACGGCGGCGCCGTGGCGAACCGGGCCCGCTTCCTGCTGGAGATCGTGGACGCGGTGACCACCGCCGTCGGCCCCGGCCGGGTCGGTGTCCGGCTGTCGCCGACCGGCACATTCAACGACATGGCCGACAGCGACCCGCGGGCGCTCTACACCCATGTCACCGAGGCGCTGAACCCCTACGGCCTCGCCTTCCTGCACGTGATCGAAGGCCAGCCGGGCCACCACATGGCCCCGCCGGAAGGCGCCCCGCACCTCGCGGCGGAGCTGCGCCGGATCTTCAAGGGCCCCTTCATCATCAACGGCGGCTACAGCAAGGAGCAGGCCGAAGCGGCAATCGCCGCCGGCGCGGCGGACGCGGTGAGCTTCGGCGAACCCTTCATCGCCAACCCGGACCTGCCGGAACGCTTCCGTCGCGACGCGGCGCTGAACACGCCGGACAAGGCCAGCTATCACGGCGGCGACGCCCGCGGCTACACCGACTATCCGGCGCTGGAAACGGCTGACGCCTGATCCCTCTCCCCCGCGGGGATTGCCCCCGATCCCCGCACCTCAAGGCCGGGACCCGCAAGGGTTCCGGCTTTTTTTTAATGAAAGCCGGCAGCTCTATCGCGGCAGAAGTCCGGAGGTCACCGCGGTCACGGCCAGCCGGTCGGCCTCGGCTAGCATGCCGAGCCCATAGAGCACCAGATCATCTTGAAGCGTAAAAAGCTTGCAGCGGAACTTGCAGGGTTTCTTCAGACCAGCCTCGGCATAAGCGGTCAGTTCGACATCCGAAGGCCACGCGCTGTGCGCAGCACTCGTGACCATGCCGCACAGGATGTGGCCATGAGCCTGCTGAAAGTCCGCCTACGAGAGAACCAGCGCGGGCCGCCGCTTGGCTGTACCGAGGTCCGTGAAGGGAAAGGGAAGGACCACCACGGACCAGCGGTCAAAGATCATCGAACGCCTCGTCGTCCTCGGGCGAGGCCCATTTCGACAGACTGCCTTCCAGCGCTTTCAGATAAGCGGTATCGACGCTGGGCGCCTTGAGGGGCGCCTTGCGGATCACCGCCTGCCCGTCCTTCACGGAAAACAGGATCGGGTCGCCTTCCTTCAAGCCCAAGGCATCGCAGACGTCCTGGGGAATCAGCGCCCTGTTGTCGGCGGCCAGCCGCGAGATGTGCATTGCCGTCTCCATCACCCGGTGCTCCACGACAGTAGCACCGGCGGCCACGACCGCCCATCCCCAAACGAAAAAGGGCGCGCCCCGGGGGGCGGCCTTTCGCGGGTCGGCGGGGGCGCCCCGGGAGCGCGGGGTGGACTCCGCGACCCGGGGC
>NZ_JACCJY010000015.1 GCF_014596085.1 Azospirillum tabaci
GGCCCCCCCCCGACCCCGCCCCCGCCGCCCCCCCCCCCCCACCCCAAAAAGAAAAAGGCCGCCCCGGGGGGCGCTCCCTTTCGCGTGTCGGCTGGGCCGCACGGTCAGCGCGAGTAGAACTCGACGACCAGGTTCGGTTCCATCTGGACCGGGTACGGAATGTCGGCCAGCAGCGGGACGCGGACGAAGCGGCCCTTCAGGGCGCCCGTGTCGACTTCCAGGTAGTCCGGGGTGTCGCGCTCACCCGAGGCGGCGGCCTCGAGGATGAGGGCCATCTGCTTGGACTTGGCGCGCACCTCGATGGTGTCGCCTTCCTTGATCTGGGCCGACGGGATGTTCAGGCGGCGGCCATTGACCAGGATGTGGCCATGGTTGATGATCTGGCGCGCGGCGAACGGGGTCGGCGCGAACTTCATGCGGTAGACCACCGCGTCCAGGCGGCGCTCCAGCAGGCCCACCAGGTTCTCGCCGGTGTCGCCCTTGCGGCGCACGGCCTCGGCGTAGATGCGGCGGAACTGCTTCTCGCCGATGTTGCCGTAATAGCCCTTCAGCTTCTGCTTCGCCATGAGCTGCAGGCCGTAGTCGGACGGCTTCTTGCGGCGCTGGCCGTGCTGGCCCGGGCCATACTCACGCTTGTTGATCGGCGACTTGCCGCGGCCCCAGAGGTTTACGCCGAGGCGGCGGTCGATCTTGTACTTGGACTGTTGACGCTTGGCCATTTTGGTCCTCGATGGAACACGAGTTGGTTTTGTCCCGGTAGTTCCGCGGAACAGGCCGCGGACGGGGCGCAAACAAGAGGCACGCCCGCTTTCCCAGGAGTGAAGGCGCGCACTATACGGATTCGGCGCGCCTTGTCAAACCATGAGTCGGGTCAAACCAAGAGTCGTGTCGGACCACGAAGCGTCAGCAGCACTCATCCTCCAACTGCCGCAGCATGGCCAGCCCTTCCTCGTCCTCGTGTTCCTCGAACAGATCGGAGATGTAATAGACGTTGGCGCAGAGCAGGCACAGCCCGTCCGCCTGACGCTTCAACGGGTCGTCGGCCACGGCCAGCTTCGCCCGGAAGCGCTCCCAGAAAGCGTTGGTCTTGGCCGGGTCGTCGATGTGCATGTACAGGCGCTCGATGATGCGGCGGGAGTTGCCCTCGCAGTCGATGCCCTTGAAGGAGACGTAGCGGTCGGGAGTGTCGGTTGCGTCCACGGTCGTGCTTCCCACGAAAGAGGCTTGTGTTGACCTCTCTCATCGCGGAAGGCGGGTCCAGGAACAAGACCCGCTGCACGAACGGCGGGCGGACGGCGTGAACGGCGGGAGTCCTGCGCGAACGGTTCGCGCTCTTACCATTCGGGCGGCCCATTCAGGCGCCCCATTCAGGCGGCGTGTGACAGCTCTTCCTCGGTGAAGTCCAGCAGCGTGTTCAGCCGCTGCGGGGTCAGCGCCTCAATCCCCTCATGCCACATCACCTCGCCGAACAGGGCGTGCAGAGCGGCGAGACGTTCCGGCGCCAGCCCGGTCAGGCGGTCGCCGTAATACTCCACCACGAGTTGGTCCACATAGGCGTGGTCGTCGTCCAGGAAAGCCATGGCCGTATCTCCTCGTCATCGTGGCGCCCACCCGATGCGGGCGCCGGCCATGGCTTTGTTCTACGCCTGCGGCGGCACCGGACGATTGAGGCGGATCAACCGCCGCCGGAAGTCACAGGGCGGCGAGAACAACCCTGATGCGCGTATGGGGAAAGGCTAGAGAGCCAGCAGCTTCTTCAACTGCTCGATCCGGCCGCGGCTGACCGGTACGCGGGGGGCGCCGGGGGCGGCCATGACGAAGGCGGCCCGCCCGTCGCTGCGGTCGATGGCCTGGGCGTGGCGCAGGTTGACCAGATAGCGGCGGTGCGCCCGCACGAACTGCCGCCCGTCAAGCCGCGCCTCCAACTCCGACAGGGAGAGCGAGCAGAAGAAAGCACCGTCCGCCGTGTGGACCCGCGTGTAATGGCCGTCGGCCTGCACATAGACCGCGTCGGCGGGATCGATCAGAACCACGCCCTGCCGCGTCGTGATCGGCAGCTTCACCAGCGGCGTGACCGGTTCGGCCACCGCGTCCGCGGGCGGCGGCGGAACCGGCTCGGGAAGCGCCTTCCCGTTGACCTCGAACAGCATCAGGGCCAGCGCGGCCCCGCCGCCCGCCGGTAGGGCGGTCGCCTTCACCACGATGGTCCGCCCCGGCAGGGCCACCATCATGGAACTGGCCGCCGCCGGGGAGTCCGGGTCGTGCGCCGCGGCCAGCAGCAGTTCCACCTTGGCCCGGCTGCCCGGCGGGTGCAGGTCGTGCAGGCTTGCCCCCAGCAGCGGACGGTCACGGCCCAGCATCCGCGCCACGGCGGCGTTGACCGACACCACGCGCCGGTCGCCGTCGAGCAGGACGAGGCCAACGTCCATATGCTGCAAGGTGTATTCCATGGGGCAGTATAGGCCGCGATTCGCCCCGGAAGGGAAGAGCTAAGGGAAGAGGTTACGCTTCGCCCTTGCGCCGTCCGGTCAGCGCAGCGACGACGCCGTGGAAGGTGCGGACCTCCTGCTCGGTCATCTGCATCCGCTCCAGGGCGTTGCGCAGGGTGCGGACCATGGAGGGGCGCTTCTCCGGCGTCGTGAAGAAGCCGGTGCGGTCGAGGTCGCCCTCCAGATGCTCGAAGAAGTTCAGAAGCTCCGCCTTGGTCGCCGGGCGGGTCTGGCCGGTGTGCAGCACGCGGTCGGGCGGGATCTCGCCGGTCTGGAACCACTCGTAGCCGATCAGCAGCACCGCCTGCGCCAGATTGAGCGAGGAGAAGGACGGGTTCAGCGGCACGGTGATCAGCGTTGAAGCCAGCGTCAGGTCGTCGTTGACCAGACCGGTGCGCTCCGGCCCGAACAGCACGCCGGTCTTGTGCCCGGCGTCGACATGGGCGCGCAGCTCCGTCGCGGCGACACGCGGGGTGACGAACTCCTGGATCATCCCGCGGGTGCGGACGGTGGTGGCGAAGACCACGTTCAGGTCGGCCACGGCCTCCGCGGTCGTGTCGTAGAGCTTCGCCCCGTCCAGCACCAGATCGGCGCCCGACGCCGCAGCCACCGCCTTCTCGTTCGGCCAGCCGTCGCGCGGCTTCACCAGACGCAGCTCGGTCAGGCCGCAGTTGAGCATGGCCCGCGCGCAGGCGCCGATGTTCTCGCCGAGCTGGGGCTGCACGAGGATGATGGTCGGGCCGCCCAGGACGGAGGGCCGGTTGGGGTCTTTGCCGGAGGTCATGATCTGAACTTTGGTCTCAGCTTCGCGGTGTTGCGCCGCCTTTAAACAGCTTGAATGTGTAACTGTCCACCAGCGCCTCCATCGACGCCTCGATGATGTTGGTGGAAACGCCCAGCGTCGACCATTCCTGCCCGTCGCCGTTGCGCGAGCGGATCAGCACGCGCGGCATGGCGCCGGTGCCGTCCTTGGCCGCCAGGATGCGCACGCGGTAGTCGGACAGCTTCACCCCGTCGAGCAGCGGGTACAGCGGCTCCAGCGCCTTGCGCATCGCCGTGTCCAGCGCGTTCACCGGGCCGTTGCCCGACGCCACCTCGTGATACTCCGTGCCGCCGATCTTCACCCGCACCACCGCCTCGGACTCGACCACCAGCTCGCCCTTGGCGTTGTAGCGGCGCTCGTCGGTCACGTGGAAGCGCTTCAGGGTGAAATAGTCGGGCACCTCGCCCAGCTCGCGGCGGACCAGAAGCTCGAAGCTGGCCTCGGCGGTGTCGTAGGCGTAGCCCTCGGTGTCGCGCTGCTTCACGAGGTCGAGCAGGCGGTTCAGCCGCTCGTCCTTCGAATCCACGGCCATGCCCATCTCCCGCAGCCGCGCGATGACGTTGGAGCGGCCCGCCTGGTCCGACATGACGATCTGGCGGCGGTTGCCGACCGCCTCCGGCTCGACATGCTCGTAGGAGGACGGGTCCTTCTCCACGGCGGAGACGTGCAGCCCGCCCTTGTGGGCGAAGGCGCTGGCGCCGACGTAGGGGGCGTGGCGGTTCGGCGCGCGGTTCAGCCGCTCGTCGAACTTGCGGCTGATCTCGGTCAGCAGCGGCAGGTCGGCGGGCCTGATGCCGACGTCGTAGCCCATCTTCAGCATCAGCGACGGGATCAGCGACACGAGGTTGGCGTTGCCGCAGCGCTCGCCCAGCCCGTTGATCGTCCCCTGCACCATCCGCACCCCGGCCCGCACCGCGGCCAGCGAGTTGGCGACGGCGTTCTCGGTGTCGTTGTGGCAGTGGATGCCCAGCCGCTCGCCGGGGATGCCATGCTCCTCGATCACTTGCCGGACGATCGCGTCGATCTCGTGGGGCAGCGTGCCGCCGTTGGTGTCGCACAGCACGACCCAGCGCGCCCCCGCCTCATAGGCGGCCTTGATGCAGGCGGCGGCGTAGGCGGGGTTGCGCTTGTAGCCGTCGAAGAAATGCTCGGCATCGAACAGCGCCTCGCCCTTGGCGGCCTTCAACGCGGCGATGCTGTCGGCGATCAGCTCGATGTTCTCGTCACGCGGGATCGCCAGCGCCACGTCGACATGGAAGTCCCAGGTTTTGCCGACGATGCAGACGGCGCGCGCCTTGGACTGGATCAGGGCGGCGAGCTGCGGGTCGTTCGCGGTGCTGCGGCCCGGACGGCGGGTCATGCCGAAGGCGGTGAAGGTCGAACGGGCGAGGTCCGGCGCCTCGGCAAAGAATTGGTCGTCGGTCGGGTTGGCGCCGGGCCAGCCGCCTTCCACATAGTCAATCCCCAGCCGGTCGAGGTCGCGGGCGATGGCGATCTTGTCGGCGACGGAGAAATCCACGTCCTGGGTCTGCGCCCCGTCGCGCAACGTGGTGTCGTACAGATGGATGCGTTCGCCCGTCATTGCCGCCGCCCGAAGATATTGGTCGCCCGAAGGAAGGTCATAGGACTGCCCGGAGGGCCGGAAGAATGGACGATGCGCTCCGCCATCTCAATGCTTTTGATCGCATCCGCCAGGAATGCGGGGCTTTGCCGCGCCGGACATAGGCACGCAATGGAGGTAATAGGACAAATGTACTGACCGAACAAACCATCGTCTGTGCTACACAGCCGCCCCTCTGCATGGCGCCTATCTCACGGGTGCGGTACTCTTTTCTGGCCGGACGCCTGTTGGTCTGGCCTGTTGGTCTGTATAATCACCGGCCCTTCTGAACGGATTGGATTGGACACAGTGACTTCCGCGGGTGACGACGACCAGGACAAGCTCGTCATGGTGATCGACGACGAGCGGACGGTTCTGCAGGCCCTCAATCTCCTTCTGGAGATGTGGGGGTACCGGGTCGTCACCGCCGAAAGCGAGGGCGAGGCCGTCGACCGCTTGTCCATCGCCGGGGAAACGCCGCACGCCATCCTGGCCGACTACCGCCTGCGCGAAGGGCGCACCGGCGTCCAGGCCATCGACCGCATCCGGGCGGAATCAGGGGCCGAGGTGCCGGGCGTCATCATCACCGGTGACACTTCCACCGAAGGGCTGCGCGACGCCCGCGCCCGTGGGCTGACCGTTCTGCAAAAGCCGGTGCTGCCACCCCATCTCCAGGCGGTGCTGACCAAGGTCCTGCGGGAACAGCCCGCCGGCACGGCGTGACGGGCCGGACCGGCATGGACGTTCCCTTACCGCCGGCGCCCGCCACGCCACCCAAGCCGAAGCGCAAGCGCACCGCCGCTCCCGACGGGCGGCTGTTCCGCTCATGGGAAAGCTGGGTGGTCTTCGGGCTGGGGCTGTTGTTGACCGGCCTCGGCTGGTGGCTGCTGACCGAGCAGAACCACCGGCTCGCCGAGGCGCGCTTCCGCGCGCTGGCCAGCGATCTGGCCGGTGACGTCACGGCGCGGCTCGACACCTATGAACAGATGCTCCAGGGCGCCGTGGCGATGGTGGACGCCGGCGGCGGGCAGGTCAGCCGCACGGAATGGCGGGCCTACGTCACCGGCCTCCATGTCGAGGACCGCTATCCCGGCATCCAGGGCATCGGCTACGCCAAGCGCGTGAAGGCCCACGACCGGGAGCAGCACGAGGCGTCGCTGCACGCCGCCGGCTTCTACAGCTACCGCGTGACGCCGGAGGGGGAACGGCCCGAGTATTTTCCGATCGTCTACATCGAGCCCTTCGCCAGCCGCAACCTGCGGGCCTTCGGCTTCGACATGCACGCCGAGCCGACCCGCCAAGCCGCCATGGAGCGCGCCCGCAGCACCGGCACCGCCGCAGCCACCGCCCGGCTGCGGCTGGTTCAGGAAACCGACCAAGACGTGCAGCCCGGCTTCCTCATCTATGTGCCCGTCTACGACCAGACCCTGCCCCTGACCACCGACGCCGACCGGCGCGAGTCGCTGCTGGGCTTCGTCTACAGCCCCTTCCGTGCGCACGATCTGATGCGCAGCATCATGGGCGGGGGCGCGTCGGAACTGCTGGACATCCGTGTCCATGACGGGACGGACGCCACGCCGGACTCGCTGATGTTCGACTCCGCGACCACCCGGGAGGCCGCCTTTCAGGAGGTTCTCCATGTGAAGGTGTTCGGCCGGCCGTGGACGCTGGTTCTGTCCGGCACCCACGCCTTCGAGGGGAGCGTGGCCAGCGCCACGCCGCGGGCGGTGCTGTTCGCCGGCCTGATCATCACGCTGCTTCTGGTCGCCACCGTCAATTCCGTGCTTCAGGACCGCGACCGCATGGCCGAGCTGCGCCGCAGCTACGACGCGCTGGCGCTGGCGCGCGCGGAGGCGGAGCAGGCCAACGCCGCCAAGTCGCGCTTCCTCGCCGCCGCCAGCCACGACCTGCGCCAGCCGCTCCAGACGCTGGGCATCTATCTGCACATGATCGGCGAACAGGCGGACAGCCCCCGGCTGCGCAAGCTGGTGGACGCCGCCCGCGATGGGTTCGAAGCGACCCAGCGCCTGCTGAATTCGTTGATGGACATCGCCACGCTGGAAACCGGCGTGATCAGCCCGCAGCTTGCCGAGCTGGATCTGCCCGTCTTCCTGGAGCGCATCTGCGAGGAGGGCCGGCTGGAGGCCGCGGGCAAGGGACTGGGCTTCCGAGTCACCTGCGGCGGCGCCCGCGTGACGACCGACCCGGCGATGCTGGAGCGGATCGTCCGCAACCTGCTGAGCAACGCGCTGAAATACACCCACAGCGGCACCATCCGGGTGACCTGCCGGCAGGCGCGCGGTTTCACCTCCATCAAGGTGCAGGACACCGGCCCCGGTATCCCGCAGGACCGGCTGCACCTGATCTTCGAGGACTTCTACCAGATCGGCAATCCGGAGCGCGACCGGCGCAAGGGCCTCGGCCTCGGCCTCGCCACCGTGGCGCGGCTCAGCCGGCTGCTCGGCTACCGGGTGCGGGTGCTGTCGCGTCCCGGCCGCGGCGCCATCTTTCTGGTCGAGATCCCCGACGAGGCGCCAAGCCCCCATCAGACCAGCGAGACCCGGACCACCAAGACGGCGACCTCGGCGGCGTGACGCCCTCGGGTGCTTTTGGCAATCGCCGACGCCGCAGACCTCCGGCAATGCTGGAAAAACCCGCGGCGGGATCGGTGGGTCACCGAGTCGGCGATTGCCAAATCCGGGGCCGGATCAGGCCGTCGCCGGCCGGGCCGACCGGGCGCGCATCAGCACCCACACCGCCGACACGCCGGCCAGCTTGGACGCGAGGCTGGCCGCCCAGACCGCCGGGTCCCAGATGCCGAGCATGCCGAAGAACAGCGCGGTGTCCACCGGCACCGACAGGGCGGCGCTGATCCACAGCCGGTCGCGCAGCGGGCGGCGGGTGACGGTGAAGACACCCCAGTCGATCAGCTCCGACACCGCGAAGGCGGTGACGCTGGCCGTCGCGACGAAGGGGTCGGCCAGCAGGAAGGACAGCAGCGTGGCGGTCAGCATGGCGGCCAGCGACCAGTGGCCGTAGCGGACCTGGACCATGTCGCGCAGGATGAAGATCAACCCGGCCCAGCAGGACCACACCAGATCCAGATGCGGCGCCAGGCTGAAGGCGTAGTTGATGGCGAGTACGCTGCCGATGTAGGCGGCGAGCCAGAGCATGATGGAATCCTCCAAAAGCCACCCGCGGAAATACGGGCGCGAACGACGGCGCCACCCGCGTGAATGCGAGCGCTCCGCAGCGGTCTTGTAACAGGTTCGAACCCCTGACGTGAACCCTCGGCGCGCGCCGGTGCGGCCGGGGCGCAACCGGTGGGGCAACCGGCGGGAACGACTTACCCCCATATCGGTTCCCCGAATGCGCCGCCGCGTCTAGCGCATCCGGACGATGCCCTGGCGCGTTCGTTCGGGGAGGCGAGACGAAAAAAAACCCGAAAGGTGTGGGCGATGGCGGCGGCGGGCGTGGCAAACGGATTGGGCGGCACACGGGATCACTCCCTGGATGCAGCGCGCAGCCTGCTGATGATCCTCGGCGTGCCCTACCACGCGGCGCTGATCTACACGCCGGGCTACGACTGGGTGATGAACTCTCCAGACGGGATCGCCTGGATCGGGCTGTTCGCGGATTTCATCCACAGCTTCCGCATGCCCGCCTTCTTCCTGATCTCCGGCCTGCTGATCACCCACAGCCTGCGCCGCCACGGGCCGCGGGCGACGCTCACCTCGCGCGCCTCGCGGCTGCTGGTGCCGCTCGTCGCCATGGCGGCGACGCTGAACGTCGCGCAGTTATGGATGGAAAGCCGCGCCATCGACCCCGGCCTGACCGCCGGCGAGTTCGTCACCCAGACCATCCCGGCTGCCTTCTGGAGCGGCGGGCTCGTCTATCACCTGTGGTTCCTGGTCGAGCTGTTCATCAGCGTGCTGGCGCTCTGCCTCGCCTACCCGCCGCTCGTCGCGCTGCACCGGAGGATGGCGGAGCGCGCGCCGGGGCTGGCCCGCTGGCTGGCCGACCCGCCGGACTGGCTGCCGCCGCTCCTGCTCAGCCTCGTCATGATGGGGGTGCTGGGGTTCGACAACATCTCCGACCTGCTGGTGACGCCGCTGGTGCCGACCAATTCCACCGCGGTCAGCATCGTCACCTCGGCGGGCTTCTTCACGGTCGGGGTGCTGATCGCCCATTGGCCGGGCGGGGCCAGGCGCTACGCCAAGGCGAGCTGGGGCGTGGCGCTGACCTATCTGGCCTGCTTCGCCATCCACATCGGCATGGTCGGCGTGGAGAAGCCCATGCCCGTGCGCTTCCTCGACGAGGCGTTGCGCGCCGTCGCCGCCTGGTCGGCCTTCCGCTTCGTCCTCGGCCTGACGCAGTCCTTCTTCTCGGCGGAGAGCCGCCGGGTGCGGGCGCTGTCGCAGGCCTCCTACACGATCTACCTGCTGCACCATCTGGTGGTCATGGCCCTGGGCTTCGCCCTGTTGGCCGTCACCGCGCCGCCGCTGCTGGAGTTCGCCGCGATCACCGCGGTGGGGCTGTTCATGCCGCTGGCGCTCCATCACGGGCTGGTGCGCCGTTCGCCGACGCTGCGCCTCCTGATGAATGGCGTCCCGCCGGGCGAAGCGAAGAAGCGAAGCAGCCCGGCGCGCGGCCGCGAGGCGATGGCGCGCCGGACCGGCTGAGCGCAGGCAAAGCCAAACGTTCTTAGACCATGGTCGCATGCCCACACCCCCGCGCCGGCTTTGCCCGGCGGGCGGCGCTGAAGTAACCTATAGGTCATCCGCCCACGTTCCCTGACCGCCCTTCCGGCATCGGGTGGCTGTTTGGGGTGTTGGATGCCATGCCGATGCTTTTCGGGACCCGCACTGTGACCAGTCATCCGGCCTCGGACGCTCTCCCCTCCGAGGCTCCGCCCGGCGCCTCTTTGCCAAGCCCATCCGTGCCCGGCCCGTCCCTGCCGCGGGCCGCCTCGATGGCGGAGGACGCCTGCGCCGCCGCGCGGGAGCTTTTCGAGGGCTTGTGCGGGCGGGACCCCGCCGCCGCCGCGGAGTTGGAGATGGTGCTGGTCTTCTGCTCCGCCCATTACGACCGGGTGGAGCTGGCGGCGGCCCTGGCCGAGCTGTTCGGGCCGGTGCCGGTGGTCGGCTGCACCACGGCGGGCGAGATCACGCCCTTCGGCTACGCCGCCGGGTCGCTGGTCGGGATCGGTTTCCCGCGCGCCGACTTCACCATCGCCACCCAGCGCATCGATGATCTCGACCGCTTCTCCATCGCCGAGGCGCCGCGCGTCCTGCGCAGCCTGATGGAGCAGCGCGACATCGCCCTGGCCGCCCGGACCGATGCCTTCCCCGACCATGGCAGCTTCGCCTTCCTGATGATCGACGGCATGTCGCGGGTGGAGGAGATGGTGGTCAGCGCGCTGCACAGCGTGCTGATGGACATTCCGCTGTTCGGCGGCTCCGCCGGGGACGAGCTGCGCTTCGAGCGCACCTTCGTCCTGCACGAGGGGCGGTTCCACACCAACGCCGCCGTGCTGATGCTGGTCACCACCGCACGCCGCTTCGTGGTCTTCCGGACCGAGCATTTCGTGGCGTCCGACGCCAAGATGGTGGTGACCGGGGCCGACCCGCAGCGCCGCATCGTCACCGAGATCAACGCCGAACCGGCGGGCCGCGAGTACGCCCGCATGGTCGGGCTGGAGGGGGAGCCGCTGACTCCCCTGATCTTCGCCGCCTATCCCGTCGTCGTGCGGGTGGGGGGCGAGTACCATGTCCGCTCCATCCAGAAGGTCAACGACGACGAGAGCCTGACCTTCTACTGCGCCATCGACGAGGGAATCGTGCTGACCGTCGCCCGCGGCGTCGACCCGGTGGAGAACCTGGAGGAGATGATGCGCAAGCTGGCGGCGGAAGTCGGCGGGCCGCCGGACCTCGTGCTCGGCTGCGACTGCATCCTGCGCCGGCTGGAGCTGGAGCAGCGGCAGCTCAAGCACGTCATGTCGGCGGCGCTGGCGCGGCACAACGTCATCGGCTTCTGCGCCTACGGCGAGCAGTACAACGCCATGCATGTCAACCAGACCTTCACCGGTGTCGCGATAGGTGCGCGATGACGCTCATCTTCGACTGGCGGGAACCATCCCGCCCCCCCGCCAACCAGCCGTCCGCCAACCCGCCGCCCGCCGCCCGCCCGTCCTCGACCGACGAGCAAAGCCGGCTGGAGGCGCTGGAGCGCGAGAACGCCAAGCTCCGCCGCATCAACCAGGTGCTGATGGACCGGGTGGAGCGGTCGATGGACGTGCAGGGGGGCGCCTTCTCCCTGTTCCAGACCGCCATCGTCCTGGAGCAGAAGGTGCGCGAGCGCACTCTGGAGCTGGAGCGCGCCCTGCGCGAGCTGGAGGACAGCCACCGCGCGCTGGCCCGCGCCAAGGAGTTGGCCGACACCATGCGCGGCCGCCTGTCGGAGGCCATCGAGTCGGTCAACGAGGGCTTCGCCATCTTCGACAGCGACGACCGGCTGGTGCTGTGCAACAGCAAGTACTTGGCCCTGTGGCCGGAAATCCGCGACCGCATCGTTCCGGGCATCCGCTTCCAGGAGATCGCCGAGCTGGCGGCCTCCTCGCGCACCATCGCCGACGCCTACCCGCGGCCCGACCGCTGGCTGTCGGAGCGGCTGGCCCAGCACCGGGCGCTGAAGGGCCCCTACGTCTACCGGCTGGCGGACGGGCGCTGGGTCCAGGTCAACGAGCGGCGGACCCGCGACGGCGGGGTGGTCGGCGTCTACACCGACATCACCGACATCAAGGAGCATGAGACCCGCCGCCGCGAACGCGAGCTGGCCGAGAAGTCGGCGCTCCTCCAGGCGACGCTGGACAACATCGCCCAGGGGGTCGGGGTGTACGACCGCGACCAGCGGCTGGTCGCCTGGAACGAGCGCTTCACCGGTCTGCTGCGCCTGCCCGCCAACGTGGCGGAGCGCGGGGCGGGCTTCGCCGACTTCGTGCTGCACCACGCCGCACTCGGCGACCGCGGCTTGTCGCTGAGTGCCCTGATGATGCCGAGCTGCCTCGTCGAGCAGCCCTGGCTGGACGACACGGTGCTGGAGATCAGCCGCAACCCCATGCCGGGCGGCGGCTTCGTCCTGACCTTCACCGACATCACCGAGCGCAAGCGGGCCGAGCAGGCGCTGCGCGACAGCGAGGAGCGCATCCGGCTGGTCACCGACGCGGTGCCGGCGCTGATCGCCTATGTCGACGCCGAGCAGCGCTTCCGCTTCGTCAACAAGGCCTACGAGGGCTGGTTCAACCGCAAGCGCGAGGAGATCGAGGGCCAGCCCATGTGGGCGGCGCTGGGCGACCTCTATTACGAGGTGCGGCGCTCCTACGTGCTGCGGGCGCTGGCCGGCGAGGAGGTCACCTTCGACCTGGAGCTGCCCGGCGAGAACGGCGCCCCGCGCTACGCCGTCGCCACCTACATCCCGCATTTCGGCGAGCGGCGGGGCAGCGGCAAGCCGGAAGTGCTGGGCTATTTCGGCCTGATCCACGACATCACCGAGCGGCGCATGGCGGCGGAGGCCCTGGCCGACGCCAAGGACAGCCTGGAGCGCCGCGTCGTCGAGCGCACCGCCGAGCTGACCCGGCTCAACGGCCAGCTCCAGCAGGAGATTGCCGAGCGCATCGCCGCGGAGGAGGCGCTGCGGCTGGCCAAGGCGGAGGCGGAGCAGGCCAACCTATCCAAGACGCGCTTCCTGGCGGCGGCCAGCCACGACCTGCTGCAACCGCTGAACGCGGCGCGGCTGTTCGTCTCGGCGCTGGGCGACCTGGAGCAGCCGGAGCCGAACCGCGGGCTGGTCGACAACATCGACGTCGCCCTGGCCTCGGTCGAGGACCTGCTGTCGGCGCTGCTGGACATCTCCAAGCTGGACGCCGGGGCGGTGCGGCCGGAGATCGCCGATTTCCCGATCAAGAGCCTGTTCGGCGCGCTGGCCACCGAATACGCGGCGGTGGCGAAGGAGCGCGGGCTGGACCTCTGCGTCGTTCCCAGCCACGCCGTGGTGCGCAGCGACATCCGGCTGCTGCGCCGGATCCTGCAGAACTTCCTGTCCAACGCCCTGCGCTACACCCAGGCAAAGAGGGCGGCGAAACGAGGGGCCGAGGGCGGAGCCGGGCGCGTGCTGGTCGGCTGCCGGCGGACGCCCGAGGGCTTGCGGATCGAGGTGTGGGACACCGGCCCCGGCGTGCCCGCCGACAAGCTGAGCGAGATCTTCCAGGAATTCCGCCGCCTCGACACGCCCTGCGCCAACGAGCGGGTGCGCGGCATGGGCCTCGGCCTCGCCATCGTGGAGCGGGTGGCGCGGATGCTCGACCATCCGATCACCGTGCGGTCGCAGCCGGGGCGGGGCTCGGTCTTCGCGGTGACGGTGCCCTTCGGGCGCTACGCCCGCCCGGTGCGCGCGCTGGAGGCGCCGGTGCAGACCGCCTCGAACCGGCTGGCCGGCACGCGGGTGCTGGTGATCGACAACGAGCCGGCGGTGCTGGCCGGGATGCGCGCGTTGCTCGAAGGCTGGGGGTGCAGCGTCGCCACCGCGGCGTCGGGCGACGAGGCGCTGGCCGGGCTGGGGGCGGTGGCGCCGGACGTTCTGTTCGCGGACTATCACCTGGACGACGGGGTGATCGGCTTCACCGAGATCGCGCGGGTGCGCGAGCGCTGCGGGGCGGACCTGCCGTCGGTCCTCATCACCGCCAACCGCACCGCCGAAGTGGTGGAGGAGGCGCAGGCCAGGGGCTGCCATGTGCTGAACAAGCCGGTGCGGCCGGCCCAGCTCCGCGCGGTGATGACGGGCCTGCTGGCGTAAGGGACGCGATGGGCTTCCACCCCGGCCGCTCCCTGGGAAGCGGGAGCGAAGGGCCGGGGTGGGGGAAGAGCCAGGGACTCAGCGCGTCAGGCGGATGATCGTCACCATCATGCCGACCGCGTACAGCTCGGCCAGCGGAACGATCCAGGACGGGTGGAAAATGATCGACAGCGGCATGATCAGCAGAAGGATCAGCGCCGGAAACACGAAGTAAGGCGAATTGCAGTAAGCCGGCAGGCCATGCACCCGGCCCGAAACATCGCGCGACTCTTCGCCAATCAAACGATCCGCGTCGCCAACAGTTTGGTCCACCATTCTCTAGCACCCACTGTATTTATGGTCTTTTTCTTCTCCATCTCTGGCGGACGGAGCGCCGTCCCTATAGCACAGTTTGCCGCGGTGCGGGCACGACTTCGCGCCGTCTTGCCGGATGGCGAAAACGGCGCGGGAAGTCCTGATTTTTATTGTGGCTTTACGCCGCTTCGGTCAGCGCCAGATGCGGGCGGCGGACCATCGACTGGATGGTGAAGGGCGCGCGCACGCCGCCGCTGAACAGCTCGGCGCATTCCAGCGCCTTCAGTACCCGCTCCTCCGCCGGCAGACCGGCCGTCGAGGCGAGCGAGCCCAGCGCGTAGTCGGACCCGCAGCCGATGGCGTGATAGCCGCGCACCGCCTCGCCCACCTGATAGTCGGACTGGACGGAGAAGAGGCGCCCCTCATAGCCCACCATGAAGGTGCCGCCGGTCTCCACGTCGTTGGAGCGGTGGGCGTAGCCGCCGTCCTTCAGGCAGCCGCGCACAGCGTCCACGAAATCGACGACCATATAGCGGAAGACGTCGGCCTCGGGGTCGCGGTGCGGCGGCTCCAGCCGGTAATGCAGAAGCTGGCCCATGCGGAAGCTGCTGGTGAAGCCGATCAGCATGTCGGCGTTGCGAAACACCTTGGTGTCCGCGCGCACGGTGATGTCCAGGCCGTTCACGCCCGCGCTGTCACCGCCCATCCACACACGATCGCCGTCCACCAAGCCAACAATGCAGGTCATCGCCGTCCTCGTCCCTGAATCAATTTCGCCCGAAAGCAGGGACAGGGTGGGCTTTTATGGTTAACGAATTGTTGCATCGCGGCGGTGCCGAAGGAGGTATCCCGCTTCGGCACCTTGGCCTTAGCGCAAGCGCAACAAGAGCTTAGCGGGCCAGCCCGATCAGGGCGCGGACGGTGTTCTCGGCACCCTCGGCGATCTGCGCGAGGCTGGCGTCCAGCATGTAGCAGGGCGAGGTCACGACCTTCAGACGCCGGTCGGTCACGATCTCGCCGTGTCCGGTGACGCTGTGCCTGGCCCCCAGGCTTTCCAGCGCCGCAGCGGTGCCGGCGTCGGAGCCGATGGTGAGTTCCACCCCCTCCGCGCCGAACAGCTTCGCCAGGATGGCCGGGGCGATGCACAGGGCGCCGATGGGCTTGCCGGCGTCGCGCATGGCGCGCACGGCCGTCTCGACGTCCGGGTTGACCGTGCAGTCCGGCCCCTTGGAGGCGAAATCGCACAGGTTCTTCGCCGCCCCGAAGCCGCCGGGGAAGATCAGCGCGTCCACCGCGGCGGCGTCGAAAGTCGCGAGGTCGGCGACCTTGCCGCGGGCGATGCGGGCGGACTCGGCCAGCACGTTGCGGGTCTCCGCCGCCTCCTCGCCGGTGAGGTGGTTGACGACATGGGCCTGCGGGACGTTGGGGGCGAAGCACACGGCCTCCGCCCCGGCGCGGCTGATCGCCAGCAGGGTGCACACCGCCTCGTGAATCTCCGCCCCGTCATAGACGCCGCAGCCCGAGAGCACGACCGCGATCCGCAACGGCGTGTCCGCCATGGGTGAGTCCTCCTTGGTTCCGATGTCCCGCCCCGCGGGGGAAGGGTTGCCGGGAACCCTACCCCACGGCCGCGCTCACGCCTACTCCCCCGTCCTTACTCCCGGGGCGCGGCGTGCAGGCGCTTCTGCCCCTGGACGAAGCGGGCCAGCGTGTCGGACAGCACGCCGCGGGGGATCATCGCCTCGATCAGCTGGAAACGCCCGCGCGTGGCGAAGGCCTTGTCCAGCGCCGCCTTCAGCTCCGCCCGCGTGCGCACGCGGACGCCATCGCCGCCCATGCCCGCCGCCATGTCGGCGAAGCGCCAGTCGTCCAGGTCGTTGAAGGCCGATTCGGGCTGGAAGGTGCGCAGCATCTCCCAACTGGCGTTGTTGAACAGGATCACGATGGGGTCGATGCCCAGCCGTCGGCAGTTGCCAAGCTCCCACCCGGTCATCTGGAAGGCGCCGTCGCCGACCACCGTCAGAATGCGCTTGCCGCCCGACACGCACTGCGCCCCGATGCCCGCCGGCACGCCGAAGCCCATGCCCGCGTAATAGCCCGGCGCCATCAGCCCGGCGTCGATCATGTCCATGGCGGTGAACAGGCAGTCGCCCATGTCCGCCGCGATCAGCAGCGGTTCCTGCCCGGCGCGGACACGGTCGTTGACGGCGCGGGCGATGTCCATCGGGGCGATCGGCTCGCCGTCCGCCTGAAGGCCGGTGGGGTAGGCGTGGGGCTCCTTGCCGCGGGTCGTCCGGTCGGACGGCGGCAGCCGCTCCAGCAGGGCGTCCACCAGCCCGTCCAGCGGGATGTCGGCGTAGGTGTGATAGCCCAGCGTCACCGCCCGGTCGAAGGCGTGGATGGTCTTGCGCAGGTCGATCTTGCGCTGGGACACCGCGAAGTTGGTGTCGCTGAGGATCGCGCCGAGCAGGAACAGCCCGTCCGAGTCCTCGACCAGCCGGGTGATCTCCGCGTCGCCGGCGACGCCGATGTAGGTGCCGAGCGGCGGGGTCGGCGCGTCGGCCAGCAGGCCGCGCCCCATGAAGGTGGTCACCACCGGCACGCCCAGCCGCTGCGCCAGTTCCGCCACCTTGGCCTCCAGCCCGTAGCGCCGAACCTCGACGCAGACCATCAGCACCGGCGACTTGGCCGAGCGCATCGCCGCCAGCACCTCGTCCGCGCAGGCGGCGAGCGCGTCGCGGTCCACCGGCCAGGCCGGGTCGTTGCCCACCGGCTCGACCTCGGCGTTGACCATGTTGCGGGGGATTTCCAGATAGACCGGGCGCGACAGGGCGCGGGCGGCCCCCAGCACGCGGGCGATCTCCGCCGGGGCCTTGGCCGGGTCGTCCAGCCGCGCCTGGGCGACGGTGATCTCCTTGAACACCTGGAACTGCGTGTCCAGCGTGCGGCCCTGGTGGTGCAGCAGCAGGCCGGCGTTGCCCTCCGTCGTGCCCGGCGCGCCGGAGATGACGACGACCGGCGACTTCTCGGCGTAGGCGCCGGCCACCGCGTTCACCATGTTGAAGGCGCCCGCGCCGTAGGTGACCGCCGCCACCCCCAGCGTCGAACTGTAGCGCGCCGCCGCGTCCGCCGCGAAGCCCACCGCCGGCTCGTGGCTCAGTGTGTGGAGCGGCAGGATTTGCGTCTCCTCCGCCACCTTGAAGAAGGGCAAGGCGAAATCGCCCGGAATCCCGAACATGGCCTGTGCGCCGCGATCCTTCAGCGCGCGCAGCAGGGCTTCGGCCAGCTTCATGGCCGCTCTCCCGTTCCAATTGGTTTCGCGGGCCGAAAACCCGCACAGGGGGACAGCATCGCCTCCGGCACCGCTCCGCGCAAGAATTGTTTCATTCGAAACAATCCATTCGCGCCGGAAATTGTGGAGGGGTGGGAGAAGGATCGGGCGCCGAAGGCGATAGGCCCCGCGGTGTCCCCTTGGCGCCCGATGGGCGTCTTTCGGAGCGGCGCGCGGCGTGCTACGACTGCCGACCTGTCCCGACTTTCGAATGATGCCCGCATGTCCGTCGCCGTCCGCTTCGCCCCCAGCCCGACCGGTCTCCTCCACGTCGGCAATGTGCGCCTCGCGCTCGTCAACTGGCTGTTCGCGCGCAAGGCGGGCGGCAATTTCCTGCTGCGCCTCGACGACACGGACGAGGAGCGCTCCAAGCCGGAATACGCGGAGGGGATCGAGCGGGACCTGACCTGGCTCGGCCTGACCTGGGACCGCTTCGCGCGGGAGAGCGACCGCTATGGCCGCTATGACGAGGTGGCGGCGGCACTGAAGGCGGCCGGGCGGCTCTACCCCTGCTACGAAACGCCGGAGGAGCTGAACCTCAAGCGCGCCAGCCTCGTCTCGCAGGGCCGTCCGCCGATCTACGATCGCGCGGCGCTGCGCCTGACCGACGCCGACCGCACCCGCCTCGAAGCGGAGGGGCGCAAGCCGCACTGGCGCTTCAAGCTGGAGCACACGCCGGTCGAATGGACCGACCTCGTGCGCGGGCCGGTGCATTTCGAAGGCTCCGCGCTCAGCGATCCCGTGCTGATCCGCGAGGACGGGCGACCGCTCTACACCCTGACCAGCGTGGTGGACGACGTCGACCTCGCCATCACCCACGTCATCCGGGGCGAGGACCACGTCGCCAACACGGCGGTGCAGATCCAGATCTTCGAGGCGCTCACGCATATCGAGGGTGGCGGGGCCGTCCCGGTCTTCGCCCACCTGCCGCTGCTGACCGACGCGACGGGACAGGGCCTGTCCAAGCGGCTGGGCAGCCTGTCGGTGGCGTCCTTGCGTGAGGAGGAGGGGATCGAGCCGATGGCGCTGGCCAGCCTGCTCGCCAAGCTCGGCACCTCCGACGCCATCGAGCCGCGGCTGACGCTGGACGAACTGGTGGCCGAGTTCGACATCGCCAAGGTGTCCCGCGCCACCCCGAAGTTCGACCCGGAGGAGCTGCTGCGGCTGAATGCCCGCATCCTCCACCTGCTGCCCTTCGAGCGGGTCGCCGGGGAGTTGGCCGCGCTGGGTCTGGATGATGCCGACGCCGCCTTCTGGGAGGCGGTGCGCCCCAACCTGTCGCGCGTCGCCGAGGCCCGCGACTGGTGGGCGGTGACCCACGCCCCGGTCGCCCCGGCGGCGGACGACCCCGCCTTCCTGGCCGAGGCGGCGGCCCTGCTGCCGGAGGAGCCGTGGGACCTCTCCACCTGGGGCACCTGGACGGGTGCGGTGAAGGCGAAGACGGGTCGGAAGGGCAAGGATTTGTTCCTCCCCCTGCGCCGCGCCCTCACCGGGCGGGACCATGGACCGGAATTGAAGAACCTGCTACCCCTGATCGGCCGAACCCGCGCGCAAAAGCGCCTCGCGGGAGAGACGGCCTAGAATCAATTCTCCCAAGTCCCTTCTCCCCCCTGGGGAGAAGGTTAGGATGAGGGGGCGGCCGAAAGGCCGGAGTGAACTCCGCGCCGGAAAAGCCCTGCAAGGGGCCGGCGTTTCCCCTCACCCCGACCCTCTCCCCGGAGG
This sequence comes from Azospirillum tabaci, assembly GCF_014596085.1. Lineage (GTDB taxonomy): Bacteria > Pseudomonadota > Alphaproteobacteria > Azospirillales > Azospirillaceae > Azospirillum > Azospirillum tabaci. Next base: position 19,110 of record NZ_JACCJY010000015.1, read on the forward strand.
GGAGAGGGGGATTTGGAAGACCCCATACAGGAGATAGGGCGCCGTGCCGCTGGACCTCTACAACACGCTGACCCGCCGCAAGGAACGCTTCGAGCCGATGACTCCGGACCGGGTGGGCATGTATGTGTGTGGACCCACGGTCTACGACACCGCGCACATCGGCAATGCCCGCCCGGTGGTGGTGTTCGACCTTCTGTTCCGGCTGCTGCGGCGGCTGTACCCGGCGGTCACCTACGTCCGCAACATCACCGATGTGGACGACAAGATCATCGACCGCTCGCGCGACAGCGGGGAGCCGATCGAGGCGCTGACCAAGCGCACCGCGGACCTCTACCACGCCGACATGGACGCGCTGAACGCGCTGCGCCCGACCATCGAGCCGCGCGCCACGCACCACATCTCGCACATGGTCGCGCTGATCGGGCTGCTGATCGAGCGCGGCCACGCCTATGCCGCGGAAGGGCACGTGTTGTTCTCCGTGCCGTCGATGGCGGAGTACGGGCAGCTCTCCCGCCGCTCGCTGGATGAACTGATCGCCGGCGCCCGTGTGGAGGTCGCCCCCTACAAGCGCGACTCCTCCGACTTCGTGCTGTGGAAGCCGAGCGCCGACGACCAGCCGGGTTGGGACAGCCCGTGGGGCCGGGGGCGGCCGGGCTGGCACATCGAATGCTCGGCCATGGCCAAGGAGCATCTGGGCGTCACCTTCGACATCCATGGCGGCGGGCTGGACCTGATCTTCCCACACCATGAGAACGAGATCGCCCAGAGCCGCTGCGCCCACGACGGCGAGCCGCTGGCCCGCTACTGGGTCCACAACGGCTTCGTGACCGTCGAGGGCGAGAAGATGTCCAAGTCGCTGGGCAACTTCTTCACCGTGCACGAGCTGTTGGACGAGTTCCCCGGCGAGGCTATCCGCCTGACGCTGATGAGCGCCCATTACCGCCAGCCGCTGGACTTCACCCGCGAGGGGCTGAAGCAGTCCAAGGCGACGCTCGACCGCTGGTACCAAGCGCTGCGCGGCGACCCGGCTCCGGCGGACGCCGAGCTGCCCTTCGACGTGTTGGCCGCGCTGGAGGACGACCTCAACAGCCCGCTCGCCATCTCCCACCTGCACGAGCTGGCCTCGGCGGTGAACAAAGCGACGGGAGACGCCGGAAAGGCCGCCGCCAAGGGCGCGCTGCGCGCCGCCGGCGAGGCGCTGGGCCTGCTCCAGCAGGACCCGGAAGCGTGGTTCCGCTGGGCGCCGAAGGGGGCCGCCGCCCTGTCCGACGCGGACATCCAGCAGCGCATCGACGACCGTCTGGCCGCCCGCAAGGCCAAGAACTACGCGGAGGCCGACCGCATCCGCAAGGAGTTGGCCGACCTCGGCATCGTCCTGGAGGACGGCCCGCAGGGCACGACCTGGAAGCGCGCCTGAACGCCGCGCCGGCGTTCTTTGGATGAATAATGGTTCGTCGGATGAAGGGAGGCCGCGCATGGAGCCGCGGCCTCCGCTCATCCAAAGGTCCAATGGACCGCTTCTTTCCCACGCAACGAAAATGGCGCCTTCCGCCGTCGCGGGAGGCGCCTGAGTTCGGTTCCATATGCACCACCACATGGGGGGGCCGGTCTGGACACGGATCAGACCGCCCGAAGGCTGTGCCGACTGGGGAAAATCCCAAAGTCGAATTCTGGATACCGCATTCCACGAAAAATCGCTATGATCATTTCGTCATATCGCGCGGATCGGAACGCAGCGCCTCCACCTCGCCATCGGAGAACAGGCGGGAGCGGGTGAGGAAGCGCACGCCCTCCGGCGCTTCCAGCGAGAAGCTGGCGCCGCGGCCCGGCACCACGTCGATGATGAGCTGGGTGTGCGACCAGTATTCGAACTGCGCCGCCCCCATGTAGAAGGGACAGCCCCCGATCTCCCCCAGCCGGACGTCCTGCCCGCCGGGGCGGAACTCCCCGTCCATGAAGCACATCGGCGCGCTGCCGTCGCAGCAGCCCCCGGACTGGTGAAAGAACAGCGGCCCGTAGAGCCCGCGCAGCTTTTCGATCAGCGCCAGGGCCGCCGGTGTGGCGACGACTCGTTCGACCATGGGCGGATGCTCCCAAATAGAATCCAAGCTGGACGAGAAAAGGGCCGGAGGCCGAATGGCCGCCGGCCCAAGGTCGTCAGGGAGGAGACAGGATGGTTAGAAGAAGCCGAGGGCCTTCGGGCTGTAGCTGACCAGCAGATTCTTGGTCTGCTGGTAGTGGTCGAGCATCATCTTGTGCGTCTCGCGGCCGATGCCCGACTGCTTGTAGCCGCCGAAGGCCGCGTGGGCCGGGTAGAGGTGGTAGCAGTTGGTCCACACGCGGCCCGCCTGGATGGCGCGGCCCATGCGGAAGGCGCGGTTGCCGTCGCGGCTCCACACGCCGGCGCCCAGGCCGTAGAGCGTGTCGTTGGCGATGGCGAGGGCCTCTTCCTCGGTCTTGAAGGTGGTCACGGACACGACCGGCCCGAAGATCTCCTCCTGGAAGATGCGCATCTTGTTGTGGCCTTCGAACACCGTCGGCTGGACGTAGTAGCCGCTCTCCAGCTCGCCGCCCAGATGGGCGCGCTCGCCGCCGATCAGCACCTTGGCGCCCTCGGCCTTGCCGATGTCGATGTAGGACAGGATCTTCTCGAGCTGGTCGATGGACGCCTGGGCGCCGATCATCGTCGCGGGGTCGAGCGGGCTGCCCTGCTTCACCGCGCCGACGCGGGCGACGGCCCGCTCCATGAACTTGTCGTAGATCTTCTCCTGCACCAGGACGCGCGACGGGCAGGTGCAGACCTCGCCCTGGTTCAGCGCGAACATGGCGAAGCCTTCCAGCGCCTTGTCCAGGAACTCGTCGTCGTCGGCCATCACGTCGTTGAAGAAGATGTTCGGCGACTTGCCGCCCAACTCCAGCGTGACCGGGATGATGTTCTCCGCCGCGTACTGCATGATCAGGCGGCCGGTCGTCGTCTCGCCGGTGAAGGCGATCTTGGCGATGCGCGGGCTCTGGGCCAGCGGCTTGCCCGCCTCGATGCCGAAGCCGTTGACGACGTTGAGGACGCCGTCGGGCAGCAGGTCGCCGATGATCTCCATCAGCACCATGATGGCCATCGGGGTCTGCTCGGCGGGCTTCAGCACGACGCAATTGCCGGCGGCCAGCGCCGGGGCGAGCTTCCACACGGCCATCAGCAGCGGGAAGTTCCAGGGGATGATCTGGCCGACGACGCCCAGCGGCTCATGGAAGTGGTAGGCGTAGGTGGTGTGGTCGATTTCCGCGATGGTGCCTTCCTGGGCGCGGACGCAGCCGGCGAAGTAGCGGAAATGGTCGATGGCGAGCGGCAGGTCGGCGTGGGTCGTCTCGCGGATCGGCTTGCCGTTGTCCAGCGTCTCGGCCAGCGCCAGGACGTCCAGACGCTCTTCCATGCGGTCGGCGATCTTGTTCAGGATGCGCGCGCGCTCCGCCGGGGAGGTGCGGCCCCAGGCGTCCTTGGCCTTGTGGGCGGCGTCCAGCGCCTTCTCGATGTCTTCCGCGGTGGAGCGGGCGACCTCGCACAGCGGCTTGCCGGTGATCGGGGTCAGGTTGGTGAAATACTGGCCCTTCGTCGGCGCCACCCACTGGCCGCCGATGAAGTTGTCGTAGCGCGGCCGGATGGCGACCTGCTTGCTGAGCGTTTCCAGGGCCTGATGGATCACGGCGGTTTCCTCCCGAAGCGGATTGCCCGAACTGAATGTCGTGGAATGACGTTTGGCGGGTTGTGCGCCCTGTGTCCGTTCGTCCGATGATCGGTATCCGTCACAGCGCCCCGCCGTTATCGCGGTTTCGGGGAAGGCCGGTAAATTCGACTTTGGTTGCAGAAGCGCAGCCCCCCAGATTCGGAAACGACCGCGGGGCGGCAGATGCTACCTTGGGCGGAGACCCTTCCGTTTCCCGGCGAGATCCCAGGACATGACGACCGACATCCGGCTGCGCTTCCTCCACCCCTCCGGCGCCATCGGCCCCGGCAAGGTGTCCCTGCTGGAGGAAATCGACCGCACCGGCTCGATCTCCGCGGCGGCGCGGGCGCTCGGCATGTCCTTCCGCCGCGCGTGGTTCCTGGTGGAAACCATGAATTCCGCCTTCCGCGAGCCGGTGGTTCGCACCAGCGTCGGCGGGCGGGAGGGCGGCGGAACCGGCCTGACCGCCTTCGGACAGGAGGTGATCGCCCGCTACCGCCGCATGGAGGAGGAGGCCCGCCGCGCCGCGGCGCCGCACCTCGCCTGGCTGGACGAGGCGCTGAAACCGGAGGCGGCGTCTGAGAAAGGCGCGGAATCCGATGATCCAAAGTCCAATGGTCCGGAAGCCGACGATCCGTAAAGTCTCCCTCGACGCCGCGACCTTCCGCCGCGGCGAAACGAAGGAGGCCCCCGATCCATGCGCACCGCCGCCCGCACCGCTCTCGCCACCTTGGTCCTTCTCGCCGCGGCGCCGCTTCCAGCCCTGGCCGACGGCGACCCGGCGAACGGCGAGAAGCTGTTCCGCCAGTGCAAAGCCTGCCACACGGTGGAGGCGGGCAAGAACCGCGTCGGCCCCACGCTGCACGGGCTGTTCGGGCGCAAGGCCGGCACGGCGGAGAATTACGCCAACTACTCCGAGGGGCTGAAGGCGTCCGGCATCCAATGGGACGCCAAGACGCTCGACCCCTATCTCGCCAACCCGAAGGCGGTTATTTCCGACAGCCGCATGGCCTTCGCCGGGGTGGTGAAGCCGGAGGACCGGGCCGACCTGATCGCCTATCTGGAAGCCGCGACGAAGTGAGCGTCAGCGGGGCGGGAACCGCGGCGGCGCTGGCCTGTTGCCCGGTTTCCACTCCCGCAGCCGGAGAACGGCCATGGCCGACGACATCGCAGGACAAAAAGGCGCCGAGCCCAAGGACATTCACAAGACCGACATTGAGCCGCTCTGCGACGAGCAGAGCGGCGGCGGCGGGTCCAACCCGGACACGCGCTACCGCGGCATGCCGGGCGGTCATCCCGGCGGTTCCCGCGACGGCGACTGCGATCCGGTGTCGCGCGCCGACCCTGAAAAGGCGGAACCCGACACCGCCGAATCCGGGAGCAAGCCCGCGTCCCGCTAGGCCGATGGCGTAGCCTTTCCGGGGCCGCCCCGAATTGGTCGTAGCCGCTGGCCCGGTCCCCCGCTAAAACAGGGGCTCCTCACCGGCACAACACGGGCTGCGACCGGCATGCTGAAGCGCCTTTACGATTGGACGATGGCCAAGGCGGCCTCGAAGAACGCCACCACCTGGCTGGCGGGGGTTTCCTTCGCGGAAAGTTCCTTCTTTCCGATCCCGCCGGACATCCTGATGGTGCCGATGGTGCTCGCGAACCGGCAGGCCGCCTGGCGGATCGCGACGATCTGCACGCTGGCCTCGGTGGTGGGCGGCGTCGCCGGCTACATGATCGGCTTCTTCCTGTATGAGGCGATCGGCAAGGTGGTCATCGATTTCTACCACCTGGAAGCCCAGTTCGAGACGCTGCGCCATACCTTCGTCGAATACGGGGCGGAGATTCTCATCATCAAGGGCATGACGCCCATCCCCTACAAGCTGCTGACCATCACCGCGGGTGTGGCGAAGCTGAACATCTGGGTGTTCATCGGCGCCTCGATCCTGTCGCGGGCGATCCGCTTCTATCTGGTCGCCGCCCTGCTCTACTGGTTCGGGGAGCCGGTGCGCGCCTTCATCGAGAAGCGGCTGACGCTGGTCACCACCGCCTTCGCCGTCGCGCTGATCGGCGGCTTCCTGGCGATCAAGCTGATCTGATCCACGGCAACCCAACCGGAGCACCGCGACGCCGGACCGTCCTGTCCTGTTGATGCCGCAGTGAGGCATTGACGGGAGAGGATGGATGGACAGCGTGCGCGGGGCCGTGGTGGTCATAACCGGCGCGTCGAGCGGGATCGGGCGGGCCACCGCCCTGACCTTCGCGCGGGAGGGCGCCCGGCTGGTGCTGGCCGCAAGGCGGGAGGCCCTGCTCGGCGAGGTGGCCGAGGAATGCCGGGAATTGGGCGGCGAGGCCGAGGTGGTGCCCACCGACGTCACCGACCCGGAGGCGGTCCGGCGGTTGACCAACCGCGCGGTGCAGCTGTTCGGCGGCATCGACGTCTGGGTGAGCAACGCCGGGGTCGGCGCTGTCGGACGGTTCGAGGACACCCCGCTGGAGGCGCACCGCCGCGTCGTCGAAACCAACCTGTTCGGCCCGCTGCACGCCGCCCACGCCGTGCTGCCGCTGTTCCGCCGGCAGGGCCACGGGGTGCTCATCAACACGGTGTCGGTCGGGGCCTGGGCGCCCGCCCCCTATGCCGCCGCCTACGCGGCCAGCAAGTTCGGGCTGGAAGGGCTTCTGGAAAGCCTGCGGGCGGAGCTGGTCGACGCGCCGGGCGTCCATGTCTGCGGCGTCTACCCCTTCTTCACCGACACGCCGGGCATATCCCACGGCGCCAACTACACCGGCCATCAGCTGGACGCGGAAAGCCCCTTCTACGATGATCCGCAGGACGTGGCGGACACCGTGCTGGCCGTCGCCCTGCGCCCGCGCGCCCAGGCCATGGTCGGGGCGATGACCCCGCTGACCCGGCTGGGGCACGCGGTGGCACCCCGCCTGATGGAGAAGATCGCCGGCCACGGCGCCCACCGCCATTTCAGCCGGACCCCGCCCGCCGCGGCGAGCGACGGCAACCTGTTCCGTCCTGTGGAGCGCGGCCGCGGCGTCACCGGCGGCTTCCGCACCCCGCCGCCCGCCTGGGTGTCGCCGCTGCTCGTCGCCGGGATCGCGGCCGCCGCGGCGGCCGCTTATGCCGGCTACGCGCGGAGCAAAAACGGAAACCACTGAGGGCTTTGAGTTCGGGAACGGGTTGGTCCAGAATGCCGGCCCGTTCCCGCAAGCCCAGAGCCCATCATGCCGAAGCCGACGACCCCGCGCGGCCGTCCGCCCGTTCCTTCCCTTGCCCGCCCGTCCCCTGCCCGCCCCGGTCCGGCCCGCGCCGGCAAGGACATGCGCCGGGAGGAGGTGCGGGAGGAGCCGGGCAAGCTGTTCCGCGTCGCCGGCCTCTCCGCCGTCTCCGCCCTGTTCGCCCATGACGCGGCGCGCGTGGAGCGGCTGTTCTTCGAAGAGCGGCTGAAGGCGAAGACCGGCGACTTCTGCAAGGCGATGGCCGCGGCGCGCAAGCCCTACCGCATGGTGGAGGCCGACGAGCTGGCGAAGGTCGCCGGGACGGTTCTGCACGGCGGCGTCGTCGCGCTGATCGCGCCGCGCCCGGTGCCCGCCTTCGACAGCGAGGCGGCGAAGCGCTGGGCGTTGGACGGCCAGCCGCTGCTGATCCTGGACGGGGTCGGCAACCCGCACAATCTGGGCGCCATCCTGCGCACCGCCGCCTTCTTCGGCCTGCGGCGCGTCGTGGTGTCGGACCATCCCGGACAGGCCCTGCCGTCGGAGTCCGCCTACCGCGTCGCCGAGGGCGGGTTCGAATGGGTGGAGCTGTACCGGGCGGCCAACCTGCCGATGGTTCTGAAGCGACTGCGCGACTCCTACCGGGTGGCCGGAACGGCGCTGGGCCGAGGCCGGGCGGTGGTCACCGACCCGGCGGTCCTCACCAAGGGCGAGCGGCCCGCCGCCGTGGTTCTGGGCAACGAGGAGGACGGGCTTCCCCCCGCCACCCTCGCCGCCTGCGAGGACATCCTGACCCTGCCCGGCACCGGCCGCGTCCAGTCGCTGAACGTCGCGGCGACCGCGGCCATCCTCATCCACGCGCTGGCGAAGCCGGGCTGACGGCCTGACCGCTCAGCCGCCCAGGGCGATGATCAGCACCAGCGCCACGACCAGGACCGAGACGACGGGCAGCATGTCCACCCCGCCGCGATCCCAGGTCGGCGCCCGGCGGGAGCCGTGATGCGCGCCGTGGGCGTGGCCCAGACCCTCGTCGGCCCAGCCATGTTCGGACGGGCGGGCGCCGGGAGCGGAGACGGCGGGGGCCGCCGGGCTGGCGATGTCGACCACCCCGGCCCCGCGCTGGTAATCGCCACCGCCGCCGCTCCGCGGACGCTTCAGCCGCTCGTCGGTCAGCTCCACGTCGATGCCCGCGGCTTCCAGCCGCTCCACCACCACGGCGACCTCCTCCGGGGTCATCGTCTCCACCGGCACGTCCTGGCCGAGCTGCTCGACGCTGAGCCGGTTGCCGTGCTGGCGTCCCTTGGCAATCAGGCGCTGGAGGGTGTCGTCGTCGATCGTCATGGTTCTCTCCCCGCGGTTCCACCTTGGACTGAACATTCCCAAGGATAAACAGGCGGGGCCGCGGAAGGCTCCCGTGCAAAGGCGCCGACTTGCCTCCGGGGCGGTGCCACCCGACATAATCCCCAAATCCTACGCCATCGGAGAGGCCGAGATGCTCGGAATGTTCATGCGCAAGCCCCTGGCCCTGCCCAGCGCGGAGGAGGCGCTGCCCGGACGCGACACGCCGGTTCCCGTGCCGCCGCGCCATCACGTCAACGGCAACCCGCTGACCCCGCCCTATCCGGAGGGGCTGGAGGTCGCCGACTTCGGGTTGGGCTGCTTCTGGGGGGCCGAGCGCAAGTTCTGGAAGGTGCCGGGCGTCTGGGTGACCATGGTCGGCTATCAGGGCGGCCACACCCCCAACCCGACCTATGAGGAGGTCTGCTCGGGCCGTACCGGCCACACCGAGGCGGTGCGCGTCGTCTACGATCCGGCCAAGGTCGGGTTCGAGGAGCTGCTGCGCGTCTTCTGGGAGGCGCACGACCCGACCCAGGGCATGCGCCAGGGCAACGACGTGGGCACACAGTACCGCTCGGCCATCTACACCCACAGCGAGGCCCAGCGCGCCGCCGCCGAGGCCAGCCGCGAGTCCTATCAGGCCCGCCTGCAGCAGGCCGGCTTCGGCCCGGTGACGACGGAGCTTCGCGAGGCCCCGCCCTTCTACTACGCCGAGGACTATCACCAGCAGTATCTGTCCAAGAATCCCGCAGGTTATTGCGGACTGGGCGGGACCGGGGTGACCTGCGCGGGGTGAGGGGAAGAGAGAGGGTGGATCGCGTCGCGGCGAGGCGCCCATTGTTGGGCGCCTACCCCGCCCCGGCCCCCAGGAAGGCGCGGATGGGCTGGACGTTGCCGCCCAGAACGACCGGGACGCCCGGCGTCGAGACGGTCCGGATGGTCATGCCCGAGGTCTCGCCGAAGCTGACGGTGGTCTGCGCCATGCCGCTCGGCAGGTAGAACGGCCACAGGCCGAGCGGGGCGAAGGTTTCGATGATGGCTTGGTCCAGGGGCGAATAGACCGCGTCCGAAGTGACCGTAATGTCGATACCCTTCGCCGCCGCCAGCGATGCCATGACCCGCGGCAGGCTTCCGTCGGCGCCGAAGACCGCGTCCCAGGCGGGTTGCGCCGGATCGGGCCAGGGCGGCGTGCAGGGATTGGCATAGGCCGTCGCGATCATCGAGGAGTTGTACCAGGGCCCCGGCGTGAGCGGCCACGTGATCAGTCCCGACACGGTGACCGACGCCTGCACGTGGCTGCGCGAGAAAAGCAGGCTTTGGCGGTTGCCTGGAACGGCGCCGCTCCAAAGCCCGTTGTCGATGGTGTCGACCCCCCCGGTCCAGGACCCGGACACATCCCCGCTGGCCGTCTTGCTGTCGAAGCGGAAGGATTTGGCGATGCCATGGGCAAGGCTTTGGACCAGTTGCGCGTAGCTTCCCCCGAAATCCGCAGGCTGCCCGTTCGGGCCGACATACGGCTCCAGCGCCGTCTGGGCCGAGCCGATCAGAACCATCACCGCAAGATCCTGCTGCCCGACATTGGCGACCGTCGGCGCGTTGGTCATCGCCCAGATCAGGAACAGCGACGGCAACTGCTGGGCCGACGGCTGGGGGTGGAGCGTCGCAAGATAAGCGGTCCACGCCTCATACGTGTCGTCGCCGATGTCCTCCTTGAAGGAGGATTCGGGAAAGCTCAGCTGGCCGATGACGGATGCATAAATGTCGAAAAAGCGTTCCAGGCTCATATCGTAGGCGTTTGCCGTCAGGGAACGCTGCGGAATTTCCTGACCGTAACGCCACAGCCCCAGATTCGTCAGAGGAACGACAAAGGATGGCTGAAGGATTTGGAACGCGGCGGACGTGAGATTGAGCGATTGGACGACGGAATTGTACCAGCGGTTCTGAAGCCCTTCCATGCCGGCTGGCGTGTCCGCAGCGGCTTCGTGTTGGCGTAACATCGCGTTCTCCCGAGTTCCATCCGGAGCGTCATGAAGCGAAGGGAACCGGCCGCAGGCACGGCCGGTCCCCACTCGCCGCGGTCTCAACGGGCTGCGCCCGTGCCCTCAGGCCAGGGCCAGCGTCTTGTCCGACACAGCCTTCAGAGCGGCGGTCGAATGGCCCAGATAGGTCTGGACCGGCAGAACGTTGCCGCCCAGGACGATCGGAACCCCGGGGTCGCTGGTGATGGTGACGGTCATGTTGCCGTTCTGGTTGAAGGACACCGACGTCGAGGAGCCGCTGCCCGAACCGCTGGTGTAGAACGGCCACAAGCCGGCCGACTTGTTGCTGTTGATGACGCTCTGGTCATTGGAGTCGAACTTGGCGTCCGACGTGACCTCGATGTACATCGTGTCGGCCACGATCAGGTTGACCATGAAACGGGTGGTCGTGCCCGTGGCCGGATCGAACACCGTCTTCCAGCTGGGAAGCGCGCCCTGCTTCCACGGCGGCGAATCGGAACTGGAGTAGGCGAGTCCCATCGCCGAAGAGCTGTACCAGTTGCCCGGCGACGCGGCGAAGGTCAAGACGTGCCGGAAGGTCGCCTTGGTGATCTGCACGTTGCTGGAGGCGAATTTCGTGCTTTGGGAAGACGACGAGCTGCTGCCGCCCCAGAGTCCGAAGAAACCCGAATTGCCTCCCTTCGACCAGCTGCTCGACACATTGCTGTTCATCGTCGAGCTGGAGAAGGTGAACGAGCGGGACGGGGCCTGCGACAGCTGCTGGACAAGCACCGAATACCCCGCATTCCAATCCGGCGGCGGAGCCGGCGGCGTCTGGAAGGGCACGCTGGTGTAGGGCATCAGCGCCAGGCTGGCGGCGCTGACGGGGTTGAGCAGCATCGCCGACAGATCCTGCGCACCGACATTCGCCACCGCCGGAGCGTTGATCATGGCCCACTGGAAGAAGGTGCTGGGGAGCTGGTTGGCCGCCGGCGTGGGCACGATGCTCGCGATGTAGCTCTTCCAGGCCTTGTAGTTGTCCGGCCCGATGTCCGGCTCGAAGGTGTTCGTCGGCGCGATCAGCGAACCGATGATGCCCTTGTAATTGGAGAAAAACTGGTTGCCGCCGCTCGCGATGTAATTCTGCGTCAGCGACAGCGGCGGGATGTTGTTGAAGTAGTCCCACAGCAAAGTGTTGTTGTTGGCCACAAGCGGCGGCGATGGCTGCAGAATTTGAAACGTGTCCTGCGACAGTCCGAGGCCCTGGCACAGCCCGTTATAGAAGCCATTTTGAAGATCGAGAAAAGATGACACCGTTTCCTCCTTTGTTTTGTGGTCCGATTTCAGCAAAATAATCGCGACAGGATTTTTATAGCACCAAGACAGAAAGCAATCAACTGCCAAGATCCATTTTTATAAAGAGTACAACCGCATGATATTCTGTTATCTAACATGATCATATGTTTCCGTTGTTTTGTCATATTAACGTATGGTGTCTGAGAAAGTCCTTTACATGCAAATTATCAATTGTCTTCAAAAAGCCTTTTTACTGCAACGCCTTGCCGCCCGACGCCTGCGCACAGGATGGATCGGGACGCACGGACACACCCACTCGGGAATCCTTGTCCGGCCCTTGAGCAACGTCGCCCTTGCGGTTGCGCCTGCCCGCCCCTTCCGGGTATGGTTCCGGCGGTCCATGAAAGCTCCAGGGGGGTAGCCCCGCGGGGCGCCGCCCGAGACATTCCGCGCCCAATCCATGATCAAGGAAAGAACCGAGCTGGCGACGCCGCACCTGAGCGGCCTGCTTGACTTCTGGCTCACCAAATGCATCGGCGGGAAGCCGCCGGTGTCCAGCACCATCGCCCCGGCCGACCTGCGGCCGTGGAAGGATAATATTGTGATTTTCGAGGTCATCGGCGACGACGACTTCGTTTATTCCTATTATGGCCAGTCGCTCGCCGCGGCCTTCGGGCACTCGCGCCTGGGCGCCACGCTGGACGATCTGCCGGAGGAGCAGCGGGCCATCCTGCGCCCCGAATACGCCTCGCTCCTGCGTGAACGGCTGCCGGTCGCCCGTGTCTACACCGCCGATTTCAGCGGCGTCATGCGCAGCTGGGAACGGCTGGCGCTGCCGATGTCCAGCGATGGCGAGACCATCGACAAGATCCTGGTCGCCGCCTACGAACTGCCGCCGGACGAGCCGCCCTGCGCCGCGCTCACCCCCGACGCGGCGGATGAGGAGGCGGAGCTGGAAGCCGACGTGCCGGTCGACGACGGACCGGACGAAGACGGATTGGACGCGGACGGACCGGACGCGGACGACACGGCGGACCCCGAACCCGAGGCTCTTGCGGACGAGGACGCCGACATCGACGGCGACACGGACGGGATCGCGGATGCCGAGACCGAAACCCAGATCGACGACGACACCCCTGCCGACGACGACGCCGACGACGGCGAGTCCTTCTCCACCGAACAGAAACCGGGAGCCCCGGCATGACGCCGCGCACGCCCCACCTGACCGCGCCCGCGACCCAGTCGGGAGTCGTCACCGCCGACGAGTTCAATCTGTGGTGCGCGCTGAACGGCCGCCCCTTCAACCTGATCCCCAACGCGCGCCCGGACGGGCGGCGGCTGTGGGATGTGGAGGTGCTCCCCGGCACCCCGCGCGCCGGCACGGTCTATTCGACCAACCTCGCCGACGAGGCGCTGGCGGTGGTCGCTGGATTCGCCTTCCTGTCCGGCGTCGAATGGGCCTATGAGGCGCGCCCCGCGGAAACCGTTTCGGCCCTGGCGTCGGATGCGGCCGTGGAAGCGCCTGAGGACGTGGAGGACGTCCTCATTCCCGACGCCGAGGACCTGCCCGAGGACGTGGAGGCCGAAGACGGGGCGGACGATGCCCTCGCCTATGAGGACGAGGAGGCGGAGTACGCCGACGACCCCGTCGCGTTGGACGACGTGGACGAGGATGTCGCGGACGAGGATGGTGCGGCGTACGGCGAACCGGTTGGCGAGGACGATCCCTACGCCCTGCCCGGCACCACGCTTCTCCAGAACCCGCCGCCGCGCCCGCCGCAGCAGCATGACGAGACCGTCCTGGCCCGCAACGCGCGGATGCTGGAGACGGTGCTGCGGAACTTCCGCGTCCGCGGCGAGATCATGGACGTGCGCCCCGGCCCCGTCGTCACGCTCTACGAGTTCGAGCCGGCGCCGGGCACCAAGTCGGCCACGGTCATCAACCTGACCGACGACATCGCCCGATCCATGAGCGTGGTCACCGCCCGCATCGCCATCGTGCCGGGCCGCAGCGTGATCGGCGTGGAACTGCCGAACCCGGTGCGCGAGATGGTCTATCTGCGCGAAATGTTCGACCACGCGGCCTTCGCCGAGTCGCAGGCCCATCTCGCCATCGCGCTCGGCAAGGACATCAGCGGGGAGCCGGTGGTCGCCGACCTCGCCCGGATGCCGCACCTGCTGGTCGCCGGCACCACCGGTTCGGGCAAGTCGGTCGCCATCAACACGATGATCCTGTCGCTGCTCTACCGGCTGCCGCCGGAGCGCTGCCGCTTCATCATGGTGGACCCGAAGATGCTGGAGCTGTCCGTCTATGACGGCATCCCGCATCTGCTGACCCCGGTGGTGACCGACCCGAAGAAGGCGGTGATCGCGCTGCGCTGGGCCGTCCGCGAGATGGAGAGCCGTTACGAGGCGATGTCCAAGCTCGGCGTGCGCAACATCGAGGGCTACAACGCCCGCATCGCCGAGATGATCGCCAACGGCGAACCGATGCCCCGCCGCCATGTCCCCGGCGAGGCCGAGACCGTCTTCGACCTGACCCCGCAGGAGCCGACGCCGCTCCCCTACATCGTGGTCATCGTGGACGAGATGGCCGACCTGATGCTGGTCGCCGGCAAGGAGATCGAAGCGGCGATCCAGCGGCTGGCCCAGATGGCGCGGGCCGCCGGCATCCACCTGATCATGGCGACGCAGCGCCCGTCGGTGGACGTCATCACCGGCACCATCAAGGCCAACTTCCCGACCCGCATCAGCTTCCAGGTCACCTCCAAGATCGACAGCCGCACCATCCTCGGCGAGGCCGGGGCGGAGCAGTTGCTCGGCCAGGGCGACATGCTCTACATGGCCGGCGGCGGCCGCATCACCCGCGTCCACGGCCCCTTCGTCTCCGATTCGGAGGTCGAGGAGATCGTGCAGTTCATCAAGTCGCAGGGGGCCCCCAACTACGTCACCGCCATCACCGAGGAAGAGGAGGAGGCGATCGCCGACGACGACGACGAGAGCGGCGGCGGCAACTCCGGCGACGATCTCTACATGCAGGCCGTCAACCTTGTGGTGCGCGAGGGCAAGGTGTCGGTCAGCTTCATCCAGCGCCAGCTCCAGATCGGCTACAACCGCGCCGCCCGTCTGGTCGAGCGGATGGAGACGGAGCGCGTGGTCGGCCAAGCCAACCACCAGGGCAAGCGCGAGGTGCTGCTGTCCCCCGCCGGCCTGTCGGCCAAGCGCGCCGGGGTCTAGGAACGGGAGAGAGGGCGATGAAGGCGCATTTCGAACGGTTCGCGCGCTACAACCGCTGGGCCAACCGCCGCCTCTACGCGGTGGCGGCCGAGCTGTCGGACGCGCAGTACCGCGAGGATCGCAGCGCCTTCTTCCGCTCGGTGCGGGGCACGCTGAACCACATCCTGGTGGCCGACCGGGTGTGGCTGCGCCGCATCGAGGGGGAGGGGCCGATGCCCCTCGCCCTGGACGAGATCCTCCATGACGGCTTCGACGACCTGCGCGCCGCCCGCGAGGCGGAGGACGAGCGCCTCATCCGCGTCGTGGCGGAGCAGGAGGAGGCGCGCTTCGCCGCGGACCTCCACTATCACTCGCTGGCCGGGCAGGCCTTCGCCATGCCCTTCTCCGCGGTGCTGGCCCATGTGTTCAACCACCAGACCCACCACCGCGGGCAGGCGCACACCCTGCTGACGCAGTTCGGGCTGGCCGCGCCCAGCATCGACTTCGCCTATTTCCTGTTGGAAAAGTAAGAAGCGCAGGGTTCTCACATCCGCGACGGGGACAGGCGGAACTCCACCACCCGGCTGGTGTGGGCGAGCTTGTCGATCAGCTCCATCGGGTCCGGCGTGCCGTTGGCCTGGAGCGTGAGCTGATACTCCAGGTGGCCGCTGCCGTTGCGCAGGTGAAAGGCCCAGGACACGATTTCGTAGCCGTGCTCCAGCGCCTTGACGCGGAGCACCTCCGCCGGGGGCGCCTGATCGCGCTCGAACACCAGCATCACCTGGACCACCGTGTGGTGGGGCAGCACCGCCTCCAGCCTTTGGAAGGCGCTCATCACCAGGATGACCAGGAAGGTGGCGCCGATGGCCGCGGCGTAGAAGCCCAGCCCGATGGTCACCCCGATCGCCGCCGCCGTCCAGATCGACGCCGCGGTGGACAGGCCGCGGATGGAAAAGCCTTCCCGCATGATGACCCCGGCGCCGAGAAAGCCGATGCCGGTCACGATGCCCTGGATGACCCGCGTCGGGTCGCCGCCCCCGCCGGTTCCGCTCCCGACTCCGCCGTACCACAGGCCGGGATAGGCGTTGACGACAGTCAGCGCCGTCGAGGCGAGGCAGACCAGCGCGTAGGTCCGCATCCCCGCCGCCCGTCCGTGGAAGGAGCGCTCGTACCCCATCAGGATGCCGAGCCCCAGCGCCCCGACCAGATGCAGCAGGATGACGCCGTTGACGGCCAGTTCGGCCGGCGACCAGTAGGCGGACAGGTTCAGCATGACGCTCCTCCCCCGGGACGACTGGCCCCAGGAAGCACAGTGTAGCGCCAATTGCTTCGCGAAGGATCACCCTACCCCAGCGCGCCCAGAGTCCAGCGGGCGAGCAGGGCCACCAGCATGCCCTCCGCCGTGGCCAGCATCAGCCGCAGCATCAGGCTCACGAGGTCGGTGAAGCGGTCGCGGTGGGGAAACACCTCGGCCAGCATGTCGGCGACGGCGCGGCGCAGGTTCAGGCTGACGAGGCCGATCACCAGCGCCACGGCGGCGGTGCCGACCACATAATAGAGCGCGCCCTTCCAGCCGGCGAAGTTCTGCGGGTGTTCCAGATAGAAGAGCGTGCCGACGACGATCCAGACGGCGGACGGCCAGATCCCCACCATGTCGGCCCCGCCGGCCGGCCTGGCACCGCCGGGCGCCGGCATCGGAGGCTCCGGCGGGGGCTCCGGCGGGGGTTGCGCGCTCCAGGGCACCGCCGCCTCCGTCAGCCCCCCGGCACGTGCCGGAAGGCCAGCACGCAGGCCGGGCGGCCGTCCTCGTCGGCCAGCGGCAGCAGCAGTTCGACGAAGCGCGCGCCCGGCAGCATCGGGTCGTCGCGCACCAGAAGGCCGCGCGGTTCCCCCGTCTCCAGACAGGCGCGCAGGTCGGCGTTGAAACGCGCCGCCGCCTCGGCGGGGTGGCAGTCGCTGACCGGGCGCGGCACCGCGCGCTGACCGATCCGGCGCTGCACCGCCCGCCCGCAGGCGCGGTAAAGGAAATCCTCGCCGCCGCGCAGCGGCTCCATCAGGCACAGACGCGGCACGCATTCGCGGATCTGCGCGGTGTCGATGTCGCGCGCCTCCGGCATCGGGCGCCCGCGGCGGACGCGCCGCCAATGAACGTAGAGCAGGCTGGCGATTTGCGGGATCTGCTCGAGATCCAGCGGCTCCGACCGGCAGACCGGCGGCGCGGGCGGCGGCGGCGGAACGGCGGGCGCCGCCTCCGGGACCGCGCGCACCGGCGCGGCCGCCACGGCCTCCGGGGCCGGCTTGGCGGCGGTGGGGGCCGGGCGACTGGCGAAGACCGGCTGACGCTCCGGGCGCCCGCCATGCTTCTTCAGCATCGGCAGCGGCGCCCAGGTCGGGCAGGTGTGGTAGGAGCGCGTGACCTTCCGGTAATCCTGGCTGGTCGCCGTCCGGCACTCCCCCTCCGCGCTGTAGCGGTCGACGTGGACGAGCGTGTTGTCGTCCGACAGGGCGCGGTCGCCCCCCCACGAAACGCAGGCGGCGCAGGCGCGGCTGTCCTTGGCGAAAGCGTGGGTCATCGTGGGGTGCGAACTCCGGAGGCGGTCAGAACGGGTGTGCGGGCTTCTCCCGCTGGCGAGGATCGGGAAACGCCGGGTTTCCGGCGCACCCCGATTGATGACGCCCTTTCGACGCAGGTTCAAGCCTTGCCTCGCCGCCCGCTGGCGATGTTTCAGACATGTGGCCCGCGCATCATCCCACCCCTTCCCCCGCGCCGCCTTGTTCCCTATAAAGGGGCCTCGCAACGACATATTGATCCGTGCCCCCTCACACCCGCGCCCCTGCCAAGGGGCCAATGGCGCGAGGGGGCTTTTGCTGCACGAACGTCGAGAAGCGGACCCATGCCCAAGCGCACTGATATCAAATCCATCTGCATCATCGGCGCGGGGCCGATCGTCATCGGCCAGGCTTGCGAGTTCGATTACTCCGGCGTCCAGGCGTGCAAGGCGCTGCGCGAGGAAGGCTTCCGCGTCATCCTGGTCAACTCCAACCCGGCCACCATCATGACCGATCCGGGTCTGGCCGACGCCACCTACATCGAGCCGATCACCCCGGCCGTGGTGGCGAAGATCCTGGAGAAGGAGCGTCCCGACGCCCTGCTGCCGACCATGGGCGGCCAGACCGCGCTGAACACCGCCATGGCCCTGTCCGACGACGGCACGCTGGAGCGGCTGGGCGTGGAGATGATCGGCGCCAAGCGCGACGTCATCGCCAAGGCCGAGGACCGCATCCTGTTCCGCGACGCCATGGACAAGCTGGGTCTGGAATCGCCGCGCTCGCGCCTCGTGCGCAACATGCAGGAGGCGACCGAGGCGCTGGAGTTCGTCGGCCTGCCCGCGATCATCCGCCCCAGCTTCACGCTGGCCGGCACCGGCGGCGGCATCGCCTACAACCGCGCCGAGTTCGAGGACATCGTGCGCGGCGGCCTGCGCGCCAGCCCGGTCGGCGAGGTGCTGATCGAGGAATCGGTGCTGGGCTGGAAGGAGTATGAGATGGAGGTCGTCCGCGACAAGGCGGACAACTGCATCATCGTCTGCGCCATCGAGAACATCGACCCGATGGGCGTGCACACCGGCGATTCGATCACCGTCGCCCCGTCGCTGACGCTGACGGACAAGGAATACCAGATCATGCGCAACGCCTCGATCGCGGTGCTGCGCGAGATCGGGGTGGAGACCGGCGGTTCTAACGTCCAGTTCGCGGTGAACCCGGCGAACGGCCGCCTGATCGTCATCGAGATGAACCCGCGCGTGTCGCGCTCCTCCGCGCTGGCCTCCAAGGCCACCGGCTTCCCGATCGCCAAGATCGCCGCGAAGCTGGCCATCGGCTACACGCTGGACGAGCTGACCAACGACATCACCGGCACCACCCCGGCCAGCTTCGAGCCGACGATCGACTACGTCGTCACCAAGATGCCGCGCTTCACCTTCGAGAAGTTCGCCGGCACCGAGCCGCTGCTGACCACCTCGATGAAGTCGGTGGGCGAGGCGATGTCGATCGGCCGCACCTTCCAGGAGTCGGTGCAGAAGGCGCTGCGCTCCATGGAGACCGGCCTGACCGGCTTCAACGAGGTGCGCATCGGCGACAGCGACACGCCGGACGCCGCCGCCATCCGCGGCGCGCTGGCCCGTCCGACGCCGGACCGCCTGCTGGTCATCGCCCAGGCCTTCCGCCACGGCTTCACCGTTGCCGAGGTCCAGCAGGTCTCCAAGTACGACCCGTGGTTCCTGGAGCAGATCAAGGCCATCGTGGACCGCGAGCAGGCGATCCGCAGCGGCGGCCTGCCGACCGACAAGGCCGGCTGGCAGTCGCTGAAGCAGATGGGCTTCTCCGACGCGCGCCTGGCCGAATTGGCCGGCAAGAGCGAGAGCGAGGTCGCCGAGGCCCGCCGCGCCGCCGGGGTCACGCCGGTCTTCAAGCGCATCGACACCTGCGCCGCCGAGTTCGCCTCGCGCACGCCCTACATGTACTCGACCTACGAGACGGACGGCACGGGTGCCGCCGAGTGCGAATCGGACCCGACCGAGAAGAAGAAGGTCGTCATCCTGGGCGGCGGGCCGAACCGCATCGGCCAGGGCATCGAGTTCGACTATTGCTGCGTCCACGCCGTCTACGCCCTGCGCGAGGCCGGCATCGAGACCATCATGGTCAACTGCAACCCGGAGACGGTGTCCACCGACTACGACACCGCCGACCGCCTGTATTTCGAGCCGCTGACCGCCGAGGACGTGATCGAACTGGTCCGCGTCGAGCAGCGCAAGGGCACGGTTCTGGGCTGCATCGTGCAGTTCGGCGGCCAGACCCCGCTGAAGCTCGCCGACGCGCTGGAGAAGGCCGGCATCCCGATCCTCGGCACCTCGCCGGACGCCATCGACCTCGCCGAGGACCGTGAGCGCTTCCAGAAGCTGCTGCACCAGCTCAACCTGCTCCAGCCGGCCAACGGTCTCGCCCGGTCGCTGGAGGAGGCGGAGACGGTCGCCGCCCGGATCGGCTTCCCCGTGGTCATCCGCCCGTCCTACGTGCTGGGCGGCCGCGCCATGGAGATCGTCCACGACATGGCCGGGCTCCAGCGCTACATGGGCACCGCCGTGAAGGTGTCGGGCAAGAACCCGGTGCTGATCGACAGCTACCTGCAGGACGCCATCGAGGTGGACGTGGACGTGGTGGCCGACGCCGCCGGCCAAGTCTACATCGCCGGCATCATGGAGCACATCGAGGAGGCCGGCATCCATTCCGGCGACTCGGCCTGCGCCCTGCCGCCCTACTCGCTGCCCGCCGAGACGATCGCCGAGATCGGCCGCCAGGGCGAGGCGCTGGCCCGCGCCCTGCATGTCGTCGGCCTGATGAACGTCCAGTTCGCGGTCAAGGACGGCACGGTCTACATCCTGGAGGTCAACCCGCGCGCCAGCCGCACGGTGCCCTTCGTCGCCAAGGCCACCGGCACCGCCATCGCCAAGATCGCCGCCCGCGTCATGGCCGGGGAAAAGCTGGCCGACTTCACGCTGAACGGCCCGACCCCGCCGCACACCGCCGTCAAGGAGGCCGTGTTCCCCTTCGCCCGCTTCCCCGGCGTCGACATCGTGCTCGGCCCGGAGATGAAGTCGACGGGTGAGGTGATGGGCCTCGACCACAACTTCGCGCTGGCCTTCGCCAAGTCGCAGCTCGGCGCCGGCGTCACCCTGCCGGTCCAGGGCACCGTCTTCATCTCGGTGAAGGAGCGGGACAAGCCGTCGGCCGTGCAGATCGGGCAGAAGCTGCACGGCATGGGCTTCCGCCTGCTGGCCACCACCGGCACCGCGGCGGCGCTGCGCCAGGCCGGCGTCCCGGCGGAGTCGATCAACAAGGTGGTGGAAGGCCAGCCGCACATCGTCGACGCGATGATCAACGGCGAGGTGCATCTGGTCATCAACACCACGGAAGGCGCGCAGGCCCTGTCCGACAGCTTCAGCCTGCGGCGCACGGCGCTGACCTACAACCTGCCTTACTACACCACCATGGCCGGTGCACGCGCGGCGGTGGAAGCGATTGCCGCACTCCGGAACGGCAGCCTTGAAGTCGCGCCGTTGCAGTCGTACCTTAGCGGTTCCTATTAGGACGGTTTACGGCGCGGCGGACCTCCTCCGCCGCGCCGTAGCTTTCCCAGGGCGCTGCGTCGGCATGGTGATGGATTGAACGATGGAAAAAGTTCCAATGACTGCGGCGGGATACAACCGCCTGCAAGAGGAGTTGAAGCACCTCAAGGCTGTCGAACGGCCCAACGTCATCAAGGCGATCGCCGAGGCGCGTGAGCACGGGGACCTGTCGGAAAACGCCGAATACACCGCCGCGCGTGAACGTCAGAGCTTCATCGAGGGCCGCGTCGCGGAGCTGGAGGACAAGATCAGCCGCGCCGAGGTCATCGACCCGACGAAGCTGTCGGGCAATTCGGTGAAGTTCGGCGCCACCGTCACCCTGGCGGACGAGGACACCGACGAAGAGATCACCTACCAGATCGTCGGACAGGACGAGAGCGACATCAAGAACGGCATGCTATCCATCCAGGCGCCCTTGGCCCGCGCGCTGATCAACAAGTCGGTCGGCGACAGCGTGGAGGTCTCCACCCCCGGCGGCTCCAAGGTCTACGAGATCGTCACCGTCGCCTTCAAGTAAGCGCGGGTTCAAGTTCAGGGGCCGGTTCGGAAGACACGGCCCCGCCACCGACCGCGAGCCGAAACGAAACGCCCCGCACCGCCATCCCGTGCGGGGGGTGTCGTTTCTTCCCTCGGCCGCTTTTCACCCCCGGTCCTGCGCCCTTATCCCCGCAACCGCTCCGCCAGGAAGGCGCTGACCCGTTCGATGGCGTCCTTGCGGGCGGACTCGTCGGTGCCGACCGTCGCCTCGCCCGCCGGGGCGGTCGCGAGATTGCGGCGCTTGCGCAGCGGCGAATGAGGGGAATCGAAGCCGTGATGGGCGTCGGGGTAGACCACCACCTCGGTGCGCTCCTTCACCGGCTCACGGCTCGCCAGCTCCAGGCAGCGCTCCGCCGGGGCCCATTCGTCCTTGCCGCCCAGCAGCATCAGCAGCGGGCCTTCCGGTTGCCAGTCGGCGTCCATCAGCGGAGTCCGGCAGCCGGGATAGAAGGCGATGGCGGCACGGAACCCGTTCCCCTGCCCGCCCGGCCCATAGGCGGCCAGCACTGTGCCCGCCCCTTGCGACCAACCCATCAGGGCGATCCGGTCGCTGTCCACGTCGCTGCGCGCGCGCAGATAGGCCAGCGCCGCCCAGGCATCGCGCTTGCGCTCCTCCGTCGCCCGGACGGGGCGATCCTTGACCGTGCAGACCTCCGCCACGCCGCGCGGGCCGAAGCTGTCCACCATCAGCACCGCATAACCCTGCTCGCGCAACGTCAGCGCCCAGTCGATGTGCCGGGCCGACACGCGCCCGGTCTTCGCGTAGAGGCCGCTGCAGCCATGCAGAAGGACGACCGTGGGATAGGGGCCGTCGGCTCTGGGGCGCAGGAAACGCCCGGTCAGTGGCGTCGGCGCGCCGCTGGTCAGGTCGGCGTCGAGCGAGGGGAAGCGGACGATCTCCTCCGCATGGACCCCCGGCGTGGCCGCCAGCACCGGTGGGGAGCCGAGCAGAGGCGGCATGGCCAGCGCGGCGGCGAGCGCCAGCGCGGGCAAGCCGGCACGAAGGCGTGCGGCGCGCGGCGGAAGGATACGGCGGCGGGGTGAGGCCATCATCGTCTCCCGGTCACGGACAAGATCGGCGGAATCGGTGTCGCACGAGTTTAGCAGCTTCGCCATGGAAAGCATCGCACGTGCGAAGACGGGCAGAAATCCATTTTCGGAAAGGCTTGGCGTCACAAGATTGCGCGAGGGCCGCATGTCCGAAACGCAAACAGCCGGCGCCACAACCCACGCGCTGGGTGCGGTGCCGGCTGTCCGGGAAAGGCTTTCGTCGGGTGCGGAGCCGCGTCAGCGGCGCGCCACACGGGTCGAGGACTCGTCCTCGTCCTCCTCGTCGTCATCCTCCAGCGAGTCGGGGATGTCCGGCGAATCGACGTCGATCGGCACACCGGGCGTGTGCTTCGACGTGCGGATCGACAGCGCCGACTTGACGTGCGACACGTTGGGCGCCGCCGTCAGCTTCGTGGTCAGGAAGCGCTGGTAGTCATCCCAGTCCTCCGCCACGATCTTCAGCAGGAAATCGTACTCGCCGGCCAGCATGTTGCACTCACGCACCATGGGCCAGGAGTTGACGAGTTCCTCGAATTTCTTTAGGTCCACTTCAGCTTGGCTGGACAGGCCGACCTGGGCGAACACGGTGACACCGAACCCGAGCGCGTCGGGATTGATGTCGGCGTGATAGCCGCGGATGAAGCCCGCCTCTTCCAAGGCGCGGACACGCCGCAAACACGGAGGGGCAGAGATGCCGGCGCGCCTCGCGAGTTCTACGTTGGTCATCCGGCCGTCATTTTGCAGGTCGCGCAAAATCCGCCGGTCAATTCGGTCGAGTTTGACCCGCCGCATGGTTTACTCGGTAGCTCCGGGGGTGATCTGAAGAAAGGATATTACACGGCGAAGCCATCCACGCCAAGCAAGAAACCCATACCGGCATCGGTGGAAAAACTTTCCATCGATGCATCCAGCCCCGACGCTCACCCAGGCGCGACAACCAGCCGCACCCCAAACCATTCGTGTGACGATGCAGTCCTCCCTTTCCGGTTCCCTTAGCTGTTGGGTCGTGTCGGACGGCAAGCCCGGCATGGAAAACCAGTGCATCGGCCTTGCCGAAGCGCTGGGCCTCACCCCCGTCGTGAAACGCGTGCGGCTGCGCAGCCCCTGGAGGCAGCTCAGCCCGTTCCTGCGGCTGGGCAACCGCTTCGCCGCCGGGCCGGAGGGCGATCCCATCCGCGCGCCCTGGCCCGACCTGATGATCGGGTCGGGTCGCCAAGCCATCGCGCCGCTGCTGGCCGCCCGCAAGCAGTCGCGCGGTCGGACCTTCACCGTCTACATCCAGGACCCGCAGATCAACCCGCGTCATTTCGGCCTCGTCGTGGTGCCCCGCCACGACCGGCTGCGCGGCCCCAACGTCATGGCCACCCGCGGCGCCCTGCACCGCGTGACGCCCAAGCTGCTGGCGGAGGCCGCGCAACGCCACGCTCCCCGGCTCGCCGACCTGCCGCACCCGCGCGTCGCCGTTCTGATCGGCGGCACCAACGGCGTCTACGCCCTGACCCCGACCATCATGGGCGATGTCGCGGAAAAGCTGTCGGAACTGGCCCGCGGCAACGGCGCCGGGCTGATGGTCACCCCGTCGCGCCGCACCGGCGCCGACAACGAGGCGATCCTGCGCGCCCGCCTGAACGGCCTGCCGGCGGAGGTGTGGGACGGCACGGGGGAAAACCCCTATTTCGCCTATCTCGGCTTGGCCGATGCGGTGGTGGTGACCTGCGACAGCGTGTCCATGACCTCGGAAGCCTGCTCCACCGGCAAGCCGGTCTATGTGATCGAGCTGGAGGGCGGCTCGCCCAAGTTCCGCAGCTTCCACGAAGAACTTTACAAGGAAGGCATCACCCGGCCCTTCACCGGCGCTTTGGAACACTGGACTTACCAGACGTTGGACGACACCCGGCAAGTCGCCGAGGAGTTGCGCCATCGTCTTCTGGCTCACCGCGCCAAGCACGGCGCCTGAGGTTCAGAGAACGCCGCGCTCCGCGATGCTGCGACGCATCGTCGTTTGCTTGCGCTGACTGGGGGAGAATCCCGCCAAGGGGTTCATGAACGCCAATTCATTTAGCGCGTGTCCCGGCGCATGGTAATTCGCCTTATCGCCGGGACGCATTTGGATCCTTTCGCATGGTTTCGCCTGACGCGGTCCAGGATGCCTTCATCCGCTGCCTGGACGACGCCCCGATCAAGGATGCCCCCTATCGCCATTGGCTGTTGTCGCGCGCGCTTCCAGACGAGGCCGCGGACGGCATCGCCGCCCTGCCCTGGGCGCCGCCGCCGGGCGGCGACACCATGGGCAAGCGCGACACCAACAACGCCACCCGCAGCCACTTCTGTGCCCGTAGCCGCGCCGAGCACGCGGTCTGCGGCGCGGTCGCCACGGCCTTCCAAGGGCGGGCGGTGACAAAGGCGATCCAGCGGACCTGCGGCGTCGATCTGGCCGGCACCTCGCTGCGCATCGAATATTGCCAGGACACCGACGGCTTCTGGCTGGAGCCGCACACGGACATCGGCGTCAAGAAGTTCACGATGCTGATCTATCTCTCCAAGGGGCCGGACTGCGCCGACTGGGGCACCGACGTGCTGGACGCCACCCGCACCGTCGTCACCCGCGCGCCCTACGCCTTCAACGGGGGATTGGTCTTCGTTCCCGCGACGAACACTTGGCACGGCTTCGCGCCTCGCCCGATCCGCGGCGTGCGCAAATCGATCATCGTGAACTATGTCGGCCCGGAATGGCGCGCCCGCCACGAGCTGGCCTTCCCCGACACGCCCGTGGCCTGAGTTGCTGCCGTCTGAGTTGCTGCCGTCTGAGTTGCCGCCATCTGAGTTGCCGTCTGGAGACCGCCTCATGTCCATGCCCACCTCCATGCTGGATCTGGACCGTTTCCACGCCACCCCGCTGCGGCACGACCCGTTTGACTTCCTCTGCGTTCCCGGCTTCGTGAAGCGGGAGCATCTGGAGGCGCTGCACCGCGACTACCCCAAGGTGGACAAGCCCGGCTCCATCCCCCTGGGCGTCTTTCCGCAGGGCCCGGCCTTCGACGCCCTGATCGAGGAGTTGCGCGGTGAGGCGGTCTGCCGTGCCTTTTCGGAGAAGTTCGGGCTGGACCTGTCGCGCTACCCCACCATGTTCACCGCCCGCGGCATGTGCCGGGCGACCGACGGCAAGATCCACCCCGATTCGGCCAGCAAGATCGTCACCGTCCTGATCTACATGAACCCGCCCTGGGAGGCCGCGAGCGGGCGCCTGCGCGTGCTGCGCAGCCCGAACCTGGAGGATTACGCCGCCGAGGTGCCGCCGGACGAGGGCACGCTGCTGTGCTTCCGCCGCTCCGACACCTCCTGGCATGGCCACCATTCCTTCGAGGGCCGGCGCCGCGCGGTTCAGATGAATTGGGTCCGCAACAGCGTCTACATCTGGCACGAGCAGTGGCGCCACCGCGTCGGCGCCTGGCTGAAGAACCGCAAGGTCGCGGCGCCGGCCCGCTGGTGAGGGGCATTCCTCGGGCGGTCGGGGTGAAACATCGTCCCCATGATGGGCCGGCATGGCAGGCTTTCCGATGACAGCGCGCCGGAACTGGACCATATGTTCGGCGCGGCCCTATGGTCCGCGTCAGACCAGATCGTGACGGACAGAGCGATGCCCAGCACCCACCACACCAAGGTTCTCATCATCGGCGCCGGCCCTGCCGGCTACACCGCGGCCATCTACGCGGCGCGCGCCAACCTGCAGCCGCTGATGGTGCAGGGCATGCAGCCGGGCGGCCAGCTCATGATCACCACCGACGTCGAGAATTATCCCGGCTTCGCCGACCCCATCCAGGGGCCGTGGCTGATGGAGCAGATGCAGAAGCAGGCGGAGCATGTCGGGACCAAGATGGTCTTCGACCTGATCACCGACGTCGACTTCAGCCAGCGCCCCTTCGTCTGCAAGGGCGACTCGGGTGATACCTACACCGCCGACAGCGTCATCATCGCGACCGGCGCGCAGGCGCGCTGGCTGGGCATCTCCAGCGAGGAGATCTACCGCGGCTTCGGCGTGTCGGCCTGCGCCACCTGCGACGGCTTCTTCTTCCGCGGCAAGGAGATCGCGGTGATCGGCGGCGGCAACTCCGCGGTGGAGGAGGCGCTGTACCTCACCAACCACGCCTCCAAGGTGACGGTCATCCACCGCCGCGACAGCTTCCGCGCCGAGCGGATCATGCAGGACCGGCTGTTCCGCAACCCCAAGATCGAGGTGGTCTGGGACAGCGTCGTCGAGGAGATCGTCGGCGAGGGCGACGGCTCCCTGGGCAACCCACGCGGCGTCACCGGCGTGCGCGTGAAGAACGTGAAGTCGGGCGAGGAGCGGGTGATCCCGGTGGCCGGCGTCTTCGTCGCCATCGGCCATGTGCCCGCCACCGCCGTCTTCCAGGGCAAGGTGGAGACCGACTCCGAGGGCTACATCGTCACCGCCCCCGATTCGACGGCCACCAACGTGCCGGGCGTCTTCGCCGCGGGCGACGTGAAGGACAAGATCTACCGGCAGGCCGTCACCGCCGCCGGCATGGGCTGCATGGCCGCCCTGGAGGCCGAGCGCTGGCTGGCCCACCACGAGGGCGAGCCGAGCCCGGCGGGCAACTGGTAAGCCGTTGGCGGGGGCCGGGCGACCGGCCCCCCATCCCGCCCCGGTTGGTCAGCGTCGGTTCATCATCCCATCGACGCTGAACCGCCCGGCCCCGGCGGCGATCAACGCAAGGAAGCCGCCGATGATGGCGAGGTTCTTCATGAACTGGATGCGCTGCATCCCCTGCGCCTCCGGCGGGTAGGCCCAGTAGCGGTGGGCGATCAGCGTCGCCATGATGGTGAAGAGGACCACCGCCGCCGCGGCCAGCCGCGTCCAGGCCCCCAGCACCACGGCCAGACCCCCGAAGCACTCCACCGCACCGCCCAGCGCGGCCAGCAGCATCGGCATGGGCAGCCCCTGTCCAGCCAGATTCCCGGCGAATCCGCCGAGGTTCATCAGCTTGCCGAAGCCGCTCTCCACGAAGATCGCCCCGATCAGCAGCCTTGCGGCCAGCAGCAGGAGATCCTGCCCGCCCGTCGCCGCCCGGTCCGCTCCCCGCGCTCTGTCGTAATTGTAGGAGGCCATGGCGCCCTCTCCCGCGTCCATCGGACATCCCTGGAGAACGCGCGCCGCCACCCGGTTGTTTCCCCTTGTTGTTTTGTTTGGCCCAAAAAGGACGGGGCGCCGCCCCGAAGGACGGCGCCCCATCGAATCGCGGGCCGCTGGACGGTGCCGACTACTCCAGCATGGAGCGCAGCATCCAGGCGGTCTTCTCGTGGATCTGCAGGCGCTGGGTCAGCAGGTCGGCGGTCGGCTGGTCGTTGGCCTCCTCGGCGGTCGGGAAGACCTTCCGGGCGGTGCGGGCGACGGCCTCGTGCCCCTCGACGAGCTGGCGCAGCATCTCCTGCGCGTTCGGAACGCCCTGCTCCTCCTTGATCGAGGCGAGCTTGGTGAACTGAGAGAAGCTGCCCGGCGCCGGATAGCCGAGCGCGCGGATGCGCTCCGCCACCTCGTCCAGGGCGGTCCACAGCTCCGTGTACTGGGTCATGAACATGGTGTGGAGCGTGTTGAACATCGGCCCCGTGACGTTCCAGTGGAAGGAATGCGTCTTCAGATACAGGGCGAAGGTGTCGGCGAGCACGTTGTTCAGGCCTTCGGCAATGGCCTTGCGGTCGGCTTCCGCGATCCCGATGTCGATCTGCATGGTTTCTCAATCCTCCGAGGGGTTGTCTTCCATTCTGGGCTGCAATCGAGGCTACGCCCCGCCGTATCCCAGGTAAAGTCCCTACTTTAGAAAGTTTCTAAAAAGCAGCCCTGCGCAACCCGCATGCCCCGGCATGCCGTGAAGGCCACTCCGACAAGCTTGGGCGCGCCCGGCACGGGTCAAGATGTGCGCCGCAACAGCATCCGTATCAAGCGTCCCGAAGGTCCGGCGCCGCGGCGTCAATGGTACACACCGACGTAGGCGACCAGATCCTGGCCCGGCACGCGCTTCACGAAGGTCGTTTTCGGCTCGATCCGGTTGCTGGCCGGGTTCAGCCAGCGATACTCCACCCAGCCTTCGCCCGAGTCCCGCGCCACCGACAGGATGTCGCGGACGATGTCGTGCCCGTCCGGGTCCTTCACGTTGATCACGCTCATCCCGACCCCGGCGGGCCGGGGCGGATAGACCTTCCACACGCCGGCGAAGTCGATGACGGTGACGTAGAGCGCGCCGTGCCGGAACTCGCCATCGCGGTTGAACGCCGCCGCCGCCGCCTCCAGCCCCTGGGCGGCGACCAGATCCGCCGCCTTCAGCGCGATGGCGCGGACCTGCTCCCGCTCCGGGTCGCCGGGCTGGGCGCGGACGCCCGCGGGATGGACCGTCGCGACCAGAAGGGCCGTCAGCAAAACCCATAAGACGCGGAGCGGCGGCGTTCGGACGAAGGTGCTCATGGCAAATCCCCCGGACCGGCCAATGCGGGAACGTCATGCGGAACAGGGCGCCGATCGGTTCGCCCACTGTCGAAAGAAAGTCGGCCTCCGGCAATCCGCAATCCTGCGGCCTATTGCCGCAAAGTTCCGCGCGCGCCACACTGTCCTAAACGTCCGGAACCACGAAGGCCCGCCCAGCCTCCGCCGATCGATCGGCCCCATCCAACGGAGCGCGCCGGCCCGGACTGCAATTGGGAGGAGCATCGCATGCGCATCGCAATCATGGGGGCGGGCGCGGTCGGCGGCTATTTCGGCGCGCGCCTCGCCGCCGTCCGCGGAGCCGAGGTGCATTTCATCGCCCGCGGCCGGCATCTGGAGGCCATCCGCCGCGGCGGCCTGCGGATCGAGAGCGAGGCCGCCCCCCTGCATTTGACCGACGTCCGCGCGACCGACGACCCGGCGGAGGTCGGGCCGGTGGACCTCGTGCTGTTCGCCGTCAAGCTGTGGGACACCGACCGCGCGGCGGAGGCCTGCCGGCCCCTGGTGAAGCCGGGCACCGTGGTCGTCACCGTGCAGAACGGCGTCACCGGCATGGACACGCTGTGCCAGATCCTGGGGCGGGAGCATGTGGCGGGTGGAGTCGCCCACATCGGCGCCACCATCGCCGCCCCCGGCGTGATCCGCCACACCGGGACGCTGGCCCGCCTGACCTACGGGGAGCTGGACGGGCGCCCCTCCCCCCGGCTGACCGCCTTCCACGCGCTGGCCGAGGCGGCCGGGTTCGAGGCGGTGCTGTCCGCGGCGATCCTGCGCGCGCAGTGGGAGAAGTTCGCCTTCCTGGCGCCCTTCAGCGGGGTCACCGCCCTGACCCGCCAGCCCGCCGGGGTGATCCGCCGCGTTCCGGAAAGCCGCGCCCTGTTCCTGGACGCGGTGGCCGAGGTCGCGCGGCTCGCCCGCGCCCGCGACATCGATCTGGGCACCGGCATCGTCGCCCGCGTCGAGGCGCTGCTGGACGGCCTGCCGCCCGCCATGACCTCCTCCATGCTGAACGACCTGACGCGCGGCGGACGGCTGGAACTGCCCTGGCTGTCCGGGGCGGTGGTGCAGCTGGGGTCGGAGCTGGGGGTGCCGACGCCCGTCCACCGGGTGATCGCGGCGGCCCTGGCGCCCTACGCCGACGGACCGCCCTAAGGAATGACACCCCAGCGGGGGCGGCGTGACGTCATGCCGCCCCTTTTTTCCATCGACAGGTCCCCCGCCACGGGTGGACCATAACCTTGAAAAGGCACTGTTTTTAAAGCACCGGACCAGTCCGGCACCCTGTCAGGGCCATGCGCGCCGCCGGTGCTTCCGGCCACAGCGTCCCACCCGGCCCACCCAGGCCACCCGGCGTTCCGGCCGATGCCCACACGGGAAGACGCCATACGGGAGGTGTGCATGCCCCATACACAGATCCAGACGGCCCGCTGCGCTGCGCTGGTCGGCCCTTATCTCAGCGGCAAGACATCGCTTCTGGAAAGCCTGCTGTCCGCCGCCGGGGCGACCACGCGCAAGGGCAGCGTCCGCGACGGCAACGCGGTCGGCGACAGCTCCCCCGAGGCCAAGGCCCGGCAGATGAGCGTCGAGGTCAACGTCGCCTCCTTCGAGTTCCTGGGCGAGCGCTGGAGCGTGCTCGACTGCCCCGGCTCGGTGGAGCTGGCCTGCGAGACGCAGAGCGCCCTGATGGTGGCGGACGTCGCGGTGATCGTGGCGGAGGCGGCGCCGGAAAAGGCCGTGCTGCTCGCCCCCCTGTTCAAGTTCCTCGACGACAACCGCATCCCCCACCTGCTGTTCATCAACAAGGTGGACAGTCTGGGCGACCTGCGGGTGCGCGACGTGGTGCAGGCCTATCAGGCGGTGTCGGCGCGCAAGCTGGTGCTGCGCGAGGTGCCGATCCGCGAGGGCGGGAAGATCACCGGCTTCGTCGATCTGGTCAGCGAGCGCGCCTGGCACTTCAACCCGCACAAGCCGTCCAACCTCGTCCAGATCCCCGACAGCCTGAAGGACCGCGAGCACGAGGCGCGGCAGGAGATGCTGGAGGCGGTGGCCGACTATGACGACGCGCTTCTGGAAAAGCTGCTGGAGGACGTCGCCCCCGACACGCAGGAGGTCTACGACCGGCTGGCCAGCGAGCTGGCCGACGACCTGATCGTTCCGGTCTTCTTCGGCTCGGCGGAGAACGACAACGGCATCCGCCGCCTGCTGAAGGCGCTGCGCCACGAGGGACCCGACGTCGCCACCACGGCGGAGCGCGCCGGCATCCCCGCCGAAGCCACGGTGGCCGCCCAGGTCTTCAAGACGCTGAACGGCTCCCACGCCGGCAAGATCAGCCTCGCGCGGGTCTGGCGCGGCACGGTCAACGACGGCATGACGCTCGGCGGGGAACGGGTGTCCGGCGTCTTCCGCATGATGGGCCACAACCAGGAGAAGCTGTCGCAGGCGGTGGCGGGCGAGGTGGTGGCGCTCGGCCGGCTCGACAAGGCGGCGACCGGCGACCTGCTGACCGACAAGGGCAACGCCGGCCGGTCGGCGCCGTGGCCGGAGCTGCCGCCCCCCGTCTTCGGCCTCGCCCTGCACGCCCAGAACCGCAACGACGAGGTGAAGCTGACCGCGGCAATCCAGAAGCTGGTCGAGGAGGACCCGTCGCTGAAGCTGGAGCAGTCCACCGACACCGGCGAGCTGGTGCTGTGGGGCCAGGGCGACATCCATCTCCAGATCGCCATGGACCGGCTGCGCAACAAGTTCAACGTCACGGTCAAGGGCGTGCCGCCGCAGGTGCCCTACCGCGAGTCGATCCGCAAGGGCACCTCCCACCACGCCCGCTACAAGCGGCAGACCGGTGGCCACGGCCAGTTCGCCGACATCCATGTGGAGGTCAAGCCGCTGCCCCGCGGCGCCGGCTTCCAGTTCGAGGACGGCATCGTCGGCGGCGTCGTGCCGCGCCAGTTCATCCCGGCGGTGGAAACCGGTGTCCGCGACTATGCGGTGCGCGGGCCGCTGGGCTTCCCCGTGGTGGATTTCGCGGTGAGGCTGACCGGCGGCCAGTTCCACGCGGTGGACAGCTCCGAAATGGCCTTCAAGACGGTGGCGCGGCAGGCGATGACCGAGGCGCTTCCGGCCTGCGAGCCGGTGCTGCTGGAGCCGATCCTGACCGTCTCCATCGCCGTGCCCAGCGACTTCACCTCGAAGGTGCAGCGGCTGGTCAGCGGGCGGCGCGGGCAGATCCTCGGCTACGACGCGCGCCCCGGCTGGCAGGGCTGGGACGAGGTGAAGGCCTATCTGCCGCAGGCCGAGATGCACGACCTGATCGTCGAGCTGCGCTCGCTGTCGCTCGGCGTCGGCACCTTCACCTGGAGCTTCGAACGGCTGCAGGAATTGACCGGCAAGGCCGCCGACAAGGCGGTGGAGATCCGCAAGGAGACGCTGGCCGCGCAGTAGATCCTCGAATTCCCTCTCCCGCCCCTGTCCGGGAGCGGGAGAGGGGGCTCGTTTCCGGTCCAAATCGGTCGATTCACCCTGTCCATGGCCCTTCTGCATCCCCACGTGTCGTCCGATTCATTCAATCGACCGCACACGAAAGGAACAGCGCGCCATGGATGCTCACAGGCAACCCGCCGGCCGGCGCCCGGCAGCCTTCATCCCGAATTTCACGAGCAACGAGGCGCCGGGCGGCATCCTGCTGATGGTCGCCGCGGCGCTGGCTCTGGTGGTCGCGAACTCCCCCCTGTCCACCGCCTATTTCGACACGCTGCACACCCACGTCCTGGGACTCAGCATCGGCCATTGGATCAACGACGGGCTGATGGCGATCTTCTTCCTGCTGGTCGGGCTGGAGATCAAGCGGGAGATGCTGGACGGCCAGCTGTCCACATGGTCGTGCCGGATCCTGCCGGGCGTCGCGGCGGCGGGCGGCATGCTGGTGCCGGCGCTGGTCTATCTCGCCTTCAACAGCGGCAATCCGGCCACGGTCAACGGCTGGGCGATCCCGGCGGCGACCGACATAGCTTTCGCGCTCGGCGTGCTGTCGCTGCTTGGGCCGCGCGTTCCCGTCTCGCTCAAGATTTTCCTGACGGCTCTGGCGATCATCGACGATCTCGGTGCGGTCATCATCATCGCCCTGTTCTACACCGCCGACCTGTCCCTGCCCGCGCTCGGCGTGGCGGCGCTGATCCTGGCGGCGCTGATCGGCCTGAACCGGTTCGGCGTGCGCAGCCTCCTTCCCTATCTCGTCCTCGGCGTGGGCTTGTGGGGCGCGGTTCTGCTGTCGGGCGTGCACGCGACGCTGGCCGGCGTGACCCTGGCTCTGGCCATCCCGCTGCGCCCCGCCTCCGGCGAGGCGGCGGATCCGCATGCGCCGCTGCTCCGGCTGGAGCACGGCATCCACCCCTGGGTCGCCTTCCTGATCGTGCCGGTCTTCGGCTTTGCCAACGCGGGCGTGTCCTTCGCCGGGATGGACGCCTCGATCCTCACCGGCTCGCTGCCGCTGGGCATCGCGCTCGGCCTGTTCCTCGGCAAGATGGTCGGCGTGTTCGGGACCGCCTGGCTGACCATCCGGCTCGGCTTCGCCGTCATGCCGGCCGGCGCCAGCACCGCGCAGCTCTACGGCGTCGCCCTGCTGTGCGGCATCGGCTTCACCATGAGCCTGTTCATCGGCGCGCTGGCCTTCCCGACCTCGCCGGAGTTGGGCGACGCGGTGAAGGTGGGCGTCTTCGCCGGGTCGATCCTGTCCGCGACGGCGGGCGCCCTGGTTCTGCGGCTGGTGTCGGCCAAGGACGCCGCGCCCGCCCTGCACGCCGCGGGAGCCGACCGCGGCGCGTAAGACAGCGGCGCACACACGAAAAGAGGGGGCCTTCCGGCCCCCTCTTCTGTTTCCACCGGTCGCAGCCGCCGAGGGTCAGTCCCTCAGATTGCCGCAGGCGCGCTGGATGCGCTTGCAGGCCTCTTCCAGGGCCTCGGTGCTGGTGGCGTAGGAGATGCGGAAGTGCGGGGCGAGGCCGAAGGCCGAACCCTGGACGACCGCCACACCTTCCGACTCCAGCAGGTAGGTGACGAAATCCTCGTCGGTCTCGATCACCTTGCCGTCCGGCGTCGTCTTGCCGATGGTGCCGGCGCAGGACGGGTAGACGTAGAAGGCGCCTTCCGGCTTCGGGCAGGAGATGCCCTTGGCCTGGTTCAGCATCGACACCACCAGATCGCGGCGCTGGGCGAACACCGCCGCGCGTTCCGCGATGAAGTCCTGCGGGCCGTTCAGCGCCTCGACGGCGGCGGCCTGGGCGATCGATGTCGGGTTGGAGGTCGACTGGCTCTGGATCACGCCCATCGCCTTGATCAGCGCCTTCGGGCCGCCGGCGTAGCCGATGCGCCAGCCGGTCATGGCGTAGGACTTCGACACGCCGTTGACGGTCAGCGTGCGGTCGTACAGCGCCGGCTCGACCTGGGCGGGGGTCACGAACTCGATGCCGTCGTAGAGCAGATGCTCATACATGTCGTCGGTCATCACCCAGACCTGCGGGTGCTTCACCAGCACATCGGTCAGGGCCTTCATCTCGTCGCGCGTGTAGGCGGCACCCGACGGGTTGGACGGGGAATTCAGGATCAGCCACTTGGTCTTCGGCGTGATCGCCTTCTCCAGGTCGGCGGGCTGCAGCTTGAAGCCCTGCTCGGCCGGGCAGGAGACGAAGACCGGCGTGCCTTCCGCCAGTTCCACCATGTCCGGGTAGGACACCCAGTAGGGGGCCGGGATGATGACCTCGTCGCCGGGGTTCAGCGTCGCCATCAGGGCGTTGTACAGCACCTGCTTGCCGCCGACGCCGACCGTGATCTGGTCGGGCGCGTAGGTCAGGCCGTTCTCGCGCTCGAACTTGGCGCAGATGGCCTTCTTCAGCGCGGGCGTGCCGTCCACGGCGGTGTACTTGGTGTCGCCGGCCTGGATGGCCTTGATGGCGGCGTCCTTGATGTTGTCGGGGGTGTCGAAGTCCGGCTCGCCGGCGCCGAGGCCGATGACGTCGCGACCGGCCGCCGCAAGCTCGCGGGCTTTCTGGGTGACGGCGATGGTCGGCGAGGGCTTGATGCGCGACAGACGGGACGCGATGATCGACATGGCGTACTGGCCCCTATGACGAAGGTGGCGGAAGGTTGGGGTGAGAACTTGGTATGACCGCGCGAACGCGACGCGGGACCTTACTTCCGCCTTATTGCTCTTGCAAGCCGATCACTCCCCGAGCGGGGCGGTTTCCCGGCAGACGGACGCACCGTTCGGCGCAGAAGCCGGATGCTGCACCGCACAGGCCCGGCTTGACAGCCCGCGCCGCGGACGGGGTATCGTACCTCTTTCTAATCAAACCCATCATCCGGAGGATCTGCATGCTCACCCGCGTCACGCTGGCCGCCACGGCCGCCCTGCTCCTCGTCGGCGGCACGGCGGTGGCCCAGGATTCGATCAAGGCGCGCAAGGACGGTTTCCAGACCAGCAAGAACGCGATGGCCGAGATCAAGGACCTGCTGGGGAGCGACAAGGTCGCCCAGGTCGGCCCGGCGGCCCAGCGCATGAGCGCCTTCGCCGCCCAGATCCCCACCCTCTTCCCGGCGGGCAGCGACAAGGGCGACACCAAGGCCAAGGCCGACATCTGGGCGAACAACGCCGACTTCACCGCCAAGGCCCAGGCCTACGAGGCGGCCGCCAAGGGGCTGGAAGCCGCCGCGGCGTCCGGCGACAAGGCCGCCACCGCCAAGCAGTTCGCCGCCGTGGGCGGCGCCTGCAAGGCCTGCCACGAGCGCTACCGCGCCGACTGATCCGGCCGGTTCGCCAACGCGTCCTTCCCCGCCGGCTGCGGGGAAGGACCTTGCGGCGAGCCTCAGCCCGCCTGCACCACCGCCGCCACCAGCCCGGCCGCCGCGGCCAGCACCGCCAGGGCCAGAGTGGCCGGACGGCGCTTCGGCGATTCGACCGGCGCATCCGCCGGGATCGCCTTCCGCCCCGTGACCATCGGGCGGATCAGATTGTCCCGCTTGACCAGCAGATAGGCCAGCACGGCCAGCACATGCACGCCGATCAGGATCAGGATTCCGTCGGCCAGGACGCGGTGCAGCGTGCTGAAGCCGGCCACCACACCCCCCGACGCCAGCGCCACCAGCGGCCCGTCCACCAGGATGTCGTCGGAAGTGAAGAGGCCGGCCACCGCCTGGAGCGTCAGTGCCCCCAGCAGCGCCAACACCATCAGCCCGCCCATCGGGTTGTGCCCGACGACCGGCGCGGGCTCCTTGCCGCCACGCCCGGCGCGGAGCATCCCGCAGGCGTAGGCGAGAATGGCCCGCGGCCCCTTCACGAAATGGCTGAAGCGCGCCGTCTGGCTGCCGATCAGCCCCCAGACGAACCGGAACAGCAGGAGCGCCAGGATCGCCTCCCCCGCCAGCATGTGGATGGTCATGCGATCGGTCTTGGCGGAGACGACCGCGACCGTCACCAGAAGGACCAAGCCCCAATGAAACAGGCGTGTCGGCAAGTCCCAGACCGCCACCTCGCGCCGGGCCTTCGTCCGATTTGTGGTATTACCAGCAACCATGAATCACCCCTCGCTTCGTCTGTTCTTCCTTAGACTATGCCCCAAGGCGGTGCCTTTTGCCCGCCTTTCGGAAAAAAAGCGACAATCAGGGGGAAGAGCGGCGTGACAGCACTGTCATTGCACTTGAAGAGGCGGGCCGACGACGGATATGACGTACTCAAAAATCCAGCCCAACCCCATCCCACCCCCGTCCAATCAAGGATGCCCGCGTCATGCCCGACAAGCAGCTTCTCCACCTCGTCTTCGGCGGCGAACTCGTCCGCCCCGATTCCGATCAGTTCGTCGACCCGACGAAGGTCCACATCGTGGGCATCTTCCCCAACTACGACGAGGCCTACAAGGCGTGGCGCGGCGCCACCGGGATGACCATCGACGACGCCCACACGCGTTACTTCATCGTGCATCTGCACCGGCTGCTCGATCCGTCGGCGGACGGGCACAAGCACGGTTGACGGACGGCCGCAACCGGCGGCGCGGGGAACCCTCCGCACCGCCGGTGCGTTGAGGACCCCCGATGGCGGTCTTCTTCACCAGCGACACGCATTTCGGCCACGCCGGCGCGCTCAGCCGCTTCCGCCGCCCCTTCGCGTCGGTCACAGAGATGGACGAGGCCATGGCGGCCAACTGGAACGCCACGGTCGCCCCGGACGACGAGGTGTGGCACCTCGGCGACTTCGCCCTGCACCGCAAGCCGGACGTTATGGCGGCGCTCCTGGAGCGCCTGCACGGCACCAAGCACCTGATCACCGGCAACAACGACGGCGCCGCCACCCTGGCGTTGTCCGGCTGGGCGAGCGTCCAGCCCTACACGGAGCTTCTGCTGGGCGAGCGGCGGCTGGTGCTGTGTCATTATGCCTTCCGCACCTGGAACGGCATGTACAAGGGCGCCTTGAACCTGCACGGCCACAGCCATGGCCAGTTGAAGGGCATGCCCCGGCAATTCGACGTCGGCGTGGATGTGTGGGACTTCCGCCCGGTCACCGTCGACGAGATCCTTGCCTCACGGCAACGGACGAAGAAACGGGAATAGTCCACCCGACACCCGCTGCGGCCTTCTGCAAGGAAAGGCCGACGCACCAGGAATGACGTGGATGGCATGTGATGAAATGGGCTGAGCCGGCTTGCCTAACCCGAAAGCACGATCTGACGAACCCGCGGATTCCATTGATGGTGCCGTCCCGGCGATGAGGCGCTACAGTTCGCGTCCGGCCGGGCCGCCGGGCAGCAAGGGACCCCGGGAGCGGTGATGGAAGCGTCATTGTGGATCGTCGCGCTGGGCGCAGCCGTGGCCGGGTTCGTCCAAGGCCTGTCGGGGTTCGCCTTCGGGATGGTGGCCATGTCCTTCTGGGCCTGGGGCCTCGACACTCGGACCGCCGCCGTCCTGACGGTGTTCGGTGCCCTGACCGGGCAGATGATCGCCGGCCTGTCGATGCGGCGCGCGGTGCGTCTTTCCGGCCTGCTGCCGCTGCTGGCCGGCGGGCTGGCCGGAATCCCGTTGGGGGTCGCCATCCTGCCCTACTTGGACGCCCGGCTGTTCAAGCTGGGGGTCGGAACCATGCTGGCGGTTTGGTGCCCGATCATGCTGCTGTCCCGGCATCTGCCCACCCTGGCGCCGAGCCCGCGCGCTGCGGTGGCGGCGGATGCGGCGGTCGGGCTGGCCGGTGGCGTCATGGGCGGCCTCGGCGGCTTCACCGGAGTCGTGCCGGCCCTGTGGTACAGTTTGCGGCCTCTGGACAAGGACGGCCGCCGCGCCGCCATCCAAACCTTCAACCTCGTCACGCTCGGCGCCACCATGGCGGCCTACACGGCGTCCGGAACGGTGACGGCGGAGATGCTTCCCCTGTTCGCCGTGGTCGCACCGTCCATGCTGCTGCCCATTCTGCTTGGCGGGCGGGTCTATATCGGCATCAGCGAGGCGGACTTCCGGCGGATCGTTCTGGCCCTTCTGACCGCGTCGGGCATCGCCATGCTGGCGGCGGCCCTGCCGTCCGTGCTGCCGCCGTCCGCAAGCTGATCGTTGGATACACGGCGGCGGCATTTTCCCGACCGCTGGCATGGCAACGGGCAACCGCGCCCAGTATTCACATATGAAATTAGTTATTGACATGCTTTGAACACATTAAGAGTAATATCCATACTTGCTTTATAGACATTCTGAAGGAAGACCGCTCCATGCCGTCGGACCTGATCGCTGCCGAAAGAGGTGCTTGGCGGCCCATGCTGACCATGCGCAGGGCGCCTCGGCGTCCGGAGCGCACCGCTTGGCTGACGGAACGGGCGGCGGCGCTGCTCCTCCCGCTGGTGGTGCCCGCCGTCCTGCTCGCGCTGTGGCAGCTTTCCGCCACGCACGGCTGGGTGTCGGTCCAGGTCCTGCCGCCGCCGGCCCTGGTGGCCCAGACCCTGTTCGACCTGCTGTGGTCGGGCGACATCTCCGGGAATCTTTGGATCAGCCTGCGCCGCATCCTGTCGGGTTTCCTGATCGGCGGGCTCGCCGGCATGGCGCTCGGCATCGCGATGGGGCTTTCGCCGCGGGTCGAGCATTACCTGAGCCCGCTGTTCCGCGCGGTCGCCCAGGTGCCGTCCCTCGGCTGGCTGCCCTTCCTGATCCTGCTGGTCGGCATCGGCGAGCCGCTGAAGTTCCTGATCATCGCCAAGGCCTGCTTCGTGCCGATGGCGCTGAACAGCTTCGAAGGCATCCGCAACATCCCGCCCTCCTTCCTGGAGGTGGCCCGCGTGTTTCGCCTCAGCCGCCGCGCGCTGGTGCTGAAGGTGGTCTTGCCCGCCACCCTGCCGCCGGTCTTCAGCGGCGTGCGGCTGGCGCTGAGCCACGCCTGGATCGCCCTGGTGATCGTGGAGATGCTCGCCTCGACCGAGGGCATCGGCTACCTCACCGCCTGGGGCCGGACGTTGTTCCAAGTGGACGTCGTGATGGCCGGAATGGCGGTGATCGGC
Source organism: Azospirillum tabaci (assembly GCF_014596085.1). GTDB lineage: Bacteria > Pseudomonadota > Alphaproteobacteria > Azospirillales > Azospirillaceae > Azospirillum > Azospirillum tabaci. The sequence goes on from NZ_JACCJY010000015.1 coordinate 58,653, forward strand.
GTCGTCGGGCTGGCGATGGACGCCGGCCTGAAGCGGATCGAGCGGCGCCTGCGCCGCTGGTCGCCGGCCCGAGCCTGAACGGACGGTGACGCGATGCCCGCCGCCCCGCCCTTCCTCCACGCGCCCGGCCCGCGGATTCGGCGCGGCGCGGTCCTTCCCGCCGCCCTGCTGCTGGCCTGGGCCGCCGCCCATTCCGGTCTGGTGAACGGCCATCTGCTGGTGCCGGTGGAGAAGGTCGCGCTGGTGCCCTTCCTGGACCCGCAAGGCATCCATCTTTGGCCGGGGCTGGCCGCCAGCCTCGCCCGCATGGCCGCCGGCTTCACCATCGGGGCCGCCGCGGGGCTGCTGCTCGGCTTGAGCATGGGGTTGTCGCGCACGGCGGACCGCCTGTTCGGACCGACCCTCCACGCCGTGCGTCAGATCGCCCTCTACGCCTGGATTCCCTTGCTGACCGCGTGGTTCGGCAACGGGGAACCGGCCAAGGTGGTGTTCATCGCGCTGTCCGCCTTCTTCCCCATGGTCCTGAACACGCAGGAGGGGTTGCGCACGGTGCCCGCCGCCTACCGCGAGGTGGCGCGCGTGCTGACCCTGTCGCGATGGCAGCTCCTGCGCCGGGTCCTTCTGCCGGGGGCCATGCCGTCGATCGCCATCGGTGTGCAGTTGGCGCTGATCTACGCTTGGCTGGCCACGGTCGGGGCCGAATACGCCATGGGGTTGGGACGGGGCGTCGGCACCCTGCTGTCGGAGGGGCGGGAGCATTTCCGCATGGACATCGTCATCGTCGGCGTCCTGACGCTGGCGCTGGTCGGCTTCGCCATCAACGCCGCCTTCGGGCGGATCTTCGCGCGCGCCCTGCGCTGGCGTGGGCCCGCCCGCTGAAAGGACATGCCGAATGACCACCCCCGGCTCCCTCGATCTGCGCGCGGTCGGCAAGACCTACGCGGTCGACGGCCGCCCGCTGACCGTGCTCCAGGACATCGACCTGCGCATCGAGCCGGGCGAGTTCCTGGCCATCGTCGGCGCCAGCGGCTGCGGCAAGTCCACGCTGCTGCGCCTGATCATCGGGCTGGACGACGGCTACGACGGGGACATCCTGCTCGACGGCCACCGCATCACCGGGCCGGGGCTGGAGCGCGGCATCGTTTTCCAGGAGCACCGCCTGTTCCCCTGGCTGACAGTGGAGGAGAATGTCGGAATCGGCCTGGAGGCCACCTCGGTCCCCGCCGCCGAGAAACGGCGCGCCATCCGCGAGCATATCGACCTCGTGGGCCTGAGCGGATTCGAGAAGGCCTATCCCTACCAGCTTTCCGGCGGCATGGCCCAGCGCGCGGCGATCGCCCGCGGTCTGGTCAACCGGCCGGAAATCCTGCTGCTGGACGAGCCGCTGGGCGCGCTCGACAGCCTGACGCGCGTGCATCTGCAGGACGAGTTGCTGCGCATCTGGACGCAGGAGAACGTCACCATGCTGCTGGTCACCCACGATGTGGAGGAAGCGGTCTACCTCGCCGACCGCGTCGTGGTGATGGAGCCGCGTCCGGGCCGCATCCGCCGCATCCTTCCGATCGATCTGCCCCGCCCGCGCAACCGCGCCGCTCCGGCCTTCGCCGCCGTCAAGGAAACGATCATCCAAGAGCTGAGGCGCTGATCCCGGACACCAACAAACAGGCCAGACACGAACAAGCAGGAGAGTCGCATGCCGTTGACGCCGTCCGCCAGCATCGCGCTGGGAACCAAGGCTCCTCCGTTCTATCTGCCCAACCCGCAGGGCCACCGCATCGGGCTGCACGACTTCCCGGAGGCCAAGGCCGTCCTGATCGCCTTCATCTCCGACCGCCTCCCCCATGTGCGGATGATCCGCGAAGCCTTCGCCATCCACCAGACGCCGGGCATCGGCGGCAACATCATGTGGCGCCCCGGCAACGAGCCGCGCTGCGCGCCCAGCGCCTGACGCCGTTTCCCCTTTCGGCATCGAATCCTCCCGAATCTGGCGCCCCTTCGCGGGGCGCTCCCTTTCTCGGACCTCGCCGTCCCCAACCCCTCCCACACCCGCGGAGAGTCGAGCATGACCCGTTCCTGGACGCCCCACACGGCGGACGGCGAGCCGAAAGCCTGATCCGGCATGGACACCGTTCCAAATGCCGCCCGGACCACCGAATGGCGGGTCATCGCCCCCATGCTGGTCATCGTGCTGTTCGTCATGTGCGGCATGGGCATGGTGATCCCGGTGCTGTCGCTCTACGCCCAGTCCTTCGGGGTCGGGCCGGCGCTGATCGGCCTCATCATCACCGTCTTCGGGGTGGCGCGGCTGTTCGTCAATTTGCCGGCGGGCATCCTGGCCGACCGCTACGGCCGCCGCGCGCTGTTGTGGGGCGGGCCGCTGGTCCTGGGCGGCGCCTCCGTCGCTGCCGCGCTGGCGGAGGATTTCGCCGTCCTGCTGTTCTGGCGCTTCGTCCAGGGGGTGGGGTCCGGCCTCTACATGACCGGGGCGATGGTCGCCATCGCCGATCTGGGCGACAGCCGCAGCCGGGGCCGGCGCATGGGGGCGTACCAGACGGCGCTGCTGACCGGCGCGTCCATCGGCCCGCTGCTGGGCGGGCTGCTGGCCGAGCGCTGGGGCTACACCGCCCCCTTCTGGGGCTTCGCCGCGGTCAGCGGCCTCGCCGCCCTGTTCGCCTTCCTGGCCATTCCGGAAACGCGCCGGTCGGCCGACGCCGACACCCGCCCGCCGGAACGCGGCGGTGTCGGCGACCTGCTGAGGCAACGGGGGTACGCTCCCGTCCTGCTGGTCACCTTCGGGGTCTTCTTCACCCGCACGGCGGCGCAGTGGCAGTTGATCCCGCTGGTGGCGGCCCACCGCTTCGGCATGGCGCCCGATGCCATCGGGCTGGCGCTGGCCCTGTCGGCGGGGGTGACGCTGGTCACCACGCCGCTGGCCGGCTGGCTGGCCGACCGTTTGCCGCGGCGGGGCCTGATCGTGGCGTCGGCCGCGTCGGTGGCGGTGGCCCTGGGGCTGATCGCCGCCTGCCCCACGGTTCCGCTGTTCTGGGGAGCCCTGACGCTGCTCGGCCTCGCGCTGGGGCTGGGGGGGCCGGCCTCCTCCGCCTTCGCCGCGGGCTGCGCGCCCGCCGGACGGCTCGGCCCGACGCTCGGCCTGCTGCGCACGGCGGGCGACGTCGGCTTCGTCGCCGGTCCGCTGGTCGCCGGCTTCGCCGTCGCCGTCTCGGGCACCGCCTTCGGCGGCGGGGAGGCCGCCGGCCTGTTCGTGAACGCCGCCCTCATGGCCATCGCCGCCGCGGCCTTCGCCGCCGGCACGCACCGCCTTTCTCCCCCACCCAAGGAAACCATCGCATGAGATTGCTCCGCGCCCTCGCCGCCACCCTGGCCCTTCTCGCCGCCGCGCCGGCCCTTGCCGAGGAGGCGCCCGCGGTCATCCGCTTCGGCTCGGTCGGCTTCGGCCCCGGCCAGCCCTTCGGCACCGGCCTGGTCGGCGCCGCCCACAGCAAGGGCTTCGTCGAGGCGGAGTTCAAGGACACCCCGACCAAGCTGGAATGGACCTACTTCCACGCCACCGGCCCCGCCATCAACGAGGCGCTGTCCAACCGCCAGGTCGACTTCGCGGTGTATGGCGGGCTGCCGAACATCATCGGCAAGGCGGGCGGCCTGCCGACGAAGATCCTGCTGTCCGGCGACCGCACCACGGTCTTCACCGTCGCGCGCAGCGACCTGCCGATCACCTCGATCCAGGATCTGAAGGGCCGCAGGATCGCCGTACAGAAAGCCACGATCATCCATTTCGTCCTGCTGAAGACGCTGGAGGCCAACGGCCTGTCGGAGAAGGACGTCTCCATCGTCGAGCTGAAGAACGCCGACCAGCTCGCCGCGCTGCAGAGCGGCGCGGTGGACGCCGCCTTCGGCGCCAGCTTTCTGCTGGGGCTGCGCGACCAGGGCGTGGTCAAGGTGATCGCCAGCACCAAGACCGGCGGCCCCACCGTCCAGACCTTCGGCGGCGTTCTGGTGCACGACGCCTTCGAGAAGGCCTATCCGGGCGCCACGGCGAAGGTCGTGCGCGGCTTCGTCAAGGCCGCCCACTGGGCCGGGCTGGAGGAGAACCGGGAGGAGGCGCTCCAGGTCTGGGGCAAGTCCGGCATTCCGTTGAGCGCCCTGCGGGAGGATTACGCCGGCTCCCCGGTGAAGGAACAGATCAACCCGCTGCTCGACAACTTCACCCTGTCCCGCTTCGCCGCCGGCATCGAATTCGCCAAGCAGCAGAGGCTGATCCGCGCGGACGTGGACCTCAAGAGCTGGGTGGATCCGTCCTATCTGAACGCCGCCCTGCGCGATCTCGGCCTGGAGGGCTTCTGGACGGAGCGCGCCGCCGACGGCTCGCCCAAGCCGCGCGGTTGAGGAGAACACGCGCCATGAGCGAATCCACCCTCCATTTGACCGCCGATGTCCTGGTGATCGGCGGCGGTCCCGCCGGCTGCTGGGCGGCGCTGGCGGCGCGCCGCGCCGGGGCCAGCGTGGTGCTGGCCGAAAAGGGCTATGTCGGCACCTCGGGCGCCACGCCGCCCGCCAACACGACGTTGTTCTACACGGTGCCCGGCGACCGCCTCCAGAACGACGGCATGGTCGATCACCGCGTCGCCCCCGCCAAGGGATTCATCGTCCGCGACTTCGTCCGCCGCGTCTACGACGAGACCACCGTAAACACCGAGCTGATGACCCGCTGGGGCTATCCCTGGCCGCGCAACGAGACGGGCAAGACCTTCCGCGGCAATCTGCGCGGACCCGACTACATGATCTTCCTGCGCAAGCGCCTGCTGGCGGAGGGGGTGCGCATCCTCGACCACAGCCCGGCGCTGGAACTGCTGACCGCCGACGGCGTGGCCGCCGGGGCTGCCGGGATCACCCGCCGGACCGGCGACCGCTGGGAGGTGCGCGCCGGGGCGGTGGTCGTCGCCACGGGCGGCTGCGCCTTCCGCTCCGGCGTGGTCGGCACGCACAACCTGACCGGCGACGGCTACCTGCTGGCCGCCGAGGCCGGGGCGCGCTTCTCCGGCATGGAGTTCTCCGGCCAGTGGGCGCTCGCCCCGGCGGAGGGTGGGCTGACCAAGGGCATCATCTATTTCAGCGGCAGTTTCAGCGACGCCGACGGCACCCCCATCCCGCATCCCGGCGTGCCCGACGCGCTGGCCGCCGGGCGGAGCGTCCATGCGGTGCTCGACCGGGCCGACCCCTATCTGGAGGACGGTTACCGCAAGGGCCAGCCGAACATCTTCGTCTATTTCCACCGGCTGGGCGGCAACCCCTTCACCGACCGCTATCCCGTCCGGCTGCTGTACGAGGGCACGGTGCGTGCGGCCGGCGGGCTGGACGTGGACGAGCGCTGCGCCACCTCCGTCCCCGGCCTCTACGCGGTCGGCGACGCCACCACGCGGGAGAAGCTGACCGGAGCGGCGATGAGCGGCGGCGGCCCGGCGGTCGCATGGTGCATCGCATCCGGCACCTGGGCCGGGCAGGCGGCGACCGCCTTCGCCCGCCAGTTCGCTGCGGGAACGGCGGGGCTTGCCGGACGGCCCGTCCACGCGATCGGCGGCGCCGGGCTGCGGCCCGCCGCGAACCCCGATCCGGAACGGACGGCGGAAGCGGTCACCCGCGCCGTGCAGCAGGAGATCCTGCCGCTCGACCGCAACTACCGGCGGACCGGAGCCGGCATCGCGGCGGCGCTGGAGCGTCTGGACGGGCTGTGGGAGGCCGCGCGCGACGGGCTGGCGCCGCCTGCCGGGGCCACGCCACGCGACATCGTCCGCGCACGCGAAGCGGCGGCGCTGGTCGCCACCGCCCGCTGGATTCTGGCCAGCGCCGGGCAGCGCACCGAAACGCGCGGTCTGCACCGGCGGGCGGATTTCCCCGGCCTCGACCCCGCCCAGCACCATCATCTTCTCAGCGGCGGCCTCGACCGGGTCTGGGTCCGCCGCGCCGACCCGCACGAGGAGGCGGTCGCCGCATGATCGAGCTCATCCTGTCCGAGCGCTGCATCGCTTGCGGCACCTGCGCCAAGGTCTGCCCCGACGACGTTCTGCGCACCGACGCGGCGGGGGAACCCGTCATCGCCCACAAGGAGGATTGCCAGACCTGCTATCTGTGCGAGCTGTTCTGCCCGGTGGACGCGCTCTACGTCTCGCCGCGCACGGCGCCCGACCCGACGGTGGACGCCGCCGCGCTGATCGCCGCCGGCCTGGTCGGCAGCTACCGCCGCGAGTTGGGCTGGGCACGGGGCCGCCCCGGCGGCACGGAGACGGACCTGTCCTACCGCATGCACGAAGCCTTCACCGAACCGTTCGGCGAGATCTGGAAACGCTCCGGCATCTGATACCGTGGGCGGACCCGACAGACGAAGCCCTCAGGCGGCGGCCGTCTGACATGAGGCTTCGGGAGGCGGAGCACCCAGCCTGTCCCCGAAGTCCTCTTCATCGTTCGGCCCATCGTCTGGGTTCCGGCAAGCTTATGGCGCGGATCGCCGCCACAGTCTCCCAACAGGGGGCGATCGGCGTTCCATCGTGTCCCGCATGGGCCGGATGGGCGCCGGTGCACCCGCCGACCGCCCCCGCCCCGGCGATCAGGAGGCGTCCCGCGTCACTCATTTCTGTCCTCCCGCGATGGCTGCGCCCCGTCCTCGTCGCGGGATCGTCGAAAAACCTCGCCTGGGACGAAGCGCGCGCTTGACGTCGGGCATAAACCCTATTTTTCTATATGGAATATATATTATAAATACGGATACGGATTGTTGTTATGAGCGCCGCAGCCGTCCGGAGGATGCCCCGTCTCCTTCCCTCCCGAACAGGAGACCCGACATGACGGCCTCGGACGACGTCCAATGGATGCGGATCGCGTCGCTCAGCCCGTCTTGCGCCTTGCCCCTGCCGCTGCCATCGGAACCCCCGGCGGGCGCATCGGACGGAGGGCGCGCGGACGATCCGCCGGCCAGCCATCGGCTGGCCCTGGGGGTCGGCATCCCCGGCGCAGTCCTCCCGGCGCCGCTGGCCGCCCTGACCTGACCTGACCGCCCCCTTTCTCCCAGACGGAGCCTCGCTTCATGCCGGACACCCTCGTTTCCGCCGAATCCCCCATTGCCGGTCTTCCGGACGACCTCGTGCCGGCTGCCGAGCGCCTGTTCCTGAACGCCCGCACGCCGCAGTCCTGGTCGGACCGCCCGGTCCCGGTGGAGACGCTGCACCGGCTTTACGAGCTGGTCCGGCTGGCGCCGACCGCCTTCAACGGCAGTCCGGCGCGTTTCGTCTTCCTGACGACGCCGGAGGCCAAGGAACGGCTGCGCCCGGCGCTGAGCCGCGGGAACCTGTCCAAGCTGGCCGCCGGAGTCATTGCCATCGCCGCCTACGACCGCCGCTTCACCGAACATCTGCCGGTGCTGAGCCCGCATTTCGACCCGACGCCGCTGTTCGCCAACGATCCCGCCCTGACGGAGACAACCGCTTTCCGCAGCGGCACGCTCCAGGCCGGCTACCTGATCCTGGCCGCCCGGCTGCTGGGGCTGGACGCCGGGCCGATGTCGGGGTTCGACGCCGACGCGGTGGACCGGGAGTTCTTCCCCGACGGGCGCCTGCACGCCAACATCCTCGTGGCGCTTGGCCATGCCGAGGGGCCGCCGGCCCGTCCCCGCGCACCGCGCCTGGACCTGTCCCAGGCCGTGACCGTCCTGTGAGCCAACCGCGGTACGAGGACGCACGCCATGACCGTTCCCGCCGGGATCCGGCGCCCGGAGAAGGCGTGAGCACCCCTACCGTCTTGCGTCCGCTGGCGCAGGCGCCCGCGGCGGATCTCGCCCGCGTGCGCTTCGTGCTGACCGACATGGACGACACGCTGACCCACCGGGGCCGCCTGTCCGCCCGCACCTATGACGCCATCGAGCGGTTGCGGGACGCCGGGCTTCCGGTGCTGCCGGTGACCGCGGCCCCCGCCGGCTGGGCCGACCAGATGGCCCGCATGTGGCCGGTGGACGGGGTGATCGCCGAGAACGGCGGCCTGTTCCTGCGCCGCACCCCGGACGGCGACGTCGAGCGCCGCTACTGGCACGGGGAGGCGGAGCGGGCGACGGTCGCGGAACGGCTCGACCGGCTGTCGCACGCCATTCGCGAGGAGTTGCCGGGGGTGGAGCCGGCGAGCGATCAGCCCTTCCGCCTGACCAGCCTCGCCTTCCGTGCGCCGGAGGATGCCGGTTTGCGGGCGGCCCTGGCCGCGCGCTTCCGGGAGGCCGGGGCGGACGTGACGGTCAATTCGCTGTGGGTGCTGGGCTGGATCGGCGGCTACGACAAGCTGACCATGGCCCGCCGTGTGCTGCGCGAGACCCACGGCCTGGACATCGACGCCGCCGCCGATGCGGTCGCCTACGCCGGCGATTCGGTCAACGACGCGCCGATGTTCGCCCATTTCCCGCTGTCGATCGGCGTCAGCACGGTGGCCGACATCCTGCCCGAGCTTCCCGCGCCGCCCGCATGGATCACCCGCGGCCCCGGCGGCGACGGCTTCGTGGAGTTGGCCGACGCGCTGCTGGCCGCCCGCCGCACGGTTCGCTGACGCACAGCGGGGTAGTGATGCTTCCCACCAACCTCGACATGGACGTGCTGCGGGCGCTGGTCATCGCCATGGAGCATGGCGGCTTCGCCCGCGCCGCCGAGCGGCTGGGTCGCAGCCAGTCGGCGATCAGCCTCCAGATGAAGAAGCTGGAGGAGCAGGTTGGCCAGCCGCTGTTCCGCAAGGCGGGCCGCACCGTGGCGCTGACCGACGCCGGGGATCTGCTGCTGGGCTACGCCCGCCGCATCGTTGCCCTGAACGACGAGGCGCTGTCCGCCGCGCGCGGGCGGGCGATGGACGGCACGGTGCGGGTCGGCTTCCCGCAGGATCTGGCGGAGCGCTGGCTGCCCGCCGTGCTCGGCTCCTTCCACCGTGCCCATCCGCGCATCCATGTGGAGGCGCAGGTGGGCCGCGGGCGCGAACTGCGCGAGAGGGTCGCGCACGGAGCGCTCGATCTGGCTTTGGCCTTCGGTGAGATCGGCGGCACGCCCGGCATTTCCGGTGCGGCGGCGCTCGCCCATCTGCCGGTGGTCTGGGTGGCGCCGGAGGGATTCCGGGGTGATCCGGAAAGCTCCCTGCCGCTCGCCCTGCTCGACGCGCCCTGCATGTTCCGCCAGCACGGGATCGAACGGCTGGACGGCGGCGGGCGGACCTGGCGCATCACCTTCACCAGCCCCAGCTTGTCCGGTTTGTGGGCGGCGGTGGAAGCCGGGCTGGGGGTGACCGTCCGCACCCCGCTGGGCCTGCCGGACACGCTGTCGATCCTCGAACCGGACGGGGCATTGCCGGCGCTCGGCACGGTGCCGCTGGAACTGCACCGCGCGCTGTCCGCGGCCAGCCCCGCGGTGGATCGGCTGTGCGGGATTCTGACCGAATCCCTGGGCGCGATGCTGGCCGACGCCCGACCGAACAAACAACACTGAATACTCGTTACTTGAGGATTTCTGAACAATCCTGTTTGTGTTTTTTGTTTTTCCTATCTCCGCAATAGGAATAGGCTTTTCCCGCAGCGCCAACCCTGGCCGGCTTCGGGAGGCATCATGACGGCAGCCACCGTGAGAAAGCCGGGACGTTCGTCCCGCGCCGCCGCGCTCGCGGCGGGCCTGCGCCGCTGCGCGGTGCCTCTGGCCCTGCTGGCGCTGTGGCAGACCAGCGTCGGGCTCGGCTGGATTTCCACCCGCTCCATCCCGTCGCCCACCCAGATCCTGCTGGCCTTCTGGGAACTGACGGCCAGCGGCGAACTGGCGGTTCATCTGCTGGTGTCGCTGGGCCGGGTCAGCGCCGGGCTGGCCATCGGCGTGTCGGTCGGCACGGTTTGCGCCCTGATCGCCGGTCTGTCGAAGCGGGGAGAGGACGCGCTGGACGCCCTGCTCCAGATGCTGCGCACCTTGCCCCATCTGGCGCTGGTGCCACTGTTCATCCTGTGGTTCGGCATCGGCGAGGCGCCGAAGATCGCCCTGGTCGCGCTCGGCTCCGCCTTTCCGATCTATCTGAACCTTTTCGCCGGCATCCGCACGGTCGACGCCAAGGTGGTGGAGGCCGTGTCCACCCTTGGCCTCACCCGGCGGGAACTGATCGCCTTCGTCATCCTGCCGGGGGCGCTGCCCTCCTTCCTGACCGGGCTGCGCTACGCCCTCGGCGTGGCGTGGCTCAGCCTGGTGGTGGGGGAGCAGATCAACGCCTCCAGCGGCATCGGCTATCTGGCGATGACCGCCCGCGACTTCCTGCGCACCGACGTGATCATCGTCGCCCTGATCGTCTACGCCATCCTGGGGCTGCTCGCCGACCTGATCGTCCGGGTGATCGAGCGGTCGGCCCTGGTTTGGCGCCCCGCCTTCATCAAGGAGTGACCCTCCATGAGCCACAACCTTCCGCAAACCGCCGCTCCCGAGCCCGAAGCCGTCGTGACGGTGCGCGGCTTGGTCCGCGGCTTCGGCAACGGCAACGTGCTGGACGGCCTGTCGCTGGATCTTCAACCGGGGTCCTTCACCGCCCTGCTGGGCCGGTCCGGCTGCGGCAAGTCCACGCTGCTGCGCACGCTGGCAAAGCTGGACCCGGCGCCGCACGGCACGGTCACGCTGCCCGACGAGCGCGCCGTGGTGTTCCAGGAGCCGCGGCTGGTCCCCTGGATGCCCGTTCTGCGCAACGTCACGCTGGGGCTTCGCCATGCCGACGCGGAAGCCCGCGGTCTCGCAGCCCTGGCGGAGGTCGGGCTGTCCCACCGCACCCGCGCCTGGCCGCTGACCCTGTCGGGCGGCGAGGCGCAGCGGGCGGCGCTGGCCCGTGCGCTGGTGCGGGAGCCGCGCCTGCTGCTGCTCGACGAGCCCTTCGCGGCGCTCGACGCGCTGACCCGACTGCGCATGCAGCGGCTGGTCGAAACGCTGTGGCGCGCCCACGCCCCGGCGATCCTGCTGGTGACCCACGACGTGGACGAGGCGTTGCTGCTGGCCGACCGCGCCCTGGTGATGGCCGACGGCCGGATCGCCGCCGACATCCCGGTCCCGCTCGCCCGCCCGCGCCGCCACGGCGACCCCGGATTCATCGCGCTGCGCAGCCGCCTGCTCGCCGAACTCGGCATCGACGAGGAGCGTCTCGCCGGGCAGGAGCCGCAGCGCAGCGCCACCGATTCCAGATCGGCGGCGCCCGGCGTGGCCGTGGGCGGCTACGCCCTGCCCGCGGGAGCCGTCGCCGCCCCTTCCCACTGACTCCCAACCCGCGGGACGCCCAACCCATGCCGTTCGACCCGACCACCGCTTCCATTTCCCGTTCCCTGTCCGGCATCGGGCGGCGCAGCCTGCTGCGCGGCGCTGCCGGAGCCTGCGGCGCCCTGGCGCTGGGCGGCCTGCCCGCCCCCACGCGCGCCGCCTCCGGCCCGACGCCCGAGACCGTGCTCCGCATCGCCGACTACAAGGCGCTGGACGGGCTGGCGCTGGAGGCGTCCGGCCAGTTGCCGACACCCTTCCGGTCGCAGTTCGCCGAGTTCGGCTCCGGCAACCTGATCGTGGAGGCGATCAACGCCGGCTCCATCGACGTGGGGTCGAGCAGCGAGATCCCGCCCGCCTTCGGCATCGCCGCCGGGGCGCGCCTGTCCATCGTCGCCGTCGTCAAGGACGACGTGAACTGGCAGGTGGTGCTGGTTCCGCCGGACAGCCCGATCCGCTCGGTCGCCGATCTGAAGGGCAAGCGCGTCGGCTATGTCCGCGCCACCACCACGCAATATTACCTCGCCAAGATGCTGGGCGAGGTCGGGCTGCGCTTCACGGACATCCAGCCGGTCGCCCTGACCCCGGCGGAAGGACAGGCCGCCTTCGAGCAGGGCGCGCTCGATGCCTGGGCGATCTACGGCTATTCCGTGCCCTTCGCCATCAAGAAGGGGGCGCGGGTCCTCGTCACCTCCAACGGCTATCTGTCGGGCAACTACCTGTATCTCGCCTCGCCCGACGCGCTGGCCGAGCCGGGCAAGGCGGCGGCCATCGGCGAGTATTTCCTGCGGCTGCGCCGCGCCTTTGCCTGGCGCGCCGCCAATCTGGAACGCTGGGCGCAGGTCCATTCCGCGGCCATCGGCGTCTCCGCCGAGATCGACCTGGAAATCCTCCGGAAGAATTCGCGCCAGCGCGACCTCGCGCCGATCACCGACGCCGACGTCGCCTCGGCCCAGAACGTCGCCGACACCTTCCACCAGCTCGGCGTGCTGCCCAGGCGGATCGACATCGCCCCGGCCTTCGACCGCCGGTTCAACGACATCCTGTCGCGTCCGCTCGTTTGACCGGACGCCATTCCAATCCCGTCCCATACCACGCACATGAAGGGATCGCCCCCCATGACCGTTTCCGCCACCGCTTCCGCCCACCCGCTGCGCTTCGTCGGCTTCGTCGGCAACCACAATGCGTCGGAGATCATTCCGCGCCAGGGACCGGTGGTCGACCGCGACTACATCGAGACAGTCGCCAAGGCCCATGAGCTGGGCGGCTTCGACGCGGTGCTCCAGGCCTTTCATGCCGACTCGCCGGACAGCCTCCAGGTCAGCCAGCACATCACCAGCGTGACCGACCGGCTGGGCGTGCTGATCGCCCACCGCCCCGGTTTCCAGGCGCCGACCATCCTGGCCCGCCAGTTCGCCACGCTCGACCAGCTGAGCCGCGGCCGCGTCGCCATCAACGTCATCACCGGAGCCGAGCGCAGCGAGCTGGCGCGCGACGGCAACAGCGTGGACGACAAGGACGACCGTTACGCCCGCACGTCGGAGTTCCTCGACATCGTGCGCGCCGAATGGACCAGCGAGACGCCCTTCGACTATGCGGGCAAGTACTACCGCGTCGAGCAGGCCTTCTCGCAGGTGAAGCCCTACAACGCCTCGGGCATCCCGGTGTGGATCGCCGGCGCCTCGCAGGCCGCCATCGACGTTGCAGGGCGCCACGCCGACACCTTCGCCCTGTGGGGCGAGACCCACGAGCAGGTGCGCGAACTGCTGGGCCGCGTGCGCGCCGCCGTCGCCAAGGCGGGGCGTCCGCAGCCGGCCTTCAGCCTGTCGCTGCGCCCGATCCTGGCCGACACCGAGGAGGCCGCCTGGGCCAAGGCCGACGCCATCCACCAGAAGGCCAAGGCGCTGCTGGACAAGACCGGTTTCCGCCGCGGCGATCTGCCCAGCAACGAGGGCGCCCGCCGCCTGATCGCCATCGCCGATGCCGCCGCCGACAAGGGCCACCGCCACGACAAGCGGCTGTGGACCGCCATCGCCGGGCTGACCGGGGCCAAGGGCAACTCCACCTCGCTGGTCGGCACGCCGGATCAGGTGGCCGACGCGCTGCTGGACTATTACGACCTCGGCATCACCACCTTCCTGATCCGCGGCTTCGACCCGCTGCCCGACGCCATCTCCTATGGCCGGGAGTTGCTGCCGCGCGTCCGCCAACTGGTGGCCGAGCGCCGGCAGGCCCAAGCCGCCGCGGCGGAGTGAGGGCGTGGTGGCGGGCACGGGCCGGTCGCCGGTCGTCCTCAATCAGATCGGCGCCCTGGTGGGGGAGCGGATCGCCGCCCACCCGTCGCGCCCGACGGTGCTGCGGCACGAGGACGGCCGTCCGCCCTGGGACATCCCGGACGGGGTGGAGGTGCTGCTGACGCGCCCGCTGATCGGCTGGGACGCGGCGCCCACCGCACGCCCCGCCGGCTGGGGGCGGGGGCTGCGCTGGATACAGTCGGCCTCCACCGGCATGGACGTCTACCCGCCCTGGCTGCTGGACGGAGCGCCGCTGGTCACCTGCGCCCGCGGCGTCTCCGCCGTGCCCATCGCCGAATATGCGATGGCCGCCGTGCTGGCCTTCGAGAAGCGGCTCGACGCCGTGCGCCTGCGCGGACCGGAGGACTGGCGGCGGGAGACATTGGGCGGCCTGTCGGGCCGGCGGCTGGGGCTGGCCGGCTTCGGCGCCATCGGACAAGCGGTGGCGGAGCGGGCGCGGGCCTTCGGCCTGTCCATCGGCGCCGTGCGGCGGTCCGGCTGGACCGGGTCGAGGCCGGGGGTAGAGCCCTTCGACCGGCTCGAAGACCTCATCGCGGTCAGCGACCATCTGGTGCTGGCCCTGCCGCTGACCGCCGCCACCCGCGGCGTGGTCGGCGCGGATCTGCTGGCGCGGGCCAAGCCGGGGCTGCATCTGGTCAACGTCGCGCGCGGCGCGCTGGTCGATCAGGAGGCTCTTCTGGCCGCCATCGAGGCAGGGCGGATCGCCGGGGCCACGCTGGACGTGACCGAGCCGGAACCGCTGCCCGCCGGCCATCCCTTCTACCGCCATCCGGCCATCCGCCTGACGCCGCATGTGTCCTGGTCCGCCCCGGACGTCGAGCCGCGGCTGGCCGAGCGAATCCTGGCCAACCTGGACGCCTACGCACGCGGCGAGCCGCTGCGCGACGTGGTGAACGTCCAAGCCGGCTACTGACCCCATCCCTCGAGGAGCGTCCTTCCGATGACCCACATCCAGCCCCGCCCCCGCAAGTTCTGGCCGCCCGTCGATCCGGTCACCCACACCAGCGTCGAGGAGGAGCGGCAGCACCGCAAGCAGCGGCTGGCCGCCACCTTCCGCCTGTTCGGCCGCTACGGCTACGACAAGGGGCTGGCCGGCCATGTCACTGCCCGCGACCCGGAGCATCACGACCGCTTCTGGATCAACCCGCTGGGCCAGCACTTCAGCACCATCCGGGTGTCCGACCTGCATCTGGTGGACATCGACGGCAACGTCCTGCACGGCGACCGCGCCATCAACCAGGCCGGCTTCACCATCCATTCGGCCATCCACCGCTCCCGCCCCGACGTGGTGGCCGCCGCCCACACCCATTCGACCTACGGCAAGGCGTGGTCGTCGCTCGGGCGGCCGCTGGCCCCGCTGAGCCAGGACGCCGCGGCCTTCTACGAGGATCAGGTGATCTTCGACCCCTACACCGGCGTCGTGCTGACCGAGGGCGAGGGCCGGCGGCTGGTCGAGGCGCTGGGCGACCGCAAGCTGGCGATCCTGAAGAACCACGGCCTGCTTACCCTCGGCCCGAGCGTGGAGGCCGCCGCCTGGTGGTTCATCAGCGCCGAGGACGCCGCCCACACCCAGCTTCTGGCGGAAGCCGCCGGCACGCCGCAGCCCATCGACCACGAGACCGCCCTGCTGACCCGCGCGCAGGTCGGCACCCAGCAGGGCGGTGCCTACAACTTCCACCCGCTGTGGGAATGGATCGTCGCGGCGGAGCCCGACCTGCTCGACTGACCTTAAGTCCCTCTCCCGCCCCGGGAGAGGGTGCCCGCGAAGCGGGCGGGTGAGGGTCGTGCGAGGATCAGAACACTTCATCCTCGGCAGCACCCTCACCCTCCCACGCTGACGCGTGGGCCCCTCCCTCTCCCGGGGCGGGAGAGGGGATGCCAACCGCCCGCCCCCGTTCCTCCGCAAAGGCTCCCGCACCATGACCGCAAAGCCCGCCTTTCCCCTTCTCAGCCGCCGCGGCGTGATCGCCGCCGGCGCCGTTGGCGCCGTGGCGCTGTCCGCGCCCTTCGTCCTGCGCCGCCACGCGCTGGCGGCGGAGCCGCTCCGCCTGTCCTGGAACGCGGGGGCCGTCTGCTTCTCCGCCGTACCGCTGGCCTTAAAGCTGGACCTGTTCAGGAAGCACGGGCTGGAGGTCGAACTGATCAACTTCACCGGCTCCACCGACCAGCTTCTGGAGGCCATCGCCACCGCCAAGGCGGACGCCGGGGTCGGCATGGCGCTGCGCTGGCTGAAACCGCTGGAGCAGGGCTTCGACGTGAAGATCTCGGCGGGCCTGCATGGCGGCTGCATGCGGCTGATCGGGTCCAGGGCGGCGGGTGTGAACACCGTGCTGGACCTGCCGGGCAAGATCATCGGCGTCAGCGACATGGCCAGCCCGTCGAAGAACTTCTTCTCCATCGTCTTGTCCAAATTCGGCATTGATCCGGCCAAGGACGTCGAATGGCGCCAGTATCCCGCCGACCTGCTGGGGCTGGCGGTGGAGAAGGGCGAGATCCAGGCGCTGGCCGATGGCGACCCGCTGGTCTGGCGCCACACCAAGGACCCCAAGCTCGTGGAGATCACCAACAACGTCTGCGGTGAGTACTCCACCCGCACCTGCTGCCTCGTCGGGGTGCGCGGCAGCCTGCTGCGCGACAACCGCCCGGCGGCCAAGGCGCTGACCGCGGCGCTGATCGAGGCGCAGCACGCCGCCTACGCCGACCCGCGCGCCGCCGCTGCGGCCTATGCCCCCTTCGCCCCGAAATTCCCGGCGGAGGATCTGGAGGCGATGCTGCGCAGCCACGCCCACAACGTCACCCCGGTCGGCGACGCGCTGCGCCAGCAGCTCGCCCTTTACACCGACGAGCTGAAGAGCGTCTCGGTCATCAAGCGCGGGACCGACAGCCAGCGCTTCGCCGGACGCATCACGGTGGATCTCGTCTGACCGCCGTCGCCGTCCCGTTTCCCCTCTTCGCAGCGGACCGACCCGACATGCCCCCCGACACGCTCCATGCCGACTTTCCCTTCCAGCCCGCGCCCCTCGGCGAGGCAGCCCCCGTCCCGGTGGTGGACGAGGCCGAGATCGCGGCGCTGGCCGCCCGCTTCGCGCTTCGCGCCGCGGAGCACGACGCCGCCGCCAGCTTCCCCTTCGAGAATTTCGAATGGCTGCGGGAGGCGGGACTGCCGGCGCTGGTCGTTCCGACGTCGCTGGGCGGCAAGGGCGGCGGGCTGAGGGACGCGTTGGCCGTGGTCGGCGGGCTCGCGCGGGGGGAACCGTCCACCGCCCTGGTGCTGGTGCTGCAATACGCCATCCTCAACCAGATCCAGCGCAGCGCCGGCTGGCCGGAGCCTCTGCGTGACCGCATCCTCCGCAGCGCCGTGACCGAGGGCGCCATCATCAACCTGCTGCGGGTCGAGCCGGAACTGGGCACCCCCCACCGCGGCGGCCTGCCGGCCACCGTGGCGCGCCGGGTGCCGGGGGGCTGGCGGATTTCCGGGACCAAGCTCTACTCCACCGGGCTGCCGGTGCTCTCCTGGCTCGGCGTCTGGGCGCGCACGGACGACGACGAGCCGCTGGTCGGCACCTGGGTGGTACCGCGCGGCGACGGCCTCGCCGAACAGGGCATCGAAGTGCGCGAAAGCTGGAACCACATCGGCATGCGGGCCAGCGGCAGCCACGAGGTGATCTTCCACGACACCTTCGTTCCCGACGACCATGTGGGCGAGCTGCGCCCCGCCGCCGGCTGGACGGTGCCCGATCCGGTCGGCTCCGCCTGGCTGTCCACCCTGTTCAGCGGCGTCTACGACGGCATCGCCCGCTCGGCGCGGGACTGGCTGACCGGCTTCCTGCACGCCCGCAGGCCGACGGCGCTGGGCGGTGCCCCGCTGGCGACCGTGCCCCGCCTTCAGGAGGCGCTGGGCGCGGTCGAGGCGCTTCTGCTGACCAACACGGTGCTTCTGCGCTCCCTGTCGGCCTCGGCGGACGTCGGGACCGTCCCGCCGGCCAGCGACAGCCTCCTGGTCAAACACACGGTGACCAACAACGCGATCGACGCGGTCGCCAAGGCACTGGAGATCACCGGCAATCCCGGCCTGTCCCGCGACAACCCCCTGGAGCGCCATCACCGCGACGTGCTGTGCGCCCGCGTCCATGCCCCCCAGAGCGACATGATCCTGACCGGCGCCGGGCGCGCCGCCCTGGCCCGCTCCGCCCCGTAATCCGGTAAAGATGATCCGGTAAAGATGATCCGGCAAAGTCGGGGGGCACGGCCGGGCGCCCCCCTGTCGATTCCTCAGATCACGAAGTCGCCGCGCTCCTTCTGGCGCCGCGCGTGCTCGGCGGCCAGCCGGTCGAGGCTGTCCGCGGCGGCCTGCGGTGCCTCCGGGCGGCCCAGCAGATAGCCCTGGATCAGCGTGCAGCCGTTGGCCGCCAGCCAGGCGAGCTGCTCCGGCGTCTCCACCCCCTCGGCCACCAGAGTCATCGACAGGCTGCGGGCAAGGCCGATGATGGCGCGGGCCACCGCCTGCCCGCTGGCGTTTTCCCGCCCCGCGTCGCCCAGGTTGCGGGTGAAGGAACCGTCCATCTTCAGGATGTCGAAGGGCAGGTTGTTCAGATAGCTGAGGCTGGAGTAGCCGGTGCCGAAATCGTCGAGCGCCAGCCGCACCCCCAATTCCTTCAAGCGGGTCAGGACCTGGCGGCTGAAGGCCATGTCCTCGATCAGCAGCCCTTCGGTGACCTCCAGGACCAGCCGCGACGGTTCGATCCCGGTGGCGGCCAGGACGCCGCGCACGTTGTCGACCAGTGCCGGATCGCGAAGCTGGCGGGGCGACAGGTTGACGGCGAACTCCAGTTCGCCGCGTCCCTCCTCCTGCCATCGGCGCAACTGGCGGCAGGCGGTCTCCAGCACCCAGCGCCCGATGGGAAGGATCAGCCCGCTGTCCTCGCACAGGGGGATGAAGGTGGACGGGGGGACCGGCGCGCCGCCGACGGGATTCCAGCGCAACAGCGCTTCCACACCCACCGGACGGCCCCCCGCGGCCTCGGTCAGCGGCTGGTAGACCAGATGGAACTCCCCGCGCTCCAGCGCCCCGGCCAGCAGGCTGCGCAGCCGCGCCCGTTCCACCGTGGCCGTCATCATCGCCGGGTCGTAGCGGCAGACGGTGCCGCCGCCTTGCTCCTTGGCGCGGTACATCGCCAGATCGGCCATGCGCATCAGCTCCTCCACCCCGTTGCCGTGGTCGGGATGGCGGGCGATGCCGATGCTGACGCTCACGCGATGGCGCACGCCGCCCAGCGGAAAGGGATCGGCGGTGACGCGGGCCATCCGGTCGAGCAGGTCCGTCACCTCGCCGCCGTCGCGCTCCTCCACCAGGACCGCGAACTCGTCGCCCCCCAGGCGGGCGGCTGTGACAATCGGGCCAAGGACACCGTCGGACAGCGCCTCGCGCAGGCGGCGGGCGATCCCGGCCAGCAACTCGTCCCCCGCGGCGTGGCCGAACTGGTCGTTCACCTCCTTGAAGCCGTCGAAGTCGAGCAGCAGCAGCGACAGGCCGCCGCCCGACCGCCGCACGGTTTCCATGGCGCGTTCCAGCGCCTGATGGAACTGCACGCGATTGGGAAAGCCGGTCAGCGGGTCGAAATGGGCCAGCCAGGCCATGCGGTCCTCCGCCGCCTTGACCTGGGTGATGTCGCGGAAGACCAGCACGCCGCCGACGGAGAATCCGTTCTCCATCAGGGGCCGGGCGTTCTCCCGCAGCCAGTCTCCGGAACCGCCGGGCGGCGGGGCGAGATAGAGGCTTTCCCGCTCCATCGCACCGCCCCGGATGGCGCGGCCCATCGGCCAGGAGGCCGGTGGGCACGGGGTGGTCCCGTCGGCCAGCCGCAAGCGCGGTCCGAACAGCGTGTCGAAGGCCGCACCGGTGAGCGGCCCGAACACCGCCTCCGCCGCCGGGTTGGCGGTGATGATCCGGCCATCCGGACCGGCGACGCACACCCCCTCCGCCATGTTGTCGAGAACGAGGCGCAGGATCGGCATCAGGCCGGCATCTCTTGGCTGCACTTCGTTGAAGGAAGCGTATCGTACGGATGTGTGCGGCATGAATCCCACCATTGGCGGCTGAATTATACCATTCCGAAGAAGACAATTATTATCAATGGTGTTCATTCGGATTAAAATACAATAATTATGCGTTAATTGTGGCGATGCGTTGGGATCGACGATTCCGTCGTCGTAAATCACCTGCCGGATCGGCTGATCTTCCTGAAGATCCGGCAAGACCACTGGGACGATCGGGCTCCATCGCACCGGAAGCCGCCGCGTTCCTCCACCATCGCCCCGAACGAAATGCGAGAATTTGGCCTATAAGCGGACACAATGAGAACATCAGGCGGCGAGGAGAAGGCCGTTCGGGACAGGGCCGCGCGGCCTCAATCCGTTATGGTTTTCCGTCATGACCCGACCTCGACTTTGGCCGATTTTGGGGTCTGTGGATCAGGCGTGTATCCAGAAGTCCGGCTGGTTGGCGACACAGTCGAGGGCGCGGTCGAGCGCCATGGTGGCAATCCCCAGCGGGCCTTCGAGCTTAGTGGTGGTGGCATTCTATAGCTGTATCGGAGCGGCAGCCCTCACAACCATACCGATACTGGCCTAGACATGGGACCGCGGTGCCGTTACTGAAAGGTAGCGCTAGAGCCGAACGTCAACGCTGGGGGCTATTTCCCGCGCTCTAAATGGCCGCTCGGGTCTTTGTGCCACTCCCCCAGTACCCCGGCATACCTTTTGGAACAAGGTAGGGGGTCCTCCAATAAGCTTGAAGATGAACCCCCGCCCCATCAGAGACGTTATAGAAAAACTTTGGGGCCTCTCCGCTTGGAAAGGTCAGAACATGAGCCACAACACGGCCCAAAAGTCGGTATTCTCGAAGTGACCATTCAGAAAGGGCGGGAGGGTCTTGGTTCCATGTAGGGAAGTTAGGGACCCCTACGGCAATCGTGCTGCCCTGCTTCTGCTGCTGACACAGCTTCTGATGGGGGCGAGGCGAAGCGTTTGCCGCTCAGTCCCGGCAAGGGCCTCAGGAAGCCCGTTGCAGAGTCGCTGGGTTCGGTCTGGGGATTGGGGAGTTCCCCATGTAGCCGGGAAGCGCAGAAGCCCCTAGCGAGTCGCTAATGGAGGCGAATTTGGAAGCTGTTTAGACAGCCGCTGACGGCTTGACGGAAGGGCAAACGCGCATCCCATCCGTGTACCCTACCCGCCTATTTCCCTGGGATAACTTGCCGGGAAAATCAAATACTTAGACAGGTAGAGGCATGCTGGCGGAGGGAGAGGGATTCGAACCCTCGATACCCTTTTGGGGTATACACACTTTCCAGGCGTGCGCCTTCGACCACTCGGCCACCCCTCCGCAGAGGCCGCGTTTATATCCAGCCCGAAGGCGGCGCGCAAGCCCCTGAAATCACTTTTTGGGAAAAATCTTGCGCCGCCTTCAGGATGATCCGCGGGGCGGATCGAAGCCCCCCTCCTTCAGCCGAGACCGCGGACCAGATCGTCCACCGTGCGGCACAGCAGGTCGATGTCCTGGTCGCGCGACAGGCGGTGGTCGCCGTCCTTCACCAGCGTCACCCGCACGTCCGCGCTGGTCAGGCGGTCGGCCAGGGTCAGGCTGACCTGCCAGGGCACGTCCGGATCGGCCATGCCGTGCAGCAGGCGCACCGGCTTGTCGAAGGCGATGGGCTGGCGCAGCAGCAGGTGGTTGCGCCCGTCCTCGATCAGGGCGCGGGTGATCGGCTGCGGCTCCGGCCCGTAGTCGGACGGGCGCAGCCAGCGGCCCGTCTCCAGGATCTCGCGGCGGACGGACTCGTCGAAGAGGTCCCACATCAGGTCCTCGGTAAAGTCGGGGGCGGCGGCGATGCCGACCAGCCCGGCCACCCGCTCCGGACGGCGCAGCGCGGTCAGAAGCATCATCCAGCCGCCCATCGAGGAGCCGACGAGGATCTGCGGCCCCACCGTGACGCGGTCCAGAACAGCCAGCGCGTCGTCGGCCCACAGCCCGATGGTGCCCTCGTCGAACCGCCCGCTGGAGGCGCCGTGCCCCTGATAGTCGAAGCGGGTGAAGGACACCCCCTCGCCCGCCGCCCAAGCCTCCAGGGCCAGCGCCTTGGTGCCGGTCATGTCCGACATGAAGCCGCCGAGGAACATCACGCCGGGGGCCAGACCTTCCGGGTCGCGGCCCGGGGTGTGACGATAGGCTATGGTCGCGGCGCCGCGCTTCAGGCTATGGTGCGCGCCGCCCGGCGACGGGACGGGGCCGGCTGCGGGTTCGGTCATATCGGACACCTCTGTGGGCCAGGACTTTAGGAATCTGTGACTATGGACGTCGAATCCCAGCTTAGCACCGGCGAGGACCCGCGCAACCCGGCCGACGCCTTCGCGAAGGGCGCCTTCGCGGCCGCCGGCCGCCGGCCCGTCGTTCTCCAGGTGCTGCCGGCGCTGGTCACCGGCGGGGCCGAGCGCGGCTGCATCGACGTGGCGCTGGCGCTGGCCCAGGCCGGGGCGCTGCCGCTGGTGGCGTCCGAGGGCGGGCCGATGGCCGCGGAGCTGGACCGCGCCGGCATCCGCCACATCACCCTGCCGCTGGCCTCCAAGAACCCGCTGGTCATCCGCCGCAACGCGCGCAAGCTGGAGGCGATCATCCGGGAGAACGGCGTGGACATCGTGCACGCCCGCTCCCGCGCCCCGGCCTGGAGCGCCTGGCTGGCCTGCCAGGCGACCGGCGCGCGCTACATGACCACCTTCCACGCCCCGTACAATTACAAGAACGGGCTGAAGCGCTGGTACAATTCGGTGATGGCGCGGGGCGAGCGGATCATCGCGATCTCCGGCTTCATCCGCCGCCACATCCTGGAGAATTACGACGTCGATCCGGCGGTCATCCGCACCATCCACCGCGGCATCGACCCGCTGTCCTTCGCGCCGGAACGGGTCAGCTCCGCCCGCATGATCCAGCTCGCCCAGAAATGGCGGCTGCCCGACGACAAGCCGGTGATCCTGCTGCCCGGCCGCCTGACCCGCTGGAAGGGCCAGACGGTGCTGATCGACGCGCTGGCGAAGCTGGGGCGCAAGGACGTCTGCGCGCTGCTCGTCGGGTCCGACCAGGGCCGCACCGGCTACCGGCAGGAGTTGGAGGAGCAGGTGCGCCGCGCCGGGCTGGACGGTGTCGTCACGATGACCGACCACTGCAACGACATGGCCGCCGCCTACCGGCTGTCCACCGTCGTCGTCTCCGCCTCGCAGGAGCCGGAAGCCTTCGGGCGGGTGATCGTCGAGGCGCAGGCGATGGGCCGCCCGGTGATCGTCTCCGCCATCGGCGCCTACCAGGAGACGGTGATTCCCGGCGAGACCGCCTGGGTGGTGCCGCCCGCCGATCCCGACGCGCTGGCCAAGGCGCTGGACGAGGCGCTGTCCCTGACGACGGAGCAGCGCGACGCCATCGGCGCCCGCGCCCGCGCCTTCGTCGCCGAGCGCTACACCAAGCAGCGCATGTGCGCCGACACGCTGGCCGTCTATGCGGAGCTTCTCGCCGAGCCCAAACACGCTGGGCCCAAACGCGCCGCGCAAGGCCGCTGAGCCGCCCCCCTTCCCCGCCCGTCACACCACCGGACATCATGACCGACATCGTCCAGCTTTCCGGCATCGCCTCCGTCATCGACCGTTACGACGGGGTCATCCTCGACCTGTGGGGCGTCCTGCACGACGGCGAGCGGCCCTACCCCGGCGTGCCGGAATGCCTGGACCGGCTGCGCGCGGCGGGCAAGGTAATCTGCCTGCTGTCCAACGCGCCGCGCCGCACCGGCGGCGCCATCGCCAAACTGGACGGCATGGGGATCGGGCGCGAGCGCTACCACCACGTCATGACCTCGGGCGAGGCCACTTACGACGCGCTGCGCGATCGCAACGACCCATGGCACGCCGCGCTGGGCCGGCGGCTGTACCACATCGGCCCCGACCGCGACATGGACGTGTACGAGGGGCTGAACTACACGCTCGTGGCGTCGCCGGACGAGGCCGATTTCGTCGTGAACACCGGCATCGTCGATTTCGGGGAGTCGCTGTCGGTCTACGAACCGGCGCTGGAGGCCTGCCGCCGCCGCAACCTGCCGATGGTCTGCGCCAACCCCGACCTGATCGTGATGGTCGGCGAGCAGATGGTCATCTGCGCCGGCACGCTGGCCCAGCGTTACGAGGAGATGGGCGGCGACGTCTTCTGGCACGGCAAGCCGCACGCCCCGGTCTATGACCGCTGCCTGTCGCTGATGGGGATCAAGGACAAGCGGCGCATCCTGGCGGTGGGCGACAGCCTGCGCACCGACGTGGCCGGGGCCAACGCCGCCGGGATCGACGTGGCGCTGGTCACCTTCGGCATTCATCGGGAAGAGCTGGGCGGCGCCTGGGGCGAGTCCGTCGATCCGGCCAAGCTGGCCGCCGCCGCTGCCGCCTCCGGTCATCAGCCGACTTACGGCCTCCCCAGCCTGCGCTGGTAAGGCGGACGGTGTCCCGTCCCGCTGTTCAGTCGAAGGGCGGGATGGCGTCGTCCATCGCCTTGCGGAGAATGCTGGACGGCCCGTCTTCGGAGAAGCCGCGGTTTCCGATGGCGTTGCGGAAATAGCTGACGATAAAAACGCGGATGGAGGCGGTCAAATTCGCTTCCCCGCGCCTTTGATCGATCTGGGTGCAGATGTCGTTCAGCGTCAGCCCTTCACGCTCGCAGATTTCCTTCAAGGAGTCCCAAATATAGGGCTCCATCCGAAGACTGGTGCGTCGTCCGGAAACCTTGACATTGCGACAGACCAGGACCGGCCCTTCCTTGTTCCCCTGTCTGCCCGCCATATCGTTGCCCTTGGTCCCCTGCCGTTGCGGAAAAGCGCTCGCGTTTCCGGCGAATATACATTCACTTGTATGATGATATTGCAAGCGGCGTGTGGGCACAAAGCCAATTTCGACCGGGGGTCGCGATCCAGGCCCAAGGTTCACCGTTCCAGTCACCGCGCGCTCCCGGCTTGGGCAAAAGCCGCTTCCCTTCGCGGGCGGCTTCGCTGTACCAGTGCCTGGACGAACCGGCACAAGCTGTAGTGGTCACTTCCGGTGGAGAACGAGCGATGGTGCGACCGGCGGCGTGGGGGATCGCGGTGACGCTGATGGCCGGGCTGGCTCCCGTCCTGCCGGCCCGCGCGTCCGACCTGCCCATCGACCGCATCCGCGCCGAGGTGTCGCGCCTGGTCCCGCCTCTCTGGACCGTCGAGGAGGTGACGGCGGACCCGATTCCCGCCCCGGCGCCCGATGGCAAGGGCACCGCGAAATCCACCGAATCGCGCACCGCCGTGCGAATCGGGGCCAAGCTTCGGCTCGCCAAGCCGACCTACATGGTGGAAAGCCGGGACGGCGCCGTGACCTTCATCCGCCCCGTTGCCGAGGCCGGGCTGGAGAAGACGCTGACCGCCACGGCGCTCGCCACGCTCGGCCCCAACGGCTGGAACGCGCGCATCGAGTTGCGGAATCCCGAGGTGCTGGAGGGCATCGGCCAGCCGCTGGAGGAGCTTCCCGGCCGCCCGGTGCTGGCTGGCTCCGCCGAGGCCAACCGTCTGCGCGACCAGATCGCCCGCGACGCCGAGGCCCGTGGCGACGAGGAGGACGCCCGCCGCCGCCGCGAGGAGGATCTGCTCGCCCGGCAGGCTGCCGCCACCAAGGCCGAAGAGGAACGCGCCGCCGCCGAACGGCGGCGGGAGGAGGCCCGCGCGACGCGAATCGCCGATCTGCGCACCCGGATTCTGGGAGCCGACCGCCCGGCGCGGGTCGCCGCCTATGAGGCGGCGCTGGGCGGCAACGACCCGTCGCTGCGCCAGATCGCCATGGAAGCGGCGCTGCAGAGCCGCGACCCGGTGCTGGGCAATCTGGCGCTGAAGGACTGGATCGCCCGCCGCAAGGCGGTGCCGGTGCAGCTCTACGCGACGAAGGAGGATCCGCATTCGGAAACGGTGCTGAACAACCTGGGTCCGCTGACGCTGGAGATCGATTCCTTCAACCCGGTCAACGGCGCGCTCGCCGGGCGGTTGGGCGCCCCCGGCTACAGCATCGCCAAGCCCTCCGCCGCCATCGGCACGCTGGCGCAGACCGCCTTGACGGTGAACGCCTACGGCTGCGCCCTGTCGTTGCGCCTGACCGAGCAGCAGACGCTGGACGGGCTGTTCCGCTGCCAGACCCTGCCCGCGCTCGTCGCCCGCGTCGTCGTGGACTGAGGCGGCGGATGCGCCGGCTTGCGCTTCCCCTCCTCGGCCTGCTGGCGCTGCTCGGCGGCCCTTCGGTGTGGGCGGACGAGGCCGAACCGACCTTCACGCCGCGCCCGCCGCCGACCGCCGTGCTTCCCCGGCTGACCCCGCTGGGAACGGCGGGGAAGGTGGCGCCGCAGGGTCTGGCGCCGTTGCTTCCTGTGCCGGTGCTGACCGCGCCCGCGCCATCGGTGCCGGCGGAACCGGCCACCACCGCCGCTCCCACGGCGGAGCCTCCGGCGCCGGCCGCCACCGACACCGTCGCCGCTCCCCTGCCGGCCCGCAAGCCCTCCGGCCCGGCCCCCACGACGGCCACGGAAAGCGCGCCGACGAACCGCTTCAAGGGCGGCTATGCCAAAGCCTCGAAGGAGGATCGCGGCTGCGCTCTGCCCGGTCCCATCGCCGAGGAGCGCAGCGCCGAAGCGCGCCGCCCGGCCATCCCCGTGGGGACGCGGGTGCGCGTCCGCGCCGCCGCGAACCTGCGCGTCGCCCCCTTCTGCGACGCCAAGGTGGCGGACGTCCTGGAGAGAGGTGAAACGGTCACCGTGATGGCCGCCTTCGGGTCCTGGTACGAGGTCGGGCGGAACGGGCGGGCGCTGGGCTTCGTCGGCGCCTCCCTGCTCGCCGGAGCGAAGGGCCGCTAACCCTTCACCCGAGCCGCCTCGACCATGAAGCGACGCCAGATTTCCGCCGGAACGGAGCCGCCGGTCACCCCCTTCATCGGCGTGTTGCCGTCGTTGCCGACCCACACCCCGACCGTCAGCCCACGCCCGGCCACGCCGTCGGCGAAGCCGATGAACCAGGCGTCCCGGTAATCGTTGGTGGTGCCGGTCTTGCCGCCCGCCCCGCTCTTGGCGAGCGCCGCCGGCAGGCGGGCCGTCTTGCCGGTGCCGTCCCGCATCACCTCGCCAAGCATTGATTTCAGGGTGGCGGCGGTCCGCGGGTCGATCACCCGTTCCGCCTTCTGCGGGGTGTGGCTGTAGATCGTCCGCCCGGCGGGATCGCCGATGCGCTGGAACAGATGGCCGTCGACCTTGCTGCCGCCGTTGGCGACCGCCGCGTAGGCCTGGGTGATCTCCAGCAGCGACACCTCGCTGACCCCCAGGGCGAGGCCGAGATCCGGCTCCAGCGGCGACTCGACGCCGAGGCGGCGTGCGGCGGCGGCGATCTCCTCCGCATGACCGCGGGTCAGGCGGGCCGAGGCCGTGTTGGTGGAATGGGCGAAGGCGTCGGCCAGCGTCACCGAGGACGGGTAGCGGTTGTCGAAATTGCGGATGGCCCGCCCGTCCGTGAACTCCATGCGCGAGCCGTCGACGTGGGAGTCCGGAGTCAGCCCGCGCTCCAGCGCCGCCAGGAAGACGAACAGCTTGAAGGCCGAGCCGGGCTGGCGGCGGGCCTGGAGCGCGCGGTTGAAGTGGTCCCGTCGGGCCGCCGCGTCGCGACCGCCGATCATCGCCAGGATGGCCCCGTCGCCGTCCATCGCCACCAGAGCGACCTCCGCATCGCCCAGGCTCTTGGCGTGGCGCTTCAGGGTGGTGTCCACGCTGCGCAGGGCGGCAGCCTGAAGGTCGCGGTCGAGCGTGGTCCTTGCGGTGAAGGTCGGTCCCGGAAGCTCTCCGCCGTAGCGGTCCGCGGCGAAACGGTCGAAGCGGGCCTTGGCCGTCTCGCGGAAATGACCGGTGGACAGGACCGCCGCCTTGTTGGCCGCGGCCAGCATCGGGCGCTGGCGCTTGGTCTGCTCCGCCGTGCGCTCGGTGATGAAGCCCGCGTCGGCCATGGCGTCGAGCACCAGGGCGGCCTTGGCCTCCGCCTTCTCCAAGTTGGCAAAGGGGTTGAGGCGGGAGGGGGCGGGCAGCGAGCCGATGAGCATCGCCGCCTCCTTCAGCGACAGCTTGCCCGCCGGCTTGCCGAAGAAGACGCGGGCCGCGGCGTCCACCCCGTACGCGCCGAACCCGAAATAGGCGCGGTTGAGGTACAGGTACAGGACGTTCTTCTTGCCGAGCTGTTCCTCGAAGTCGCTGGCGCTGTACAGCTCGTACGCCTTGCGGGACCAGCGGTTGTAGCGGTTGAGGAAGATCAGCTTCATCGTCTGCTGGGTCAGCGTGCTGCCGCCCTGGCTGAAGCTGCCGGAGGTCACCGCCACGGCCAGCGCGCGGGCCAGCCCTTGGAAGTCGATGCCGTCATGCTCCAGATAGCGCCGATCCTCCTTGGCGATCAGCGCCTGGATCAGGTGCTTCGGCATCTTCTCCAGCGTCAGCGTGTCGCCGTACGTCTCGCCGATGGAGCCGATGAAGCGTCCTTGCCGGTCGAGAAAGCGCACACCGTGGCCGCGGTTGTACGCCAGCACGTCGTCGACGGTGCGGAACTCGTCCCCGAACAATTCCATTGCCTGGGCAGGGGGCGGCGCGGACAGGCCGGACAGCAGCGGCAGCGCGAGCGTCAAAGCCAGGGCGGCGCGGCGGAGCAGGGATGGTCGGGGCATAGGCCGGATGTTGGAGGCGGAATGTGCCTCACGTCGGCGTGGCGCCCCGCTTCCGCAATGCCGCTACCTCGTAATTGCGGAGCGTCGGAATGGCCCCGCCGCCCAACAAAAAAGCCCGCCGGAACCGGCGGGCATTTTTTGGGACGCGTGTGCTCTGCGGAAGGCGGGCGGGCCGGGGCGCCGAGGGGGCACCTCGGCGCGAGGGCCATGACCATCTGGCGGCCTTCGAGCTTGGGCATCTGCTCGACCTTCGCCAGCTCATCCAGTTCGTCGCGCACGCGGACCAGCACGTTCATGCCAAGATCCTGGTGCGCCATCTCGCGCCCGCGGAAGCGCATGGTCACCTTGACCTTGTCGCCTTCCTCAAGGAAGCGGCGGGCCGAGCGCATCTTCACGTCGTAGTCGTTGTCATCGATGTTGGGTCGGAGCTTGATCTCCTTCACCTCGATGATCTTCTGCTTCTTGCGCGCCTCGGCGGCCTTCTTCTGCGCCTCGTACTTGTACTTGCCATAGTCGAGGATCTTGCAGACAGGAGGCTCCGCCTGGGGGGCGATCTCGACGAGGTCGAGACCCGCATCCTCAGCGGCCAGCAGCGCATCGCGCAGCGAAACGACGCCCACCATCTCGCCGTCGGCACCGACGAGACGGATCGAGCGAGCCGTGATCTCCCGGTTTACCCGCGGTCCATCGCGGGTCGGAGCGGCTTCTGACGGTATCCTGGCTATGGACGCTTCTCCATGACTGGAAACCCACCGGGGCGCGGCCTCCCAGAGGGAAGCCCGCCCGAACGGTGCGGTCGGTTAAAACGGCGAATCGAAGGCGGCGGTGCCCGCGGGGGACCTCGCCTCCTCACCCAGTTTATTGAGCGCCGCGTCGAGGGCAAGAACTTCCTGATCCTTACCACCGAGGGTACGGAGGGCGACCGTCCGCTCCTCCGCCTCGCGCTTGCCCACGACCACCAGGACGGGAACCTTCTGAAGGCTGTGTTCGCGGACCTTCAGGTTGATCTTCTCGTTCCGGGTGTCGAGTTCGGCACGGATGCCGCGGCGCTTCAGCAGGCTGACGACCTCCTGCCCGTAGCCGTCGGCGTCGTTGGTGATGGTGCAGACCACCGCCTGGACCGGGGCGAGCCACATCGGGAACTTGCCGGCGTAATGCTCGATCAGCATGCCGATGAAGCGCTCCAGCGAGCCCAGGATGGCCCGGTGCAGCATCACCGGACGGTGGCGGGCGCCGTCCTCGCCGATGTAGGAGGCGTCGAGCCGCTCGGGAAGGTTCGGATCGTACTGGAGCGTGCCGCACTGCCAGGTGCGCCCAATGGCGTCGGTCAGGTGGAACTCCACCTTCGGACCGTAGAAGGCGCCCTCGCCCGGCAGGTCCTCATACTCCAGCCCGGCGGCGTCGAGCGCCTGGCGCAGCGCGCCCTCGGCCCGGTCCCACAGATCGTCGGAGCCGGTGCGCACGTCGGGACGCAGCGCCAGCTTCACCGCGATCTTGTCGAAGCCGAGATCCCGGTAAACGCCGAGCTGCAGCTTGAAATACTCCGCCGCCTCGCTCGCCACCTGATCTTCCGTGCAGAAGATGTGGGCGTCGTCCTGGGTGAAGGCGCGCACGCGCAGGATGCCGTGCAGCGCGCCGGACGGCTCGTTGCGGTGGCAGGACCCGAATTCCGCCATGCGGATCGGCAGGTCGCGGTAGGAGCGCAGCGAATGCCGGAAAATCTGCACATGGCCCGGGCAGTTCATCGGCTTGATGCCGAGCATCTTCTCGCCGTCGTCCGCCGAGACCTTGAACATGTTGTCGCCATACATGTCCCAGTGGCCCGACGCCTTGAACAGCGAGCTGTCGATCAGCTGCGGCGTCTTGACCTCGACGTAGTCCGCCTGGCTCAGCTTGGTGCGGATGTAGGTCTCCAGCGTGCGGAACAGCGTCCAGCCCTTCGGGTGCCAGAAGACCGAGCCGACGGCCTCCTCCTGCACGTGGAACAGGTCCAGCTCCTTGCCCAGCCGGCGGTGGTCGCGCTTCTCCGCCTCCTCGAGCTGGTGCAGGTAGGCCTTCAGCTCCTTCTCGTCGCGCCAAGCGGTGCCGTAGATGCGCTGGAGCATCGGGTTGCGGCTGTCGCCGCGCCAGTAGGCGCCGGCCACCTTCATCAGCTTGAAGCCGTTGCCGACCTTGCCGGTCGTCGGGGCGTGCGGGCCGCGGCACAGGTCCAGCCAGTCGTCCTGGCGGTAGATGCTGATGTCCTGGTCCGCCGGGATCGCCTCGATCAGCTCCGCCTTGTAATGCTCGCCGAGCTTCCTGAAGTAGGCGACCGCATCGTCGCGGGTCCAGACCTCGCGCACGATGGGAACGTCCTTGGCGACGATCTCGCGCATCTTCGCCTCGATCTTCGTCAGATCGTCGGGCGTGAAGGGCTCCTCGCGCGCGAAGTCGTAATAGAAGCCGTTGGCGATCGCCGGACCGATGGTCACCTGCGTGCCCGGATAGAGCTTCTGCACGGCGTCGGCGAGGACGTGGGCGGCGTCGTGACGGATGACCTCGAGCGCGTCGGGATGACTGCGCGTGACGATCTCGATCCTGGCGTTGGTGGTGACGGTGGTGGTGAGGTCCTTCACCTCGCCGTCGAGCTTGACGGCAAGAGCATCCTTGGCAAGGCGCGGCCCGATGGACTGGGCAATCTCAAGCCCCGTCACCGGCCGGTCGAACTCCCGCACGCTGCCGTCGGGCAGCGTGATGGCGATGTTGGACGTCACCGAAGTCACCATTTGACTGTTTGCATCGCACCCGGCGCATGCCGGGAGGCGAAACTTCTAATGCGGGCGGGCTTTCTGTCAAGGGCGCCGCAGGCATTTCCGGCCGGAATCCGTCACCCGAACGGCGAATTTTCTTGCAAATTTAGTTCACGGCAAAATTATCTCAGGGCGGTTTGCGCGCCGGGCGCGGCTCGCCGAACAGATAGCCCTGGCCGAAATCGATGCCGCTGCGCAGGATCGCGTCGAGCTGCGTCTCCGTCTCGATCTTCTCGGCAATGAGATCGATCCCCGTACCGTCCAGACGGCGGCGCACATCCTCGATGCGCAGGGTCATCGCAGGGTCGAGCAGCAGACCGCAATCCAGCTTCAGATAGCGGATTTCGTGGCGCAGCAGCGCGTCCACGTCGATGTCCAGGTCGGTCACCCGATCCATGGAGAAGCGAAAGCCGATGCGGGCGAGCTGCGACAGAATGCCCATCGTCACCGCCCCGCCGGCCCGCAGCTCCTGCTGGCTCAATTCGAACACCAGCTTTGGCACCAGCGACTGGTTCCGGGCCATCAGGTCCAGGAACTGGCGCATGAACTCCGCATCGCTGAGCGTGGCGGCGGATATGTTGGAGAAGAAGCCGATGGCGTGCTGGCGCCGCTCCGTCTCGCGGATCAACTGGATGCAGCGGACCAGGAGCAGATTGTCGATGGTGGCGATCAGCCCCTCGCGCTCCGCGATCTCCAGATAGCGGTCGGGCAGGATCAGCGACCCGTCGGCGGCGCGCACGCGCGAGAACACCTCGAAGAAGCGGTGCTTGCGCTGCGGCAGGCTGACCATCGGCTGGAGGTGGATGTCGATCCGGTCCGCGGCCAGCGCGTCGCGCACCGCTTCCAGAACGCCGGCGTCGTCCATCGGCGGCGCTTCGCCGAACGCCGCGGGCCGCAGGTCCGGAGATCGCGGGGCCTGGGACGCCGGCATGGCGTCCCGCGGCACAGGCCGGGCCGGGCGGGACGCCCGCGGCGGTTCGCGCTCCCCCGAAAACCGGGATTCGCCGAGCCGCGCGACCAGGGTTTGCAGGAGTTTCACCTCCTGAAGGACGGTTTCGTGGGTGGCGGCGGGGGTGGCGGCCTCCGCCACCAGCGCGATCCGCTGGTCCAGCCGTTCAGCCAGCGCGTCCACGCTTTTCTGAAGGGTTTCCAGACGGCGCTGGGTTTCACGCTCCCGGCGGGCCAGCCGGCGGTGCAGATCCAGGACGGCGCCCGCCAGAAGGACCAGCCCGCCGCCGAGCCAGCCCACCGCCGGGCCGGTGCCGGGCCACAGATCCGGCAGGGCGAGAGCGACCAAGACCGCAGCCGCGACGGCCAGCCCATGGATCAAGGCCGCCTTGATCAGGGCCGAAAGGGCCGCCATGCGCCGGTTCCCCCCGCCCCGCTCAGCGGTGATCCGCCCCCACGGCGTCGCTCAACGAGGCGAAGCCGTCGCGGCGCAGCAGGGCGGCAAGGTCGCGCCGGATCGCCAGCACCAGCGCCGGCCCGGCATAGACCAGCGCGGAGTAGAACTGCACCAGCGAGGCGCCGGCGCGGATCTTGGCGTAGGCGTCGGCGCCCGACGCGATGCCGCCGACCCCGACCAGCGGCACCTTGCCGCCGGTCAGCCTGTACATCTCGCGCAGGACGGCGGTCGACGGCGCGAACAGCGGCTTGCCCGACAGGCCGCCGGTTTCCGCGCGCAGCGGCTCCGGGATCTCCGCCGGCCGGGCGATGGTGGTGTTGGACACGATCAGCCCGTCGATGCCCGACTCCAGCACGACCGCGGCGATGTCGGCCTTGTCCTCGTCGGTCAGGTCCGGGGCGATCTTCAGCAGGACGGGGGGCGCCTTGGCCAGCTTGCAGGCGGTCCGGGCATCCAGCACCCGGCCCAGCAGGGTGCGCAGCGGGTCGCGCCCCTGGAGCGTCCGCAGGCCCGGCGTGTTGGGGGACGACACGTTGACGACCAGATAGTCGACCAGCGACGCCACACGGGTCACGCCGAGGACATAGTCGTCCGCAGCCTCCACCGTGTCCTTGTTCTTGCCCAGGTTGGCCCCGACGATTCCCGTCGCCTTGCGAGCGCCGGACAGGCGCCGCTCCAGCCGCTGGGCGAAGGGCTCCAGCCCCTCGTTGTTGAAACCCAGGCGGTTGATGACGGCGCCCTGCTCCGGCGCGCGGAACAGGCGCGGCTTGGGGTTGCCGGGCTGCGGGCGGGGCGTGACGCTGCCCGCCTCGACGAAGCCGAAGCCCAGACGCAGCATGGCATCCACCACCTCGGCGTTCTTGTCGAAGCCGGCGGCGAGGCCGACCGGGTTGGCGAAATCCAGCCCCATCACCGTGGTCCGCAGGATGGGGTCGTCCTTTTCCCGCACCGGCGGCATCAGCCCGCTCGACAGGGCCTTGATGGTCAGCCCGTGCGCCGTCTCCGGATCGAAGCTGCGCAGGACGGGGCCGACGATGGGAAAGAGGTCGATCACGGTGCGGTGTCCTTAAAGGCGGCGTCCTTGAAGGTCGCCGGGAAAACGTGGCGGCCGTCCGGCCCCAGCGGCAGCGGATCGGTACGCAGCACCGCCGCGGGCGGCAGCGGGCCGTAGAGATGGGGAAAGAGCTGGCCGCCGCGCGATGGCTCCCACTTGAGCGCGTCGCCCAGAGCAGCGCCGTCCACTGTCAGCAGGACGAGGCCGTCCTGCCCGGCACGGTGCTTGGCCGCACTTTCCTCGACCTGGGCGCCGGTGGAGAAATGGATGAAGCCGTCCGCCGCATCCTGCGACGAGCCGTGGTAGGCCCCGGCGGCGAGCGCCCTCTCCCACTCCGCGGCGCGGCACATATGAAAGATGATCCGTTCAGTCATGGCACGGCGACCTTAGCGCAAAGCCGACCGCCAAAGCCAGCCGTGGCAAATTCGGGGGGATCGGCGGAACGTTGATAACTTCAGAATGGGACGTTGCGCTGTTTGCTTCGCAATTTGCAAATGTGGCTTTGGGAATCCCGCGGCGTTTTGCAGAAGGAAAATTCGCCATTCCGCCGGATCGCACCCCGGCGACCACACGGAAAAGCAGCAGAATCAAGCATTCCCCGGGGCATCCACCCCTTCGGCGGCAACTTTTCGGAACTGGCATCGGGATTGCTGAGGGATGGGCAAGCAAGGAGATGCCCCATGAACGCGATTGCGATGAATGTTGTGAAGGAACGGCACCCGGTGGACCACGCGCTCGATTCGCGCATCCATGGGGTGATCGTGTCCAGCGTGGACAGCGCCCCCTTGGCCGCCGCCGTCGAGCCCAGCAGCACGCCCGTTCCGCTGAAACCCTCGGCGGCGATGCTGGCCGCCGGGTCGCGCGCCGGCGGCGTCTCGGTCGAGACGGCGTGGAAGATCTATCTGGCGATGATCAAGGAAGCCGCCTGACCGATCCGCTCCAACCTCTCCTTCCGCGGCGGCGGTCCGGAATGATTGTCCGGTCCGCCGGAGCGCGGCCGGGAGATGTCGTTCGACATCGTTGCAGACCGAGACGTCATTCGACGTCGTTGTAGAACTGGAACCCGCCGATCTCGGCACAGACACTGCGCCCTTGCGCCCATTGCGGGTTCGCCCCCGCCCGGTGCAGGTGAGTCGCTCCGCCCGTCGGGTCGTCGAGCAGACCGGCCACCGCGCGGCGGGCGATCCGCTGGGCGACGGCGAAGACCGGGTCCGCGGCGGTCACCGACAGCAGCCCCAGCCGCCCCGGCGCGTCCGGGTCCCAGCAGGGAAACTGGCCCGGCAGACGGCACACGGCGACCACGTCGTTCCCCCACCACCACCCTCCATGGTCGCGCGCCCGGCCGACGCGGTTCATCACGACCGCTGCCACCGCCTCCATGGCCCGCACGGACTCGCCGCGCGCCTCCCCCCACAGGGTGCGGGCGAGCGTGTCGATGGCCTGACCGGGAGCGTCGGCGCGCAGCACCTGCGGCCCGGCCGCCGGTCCGGGTTCCGGCTTCAGGACACGCGCCCTCATCGGCGGCCCCCATCGCCATAGGGCGGAGCGTAGGGCGGGGCAAATGGCGCGCAGCCGTTTTCCAGCTTGGTCTCGATGCGCAGCAGATGATCGGTCAGCCGCCGCTCCACATCCTTCAGCGTCGCGACCGAGACGTAGGTCTTGGCGACCTCCAGCTTGTAGGCGGCCAAGCTCTCTCGGACCTGCGCCTGGGCGGTCTCGGCGCGCGCCCGCACCGTTTCCAGCGCGGTTTCGGCGTCCCGGCGCAGCCGCGCGATCAGCCAGAACAGCCCGCCCATGACCGGCAGCTCGACCGCCGTGATCCACCAGGACAGGTCGATGGACTCCTGCATCTCCGTTCTCCAAGGAAAAAGGCAAAAGAAAAGGCCGCCTCCGGTCAGGGAAGGCGGCCCGACGCAACACGGGTCCTCAAAAGCAGTGGTCACACGTCCCAGCCCTCCGCCGGGGTCGGCACCGCCGCGGAGCGCCAATCCGGCTTCCGTCCCGGCGCCGGCTGACGGTCGAAGCGGAACGGCTCGCAGGACAGCGCGCCGGCCACCGCGTCCAGCCCATCGTCGCGGCCCGTATAGCGCCCGTCCGGCGACCATTCGCGCATCTCGCGGATGAAGGGCGTCTCCCACACCGCGGCGTGGGCCAGCAGCCGGCGGTCGGCCAGCAGGGCGTCGAATGCCTCGCGGATGCGCAGCGCCTTGGTACGGCGGCTGGCCTCCTCGACCACCGCGGCGCCGACCTTCTCCGTGCGAAGCGCCTTGCGCAGCAGGCCGGGCAGGAAGCGCCCGATGCCGTTGATCTCCACATGCACCGCCGGCAGGTGATGCCGCTCCAGGAATCGGGCGACCTGCAGGCACTGCTGCTCCGCCTCGGTGTCCGGGTCGCCGGGATCCACCGACAGGTAGAGCACGCGGTGCAGGTAGAAGCGCCCGTCCGCCCCGCCGAACACCGCGGCGACCACGCTGGAATCGCCGGGTTTGCCGCCCTCCGCCGCCGGGCGTGCGAAGGCCGGGTCCCACCAGCAGGAGGCCGAGGCCATGCGCTGGCCGTTCAGCGTCAGGACCGCCCGCCCCGCCGACTCCCGATACTCCAGCTCGCCGTCGTAGCGGCCCAGCCGGTCGGGGTCGAGGAACCCCTCCGCCTCGTTGACCGGCTGCAGCAGCATCTGGCTGGTGAACTTGTTGGGGCCGGTCGTCTTGCGGATGCGGTTGACATGGGCCTCGCCGAAGCGCTGGGGCCAGGCGTAGCGGCGCCGGCCGTCCGGTCCGTCGGCGTAGACCGGCAGGACCAGCCGCGCGAAGCCGTCCAGGAAGGGCCGCGTCTCCCCCGCCTCCGTCCGCGGGTCCTCCGCGTAGATGGAATAGTAGCTGTGCGGCGTCCCGACATAGAGCTGCACCCCGCCCGGCACCAGCAGATAGTCGATCTCCGCCAGCTTCTCGCGCAGGTCGGCGCGCTTGCCCGGACTGCCGGAGGTCCGCGGAACCTCGACGTCGTCGCAGATCACCACGTCGGCGCGGCTGCCCGTGATGTTGCCGCCGACCCCCGCCGCCACCATGGAGGGGTCGCGCAGCTCCTGCGCCCGCACCACGGTGAACTGGTCGGCCGCCCACTGGTCGCGCTCCTTCGCCGGGGGCTTCAGGCCGCGGGTGTCGGGATGGCGCTCGATGATGCGCTTGACGTTGCGCACCATCTTCTTGGCCAGCTTCAGGTCCGCCGCCAGGACGAGCAGACGCCGGTTGGGGTCCTGGTAGAGCATCCAGGCCGCGAACAACCCGACGATGGACGACTTGCCCGCCCCGCGGAAGGCCATCAGCAGCAGGCGCGGCCCGATGCCAAAGGACCCGACTCCGACCGTTTGCCGCTCCAGCCACGCGGCGATCTGCAGATGGTGGCGGGGGGTGGTCAGCTCCGATTGCCGGTTCCAGTCCTGGACGAAGGCGAAGAAGCCCTTCTTACGCGTTTCCGCCGCCTCCATCACGCCACCCGTCCCAGAATGTGCCAGCCGGCACCGTTGGACATGGCCGTGACCGCGCTGCCGGTTAAGTTCAGCGACACCGGGGCGTTGTCCGGCCCACTGCCGCCCTGCACGGTGACGGTGATCGGGTTGCCCGACACGTCGGCCTTCTTGACCGTCACCGTGCGCCCGACCGCGTGCAGCGCCCCTGCCGGCGGCAGCCGCACCGTGACCGCGCCGCCGAAGGCGCTCACCAGATACAGCGCCTGGTTCAGGTCCGGCTCGAACAGGCCCGGCTGGTCGTGGAAATGGGCGTTGCCCGGCCGGTTGTTGCCGGCCACCACCCACCAGGCGGCGCCGTTCGAGACGATGGTCACGAAGTCGTAGCGGTTGCCCAGCGCCACCGTCCGCCCGTCCGGCCCCGGCCCGCCGTCCTCGGTGATGGTCAGGCGGTGGGTGGAGGCGTCGGTCCGCTTCACCGTCACGGCATGGCCGTTGGCCGCCCCCGCCGCCGGCAGCCGAAGCTCCAGGTCGCCGCTGTAGGCGCTGACCAGATAGACGGAACTGGTCAAATCCAGCGCGACCACGCCACCCGCTTGCGGATCCACATACTCGGTGTCGTAGCGCAGGGCCTCGACGACCAGTTGGGAGACGCGGCTGCGCGCCAGCCGGTTCTTCTCCGGATAGCCGGCGTTCACCGCCGTGTAGCGGCCACCCGACAGGTCGTAGATGGCCGGGCCGGCGGACATCGACAGCAGGTTGACGATGGCCGTCTCGACCGACCCGGCGTCGAGCTGCACGTTCGGCACGCCGCCCAGCGATTCGGCGTAGAAGTTCAGGATCAGCGTCTTGTCGGTGTTGGCGCCGACGCGGAAGCAGGCCAGCGCCATCGTCGACAGGTTGGCCTCGCAGTCCTGGAAGCTGTTGTTGTACTTGCCCTGCTCCACGAAGAAGCCGCAGCCGGCGATCGGCGCCGACAGGGAATAGACGCGCACCATGGAAAAGCGGTTGGCGTTGGGCGTGTCGCCCTCCCCCGTCCGGGTCAGCCACACCCCGTGCAGCGACGGGCGGGCGACCAGCACGCGCGACACCATGTTCCAGTAGCAGGGCCAATTGGGGTCGACGTACCCGTCGAACAGCAGCCCGACCCGCGGGTCCCAGATGGTCAGGTCGCTCAGCGTGTTGTGCACGCAGGGTCCGTCCCGCCCGAACAGCCTCACCGCGGCGTCGCCCCGCTCCAGCCGCAGGCCGCTCACCGTGGCGTAGCCGTCCGGCAGATGGATCAGGTCGAACCCCGCCGAGCCCCCGGCGATGACGGACCTCTGCCCCGCCCCATACAGCGTCTGGCCGTAGCCCACCGTCAGCGTGTTGGTGATCCGGTAGGTGCCCGGCGGCACATAGACGGCGTCCGCACCGGTCAGCGCGGCCTGGATCGCCCGCGTGTCGTCGACGACGCCGTCGCCGACCGCGCCGAAATCCTTCACCGACAGGGCGTCGGCCAGCTTCTCGCGCACCGGGCGGCGCACCGCGCCGGCGCCGGGGGCGACGAAGGTGGACAGCGCCTCCTCGTCCACCGGTTTGCGGGCGATCGGGTTGCCCGTGGTGTCGAAAGCGAGAAGCTGACCGGCCCGCACCGCCCGTTCCGGCAGCCGGTTGGAGGCCGGCAGGTCGGTGTCGGTGTAGCGCAGCATCAGCTCCTGATCGCCGGCCACCTGCTGGAGCGCCGCGGTGAGCTGGTCGAACTCGCGGTTCAGGCTGGCGGCCGGAAGCGGCCCGCTCTCCAGAAAGTCGCTCATCCGCTCGATGGGCAGGCGGCGGCGCAGCAGGACGGGCGTCCCCGCCTCCGGCGGCTCCGCGAACGCCACCGTGCCGCCCGCGGTTTCCCCGGCGCCGCTCACCGCATAGCCGGTGGTCTGCCGCGCCGCGCCCAGGAAAACCTGAAGGTCGCCGTCCTCGAAGACCGGAAACGGGAAGGTGAAGTCCGTCTGCACGCCGTCGGCAAGATACTGGACGCGCGGGTTGCCGCGCGGAACGTCGAGTGCGCTGGGCATGGGTGCGCCCCTCCTGCTGCGTGGAACGAAGTAAAGCGTTCAGTAGAAGCGGCTCATGAACTCCAGCCGTTGGCGCTCGGCGAGCTGCGCCTGTTCCAGCAGGTTGCGGCGGCGCACGCTGTCCACCTCCTGCTGGATGGCCTCGCGCTTCAGCCGGTCGGCGCTCTCCGCCTCCCCGCGCTCCGTGGCGCTGTCCTTGACGACGCCGAGCAAGATCGCCTCGCCGGACCCATCGGCCGCGCTGATCCCGTTGGAGCCGAGCGTCGCGCGGGTGCGCGCCACGGTGCGGCGCAGGGCGTCGACGCGCCGCCGCTCGTCGGATTGCGCGGCGGCGGACATCTGGGCCAGCCGCGTGCGGGCGTCCCCTTCCTTGTCGGCCAGCGTGACGGCCTGCCCGGCGCGGAGCTGCTGGGCGGCCAGGTTCTGGCTCTGCGCCAGCCAGTCCATCTCGCGGACGCGTTGCCGCTCCGCTTCGGCGCGGGCCTGCTCGTCCTTCTGGCGCTGAAGCTCCTGGTCCTGGCGGCGCAGCTCGTCCTCGCGCTGCCATTGCAGCCGTTGCTGCTCCGCCTGATAGGCGTAGCGGCGCTCGTCGGCGGCCTGCTGGCGGCGTGCGCTGTCCGAAGTGCCGGAGACGCGGTCCACCGTGTCGGCGACGGAGTTCGCCAGCGGCAGCGCCGTCGTGGCCAGGGTCGTGATTCCGCCCATCAGTCGTTCACCCTCAATTCCATGGTTACGGACAAAAGCGTGAAGGGCAGCGGCGCGTCCTGCCGGATGCTCCACAGCGGCCGGTCGCTGTCGCGCCGCCAGCCCAACGCCCGCAGCTTGCGGTCCCCGGAGACCAGCGCCGGAACGCCGCCCGCCGGCTGCGGCCCCGTCCGGTGCAGCGGCAGCTCCTGCAGGCCGCGCCCCAGATCGGCGTGGAGCGCCGCCGTCTCCTCCAGCCGGAAGCCGACGGAGACCAGCCGCACCACGTCCGTCCCGCCCGCCTGTCCGATCAGGCTGACCGGCAGCGGGTCGATGCGGTGGCTGTAGGGCAGCCCGGCCTCGACATGGCGGGCCGGCGGGTCGAGCACGATCCTGCCGGCGACGACGGTGGCGTCGGCGCGCACCGTCCCGTCGGCGACCACCGCGACGGTCCGTCCCTCCAGATGCTCCAGCCCGCTCCACACCGCGGTCGGGGCGTCGTGGTCGCCGACCAGGGCGGCGTCGAGGTTCAGCCCGTCGTCGAAGCGCTCCACGCTCCACCGCCCGGCGCGGTCGACCAGCGCGTAGACCTCGTCCCCGACCACCGCGACGGAGCGCACCGCCCCGTCGGTCTCCAGCCGGGTCCAGGCGGTCACCTGCTCCAGCCGGTAGACGGTCAAGGCGCACAGCGCGCCGTCCTCCATCACCACGAACATCAGGCGGCGGCCCTGGTCGTAATCCTGGTCGCGCGGCTTCACCACCAGATGGCGGGCCAGCAGCGCCAGATCGTTGGCCTGATAGGCGGCCTCGGTGTCGGTGTAGAGGAATTCGCGGATCTCCCGCCCGTTGCGCGACACGAACAGGGTGGCCCCGTCCACGTCGCGCGGCGGGACGGAACGGTCGACGGGGGAGCCGATGCGCGTCTGCCGGTGGACCTGGATGTTCTGCGGAGTCAGCGGATCGCCCGACACCATGTATTCCGCGCCGGAGGTGAAGACCTGGAGATGGCGCCCGGAAAAGACGGCGCGCACCGCGTTCACCTGATCGGACAGGATGCCGAACTCGATGGCCTCGTCGTCCTGCCCGGTGCCGAGGTCGAAGTTCCACAGGTCGGCGGAACGCGACAGCCACAGCCGGTTGGGCAGGTCGCGCGACCCGCCGATGACCAGCCGGTCCTGGTGGAAGGCGGCCGACACCGGCCAGCCGCGCAGCGGCGAGAAGGACTGCTCGTCCCAGGCCGTCGTCGCGGCGGTTCCCGCCAGCGTCTCCAGCGCCGTCGCGGTGACCTGCGTCGCCGAGACCACCCCTTCCACGCGAAGCTGTTTGCCCTGGATGCGCAGGCGCGTGCCCTCCTGCTTCGGGTCGAAGACGGGGGCGGAAGCCGTCACCGTCACCAGCCCGTCCGTGCCCGACGGGGTCAGCGTCACCGCGGGATCGGCGAAGCGGTAGAAGGGCATCGCCACCCGCTCCCCCTCCGCGACGTAGCTCCAGCCGGTCAGCGCCCAGGCGTCGGCGCCGCTGCGCGTCAGCTTGCGCGGCGGCACGTCGGGGTGGCAGACCAGCAGCGTGTCGGCGCTCTGCGTCCAGGTGATCTGGGGCAGCTGGGCGGCGGTCCAGGGGGCCTCCACGCTGGCGATGGGCGTGTCGTTGCCGTAGACGTCGATCCGCCCCTCGGAAAAGACCAGCAGATAGGTCTGCTCCGTGTTGAACTCGAAGGCGACCAGCCTCCCGTCGCCGCGGGCCGGATCGACGAAGGCGAGGCCGGAGCGGCGCGTCACCCCGCCGGTCGGGTGGATGAACAGGTTGCGCAGGGCCAGCGCCCCGTTGTCGTAGGCGCGCAGGTCGCCGCGCCCGAGCAGCCGGCGGGAGATCTCCCCCGCTGTGAAGTTGGTCTTCACCTGACGGATCCGCGCCATCAGCCCCTCGCGTCGATCAGGGTGAAATCCTCGAAGCCCGGCTGGCTGTCCTGCAGGGCGTCGATCTGGCGGGCGCGGCGGAACTCGCTCTCGGCCAGCCGCTGCAGCAGCTCCGCCCGGCTCGTGCTCTCGGTCAGCGGAATGCAGAACTCCGCGGCCAGCCGGGCGATCAGCGCCTGGTCGAAGAAGGCGGGAAAGTCCTCTTCCGCCGGGCGCCCGACATAGGTCAGCACCACCGCGTCGGATGCCGCGTGCAGCGCCCGCCCGGCGATGCGGTAGTCGAGCCCCCGCCCCCGCCCGCCCGCTCCGGCGCCGAGCGCGCGCAGGAAATCGGCGGGAAGCTGGAAGGCAACGCCAAAATCGGCGACCGGTTCGTCCGCCAGCCGCGCCAGCCGGGCCTGCCGGGTGGCGAAGCTCCAGGCGTTGGCGGAGAGCAGCGCG
Organism: Azospirillum tabaci; assembly: GCF_014596085.1. GTDB lineage: Bacteria > Pseudomonadota > Alphaproteobacteria > Azospirillales > Azospirillaceae > Azospirillum > Azospirillum tabaci. Next base: position 100,846 of record NZ_JACCJY010000015.1, read on the forward strand.
TCGCGCGCCGGCTCAAAGAGCGCGGCCGCAACCTCCGCCTCGGCGGTACCCTCGTCGAAGGCGGTGATCGCCGTCGCCCCAATCTTGATGAGCGCGCGGCTGCACAGCCCGATAGCCGTCAATGCCATGGGATCGAACCTCCGAATCCCTCTCCCGCCCCGGGAGAGGGTGCCCGCGAAGCGGGCGGGTGAGGGTGCATACGAGGATCGAGCACCGGCCCGTTGCCGGCACCCTCACCCTTCCCGCGCGTTGCGCGGGCCCCTTCCCTCTCCCGAGGCGGGAGAGGGGACATCAAATGGAACGCATCAGTCCGTGTTGGACGCGCCGAAGGGCGACAGGTTGGTGACGTCCACCACCCCCGCCACGTTGGCAGCGACCACCAGGACGCCGGCGGCGGGCGTCCCGCCGGTGCCGGTGTTGGCCAGGATCATGTCACCACTGCGCAGCAGGTCGGACGCGCCGTTGAAATAGCCACCGTTGTCCACCAGCGTGGCGGCGTCCGGCGTCGTGTAGTGCCACAGCGTGAAGCCGTTGGCGTAGGCAAGGACGCTCAGGTCCTTCGGAAGATAGGCCATGGGGGAAACTCCAGATCGGTCGTCGGCGGGGTGGGGCGTCAGGCTTCCAGGCAGCGCATGGTGACGACGCCCGCCGCGTCGATCAGGCCGGCGCCCTGCGACATCATGTTGTTCACGAAGTGCGCGGCGCGGTCGCCGTGCCAGGAGATGTCCGTCTTCACGTCGGCGCCGGAGGCGTGGCCGATGGCCGTCTTGTGGTACCAGTGGCACAACCTCACGCCACCCTCGGCCTTCAGGCCGGAATGCGGCATCCACAGCGTGCCCAGCCAGCGCTTGGCCTGGGTGCCGCGCCAGGGCAACTCGTCGGCGCCGACATATTCGGTGCTGGCGAACTCGTCGATGCCCAGAAGCTGGCTCCACTGCTTCCAGCCGACGACGGCGAAGCGCTGGCCGTCGTCCGGCACGTCGGACTCGCCCAGCGTCTCGAAGGCCGCCAGAACCTTTGCCTTGGTCAGCCCATCGTTGGAGCCGCCCGCGTAGTTGGTGGACTTGTTCAGCTCGCCGAGGATGAGTTCGTCGGTCTTGCGGCCCAGCGCGTAGGCGCCGGCGCTGGCGATGATCTGCCGCTCGTCGATGTTGGTCTTCAGCTCGTCCAGCCGGTCGACCCAGTCGCCGGCGTAGAAGTCGTAGAGGGTGCATTCGACCGGCGTGTGGTCCAGGTTCATCACCGGAACCGCGCCGTGGCGCGCCTTGGTGGAGGCCGTGCCCTTGCCGACCTTCTGGAAGACGGTGGAGGCGCCCTGGACGTTGTTCTTGGTGCGCACCGTGTTGCGCAGCTTGGAGCCCATGCGCTGGTAGGCGTCGTGCACTTCGCGTTCGAACTGCTTGACGAAAGCCTGGGCGACCGAGGTGGACATTGGACTGTTTTCCTTTCGCGTTCTGCGGGATCCCGTCCGGCGGGAAGCATTCCGCCACCCGGTTGTCAGGCGCGCCCGGTCCCGGAAAAAGGACAAGGGGACGCGCGCCCGGCCGCGGGCGAAGCGCGAAAAAGAAAGGGGCCGACCGGGCCTTTCGGTTGTCCGGTCAGCCCCTTTCAGGACAGGCGTGGAGGGGAGGTTCGGGATGCCGCGGCCCACCGCGTGAGGGGACGCACGACGGGCGTTGGCAAGACGGTTTCTAGGACACTTGCCCTCTCGCGTCAAGAATATTTTCCTTTACCGCAATCCCATCATCTTGGAGCGGTACTCCCTTGGGGCACGGAATATCCCCCAGAACCACGGTGTTGAATCGTTGGCCTTCACGGCACGAAAAACACGGCATAAAAGAGGAATACGCTTCATGAAGACGATCATCACCGCCTGCGGCGTTGCCGCGCTTCTGCTCGCCACGCCGGCCCTTGCCGACAGCCTGTCCGGAACCACCGCCAAGGAGGTCCCGAACAACAAGGCGACCGGGCAGGTCGCGGCGACCCACGGCTCGCTTGACCCGGCGGTCGCGAAGATGACCGCGGCCCAGCTCAAGGGGAAGGACGTCTACGGCAGCGACGGCAAGGACATCGCCGAGATCGAGGGCATCGTCCGCAAGGGTGGCCAGACCTTCGCGGTGATCGATGTCGACCACGTCGCCGACATCAGCGACAAGGACGTCGTCCTGCCGCTGGAGCGGCTGCACATGAAGGGCGAGCGCCTGACCGTCGACATGTCGGAGAACGACCTCAAGGGCCTGGAGTCCTGGCAGAAGGGCAAGTACGAGGACGTCAAGGGCGCGTTGCGCTGACCTCCGGGACGTCCTGGGGCGGAGCGGTCCGGGGGCGGCAAAGGCCCCCGGACGCTCAAACCGTCAGGCCAATCGTCAGGCCGTCCGGCGCAGGCGCACGGCCAGCAGGTCGGCGGCCTGTCCGGCGGGAACCGGGCGCCCGGTCAGCCAGCCCTGGACCAGGGTGCAATTGTGATGGCGCAGGAAGTTGGCCTGCTCCTGCTTCTCCACGCCTTCCGCCACCACGTCCAGCCCCAACATGTCGGCCATGGCGATGATGGTGGAGACGATGCCGTTGTCCTCCCGCTCGCTCGGCACGCCGTTCACGAAGGAGCGGTCGATCTTCAGCGTCGTCACCGGCAACCGCTTCAGGTAGCTCAGCGAGGAGTGGCCGGTGCCGAAATCGTCCACCGCCACGCGGATGCCCATCGCCTTCAGCGCGGCCAGAACGGACAGGGCGTGGTCCATGTCCTGCATCACCGCGCCCTCGGTGATCTCCAGCTCGACCAGATCGGGCGACAGGTGGTGGCGGTCGATGATGCGGCGGAAATCCTCGGCGGAGCGCTGGCGCAGGTGGCGCGGGGAGATGTTGACGGCCACCGGAACCGGCTCCAGCCCACGGTCGATCCAATCCCGCAACTGCCGGCAGGCCTCGTCCAGCACCCAGTCGCCGAGCGGCACAATGAAGCCGGTATCCTCCGCGACCGGGATGAACTCGCCGGGAGGGATCATGCCGAAGCCGGGCTTTTCCCAGCGCAGAAGCGCTTCGAACCCCTCCAGCGACTGGTCGATCAGCGACACCTTGGGCTGGTAGTGGAGTTGGAACTCCCCGCGCGCCAGCGCCGCCCGCAGGTCGCGGTCCAGCGCCAGATGGCGGTGCGCCTGGTCGGCCAGTTCCTTTCGGAAGAAGGCGTGGCGCTTGCCGCCGGCCCGCTTGGCCGCGTAGAGCGCCGTGTCGGCGGAGCGGATCAGTTCCTGCGCGCTGTCGGCATGGTCGGGGAACAGGGCGATGCCGATGGATGGGCGGACGTAATGCTCCGTCCCCATCAGCAGCACCGGCTCTTCGAAGGCGGCCAGGATGCGCTGGGCGGCGATCTCCGCCTCCTTCGCCTCCCCCACCTCGTCGAGGATCACCGCGAAGTCGTCGGTGCCGATGCGTCCCACCGTGTCGCTGGCCCGCACCGTGACGACGATCCGCGAGGCGACCTCCTGCAGCAGCAGGTCCCCAGCGTGGTGGCCCAGCGTGTCGGTGATCAGCTTGAAGCGCGACAGGTCCAGGCACAGAACCGCGAAGCGGCGGCCATGGCGCCGCGCCCGCTCGATGGAGGTGTCGAGCAGCGACTCGATCAGGGCGCGGTTCGGCAGGCCGGTCAGCCGGTCGCGCGTGGCGAGGCGCAGCAGTTCCCGCTCGTGGCGCATCCGCTCGGTCATGTCGGCCAGCGCGCAGACGTAGCTGCGCCGCCCCTGCACGTCCAGGCAGGACAGGGAGAGCGAGGCGTCGATCCGCCCGTCCTCCCGCTCGATCGCCAGCTCCTCGGCGCGCTCCGTGCGGCCGCCGCCCGTCCCCGCCTCGCCCACCGAACCGCCCCCGGCCAACGTCCCCAGGCCGAGCAGCCGGGCGACCCGCTCGCGGTCCTCCTCGGCGAACAGGTCGGCGAAGCGATGGCCGTCGAGCCGCTCCGCAGGGACGCCGAACAGCGCGACGGCGGCGGGGTTGTGCTCCTGGACCAGACCGTCCTCGCCGACCAGCAGGATGGCTTCGCCGATGTTGTTCATGATGCCGAACAAACGCTCGTCGCGCACGATCAGAGCCTCGGCGGCCTGCCGGAAATAGTCCATGGCGCGGGCCATGGCGCCGAACTCGTCCTTGCGGTCGCGGCCGGGGATGTCGATGCCGGTCTGCCCTTCGGTCAGCCGCTCCATCCGCTCCGACAGCGCCTCGATCGGGCCCAGCACATGCTGCGACAGGAACACCGAGAGCGGCCAGCTCAACACCAGAAGAACCGTGATGAACAGGACGAAGGCCAGAGCCTCCATGACGAATTCGCGGTCGAGGTCGTCGGTCCCGCTGGCCGCCGCGATGGCCCAGCCCCAGGGTTCGAAGGTCAGGCTGGCGCGGACCGAATGGCCCTCGCCCATCCAGCCCTCGGGCACGCGCCCGTCGGTGAACACGCTGACATGGAAAGGATCGCGCCCCAACGCCCGCAGCGCCAGCCGCGCCTGTCCCTGGCCCTCGTCCCGCGGCAGGGCGCCAGCCTCGATGGCCGTGTTGATTTCGCCAAGCATGGCGTGCGCCGACCCGACCAACGCGTGGGTCAGCCGTTCCCGTTCCGAGATCAATCCGCTGCGCAGCAGGTAAAGCGCCGGTATTGCCGCCATGAGGCAGCCGATCAAGCCGATCCAGGTCAGCCAGCGGATCTTGCGGCGCAACGTCATTTCGGTTCCGGCGGCAGTCGTCGCACCCGGCCTCTGCCTCCGGCCGGTTGTCATTCTGCGCAAAAGCCTCGCTTTTTTATTTCAAACACGCAACGGCCAAGTTGCCCGTTCCGGCCCTCCCGCGTCCTTTTCAAACCGGCTGCGACATTTCGCCCATCCGGCGCGGCATGGCTTCGCGGATCTCCCCGAGAGGCCCCCCTGCGAAGCACGCCGCGCCGCCGGTCCGGCGACCGATCAGGCGGTCGGGTAAAGGCGCCGGAACCCGTCGGTCACCTTCGACACCACCGCCGGGTCGCGGTCCCGCCAATAGCGGGGGTCGCGCATCAGCGCCTGAAGCTCCGCCTCCCCGCCGGCGGACGGCGCGCCGGCCGGCATCGACAGGGCGGCGGGCTCGCCCCCGGTCATCATCCGGTGAAGCGCCATCACCCCCTCATAGGTGGTCGACAGCCCCTCCACCGCCGCCGGCGGCAGGTTCTTCACCGCCCAGGCGTGGAGCTGCCGCGACACCTCCCGCCAGCGCTCGGCCCCGCCGAACTGGGCGGACAGCCGCTCGACCTCCCGTTCCGCCTGGAACTCGGCGGCCAGCTCCTGGATCAGCGGGACCAGCCGCTCGGCGGCGAGGTCGTAGACGAGCTGCGCCTGCTCCGGCGTGAAGCCGGCGCCGTGCAGGCGGCCGTTGATCGCCGGGTCCGGCTCGAACAGCCCGTGGTCGCAGGCGATGCAGTAGCCCTCCGGTCCGTCCGGCACGCCCGACGCCTTCAACAGGTCGGGCCGCTCGCCGCCACCGTGGGCAGGGGCGGACAGCTTGCGCTCCAGCTCCAGATAGGACTTCAGCAACGCCTCCACGCGCACCGTGCCGGTTTCCGGGTCGCGGAACTTTTCGGGCACCGCGGACGGGACACCGGGAACGGGCGAAGTCAGCAGATTGTCGGCCATGGATAGCTCCTTATCGATGAAAGAATCAGGCGCCCTGCCCACGGGCGGCCAGGGCGAGGATGAGGGCGACCAGACGGCGCTGACCCTCCAGGTCGCGCAACGCGGCGTCGGAGGCGTCGGGGCCGAGCGTGCGTTCCAGCGTCATGGCTTTCAGCGTGGCCAGCACCCGCGCCCCGTCCGGCCCGGCGAAGCAGCGGGCGAAGCTGGGCGCCGGATCGCCCGCCGGAACGACCTCGGCGGGTGAGACTCCATCCAGCCAGTCCCACCCGCCTTTGGTCCAGCCAGCCGGATCAGCCATGGGGAGCCTCCGCCCGCACCAGCTTGGCGGGCACGCCGAAGGCCTCGCCCAGCCAGCGCGCGGTCGCCGCGACGTCCACCGCGGACAGCGCGTCCGGGCCGAGTTGCCGTGCGGTGTCCAGCCAGCGCAGCGTCGCCTGGACGTCCCGCTGCGCCTGCGCCTGGGCGAGCGGGGAACGGTGCTGCAACGCGACCGTGCGCCCGTCGACCGCGATGTCCGGGATCTCGCCGCGGCGGCGCAGGATGCCGACGGCGCGCAGCACCAGCGGCGTCAGCAACTCGGCCTGGAGACGCCCATAGGTCGCGCCGAGCAGCCGGGCCATCTCGGCGGAGCGTTCGACCACCTCGGTCGCGGTCATCCGCGGCTGGTCCAGCGGCCCCAGCCGGTCGGCCAGCAGCGCGTGGCGGATGCGCGACCGCAGGTCGTCCAGCACGAGTTGCGACACGTCGAACCGGCCGGGGTTGGCGAGCGGCGTCAGCCCGGCCGAGCCCACCGCCTTGGGGATGATCGTCCCCGGCACCAGCCGGATGGTCGCGGGGTTCAGCACCCCGTCGTCGTCGGCCTGCCAGATGCCGGTGACGGCGACGGAGGCGTTCTTCAGCACCAGCTCGACCACCTTGTTGGCGGTCTTGATGTCGGGCAGCGCCTTCATGACCGGCGACCGGCCGTAGGTCTCCCCGGGTGCCTTCAGCCAGCGAAAGTTGATGAAGGGCGATTGCGCGAAGCGTCCCTCGGCCAGCGTGGCGGGATCGGCCAGCCCGCTGTCCAGCACCACCGTCCAACGGTAGGCCAGCCCATCCGGCAGCACCGCCTCGACCAGCGGAAAGCGGCTGTCCGGCTCCGCCGCGCCGCGTTCCCGCACCTCGTCCGGGAGGACCGCGCCGGAAAAGCGGCGCTCGATCTGGGCCAGCGTCGCCTCGCTGCGCCGGAAGGTGCCGTCCAACCGCCCGTCCGCTCCCTCCTCCAGCACCGCCTCGGCCAGCGGCACCGCGGTGAAGCGCAGGCTGGACGCGCCGCCGGGCGGGGCCTCCTCCATCAGCAGGCAGGCGGTGCCCACCGTCACGAGGTCGAGGAAGGCCTGATGGATCTCGACGGCGAAGTTGGAGCGGTCGACATGCGCCTGCACGATGCCGGCGGCGCGGTCGAGCATCGGGGCCACCCGGTCGCGCTCGCCGTCCGGCAGCGAAGGGCCGGGCTGAAGCCCGAACCAGCGCGACCAGGGCGGGGTCAATTCGGCGAGCAGGCTGGCGGCGAGCTGCTCCACCGCGTCCGGCGCGGTCCCGTCGAACAGCCGGTCCACCCGCCGCTCGCCGGGGGTGCCGCCGCCGCGGAAGGGCTGCCCGTTGGGCAGGGCGTGGTCGTAGCATTCCTGCCAATGGCTTTCCCAGACCGACCGGCGCTCCCGCGCCGCCCGGTAGCGCTCCAGCAGCCGCTCCGGCGCGTTCGGCGAAGCAGGACCGGTGGCGCCTTTGCGGCGCCCTCGATCAGCGTTGGGCGCGATGTTGGGCACGCTGTCCGTCATGGCCTCACTCCCCCAACAGGCGCTTGCGCAGCGGCACCAGCGCGCCGACGTCCAGCGCGCCCCGCCAGGAGGTCTGGACCGTCCCCGCCCGGCCCCGGTTGCGGCGCTGGATCAGCGCCTCGGCGGCCTTCGCCGGGTCCTTCTCCTCCTCGGTGGCCGGAGCCGGAGCCGCCGGGTCGGCGGCAGGCGGAACCGCGGGAGGCGGGGCCTCGACCACCGGGGCGGCGGGTTCCGGAACCGGTTCCGGGGCGGTGTTCCACCAGGGCGTCGTGATGGGAACCGGCGTGGGAGTCTCCACGGGGACCGGTGCCGGGGCCGGCGCGGGGACGGGTTCGGCGGCGGGCGGCGGCGTGGGTTGGGGGGTGGGCGCGGGGTCGGGGGCGGGGGCCGGGGGCGGCGCCGGCCGGGGCGCCTTGAACAGGTTCGCCATGAACGGGGTTTCCTTGTTCGTGGTGAGGAAGGGCGACGGGAAGCGGGACGGGCCGGCGGCGCGGATCAGGCTGCGGGGGTGAGCCGCGTCAGGCGCCGGTGGAGCTGCCAGGGCGTCAGGACACCGGGCGCGTGGAGACCCAGCAGGCGCTTGACCGCCTCCACGCAGGTGAATGGCCCCCAGGGGGCCGGTCGATTCAGGCCCCGCCGCACCGGCGCCGGGATCACCGCCATGCCCAACCCGTGGTACCAGCCCGGCAGGTCGAAGGCCGCGGGCAGTTCGAGGACCGACACGTCGGTGAAGGGCGAGAGCGGATCGACGATCACCCAGTGGCGCCCGTCGTGCAGCAGCGCGAAGCAGTGGCGGAATCCCGGTTTCAGCAGGCGCAGCCACCACAGCTCCGCCTCGCCCCGAAAGACCACCCAGGCGCGCGGCGCGTCCACCCCCGCCCGGCAGGGTTGGGGCAGCGGCGTGCTCACTGGACGATGCCCTTCTCGCGCAATACTGGACGGAGCCGCTCGAACGCCTCGCGCCACAGGGTGTGGGCACGCTGTTCGCGGTATCGCGCGGGGTCCGGCGCCATCAGGCGGCGCCCGTAATAAACCAGCACATGCAGATGGTCGCGGATCAGCAGGCGGCGGCGGTACAGCCGGTCCACCGCGCACAGCACGTCACCGGGCTCGCACGGGCGCTGAACCAGCCCGCGCCCGGCGGCGATGCGTGCACCGGCGGCCTTGGCGTCCTGCGCCTGGACCGACCAGAACCACGCCTCCTCCGCGCTGCCGAACGGTTCCCCGACGGCGTCGGACAGGACCATGGACGTGTTGCGGTGATGGACCATGCGAGAGGCCTCCCTGGGAGTTGCAGCTTTTGGGTTCGCGGGCGCAGCTTCGCTCTCGGGCGGAGCGCCGGATGGGCCGCGTCACGCGCGGCTGGCGAACACATGTTCACGTTATGTACTGATTAAAGTCCTTCGTCAAGGAAAATATGAATAGGTTCCTAGGGACGGGCCGGCTCGTTTATGTGATTATCCTCCCATGCTCAAACATGCGGACATTTGGCGGGCGATTGACCGCCTCGCGGCCCAGCACGGGCTGTCGGCCTCCGGACTCGCGCGGCGCGCGGGGCTGGACCCGACGACCTTCAACAAGAGCAAGCGGACCACCGGCGATGGAAAGCTCCGCTGGCCTTCGACGGAGAGCGTGTCCAAGGTTCTGGAGGCAACCGGCGCGTCGCTGTCGGAGTTCGTCAGCCTCGTCGGCGATTCCGCGGGCGCCGGCTCGCTCCAGCGGGTGCCGGTCATTGGCTATGCGCAGGCCGGCAACGCGGGCTTCTTCGATGATGCGGGCTTCCCCTCGGGCGTCGGCTGGGACGAGCTTCTGTTTCCCAGCATCGGCGACCCCCACGCCTACGCGCTGGAGATCGCCGGGGACAGCATGGACCCCGTCTACCGGGACGGCGATACCATCATCGTCTCGCCCGCCGCGCAAATCCGGCGCAACGACCGCGTCGTCGTCCGCACCAAGGGCGGCGAGGTGATGGCGAAGCAGCTCCTCCGCGAAACCGCCACCAAGATCGAGCTGATCTCCATCAACCGCGCTCACCCGGACCGCAGCATCCCGCGCGCCGACGTCGCCTGGATGGCCCGCATCGTCTGGGCAAGCCAGTAAGCGTCAGCCCTGCGGCTCTCTGTCCTAGGATTAAAATCCTTTACAATGGCGACGCAATGGCTTAGCGTCCGGTCATGATCGGAACCGCCGGAACGCTGCCGCGTTCATCCCTTCTGGAAGACCTTGAACGCCGCCACGACGATGCGCCGCCCCGCGACGCCATGCGGGCAGCGGCTCTGGAAGGGGCGGAGCGTTACGTCGCCCTGGCCCATGCCGCCGCGCTTCGTCTGCACGACCGGCTGGCCGCCGAGGCGCGGCGGGGCTCCGCGCACCGCCGCCGCGCCCTGCCCGCCGACCGCACGGTCGGCGATGTCTGGTTGTCCCGCCTCACCGGCGCACTGACCCACCACCGCAACGCCGCCAGCGCGCTGATCCGCAAGGGTGGCTGATCCATCCGGCCGTCAGGCGACCGGGGGAGCGCCGGCCCCGCCCGCATCCGAAGCCGCCCCGTCCACGGCAACGACGGGTGCGGTCCGGGCCTTCCTGGCGCGTGGCTTGCGAACAGGCGCCGCGGCGGGCGGGTCGTCCGCCGGTTTGGTCGCCTCCTCCGCGCCCAGACCCGTGCTGGGCGTCGCGACCTCCACCGTCTCCACGGCCCTATCCCGGTCCACCGCCTTCTTCAAAACCTTGCTTTTTGAAAAGCCGGCCTCGCGCAGGGCCGTCTTCAACTCCTCCCACGCCAAGCGGATTTCCGTGGCGAATGCCCGCGCATCGTCGTCGCGGTGGGTGCGGAAATACTCCGCCGCCTCCCGCATCTGGGCCGGCAGGGTTTCCGCCCCGGCGCGCACCGCTTCGTTGCGCAGGCGGTTGTGGCGGTCGTCGAGATAGGTGAGGATCTCCGACAGCTCCTCCGGCGTGCAGCTTTTCTGGAGCTTGTCGGTGACCACGGGCGCGGCCTTGTCGATCTTCCCGATCAGTTCCGACCGTCCGCGCTTCAGGTCCGGATCGTAGACGGTGCGGATCACCTGGATCACGCGGCGCCGTTCGCGGAATTGCATGCCCTTCCCCCTCCGCAGCTTCCTTCGGCGGACCGATCCACCGTTTCGACGGAATCATGCCGCGGAACGGGCCGCCTATCAAGCCGGTTTTTGGGCCGCATACCGCCCGAAAATCGGCATGTGATCGATCGACTCCGATCAGCGGAAGGCGAACTCCCAGTAGAGCGCCCGTGCCCGCGCGGCCATGGGGCCGGGCTGCAGGGCGCGGTCCTCGACGCGGGTGACCGGCACCACCTTCGCGTAGTTGCCCGTCGAGAACACCTCGTCCGCCTCCAGAACGTCGCGTGCGCTCAGGGTGGCCTCCTCCACCGCCACGCCGTCGTCGCGCAGCAGGGCGATCACGCGCTGGCGGGTGATGCCGTTGAGGAAGGTGCCGTTGTGCACCGGCGTGCGCACCACCCCGTCCTTGGCGAGGAACAGGTTGGCCGTCGCGAATTCCGCCACGCTGCCGATGGGGTCGAGCATGATGGCGTTGTCGAAACCGCGCTCCCGCGCCTCCTTCAGCGCCAGCCCTGCGTTGGGGTAGAGGCAGGCGGCCTTGGCCTCGGTCGGCGCCATGTCCGGCACCGGGCGGCGGCGGCTGGACAGGCAGGCGGTGAAGCCGGCGGCGCTGGGCAGTGGCGCCTCGTAGACCGACAGGACGAAGCGCGTGCTCTCCGCGTCGGGCGCGACGAAGCCCTCCTCCGCGTAGAACATGGGCCGGATGTAAAGCTCGGCCTCCTTGGGGAAGCGGCGGATTCCGTCCCAGCACAGCTCCTCGATCTCCCCGGCGGTCAGCATGGGGGCGAGACCCATCACCTGGGCGGAGCGCACGACGCGGGCGCAGTGGCGGTCGAGGTCCGGGGCCACGCCTTGGAAAGCGCGGGCGCCGTCGAAGACGACCGAAGACAGCCAGAGCGCGTGAGTCATCGGGCCGACGATGGCGGGGTTGCCCGGGATCCATTCGCCCTGGATGTAGCTCAACGCCTGACCGGCCGTGCTGCCCATGATCTTCTCCCTTTTTGGCTTCGGGTTAATTCTATCCGGATGGTTCGCTCCCTCGAAAAGCATACCCCCTCATCGCCGCCGGTCAACCTGCGCAGACGGGCCAGCCGGGCGGTTGATGCAGGACACCCTCATCACTCCGGGAGCGACCGACTCATGGGCTGGACCTATTCGAGCGCCTTTCCGCAGCCGCTGCGCGCGGCCCCGCCCTTCCCGCCGCCGGGCCAGGATGTTCCCACCCCGGGGCCCCTCACCGACAACCCGGACCTGCCGACCCCCGGCCCGCAGGAGGACATGCCCTCCCCCCTGCCCAACGACGACCTGCCGCCGTCCCGGCCCACCGATCCCGACTTCGCCTGAGTCGCGACACCGCCGAAGGGCCAAAGCAAACGGGGCGCCCCCTTCCGGAGGCGCCCCGTTCTTCATCGGTGAACCGAAGCGGACGGATCAGCGGCGCTGAACCATCAGCTTCTTGATCTCGGCGATGGCCTTGGCCGGGTTGAGGCCCTTCGGGCACGCCTTGGTGCAGTTCATGATGGTGTGGCAGCGGTAGAGACGGAACGGATCCTCGAGGTTGTCGAGGCGCTCGCCCGTCATCTCGTCGCGGCTGTCCACGATCCAGCGGTAGGCCTGGAGCAGGATCGACGGGCCGAGGTAGCGGTCGCCATTCCACCAGTAGCTGGGGCAGGAGGTCGAGCAGCAGAAGCACAGGATGCACTCGTAGAGGCCGTCCAGCTTGGCGCGGTCCTCCGGCGACTGCAGGCGCTCGCGGCTCGGGGCCGGCGACTGCGACTGCAGCCACGGCTTGATCGAGGCGAGCTGGGCGTAGATGTGCTTCAGGTCGGGCACGAGATCCTTGACCACCGGCATGTGCGGCAGCGGGTAGATCTTGACGTCGCCCTTCACCTCCTCGATGGCCTTCAGGCAGGCCAGCGTGTTGGTGCCGTCGATGTTCATCGCGCAGGACCCGCAGATGCCTTCGCGGCAGCTCCGCCGGAAGGTCAGGGTCGAGTCGATGTTGTTCTTGATGTAGATGATCGCGTCCAGGATCATCGGGCCGAACTTGTCGAGGTCGACGACGTAGGTGTCGACCCGCGGGTTCTGCCCGTCATCCGGCGACCAGCGGTAGATCTTGAAGGTCTTTGCCCGCTTGGCGCCGCTGGCGGCGTTGATGGTCTTGCCGACGCCGACCTTGGAATTGGCGGGCAGGTTGAATTCGACCATGGTTCGTATCCTTGCCTTGCTCTTGCCGCCTTAGTAGACGCGGGCCTTGGGCGGGAACACCTGCACCTCGTCGGTCAGGGTGTAGAGATGGACCGGGCGGTACCCGATCTTCGTCTCGCCCTTGCCCGACACCTCGATGACGGTGTGCTTCATCCAGTTCTCGTCGTCGCGGTCCGGATAGTCCTCGCGGGCGTGGGCGCCGCGGCTCTCCGGACGGTTCTTCGCCGAGTGGAGCGTGGCGACCGCCTGGTACAGCAGGTTGTCCAGCTCGATGGCTTCGACGAGGTCGGAGTTCCAGACCAGCGAACGGTCGCTGATCGCCATGTCGCTCTTCTTCGCGAAGGTCTGGTCGATGAGCCTGACGCCCTCCTCCAGCACCTCGCCGGTGCGGAAGACCGCGCAGTTGTTCTGCATGGTCCGCTGCATCTCCAGGCGAAGCTCCGACGACTTGATGGAGCCCTTGGCGTTGCGGATGCGGTCGAAGCGCTCCAGGGCGACGTCGGTCGCGGCGGCGGACGACGACACCGACTTGCCCTTCTCGACGATCTCGGCGGCGCGGATGGCCGCCGAACGGCCGAACACCACGAGGTCGAGCAGCGAGTTGGAGCCGAGGCGGTTCGCGCCGTGCACCGACACGCAGGCCGCCTCGCCGATGGCCATCAGACCGGGCACCACGCGATCCGGGTCCTCGGCGGTCGGGTTGACCACCTCGCACCGGAAGTTGGTGGGGATGCCGCCCATGTTGTAGTGCACCGTCGGTAGAACCGGGATCGGCTCCTTGGTGACGTCCACGCCGGCGAAGATCTTGGCCGTCTCGGCGATGCCGGGAAGGCGCTGGTGGATGATCTCCGGCGGGAGATGCTCCAGGTGCAGGTGGATGTGGTCCTTGTGCTCACCGACGCCGCGGCCCTCGCGGATCTCGATGGTCATCGAGCGGGACACCACGTCGCGCGAGGCGAGGTCCTTGGCCGACGGCGCGTAACGCTCCATGAAGCGTTCACCGTTGGAGTTGGTGAGGTAGCCGCCCTCGCCGCGCACGCCCTCGGTGATGAGGCAGCCGGAGCCGTAGATGCCCGTCGGGTGGAACTGCACGAACTCCATGTCCTGCAGCGGCAGGCCGGCGCGCAGCACCATCCCGCCGCCGTCGCCGGTGCAGGTGTGGGCCGAGGTGGCGGAGAAGTAGGCGCGGCCGTAGCCGCCGGTCGCCAGAACGACGAGCTGGGCGCGGAAGCGGTGGATGGTGCCGTCGTCGAGGTTCCAGGCCACCACGCCCTTGCAGACGCCGTCCTCCATGATGAGGTCCAGCGCGAAATACTCGACGAAGAACTCCGCCTCGTGCTTCAGCGACTGCTGGTAGAGGGTGTGCAGGATGGCATGGCCGGTGCGGTCGGCGGCAGCACAGGTGCGGTAGGCCTGCTGCTTGCCGTAATGGGCGGTCATGCCGCCGAAGGCGCGCTGGTAGATCTTGCCTTCCGGCGTGCGCGAGAAGGGCACGCCGTAGTGCTCCAGCTCGATGATCGCCGGGATGGCCTCGCGGCACATGTACTCGATGGCGTCCTGATCGCCCAGCCAGTCCGACCCCTTGACGGTGTCGTACATGTGGAAGCGCCAGTCGTCCTCGCTCATGTTGCCGAGCGCCGCCGAGATGCCGCCCTGGGCGGCCACGGTGTGCGAGCGGGTCGGGAAGACCTTGGTGATGCACGCCGTCTTCAGGCCCTTCTCGGCCATGCCGAAGGTGGCGCGCAGGCCCGCACCGCCGGCACCGACGACGACGACGTCATAGGAATGATCGATAATATCGTAGGCGGCCATGGCTCGTCAGGCTCCGAACGAAATCTTGAGGACGGCGATGACGCAGGCGGCACCCAGCACGAAGCACAGGGACTTCACGGCCAGGATGCTCAGGATCTTCGCCATCTCGTTGTGCACGTAGTCCTCGATCACCACCTGCAGCCCGGCCTGGGCGTGGTGGAAGGTGACCACGGCGGTCAGCACCATCATCAGCGCCGAGAAGGGCGACTCCAGCCACGCGACGAAGGCCGCGTGGTCGGCGCCCAGATGGCGGATCACCCCGAAGACGAACCAGATGGTCAGCGGAACCAGGGCGATGGCGGTGACGCGCTGGTGCCACCAATGCTCGGTGCCGTGCTTGGCGGAGCCCAGGCCGCGCGCGATCTGCAGCGGCGAGCGGAGGGTCTTGCTGTTGGACGCCATGTCTTCTCTCCTCACCACACGGCCAGGCCGATGACCCAGGTCAGCACGGTCAGCACGGCCGCCGCACCGATGACGATCTGGTTGCCGCGCTCGGCCTCGCTCAACTCGAACGACTTGCCGGCGTCCCACACCAGATGCCGGATGCCGTTGCACAGGTGATAGTAGAGCGCCAGCGACCAGCCGAACATCAGCAGCAGCCCGAAGAAGGAGCCGATGAAGTGCTGCGCGCGCTCGTACGCGGCGGGGCTGGTGGCGGCGGCGACCAGCCACCAGGTCAGCAGAAGGGTACCGACGGCCAGCCCCACGCCCGTGATGCGGTGCGTGATGGACAGGATCGCGGTCCTGGGGAGTTTGTAGACTTGCAGATGCGGAGAGAGCGGCCGACCGCTGCCGTTTGCCATTGCGTCGTCCTCAGTTCGGCGACCGGTCGCGGCAAGGAGGGCTGTTGCCGCGACGGCGGGTGATGCGAGACCGAAAGTTTTAAGCCCTGCTGTGTTTGGCGATTGAATTACGCCTCTACCGCACACGAGTCAACGGCAGGGACTTGGCCGTGGCCAAAATGGCGCACCGCGGGAAGTGCCTGAAAACTAACGGGCTTTGCTGCAGCTGGTATTACCAGGGCGCAAACGCGGTCTTGCCGTTCAGCCTATTACTTGTCGAAGCGGCGAACATTCTCCACCATCATCGAATACATCTGGGTAATCAGCTCCGCCGGGCGCAGCCGGCCGAAGGGGATGTTCTCCTTGGCCCACTCCACCAGCCCCTCGGGCGGGCGGACCGGGGCGACCTCGTAGCCGGCCTTCTTCAGCGCGTTCATCACCGAACGGGCCTGCTTGGTGTAGTCCTCGTTGAAGAAGGACTTGTCCGCGTCCTTGATCGCCTTGGCGATGATGTCTTCGAGCGGAGTGGCCATGCCCCGGTGTGCCGGTCGCGATCGTTCGTGATAGGGGCGAACACCGTGTCACAACGCGGGCGCTGTTGCAATTCCATTGGGAACCGCATACCTCAAGCCCTCTTCGCACCGCATATCACAGGGATTAACCGCCATGGGCTACACAGTCGCGGTCGTCGGCGCCACCGGCAACGTCGGACGGGAAATGCTGACCACCCTCGCCGACCGCCGGTTCCCGGCCGACGCGGTGATCGCCCTGGCCGCCGACAGCGCGGTCGGCAAGGAGGTGTCCTTCGGCGAGGACGCGGTGCTGAAGGTGGAGGACGTCGGCCGCTTCGACTTCAAGGGCGTGGACATCGCGCTGTTCGCCGCGGACGCCAAGGTTTCGGCGGCCCACGCGCCGCGCGCCGCCGCGGCGGGCGCCGTGGTGATCGACGTCAGCCCGCAGTTCCGCATGGACCCCGACGTCCCTCTGGTGGTCCCGGAGGTCAACGCCGACGCGCTCGCCGGCTACACGACGAAGAACATCGTCGCCAGCCCCGGCGGCACGGCCATCCTGCTGGCCATGGCGCTGAAGCCCCTGCACGAGCAGGCCACGATCAGCCGCGTCGTCGTCTCCACCTACCAGGCGGCCTCGGACGCCGGCAAGGAGGGCATGGACGAGCTGTTCGGCCAGACCCGCGCCATCTACGTCAACGACCCGGTGCAGAAGTCCGTCTTCTCCAAGCAGATCGCCTTCAACGTCATCCCCCACGTCGGCCCCTTCATGGAGGACGGCGCAACGCGGGACGAATGGGCGCTGAACGTCGAGACGAAGAAGGTCCTCGACCCCAAGATCAAGGTGAGCGCGACCTGCGTCCGCGTCCCCGTCTTCATCGGCCATTCCGCCTCGATCACCATCGAGTGCGTGGAGCCGGTGACCGCCGAGGAGGCCCGCCGCATCCTGCGCAAGGCGCCGGGCATGCAGGTGATCGACCAGCATGAGAACGACGGCTACATCACCCCGGTCGAGGTCGCCGGCGACGACCCGGTCTTCGTCAGCCGCATCCGCGAGGACTACACGGTGGACAACGGCCTGTCCTTCTGGGCCGCCACCGACAACCTGCGCAAGGGCGCCGCGCTCAACGCCGTGCAGATCGCCGAACTGCTGGTGAAAGAGTATCTGGAGGGGTGACGACAGCGCGGGCACTTATGCCCCCACCCCGGCCCTCCCCCGCTCTCGGCGGACCGAAGGTCCGCCTGCCGCGTCAGCGCAAACCTAGGGTTTGCGCGAGAGCTGCGCAGGGGAAGGAGATTTGTGCGAAGCGGCGGCAGTCCCCTCCCCCGCCCAGCGGGAGAGGGTTAGGGAGGGGGCAAGCGGGAATCAGGATCGTGCCCGCCGCCTTTTACCTGACGAACAGCCGGTAAAGGGCGGAGTGGTCCAGCCCGCCGTCGCCCTGCTCGGCCAGCAGCTCGAACAGCTCCAGGCTGAGGCCCAGCGCGGGAAGCTGGATGCCGGACTGCTCCGCCAGCTCCTCCGCCTGCTTCAGGTCCTTGATCTGGGTGACCACGCGGCCGCCCGGCGTGAAGTCGCCGGAGACCATGCGCTGGCCGTGCAACTCCAGGATGCGCGACTCGGCAAAGCCGCCGCGGATGGCGTCGCGGACCTTGCCCGGCTCCACCCCCGCCGCCTTGGCCAGGGCCAGGGCCTCGGCCACCGCGCCGATGCTCAGCGCGACGATCACCTGATTGGCCATCTTGGCGACCTGCCCGGCCCCGCTGTCACCGACATGGGTGATGCGCTGGCCCATCGCCTGGAACAGCGGCAGGGCGCGGGCGAAGGCCTCCTCCGTGCCGCCGGCCATGATGGTCAGGGTGCCGGCCTCCGCCGCCACCGTGCCGCCGGACACCGGAGCGTCCACCCAGTCCGCGCCCTTGGCGCGGACGGCCTCGGCCAGCTTGCGGGTCGCCCCGACCGCCGTGGTGCCCATGTCGATGACGAGATGGCCGGGCCGCAGCGCGTCGATCAGAGCGGCGGCCACCGCCTCCACCGCCACGGTGTCCGACAGCATCAGCACGATGGAATCGGCGCGGGCGGCGACCTCGGCGGGCCCGGCGGCGGGGCTCATGCCCTCGGCCGCCAGCTCCTCGACCGGGCCGGGGCTGCGGCTGCTGATCACCAGGGCCGCGCCGGCCTTCGCCAGATTGCGGGCCATCGGCCGGCCCATCAGGCCCAGCCCGATGAAGCCGACCGTACGGTCCTTGAGGTCCGCCATGTCCCCAGCCGTCATGTCCCTGGCCGTCACAGGCGGGTGTGGCGCGCCCGCGCGCCGCGTTCGATGGCGGCGGCGCACAACCGGTCCACGCCCAGCTTGTGCCGAATCAGTTCCAGCATCCGCAGTTCCTCCTGCGAGGCCGACGGGTCCGCCGCGGCGATGTCGCAGGCGAGCGCGTAGGCGGTTTCGGACAGCTTGGACGGGATGGCCTCCTTGACGATCTGGAGCGTCGTTTCCAGCCCGTCGGCGTCGGCCAGCAGACCGGAGCATTCGCGGGTCACGTCGGTCAGCCGGTCGATGTCGAAATCCTTGAAGATCGGCAGGTAGCGGACGTTCTCGCCGATGGCCTCAAGCTCCGCGTCCGTCATGTCGCCGTCGCACGCCGACACCAGCACCATGACGTAGATGAGCGCGCTGTGATGGTTGATCATCGAAACTCCTGCGGAAAAAGGGCCCCGCCCAATCTTGCCCGCCCCCCGCGCGCCGTCAAGGGAGGGAGCGCCGTCAAGGGAGCTATGCCCGCGACGGACGGGTGGGTCCCTCGACAGGGGACGGGTTGCCCCTTAAGGTCGGGGCCGATGTCGGTGGTCTTCAACGTGGCGCTCCCGGTCTTCGCCATCATCCTGGCGGGCGTCCTTTCCGGTAAGGCGAAGCTGCTCGGTCCCGCCTCGTCGGAGGCGCTGAACAAATTCGTCTACTGGATGGCCCTGCCGCCGGTGCTGTTCCTCGGCACCGCGAAGCGCTCGCTGCCGGAGATCTTCAACGGCCCCTTCATCGGCGCCTTCCTCGGCTCGATGCTGGCGGTCTATGCGCTGGGCGCCCTGCTCGGCTGGCTGATCCACCGGGAGCGGACGCAGATCCGATGCATGCAGGGGCTGAACGCCTGCTTCTCCAACACCGGCTACATGGGCATCCCGCTGTTCCTGGCGGCCTTCGGCCCGGACCGTCTGGCCCCGGCCATCCTCGCCACCGTCATCATGAGCGCGATCATGGTGGGCATCGCGGTGATCTGGCTGGAGTTCGCCAACAGCCAGGGCGGCGGCATCGGCAAGGCGCTGCGCGACGTCGGCCGGGCGCTGGTCAAGAACCCGCTGATCATCTCCACGGCGCTGGGACTCGCCTGGTCGGTCTTCCTGTCCGGCGTGCCGGTGCCGCGCCCGGTCGCCATCTACTGCGACCTGATGGGCGCCTCCGCCGGCCCCTGCGCGCTGTTCGCCATCGGCCTGTTCCTGGCGACCCAGAGCCTGAAGGCCAACCTGCTGGAGGTCGGCTGGATCAGCGCCCTGAAACTGGTGGTACAGCCGGCGCTGGCTTGGCTGCTCATCCAGACGCTGTTCCCGCTGGACCCCTTCTGGGCCGGGTCGGCCATCATCCTCGCCGGCCTGCCCACCGGCGCCCTGACCTTCGTGGTGGCCAGCCAGTACCGCATCTATGTGGAGCGCACCTCCGCCGCGATCCTGATGTCCACCATCGCCAGCGTGGTCACCCTGTCCTTCCTGCTGGCCACCTACGCGCCGCCCCTTTGAACCTTAGCGTGCCGTCCTTCGACCGCGCTCGCCCCTTCGGCTGCTCATCTTTCCTGATGCAAAGGCTTTATTGAATTTCCTGACGCAAAGGCGTCATTGAATAAGTGTCATGCAGACTGCGCCGCATCAGTTTTGCATCTTTCTTAATATTTGCTGCTTCATCATTTGACCCCGGCAAGTCCAACGCCCCGCGCATGGACGTCTGGACTGCCAGACCTTTTCGTTCAGACTCGATACAATCGATAGCCACGCCTTTGCTTCCGGGGAAGAGACACGCGCCATGTCCATGCTGAGTTCCATGACCATCCGGACCAAGGTGGTCGCCGCCACCGTCTGTGTCCTGCTGATGTCGGTCGCCTTGGGACTGTTCGCCGTTGACCGGCTGAGCACCGTCAACCACGCCGCTGAGGAAATCCGCTCCAACTGGCTGCCCAGCGTCACCGCCATCGGGGAGATCGACGGTGCGGCGAACGACTACCGCATCCTGGAGGCTTCCCACATCCTCGCCCTTTACCCCGCGGAAATGGCCGAGGTCGAAAAGGAAATGACCACGGTTCTGAACCGCTTGGCGGAGGCCCGGCGGAAGTATGAACCGCTGCTGGCCTCCGGCTGGGAAACCCAGACCTTCAAGCGCTGGGAGGCGGCCTGGGACAGCTATCTGAAGATCAGCCAAGGCAAGCTGCTTCCCTCCTCCCGGACCAACGAGAACGAGAAGGCCACAGGCATTTATCGGGAGGAGTCGCGCAAGGCGTTCGACGAATGCTCCGCGCTCATCAACGAGCTGAGCACCTCCAACGTCCAGAACGCCACGAAGGCGGCGGACACGGGGCGGGCCACCTATGTCGGGGCGCAGAACTGGATTCTGGGCGCCATCGCGTTCGTGGCGGTCCTCTGCCTGTTCGCGGGCATCGCCATGACGACGTCGATCGCCCGGCCCATCGTCGCCCTGACCTCCATCATGGACCGTCTGGCCAAGCGCGACCTCGGTGTCGCGGTGGAGGGCGGCGCCCGCCAGGACGAGATCGGCGCCATGGCGCGTGCGGTGCAGGTCTTCAAGGACGGTCTGATCGAGGCGGAGCGCCTGACCGCCGCCCAGGCCGCCGAGGAGGAGAACAAGCGCCACCGCACCGAGCGGATCGACTCGCTGATCCGCAACTTCGACAGCGCGGTGCACAGCGTCCTGCAAACCGTGGGCGCCGCGGCGTCGCAGCTCGACACCACCGCCCGCAGCATGACCGAAATCGCCGAGCACACGCGGGCCGAGGCCGGAAGTGCGGCGTCCGCG
The DNA here is from genome assembly GCF_014596085.1 of Azospirillum tabaci. Lineage (GTDB taxonomy): Bacteria > Pseudomonadota > Alphaproteobacteria > Azospirillales > Azospirillaceae > Azospirillum > Azospirillum tabaci. Next base: position 121,786 of record NZ_JACCJY010000015.1, read on the forward strand.
GCCGAGCTGACCTCCGCCAATGTGCAGACCGTCGCCGCCGCGTCGGAGGAGATGGCCGCCTCCATCACCGAGATATCCCAGCAGGTGTCGCAGTCGGCCAGCATCGCCGGCAGGGCGGTGGACGAGGCCGACCGCACCAACGCCACCGTGCAGGGACTGTCGGAAGCGGCGCAGCGCATCGGCGACGTGGTTGACCTGATCCAGAACATCGCCGCTCAGACCAACCTTCTGGCGCTCAACGCCACCATCGAGGCGGCCCGCGCCGGCGAGGCGGGCAAGGGCTTCGCCGTCGTGGCGAGCGAGGTCAAGAGCCTGGCCAACCAGACGTCCAAGGCGACGGAGGAGATCGCCCAGCAGATCGGCGCCATCCAGGCGGCCACCGGCGGGGCGGTCGGCGCCATCCGCGGGATCGGGGCGACCATCTCTTCGATCAACGACATCTCCTCCTCCATCGCCGCCGCCATCGAGGAGCAGGGCGCCGCGACCCAGGAGATCAGCCGCAACGTCCAGCAGGCGGCGCAGAGCACCCAGGAAGTGACCAGCAACATCAGCCGCGTGTCGCAGGCCGCGACCGAAACCGGCAGCGCCGCGACCCAGGTGATGTCGGCCTCCGGCGACCTGAACCAAGGGGCGATGCGCCTGAAGAGCGAAGTGGAAAACTTCCTCGTCGCCATCAAGGCGGCCTGAGGATCTTGTGATCGGGACCGGTGGGCGGAGCGGCGCCGCCCACCGCCAGCCCCGCCGCTGTTGCCAAGCCGCCGCTGCCCGTATAATGTGCGCCGCGCATCAAGAGTTGAGCGGACGCTCAACGCCAACCTGCTTTCCCGAGCAAGGTGGCGTCCCGAAGGGGGATGTGGCCGGACCGGCAAACAAACGGGGTTCGCCATGACGTCTGTTCCGACCGATGCACCGACAGCGGAGCCGGACGAGTCATGCCCATCAGGATACCCAACGATCTTCCCGCCTTCACCGCCCTGCAGGCCGAGGGCGTCATGGTCATGCAGGAGGCCGACGCCATCCGGCAGGACATCCGGCCCCTGCGCTTCGGCCTGCTCAACCTGATGCCCGACAAGATCCGGACCGAGACTCAGATCGCGCGCCTCCTCGGCAACACGCCGCTTCAGGTCGAGCTGTCGCTGATCCGGATCACCAACCATGTGCCGCGCAACACCGCGGCGGACCACATGAGCGCCTTCTACCGGTCGTGGGAGGACGCGCGCCGCGAGAAGTTCGACGGCTTCATCGTCACCGGCGCCCCGGTCGAGACGATGCCCTTCGAGGAGGTGTCCTACTGGGACGAGCTGTGTTCGGTCTTCGACTGGACGCAGAGCCACGTCCACTCCTGTCTGAACATCTGCTGGGCGGCGCAGGCCGCCGTCCATCATTTCCACGGCGTGCCGAAGCATCTTCTGCCGCGCAAGGCGTCGGGCGTGTACCGGCACCGCAACCGCGCCCCCGCCTCGCCCTATCTGTGCGGCCTGTCCGACGGCGTGCCCATCCCGGTCTCGCGCTGGACCGAGGTGCGCGAGGAGGACATTCCCCCGGAAAGCGGCCTGCGCGTGCTCCTGGACTCCCCCGACACCGGCCCCTGCCTGCTGGAGGACGCCGCCCACCGGTCGCTGCACATGTTCAACCACATCGAGTACGACACGGACACGCTGCGCAACGAATATGTCCGGGACGTCGCCAAGGACGCGGGCACGCCGGTTCCCCAGGGCTATTTCCCGGACGACGACCCGAGCCGCCCGCCCGAGAACCGGTGGCGGAGCCACGCCCATCTGCTGTTCGCGAACTGGATCAACCGGATCTACCAGACGACGCCGTTCGAGGTTGCCCGGATCGGCACGGGCGGATAAGGCCGCTCCTCACCAGCCCCGCAGGAACTCCGCCGTCGCCTCCACGGCCTCCTTGATGCCGACGCGGCGGACCTCCACCCCCTCGGGGAAGGCGCCGAACAGGCGGCTCGGCATCATCGGGTCGAGCAGGACGAACACCCCCGTGTCGTCGGCCCGCCGCACCAGCCGGCCGAAGGCCTGTTTCAGCCGCAGCCGCGCGATCATGTCCTCGTAGCGCCGCCGCCCGAAGGCGTCGCGCCGGGCGCGGTGCAGGATGTCGGGGCGCGGCCAGGGCACGCGGTCGAAGACGATCAGCCGCAGCGAGCGGCCCGGCACGTCCACCCCGTCGCGCACCGCGTCGGTGCCGAGCAGGCAGGCGTGCTCCTCCCCCCGGAAGATGTCGATCAGGGTCGCCACGTCCAGCGGGTCGACATGCTGGGCGTAGAGCGGGACGCCGGTGGCGTCCAACGGCTCCACGATGCGGTCGTAGACGGCGCGCAGCCGGCTGATCGCGGTGAACAGCCCCAGCCCGCCGCCCCCCGCCGCCTGGAACAGCGTGCGGTAGGCGGACGCCACCTGCCCCAGATCGTCCTTGCGCACGTCGGTGACCACCATCACCCGCGTGCGGTTGGGATAGTCGAAGGGCGAGGGCACCTGGGCGCGCAGCGCCGGCTTCGGCAGATGGCTGGCGCCGCAGCGGTCCTCCGCCGCCTGCCAATCCATGGCGACGTCGCCGGTGCCGTCGGTCAGCGTGGCGGAGGTGACCACCATGCCGTGCGCCGGCCCGGCCAGCGCCTCCGCGAAGGGAACGGTCGGGTCGATCCAGTGGCGGTAGAGTCCGACATCGACGTCGCGCCCGTCGATCCGCTCCACCGCGAACCAGTCGACGAACTGCGCCGGAGTCTCCACCGGCAGCGTCTTCAGCATGGCCCGCCACGCCTCGACCGTCAGCACGCCGCGCCGGGTCAGGCTGCGAGCCATGGCGTCGATGCGCCGCCGCTGGTCGCTGTCCAGCTCCGCCGTCTCGTCCTCCAGCCTTGCCGCCAAGCGCTTGGCCAGCCCGGCCAGCGGTTCCGACAGCCGGACCAGCGCCGCCTCCAGCGCCTCCGCGGCGTCGAGCAGCCCGTCCACCGGGTAGGCCTTGTCGGCCTCCAGGCTGTAGGGGCCGCCCTGCCCCGCCGTGCGCGAATAGACCTGTCGCCGCGCGGCGAGCAGGAAGGCTTCGGTCGGCCCCTGCGGGTTGTCGGCGGACAGCCGCGCCGCCCAGCCCTCCGCCGGCAGGACGCGGGCGCCCAGCATCACCGCGTCCATCAGCTCCTGCGCCCGCTCGTCGCTGGCGACCAGATCCTCGATGCGGCGCTTCAGCCCGCGGGCGCGGCTGCGCCCCGTCTCCTCCGCCCCCAGCAGCCAGCGCCGCAACTCCTGGGTCTCGCGCCCGGTCAGATGCCCGGCGAAGGCGCTGTCCGCGGCGTCGAAGACATGATGCCCCTCGTCGAAGACATAGCGGGTGGGCAGCGTCGGCTCTTCGCCCCCGCCGAGCGCCGCCTGCACCATGACCAGCGCGTGGTTGGCGATCACCACGTCGGCCTTGCGGGCGCGGCGCACGCTCTTCTCGATGTAGCAGCGGGCGTAATGGTCGCAGGCGGAATAGATGCACTCGCCCCGCCGGTCGGCGAGGCCCAGCGTCCGCCCACGCCCGGCGATGTCCACCAGCCAGCCGGGGAAGTCGCCGCCGGTCAGGTCGCCGTCGCGCGTCGCCGCGGCCCAGCGCGCCATCAGCCCCACCCCGATGGCATGGTGCGGCTGCATCGGCATGCCGCGGACGGCCTCCTCCAGGTTCAGCAGGCACAGGTAGTTTTCCCGGCCCTTGCGGAGCACGACCTTGCGCGCCTTGGTCGCCGGTTCGGGGTAGAGGCGGTCCAGCTCCGCGTCGATCTGGTGCTGGAGGTTGCGGGTGTAGGTGGAGATCCACACCGTGCCGCCGTTCTTCTCCGCCCACACCGTGGCCGGCGCCAGATAGCCCAGCGTCTTGCCAACGCCCGTTCCGGCCTCCGCCAGCACGACGTTCGGCGTGTCGGGGGCGGGACGCGGGGCGAAGGCGGCGGACACCGCGCTGGCGTAGTCGGCCTGCTGCGGGCGCGGCTCGGCCACCTTGCCGGGCACGCTGGCCGACAGCATCACCGACAGCCGGCGGCGCGCCTCGTCCGGCTCCACCGGGTGGTGGGCGGGCGGCGGTTCGGGCGGGCCGTCCTGCCATTCCTTGATGCGGGTCCAGACGCGCAGGCCGGCGCGGGCGGCCCCCTTCTCCGGCCCGTCCGGCTTGCCCAGCGCCGCCAGCACGGCGGGCGCCCACAGCCAGCCGGCGCGCCCCATCTCCCAGGCGAAGGCCACGGGGTCGGACGCTTCCTCGCGCCCCGGCGATCCCAGCAGGCCAAGCAGCTTGCGCACCGCCCGGTGCAGAGCCAGCGCGTCGTCCTCCAGCCCGTCGGGGATCGGCAGGTCCAGCGCCTCGGCCAGCCCGCGCGGGGTCGGCACGCAGAAGCGGGCGGGCAGGACGAAGGCGAACAGCTCCAGCAGGTCGAAGGCGGCGAAGGGCTCCGTCCCCAGCCGCCGCGCCATGGCCCGCGCGTGGCAGACCAGCGGCGGCTGGCGGCGCGCCCGCTTGGCCGCGACGGCGGGGGTCAGCTCCTCCACCTCGCCGTCGCCGGTCAGAAGGACCACGCGCCGCGCGCCGGCGACCAGGGCCGGCGCGTCATCGAGGCTGAAGGACGGGAGGGAAGGCGCCGAGGTCAGATCCATGGCGCGCAGTATAGTGGCCCCCGCCGCCGCAATGCGAGCAAACCCGTGTTGACCGATCGGCCCGCCCCCTCGAAAGTGCTCCCCCGTCCTTGAGCGTCGCAGAGGAGAGGTCGAGCGCATGCGGTTTCCGGTCCGGCGTCTGCTGAGACTCCTGATGGCCCTGGCCGTCGCCCTGGTGGCCTTCAGCGTCGGCTGGGTGGCGCTCTACCGCGTGGTGCCGGTGCCGGCCACGCCGCTGATGCTGATCCGCGCCGCCGGAGGCTCCGGGCTGGCGCACGACTGGGTGCCCATGTCGCAAATTTCTCCCCACCTCGCCCGCGCGGTCGTCGCGTCGGAGGACACGCTGTTCTGCGGTCATGGCGGCTTCGACTGGGCGGCCATCGAAGGCGCCTTCGAGGACAACGAGGAGGGCCGGCGCCTGCGCGGCGGCAGCACGATCAGCCAGCAGACCGCCAAGAATGCCTTCCTCTGGCCGGACCGCAGCTGGACCCGCAAGGGCATCGAGGCGTGGTTCACCCTGCTGATCGAGACGCTGTGGCCGAAGAGCCGCATCCTGGAGGTCTATCTGAACATCGTGGAGTGGGACGACGGCGTCTACGGCGCCGAGGCCGCCGCCCGCCACCATTTCAAGAAATCCGCCGCCGCCCTGACCCGCCGCGAGGCCGCCCTGCTGGCGGTCGTCCTGCCCAACCCCCGCAACTGGTCGCCGAACCCGCCCAGCGCCTATGTGGCGCGGCGGGCCGGCGTCATCGAGCGCCGCATGGCGGTGGTGGAGCGCGACGGGCTGGCGGATTGCGCTCGCTAGGGAGTCTCTTTTCGCTGAAAGGCCATCGGCGCCTGGGTTGCCCCCACCCTAACCCTCCCCCGCTTTGCAGGGGAGGGAACTGCCGCCGCTTCGCAGACATCTCCCTCCCCTGCGCAGCTCTCGCGCAAACCCTAGGTTTGCGCTGACGCGGCAGGCGGACCTTCGGTCCGCCGAGAGCGGGGGAGGATCGGGGTGGGGGCAACGCCTTGCAAGTCAGCGCCCTTCCACGAATACCCCTACGCTCCGCCCCCCGACATCCGGAGGCTCACCACCCCAGCGACGATCAGCAGGATCCCAGCCAGCTTCAGGAAGTTCAGCGATTCGCCGAACACCCACACGCCGATCGCCGCGATGGCCGCGGTGCCCACCGCCGACCAGATGGCGTAGGCCACGCCCACCTCGATCTCGCGCAGCGCCTGGGCCAGCATCGCGAAGGCGACCAGATAGCAGGCCACCACCGCCAGGCTCGGCCACAGGCGGGTCATGCCGTCGGACATCTTCATGGCGACGGTGCCCACGATCTCGAAGGCGATGGCGACGGACAGAAACAACCAGCTCATGCGGGTCCTCGACGGGTGATCCACATCCAGACATGCGCCCGAACCACGAAACGGACAAGCGGCGCCCGTTGACGGACGGCGCGGTCCGCCCTAGGGTCGCTGCCTTTCTACACTTCCGTCGAGTTTTGAAGGGGCTCTACCATGACCGGCGAGCGGGAATTGGCGTTGCAGGCGAAGGCGTGGCCGTTCGAGGAGGCGCGCAAACTCGTCGCGCGCTTCGCGAAAGAGCCGCCGGCCAAAGGCTACGTCCTGTTCGAGACCGGCTACGGTCCGTCGGGCCTGCCGCACATCGGCACCTTCGGCGAGGTGGCGCGCACCACCATGGTCCGTCAGGCCTTCCAGCGGATGAGCGACATCCCGACCAAGCTCTTCTGCTTCTCCGACGACATGGACGGGCTGCGCAAGGTCCCGGACAACATCCCGAACAAGGAGCTGGTGGCCGCCAACCTCGGCAAGCCGCTGACCCAGGTCCCCGACCCGTTCGGCACCCACGACAGCTTCGGCGCGCACAACAACGCGCGGCTGCGCGCCTTCCTCGACAGCTTCGGCTTCGAGTACGAGTTCCAGTCCTCCACCGACTGGTACAAGTCGGGCCGCTTCGACGAGGCGCTGCTCGGCGTGCTGCGGCGCTATGACGAGATCATGGCCGTCATGCTGCCGACCCTGGGAGAGGAGCGCCAGCAGACCTACAGCCCGTTCCTGCCCGTCTCCCCCTCCACTGGGCGCGTGCTGCAGGTCCCGGTGCTGGAGCGCGACGTGGACGCCGGCACCATCGTCTTCCAGGACGAGGACGGTAAGAAGGTCGAAGTCCCCGTCACCGGCGGCCATGTGAAGCTCCAGTGGAAGCCCGACTGGGGCATGCGCTGGTACGCGCTGGGCGTCGATTACGAGATGTACGGCAAGGACCTGATCCCGTCGGCCGAGCTGGCCGGTAAGATCGTCAACATCCTCGGCGGCACCCCGCCGCAGGGCTTCAATTACGAGCTGTTCCTCGACGACAAGGGGCAGAAGATCTCCAAGTCCAAGGGCAATGGCCTGACCATGGAGGAGTGGCTGGCCTACGCCCCGCCGGAGAGCCTCGCCCTCTACATGTTCCAGAAGCCGAAGTCGGCCAAGCGGCTGTATTTCGACGTGATCCCGCGGGCGGTGGACGAGTATCTGGCCTTCGTCGCCAAGCTGCCGGTGGAGGAGCCGGCCAAGGCGCTGGAAAACCCGGCCTGGCACATCCACAACGGCACGGCCCCGGCGGTGCGCTCGGACGTGTCCTTCAACCTGCTGCTCAACCTCGCCGGGGCGGCGAACGCCGAGACCAAGGACGTCATGTGGGGCTTCATCAGCCGCTACGCGCCCGAGGCGACGCCGGAGAACAGCCCCTTCCTGGACAAGCTGGTCGGCTACGCCGTCCGCTACTACCAGGATCAGGTGAAGCCGACGAAGCGCTTCCGCGCCCCCACCGACGCCGAGCGCGCCGCGCTGGAGGACCTGCTGGCGCGTCTGGACGGCATCCCCGCCGACGCGGCGGGTGACGTCGTCCAGAACGAGGTCTTCGCGGTCGGCAAGGAGCACGGCTTCACCGAGCTGCGCGCGTGGTTCCAGGCGCTCTACGAGGTGCTGCTCGGCCAGACCACCGGCCCGCGCATGGGCTCCTTCATCCAGCTCTACGGCCTGGACGAGACCAAGGCGCTGATTCGCGAGAAGCTGGCCGCCTGAGCACCGTCTCCCTTTCCCCTCCCCCGCGCCGCGGCCCGCCGCGGGGGAGGGTTTTCCCAGCAGACCGGCAAGCCTCACAAACAATCCGTCCAGCATGCAAACCGCCGTCAAGGGAGGCGGCGCCCAAGGACATGTCCGGATGGACGTCGCTCAGCATTCGGCGAGACTTCACCCGCCATCGTTCTGGACACAAACAATATTCCCAGTCCGATCGTTTGCGTTTCCATCATCCGGCCATGCGGCTCGAATGTGTGCAAATGGTCGAAATCCTGCCCACCCGCTGGGCAAACAACATTTTATTCCCGCACCGCCATGCGCACACCGCACCGCACCAATACCAACTTGGTGTTACCATCCGCTGAGGTCAGAGCCTATCATCCGCCCCGTTACTGCTTTTGCAGTGCGTTTCCTCCCTAAACTCTTCAAGGCCGCACCCCATCGGGGTTGCGGCCTTTTTTCTTTTCAACCTCGGCATGTTGACGCCTTGTCATCGCCAGTACAGGGGATGACTGGCGGTGCAGGGTATGGTTGCGCACGGCGGGCGCCGATGACAAGTTTGGCTCCATTAGCGGCCCGTTAACCGGCCCGTCGTTGGATATCCGGATGCAGCCACGTCAGGCCCCACCCTCCACACCTGGAGATGACCGCCCCGACGCGTCCGCCCGCGACACCGCGCGGGCCACGCCGGACGGACCACGGATGGAAGCAGCCATGGATTCCTTCGCGGAAGTGAGGGGGGACGATGGGGTGGACCCGGACCTGCTCGGCTATCTGTTCGACGATTCTCCCCCCGCTCCTCCTGCGCCGGAACCGGCACGCCGCCGCGTCGGCACGGCGCTGGTCGAATCGCGGCTGGCCGGCATGGGCGACGCCGGGGTGCGTGCGCTGCTGGCGCGCAAGCTGTGCCGGCTGCTTCCCGATCTGCCGCCGGATCGCCAGGACAAGGCCACCGCCACCGCCCTGCGCACGCTGGAGCGGCTGGCCCGCGATCATGCCGCCCATGTCCGGACGGCGCTGGCCGGGGCACTCAAGGACGTCGCCTGCGCCCCGCCCGCCGTCGCCCGCACGCTGGCCCGCGACGTCGAGCGCTCGGTGGCGGAGCCGATCCTGCACTGCTGCGCCACCCTGACCGACGAGGATCTGCTGGAGATCATCGCCGCCCACCCCGCCGGCTGGGCGCTGTCGGCCATCGCGCGGCGGCCGGCGGTCAGCGCGCCGCTGTCCTGCGCCATCGTGGACACGGGCGACGCGGAGGCCACGGGCGTCCTGCTGGACAACGACGGCGCGGTCATCCCCGAAGACCGGCTGGAGGATCTGGTGGAGCGGTCCGGCGGCCATCCGGACTGGCAGGCCAAGCTGGCCGGCCGCACTGCCCTGCCGCAGCGGCTGGCCCCGCGGCTGGCGGAGTTCGTCGACGATTCGGTGGCCGACCTGTTGCGCCGCCGCACCGACCTGGACGCCGTCACCGCGGCGGAGGTCGCCGCGGTGGCGCGCCGCCGCGTCGCCTGGGTCGAAGGGCGCGACCCCGCCGAGTCGCCGGGACGCCGCGCCGTCCGCCTGCACCGGCAGGGCGCCTTGGACGAGACGGCGCTGGGCGACGCCCTGTCCTGGGAGGAAACGGACTTCGTCCGCGCCGCCCTGGCCTTGCGCGCCGCCGTCCATCCGGGGATCGTGGACGACATCCTGCGTTCCGGCGATCCCCGCGCGGTCACCGCCCTGGTCTGGCGGGCGGGCTATTCGATGCGCTGCGCCATGCGGGTGCAGGTCAGCGCCGCCGGCATCCCGCCGCGCGCCGTGCTGAACGCCCGCCAGGGCACCGGCTATCCACTGCCCACGGCGGACATGGCCCGCCACCTCGCGCTCTACGGCGTCCGGTCCTGACGCCATGGAGCGCCGTTGCCAAGTTCTCCGTTACTGGATTTCCAGCGGCCGGCGGGCCGGCGCGCGCCGCGCCTCGGGGGCCGGCGTCGGATCGTTCTGGTAGAGGGGCCGCGACGGATTGGTGTCGATCAGCTGCGGCGGGGTGACGATCTCCTCGCCCGACCCGGAATCGAACTGGATCACCGCCATCCGGCGCACCGTCTCGCACAGGGCGCGCTTGCGCAGGGTCGCCGGGTCGGCAGGCCCGTCGAAGGCCACCAAGGGCACCACGATGCCGCTGCGCTCCCCCGGCGGGACGGAGGTGTACACGTAATTCGACACCGGCCGGCAATAGAGGACATCGGTGGCCGACGGGACATCCGCCGGAGCGCCGGCTGCAGCCTCGCCCAGAGGCGCGCTGGCCAGCGGCGCACTGGCCAGCGGCGCCTTGGCCAGCGCGGCCTCATAGTCTGCGACGGTTTGTCCCAAGGCCGCGCCGCCGCTTCCCAGGGCCAGCGTCACGGTCAGGCAAAATGCCGGTGCAAAGCGAATCATGGTTCTTCCCCCCATCCCGAACGGCCTTCAAAACCTATCCAAAGAATAGTGCGCCGCACCCGCAACGCCAAATTCCTGTTTGCCGTTCCGGCCATTCGCCGTAATCGATTGCACAGTTCCGTGCCCCGTGCTTGCGGTCACGCTTGCCCTCGGGCCGGAATCGCGCTAGGAACCGCCCTCGAAATCTCAGGGCGCTGGATCCCTAGGACGCTAAACTCAATCGGTTCTGTCCTCCGCTGAATGGGGGACGCTCACGCTTAGGGAAACGCTCCATGGCTCGCAAGAAGATTGCGCTCGTCGGCGCCGGCCAGATTGGCGGCACGCTGGCTCTGCTCGCTGCCCAGAAGGAACTCGGCGACGTCGTCCTGTTCGACATCGCCGAAGGCATGCCGGAGGGCAAGGCCCTCGACCTGGCTGAGACCTCGCCGGTCGAAGGCTTCAACGCCAAGCTCAGCGGCGGCAACGACTATTCGGTCATCGAAGGCGCCGACGTCGTGATCGTCACCGCCGGCGTGCCGCGCAAGCCGGGCATGAGCCGCGACGACCTGATCGGCATCAACACCGGCGTCTGCCAGACCGTCGGCGAGAACATCAAGAAGTACGCCCCGAACGCCTTCGTCATCGTCATCACGAACCCGCTGGACGTGATGGTGTGGGTGCTCCAGCAGGCCTCCGGCCTCCCGCCGGAGCGCGTCGTCGGCATGGCCGGCGTGCTCGACTCGGCCCGCTTCCGCTACTTCCTGGCCGACGAGTTCAAGGTGTCGGTCGAGGACGTCACCGCCTTCGTGCTGGGCGGCCACGGCGACACCATGGTCCCGCTCGTCCGCTACTCGACCGTCGCCGGCATCCCGCTGCCGGATCTGGTCAAGATGGGCTGGACCACGCAGGAGAAGCTGGACGCCATCGTGCAGCGCACCCGCGACGGCGGTGCGGAGATCGTCAAGCTCCTGAAGACCGGCTCGGCCTTCTACGCCCCGGCCGCGTCCGCCATCCAGATGGCCGAGTCCTACCTGAAGGACCAGAAGCGCGTCGTTCCGGTCGCCGCCTACCTGACCGGCCAGTACGGCCAGAACGACCTCTACGTCGGCGTCCCGACGATCATCGGTGCCGGTGGCGTCGAGAAGATCATCGAGATCGATCTCTCCGCGGAAGAGAAGAAGATGTTCGATCACTCGGTCGACGCTGTGAAGCAGCTCGTCGAGGTGGTCAAGAAGCAGCAGGCTGAGAAGGCCGCCTCCTAAGGCGGCCTGTTTTTTGCCTGCGCGGCGGCCTGCGGCCTTGTCGCCCCGGGCGCGGACGGTTGAACCGTCCGCGCCCGGTGGTACAGTGACCGCGGACGTTCGCGCCAGCCGGCGTAAGGCTTCCTGAAGGACTCAGCTCCCCCGAAGACTTGCGCCCTGGCGCGTCCGCCAGCAGGAAACGCCTGCCCGATCTTCGCCCATCGTCAGCCGACCCGAAATCCGTCAGCCGACCATAAAAACAGATGGACGCCCGATGAACATCCATGAGTATCAGGCCAAAGGCCTGCTGAAGAAGTACGGCGTCGCGGTGCCCCGCGGCGGCGTCGCCTACACCCCGCAGGAAGCCGAGACCGTCGCCCGCGAGCTGGGCGGCCCGGTGTGGGTCGTGAAGTCGCAGATCCACGCGGGCGGCCGCGGCGCCGGCCGCTTCAAGGACAACCCCGAGGGCAAGGGCGGCGTCCGCGTCGTCAAGTCCATCGAGGAGGTCGGCAAGAACGCCGGCGAGATGCTGAACCACGTGCTGGTCACCAAGCAGACCGGTCCGGACGGCCGCGAGGTCAAGCGCCTCTACGTCGAGGAAGGCGCCGACATCAAGCGCGAGCTGTATCTCGGCCTGCTGACCGACCGCGCGTCGGGCCGCGTCACCATCATCGCCTCGACCGAAGGCGGCATGGAGATCGAGGAGGTCGCCCACAACACGCCGGAGAAGATCGTCAAGGTCGCCATCGACCCGGCCACCGGCATCCAGGGCTACCACACCCGCAAGGTCGCCTTCGCGCTCGGCCTCGAAGGCAAGCAGGTCTCCGCCGCCGCCAAGTTCATCCAAGCCGCCTATCAGGCCTTCGTGGACCTGGACTGCGCGATCGTCGAGATCAACCCGCTGATCGTCACCGGCTCGGGCGACATCCTGGCGCTCGACGCCAAGATGAGCTTCGACGACAACGCCCTGTTCCGTCACAAGGACGTCGAGGAGCTGCGCGACGAGGCCGAGGAAGACCCGGCCGAGATCGAGGCGGCGAAGCACAGCCTCAACTACGTCAAGCTGGACGGCAACATCGGCTGCATGGTCAACGGCGCCGGTCTGGCGATGGCGACCATGGACATCATCAAGCTGTACGGCGGCGAGCCGGCCAACTTCCTCGATGTCGGCGGCGGCGCCACGAAGGAGCGCGTCACCGCGGCCTTCAAGCTGATCCTCTCCGACCCGAACGTCGAAGGCATCCTGGTCAACATCTTCGGCGGCATCATGCGCTGCGACGTCATCGCCGAAGGCGTCGTCGCGGCGGCCCGCGAGGTGCACCTGCACGTTCCGCTGGTCGTGCGTCTGGAAGGCACGAACGTCGAGCTGGGCAAGAAGATCCTTGCTGAGTCCGGTCTGCCGATCCTGTCGGCCGACAACCTCGCCGACGCCGCCGAGAAGGTGGTCAAGGCCGTGAAGGAGGCCGCGTAAGATGGCTGTTCTCGTCGATAAGAACACGAAGGTGATCTGCCAGGGCTTCACCGGCGCCCAGGGCACCTTCCATTCCGAGCAGGCGATCGCCTACGGCACCAAGATGGTCGGCGGCGTCACCCCGGGCAAGGGCGGCACCAAGCACCTCGACCTGCCGGTCTTCGACACGGTGGCCGACGCGGTCGAGAAGACCGGCGCCAACGCCAGCGTCATCTACGTGCCGCCGCCCTTCGCGGCCGACGCCATCCTGGAGGCGATCGACGCCGAGATCCCGCTGGTGGTGTGCATCACCGAGGGCATCCCGGTGCTCGACATGGTGCGCGTCAAGCGGGCGCTGGGCAACTCCAAGACCCGGCTGATCGGGCCGAACTGCCCGGGCATCATCACGCCGGACGAGTGCAAGATCGGCATCATGCCCGGCCACATCCACAAGCGCGGCAAGATCGGCATCGTCTCGCGCTCGGGCACGCTGACCTACGAGGCGGTGGCGCAGACCACCGCGGCGGGGCTGGGCCAGACGACCTGCATCGGCATCGGCGGCGACCCGGTCAACGGGACGAACTTCGTGGACAGCCTGGAGCTGTTCCTGAAGGACCCGGAGACCGAGGGCATCATCATGATCGGCGAGATCGGCGGCGACGCCGAGGTCAAGGGCGCGGAGTTCATCCGCGACTCCGGGACCAAGAAGCCGGTCGTCGGCTTCATCGCCGGGCGCACCGCGCCTCCGGGCCGCCGCATGGGCCACGCCGGCGCGGTGATCTCCGGCGGCAACGACACCGCCGACTTCAAGATCGAGTTCATGAAGTCCGTCGGCATCGCCGTCGCCGACAGCCCCGCGAGCCTGGGTTCCACCATGCTCAAGGTCTTCAAGGGCTGATCCGTTTTCGTCGATGTGGTGTTTTCCCCGAAGTGACTGGCCGCGCCGGAAACGGCGCGGTCTTCTTTTTTTGTCATGTATTGGGTGGAGAATGGGACTGTTTCCGCAATGTGGAAAGCCGTCGAAGAAGCGTTGCGCCGGATAGTCTGAACAGGCATCTTGTTGGTGCACAGGGTATCTCACCCTTTGTATCGGGCGGGTTGTTGCTCTGCATTTATGCGAGCCTCTCGAAATCACTGGCCGTGCTGGAAACAGCACGGCCATTTTTTTGCTCTCATGCCTACTGATCCGCTGTCCGCGCGAGCGCCAGGAAGCCGGCGATGTAGTCCACGCCCTCTTCGCCGCGGCGGACGCCGAGATGAATGCTCTTGCCAATCCCCTCGCTTCCCAACCGCACACTGCGGATGGGCAGGCCGGCGCCGTCCTCCCGCACCAGCCAATCGGGCAGGACGGTGACACCGCGCCGGGCGGCGACGAGTTGGAGCATCAGGTCCGTCGTCTCCGCCGTCTTGTGACGGAGCGGACGGCAGTGGGCGGGGACGAGGAAGCGGGTGAAGATGTCCAGCCGTTCCAGGCTGACCGGGACGGTAATCAGTTCCTCCGCGCGCAGGTCTTCGGGTTGCGCCACGCCATGCGCGGCGAGCGGATGCGCCTCATGCACCACGAGAACGAGTTCATAGTCGAAGACCGGCGTGAACAGGACGTCGGCGGTCTCGATGGGATCGGGCGTGATCAGCAGATCGATTTCGTTGTCGAGCAGCGCGCCCAAGCCATCGAAGCGGAAGGCGGTGCGGACCTCGAAATCCACGTCCGGCCATTGCGTGAGATACCGGGCGGTCATCCGCATCAGCCAGGCTTGGCAGGGATGGCATTCCATGCCCACACGGAAGGCTCCGCGACGGCCCGACGCGAAGTCGGCGAGAATCCGTTCGGCGTGCTCGAACTGCGGCAGCAGGCGCTGCGCCAGCGCGAGAAGATGCCGTCCGGCCTGGGTGAAGCGGAGGGTGCGCCCCTTCTTCGTCCAGATTTCGACGCCGCAGCGCTCCTCGAACTTGCGCATCGTGTGGCTCAGCGCCGACTGGCTGAGATTCAGGCGTTCGGCGGCGGCGGTGACGCTGCCCGCCCGATCCACCTCCCGCAGGATCGCGAGGATCTGGCGGTCAAGCATTCATGACTCCGGCTCATCCAATCATGAGAACATACCATTTCTATTCATGATGACGGGTCGGTAAGCCTGGGGCAACCGTACCAAGCCAGTCCCGAGGACCGTCATGAGTCAAGCCGACACGAACCTTTACGCGCATGGGACGGGGAATGTTCTGCGACTGGCGACCGCTCAGGCGCTGGCCGGCGCAAACGCGGTGGTCGTCTACGCGACGGGGGCCATCGTCGGGAACACGCTGGCGCCAAGCCCGGCGCTGGCGACGCTGCCGCTCTCCGTCTTTGTCGTGGGGATGGCGGTCTGCACCATACCCGCCGGGACCGTCGCCCGGCGGTATGGACGGCGGGCCGCCTTCCTGGCAGGGACCGGCTGCGGCGTGCTCGTCGGACTGCTGTCCGCGTTGGCGGTGCTTCTGGGGAGCTTTTGGCTGTTCTGCGCGTCGATGGTTTCCGGGGGCGCCTACGCCGCCGTGGTCCTGTCCTTCCGTTTCGCGGCGACGGATTGCGTCGAACCGGAACGGCGCCCGCGGGCCATGTCGGCCGTGATGGCGGGCGGGGTGTTCGCCGGGGTCATCGGACCGCAGCTCGTCACCGTCACGATGGATGTCTGGCCGCAGCACCTGTTCCTGGCGACCTTCCTCGCCCAGGCCGCCGTGGCGGCGGTGTCTTCGCTTGTGCTGGTCGGCGTGCGGCTGCCGATGCCGACCGCGGCGGAGGCCGCCGGAGGACGGCCGCTCGGCGTCATCGCCCGCCAGCCGCGGTTCGTCACCGCCGTGCTGTGCGGAGTGGTCTCCTATCTTCTGATGAACTTCATCATGACGGCGGCCCCGCTGGCGATGCGGCTGTGCGGCCTGTCCCAGGAGGTGTCCAACCTCGGCCTGCAATGGCACGTGATCGCCATGTACGCCCCGAGCTTCGTCACCGGGCGGCTGGTCGAGCGGTTCGGCGCGTCCCGGATCGTGTTCGCCGGCTTGGGCCTGATCGCCGCCTCGGCCGTGGTCGGGCTGGGGGGCGTCGACGTGGCACATTTCTGGGTCAGCCTGATCCTGCTGGGGGTCGGCTGGAACTTCGGCTTCCTCGGGGCCTCCGCGCTCGTTCTGGCGTGCCACCGCCCGGAGGAGAAGACGCAGGTGCAGTCGCTCAACGACTTCATCGTGTTCGGCACGATGGCCATAGGGTCCTTCGCGTCGGGAGGACTGTTGGCGGCGTTCGGTTGGGACACGGTGCTCTGGGTGTCCTTCGTGCCGTTGGCGGTAGCCATCACGGCGCTTGCCATCACGGCCTCGTTCCGCGCCGCGTCCGCGACCGCCTGAAGCCGGTCGACGCCTTGTCCATCCGATCGCGAGAACCCCGTCCGGTCCCGCCCATAGGGCGGGGCTGACCCTTTCGGCTGTCTGGTTTCCGAAAGCCGGAAAGATTCTTGGATGAAAAGCGCAACGCGCCAAAAGTTCGTGTTGCCAACAATCATGTCTCTGGCATACCATATGCCGTATCTGGAGCGCCACAAACGCAGGGACAGCGTGGCCGGCTCTTCAGCGCACCATTGAACCATGACTCACATCGGCACGGAACAAGGCCGCCCATGACGCGGCGATGCGGACGCTCGCTCGGACGCCGCCTCGCCCGCCCAAGGGGACCCTCATGCCCGGTATCAAAGCGTTTCAATCCCACGGGAGGGAATGATGGTTGGATCGACAGAATCCCAGAGGCCAGCTTTTAACAGCTCCGGCGGCTCGCAGGCGCCCATTTCCGAAGGCGCGCGCTGGATGCAGATCGTCGTCGGCATCGTCTGCATGGT
>NZ_JACCJY010000016.1 GCF_014596085.1 Azospirillum tabaci
GCCTCGCCCGCACCGGCATGGCAGGCGTGGATGTGGATCTCGGTGCCGCGCGCGTCCGGCCAGGAGCGGTCGAGCAGCGATTGCGCGTCCAGCGGCTGGGCGCCGATCAGGACCCGTCCCGGCTCGCCATGGGCGACCAGATGCAGGACGGACGGGCGGGCGGCGAGAGCCGCGGCCAGCACGGCGTGGCCATCGTCGGCGGCGGAGACGAGCGTGACCTGAACGCCGGGGCGGCGGTGGCTGAGCAGCCCGTCGAGATCCTCAAGGCCAGCGTCCGCGATGATGACTTCGGTCAAGGGAGACTCTCCGTGGATTTTGTTGTGATCGTTGGGATGCCAGATCGCCTCCTTCGCGGACATTGGGAAGGCGGCGACATCCTATGACATGAATTTTGATGGTATATTCCTGCAATCCTCTAAGAAGAAATAATCCAAGCTCCTCCGTATTACCATGATCCGCCAAAAGACAAGCCCGTCTGAAGTGAATTTATCAGTCGCATATTTTTGGTTTTATTGGCGACACCCTGATAATCCGGCGCTTCCGGAAGAGGGGCGGGAGGGGCTAGCCCCCTTCCTACTCCGCATTTTCGAAGGGAGGGGAAGGGCGGATGGCCGTCACACGGATGCACCCGCTCTCCTTTCGCGGTACGCCCAGCCCCCTTCGGCGCCCCGGTCGTCGCACCGCCTTCCGGCAGAGGCGGCGGCCCAGGACGGGTGAACTCCCACACCGGTTTCCCGGTCTCCACGGGGAACGGCGCGGCGCGACCTTGTACGGCCTTGTGCGGCGGGGCCGGTCTGGCGTTTCTATGCCATGCCCGGGGATTGGGCCCGGGAGATTGGGCCTCGTGGATCAGGCTGGCGGATCGGAGAGGAACGCGATGGAGCGGGTGGACTGCGTGGTGGTGGGGGCCGGAGTGGTCGGGCTGGCGGTCGCCCGGCGGCTGGCCCGCGCCGGCCGGGAGGTGGTGATTCTGGAAGCGGCCGACGCCATCGGCACGGGCACCAGCTCACGCAATTCGGAAGTCATCCACGCCGGCATCTATTATCCCACGGGAAGCGTCCGGGCGCGGCTGTGCGTGGCCGGACGCGACGCGCTGTACGCCTATTGCGCGGCGCATGGAGTCGAACACAAGCGCATCGGCAAGCTCATCGTCGCCACCGAGGAGGCCCAGTTGCCCAGGCTGGCGGCCATCCAGGCGCAGGCCGCAGCCAACGGGGTGGACGACCTGCGCCGGATCTCCGCCACCGAGGCGGCGGCGCTGGAACCCAACCTGCGCTGCGTCGGCGCCCTGCTGTCGCCCTCCACCGGCATCATCGACAGCCATGGCCTGATGCTGGCGCTTCGGGGCGATGCGGAAGAGGCCGGCGCCATGCTCGCCCTGCTGAGCCCGCTGGAGCGCGCCCACCGCGCCGCCGACGGCTTCGAGCTGGAGGTCGGCGGGGCGGAGCCGATGCGCATCGCCTGCACCACCCTGGTCAACGCCGCCGGGCTGGACGCCTGGGCCGTGGTGCGGAACCTGGGCGGTTTCCCCGCGAATCGGATTCCCCCGCGCGTGCTGGCCAAGGGCAACTACTACGCTCTGGCCCAGGGGCGCTCCCCTTTTTCACGTCTGGTCTATCCGGTTCCGGTGGAGGGGGGCTTGGGCGTCCATCTGACGCTCGATCTTGCCGGACAGGCCCGCTTCGGCCCCGACGTGGAATGGCTGGGCCCGGAGGATTACGACCGCATCGACTATGCGGTCGATCCCCGGCGCGCCGACAGTTTCTACGGCGAGGTCCGGCGCTACTGGCCGGGCCTGCCCGACGGCGCCCTCGTCCCGGCCTATTCCGGCGTCCGCCCGAAGCTGAGCGGCCCCGGCCAGCCGCAGGCCGATTTCCTGATCCAGGGGCCGGAGGCGCACGGCGTCCCCGGCCTCGTCACCCTGTTCGGCATCGAATCGCCGGGCCTGACCTCCTGCCTCGCCATCGCCGACGAGGTGGCGGCGCGGCTGGCCTGAGCCCCAGCGCTGTCACCCGGCCCCGTGCGCGGTCCCCTTGCGGGCGAAGCTGAAATGCTTGTGGCCGATGTAGCTCGAGAACACCGGGACGACGACGCCGATCAGATGCGCCACGTCCTCGGGATGGAAGGTGAAGCCGACGGCGGGGAACAGGTATTCGGCAAGCCCGACCGAAATGAGCCAGACCTGGGCTGCGGCCACCATGTTGACCAGGGCGAAGCGTCCGTACTCTTCGGCCCAGCTCCGGCCCGAACTCTTGAAGACGAACAGGCGCGACAACAGCCAGGCGGTGGTCATGCCGCACAGATAGGCGACGATGACCGCCCAGCGGTAACTCATCGTCGACATCAGGAGATAGCGGGAGGCCACGTTCACGCCGGCGGCGATGCCGCCGGTCACCAGGAAGCGGATGAATTGGCTTTCCCGCAGCCGCTGGATCACGACACGCGCTCCGCCATCTCCCTGGCGATGCGCACGCTCTCGGCGATGCCGCGATCCTCCGGATAGTAGGAGGAGGTGTCGGCGATCTGCAGCCCGCCGATCGGCGTGACCACCGGCGGCACCATGTCCAGGAAGCCCGGCGGGCAGACCGGCTGGGCATATTTCAGCCGCCCCACCGCCGAGGCCGCAAGGTCGGCATCGCCCAGGTCGGGGTTGACCATCTTCAGGTAGCCGAAGGACTCGTCGATGAAAGCTTGGTCCGGCTGGGTGAACTTCGGATTGTCCTGCGGCATGTAATAGGGGACGAAGACCACATGGTCCTTGCCCAGCGGCCGCAGGTTCGAGAATTCGATGATGCCGGGAATCGCCATCCGGTCGTCGTTGGTGTTGAGCCAGAAGTTGCGGGTGACCGGCTTCTTGAGCTTGTGGATCACGCAAACGACGCCGATGTTGCGCAGCGCGGCGTAGCGCTCCTTCAACGCGTCGGGCAGGCCGGGGATCATCGCGGGAATCAGCGGCATCGGCACCGTGCTGATGGCGGCGCCGAAGGGCCGCCGCTCGCCGCCGGCGACGATGCCGGTGACCTTGCCGTCCTCGACCTGGATCTCGCTGGTCGGGCAGGACAGGTGGATGCGCCCGCCCATCGCCTCGATGCGCTCGACCAGCCGCCGGACCAGGGTTTCCGACCCGCCTTCGATGTAGCCCAGCTCCTCCTGGAACATGCTCCGGCGCGAGGTGCCGACGCGCTTGATGCGGGTCCAGATCCAGGCCGCCGAGATGTCGTGGCTGAGCTCGTAGAACTTCAGCGTGAACAGCTTCTCCCACAGCACCGTCCAGGCACGCTCGCCGCCCCAGGCACGTACCCAGTCGTCGGCGTGCACCCGGTCGAGCGGACGCCAGTCCGTCCGCTTGGTGGACAGGAACATCTGCGCGCCGTAGCGCAGCTTGGTGAGCAGATCCAGATGCGGGAAGCGCAGCAGCGACAGCGGATCGCCCCAGGGGTGCAGCCGGCCCTGGTAGAAATAGCCCATGTGGGTCGGCCGCCAGCGAATCGCGTCGGCGATGCCCAGCTCTTCCATCAGCGCGAAGGTCGGCGCGTCCGCCTTGCACAGGAAATGGTAGAAGCGCTCGATCGACAGGCCGTCGAAGTCGAAATGCGCGGCCATTCCGCCCGGACGGTCGTCGGCCTCGAACACCTCCACCCGGTGCCCGGCCTTCAGCAGATGGTAGGCGGCCGCCAGCCCCATGGCGCCGGCGCCGATCACGGCCACATCGGTCATTGCGCAAACACTCCCTTGGAACTCGCCCTTAAAATTCGAGGACCACGTCGGCGTATTCGCCGGGGCCGTAGGTCTTGCGCACCGCCTCTTCGAAGGGGGTCGGCGGGACCTTGAAGATGTCCCACCAGGGGATCAGCTCGAAATCGTCGGGGGTCGACAGCGCCTTCAGCTGCTTTGTCGTGAAGGGCGGGTTCTTGTCGACCACCGCGTAGGTCTTCAGCAGGAGCCAGAACAGGCCGTAGGGGATGGTCAGGACCGTCGCCCGGGCGCCGGTCGTGCGCTTGATGGTGCGGATGATGTCGATGTAGTCGATCTTCTCGCGCCCGGTGATGTTGTAGGCGCCGCCGTTCGGCCGCGTCTGCAGGCAGGACAGGATGATCCGGCAGAAATCCATGACGTAGAGCGGCTGGCGCATGTAGCGCCCGTGACCGGGGATCGGGAACACCGGCATCCGCTTCATGAAGCGCGACAGCCAGCCGAGATGCTTGCGGTCGAACCAGCCGAACATCAGCGTCGGGCGGAGCACGCAGTGGGCGAGCCCGCTTTCCACCACCAGCTTCTCCTGCGCCTTCTTCGTCTCGGTGTACCAGTCGCGCGCCATGGAATTGACCACGGAGGAGCTGATGTGCGCGATGTAGGGCACCTCGTGCCGGCGGCAGGCGGCGAGCGCCCGCTCCGTCGAGACGATGTTGTTGCGGTTGAACTCCTCCTCGATCTCGCCGCCGATCTGGGCCTGCAGCATGACCACCGCCGCCGCACCCGCGACGCAGTCCTCCCATGGACCGGCCTCGGCCATGTCGGCCTCGATCAAGGTCACGTCGGGGTGCAGCCGGCGCAGGATGGCGCTGTTGGCCGGGTGCTTGTCCACCACCACGAGGTTGGTGAAGCCCTGCTGCTTGAGCAGCACGACGAGGTTCTGCCCGACCAGACCGGCGCCGCCGAACAGGACCAGCTTGTCGTCCGGCTTCACGAGAGAGGTGTGCGGCACGCTGTTGGACATGGGGGAGGTGGCCCTCAAAGCCGAGTTCGTTGGAAGATCGCATCCGGCACGTGGCGGATGACCAGCATGATCCAGCGCCAGAACCAGGGGGTGTAGAGCACCGCCGGGCCGCTGTTCAAGGCCTTACGGATGTCACGCGCCACGCGGTCGGGCGTGGCCCACAGGGGGCCGCCCTTGGGCAGGGCCGCCGTCATCGGCGTGTCGACGAAGCCGGGCTCGACCAGCGTCACCGCTACGCCCTTCGGCCCCATGCGATGGCGCAGCCCTTCGACGAAGACGCGCAGGCCGCCCTTGGCGCTGCCATAGACGTAGTTGCTCTGCCGTCCGCGGTCGCCGGCCACCGAGCCGATGACGGCGATGGCGCCGCGGTGCTGCACCTCCATCGCGTTGGCGAGGTGGGTGAGGATCGAGGCGGGGCTGAGGAAATTGCCGGTGATCTCCGACAGGGCCAGGGCGGAGTCGCCCTCGCAGGCCCGCTGGTCCGACAGCGTGCCGTGGGCGATCAGGGCAGCGTCGATGCCGCCCAGGCTGGCCCAGGCCCGCTCCACCAGGCCCTTGTGCAGCGCCGGGTCGGCAAGGTCGGCCACGGCCGTCTCCACCGCCTCGGCCCCGCGGGCCTGCAGGTCGCGGCGCACCGCCTCCAGCTTGTCGGGGTTGCGGCCAACCAGGAACAACCGGGCACCTTCGGCCGCGAAGAGACGCGCGGTGGCCTCGGCGATGGCCGAGGTCGCGCCGAAGATCAGGACACGCTTCATGATGTGGATTCTTCCTCGTTCGCTCTCGCCCCCGGTCCCGCCGGCTCCCCCGCGCCACCGACCCGCCGCCAGAAGCCGGAGGAGAAGCGAGGATCGACGTGCCGTGCGAATTCCTCCAGCCGCGGGTAGCCGCGCCGGAACGCCCCGGACGAGACGGCCCCGTCCTTGGCCGGGTAGACGCGCCCGCCCGCCTCTCCGGCGATGCGCTCCAGACGGTCGAGCAGGCTGTGCGTGCGCGGCCCGTTGTTGGGCAGGTCGAGCGCCAGAGTCGCCCCCGGCATGGGAAAGGACATCAGGCCGGGCGAGGGCCGGTCGCCCAGCGTCTTGAGCACCGCCAGGAAGGAGGCCTCGCCCGCCGCGGAGATGGTGCGCATCAGCTCGCGCACGGCATCCCGCGCCGTCGCCTTGGGCACGGCGCACTGGAACTGGTAGAAGCCGCGCCGGCCGTACATGCGGTTCCATTGGCCGATGGCGTCAAGCGGGTAGAACACCGGGTCCCAGGGCAGCACGCGCCTGACCGGGCGCGGCGGCGCCTTGCGCCAGTAGAGCGCGTTGAAGGCGGCGATGGACAGGTGATTGAGCGCGACGTTGGGCAGCTCGACCGGCATGGAGAAGCGCGGTTCGAACGCCGCCGCCCCGGCCGGGCCGTCCGCCGGGCCGTCCGCGGTGTGGCGGGACCGCGAGAAGATGCCGCGGCCGAGCCGGGGGCCGCGCGCCAGGCAATCGATCCAGGCGACCGTGTATTCCCAGTCGGCGACCGACTCCTCCGCCAGGTCATGGAAGGCGTCCAGATCGCCGTAGCGGATGTCCTCGCTCTCCAGCCATGGCCCCGGCACCGGCTTCAGCTGGATGCGCGCCGACAGGATCAGCCCGGTCAGGCCAATCCCGCCGATGGTGGCGGCGAACAGCGCCGCGTTCTCGTCCGGCGCGCAACAGAGCAGGGTGCCGTCGGAACGCAGCAGTTCCAGCGACAGCACATGGTTGCCGAAGCATCCCGCGCCGTGGTGGTTCTTGCCGTGCACGTCGTTGGCGATGGCGCCGCCGACGGTGACGAACTTGGTCCCCGGCGTGACCGGCAGGAACCAGGAGCGCCCCGGCCGGTTGCGCCGGTCGAGCAGGCGCAGGATGTCCGCCAGCGTGACGCCGGCCTCGCACTCCAGGACACCGCCGTCGGGATCGAAGGCGATGAAGCGGTCGAGCCCGCGCATGTCGATCAGGCAGCGGCCGGGGTTGAGGCCGCTGTCGCCGTAGGAGCGTCCCATGCCGCGGGCGAGCAGCGTCTCGCCGGGCGGGAGCGCCGCCAGGGCGGCGGCGGCCTCCGCCCGGCCGGCCGGCCGCGCCACCCGGTGCGGAGCGCGCACGATGCGCCCCCAGGACAAGGGACCGGTGCCGTCGCGGAAAGGACCGCCGCTGTGAAGGGAGGAGGACATCGCAGGCTTCGGCCGCCTCACAGGAAGTTGGCGAGCAGGACGGACACCGCGCAGAGCGCACCCAGGAGCAGCGACAACCGGTCCCTGACGGCGAAGAGCACGGGATCGTCATGCATCTCGCCCCGCCCCGCGAGCAGCCAGGCACGGCCCAGCCAGTAGCCCAGGATACCGCAAATCAGCCACAGCCACTCCGGTGTGCGGTAATGCCACATCGGCGACTCCGCATCGGTCAGGAAGGCGAAGAAGACCAGGGTGGAACAGAAGCCGCTCGCCGCGCCCATGCTCATCAGCCATGGCGCGTCGTCGGTCCGGTAGCCGCGTCCGGGAATGGTCTTGCCGCCCTGCTCCTTCATCACGAGGCACTCGCTGTAACGCTTGATACAGGCCAGGCTGAGGAAGAAGAACATCGAGAAGGCCAGCAGCCACGGCGACATCGCGGTCCCCACCGCGGCGATGCCGGCCACGATGCGCAGCGTGAAGAGAAGCGCCAGCACCAGCATGTCGAGGATCGGCTTGCGCTTGAGCCACAGCGAGTAGGCCAGCGTGATGACGAGGTAGGCGCCGGCCGCGGCGGCGAAGGCGGAGGGCAGAAGCAGGAGCAGGACGCCCACCACCGCCGCGATCGCGGGAATGGCGAGCAGCCCATGCAGCGTCGGCAGTTCGCCCGAGGCCAATGGACGGTTGCGCTTGGAGCGATGCTGGCGGTCGGCCGCCAGATCCAGCAGATCGTTGACCAGATAGGACCCGGACGCGAGCAGCCCGAACACCACGAAGGCGAGCAGGACCAGAGCCACGTCATGCAGACTGAAGATGCGTCCGGACAGCAGGAGCGGCACGAACAGCAGGGTGTTCTTGGCCCACTGGTGCAGGCGCAGGGCCCGCATCCAGGTCTTCGGGCCCGCCTGGGGCACGTCGAAGGAGGTCGCAACCGTCACCGACGGCGACAGGAGGCGGCCCAGCGCCGCGGTGCGGCCAACCAGAACGGCCGAGCGGCAACGCTCCCAGATGACGACGTCGTGCTTGCCGTCCCCCGCATAGGTGAAGCGCGGCCCGAACAGCCGTTCGATGGCGGCGAGCTTGGCGGAACCGGCGAGGTTGGTCGCGCCGTCGCTGCCGGCCACCACGTCGAACAGGCCCTCGCAGCGCGCGGCGACGCGCTGGACGAGCCCTTCGTCGGACGCCGAGATCAGAGCCAGCTTGCGGCCCTTCCTGCGCTCTTCCCAGAGCCAGGCCAGAAGCTCCTCATGGATGGGCAGGCTGGCGATGTCGGGCTGGACCCGACGCGCGATCTCGCGCTTCATCACCGCCTTGCCGGCCAGGAGCCAGAAGGGCAGCAGGAAGACGCACCACGGGCGGTGCCGCAGCAGCAGGATGACGCTTTCGTAGAGAAGATCGGTGCGCAGGAGCGTGCCGTCGACGTCGACGACGAGCGGCGGAACGTCGTCCTTCAGCGATCGGTGCGTATCCGCCATCTCACCGGCGTCGGAACGGGTGGACATCACCACAGACAGGGCCGTGATCCTTTTTGGAGCGCATTGGGAGAAAAGGGTGCGAAATCCCGGTGAAAGTCGCAAAAACAACCCGCGATGTCAAAGCGCCCCGCGTGACGGTTCGGAGTCATTCGTCCGACAGGTCCAGCCGGACGCGCCGGGCGGAGGCGGGAACGGCCGCCCGGATCACCGGGGCCTCGTCCTCCATCCGGCTGCGATACAATGCCTCGGCCGCGTCCGGCGCCAGGCCGCGCCGCGCGTATTCGCGCAGGATACGCTGGTGGCGGACCACCTCGTCCGTCTCTACGGCCAGGGCGTGGAGCCGCCTCCCGGTGCCGGACAGCGCCCCCGTCAGCGCCTCCGTCAACGACAGGGCGGCCACGCCCTCCACCACCAGCACCGCGCCGGCGGGAATCTCCAGGACCTCGCGGTGGCGGGCCGGGCCGCGGGCCTTCTTGTCGTAGACGGGGACCTCCGGCGTCCCGCCGCCGGGGGCCGCAACCAGCCGCCCCATCACGGCGGCGAGTTCCGCCATGTCGTGCCGGCCGAGAACCCCGTCCTGCCGCTCCGCCGCCGGCCGCAGCCAGCGGTCCGTGGCGATCACCGCCGCGGCGAGACCGCGGGCGCGCAGGCTTTCCGCCAGCCCGGCGGCCAGAGTGCTCTTGCCGCCGCGCGCCAGCCCGCCCACGACGACGACGTCGCCGGGCGCGACGTCGGCGGTCAGCTCGGCGCAGCGGGCCAGCAGACGCGGATGCCCGTCGAGGATGAAGTCCACCGCCGCCGACAGGTCGGGAAACACGTAATCGGGAACGGCGCCGTGGCGGGCGTCCAGTCCGCCTTCGCCGG
This sequence comes from Azospirillum tabaci, assembly GCF_014596085.1. Classification (GTDB taxonomy): domain Bacteria; phylum Pseudomonadota; class Alphaproteobacteria; order Azospirillales; family Azospirillaceae; genus Azospirillum; species Azospirillum tabaci. The sequence continues at coordinate 9,239 of NZ_JACCJY010000016.1, forward strand.
TTTCCACCAGAACCGCGCGCAGGCCGGCGCGGCGGGCGGTCATCATGTCCACGGTGGTGTCCCCGACCATCCAGGAGCGCGCGGGATCGACGTTCAGCTCGGCGACGGCCCGTTCGATCATGCCGATGGCGGGCTTGCGGCAGTCGCAGGCGACCTTGAGTTCCGGCACCTCGCCTAGGAAACCCCGGTCGGGGTGGTGCGGGCAGTGATAGATGCGGTCGAGATAGGCGCCGTCCCGGCCCAGCAGGGTTTCCATCTTGTTGTGGATGGCGGTCAGGCCGGCGGCGTCGCAGTCGCCGCGCGCCAGCACCGGCTGGTTGGTCACCACGATGGCGCGGTAGTCGGAGCGGTTGAGCCGGCGGATCGCCGGACCGACGCCGGGCAGCAGCTCGAACCGGTCCGGGCTGGCGATGTGGCCGCCGTCGAGGTTGATGGTCCCATCGCGGTCGAGGAACACCGCCGCCTGCGGCACGGACAGGCTGGCCCGCGCGATGCGGCCGGAGGTGAGGTCGCCGCACACCTTGTCCAGCCGCGCCGGGGTGCCGCAATCCTTGATGTATTCCGGGCTGTTGTAGGCCTGCAGCGTCAGCCCGCGCTCCAGCATCGCCGGGAACAGGTCCTTGCCGAAGTCCAGCATGCCGGGCGTGCCCCGCCACGGCTCCAGCGCCGCCCGGCGCACGCAGTAGAGCGCGGCGTTCACCAGGTTCGGGTAATGGCGGTCGGGATCGTGGGGGTAGGGGTGGAAGGCCGCGATGCGCCCGTCCTCCGCCGCCTCCACCAGATCGGAATCGTGGGGATGGTCGTTGGGATGGACGAACAGCGTCGCCGCCGCGTCGGGCCGGGCGCGGTGGAAGGCCACGAAGCGGTCGAGGTCGACCTCCAGCATGGTGTCGCCGTAGATGACCAGGAACTCGTCGGCCAGACGGTCCAGGATCGCCAGCGTCGCCCCGGCGGTGCCGCGCGGCTCGCCGTCGTCGATGCAGGCGATGTTCAGGCCCCAGTTGTCGCGGCGGGCGCAGAAATCGACGATGTGCTCCGCCGCGTGGTTGACCAGGATCAGGATGTCGTCGATGCCGTGATGCTTGGCCAGCAGGATCTGCCGCTCCAGCAGCGGCATGCCGACGATGTCGATCAGCGGCTTGGGCAGGCCGCCCAGACGCTCGCGCAAGCGGGTTCCCTTGCCCCCCGCCAGAATGACGGCCTGCCGCATGATCTCCACTCCTTCCTGAGAACGCCCGGACTTAAAGCGGATTGCAATCCGCGTTGGACCGCGACCGCGGTCCCGGCCGCACGTGCGGCCGGAGCCCGGCCGGCACATGAGGCCATATGAGTCTAAAGCGAATGAAAATTCGCTTTAGAAGGACTGCTCGACGATCTGGCGCACCGCCAGCCGCATGGCGGCCTGGGAATCCAGACGGGGCGCCCAGCCCAGCGTCCGCAGCTTCTCGGTGGAGTAGGCGAACTTCGGCACGTCGCCGACCCAGCCGCGGTTGCCCTCGCCGAACTTGATGCGGGCCTGCGGGGCGGCCACCGCCACCACCTCCTCGGCGATGGAGCGCACGGTGACGCCGTCGTCCTCCGGGCCGATGTTGTAGAAGGCCAGCTTCTCCGGCGCCTTGTCGCGGATGAAGATCATCGCGTCGATCAGATCGTCGCAGTGCAGGTAGGCCTTCTGCTGGGTGCCGTCGCCGAACACCTCCAGCTGGTCCGGGGTGGCGCGCAGCTTGTGCACGAAGTCGTAGATCACGCCGTGGGTGGCGGGGATGCCGATGACGTTGGGGAAGCGGAACAGCAGGGCGCGGTCCAGCCAGCTTTCCACCGCGGCGCTGATGGCGACCTCGGAGGCCAGCTTCATGGCGCCGTAGTTCGAGATGGGCAGCAGCGGGCCCATGTCCTCGCGGATGCGCTCGCCCTTGAAGTCGCCGTAGATGGCCGAGCTGGAGGCGAAGGCCAGCGTCTTGATGCCCAGCTCCTTCATCACCTCAAGCGTGTTGAAGGTGGTCATGAAGGTGTCGCGCAGGTCGACGTTGGCGTCGGCGATGCCGGCCGGAATGTCGGAGTTGGCGGCCATGTGCCAGACCTCGGTCACCGGCTCGGCGGCGTGGACGCGGGCGAGCGCCGCGCGGTAGGCGGGGAGGTCGGACAGATCCAGCGTCTCGAAGGCGAACAGCGGGTTGCCGATCAGCCCGTCGAGATTGCTTTCCACCCCCCGGCACAGATTGTCGAAGCCGACCACCCGGTGCCCTTCCGCCACCAGCCGGCGGGCGATGTTGGAGCCGATGAAACCCGCGACGCCGGTGATGAAAATCGTCATGGCGAACCTTTATCCGGTTGGTTTGGGAAAAATCAGGAGACTGTTTCCAGGATGGTCCCGCCGGCGACCCCGTCGTTCGGGACGATGTCGAGATTGACGGCTTGGCGCAGCACCTCGGCGTAGCCCACGACCATCTCGGCGAAGCCCGGCTGGCCGTCCAGCACCGCGCGGCTCTTGGAGGCGAGGCGGCGGCGCAGGGTGTCGTCCTCCACCAGCCGGGCGGTGAGGCCGGCCAGGGCCCCGGCGTCGCCCGCCGGGTAGAACAGGGCGTTGACGTCCTCACGCACCAGCTCGGGGATGCCGAACACCGGGGTGGTGATGATGGGAAGGCCGCAGGCCATCGCCTCCACGATCACCCGCGGCGCGCTTTCGATCAGCGAGGTGCACACCGAGATGTCGGCGGCGGCGTAATAGAGGAACGGGTCGTCCACCGGCCCGGTGACCACCACGCGGTCGGCCACCGCCGCCGGCAGGCGCGCGATCTCCGCGGCGATGGCCTCGCCATAATCCGCTTCCCCGACCCGGCCGACCAGATACACGCGCAGCCGCTTCTGCACCGCCTCGGGCAGCAGAGCGAAGGCCTTGACCATGTCGATCTGGCCCTTGCGTCCGCAGACGGTGCCGACGATCTCGATCACCAGCTCGTCGTCGGCCACCTGGAGCCGGGCGCGGGCGTCGGTGCGGCTCCAGCGGGACACCTCCTCGGCCAGACGCTGCGGCGGGATGCCGTGGCGGATGACCTGGAAGGTGCGGCGGCTGTCCAGCGCCCGCCAGCTGCGGCGCGTGGCCTCGGCCACGTAGAGCACCCGGTAGGCCTGGGCGAAGGCGCCGTAGGCGGCGGCGCGGAGAACCGGCGGCAGATGGTCGAAATAGGTCTCCCACGGCTCGCTCTCATGCTGGCACCACAGCGCGGGCAGCCCGGCGCGGGACGCGGCGGTGACGGCCCAGAAGCTTTGCAGCGTGTTGGCCACCACCACCTCGGCCCCGGCCTGCTTCAGCCAGGCGCCCAGCGTGTTGTGCGCCCGCTCCAGGGTGGGGCCGTCGTGCACGCCCTGGAGCGGCGGGTGGGGAAGGATATGGACGGCGATGCCCGCCGCCTCGTAGACGGCGCGCAGCGGACCGTCGGACGGCGACAGCACCTGGGCCGACACCGCCCCCCGCTCGACCAGCCCGATGGTCAGGTCCATCAGCGTGGCCGGGGCTCCCTCATGGTTGAGGTTATGGGTCACCATCACGGCCCGCACCGGGCCGGTCCGCCGGGTCTGCGGGCGCACCGTCGCCGGCTCGAAGCGCTCGTTCTCCAGCGACAGGTTCGGGTTGTACCAGCGGTCGTGCCAGTCGCCGTACAGGCGGCGGAAGTTCACCCGCTCCTGCGGGTCGTCCCTGAAGCCGCGCGACTTGCCCTCGAAGTGGAACAGCTCGGCGGTGGAACAATAGACGCAGGTCCGGCCCGCGCGCACCACCCGGTAGCTGTAGTCGACGTCGTTGTAGGCGACGGCGAAGTTCACCTCGTCGAAGCCCCCCAGCTCCTCGAACAGGGCGCGCGGAGTCAGCATGCAGGCGGCGGTGACGCCGGAATATTCCCGCGCCGTCCTCACGAAGCCCATGTAGCCCCAGTCGTGGGGCGGGTTGTTGCGGAAGGCGTGGCCGACCAGCCCCTCGTGATAGCCGTGGACGATGCCGGCATGCTGGATGGTGCCGTCCTCGAAATACAGCCGCGCCCCCACCGCGCCCACACCCGGCATGCGGGCGTAGCCCATCATCTGGCTGAGCCAGCCGGGGGTGATGACCTTGGTGTCGTTGTTGAGGAACAGCACGTAGTCGGCCGTGCAGCGCCGCACCGCCTCGTTGTTGAGGTTGGCGAAGCTGAAGCGGCCGCCCGGGCTCGGGATGCGCTCCACCCGCACCCGCGGGTTGGACCGCAGCGAGTCCAGGTAGGCGACGGCGGCCGGGTCGTCGCTCTCGTTGTCCACCACCAGCACGTCGTAGTCGCGGTAGGTGGTCTGCTCCAGGGACTCCAGGCAGGTCTTCAGGTAGCCGGTCTGGTTCTTGGTCGGGATGACGAGGGTCACCGACGGGCCGTGGTCGGGAAACCGGATCTCGAACATGCCGCAGCGGGCCGCGGCGGCCCAATCGGGATGGATCACCCGGACGTCGGCGACGCCGCGGCGCGCCATCGCCTCCTCCACCGCGCGGCGGCCGGCCTCGATGCTGGCCGGCTTGCCGTCGGCCGACACGGCGGTCGATCCGGGCGCCGCGCGCCAGTGGTAGAGGATCTTCGGCACATGCCCGACATGGCGGGCCAGCTCGGTGGCGCGCAGGGCGAAGTCGTAGTCCTGGGAGCCGTCGAACGGCTTGCGGAAGCCGCCCAGCTCCTGGAACAGCGACCGGCGCACGCTGAAGACGTGGCCGAAATACATGAAGGACAGCAGCAGCACCGGCGACCAGTCGGGCTTGAACTGCGGGGCGTAGCGCCGCCCCTCCATGTCGATCTTGTCGTCGTCGCTGTAGACGATGTCGGCGTCGGGATGGTCGGCGTAGTAGAGCGCCAGCTCCGCCAGGCAGTCCGGGGTGATCAGATCGTCGTGGTCAAGGAAGGCGACGATCTCGCCGCCCGCCATTGCCACGGCGGCGTTGGTCGCGGCGCTGATGCCGCCGTTCGCCGCCAGCCGGGTGACCTTGATGCGCGGGTCGCGGGCCGCCGCGGCCGCCAGCATCGGCGCCACATGGGGCGACGGGCTGCAGTCGTCGGCCAGGCACAGCTCCCAGTCGTCGTACACCTGGGCCAGCACCGCATCCACCAGCTCCCCGAAGAGGGCGGGGTCGGTGTTGTAGACCGGGGTGACCAGCGAGATCTTCGGCGTCCGCCCGGCCCGCTCGGCCAGGGCGGCGCGCAGCTCGGCGACATCGGCCCGGCTCAGCCGGTTGACCGACATCCAGGCCTCGTAGGGGGCCAGAGGCTCCGGAGCCTGCCAGCCGCCGGACCCGGCGACCGGCTTGGGCGCACGGCCTTCGGCCTTGCCGGAAGTGAGATAATGGAGCAACGGGTTCACCCCGGTCCGCGCCACGTCGGGATTGCAGGCGAGGTACCAGTCGGTGTCGAAGCCGGGGCCGGGATCGCGCCCTTCCGCCGCCCCGGTCTGCAGGTAATGGATCAGCGGGTTGCAGCCCGCCGCCCGCACGTCGGGGTAACGGCCGAGATACCAGGCGGTGTCGAACAGCGGGTTGGGGTCGCGCCCCTCCGCCGCCCCGGATGTCGCGTAGTGCACCCAGGGGTCGGCGCCGGCGGCGCGGACGTCGGGATGGCGTTCCAGGTACCAGGCGCGGTCGAACAGCGCGCCCGGATCGACCTCCGGGACGCCGGTCGGTCGGAGCTTGCCGATCAGGCGACGCCAGGCGCTGCGCGGCCCATGGCGGCGCAAATGGTCCGCGGCGGCGGCCAAGCGTCCGGGGATGGTCTGCGGCCGGCTGGCCAGGACCCGGACAACCCGCAGGCCGGCCCGGGCGGCGATGCAACCCTTGCCCTTCAGCCGCCGGGCGCGCGCCGTCCCCCAGCGCAGGCCGGCGGTCAGGCGCCAGGAGGAAGAGCCGTGGACGGCCGCCAACCGGGCCTCCAGCTCCCGGATGCGTCCGTTCAGCCGCTCGACCTCGGGGTACAGCAAGCCCAGCTGGCCGTCGCGCTCCACCACCATACCGGTCAGGCGATGGACCTCCGCCTCATGGCCGGCCCGCATCCCGTCCATCGCCCCGTTCAGGCGCTCGATCTCCGCATACAGCTCGCCCAGCCGCCGGTCGCGCGCCGCGATCTCGTCGCCGAGCGTGCGCATCTCCGCCTGATGGGCGGCCGCGGTGTCGGCGACGACCCGGTTCAGGCGGTCGATCTCGGCGTAGAGGGCGGCGAGACGGCTGTCGCGCTCCACCACCATGTCGCTGAGGCGCCGGATCTCCGCCGTTCCCTCATCCAGCAGGCGGGCGCGCTCCTGCGACCACAGCCGGTCGAACAGGCCGGCCCCCAGCCGGGCGAAGAAACGCCGCACCGTGGCCAGCCGCTCGGGCGACGGCGCGACCTCCTCGATCAGCCAACGCAGGCCGTCCGGCATCGGCTCCCCGCCGACATAGGCGACGCCCAGGCCGTTGGAGTGGTCGAAGGCGAAGGTGGGATAGCGGGCCGTCACCTCCTCCCACAGCTTCCAGACGCCGAAATCCCGTTCGCGCACGTTGATGTCGTGGAACAGCACCAGGCCACGCGGGCTCATCTTCGGCAGCCAGCTGTCGAAGTCGTGCTTCACCGCGTCGTAGGTGTGCAGGCCGTCGATGTGCAGCAGATCGACGGAGCCGTCGGAAAAGTAGGTCAGCGCCTGATCGAAGGTCATGCGCATCAGGCGCGACATCCCGCCGTAGAGCCGGTCGTGGTCGGCGGCGAGCGCGTCGTGGATCTCGTCGCCGTAGTAGCCCGCCTGCGGATCGCCCTCCCAGGTGTCGACGGCGTAGGCCTTGATCGGCAGGTCGCAGGCGACCGCCGCCTGCAGGAAGGCGCAGTAGGAATTGCCGGTGTGGGTGCCCAGCTCGACCAGGCAGCCGGGGCGGGCCTGCTCCATCACCCAGAAGGCGAAGGGGATGTGACCGACCCAGGGCGGCGGCCAGACCAGCCGTTGGGGTTCGGCGCAGACCACCGCGGACCGGAGGAGATGGGCGATGTCGTCGTTCAGACTTGCCGGCATGACGGGCTTTTCCGTTGGTAAGGCGGTGTCGGCGCGGAATCGTAACGGTAATCGCGGCGGCGCGACCGGCGTTTCCCCGGGCCGCCCGTTCCCCGCGGCCCGGCGATGTTCAGGCCCCTTGGTTGCGCTGGTAGAAGATGATGGCGCTGCCCTGGCGGTCGAAACCCATCTTGATGCGGCGCAGGCCGGGCAGGGCCGCCGCGATCGCCTCGTGCCGCTCCTTGGGCGCGTACAGCATCAGGAATCCGCCCGCGCCGGCGCCGAGGATCTTGCCGCCGGTGGCCCCGGCGGCGCGCGCCGCCGCGTACCAATCGTCGATGTCGTCGGTGCTGATGCCCTGGGTCAGGCTTTTCTTCAGCATCCAGTTCTCGTGCAGGATCTCGCCGAAGACCGCCTCGTTGTTGCCCTGGATCTCCGCGTACAGGTCGTAGGTCAGCTGCACCATGCGGCGCAGGACCTGTTGCTTGTCCGCCTGCCGGTCCACCTGCTCCGACTGCTGGGCCAGCAGCTTGGAGGCCGAGCGGGTGATGCCGGTGTAGAACACGAGGATGCTCTCCTCGATGGTCTGCAGGGTTTCGGGCCGGCAGATCACCGGCGTGACCGCCACCCGGTCGTCGGGGTGGAACTCGATCAGGTTGAACCCGCCGTAGGCGGCGGCGTACTGGTCCTGCTTGCCGATCGGTTCGCCGCAGCGGTCGATCTCGATGTGGCAGCTGTCGGCGCCCAGCGTCTCCTTCGACACGTAGCGCCCCTGGTAGGCGTTGAGCGCGTGCAGCAGCCCGACGGTGAAGGAGCTGGAGGAGCCCAGCCCGGTCCCCTTGGCCGGGATGTCGGCGATGGTCGTGATCTCGATCCCGCCCGCCAGCGTCAGGTGCTCCATGCATGCCCGCACCAGCTGGTGCTCGATCTCGTCGATGCTGGAGACTTCCTCGGTCCGGGAATAGGCGATGCGGATGCCGTCGTCGAATTTGCGGTTGACGTTCACATAGATGAACTTGTCGATGCTGGTGCTGAGCACCGCGCCGCCATAACGCCGGTAAAAGCCCGGAAGATCGCTTCCGCCTCCGACAAAGCTCATGCGCAGGGGGGTCTTGCTGATGATCATGAGGCGAAACGGTGTCTGTTCCCTGGGGGGCGGGCATTGCGTGCGGACGGCAGGACCTATACACCGACGCATCCATCCCGTAAACGTCTACCCGGCGGGGCGCATGTTACAAAGGCGCGCTCCGGCGTCGCAGAAAAGGGCGTCGCAGAAAAGGCCGGGGCTTCGCGGCGTCGGGTCCGGTTCTCCGCCGGTCGCCCAGCCCGGTGCAAAAAGAACGACGGTACAAAACACTAGAGCACGAATCCGTTTCTGCTCTAAATTCCGCGGCCATCGGCGGACGGATCGCCGGTGATTGCCGCCGAAGCAAGCGCAAGGGTGAATTGAGAGTGATCAGCGGACAATCGATCAAGCCCGCATCCATCGGGCCGTTGGCCATGATCCGCGATCTGTGGGCCCACCGCGTCCTGATCGGCCGGCTGGCCCGGCGCGAACTGATGGCCCGCTATCGCGGCTCGATGCTGGGCATGGTGTGGGCGGTCCTGACCCCGGTGATGATGCTGGCGGTTTACACCTTCGTCTTCCGCACCGTGTTCAAGGCCCGCTGGACCACCGACGCGTCGGGGGGCGGCCACGGCGAGTTCGCGCTCCTGCTGTTCGCCGGTCTGATCCTGTTCAACGTGTTCGCCGAATCCGTCAACCGCGCGCCTGGGCTGATGCTGGAAAACGTCAGCTACATCAAGAAGGTCGTGTTCCCGCTGGAGATCCTGCCCGCCGTGGTGTTGGTGGGGGCGCTGTACAACGCCGGGATCGGCCTCGTGGTCCTGGCTCTGTTCTACGGGCCGGTGTTCGGGGTGCCGCCCTGGACCGTGCTGCTGACCCCGCTGGTGGTGGTGCCGTTGGCGCTGCTGACACTGGGGGTGTCGTGGTTCCTGGCGTCGGCCGGCGTGTTCCTGCGCGACATCCGCCAATTCATCGGGGTGGCGGTGACCATGCTCATGTTCCTCAGCCCGATCTTCTACCCGGCGTCCGCCATCCCCGAGGAGCTGCGGTCGCTGCTGGCGCTCAACCCCCTGGTGCCGATCCTGGAGCAGGCGCGCGGCCTGCTGTTCTGGGGAACGCTGCCCGATTGGGGGCCGTGGCTGCTGTCGGTGGTCTTCAGCTACGCCGTCGCCTGGCTGGGCTACGCCTGGTTCGTCAAGACCCGCAAAGGCTTCGCCGATGTCGTCTGAGATTGCCATTCACGCTGCCGGGCTCGGCAAGGCCTACGCCATCTTCAAGAAGCCCCAGGACCGCCTGAAGCAGATGCTGGCCCGCGGCCGGCGGCGCTATTACGACGAGTACTGGGCGCTACGCGGCATCGATCTCACCGTGCACAAGGGAGAGACGATCGGCATCATCGGCCGCAACGGATCGGGCAAGTCCACCTTCCTGCAGCTGGTGTGCGGCACGCTGACCCCCACCTGCGGCACGCTGGCCGTCAACGGCCGGATCGCGGCGCTTCTGGAGCTGGGGGCCGGCTTCAACCCGGAATTCACCGGGCGCGAGAATGTCTATCTCGCCGCCTCGGTCCTGGGGCTGAGCAACGAGCAGATCGACCAGCGCTACGACGCCATCGCCGCCTTCGCCGACATCGGCGACTTCATCAACCAGCCGGTCAAGCTCTATTCCAGCGGCATGTACGCCCGCCTGGCCTTCGCCGTCGCGGCCCATGTGGACGCGGACATCCTGATCGTCGACGAGATCCTGGCGGTCGGCGACGCGGCGTTCACCCAGAAATGCATGCGCTTCATCCACAAGTTCCGCGAGACCGGCACGCTGTTCTTCGTGTCCCACGACACCGCCCAGGTGGTCAGCCTGTGCGACCGCGCGGTGTGGCTGGACCGCGGCCAGGTGCAGGAGATCGGCCCGGCCAAGGACGTCTGCTATCACTACATCGCGGACCTGCACAGCGAGCGCGACACCTCCAACGCCTTCCGCATCGGCGGCAACCGCGCCACCGCCCCGGTCGCGACGGCCCCGGTCAGGGACCCGCGCAGCGAGCTGCTGAAGTCGTCCCAGCACCGCAACGAGATCGAGATCTTCGATTTCAATGACGAAAGCCCCTGGTTCGGGGCGCAGGGCGCGCGGATCGTCGGGATCAACCTGCTCAACACCCAGGGCGAGGTGCTGCCCTCGCTGGAGGGCGGGGAGGAGGTGGTGCTGAAGGTCACCTGCCAGACCCAGAAGGAGATCAACGGCCCCATCGTCGGCTTCTACGTCAAGGACAAGCTGGGCCAGAACCTGTTCGGCGACAACACCTACCTGACCTACCGCGGGCTGCCCGTCACCGTGCCGGCGGGGCGGAGCTTCACCGCCTCCTTCCGCTTCCAGCTTCCCTACCTGCCGACCGGCGACTTCGCCGTCACCGTCGCGGTGGCCGAGGGCACCCAGGACGACCACGTCCAGCACCACTGGCTGGACGACGCCATGTTCTTCCGCGTCCATTCCAGCCACCTGATCCGCGGCCTGATCGGACTGCCCATGCACGACATCGCGCTGGAGGTGGACGGCGTCCGGATGCCGGGCTGGGAGGAATGACCCACTCTCCACGCCAAATCCCTTTGTTCCTTGAATCAATGAATTGGTATGGATTTAAGGAATATGATGATGGCCATTCGGTTTTTTGACGCGGGAGCGAAAAATTGAGCTCGGATAACCCACCCAAGCACCAATACAACGGAATTCAGGTGCTCCGTTTTGTTGCCGCGTCGATGGTCACAATTTATCACAGTTTTATTTATTATGACAATTTGAGCGGAACACCCATAAAGTTTCATGATTATTTCGACCCCGGACTTCTATCGCGAGGAGTCGCGATCTTCTTCGTGATTTCGGGTTTCATCATGGCGATGTCGGCCGAAAGACTATCCATCGGCAAATTCCTATGGCATCGCGCTCTGCGCATTTACTTCGGGTACATCGCCGCCATCGCGATCGCCGTTGCCGCCAAGACAGCGGTGTTCGGCTCGTACCCCATGCAGCTGATCTCCTTCAAATCGGTTTCCTTGCTGCCGTTCGGAGAGATCGGCTATCCCCTGGGCGTCGAATGGTCCTTGGTTTATGAAATCGCCTTCTACGCGGTGATCGCGGTTCTCATCGCGCTGCGCTATCCGGCTGTGCGCATTGCCGTGATGCTGGTCTGGATGGTGGCCATCATGGCCTTCGGCGGCGAGTCCACCCATCTGTTGCCGAGTGCGTCCCAAATCCTTCTTTCACAGTACAATCTGGGCTTCATCGCAGGCTATTTCTGCTGGCATCTGAAAGGAATGGGAGTCGGTCGTTTCCGCGACTTCTTCATTCTCGGCATTACCTTGCTGCTCGGGGACCTGATCATCACTTGGCCCTTGATGCGGGAACTTTTCGTCGTGGCTGGCGCATCCCTTATCGTGCTTGGCGCATCGGATCCCCAGTTTAGTGGGCGCTTCTCCGCCGACCATGCCCTGGTGCGTTGGGGCAACGCGTCTTACGGCCTCTACCTGATGCACGTGACCATCCTGGGATGCGTCTACGCCGGCTCTGGGCAGCACGGCCTCGGCATTTATCTGACCGGTCTTCTGATGGCTCTGGCGGGCGGAATCTTCTTCGGTTCCTGCGAATTCACGCTCTACCAGCGCCTGAAACGGCTGATCGACACCCGCAGGAAACTGGTCGCCACTCCGGCGGTGGTGGACAAAAAGCCAGTGACCCTTTGATGTGGGAATGCCGCATCTTCATGGTGAAAAGGGCTGGGATTTCCAGGCCATGGACCCGAGGGTCGGCAACACCCCACTCGCACGCGTATCTTGCCATTACCTGAGTTTCGAAAAGCTATTATGGAAGAAAAAATGAACCATCACACGGCGCGTTCTTATATTCTTCCCCTATCTTTTCTTATAATCTCTATATATGTTGTCGTGACCACCGTAATCGCGGTGTTTTCAGCTTACTCGCCGGTCCCTCATTGGGACCAATGGGAAATGATCACCCCAAGCGAGCACTGGTCCCATTTGTTCGACCAGCATAACGAACACCGGATTGCGGTTGCTCGGATTTTCTTCATCATCGATTCCGTTTTGTTCAAAGGATCAAATGCTTTTAATTTAACCTCTATTCTTGCAATCCAGGCGGTGCATGTGGCGATCCTGCTGCTGTTGGCACGCCGCAGCGGCATCGAGGCCGGCGCCATGACGGTGTGGAGCGCCGGCTTCCTGATCGTCCTCCTGTTCTGGGGATACCAACTGGAGAACTTCTCCTGGGGTTTCCAGGTCCAATTCGTCGGCGTCTACGCCGCGGCAACCGCGGCCTTCGCCGCCTTGGCTTTGCGGGCCGGAACCCTGTCCGGCCTTGTCCTGGCCATTCTGTGCACCGCCATCGCCGTTTACTCCATGGCAAACGGTGTGCTGGTGCCAGTTCTGCTGATTGCTCTGGGCGTTTGGCTGCGCCTGCCCAAGTGGCATCTTGCCGCGCTGGTCGTGGCTTGCGCCGCTCTGCTCTGGTCTTACCTGTCAGGCTACCAGCGGCCGGCAAGCCACGCCGATCCGAAAGACATAATCCGGCACGCCGATCTGGTCGTTTCCTACGCGCTGACCTATTTGGGCGGACCGCTCACCCGGCTTTTGAGCGATGGTGGAAGCGCCATTGATCCCGGACAGGCTGCATCGCTGGTTTCCGCTGCTCTTGTGGTTGGCGGCCTGGGTGCGCTGTTGGCCACCGCCGTGGGAGTTCGGCTGCTTCTGGGCAGGGGCGTGGCGCATCCGGCACGACTGGCGTTGCTCAGCAGCATGGTGTTCGTGGCCGCAACAGCCTTCTTGACCGGCCTCGGGCGCGTGCATCTGCCGCTTTATCAGGCCATGTCGCAACGCTATGGTGCCGGCGTGGTGGTGTTCTGGAGCGCCGGGGCTCTGCTCATCCTGAGCCTGCTGCCTGCCGGACGGTGGCGCCAAGTGTGGATGGTGGGCCTGTCCGCACTCTGCCTGCTGGTTGCCGGAACACAACCATCCATCATCAAGGAAGCCGAAGCCATTGGTTCGACCCGCAACCAAACAGTGACGGCGATGCTGGCCGGTGCGGACGACACCGACCTTCTTCGGTATATCTACCCTGCTCCGCTCCAGATCCTCGATCGGATCGGGCGGCTGCGCGAAGAGCATCTCTCCGTCTTTGCCCAGGATTGGAGCGCCTGGCGGGGCACAAAGCTGGCCGATCAGGTCAAGCTGGAGATGCCCGGCGCCTGTCTGGGCAGTTTCGATATTGTGAAACCCATCGTGACCCCGGACAAGCCGGGGTGGCGGGTGGCTGGTTGGGCATGGGATCGGAAGGCAGGGCGTGTCCCCGAGCGCATCGTCCTGGCCGACGCGGAAGGCACTGTGGTTGGCTACGCATTGTCCGGCTCGCCGCGGCCGGACGTTCTCAAGGCGCTGTCCGAGGTCCGTTCTAAGCAGGCAGGGTGGCATGGACATGTGTCCATAGAACGAGGGTCCGCCGTGACGGCCTACGCCATCACCAATGGCGGACAGACGGCTTGCCCCCTGGGACAGCCCCAAAACTTCAACGTCCATGATGTCGTCCGCTTCGCCCCCGCAGCGAAGGCCGGACGGGCCGTGCCGATGGAAAGCCCCGCCATCGAGGGCGATTGGGGCATCGACGCCTTCAACAGCGCCGCCGGCCCGGCACCAGTCGACGGCACTATCTATGCATCCTGGACCGGCAGCGACGCCCACACTGGCGAGTTGCAATGGCGCAGCGGTCCGCTTGGCGACACGCGATCGCTTCTGATCCCGGTGGTTACGGGACCGCGAACGGAGGGGCTGATGCTTCGGATCGCCGATCCAACCACCGGGCGCATACTGTCAGAACTGCCTCTCGCCAACGCAATACCTTGGCAGCTGTGGGAGATCGCCCTGCCCGAGGACGGGTCCGTAAGGACCATCGAGATTCAGGCGAAGGACGAGGGACGGGGCTGGGGCCAATGGCTGGCGGTCGGCCAGCCCCATGCGCCGCTCTGACGACAGGCGACGGATCATGCCGAACCGGGCCTTGCTGCTCGACCGCGACGGCGTCGTGAACGTCGATCACGGTTATGTTGTGGAGCGGGAACGCTTCGCCTTCATGGACGGCATCTTCGACCTGACGCGCCACGCCGTGGACCGTGGATTCCGCGTCGTGGTGGTCACCAACCAGTCGGGGATTGCCCGCGGCTACTACACGGAAACCGCCTTTCTGGATCTGTCCCAGTGGATGTGCGCCGTGTTCCGTGAACGTGGCGTGGAATTGGCCGGGCTGTTCCATTGCCCCTACCACCCCAAGGGCCCGGTCGCGCGCTACACGCGCGACAGCTTCTGGCGCAAGCCGAACCCCGGCATGATCCTGGACGCGGCGCGGCGGCTGGACCTGGGTCTGTCGCGATCGGTGTTCCTGGGCGACCAGGCAACCGACATGCAGGCCGCCCTTGCGGCCGGCGTCGGCCTGCGGGTGCGGCTGAACGGCGCCCATAACGCGCAGGCCGACGCGCAAGACGGCGATCCGGCGGCCTCCCTGACGATCGGCCGCCTGACGGACCTCATTCCCCACCTGCGCTGACGCGCAGGGGGCCGAACGCCATCCCGCTACTCCGTCAGGCTCAGCAGATAGCGGCCGTACTCATTCTTCTTTAGCGGCTCGGCGAGGCGGCGCACCTGCTCGGCGTCGATCCAGCCGGAGGTGAAGGCGATCTCCTCGGGGCAGGCGATCTGCAGGCCCTGCCGGTGCTGGATGGTGCGGACGAACTCGGCCGCCTCCAGCAGGCTGTCGTGGGTGCCGGTGTCGAACCAGCCGTAGCCGCGGCCCATCTGCTCGACCGACAGGCGGCCGGCCTCCAGATAGGCAGCGTTGACCGAGGTGATTTCCAGCTCGCCGCGCGCCGAGGGCTTCACCGCTGCGGCGATGTCCAGAACGTCGTTGTCGTAGAAATACAGCCCGGTGACCGCCCATTTGGAGCGCGGGTTGACCGGCTTCTCCTCGATGCTGAGCGCGCGGCCCTGCTCGTCGAACTCGACCACACCGTAGCGTTCCGGGTCGCGGACGCCGTAGGCGAAGACACGGGCGCCCTGGGTGTTCTCACCCGCCTGGCGCAGCAGGCTGGTCAGGCCGTGGCCGTAGAAGATGTTGTCGCCGAGCACCAGCGCGCAGCTGTCGTTGCCGACGAACTCGCGGCCGATGATGAAGGCCTGGGCGAGGCCGTCGGGCGAGGGCTGCACCGCGTAGGTCAGGTTGATGCCCCACTGCGACCCGTCGCCGAGCACGGTCTGGAACAGCGCCTGGTCGTGCGGCGTGGTGATGATCAGGATATCCTGTATCCCCGCCAGCATCAGCGTGCTGAGCGGAAAGTAGATCATCGGCTTGTCGTAGATCGGCAGAAGCTGCTTGCTGACCGCCCGGGTCACCGGATAAAGCCGCGTGCCGGACCCGCCGGCCAGGATGATGCCCTTCATGATCGCGCCGCCTGTCGTGGAGTCGTCTTAGGATGCGGGGGAGGAAAGCAACTCGTCGAGCACCCGGTCCAGGCTGTCTTCCCAGCGCGGTGCCTCGATGCCGAACACGGCCCGGATGCGGGCGCAGTCCAGACGAGAGTTGGCCGGCCGGCGGGCCGGGGTGGGGTAGTCGGCCGTGGTGATGGCCAGCAGCCGCGGACGCCGGCCGGTGGCCGCCTCCAGCCGCTGGAAGACGCGCTCGGCGAAGCCGTGCCAGGTCGTCTCGCCCGTTCCGGTGAAGTGGTAGGTGCCCCAGGGAACGTCGCTGCCGGTGTCCCTGGCGGCGGAAATCCGCCCGGCGATGGCCACGATCGCGGCGGCGATGTCGGACGCCGCCGTCGGCGCGCCGTGCTGGTCGGCGACCACGCGCATCTCCTCGCGCTCGCGCCCGAAACGCAGCATGGTCTTGACGAAGTTGGCCCCGTGCGCGGCGTAGACCCAGGAGGTGCGCAGGATCACGTGCTGCGGCAGCGCGGCGCGCACCGCCGCCTCGCCGGCCTCCTTGCTGGCGCCGTAGGCGCCGAGCGGGGCGACCGGGTCGTCCTCCGTGTAGGGGGCCGGCTTGGTGCCGTCGAACACGTAATCGGTGGAGATGTGGACCAGCGGCACGCCGCACGCCGCGCAAGCCGCCGCCAGGCGGGCCGGGCCGTCGCGGTTGACGGCGAGGGCCGCCTCGCGGTCGCCCTCGGCCTTATCCACGGCGGTGTAGGCGGTGGCGTTGACGACGAGGTCGGGGGCGTGGGCGGCCACCGCCGCCTCCACCGTCTCCGGCCGGGCCATGTCGACGTCCGGCCGGGCCAGCCCGACCAGCTCCGTGCCCTTCGGCCAGGCGGCCCGCATCAGCTCGGTGCCGACCTGCCCGCTGGTGCCGAGGATGAGGATCTTCATGCCGCGTCGAGCCCCAGGCGCTCGCCGCGGTAGGAGCCGTTCAGGATGGCCTCCCACCAGGACCGGTTCTCCAGGTACCACGCGACCGTCTTGCGCAGGCCGGTCTCGAAGGTCTCCTGCGGCCGCCAACCCAGCTCGCGGGTGATCTTGGAGGCGTCGATGGCGTAGCGCTTGTCGTGGCCCGGCCGGTCGGCGACGAAGGTGATCAGCCGGTCGTGCGGCGCGCCGGCCGGGGCCAGCTCGTCCAGCAGCGCGCACAGCGTCCGCACCACGTCCAGGTTGGTGCGCTCGTTGTAGCCGCCGATGTTGTAGCTCTCGCCGATCACGCCCTTCTCCAGCACCAGCCGCAGGGCGCGGGCGTGGTCCTCGACGTAGAGCCAGTCGCGGATGTTGTCGCCCTTGCCGTAGACCGGCAGCGGCTCCCCCTTCAGACCCTTCAGGATCATCAGCGGGATCAGCTTTTCCGGGAAATGGTAGGGGCCGTAGTTGTTCGAGCAGTTGGTCAGGACCACGGGCAGCCCGTAGGTCTCGTGCCACGCCCGCACCAGATGGTCGCTCGACGCCTTGCTGGCCGAGTAGGGCGAGTTCGGGCTGTAGGAGGTCGTCTCGGTGAAGAAGCCCTCGTCGCCCAGCGTGCCGAAGACCTCGTCGGTGGAGATGTGGTGGAAGCGGAAGGCCGCGCGCTTCTCCGCCGGCAGCGACGTCCAGTAGCCGCGCGCCGCCTCCAGCAGGCGGAAGGTGCCGACCACGTTGGTCTGGATGAACTCGCCCGGCCCGTCGATGGAGCGGTCCACATGGGACTCCGCGGCCAGATGCATGACGGCGTCCGGCTGGTGCTCCGCGAAGACCCGGCGCAGCTCGTCACCGTCACAGATGTCGACCTTCTCGAACGCGTAGCGGGGATTTTCGGCCGCGCCCGGCAGCGAGGACAGGTTGGCCGCGTAGGTCAGCTTGTCGAGGTTGACGACGGAGGCGTCGGTTTCGGCCAGGAGCTGACGGACGACGGCGGAGCCGATGAAACCGGCTCCCCCCGTGACAATGATCTTCTTCATTGAGGCACCTGTTATCCTGTCAGAACCAGTCGCCGAGGTCGGCGAGGCGGGGTTGCTTGCGGTCCTTGTCCGAAAGCAGGGCCTTGTCGGCCGCGACGGGCCAGTCGATCCCCAGATCCGGATCGTTCCACAGAAGGCCGCGGTCATGCTCGGCCGAGTAGAAATTCGTCACTTTGTATATGACTTCCGTGTCCGGTTCCAGCGTGCAGAATCCGTGCGCGAAGCCGATGGGGACCAGGATCTGGTTCCATTCCTCGGCGCTGACGACCGCGGCGACGTGCTGGCCGTAGGTGGGCGAGCCCTTCCGGATGTCCACCGCGACGTCCAGGATGGCGCCCTTCACCACACGCACCAGCTTGTCCTGGGCGAAGGGCGCCAGCTGGAAATGCAGGCCCCGCACCGTGCCCACCTCGGCCGACAGGGACTGGTTGTCCTGAACGAAGTCGTAATGCAGACCCGCCGCCTCGAACGCCTTCTTGCTGTAGGTTTCCGAGAAGAAGCCGCGGGAGTCGCCGAACTTCTTGGGGCGGATGATCTTCACGTCGGGAATGGCAAGAGAGATGACGTCCATGGGTCAGGTGCTTTCCTTGTCGAACCAGGGCTTCGTGACGCGCGGAGGAAAGGCCAACCCGAGATCCTCGGTATCAAGGGTCAGGTTGGGGTTGTAGTACGGGTCCCGGGCCATCCGGTCGCCCCAGCGCCGGCTCATGTAGTCGGCTTCGGCGTTGAACCGCTGGACCTTGTCGGGGGCCGTGTCCGGCCCGCGCGAGGCGGATTCCAGATGGTACAGCTCGGCAAAGGGCGTCCAGACGACCAAATAGCCGGCCTCGCGCAGGCGCAGGCAGAAATCGACGTCGTTGAAGGCGACCGCCAGGTTCCTGTCGTCCAGGCCGCCGACCTCGTCGAACACCGCCTTGCGCGTGACCAGGCAGGCGGCGGTGACGCAGGACAGGTTCTGGGTCAGCTGCGCCCGGCTGAAATAGCCATGGGCATCGCGCGGAAACCCCTTGTGCCCATGGCCGGCTACGCCGCCGATGCCCGTGATGACGCCGGCGTGCTGGATCGTGCCGTCGGCGTAGTAGAGCTTGGCGCCGACCGCCCCCACCTCGGGGCGAAGCGCGTGGCCGACCATCTCCGTCAGCCAGTCCGGCCCGATCACCTCGATGTCGTTGTTGATCAGGCCGATCACCGAGCCCGTCGCCTGCGCCACGGCGAAGTTGTTGATCGCGGAATAGTTGAAGGGCGCATCGTAACGCAGGACCCGGACCCGCGGCTCGTCCTTCAGCGTGTCGAAGTAGGCGAAGGTCTTCGCCTCCTCGCTGTTGTTGTCCACGATGATGACTTCGAGGTCGGGGTAGTCGGTGCGCTGCAGCAGCCCGTCGACGCAGCCCTTCAGCAACCCGACCTTGTCGCGCGTCGGCACGATCAGCGACACGCGGGGCGCCGGGTCGGGCAGGGCGTAGCGGATGCGGGTGAAGCGGTGGGTGGAGGGCGAGACCTCCACGCTGGCCTGGACGCCGCGCCGCTGGAAATGCTCCGTCAGCGCCCGGTGCGCCGCCGCCGTGGCGCGCGGCAGGTCGACCATGGAGAAGGCCGTGGACTCCGGGAAGACCCGCCAATGGTAGAGGATCGCCGGAATGTGGCGGATGCGCTCCGGCACGGTGGCCTCGACCGCCCGCAGGGTCAGGTCGTAATCCTGGCTGCCCTCGAACCCCTCGCGGAAGCCGCCGATCCGCCCGACCAGCGAGCGGCGGAACACGCCGAGGTGGTTGATCATGTTCTGGCCGTGCAGCAGGTCGAGGTTGAAGTCCGACTTGAAGTACGGGTCGTGGCGCCGCCCCTGGGCGTCGATCTTGTCCTCGTCGGAATAGAGGATGTCGGCGTCGGGATGCCGGTTCAGCTCGACCGCGATCATGTAGAGCGCGTGCGGCGTCAGCCGGTCGTCGTGGTCCATGAGAGCGACGAACTCGCCGGCCGCCAGCTCCAGCGCGCTGTTGCTGGCGGCCGAGATGTGGCCGTTGCGCGCGCGCCGGACCACCTTGATGCGCTGGTCCCTCGCCTGATACTCGGCGAGCAGCGCCGGGACGTGCGGCGCGGTGGAAGCGTCGTCGGCGATGCACAGTTCCCAGTCGGGATAGAGCTGCCCCAGCACGGAATCCAACGCTTCGCGCAGGAAGGACTCCGGCGTGTTGTGGACCGGCATGACCACGGAGATCAGCGGCCGCCGGGCCAGCCGCGCCACGTCGGCCCGGATCGCCGCAAGCTCCTCGGGCACCAGCGCGTCATACAGCCTTATCCAGGTTTCGTAATCGGCGGTCTTGCCCGGCTGCATCTCCTGGAGCACCCGCTGCTTGGTCGCGGTCCAGCCGTGGCGCCACAGATGCGTCAGCACGGGGAGCGGCCGGTGGCGCCGCACGTGGTCGAGCACGAGGTTGCCCTTGCCGATCTCGCAGATCGTGAAATCCGCGATCTCGAAGGACAGCGGCCGGGTCGCCGGGTCGAAGCGCAGGGCCCTGGTCTTCTGCGGCAGGCAGGCCAGTTGGCGGACCGTGCCCGTGGTGTCCACCGGCAGGCGGATCATCGAGCGGTCGCTGAAGCCACCGCCCTCGTCCACATACAGGACCGGGGTGAGCGGGGCCGACGCGCGGCGCACCGTGTAGGAGATCAGACACCAGTCGCTGGGCGCGCGGCCGCGGTCGGAGCGCAGCAGGAAGGCCGGGTCGCCGCCGGTGCTCTCATACCCCCCCGCCGGGCCCGCCTTGAGGTCGCGCAACGGTTCCAGCGTCATCCGGTGCAGCCGGCGCCGGTAGAGGCGCCCGGCCCCTTTGCCGGCGCCGAGCACGCGCGTCAGCGCCGTCCCCAGGGTCGCCCCCAAGGTCGATGTCATGGACTGTGGAGAAAGGAGCCTGACCGGCCGGCGCAGACGACGCAACCTATCGGAACCCAGGTCCTTCATAGAAGAGTCCACAATCGCCTTTGTCCCGACAAGTCCAGTCCCGCACCCACGGATGCCCACCCTTCGGCTGTCTCCCGAAAGACTATCGTCCAGGACCCGACGAATTCGTATTCCTTATGCGGCAGCACGCTGTCAAACCTGAGTGACTGTTGTGGTTGATGAGGCCCTGTCGCCCTGTGCGGCCAGTGACAGGCATACGCGGGCCATTCGACGAACGCAAGCCGCATGCCTTGAACATTGTTTGTGGCCAACCTGGAGAAATCCATGCGGACGCGAGCGCTTGCGCACTCGGTCCGAGGCCCGGTCGTCAGGGGGACAGCGGCTGGACCGCCTCGCGCAGGGCCTGGGCGAGCGGTGGCGTGGCGACGGCGAGGTTGTAGCGCTCCTCCACCATGCGACGGCCGGCCGCACCCATGCGGGCGCGCAGCTCCGGGTCGGCCGCCAGCCGGCCGAGCGCCTGCGCCCAGGACTCCTCGTCCTCCGCCAGGAAGCCGTTCACCCCATGCCGGACCAGCGTCGCGTTGACGCCGACCGGCGAGGCGACGACCGGCCGGCCGGCCGCCATGTACTGGATCAGCTTGTAGCCGCACTTGCCGCGCTCCCAAGGCTCGTCGGGCAGCGGCATGACGCCGATGTCGAAACGGGCCAGTTCCTCGGCCTCGTTTTCCTCATGCCAGGGCACGAAGGTCGCCGGCACGGGGAATTCGAGGCCGGCCGCGCCGACCACCCGCAGCCGAACCGCCGAGCCGAGCCGGGCGAGCGCGCCGCCGATCGCGGCCAGGTAGCTCGCCGTGGAGGGCGAGCCCATCCAGCCGACCGTCGCCGTTCCCGCATCGCCGCCGTCCCGCTGCGGAAGGGCCCGCACGGGATAGCGGGCCAAGTCGACGACGGTCGGTTGGATACGGACGTCGCGTGCGCCGGCGCCGGCCGCCCAATCGGCGAGATAGGGGTTGCCGGCCAGCACGATCCGGGCGTTGCGGGCGAGCGTCGCGAACTTCGTCCCGAGCAGGGCGCGCACCGGTGCCAGCCGGTGGCGGGCGTAGCGCTCGAACCAGGCGTCGTCGATGTCCATGACGTAGGGGACGGCGCCGAGCCCGGCCGTCGCCTCGACCTGCGCGGGCAGCCAGGGCAGGGCTTCCTTCTCCAGCCAGACCAGGTCATGGCGCCGCACCGACCGCAGGGCCGCGAGCCGCCGCGCGTAGGCCGCGGCGATGCGGGTCCGGTCGATCCGCCGGCCGGCGTAGAGCGCCCGCAGATAGTCGTCGTCGAGCAGCGGCGCCTCGGTTACCCGGAGGCCGGCCTCCCGCAGAGCCGGCAGGTAGGCGAGGAAGCGCAGCCGGCTGCTGGCGCCCAGCCGGCCGTAGCGGCTCAGCAGGAGGACCGATGGGCCGGTCGTGGCGTCAGGAAGCATCGGAGGGGGACCGGGTGATGGGATCGAAGGCCGGGGAGGATACAGCCTCGCGGCCACCGGGGACAGCGCCGCGCCTGGAATGGTGTCACGAGGGAAGCCGCACCCTCCGGCTTCCGCTGCTCCCCGGTTCGTGGAAGCGTTTGGAGTCTTGTCGCGAGGCCCGGAAAGACCCTGGTCCGCCGGGTCAGCGCATCAACTGCGCCATGTTGCGTTCGGGAATCGGCGGCGGCGAGGGGTGCAGGAGCAGGCCGTGCTCCTCCACGTCCACCCGCGCGTCGGGATAGACGGCGAGGGCCAGTTGCAAGGCTTCGATGAAGCGTTTGCGGAAATCACGCAGTCGGGCGTAGCCGGCGCCGAACTGCTCGAACACCGCCGGCCAAGTGATGGTCGTCGACTTGTTCAGGCTGTGCAGCCGGTAGGCCAGCCAGATGTAGATGTCGATGCTCGTGCTGTTGTTCTGGATATGCCGCAGCGCCGGTTCCCAAATGGGCACCGGATGAGCCTTCAGTTCGCGGAAAAAGGCTTCGGAGAGCAGGACGCGGTCTTCCCACAGCGTGCCTTGCGGGGAATTGTGCTCCGACGAGAAATGGATGCCGCCCTTGACGATCGAATCCTTCTCGAAGCCGAGGCTGTTGGCATCCTCCCAGGCGAAGGTCAGGTTGCAGGCGGCGATGCGCGAGGCCTGTTCCCGGATGTCGCGGTAGGTCTGGCCGCCCACGGACAGCCCCATGCGGTCCAGCCAGTCGTGCATGCTCCGGCCCAGCTCGACCTCGCGGCTGTCGGTCTGAAGCGCGCGGGTCTGAAGGTAAAGCAGGATCATCCGGGCCCGGCTTCCATAAGGAACGCCGTAGAGCTTAAAGCCGCCACCGCGGACCGGCAGTCGACCGGGCTCGATCAGCAGACGAATTCGGTGACCTCGCCTTTCCCAAGGCTGGTCATCCGGCAGGCGACGATGCGGAAGGGCGGTCAAGGCAAAGCCTGAATAGGTAATGCCAAGCTCTTGCCGTTCTTCCTCCAAGACCGCCGCAGCGATGTCGACCAGCGAGCGCTGATCCGGATCGCTCTGGAGTGCTTTCGCTTGCTCGCGACCAACCTGACTGATCAGGCGATGCAACTGGCCCATAGCGCGCTGTTCTCGCCGTTTGTTCCAGGTCAATTTAGGTTTCGATCCATAACACGGCAGGTTGGTGGCGGCAATTTGGAATCTTGTCGCGCAGACTATTTGTAAGGTTACTAGATTTACCTATTTGTTTGAGCGACAAGACTCCAGTAGAGAATCGCGAGTCGCGCGACAAGAGTCCAGGAATCCCGCGACAACACTCCAGGGGATAACTCGTTCCACCTGTGGAAGCTTGGGGTGATGCGACAAAACTCCAGGTCTAGCCTTGCGAATCGCGGGTTTGCGGCGAATCGGGCGCGTCCGTGATTCGCCGTGCGACTCGCCGG
The DNA here is from genome assembly GCF_014596085.1 of Azospirillum tabaci. Lineage (GTDB taxonomy): Bacteria > Pseudomonadota > Alphaproteobacteria > Azospirillales > Azospirillaceae > Azospirillum > Azospirillum tabaci. The sequence goes on from NZ_JACCJY010000016.1 coordinate 32,598, forward strand.
GGCGGGGCTGGAGCCGGCGGCGGCGGGGATTCCGGCGTCGCCGGCCCCGCTTGGCCGGGGTGGACGGGATGGATGGGACAAAGGGGGCGCGACAAGACTCCAACCCCGCAGGGCTCGTTCGCGGCCGGCGTCAGGCGAAGAAGCGGCGGCGGAAATCCTCGATCGTGCGGGCCAGCCCCTCGTGCAGCGGCACCGCCGGCTCCCAGCCCAGCAGGGCCTTGGCCTTGGCGATGTCCGGGCGGCGCTGCCGGGGATCGTCCTGCGGCAGCGGGCGGTGCTCGATGGGCGAGCCCGAGCCGGTCAGCGCGATCACCCGCTCGGCCAGTTCCAGCATGGTGAATTCGCCGGGATTGCCGATGTTGATCGGGCCGGTGACCGTGGGGTCGGACTCCATCAGCCGCATCATGCCGTCGATCAGGTCGTCGACGTAGCAGAAGGACCGTGTCTGCGCGCCGTCGCCGTAGACGGTGATCGGCTCGCCCCGCAGGGCCTGCATGATGAAGTTGGAGACGACGCGGCCGTCGTTGGGGTGCATGCGCGGCCCGTAGGTGTTGAAGATGCGCATCACCTTGATCTCCACGCGGTGCTGCCGGTGGTAATCGAAGAACAGCGTCTCGGCGCAGCGCTTGCCCTCGTCGTAGCAGGAGCGCGGGCCGATGGGGTTGACGTTGCCCCAATACTCCTCCGGCTGCGGGTGGACGACGGGGTCGCCATAGACCTCGCTGGTCGAGGCCTGGAGGATGCGGGCGTTCAGCCGCTTGGCCAGCCCCAGCATGTTGATGGCGCCGTGCACGCTGGTCTTGGTCGTCTGCACGGGGTCGTGCTGGTAATGGACCGGCGAGGCCGGGCAGGCGAGGTTGTAGATCTCGTCCACCTCGACATAGAGCGGGAAGGTGATGTCGTGCCGGATCGCCTCGAAACGCGGGTTGGCCAGCAGATGGGTGATGTTCGTGCGCGAGCCGGTGAAGTAGTTGTCGACGCACACCACCTCGTCGCCCCGCGCAAGAAGGCGTTCGCACAGGTGCGAGCCGAGGAAGCCGGCACCGCCGGTCACCAGGACGCGTCGATTGTAGCTGCGGATTCCGGTCATGGTGTCCTCCAGGGCAACGGTGCGGGCTGTCCGGCCGCGCCCGTGCCCGGAACGGTGGCCCGACCCCCGACGGGCAGGAATGCGCGCGCCGGTGGCCGGATGTCCAGAGGTTTGGGGCGCGGGATGGTGCCGCGCCCCGGTCAGGCGCCGAGAATGCCCCGCGCGCGCAGATTCTCCACCACCCGCGCGGCGAGCGCGTCGGCGTCCTCCGCCGTGGTGTCGAGCCGCAGGTCCGGCGCGTCCGGCCGCTCGTAGGGGGAGTCGACGCCGGTGAAGTTGCGCAAGCTCCCGGAGCGGGCCTTGGCGTAGAGCCCCTTGGGGTCGCGCCGCATGCACTCCTCCAGCGGCGTGTCCACGAACACCTCCAGGAAGAGGCCTTCCGGGAACAGGGCGCGCAGGGCCTCCCGCTCGGCCCGGAAGGGGGCGATGAAGGCGCAGAGCACGATCAACCCGGCCTCCGTCATCAGCTTCGCCACCTCCCCCACGCGCCGGATGTTCTCGACCCGGTCGGCGTCGGTGAAGCCGAGGTCGCGGTTGAGCCCCAGCCGGACGTTGTCGCCGTCCAGCATCATGGTGTGGTGGCCGAGCGCGTGCAGCCGCCGCTCCAGCCGGTTGGCGACGGTGGACTTGCCGGACCCCGACAGGCCGGTGAACCACAGGACCGCCGGCCGCTGCCGCTTGGCCGCGGCGCGCTCGGCCGCCGAGACGGCCAGTTCCTGGCGGTGCAGGTTGGCGGCGCGGTGCAGCGGGTGCAGGATCATCCCGGCGCCGGCGGTCCGGTTGGAGAAGCGGTCCACCAGGATGAAGGAGCCGGTGTGGCGGTTCGCCGCGTAGGCGTCGAAGGCCAGAGGCGCCGCCGTGGACAGATTGCACAGGCCGACCGCGTTCATCGTCAGCGTCGTGGCCGCGCTGTGCTCCAGCGTCTCCACATTCACCGCGTGGCGCAGCGCGGTGACGGTCGCCGGCACCCAGCGCGCCCCGGCCCGCAGCAAGTAGGAGCGGCCGGGGATCAGCGGCTCCTCCGCCATCCACAGCAGGTGCGCGGCGAACTGGTCGGCCACCTCCGGCGTCTCGGCCGGCCTTTCTGCCGGGCCGGCCAGCAGGTCGCCGCGTGCGGCGTCCACCGCCTCCTCCAGCGTCACGGTCACCGCGTCGCCGGTCTGCGCCCCTGGCCGGTCGCCGTCGAAGGTGACGATGCGGGCGATCCGCGCGCTTTGCCCCGACGGCCACACCGTCACCGCGTCGCCCGGCGCCAGGCGGCCCGACAGCAGCGTTCCGGACAGGCCGCGGAAGTCCGAGGCCAGATCGGGAGAGGGCCGATTCACCCAGTCCACCAGGAAGCGCAGCGGTCCGGCGAGCGCGTTCCCGTCCTCGACCGCCGCCGTCTCCAGATGCTCCAGCAGGGCGGGGCCGTGATACCAGCCCATGGCGGCGGAGCGGTGGACGACGTTGTCGCCGCGCCGCGCCGACAGGGGGATCGCCGTCACCGTGGCGAAGCCGAGCGGGGCGGCGAAATCCGCGAAGGCCTGCGCGATGGCGGTGAAGACCGCCTCGTCGCAGCCGACCAGATCCATCTTGTTGACCGCCAGCACGACGTGGCGGATGCCCATCAGGGAGCAGACGACGGCGTGGCGGCGCGTCTGCGTCAGCAGGCCCTTGCGCGCGTCGACCAGCAGCACCGCGAGGGCGGCGGTGGAGGCGGCGGTGGCCATGTTGCGGGTGTACTGCTCGTGCCCCGGCGCGTCGGCGACGATGAAGCTGCGCCGGTCGGTGGCGAAGAAGCGGTGGGCGACGTCGATGGTGATGCCCTGCTCGCGCTCGGCCTCCAGCCCGTCCACCAGCAGCGAGAAGTCGATCCCGCCCTCCTCGTCGGTGCGGCCGCGGCTGTCGCGCAACACCTGCGCCAGCTGGTCGTCGGGCACCAGCCCGGCGTCATGCAGCAGCCGGCCGATCAGCGTGGACTTGCCGTCGTCCACCGACCCGCAGGTCAGGAAGCGCAGAAGCCCCCGTGTGGGGAGAGGCGCGGGAATGTGCCCGGTGGAATCCATCAGAAATATCCTTCCCGCTTCTTGCGCTCCATGGAGGCGGGCTCGTCGCCGTCGATCAGGCGTCCCTGCCGTTCGGAGGTGCGCGACGCGCGCATCTCCGCGATGATGCCCTCCACCGTCACGGCGTCGGACTCGATGGCCCCGCTCAGCGGGTAGCAGCCGAGCGTGCGGAAGCGGACCCGGCGTTTCTCCGGCACCTCGCCGGGGTTCAGCGGCAGGCGGCCGTCGTCCACCATGATCAGCGTGCCCGCTCGATGGACGACCGGGCGCTCCGCCGCGAAGTAGAGCGGCACCACCGGCAGCCCCTCCGCCGCGACGTAGCGCCAGACGTCCATCTCGGTCCAGTTGGACAACGGGAAGACGCGGACCGACTCCCCCGGCCGGATGCGCGTGTTCCAGAGGTGCCACAGCTCCGGCCGCTGGTCACGCGGGTCCCAGCTGTGGGCGGCGGTGCGCACGGAGAAGACGCGCTCCTTGGCGCGGCTCTTCTCCTCGTCGCGGCGCGCACCGCCGATGGCCGCGTCGAAACCATGCCGGTCGAGCGCCTGGCGCAGCGCTTCCGTCTTCATGACCCGGGTGTGGACGGCGGAGCCGGAGCGGATCGGGTCGATCCCCTGCGCCACGCCCTCCTGGTTCACATGGACGATCAGGTCCAACCCCAGCCGGCGTGCCGTCTCGTCGCGGAAGGCGATCATGTCGCGGAATTTCCACCCGGTGTCGACGTGGAGCAGCGGGAACGGCACCCGTCCGGGGTGGAAAGCCTTGCGCGCCAGGTGCAGCAGGACGCCGCTGTCCTTGCCGATGGAATAGAGCAGGACCGGCCGGCTGAAGGCCGCCGCGACCTCGCGCAGTATGGCAATCGATTCCGCTTCGAGCAGTCGCAGGTCGTCCGGCAGGTTTGGCATCGCGTTCCCAGGAAAACACTCAGATTAAACACATGAAGAGGCCAGCGGAATTGGCCGGGGGACAACCCTGGCGGGCCATCACCGGGCTTACCGCAACGCCGGCCGCCGTGCCAAGGGCGCCGGCGGGTTCGCTCAGTTTTGTTACCGCGCCGCTCCGGAGGGTGGGCGCAACCGCGCCAGCAGGCCCGTCAGCCGTCCGATGACCAAGCCGGTGAGGAGCCGCGCCGCCACCCCGCGGAAGGCCCGCCCGCGCGGCCCGCGCCGCAGCAGGGCGGCCAGCAGGCGGCGGCCCGGCCGTGGCCCGGGCAGGAAGGTGGCCGTCGCCGTCCGCCGCCCTGTTGCGGCGCCTTCCGGCCCGCCCTCCAAATCGACGCGTCGGCGCAGCGCCTCGGCGAAGGCGGCGCGGCAGACCAGCTCGGCGTCCGGCAAGCCAATCAGAAGCTGCAGAGGCTTGGCCAGCCGCCGACGGGCCGCCGCCGATTGGGCCGCGAGCGCCAGGGCCGGGGCGAGGGCGAGGGCAGCCGCCAGCTTGGCGGCCAGCCTCAGGCCGGGGCGCCGCCGGTAGCCCAGGCTGTTGGCTCCGTGCTGGATATAGTCGCCCAGCGATTGCGGCAGATAGGCGATCGTGCCCTCCGCCGCGGCGCAGCAGGCGATCCAGTGGTCGTGGAAGGCGATCCGGCCGAGCGCCGGGAAGGGCAGGGCCAGCCGCAGCAGCGAGGCCCGGAACAGGCAGGCGCAGCCGGTGACGGCGTTGGCCATCAGCAGCGCGTCGAGGCTGTCGTGGCGGCTGTCCAGGCCGGGCCAGAAGGTTTCCGACACGACCCGGCCGGCCCTGTCCACCACCCGCATGTTGCCGAAGGCCAGGACGATCCCGTCCCGATGGCCGGCCACCAGGGCGCCCACCAGGGCGGCCAGCCGGCCGGGCGCCCAGCGGTCGTCCTGGTCGGCCAGGGCGACGAACTCCGCCTCGGCCGGGACGCGGCCCAGCGCGCGCTCGAAGTTGCGGTAGAAGCCGAGGTTGACGCCGTTGCGCACCGGGCGGAAGCGGTCGTCCCCGGCGGTCGCCTCCAGGATATGGTTCCAGTGGGCGTCGTCGGAACCGTCGTCCTCGATCAGGCACACCCAGCGTTCGTGCGTCTGGGAGCGGATGGAGTCGACCTGAGCCCGGAACAGGGCCGGGTCGGGATTGTAGGTGGCCATGGCGATGGCGACGAGCGGCCCGCCGCCCAATGGCTCATTTCGCTGTGGCCCGTTCTCCGGCGGTGGAACCGGCAGCGGGGGCGCCGCATCCTCCACGATGACCGGCCCCGCCGGCCATTCCTCCCGCGTGCCGTCCGTCCATTCCAGCGTCAGGACGGGCCGATGCGTCCCGCCGGCACCGGCCGCCGGCACTGTGGCCAGCCCCCAGAATCCGCAGGCCAGATCCGGCTCGACGCCGTGGCGGCGCTGTGCGGCCTCGGCGTCGAAACGGAGCGTGTTCAACCCTGTGGCCGGGAAGCGCGCCGCGCCGACGACCACCGCGGCCGCGCGCAGGCGGGCGCCCGGGCGGCGGGCCCATCCGGAGAAGCCCCAGACCAGGTCGCGGTGCGGCGGAACGCGGGGAGGGAGGCCGGGATCGAGATGCAGGAGGGTGGCGGACATTCCTCGGCCTTCGGGAGAACCGGTGCGGCGGTGACGGGGTTGAGCGGGGCGCGCACTCTAACAGCCCTCCGGCGGTGTGGCGAGGACGCTTCACCATTCCCAAGCGGGGCTGCGTTGTGCTTCTGTCTGCCCGCGCTTGGCCGCTCCGGATCGCGGCCTGTCCCAAAGAAACACGGAACAGGGAAAGGCCGATGTCCAGCGGCACACCCATCGGCAGTCCACCCATGGGCCGCCGGCTCCTTGCGCGGGCGGGCGTCACCGTCCGGCTGGAGCCGCTTGTGATCGGGGTTATGGCCGCCGCCTACGGCCTGCTGTTCGGCGTGCTGCTCCTGGCCCGGACCCCACCCTTCGCCGGCCAGGACGAGGCCTTCCACTGGCAACGCGTGCTGCAGATCGCCGACGGCCATCTCCTGGCGGAGACGTTGGGCCCCAACGCCTGGGGCGGCCCGATCGACCGGGCCGGTTATCTCCAGATGCTCTATCATATCGGCCGGATACAGAAGCACGGGCCGGTCGATCCCGTGGAGGCCCAGGCGCTGTCCGATCACCTCGCCGCCCAGCCGCGGTCTCTGGAGGTGGTGGCTTTCCCCAGCTCGGCCAGCTTCGCGCCGCTCGCCTATGTGCCGCAGGCGGCGGGCGTCGCCGCGGCGCGTGCCGCCGGGCTGGGGCCGCTCGGCCAGATGCAGGCGGGACGCGCCGGCAATTTCGCCGTCTACGCCCTGATGGTCGCGGCGATCCTGCGCGCGCTTCCGGGCGCGCGGGTGGCCGTCCTGGCCCTGGCCCTGTCGCCGGTGGCGCTGCAGAGCGCCTGTTCGCTGAGCGCCGATCCCCTCAACCTGACCCTGCCCGTCCTGATGCTGGCGCTGGTCTGGCGGCTGCGCGACCGCGGCGCGCCGATCGGCTGGGTGACGGGGACGGGGTTGGTCGCCCTGTCGGCGGCGCTCGGCCTGCTCAAGCTCACCATGGCGCCTTTCGCCGGGGCGGTGCTCTACCTGCCCGCGGCGGTCGCCGGGGGCTCCTGGCGGTCGCGCCTTGGCCTCAGCGGCCTGTGCCTCGCCGTCGCGCTGGGCGCCGCCGTTCTGTGGAACGCGGCCTATCCCTTCGTCCCAGGACCCTACTGGGGCACCGGCGCCGATCCGGCGGCGCAGGTCGCCCGCCTGCGCGCCGATCCTCTGGACGGTCTGCGGGTGCTCGCCGCCACGGTGCGCGACTGGGCGGTGATGTGGTGGCGCGACGGTTACGGACGCTACGGCGGCCACCCTCCGCCCTGGCACGGCTACGCGCCCGACCGCTGGGTGCTGCCGGCCTTCTGGGTGCTGCTGGCCCTGTCCTTGTGCGACGGCCCGCGGCGGCGCGATCCCGGATTCGCGGCCGGCTGCCTCATCCCGGCGCCGGGCTACGCGCTGCTGCTCCTGGTGGCCTTCTGGGTCGGCTACACGCCGGTCGGCTCCGCCACCGTGGACGGCGTCCAGGGGCGCTATTTCCTGCCCATGCACGCGCTGGTCCTGCTGGGACTGGCCGCCGCCGCCGGTGCCTGGCGTCCGGCCGCGCCACGCCGGAGCCTGCGCTTCGCCCTCTTCGCCGCCGCCCTGGCCCTGAGCGGGGCCGTGCTCGTGGAGGTTCTGGGCGTCTGGCGAAGCCTCTGGCCCGTCGAAGGCTGCTGCGCCGGCTGATTTCGGAGAAGGGCGGGAAACAGGCGGCCTGCGGCGGAGCGCGGCGTCAGCGCGGTTGCCTGTTCGTTGCGTATTCTGCTATTGCGGCTCTACTCCCCCTTCCGGTCGTTCCGGACCCCATTCAGGTTGTGAGCAGGATGCACATCGACTGGAACACCAGCAGCGCCGCGCCCATCGACGCGGTTTGCCCGGCCTGTGCCGACGCCAGCCCGAAGTCCGTCCGCCTGACCGTCCAGTCGGCCGTCCCGCCCAACCCGCTGCTGCCTCTGGCCCTGTGCGGCCGCTGCGGCACCGCCTTCTTTCCGACGCTTCAGCAGCCGGAGTATGAAAGCGCGCAGGCGACCGACGCCGCGCTCGCCTTCTACCTGGAGCAGGGGGCCGGCATCGACGTGATGGCCGAGCCGCTGTTCGCCATCGATCCGTCCAAGGTCCGCCGCTACCTGGAGATCGGCTGCGGCTTCGGCTTCTCGCTCGACGTCGCGCGCACCGTCTTCGGCTGGTCGGTCCAGGGCATCGACCCCGGCTTCGCCGCCCGCGCCGGGCGCGACCTGCTGGGGCTGGACATCTCGTCCACCTACCTGCGCACGCCAGCCGATGCCGGGCCCGACCCCTTCGACCTCGTCCTCTGCTCCGAGGTGGTCGAGCACATCTTCGAGCCGCTGGATTTCCTGTCCATCCTGCGGGGCGTGCTGGCGCCGGGCGGCACCCTGCTGCTGACCACGCCCAACGCCGGCGCGATCGCGCCCGAGACCGCCGCCGGCGTCCTGGTGCCGCTGCTCAGCCCCGGCTACCACGTCACGCTCTACAGCCGCGAGGGCTTCGAGGCGCTGCTGCGCCGCGCCGGCTTCACCGCCGTCTCGGTGTCCGAGCACGGGCCGACGCTGCGCGCCACCGCCGCGATGACGGAAGGAACGGCCGACCTGTCGCGCCGGCTCGACCGGGCGCGCTACCTCGACTACCTCGCCGAACGGTCGCGGACCGTCGCCGCCGACACCCCGCTCGGCCTCGGCCTGCGCTACCGCCGCCTCAAGGAACTGACCCACGCCGGGCGTTTCGCCGAGGCGCGCGAGGCGGCGGTTCCGGTGATCGAGGCCTGCCGCGCGCGCTGGGGTCTGGAGCTGGACAAGCCGGATGCCCTGCCGTCCATGGCCGACTGGCCGGCCGACATCGCGGGGTTCCACGACCGCGCCCCGTTCAGCCTGTGCGGCATCCTCTACTGCCTGGGCATCGCCGCGTGGCTGCATGACGACGACCGCGACCGGGCGCGCCTCTGCTTCCAGGTGGCGGGCGAGGCCGGAGAGCGGGCGCGCGCCGCGCTGCAGGCGGCCGGTGCCGACGACGGCGAGACGGACGACCTCGCCTGGCGCGCCCGCGGCCACGCCGCCGGCATCCTGGCCTGGAGCGATCCGCTTGAGGCCGCCGCCGGCATTGAGCGCCTGGCCCGCGACCCCAGCCCCATTCTGGGCGAGCGCGTCCCGACGGCCATCCTGACCGGCCTGCGCCGGCAGACCTTCATCGACTTGGTCAATCTGGGCCATTACGCCGCCGCCGACCGCCTCGCCCGGGACGTCGAGGACGACCTTGCGCAGTGGGGAGCGGCGGAGACGGCCTCGGCGGCCTTTGCGATCGCCATCCTGTCCCTCAACCATCGCAAGGCGGTGAAGGCGGCCGCCGGCTGGTTCGGCAAGGCCGCCGAGGCGAGCCGGGAGGCGGGCGACCCGCTGTTGTGGCCGGCGCTTTACCACCAGGCCGAGGCCCTGGCCGCCGCCGGGAAGAAGCCTCAGGCGGCCGAGGCGTTGCGCGGGCTCCTCTCCCCCGCGCCGGGCCTGCCGGCGGTGCCGGCCGACCTGCGCATCCGGGCCGAGAATCTGGCCCGCTCCCAGCGGCTTTCCGTTTGACCGCGCCGAGGGTGGGACCGTCCCGATGACAAGCATTTTGGCCCGCCTTCTCATGCGTCTGCGCATCGGCTTCTTCTGGGTGGTCGCCCAGGTCAAGCTGCTGGGGGGCTATTTCTCCTACGGCGCCAGCTTCTTCCGCAAGGAAAGCTACGTGCGCGAGCGCTGGGATGGGCACCGGCCGCTGGCCACCGCCCGCCGGGTGGCGGTGTTCGTCCACTACGACCGCCAAGGTGTGGTCCACGACTTCGTGCGGCATTACCTGCGCCAACTCCACGACATCGGCTTCGCCATCGTCTTCGTGAGCAACGCGCCGCGTCTGGTCCAGGTGGAGGCGCTGCAGGAGATCTGCGCTCTGGTCATCCGGCGCGACAACGTCGGTTACGACTTCGGGGCCTACAAGGAGGGCATCGCGGCCGTTCCCGAGCTGGGCGCCCTGGACATGCTGCTGCTCGCCAACGACAGCGTCTATGGTCCCTTGTACCATCTGGGCGGCCTGCTGGACCGGATGGGACCGGAGGAGGCCGATGTCTGGGGAGCGTCCGACAGCTGGGAGCGGTCCTTCCATCTGCAAAGCTATTTCCTGCTGTTCCACAAGACGGCCCTGACCGCGCCGGCCTTCGCCGCCTTCTGGCGGCAGTTGCGCTACGTCCAGTCCAAGATGTGGATCGTGCGCAAGTACGAGATCGGGCTGACCCGCGCCCTGCGCCGGTCCGGCCTGCACTGCCGGGCCGCCTTCCCGTACCGGCAGGCCGCCGCCGCCCTGATCGAGGCGGTGGTGGAAGGCAACGTCACGGGCGACGCGTTGCAGGACCCGGTGCGCAAGCGCTTCATCCAGCAGGTCTTCCACACGATCAACGCGGGCGTGCCGCTGAACGGGACGCATTTCTTCTGGGATTACCTGATCGCCCGCATGGAGTTCCCGTTCATCAAGCGCGACCTGCTCCAGAAGAACCCGGCGCACATCCCGCTGCTGAATTATTGGGAACGGGTGGTCCAGAATTCCACCGACTACGACACCGACCTCATCCTGCGCCACTTGGAGATGTCGCTGAAGAACCGCAGCGTTTGATGCGGGTCGGGCGCCGGTGGGGCACCGAAGGGAGGACCCACTTTGGCCAAGTTGACAGGAATCGGATACCTCCCGTAGTCACAATGGGTTGCTGCCGCACGGCACGTCGGGCGGTGGTCCCTTGCGACGCACACGATCGGCGGTCATGACCAACACTTCCCAGCACGCCCGCATCTTCCCCGTTATCCTCTCCGGCGGCTCCGGGGTCAGGCTCTGGCCGATGTCGCGCGAACAGTATCCCAAGCAGTTCCTGCCGCTGTGCTCGGAGCGCTCCATGCTGCAGGAGACCGCCCTGCGGGTCGCCGACCCGGCGCTCTTCGCGCCGCCGCTGGTCGTCTGCAACCAGGAGCACCGCTTCGTCATCGCCGAGCAGATGCGCCAAGTCGAGTCGATGCGCGGCCAGGACCGCGAACGCGGGCTGGGTGGGGCGCGGATCGTGCTGGAGCCGGTCGGTCGGAACACCGCCGCCGCCGCCGCCATCGCGGCTCTGATCGTCGCGGAGCAGGATCCCGACGGGCGGCTCCTTCTGCTGCCGGCCGACCACGTCATCCAGGACCAGGCCGCTTTCCTGGAGGCGGTGAGCGTTGCCGCCCGGGTCGCGGACGCCGGCCGGCTCGCCACCTTCGGCATCGTGCCGACCGCGCCGGAGACCGGTTACGGCTACATCCGTCGGGGCCTCCCTCTGGATGGCTCCTTGAACGGGCGGAAGGGCGCCTACCACGTCGCCGCCTTCGTCGAGAAGCCGCCGCGGGCAGAGGCCGAGCGGTACTTGGCCGAAGGGGACGTCTTCTGGAACAGCGGGATGTTCCTGCTGCCCGTGCGCCGCTATCTGGAGGAGCTGGAGCGCTGGGAGCCGGCCGTGCTCGCCGCCTGCCGCACAGCGCTCGCCGGGGGCCGTGCCGACCTCGACTTCTTCCGGCTGGAAGAGGAGTCCTTCGCCGCCGCCCCGTCCATCTCCATCGACCACGCCGTGATGGAGCGCACCGACGCGGCCGCCGTGGTGCCCTGCGCCATCGGCTGGACCGACGTCGGCGCCTGGTCGGCGTTGTGGGACATCGGCGCCAAGGACGAGGACGGCAACGTCTGCCACGGCGACACGATCGCCTGGGACAGCCGCGGCTGCTACGTCCGCAGCGAGGATGGCACGCTCGTCGCCCTGCTCGGCATGGAGGACGCGGTGGTCGTCGCCACCGAGGACGCGGTCCTGGTCGCCGCGAAGGACCGGGCGCAGGACATCAAGCCGCTGGTCGAGCATCTGAAGGCGCAGGGCCGCGACGAACCGCGCCAGCACCGCCGCGTGCACCGGCCCTGGGGCTATTACCAGTCGCTGCACGCCGGCGACCGCTTCCAGGTGAAGCGGCTGACGGTGGCGCCCGGCGCCCGTCTGTCCCTGCAGAAGCACTATCACCGCGCCGAGCATTGGGTCGTGGTGAACGGCACCGCCCTGGTCACCCGTGGCGAGGAGCAGATCCTGCTGCGCGAGAACGAGTCCGTCTACATCCCGCTGGGCACGATGCACCGGCTGGAGAATCCGGGAAAGGTGCCGCTGAACCTGATCGAGGTGCAGTCCGGCGCCTATCTGGGCGAGGACGACATCGTCCGCGTCGACGACCATTACGGCCGTCCCTGACGCGGCTGACGGGCCGCTCCCGTCGTCATTCGGCCTTTGCCCGATTTTTGGATCGATTTTTTGACGCCGGGACTTCATAGGATGGGCCTTCCGCCATGGAAGGCCCTCCACCCCCGCATGCGTCCGACACCGATCAGCCCGCCCGACGATTCCGTCATCCTGACCCTGGCCTCGCCGGCGTTCGACGCCGCCTACCCGCGCGTGGTCAACAGGGAGCTGATTCCCCAGCCGATCCTGCAATCGATGGAATGGGCGTGGAACACCCCGCGCTTTCCAGAGCGCCCGGTCCGCGTCCTGCGTCTGCCCGACGTGTGGGTGGCCAAGGAAGGGCTGGTCTTCGACCGCGAGGGCAACCTCTACCGCGAAACCATCACGCAGCATTCCGAGGCGGAGGTCGACCAGGCCCACGCGGCCGTGCTGGAGGCGATCGGGCAGGGTGGGCCGGAGGCCGTGCCCGACGCGAGCGGCCCGGTCCTGCTGTGCAAAAAGCGCGGCATCGGCAATTACGGCCATTGGATGATGGAGATGCTGCCCAAGGCGCAGCTCGTCCACCGCCACCTGCCGGAACTGCGGGCGCGCTTCCTCGTCGCACATGCGCCGGGGCACCTGAACGACAGCATGGCCCAGTCGCTGTCCATGCTGGGAATCGACTTGGCCCGGACCATCGTCGCCGACGACGCGCCCCGGCGCTTCGACGACCTGCTGGTGGTGGACGGGCTCAGCGAGCATGGCGGCTACATGTCGCCGCTCGTCCTCGACGGCCTGGACACCCTGGCCGGCGGCGTTCCGGCGGCGGGGGCGGAGCGGCTGTTCGTCACCCGCCGGGCGACCGGCTTCCGCCGCGTCGTCGGCGAGGACGCGCTGATGGCCCACGCCCAGGCTTGCGGCTACACGCTGGTCGAGCCAAGCACCCTGACGCTGCCCCAGCAGGTGTCGCTGTTCAAGGGGGCCAGGCGAATCATCGGCGTCATGGGGGCGGCGATGACCAACATCGCCTTCGCCGCGCCCGGCGCGCAGGTCGTCACCCTGACGCCCGCCGGCATGCCCGACACCTTCTTCTGGTTCATCGCGACGCTGCGCGGCCTCGACTACACCGAGGTCCGCTGCCCGCAGAGCGGTCCCGTGCGGGGCGTCATGCCCTGGGACACCGACCTGGTCCTGTCCATGGAAGACCGGGACCGGATTTTCGCGGAGTGAGGCAGGAGCATGATGCGATGACCACGCGCGGAGCCTTCGCCTTCTTCATCGAGCGCATCGAGGTCGGGACCGAACTGCGGGTCGAGGGCTGGGCGTTCCACGACCGGCACGGCCCCTGCGGCTTCGACGTGGTGATCGACGGTGGTGGCCGCCCGCCGGCCATCCACGTCCAACGGGGCATCGGCCGCCGCGACGTCGCTCTGGCCCGCGGCACGCCGATGGCGGAACGGTCGGGCTTCGTGGTGGTGGCGGCGCTGCCGGCCGGCACGTCCGCCGTCGTCCTGCGGCTGAGCGCCGGGGACGCGCAGGAGATCGTCCCGCTGATGCTGCGCACCGGCCTGTCGCTGCGCAGTTGGGAGGTGGGCTGCGAACAGGCGGTGCCGGCGGTGGAGTACCGTTTCCTGACCGAGCGCGGCCTGCGCTACGCCGCCGCCCTGCCGGCGCCGCTGACCCGTGCGCGGGTAGCGCTCGGCCTGTTCGCCGAGGCCCCGCCGCCTGCCCCTCCGCTCGCCGCGCCCGTGTCCATCATCGTGCCGGTCTATGGTGGCAAGAGCTTCCTGACGCCGCTTGTCCACGCGCTGGTGGAGACGGTGGAGCCGCGGCATCGGCTCATCTTCATCGACGACGGCAACCCGGACCGCAGCATCACCGCCTTCCTGGTGGCGCTCGGCGTCTCGCTCGACCATGTGACGGTCGTGACCAAGCCGCGCAACGAGGGTTACTTGAAGGCGGTGATCGATGGGATGGAGGTCGCGACCCGTCTCAACCCGGACGGCCATGTCGTCCTCCTGAACACCGACGTCGAGGTGCCCGCCGGCTGGCTGGAGCGGCTCGTCCGGCCGATCGAACGCACACCGTCGATCGCCAGCACCACCCCCTTCACCAACGCCGGCACCATCTGCGGCTTTCCCGCGATGCCGGAGGACAACGCGCCCTTCCTCGACGCCCCGGTCGGGGAGATCGACGCCGCCTTCGCGGCGATGGCCGTGCTGCCGCCGGTCGAGGCGCCGACCGGCGTCGGCTTCTGCATGGCCCTGAACCGCCGCGTACTGCGGGAGATCGGCTTCTTCGACCAGGCGGCCTTCGGGCGCGGCTATGGCGAGGAGGTGGACTGGTGCCGGCGCGCCATGCGGCGCGGCTTCACCAACGTGATCGTGCCGGACCTTTACGTGCACCATCGCCACGGCGGCAGTTTCCTGGGCGCGGAGAAGGCGGCCCTGGTCGAGGCGTCCGGCGCCGTCATCCGGGAGCGCTATCCGGAGTTCGATGCGGAGGTGCAGGATTTCATCCGCGCCGATCCGCTGCGTCCCGTCCGGGCCGCGGCGGCCGTCCGCATTCTGTCGGCCCAAGGGGCGATCCGGGGGCTGCCCGACCGGCCGCGGACGGTGCTGCTGTTCGACCATCCGGGCAAAGGCGGGGCCGCCACCTTCCGCGCCAAGGAGGTCGCACGCCTGCAGGGGCAGGGGCAGGCTGTCCTGCTGGTGCGGCCGACGGTGCAGCCGGTCCTTCACATGTCCGAAGGCGGCATGCCCGAGGGAGCGCTGGACATCGAGCTTCTCCACCGCGACGCTGCGGTCCGCTTCCCCGCGAACGGTCTCGACGACCTCGCCGCCCTGGTGTCCGCGCTGCCGCTGTCGGAGGTGGTGGTCAGTTCCCTGGTGGGCCACGCGGACACAGGCAGGGTCATGGCCTTCATCCGGTCGCTCCGGTCGGGCGGCGGTGGGCGTGCCGTGCCGTTGCGCCTGCTGCACCACGATTATTTTCCGGTCTGCCCGTCCCTCAACCTGATCGACGCGGAGGACCGCTTCTGCGGCGTGCCGGCCCTGGAGCGCTGCCGGACCTGCGCCCCGGCGAACGCGCATGTCCAGTGGCGGGAGGGAAGTGCCGCCGGCACCGACACTGGCACCGACGTGGCCGCCCACCGCCGGGCGTGGCAGGAACTGTTCGACCTCGCCGACCGCCACGTCGTCTTCTCGCGCAGCGCGCTCGCCATTCTGCGCCGGGCCTTCACGTTGCGCGACGATCGGGTGCGGCTCATCCCGCATCTGGCCGACCATGTGATGGTGACGCCGCTGCCCCCGCCGGCGCCGGGCCCGGTCTTGCGGGTGGCCGTCATCGGCGGGATCAACGTGGCCAAGGGCGCGCGAATCCTGGAGGGCATGGTGCGTCTGGCGGAGGTGCATCGGCTGCCGATCCGGTTCGAGCTGTTCGGCAACATCGACCGCTCCCTGCGCTCGGCGCATTTCAACGATCACGGCCCCTACGAGCCGGAGCAGCTTCCTCGGCTTCTGGCGGAACGGGGGTGCCACGCGGTCTTCCTGCCCTCGATCTGGCCGGAAACCTATTGCTATGTGCTGGACGAGGTGGTCGGGCTGGGGCTGCCGGTCGGTGCCTTCGACATCGGCGCGCCGGCCGAGCGGCTGCGGTGCTGGCCAAACGGCTTCGTCGTCTCCCAGACCACACCGGAAGCGGCCTTGTCCGCCCTGTTGCGCGTCGCCGGTCGGGCGTGACGGGTGCATCGCGATGGCCACCCGTAGCCTTTCGCTTTCCAGACCGTTCATGGCGCGAACAATAAGTTCCACAAGCGGTGAGCCCTTTGTCTTTACTGCTCCGTGGGTGGGTTTGTTTCTTTTTTGAAATAATGAATTCTTGGTCGAAACAAGATTTGAGAAACCCCTTTATCAGTCATGGAATCGTTGACATTATCAATAGAATGGAGCACTGGTTTATCGATTGGTCGTCAATGGTTATACATCCCAAAGTGGCGTCTCGTCTTGCGTGCAGAAAAAATTCATTGCATCGAAATTTGTTTCCTGGAGCGAAAGATTTCGCGGCCGGGCGCGTGTAATTTTTCCCACCGCAGTAAAATAGCCGTGGTCGCGCTTTTTCCGATATTTGTCCCGGCTATTCGTTCTATTTTTGTTAAATTTCGTCGTATCTCTCGATGGTATGGATCTATTCCCATGGCCCGAGTTCGGGCGGCTTTCCGTAGAAAACTTTCGTTCGGGAAAACCCATTTCGCGGGCGCGCGATCATGACCGGAACGGCTTCTGATCCGGGAGGGAGGAGGCAGGACTCCTCCGGTGACCGGTGCGCGTTCGGGCGAGGCTGACTCTCAAAAAAAGGTTGTGGGCATATGGGAAAGAAGACGGCAGGCAGCCTCGATGCGGTCCATCTGAACAAGGGCTTCGGCTGCATCTTGTCCGGTTGGGCCATCAATGTCGGCAACCCGGCCGCGAAGGTTGGCATCGGCGTTGTCGTCGACGGGCAATGCATTGCGACGTCCTGGGCCCGTTATTTCCATCGCGATCTGTTCGCAAACGGTACGGGAAGCGGGTTCAGCGCCTTCTCCATCCTGATTCCTTCGGAGCATCTCCTCGAGCAGGAGGCCCGCATCTTCCATGTGGTCGGCAACGGGGACCTGATCGGCAGCGCGACGCTCACGCGGCCCGACGACCGTTCGCCGCTGCAGACCCTGTTCGGCAGCCAGGCCCGTCGGCCGGCCACCCTGGCCGAGGCCGGGGTCCGGCCGGAGGACATGCCGGTCGACGTGGTGGGCGACGTGGCCATGCTGCGCGACGGCGGCGTCTTCGACGCACACTGGTACGAGCGGGTCTACCCGGACGTTCCCGACTGGTGCCGCGAGACCGGGGGCTCGCCTTATCTGCATTACCTGCTCATCGGCCGTTCCCAGAACCGCTGGCCGCACGTTCCCATGAACGAGGCCTGGTATCTGGAGCGCTACGGGAACGTCATCCGCAGCATGCACGGGACCGAGGCCCGGAGCCTGGTCGACCATTACTACAACGTCGGCAGCGTCTTCGGATTCGACGCCGTTCCGGGGTTCGACGAACAGACCTATCTGCACGCCAACGACGACGTCCAAGCCTTGGTGGACGAACGGCAACTGGTCAGCGGCTATCGTCACTACCTGATGTACGGCGCCCTGGAGAACCGCCGGCCGCCCCCCGGCGCCGCGCTGCCGCCGCAGCACACCCAGGCACTGCTGGAACGGCCGGAGTTCGCGGCCATCCTGAACGGCACCCGGTCGCTGCCCGGCCCGAGCGGCCGGAATTGGGCGGAATTCAACGCCCGGAGCACGCCGGCCCAGGACCCGTCGAACGCCTTTGCCGAGGATCTCTACCGCGCGCTGCGGCCCGACGTGGACGGCGCGGTCGCCCAAGGCCATCTGGCTTCGGCCTGCGCCCATTGGGTGGGCCACGGTCTCCTGGAGGACATGGCGGGCACCACGCCGCGCCTGAACGGCTATTGCGAGCACCGCTACCTCGCCGAGAACCCGGACGTATCCGCGGCGGTTGCCCAGCGCACGCTTCCCTCCGGCTATCACCACTTCCTCAGCTATGGGTACCGGGAGGGGCGCAAGGGCGGCCTCGATCTCGGCGAGCCACCTGCGCGGACCATCGCGTCCAACGACATCCTGAAGCGGATCGCCGAGCGGGACCGCTGGCCCACGATCTCCATCGTCATGCCGGTCTATCAGACGCCGGAGCGGTGGCTGCGGGCGACGGTCGAGTCCGTGCTGAACCAGCTCTACCCGTTCTGGGAGCTGTGCATCGTCGACGACGCGTCGCCCAGCCCGCATGTGCCGGAACTGCTGCAGGAATTCGCGGCACGCGACCGCCGCATCCGTGTGACCGCCCTGCCGGCCAACGGCGGCATCTCCGCCGCGTCGAACGCCGCGCTGTCGCTGGCGGGGGGCGAGTGGGTCGCGCTGCTGGACCATGACGACCAGCTGACGCCGGACGCGCTCTACGAGATCGCCGCCGCCATCGTCGAGCACGACCCGGACGCGGTCTACTCCGACGAAGACAAGATGACCGTTGACGGGCGGTTCTACGATGCGACCTTCAAGCCTGGCTGGTCGCCCGACCTGCTGCGCAGCACCATGTACATCGGGCACCTGACCTGCTACCGGGCCTCGGTGGTCCGCTCGGTCGGCGGCTTCCGCAGCGCCTATGACGGGACACAGGACTACGACCTGGCGCTCCGCGTCGCCGCGGTGACCGACCGCTTCGTCCATGTCCCGAAAATCCTCTACCACTGGGTCGCGATTCCGGGATCGACCGCCGAGGTGCTGTCGGCCAAGAGCTACGCGATCGACCGGCAGAAGAGGGCCATCGAGGACGCCGTCGCGCAGGGCGCCGCCACGCCGTTCGAGGTGCGGCCCCACTGGTCCACGGGCAACTGGCGCGTCGTGTACGCCCCGCCGGCCCAGGCTCCGCTGGTCAGCGTTGTCATCCCCAGCGCCGGCCGGATGGGCGGGGTCTTCGGGATGCAGGTCGACATCCTGAAGAACTGCGTCGCCAGCCTGTTCGGCAGCGAGTGCTACGAGAACGTCGAGGTCGTCGTCGTGCACAACGGCGAGCTTGGGGCCTCGACCCTGCGCTTCCTGCGCTCCTTCCCGAATGTGCGGGACGTCAACGCGCGGCGGGCGGATTTCAACTTCTCCGACCGCGTCAACCTGGGCGTGGAGCACGCGCGCGGCGACTACGTGCTTCTGCTCAACGACGACGTCCAGGCCATCTCGAAGCATTTCCTGCGCGACATGGTCGGGCTGGCCAGCCAGCCCGGCGTCGGCATCGTCGGCCCGCGCCTGCTGTTCGCCAACGGCACGATCCAGCATGTCGGCATCCTGATGCTGAACGGCTCGCCGACCCACGCCCTGATCGGCGAGCACCGCCTGACGCCGGGACCGCAGGGGATCGGCCAGTTGGTGCACAACGCGGCGGCCGTCACCGCCGCCTGCATGCTGGTGTCCCGCAAGCTCTACCAAGAGGTCGGCGGCTTCGACACCGGCCTCTGGCTGAATTACAACGATGTCGACTTCTGCAACAAGGTCCGCGCCAGGGGTTTGCGGATCGTCGTCGATCCGGCGATCGAGCTTTACCATTTCGAATCCCTGTCAAAGTCGGGCACCTTCAACTGGGAACTTCAGAACCTCATCCGGCGCTGGGGCATCGTGAAGGACCCCTACGTCAATCCGGCCTTCTCAGCCGAACGCCCCTTCTACGAGATCGAGCGTCATCCCGCCGACCGTCCGGTGCGCGACGTGCAGGAGCAGATCATGACGCGCATCGCCGCGTCGCGGTCCCGGCCGCCGGTGGAGGAGTCGATCCGCTTCTCCTTCTTCATGAGTACCTACAAGCAACCCATCCGGTTCCTGCGGGAGATCGAGAAGACGATCCTCAACCAGTTCTACCGGAACTTCGAGTGGGTGATCGTGAGCGACGGCGACCACCGGCCGGAATTGCTCGACTGGCTGCGCGAGGTGGCGGTCCACGAGAACGTCACGGTGATCGTCGCGCCGGAGAACCAGGGCATCATGGCGGGCTACGGCCTGGCCTTCCGGGCCACGTCCGGCGACTACGTCCTGCCGGTGGACGCCGACGACTTCTTGACGCTCGATGCCCTGCAGGTGATGGCGGAGCACATCCACGCCCACGGCCGCCCGGCCGTGCTGTATTCCGACGAGTTCAAGAGCAACCCCGAATCCCGGCTGTTCTCCCCCTTCCACAAGCCGGACTTCGACTGGGTCCTGCACATGAACATCTGCTTCACCTGCCACCTCTGCGCCCTGCGGCGGGACGTGGCGGTGCAGATCGGCGCCTACACGGACCTGAAGGCGACATGGAGCCACGACTGGGACACCTTCACCCGCGTCGAGCGGGCCGGCCATGCCATCGTCCACGTTCCGCACCTGCTCTACGCCTGGCGGATCAACCCCGGCTCGACGGCCTCGGTGGAAAGCAGCCTGAAGCCGGCGGCCTTGCACAGCCAGCGGCACGTTCTGGAGCAGCATCTGGCGCTGACCGGGCTGGACCAGAAGCTCGGCGTCGCCGAGAACGCGCTGTTCGCCCATCCGGGAATGTGGCGGCTGGCGCCCGATGCGGCGACGCAGCCGTGCACGGCGCTGGTCATCGCCGTCGCGGTGGTGGACGACGCGGCCGCCGGGTCGGTCGCCGCCCTGCTGACGCAGCGGAACCGGTGGATCGCGTCGGTGCGAATGCTGGTGCCGGCCGGTGAGGCGGCGGCCTTCGCCACGCTGCTGGACCGCCACGGCGTCGGCTCGCGCGCCTTGTCGAACACCACCATCCATGAGGGCGGCTCCCTGACGGCGCTTCTCGCCGAGGCCTGCGAGGATGGGGAGTGCGTCGCCTTCGTGCAGGCCGGCTGCCTGCCGCTGCAGGCCGGCTGTCTGCCGGAACTGGCGGGCCTTCTCAATGGGGTGGAGGAGGCGGTGGCCATCGGCGGCCGTGTGTTGGGTCCCGACGGCAAGGTCTCCTGGGCCGGCGGCTTCTTCGGCATCGGCGGCTTCCTGGCGACGGCCGACTATGGGCGCGCCGCCGACGACAGCGGCTATCACGGCATGCTCTTCTGCCAGAGGTTCGTGGACGGCGTGTCGCCCAGCCACTGGCTGGCGCGCGCCGGTTTCCTGCGCGGCCTGCTGGGACGCCTCGCTCCGGACACCGGGGCGGGCCAGATCGCCGGTGCCATCGCGCTCCGCGCCCATGGCGAGGGGAAGCGTGTGCTCTACACGCCTTTCAGCCCCTGGCGGCTGATGGCACGGATGAACGTCCAGCCTCAGATCCCGTCCCAGGATCTGCTGGCCCGTCTCGGCGTGGCGGTTCCGTTCGCAAGCCGATGGTACAGCCCACGGCTTTATCCTGTCTCCGGGCAGTGCTACCAGTCGCGCGGGTACGCATGATGCGCGAGCGTGCTTCACGATCGACCCGCCGTGAAAAGGCTGCAACCCGCCGTCAAAATTGGTGCGGGATCAATGCTCAGCAGGGTTGGAGATTACAGAGGTTCTTAACGACATAGTAACGTTGTGCCGCCCTAATTCGGCCAATGCAGGCCATGGCTTTGCTTGGCGCGCGTTGCATCGGTTTCTGTTAAAGCGGGCGTTTTTCATCCGGCCCAAGGCCAGGTCCACAGGGTGATATCCTCAGAAGGTTCGATCATGACCGTCGCGACCACAACCATCGAATTCGGCACAAATATTCCTGATGAAGCGGAATTGAAGCGGTGGGTGGGAAGTTTCGACCCTGTCGATAGGAATCTGATCCGCGGCTGGCTGATCGACCAGGACGCCCCGGCGCGGAGCGCCGCCGTCGAAATCTGCATCGACGGCGTGAGCGTGGCGACGGTCATGGCCAACCTCCCCCGGCCGGACGTTGCCGCGAGCACCGGCTATGACAACAAGGGGTTTCGTTTTCACATTCCGGCCGCTTTCGCCGATGGCAACCCGCATATGGTCACGGTCTTTGTTGCCGGCACGGATCTCCATCTGACGGGCAGCCCGCGCGAGGTCGTCGTGGCGCCGCCAGCCATGCAGGCTGACGAGCGCGGCCCCGTGGTCGACAAGGACCGGATCTTCCAGGACATCGCACAGCCGCTCGCGACGAATCTGACCTACAAGGTCGGCGGCTTCAACGAGAAGGAATACACGCGCCGTTACCCGGACGTGAAGGCGGCCATCCGCGGCGGCGTGTTCGCCAGCGGCTACCAGCATTGGCTCCAGTATGGGGCCAAGGAGAGCCGCATCGTGTCCAACGATGCACCGCTTTCCATTCCCCAGCCGCTGGTCGCCGAACAGCTCTTGTTCATCGACGCCGTCTGCACTGCTAAGATGGGGCTGGCGTCGTCCGCCTTCGATGAATGGCGCCTCAACCAGCTGACCGACTTTCCCCAGATCGACGAACTGCTGAACCTGCCCCGGCTGCGCTCCTACATCGAGGAGATCGAGGATCCGGAGGATGTCCGCGCCGAGCTTCCCGTCGATTTCTTTGTCTTGCTGTATTATCGGCGTGTCTTTGAAGAGCTGACGGGTTGCTCCATTAAGGAATCGATTCGGCAATACCAGATCCTGAGCGAAACCGCGGCGCGCTATTACGCTGTCCGCAAGGATTTTTGGGCGGAACAGGTGTGCGGCTGGAGCAGACTGCGCGCGGCGCAACTGCTGCGCGCCAACGGCCGTTCCGACGAGGCCCGGGCCGTGCTGACCGGCATCCGGCGCGACCATTGGGATCTCGGCTTCAAGTACAAGGACCGGCCGCTGCCTCGGCCACGTCCCAATGTCATCGTGTTCGAGCGGGCGACCTATGAGTTGGGGATGCTCGACCTTGCCGAAGGCAGGCTGGTCGACGCAACCATTCACGCAACCTCCCTGGCGAACGAGACCTTCGGCTGGAAGCGCGACGGGCTGCGTCGGCGCATCGTGCCGCTGATCGAGCAGGGTCTCGACCGGCTCAAGGACGGTGACCAGGAGGAGGCCGCCCGGTGCATCGGCGACGCCTATGCCCTGTTCTGGCAGGATCCCGGCCGCCGGATGGGCAGGAATCCGAAGTCCCTCGAGGACCAGCGGCTTGAGGGCACGAAGGGCGCCAAGACCTACGACGTCGTCTTCTACATCGGCGACGCGACGAGCGAGTCCAAGCGCTACCGCGTGCTCAACCTGATGGACACGCTGATCGGCCTCGGCTACCGGGTCGGCTGCTTCACCGAGCCCGAATTCCCGACGGTGATCTCGGAAGGCAACCGCATCCGCTGCATGGTCATTTTCCGGTCCGCTTACACGAGCACCCTGTGCAACGTGGTGGAGACGTTCCGGTCGCAGGGCACGCAGTTCCTCTACGACATCGACGACCTGTTCTTCGTGCCGAAGGTGCTGCCGATGATCGCCGGCGCCGCGCTGATGAGCCCGGAGGCCTTCGCCGGCACCGCCCAATGCATCGAGCATTTCCGCCAGGCGCTGATGCTCACCGACGGCGCCACCGGTTCGACCTCCTTCCTGGTCGAGGAACTGGCGGCGCTCGGCCGACCGGCCCGGGTCGTTCCGAACACCTTCGGGCCGCTGCAGGAGAAGCTCGCTTCCGTGCTCCTGCAGGAGCCGGCGCCGGCGCGCTCCGAGGTGCGCATCGCCTATCTCAGCGGGTCCTGGACCCACCATCTCGACTTCGCGCAGTGCGAACAGGCGCTGCGCACGATCATGGCGCGGCATCCCAACGTTACGCTGATGGCGGTCGGCCGCATCGACCTCGGCCCGGAATGGGAGGAGTTCAAGGACCGCATCGTCCCGGTCGGCTTCATGTCCCACCAGGAGATGCTGGCCTTCTACCGCGAGATCGACATCTCGATCGCGCCGCTCGAGGTCGGCAACCCCTATTGCGAAGCCAAGAGCCAGCTGAAGGTGTTCGAGGCGGGGCTGTTCGGCGTGCCCTCGATCGCCTCGGCGACCCGGTCCTTCCGCGAGGCCGTCACCGACGGGGTGGACGGCTTCCTGGCGACGACGCCGGAGGAATGGCTGGAGCGGCTGGAGCGGCTGGTTGCCGACGGTGACCTGCGGGCCGCCATGGGCCAACGTGCCCGCAAACGGGCGCTCACCCAGTTCTCCGAGCCCGCGCTGAAGCAGGCCATCGCCGGCCTGTTCCCCAAAGCCGCGTCCTCGGACGCTGCGGGCGCCATGGTCCCGGCGCGTTTCGGCCTTCCGCTCAACGAGCGCAAGATGCGGATCGTCTGGGTCGTGCCCGACATCCATGCGGGCAGCGGTGGGCAGCGCAACATCCTGCGCTTCGCCTACTATCTGACCACCTTCGGCCACACCGTCAGCATCGTGGTGAAGGACTCGTCCCGGCCGGCGGTGGAGACGCACCGCCTGATCAACGACCACTTCTACCCGTTCAAGGGCAGCGTCCAGAACTACAACGGCAGCATGCCGCCCTGCGACATCCTGTTCGCCACCCATTGGACGACGGTGGAGATCGTGGTGCGGCATCGGACCGCCGCCAAGCAGGCCTGCTACTTCGTCCAGGACTTCGAGCCGGGCTTCGTGCCGCTGGGCTCGGAGTATCTGATGGCGGAAAACACCTACCGGAAGGGCCTGTACCACATCACCTCCGGTCCCTACTGCGAGCGCATCCTCAAGCAGACCTATTCGAACGACGCCGACCACTTCAAGTTCCCGCTTGATCGCCTGAACTACTGGCAGCGCCCGCGGACCGAGACCTCGGCGGAAGGGACCATCCTGTACTTCGCCCGGCCGGAGATGCCGCGGCGCTGCTTCGAGTTCGGCAACATGATGCTGGCCGAGGTGAAGATGCGGCGGCCGGGCGTGCAGATTCTGATGTACGGCTCCCACCACGTTGACACGGGCAGTCTGCCGTTCGAGGCGCGCAACCTCGGCATCCTGCCGACGATCGACGATCTGGCGCGCCTCTACTCCAACGCGGATCTCGGCATCGTCTTCTCGCTCACCAACCCCAGCCTGGTGCCGTACGAGATGATGGCCTGCGGCCTGCCCGTGGTGGACGTCCGCTTCCAGGACAACATCACGAACTACGGCGGGCGCGAGGACATCGCCCTGCTCGGCGATCCCGATCCGACCGCCTTCGCCAACCAAGTCATCGCGCTGCTCGACGATCCCGCGGCGCGGGCGGAGCGCGTCCGCAAGGGCAAGGAGTTCATCCTGGACTTCCCCAGCGAGGTGGAGGCGGTGCGCCGGGTCGAAGGCCTGTTGCTGAAGCGGCTTGACCTGATCGACGCGCAGGCGGTCACAGCATGAGCCGACGCCGGTGGAGGGGGCCGGCCGGACCGGCCCTTTCCCTCCACCGGCGCCTGCCGGCAGCGACAAGAGTGTCCACGAGCGGCCCGCCGCCAAGGCGGGCTGCCGCGGTACGGTTACAGAGGTTGATGGCTTCTGCCGAGGAGTTGCCATGATTATCAGCAAGACCCCCCTGCGCATGAGCTTCATGGGCGGCGGCAGCGACCTTCCGTCCTTCTATCGCCAGCATGGCGGGCTGGTCATCAGCACGGCCATCGACAAGTACGTCTTCGTCAACGTCAACCCCAAATTCGACGACGGCGTGCGCGTCAGCTACTCGGTCACGGAAACCGTCGGATCGGCCAAGGAGGTCGCCCACCCGCTGGTGCGCGCGTCCTGCGCCCAGCTGGGCATCGAGGGCGGCCTTGAGATCACCTCCATCGCCGACATCCCGGCGAGCGGGACCGGTCTGGGATCGTCCAGCTCCTTCACGGTCGGGCTCTTGCACGCGCTCAGCGCCTACAAGGGCACCTACATGGCGGCCGAGGACCTCGCGCGCGGCGCCTGCCACATCGAGATCGACGTCTGCGGCGAGCCGATCGGCAAGCAGGACCAGTACGCCGCGGCCTTCGGAGGCCTCAACGCGATCGAGTTCCACCCGAACGACACGGTGACGGTCACGCCGGTGGTCTGCGATCCGGCAGCCCAGCAGCGGTTCGAGGAAAGCATCCTGGTGTTCTACACCGGGCGCACCCGCTCCGCGTCGAACATCCTGAAGCAGCAGTCGGAGAAGAGCGCCAGCAACACGTCCACCATCGCGTCGCTGCAGACCATGGTGTCGCTGGCGCAGGACTTCCTGGGCTACCTGCGGGCCGGCAACATCGACATTCTGGGCGAGATCCTGCACGAGGGCTGGGTGCTGAAGCGGGGCCTGTCGCAGGGCATCACCGACGAGGCCATCGACGGCTTCTACGAGCGCGCCCGCGCCGAAGGCGCCACGGGCGGCAAGCTGTTGGGCGCCGGCGGCGGCGGCTTCCTGATGATCTACGCGCCGCCCGAGCGGCACGAGGCGATCACCCGGGCGCTCGGCGACCTGCGCCGGGTGGATATGCCGTTTGCGCGCGAAGGCAGTAAGATCATCTTCTACCAACCGCCCGTCCGCAAAGCTGTGGCCCCGAAGCGGGCCGAGCGTGTTCTCGAACTGACCTGAGGCAGCCATGTCCGGCAAGTTTCCCGCTGTTCCGATTCCCGACGCCGCCGACTACACCACGCAGTATTTCAAGCGCCTGTACGAGGCGAGCGAGACCATCCGCCCGGACGCCATGCGGGCGGCGGCCGATCTGCTGCGCAGCACGATCGAGGCGGGCCACTGGGTCTATGCCTGCGGAAACGGCGGCTCCGCGGCGATCTGCAATCATCTGCATTGCGACTTCGGCAAGGGCATCCGCACCGGCACCAACCTGCGCCCGCGCATCCACAGCCTGTCGGCGCATCTGGAGATGATCACGGCCATCGGCAATGACTTCTCCTACGACGACATCTACTCCTACCAGCTGAGCGGCATTGGGCAGCCCGGCGATCTGCTGATCACGGTCAGCTCCTCGGGCAATTCGGAGAACATCGTCCGCCCGCTCCAGTGGGCGCGCGACAATGGCCTGCGCACCATCGCGCTGACCGGCTTCGACGGTGGCCGCTCCGCGCCGCTCGCCGACGTCAACATCCATGTCGCGGCCAACAACTACGGCATCGTCGAGGATGTGCACCAGTCGGTCATGCACATCCTAGCCCAGTTCGTGCGCCAGAGCGTCATGCCCGCCGGCGACATTGCCACGCTGAAGTTTTAGCGTTCCTGGTTCCTGCATGAAGGAGCCGCTCGAATGAGCGGCTCCTTCATGGTGGATTGATATTACAATTTGGTGAAGTCTAACCAGTGTACGTAGACGCCCAATGCGCGTCTGTCAGAGTCTGCGCTGTTGATCTCATGTGGAACCACAGTGCGTGGCAAATGTATGCTGAAATTGACAATTCCGTTGCTTGCCTTTAGCGCGCTTGCCTCAATGCGTGTTGATACCATCCTTGTATGACTGGGGACATTGGGCGGTTGGTAAAGTGATAGTGGCAGTTTTACATCGTTGGCATACATCTCGATGCCATCAATGATGTCTGGAAGGTATGATGATGCCATCATAGTGATGTTATAATCATTGGATGGGCAGAGACGGACGTAGACAGACGATGAGTTTTCCGGCCCGGTCCATCGAACAGTGTATCCATTCTGCTCGCTCTCTCGGCCATACCAGCCTTCACCACTGAATTGCTCATTAAAATCAAATCTAAAATCGCCATTTTGCCTATTTTGTGAACTTATTTGCTTGATAAATTTATCCATCGCTTCATCCCTGCTGAATATTTTGTTATTTCTCCTTTCTATTTCTTCAACGGCAAAATCGTAAACAGCCTGATCAATCACATTTATAGAACGTATTTCGTCCAAGACTTCTTGTGTCGTGTTTGCAGTGAATTCTGGCTGTGTCATATTGAACTTGGGAAGGCATTCCGGAGGATACCATCCGTAAAAATGGCAAATTGAGTGCATGAGTTCATTTACATTTTTGCTTAGCCCAAGGAAGTCGACATTTTTGACGTTCCTTATAGCTCTCTCAAGAGCCTTCTCATCATACGATTCAATAAAGGACTCATTGTCCAACGGTGTATCGTATGCCTGAATGTCTGTGGATTCTTGAATCGACTGAAACGCTAAGTGGCGAGTTTGCCAGTTAGCCATGTATCGGCGAATTTTTGGATGCTTGAAGAAATCCAGTATATCCATGCTTTTGGCTGCGCCATTCAATATATGATGGCTTGACTGCAAAATATATCTGTAGCTCGATATGGTCCGTTCTGTCGGGTCTCGTAGCACTGTGACCACCCGATGGGTACGTGCCAAGTAATCCATTGGCCACCACCCGCTATGACTTGAGATGCATTTCTTATTCCTAAGAATACTTGGAGGAATTTTAGAAATATTTATATCATCCCAAAGGCTGACTATATCATCGCAATGAAAATTGTTCTCTAGCCACGTTCTAAATGTGGTTCCTGCGCATTTTGGAATGTGCAAAAAGTAGATCCCATCCTTATCCATAACCACTCTACCTCTTCGCGATTTCCACAAATGCTGCAGGAAACATTTTCTTGCAACTTCTTTCGTTCAGTTTTGCACGTTAAAATTTATAGGTTAAAATTTTGTGTATCTATCTAAGCGTCCAACCGTGATCGTAAGCGAGCCATTGGGTCTATGCCTGTTGAAACGGCGCTCCGTGGCGATCTGCTGATCACGGCCAGCTCCTCGGGCAATTCGGAGAGCATCGTCCACCCGCTCCAGCGGGCGCGACAACGGCCTGCGAACCATCGCGCTGACCGGCTTCGACGGCATCCGCTGACCGAATGGGAGCCGGCGGGAACTGCGCGCCGATTCCCAGCACAGGTTCTCCGTTCTCAAGAGTGCTCGGCTTTGGCCCACGGCTTGGGCGACGCTACGCCCTGGTGAAATCCAACCAGTGCACATAGATGCCAAGCGCACGCCGGTCCGGGTCCGTGCTGGACAACTCGTGCGGTATCATGGTGTATGGCAATTGGATTCTGAATTCTAGCAGGCCATCCCGTGTTGACAAAACAGTGGAATCGATGGCTGTCTTGATTACCCTTTTGCATCCGGCCGGACTTTCCAATTGTATGAATGACATATTCAGCTTCCTGTCATTTGCAAATATTTCTATTCCGTCCATTATTTCATGAAGATAAGACGAAGCCATCAATGTTATGGCATGATTGATGGACGGATCGAGCCGCAGATACAGAGAGGAAGATGCTTCCGGGCCCGTCCATCGGACAATCCAGCCGCCATGCTCTTGTTCGCGTCCATACCATCCTTCACCGCTGAGAGGGCTTTCGAAGTCAAACCGAAAATCTGAACGTGGCGTTGCGCTTTGCATCGCAACCTCAAATTTCCTAATTACTTCGTTCCTCTGGAGAGGTGTTGTTTTTCCGCTGACGCCATCTCTGGCAAATTTTTCATAAAGAATGATGTCTTTTTCATTTATCGACTTTATTTCTTCGATGACCTCGCTCGTTACATTTGCCGTGAACTCGGCGTGCGTGACATTCAATTTTGGGAGATTGTTTGGCGGATACCATCCATAAAAATCGCACATTGACAGAACAAGCTGGTTGATATTTTCACTTGTTCCCAGGAAATCAACTTTACTGATACTGCCAATTGCCGTTTGAAGCATGTTCTTGTCAAAATCGTCGATTAATTTCTTTTCATGGTCATGTTGCATGAGCGTGCCGGTTAATGATTGTATTTCTATTGTGTTTTTCATGGAACTGAAGGCCAATTGACGAGTCTGGCCATTGGCCATGCATCGTCTTACGGTCGGATGTTGAAAGAATTCCAATGTATCAACGCTGTGCGCCAACTTGTTCAGGGCATGTCCGGTGATCTGCTGAATGAATCTGTAGCTTGATATGGTGCGTTCGATAGGGTCGCGCAGCACAGTGACAACACGATGGGTATCCGCCAAGTGCTCCATAAGACCCCATCCGCTATGGCTCGAAATGCAATGCTTTGATTTCAATACACTTGGTGGAGTCTTGATGACAGAGATATCATCCCAAAATCCTATTGCATCGTCTTTGTAATAGTTGTTTTCGATCCACGCCCTGAAAGTTGTCCCCGCACATTTGGGAATATGAAGGAAATATATGCCATTCTTCATGCTGTCCGTTAATCCTCTTTTAGAGTTGTTTTTCAGCATCAAATGCAGATGATTAGTCGGAACTCAAGTATTTTGGTGATGTCGTGAATTTTTTGTTAACGAGCGAATGGGGCGTCGCTCGGTGATTCGTTGACTCGGACGGCTCGAGTGCATCGGTCTTGGTGATTTACGTTTATCAGATTTAATCCGCCAGCGAGATGAGCAATTCATGTTTGCAATACAATGGAATAAGGGTAAAATATTCCGCATACAGCATGATTTTTCGCAAATTTGCGGAGTTACGGTGATGAGTGAAAATTTTTTGCACATTGGTGTTGTCGCATTCAAGAACAGCTTTTCCGCTCCGTGCCGAGTCGAGGCTCCATTAAAAATACTGGGAAATGTTGGGCGGGGATGCAGCATAGGAGCATTTACTTATTTGCAAAAGGACACAATAATCGAAGGAACCGAGATTGGAAGATTTTGCTCGATTGCAGCATCGACGTGCATCGGCGGTGGTGAGCATCCCGTCGATTGGCTGTCCACTCACCCTTTTGTTTGCGATCCAAACGACGTCGTCGTTGGCGTGAGCAGCATATATCCTGAAGCACGGGCTTGGTTTGGAGCAAAATCAACAAGATTTCATGGCCAGCCTGGACAATGCCGGATAGGGAATGATGTGTGGATTGGCCATGGTGCCATAATAAAGCGAGGCGTTTCGGTTGGCGATGGTGCAATCGTTGCGGCTGGCGCCGTCGTGACAAGAGATGTTCCCCCTTATGCGGTCGTGGGTGGATGCCCTGCCAAGCATATCAAGTTCCGGTTTGACGGCAAAACTATTGAAAGACTGATGAAACTTAAGTGGTGGGATTTTGATCTCAGCCCGCTGACGAACGAGATTGATTACTCGAATGTCGACGACTCTATAAACAGGATACAAAGCGCTATAGAACGTAGAGTTGTCCAAAAAGCCAGATACAAGTCATATATTCTCTGGAATGCAGGAGAGGAGTTAATAAAGAACGAAGAGTACGATAATAACAAAAACCACTGCAAGGAAATCCAAGATGAAAGTTATGAAAATGAGCCGGAGATAGTTGATTAAATAGAGGAATGGAGATGGTGAAAATTATGGACCCTGACTGATCCGTGGGTTGGCAGATCAATCAGGGTTTCCATCTCACACTGTTTTGACGACGATCACCGGGCGGCCGTCGGGCGCGGTCCGCCAGACGCGGCCCACCGCGCGCCGGTAGCAGGCCTCGTCGAGAGCGCCGGCCGGCACCGCCACCGCGGCAATGGCGCCGCCCGGCGCGCCGTCGTTCACTCGTTCGGGCAGCACATAGTCGCCCACGCTCCAAGGGCCTGTGATGGCAACCGGCACCTGACCGCAGAAGGCGATGCGGTCGAAGCGCGCCCGCTGAGCCTCCGCGCGCGC
Source organism: Azospirillum tabaci (assembly GCF_014596085.1). GTDB lineage: Bacteria > Pseudomonadota > Alphaproteobacteria > Azospirillales > Azospirillaceae > Azospirillum > Azospirillum tabaci. The sequence goes on from NZ_JACCJY010000016.1 coordinate 63,507, forward strand.
CTGCCAAGCCGTCAATTCGTCCATCCAAGCTCCGTACTGGTCGGCGAAGACTTTGGTTGCCTCGCTCCCCACCTCGTCCGGCGCGGACACCGGCTCGGCGGGTGGCGGCCCCAGCCGGGCCTCGGTCAGCGCGTCACCGCCGACGTAGCTGGGGCTGGTGGACTTCACCACGAAGCTGTGTGCGCGGTCGAAGCGATCGGTCAGCTGCCCATCGGCGTCCACCCCGGCGAGCTGTCCCTTGGCGATGATGCCGCAGTCCACCGCCTTTTCCATGTACTCGGCGTAGTCCAGGCCGGTGGCGTTGACCGTGCCGGCGGCATTGATCGACCTTCCGGTGACACTGTTCTTCTGCACGCGGATGGCGGTGGCGGGCAGGCCCGCCCCGGTGCCGGTCGCCTCGCAGAGGGTCGTGGTGGAACTGGAACCGGTCAGGACATCCAAAACCGTCTGCCCTTCGCCCCGCGCCCCGGCTACCGACGTACCGCCGGTGGGAGTGAACGCCAGGGTACCCGTCCAGCCGTTGTGGGTGAGGAAGGCGTCACCGGTTCCATAGCCCTGCGTGTCACCGGACATGCGGTTATACAGCTTGAAGGAACCGATGCCGGTGGGTGCGATTCGCTGGAACAGAATGCCCGCCTTTGGCGCATAATTGGTCAGCTCCGATGGGTGCGAGACCTGCAGGGCGATACCGGCGGCGTTGCTGGCGACGCCTGGATTGCGGAGCAGGAGCTGAGCCGCAAGGGGGCTTCCGTCCGTTCGCTCAATGGTCAGAGGAGTGGGTGGAGTGGTGGCGCCGATGCCGACGTTTCCCGCCGCCGACAGGGTCAGCACCCGCGATGTGGCCTGATCGGCGATGCCGGTCGAGGCGAAGGCGGTGACCGTGCCGCCGTGGATCGCGTCGCCGCTGAGTCCGTTCGGCGGGATGGCGCGGATCTGCGCGACCGTGGCCTTGACGGTGCGGGTGCCTTGGTCGAGCGGCAGCGTGTCGCCGTCGGCCAGATTGGCGGCGGCCGGCAGGTCGCCGATGAAGACGTCGCTCATGGTCTCACCTCCGGGCCAGGGTGCGGCCGTCGCGGGCCGCAAGGATCGTACCGTTTCCGACGGTAAGGCGCCCGAGGATGGCGGCGAGGATGGCGCGGCCGGTCAGGCGGCCGAGGCGGAGCAGCATCCCGTCACTCCTTTTCCGAGATGTAAAGCATGCAATCGGCCACCGCGCGCACGGCGGCGATGTGGGTGTGGCGGCCGGTGCGCTCGTCGCCCAGGGACAGGTCGTAGTAGGTGTGGGCTGGGAAATAATGGTCCGCCGTCGCGGCCACCACTCCCGCGGTGCCGCTGCGCAGGAAGACCGGCCCTGTGGCGTAGATTCCGATGACGCGGGTCGTGGGGTTGAAGGGCTGCGCGTTTCTGGCGCTGCTCGCGCCGACAGCGATGGACTGGGCGCCGCCGGGCCGCAGGCGCAGAGCGGGGATGGGAATCGAGTCTTCGTCGCGAGGCAGGAGGGTGGGCATGGCGGCAGGCTCCACGGGTTGGTCCTGCGCGCAGAATAAGGAAATTTTCTTAGGAAATAAAGGAAAATTATCCTATATCTGGAGCCGTCACTCTCTTTGCTCCGGACCGGGCGGCGGGCACAGCCGACGGTGGCTCGGCCCCAGCCGTTCGAAGTGCGGGTTGTAGAAGGGGTCGTTGCTCAGCCGCTCGCCCCAGCGGGCACGGAGTTGGCGGGCCTCTCCGGCCAGCCGCTCCATCTTCTCCGGCGTGTCGTCGGTGCCGCGCGTCTGGGTTTCCAGGTGATAGAGCCGGGCGTGCGGCGTCCACAGAACGCGCAGGCCGGCGCCCTGGAGCTTCAGGCAGTAGTCCACGTCGGCATAGGCGACGGGCAGGCGCACCATGTCAAAGCCGCCGACCGCCTCGAAGGCGGCGCGGGAGGTCAGCAGGCAGGCACCGGTGACCGCCGAGACCGTGCGTGGCAGCACCGCTTGGCCGAGGTGCCCGGGCTCGTCGGCGCCCAGCCCGACGAAGGCGTGCCCGGCCGCTCCCTCGGCGCCCAGCACGACGCCGGCGTGCTGGACCGTGCCGTTGGGGTAGAGCAGCTTCGCCCCGACCGCCCCGACCCCCGGCCGGGCCAGCAGGGACACCATCTCGCCCAGCCAGTCCGGGTGGGTGGCGACGACGTCGTTGTTGAGGAAGCACAGCGCGTCGCCCCGGCAGACCCCCGCGGCGGCGTTGTTGATCGCGGCCCAGTTGAACGGGCCATGGAAGTCGGCGACGCGCACCCGCGGATCGCGGGCGAGGCTGTCGAAGAAGGGGCGCGAGCGCGGGTCGGCGCTGTCGTGATCGACCAGGACGATCTCGTAGTCCGGGTAATCGGTTTTCGCCAGCAGGCTTGACACGCAGTCGCGGACCAGCCCGACCGCGTCCTTGGTCGGGACGACGATGGAGACCTTCGGCAGCGGGGCGGGCAGGGGGTAGCGGACGCGGGTGCAGAACAACCCGCCGGAGCGGGCGTGCGTGTCGCGGTCGGCGGTCACGGTGGCGCGGCTGCCGGTCCGGCGGTGGTGTTCCCCGACCACGCGTTCGATGCCGGCCAGGATGCCGGCCGGGTCGCCGCTGCCCGACAACGAGGCGGGGTTGATGCGCCAGTGATAGAGGATGCGCGGGACGTGGCGGATGCCGGCGGCGCCGACCCGTTCCAGCAGCCGCAGCACGAGGTCGTGGTCCTGGACCCCCTCGTACCCCTCGCGCAAGCCCCCGACGTCCAGCACCAGCCGCCGCTCGGCCACGAGCAAATGGCAGACGTAGTTCAGGGAGGACAAAAGCTCGGGATCGAAATCCGGCTTGAAGGCGGGCGCCACGTGCCGTCCGTCCGGGGCGATGCGGTCCTCGTCGCTGTAGAGCACCGGGACGGGCGCCTTCGCCAGTTCCTCGGCCATGACCAGCAGGGCGTCGGGGGCCAGCCGGTCGTCATGGTCGAGGAAGGCCACATGGTCGCCCGACGCCAGGGACAGGGCGCGGTTCGTGTTGGCGCTCACCCCGCCGCGGGTCGCGCTGAACACGGCGCGGATGCGGGAATCGCGGGCGGCCTCCTGGCGGATCAGCAGGCGCACGGCGTCGTCGCGCGAGGCGTCGTCGGCGATGCACAGCTCCCAGTGCCCGTAGGCCTGGGCGCGCACGGACTCGATCGCCTCCGCCAGCATCCACAGGGGCGGGTCGCAGACGGGCATGACGACCGAGAACAGCGGGCGCCGGTCCAGCCCCGCCGCGCGCGTCGACAGCCGCAGGCGGCGGGTGGCCGTGTCGGCGTAATGCTCGTCGAAATAGGCGGCGTAGTCCGCGATGGAGCGGGCGGCGGCGGCGCGGCGGCGCGGCACTTCGTCGCGGAGTTCCTGAAGAATGCGGGAGACCTCGTCCAGCCGTCCGGCCAGCCGCTCGTCCGGACCGGCCCCGGCCTCGTCCAGCGCGATGGAGACGGGGCCGCAGAGAACCGTGCCGTCGCGCCGGTCACGAACCTCCAGCACCCGTCCCGACCGCAAGGACAGCAGCACCTCGAATCCGTGGTCGCAGGTGGCGAAGCGCGACAGCAGGTCCCGGCGCTGCTGGTTAGCCACGGCCCCGGCGACGACGCGGTCGTCCACCAGGATGTCGACTTCAACGGCCTCCTGCTCATCCTCCGTGTTGACCGCCCAGCCGACGATCCGCGGTCCATCCACGCTGTCCAGGTTGGCGACAACGGCGCGCGGGGCGACGGGGACGGACAGGCCGTTCTCCAGCAGATGGCCGGTCGCGGCGATGCGCACGCCGACGGTCGTCCGCTGCGGGTCGATGCCTGGAAAGAGCTGGGCGAGGTCCAACTCGAAGCCGCAGCGCACCGGCCGGCGGAGCAGGTGGGAGAGCACGCCGCTGTCGCGGTCCGGCAGGATGGTCACACTGGCCGACCCGGCGGAGACGAGCAGTGGCACGGGGGCGTCGGGCGCCGCCACCGACAGCGCCCAGCCGCGCAGCCGCGTTCCCTCCCGCTCCTCCAGCCGCCCATAGAAGGGCTCGGTCGCCGACCGCCGCCCGAGGTCGCCGGTGGTGGTGTCGGGGGCCGGCGTCGTCGGGAAGGCGTTGGTCATGGGGGAAATCCTGGAAAGAAGTCCGGAAGGCCGTGCCGCCGCCGGTTCATGACCGGCAGCCTGGAGCAATCATCGGATTTTGCGTCGAAACAGGGACGTGCGCGGAAAGTAGGCCATGAATTCGACGTGGGCCGCACACGAACGTACAAAAGGTTCCCCGGCTTCCTCCTCGGTCATCGCCTGGTTCCCAACCAGGAAATCGCAAACCCGATGAAGATATTGTGCCGCCGGAATGTCGCCCTTTTTGTATGTGTTGCGATATTGTCCATAGCTGGTGTCGAGATCCTCAAGAATATAATAGCCGCCCGGTGCAACGTGCGGGAACAGATACTGGAAGGCGGTGATTTGGTCACTCCAGTAATGTGAGCCATCATCGATCACCAAGCCAAACGGCCCAAATCGGCGGGCGATGTCCGTCAAGGCGATCGGATCGGATTGATCGACGATTTCGATCCTGGCCCGCCCGGACGCCAAGCGGAGGCATTCCCGATTCGTGTCAAGCCCAACAAATCGTGCATTCGGGAAATATTCCAGCCACATTGCCATGGATTGGCCCTGGTTGACGCCGATCTCGAGGATCGTCATCTCGTCGAACCGCATCTCTCCGACGAAGCGTTCGTAGAAGTCGAGGAAATTATGGTGCCTCGACGACTTGTCGGTCCCGTGCTTGAAGCCGATGTCGTCGAGACTCGGCAAGCGCGTGCCCGTGACGGGGGCGTGCGCCGTTGTCGCCTCTGTATCGGCAATCCATTGCCGGACGGCCTGGGCAAACGCATCGAGATCCGGGAGCTTCCAAGGCGTGTGCACGTTGTGGGGGTTGTACTGCTCATGCCCCGTGTCGATCTCGCCGATGAAATACCGAATTTTGCTGCTGTACGGCTCGTTGAAAAAGACATCGTGATAATGCACGAGATTAGGCGAGGCGAAGATAAAAGCCGACTTCAGCTTTCTTTGGAAAGCCAGATTGAACATGTTGCTTCCGCTCGCGCCAGCGATCAGTTCGGCATTGGCGACAATGTCAACCTGCTCGGCAATGGACAGGTCTTGGGGGTGGGCGATGTGGAAGCCTTCCTTGCGGAAAATGTCTTCCACGCTGTGCTCGTTTACCAGAATGCGCTGCGGGTTGTGGGAGCGGGAGATGTAGACGCGCTTCGACCCTCCGGAACGGCGGTCGTAACCGTCGCGCAGGCGGCGCCAAATGCCCCCGGCAACCGGGGTGGTGTACTCCTGGATCATGAAGCTGCGCTTTGGCACGAGCAGTTCCTGCACCAGCGCAGGTTCTTCGAGCCAAACGATCGCCTCTTTGGGAATGCCGTAGCCGACGAGCAGTTCCGGGATGAATTTGGCCGTGCTCTTGGTCAGAAGCACGGACACATCCGCCATCTTCAGATAGTCGGTGCAATAGTGATAAGCCCAGGCCTTCGATAGGACATCGACAATGAAGTGTCCGTAATGATTTTGATGCATGTAATCCAAATAAATGAACTTTCCCGAAAGAATGGTCCTCGGGGTGCAATCCGCCTGCGGTTGATACCGACCGTCGGGAATCTGGGTGAGAAGCGGATGAAAATCGGTGCTCCAATCCGACGTGAAGCAGTCCTTGAGGACAATGTTGCCCTGGGCTATGGCCAAGCCCCCCGGCAAGCAGGCAACGTTGTGCAGCCGGGAGAGCGTTATGGCCGGATATGGGAGGCGCTCCATGAACCCATTGATGTGGGCGGGCATGCCGACGGGACGCTGGATCTGCACATGGTCCAGCGGGAGGTTGGCGATTTCAGGAATCTTGAGGGCGATGTCAGAGGCCGGCGCGGTGACAATGTGTCCCTCGCCTCCTTGTATGAAGGTCGCGGCGTCCACAAGCGATGCGATTTCGTCTGAGCGCTTCGTGATGAAGAGCTTGTTTTCCTGATAATTCAGGTTCTCGCTTATGTTCATTTGAAGCCCCGACATGATGCACCTTCACTCGGATCTGTTTGTAGATTTTCCGAAATCTGAAAAAATTCGGCGTCTTGTCCTTGCCGAAAGCTCTTATAGCCGTTGGAAGGCCGCAATGCCGGTAAACTATTTAAATAAATTTGTCAATGATAAATAGTTAAAACATAACTATGCCACCTTCTTGATGCAATGTCACAGGCGAAGTGGACCATGCCGGATGTGAAGTCGTTTCTGCAATTGCAGAAAAGCAAATCGAGAATTGTATTTGAGGGGTGAAGTCTCTGGGCTTTAAAGCCAGACGAAGCAATATCCGATTGACATGGGTCATTTTAAGAATGTTTTCGACCTTCGTGCTTTTTGAATTATTGCGTGCTTGCCGAAGGATGAGCCTGTCGGCTGTCGGAGCCCTGATGTCCAAGGTTGCAAAATTGGGCGAAGAAATAAAAGTGTTTGCCATCCGGAGCCGATGCAGCTGTGCGGTCAGCCGGCGCCCGTCTGCTTGCCCCCGCACACAATGGGGTTCCACGCAAAGAAGTTGACGGGCGCGGGGGAACCGCGCACTGATGCACGGCTTCGGCAAGGGGCGGCGTTGCCGGGATGGCCGCCGTGCGGCCACGGCCCCCGGTTCAGAGTCACGTCGCCCTGAACGAACGCAACAATGGCAGTCGCAAAAGCAGGGGCGGGCGTTGAGCAAGGTTGCACTGATCACCGGCGTCACAGGACAGGACGGCGCCTATCTGGCGGAACTGCTGCTGGCGAAGGGCTACATCGTCCACGGCGTCAAACGGCGTTCCTCGTCCTTCAACACGGAGCGGGTGGAGCATCTGTACCGCGACGTGCACGAGGAGGATGTCCGCTTCCGGATGCACTACGGCGACCTGACCGACGCGACCAACCTGCTGCGCATCGTCCAGGAGGTCCAGCCGGACGAGATCTACAACCTCGCCGCCCAAAGCCATGTGCAGGTCAGCTTCGAGACGCCGGAATACACGGCGAACGCCGACGCGTTCGGCACGCTGCGCCTGCTGGAGGCGATCCGCATCCTGAAGCTGGAGGGGAAGACGCGCTTCTACCAAGCCTCCACGTCGGAGCTGTTCGGCAAGGCGCAGGAGGTTCCGCAGACGGAGACGACGCCCTTCTACCCGCGCAGCCCCTACGCGGTGGCCAAGCTCTACGCCTACTGGATCACGGTGAACTACCGCGAGGCGTACGGCATGCACGCCTCGAACGGCATCCTGTTCAACCACGAAGGACCGACCCGCGGCGAGACCTTCGTCACGCGCAAGATCACCCGCGCCGTCGCTGCCATCCAGCTGGGCCTGCAGGAAAGGCTGTACCTCGGCAACCTGGACGCCAGGCGCGACTGGGGCCATGCCCGCGACTACGTGGAAGGCATGTGGCGCATCGTCCAGCAGGAACAGCCGGACGACTATGTGCTGGCCACCGGCGAAACCCATTCCATCCGCGAGTTCGTGGAGCTGGCCTTCAGCCATGTCGGGCGCCGGATCGTATGGCGGGGAACGGGGGTGGACGAGAAGGGCGTCGATGCCGACAGCGGCGAGGTGCTGATCGAGGTCGATCCGCGCTATTTCCGCCCGACCGAGGTGGATCTGCTGCTGGGGGATCCGTCCAAGGCGCGGGCCAGGCTGGATTGGACGCACACCACCAGCTTCCCCGACCTCGTCCGCGAGATGATGGAGAGCGATCTCGCCCGTTTCAGGCAGGAAGCCGGGCGCCGTGCCTGACCCGGGGCTCCCTTCCCCCCTTGGGAGGGCCGCGGGTTAAGGCTGTGAAGCCACTGACGAAGGGAGTATACAAGCTGCCGTTCGGTTTGTTTCGTTCCGGAGTTCGCGTGGTGTTGTCCAGAGCCTCCTCGCCGTGGCGCCGCCTGTGTACGGTCGCGGCTTGCACCCAGGGTGCCCGCAATGACGAGTGAGAGCATGCCCTGCCTGCGGTTCCGCAAGCAAAGCGCGGACGTCTATGATTCCGGCGACCGCGGCCAGCCGGAGCGGGCCTGGGAAGACCTGCTGGACGGCGGCCGGCGTTGGCGGCTGTGGAGCACGCTCGGCTGGCACGACATCCGCAAGCGCTACCGCCGTTCGGTGCTCGGGCCCTTCTGGCTGACGCTCAGCATGGCGGTCATGGTGGCCAGTCTCGGCCTCATCTACGGGACGCTGTTCCGGCTCGACCTGGAAAACTACCTGCCGTTCCTCGCCATCGGCCTGGCCACCTGGACTTTCATCGCGTCCTTCCTGAACGAAGGCTGCACGAGCTTCATCGACCTGGAGCCGCTGATCAAGAACGTGCGCATCCCGATGTCGCTGCACATCCTGCGCGTGCTGTGGCGGAACCTGATCATCTACGCCCACAACATCGTCATCTTCGCGGGGGTGGCGGTGGTCTTCGGGATATGGCCGGGGATCGGAGGCATTCTGCTGGCCTTCGCGGGGCTCGGGCTCCTGCTGGTCAACGCCAGCTGGATCATGCTTCTGTGCGGCATGATCTGCACGCGCTTCCGCGACGTGCCGCCCATCGTCGCCAGCGTCATCCAGCTCCTGTTCTTCGTGACGCCGGTCATGTGGAAGCCGGAGCTGCTGGGCGACCGGCGCTACCTGATGGTGCTCAACCCCTTCTACCATCTGATCGAGGCCATCCGGGCGCCGCTGCTCGGCCAGCTTCCGCACTGGGAGAACTGGGCGTTCGGCCTGCTGTTCGCCGTGGCCGGCTGGGCGCTCACCTTCGCCGTCTTCGCCCGTTTCCGCAAACGCATCGCCTACTGGCTCTGATGGCTGCGATCCACCTCGACGACGTATCGGTCGATTTCGTCCTCTACCAGGGCAGCGCGCGCTCCCTGAAGAAGACTCTGCTGCGCTCCTCCACCAGCGGCGTCCTGAAGCATGACGCCCATCACCGCGTCACCGTGAAGGCGCTGAGCAACTTCTCGCTGACGCTGGAGCACGGCGACCGGGTGGGGCTGATCGGCGGGAACGGTGCCGGCAAGACGACGCTGCTGCGCGTGCTCGCCGGCGTCTACGAGCCGACGGCCGGGCGGATTCGCGTCGAAGGGCGCGTGACGCCGCTGTTCGACCTCGGCCTCGGGCTCGACATGGACGCGTCGGGCTACGACAACATCCGGATGCGGGCGGCCTATTTCGGCATCGACGCCGACGAGGTGGAGCGGAAGATGGACGACATCGCCGCCTTCACCGAACTGGGCGACTATCTCAACCTGCCGGTCCGCACCTATTCGGCGGGCATGACGCTCCGCCTCGCCTTCGCCGCGGCGACCTCGGTCGATCCGGAGATCCTGCTGATGGACGAATGGCTCGCCGTCAGCGACACGAAGTTCTTGGAAAAGGCCCAGCGCCGCGCCGAGGGATTCGTGAACCGGTCCAGCATCATGGTCGTCGCCTCCCATGTCGAGGAGGTGTTGAAGCGGCTGTGCAACAAGGTGCTGTGGCTGGAGCGCGGGAGCGTCCAGCGCTTCGGACCGGTCGAGGAGGTGCTGGCGGCGTATCACGCCCATGTCGCCGCCGCCGGTTCCGTGGGGGGTGGGTCATGACCACGGACGTGCCCTTTTCCCTGGAGGGCAAGCGGGTCTGGGTCGCGGGACACCGTGGCATGGCGGGTTCGGCGATCGTCCGTCGGCTTGAGCGGGAACCCTGCGAGATCCTCACGGTCGGCCGCGAGAGCGTCGACCTGCGCCGGCAGGCGGAGGTCGAGGACTGGATGGCCGAAACGCGGCCGGACGTCGTGTTCCTCGCCGCCGCCCTGGTCGGCGGCATTCACGCCAACAACAGCCGCCCGGCCGAGTTCATCTACGAGAACCTGGCGATCGAGACCAACGTCATCCACGCCGCCCGGACGGTCGGGGTGCGCAAGCTGGTGTTTCTGGGCTCCTCCTGCATCTACCCGCGGCTGGCGCCGCAGCCGATGCGCGAGGAGGCGCTGCTCACAGGACCGCTGGAACCCACCAACGAATGGTACGCCATCGCCAAGATCGCCGGCATCAGGATGTGCCAGGCCTACCGCCGGCAGTACGGCTGCGACTTCATCGCGGCGATGCCGACCAACCTCTACGGCTACGGCGACAATTTCGACGTCGCGCAGGGACACGTCGCCGCTGCCCTGATGGTGCGGATTCACCGCGCCAAGGAAGAGGGGGCGGACAGCGTGGTGCTGTGGGGCGACGGCAGCCCGCTGCGCGAATTCCTGTTTGTCGAGGATCTGGCCGACGGGCTGGTCTTCCTGGCGAAGGGCTATTCGGGCGAACCCCACGTCAACCTCGGGTCCGGCCATGAGATCTCCATCCGCGGGCTGGCCGAACTGCTGGCCGAGGTGATCGGCTATCGGGGTGGCTTCCGTTTCGACACGTCCAAGCCGAACGGCACGCCGCGCAAGATCATGGATGGCGGCCGGCTCGCCGCCATGGGATGGACCGCGCCCACGCCGCTGCGCGAGGGGTTCGCGCGGACCTATCGCTGGTATGTGGACAATCTGGGCTCCGGCACCCTGCGCGGGCTGCCTCCTCCCTCCCCGAACGACTGCTGAGGGCGACCCGGCGGGCCGAGACCCGCTGCGGCGCGGTGTCGCAGTCGCTGCACGCCGACCGCGCGATAAGGCGGGGCAGGCTGTGCCCTTTTGGGTACCCACAAATACGTCACAACCGGCGACGTTGCCCCAATGGCCATTTAAAGCTCGCCCAAATTGAGGCTTCCCAGTGCGGCGCTTGTGTCTGATGAAGGTAGTAAAGTACAGTCGCGCCATTGGGAAGCCACCGGAAGAGCGACTGGAACACAGGGGCCCGATGCAGAGCAAGACCGCCACCGATCCGCAAAAGGCCTCTGCTGAGGCTCCACGGACCACCAGCCTCCATGCGCTTGCCATCGTTGCGCGTCATCACGGACTCCATCTTTCGGTGGACCAGCTGAAGCGTGACTACGGAGTCGAGGCCGGAGAGCCATCCCCGCAGCATCTGGTCAAGATCGCCGAGGGCAACGGGCTGACCGCCCGCGCCGCGAAGCTGCGCTGGAAGCATTTGTCCCGCCTCGGCAAGGCCTTGCCGCTCCTGCTCCGTCTGCGCGACGGAAGCACGATGGTGCTGGTCTCCTTCCGCAAGGACGGCGGGACCCCGGCGGTGATGCTGCAGGACCCGCTGAGCCCCGACCAAGCCTGCGTCGCCGTGGACGAACTCCGCCTCGCTTCGGTCTGGGATGGCGATGCCATCTTCGTCAAGCGCCGCTACCGCATGACCGATACGGAGCAGCCGTTCGGCTTCATCTGGCTGGTCGGACAGATCCTGCGCGAGAAGCGGATCTTCGGCGACGTCGCCATCTCCGCGCTGGTTCTCAGCCTGTTCGCCCTGGGGCCGCCGCTGATCTTCATGGTCATCCTGGATCGCGTGCTCGTTCACCAGCGGATGTCCACGCTGACCCTGCTCGTGACGGCGATTGCGATCATGCTGGTGTTCGACACCCTCTTCGGCTATCTGCGCCGCCGCTTGGTGGCGATCGGCACGGCCAAGGTGGATGCACGCATCAGCACCTACATCTTCGACCGGATGATCGGCTTGCCGATCGACTTCTTCGAGCGGACGCCGACCGGCGTCATCTCCCACTCGCTCAACGAGGTCTGGCGCATCCGCGGCTTCCTGACCGGGCAACTGTTCGGGACGCTTCTGGATTCCATGACGCTGATCGTGCTGATCCCGGCGATGTTCGTGCTGAGCCCGCCGCTCGCCTTCGTCGTCCTGGGCATCGCGTCCCTCATGTGCCTCGTGGTGGTGCTTTACATCGGCCCGCTGGCCCGCGCCTACGGCAAGGTCATCCAGGCCGAGCATCGCAAGGGCTCCTTCATGATCGAGGTGCTGCACGGCATGCGCACCGTGAAGTCGCTGGCCCTGGAAGGGCGCAAGCGGCTCGATTGGGAGGTTCGTGTCGCCGAGGCGGTGCGTGCCAACACGGCCATGCAGATGCTGTCCAACCAGCCGCAGACCATCCTGCAGCCCCTGGAGAAATCGATCTACGCCGGGACCCTGGCGATCGGCGCCTACTTCGCCATCGGCGAAGGGGCGATCGTTTACGGCGGTTCGCTGGTCGCCTTCAGCATGATCGCCAGCCGCGCAACGCAGCCCTTCGTGCAGATCGCCAGCCTGATGCAGCAGTTCCAGGAGGCGCGCGGCGCCGTCGCCCAGGTGTCGTCGGTCGTGAACCAGGCGCAGGAGCAGGGGCTGGGCCGCCAGGGCGTGCGCCCGGTGATCAAGGGCGAGATCTCCTTCTCGGAGGTGCGCTTCCGCTATCCGGGTTCGCAGAACCCGGCGCTCGACAGCACCAGCTTCGCCATCAAGGCCGGCCAGGTCATCGGCATCATGGGGCGGTCCGGCTCGGGCAAGACCACGGTCACGCGCCTGCTGCAGGGCTTGCACCAGAACTACGACGGCCTGATCAAGATCGACGGCGTGGACCTGCGTGAGATCGACCTCAGTCACTTGCGCTCCAACCTCGGCGTCGTGCTGCAGGACAACTTCCTGTTCAGCGGCACGATCCGCGAGAACATCATGGCGGCCAACCGCAGCGCCTCCCTCGAAGAGGTGATGCGGGCCGCCCGTCTCGCCGGCGCGGAGGAGTTCATCGAGCGCCTGCCGCGCGGCTACGAGACGATGATCGAGGAAGGCTCGGCCAACCTGTCCGGCGGCCAGAAGCAGCGCATCGCCATCGCCCGCGCGCTGCTGGTCGATCCGAGCGTCCTGATCCTCGACGAGGCGACCAGCGCGCTCGACCCCGACAGCGAAGCGATCATCAACAACAACCTGACGCGCATCGCCCAGGACCGGACGATGATCGTCATCTCCCATCGCCTCGCCTCGCTGGTGAATTGCGACCAGATCATCGTGATGGAGCGCGGCAGGCTCTACGACATGGGCAAGCACGACGAGCTCCTCCAGCGCTGCGACGTCTACCGGCATCTCTGGTTCCAGCAGAACCGCCACCTTTCCCCGGGAAGCACTCATGACCGCGCTCCTCTTACGTCGGCCGCAAACAGCTGACCGCTTCGCCGAGCAGGCGATCAACGATTTCCAGGGCGAGGTTTCGGAAATCACCGGCCAGCCGGACCCGCAAGGCGCGCGCGTGGTGATCTGGACGCTCGCCGCCATGCTGGTCGTGCTGATCGTGATGGCGTCGGTGATGAAGCTCGACCGCGTGGTCAGCGCTTCGGGGCGTGTCGTGTCCCAGGCGCCGACCATCGTCGTCCAGCCCCTGGAAACCTCGATCATCCGCAGCCTCAACGCGCGCGTCGGGCAGACCGTGCGGCGCGGGGAGGTGCTGGCCACGCTCGACCCGACCTTCTCGTCGGCCGACGTCGCCCAGCTGGAACGCCAGGCGTCCAAGCTGGCGGCCGAGATCGCCCGGCTGAACGCGGAGGCCAAGAACGCGGCCTTCACGGTGGCTGGGAACGACCCGGACATGGTCCTGCAGGAATCCATCTGGCGCTTCCGCCAGGCGGAGTATGCGGCCAAGCTGGCCAACTTCGACCAGCGTATGGCCACCCTGCAGGCGACGATCAAGAACAACCAGACGGACGCCGAGCATTACCGCTCGCGCCTGAAGATCGTCGGCGAGATCGAGTCGATGCGGCGGACTCTGGAAAAGAACCAGACCGGCAGCCGTCTCAACTCCCTGATCGCCAGCGACACGCGGGTGGAGACGGAGCGCAACCTCGGCAACAGCGAAAGCACCATCCGCACCGCCGGCCACGATCTGGAGGCACTGCGCGCCGAGCGCGAGGTCTACATCCAGCAGTGGCGCAGCACCTTGCTGACCGACCTGTCGACCCGCCAGGTCGACCTCGAGCGCGTCCGCGAGGAGCTGTCCAAAGCCCAGAAGCGCCGCGATCTGGTCGAGCTGCGCGCGGTGGATGACGCCGTGGTGCTGGAGGTCGGGAAGTACTCCGTCGGGTCGGTGGTGGAGCAGGCCCAGCCGATCTACACTCTGGTGCCGCTGCACGCGAAGCTGGAGGTGGAAGCCGAAATCGCCGGGCTCGACCAGGGCTTCATCAAGCCGGGCGATCCGGTGCAGGTCAAGCTCGACGCCTACCGCTATATCGAGCACGGGATGGCCAAGGGCGTGGTCAAGACGATCAGCGAGGACTCCTTCACCAAGCGTGAGGACCAGTCCCAGGCGCCTCGTCCCTTCTTCCGGGCCCGGATCGAGCTGACCGACGTGTCTCTGCGCGACGTGCCCTCCGATTTCCGGCTGGTCCCGGGCATGCCGTTGACGGCCGACATCGTGGTCGGCGCAAGGACCATCATGGCCTATCTCGTCGAAGGGGCCTTGAAGAGCGGTGCCGAAGGCATGCGCGAACCGTAATAAGGCGAGACCTGAAGGCACCGGCCGCGGCCGGTGAGAAGCCGGCCAGTGATCGGTACGGAAGGAAAGGGTGTTGAGGCCGATGCGCAAGCTTATCAAGGCAGCCGGGCGGCTGTTCGGCGCCGCTTCGCCGGACGACGACTACGCCAGGGGCCTGAAGGCGCTCGAGCGGGGGGACCACAAGGCGGCCCTGGAATCCTGGATGTCGGCGGCCCAGGCCGGCCATGCCGGCGCCCAGCACCAGATTGGTCGCCTGTACGATCTCGGCAAAGGCGTGGTGCGCAACGCCGTCGACGCGGTCGGCTGGTACCGGCAGGCGGCCGACAACGGCCATGGCGAGGCCCAGGCACGACTGGCCGAGATCTATTACTACGGCTGCGACGCGCCGAAGGGGATCACCCCGACCGACGAGGCCCTGTCGGTCCTCTTCCCCAAAGGGCTGAAGATCGAGCAGGACTACACGGAGGCCCTGCGCTGGGCGCGCGCCGCCGCCGAACAGGGCGTCGTCGCTGCGCAGGCCATGCTCGGCTACATGCACGCCTCGGGCTTCGGCATCACTCCGGATTACACCGAGGCCGAACGCTGGTACCGCATCGCCGCGGAGCAGGGCAATGCGGCGGCGCAACTCGGGCTCGGGACGCTGCTGGCCGGCGGCTACGGTGGGAAGTCCGACCCCGAGGCCGCCCACCAGTGGTTCCGTAAGGCGGCCGAGCAGAAGAACGTGATGGCTTGGTATTATCTCGGCACCCAGTACGCCGCCGGCGTGGGGGTGGCGCAGGACCCCGCCGAGGCGGTCTCCTGGTTCCGCCGCGCCGCCGAGGCGGGCGCCGCGGCGGCGCAGCGGGCGCTCGGTCTGCTGTACGCGCGGGGGGTCGGCGTGGCGGCCGATCCGCACATGGCCGAGACCTGGCTGCGCAAGGCGGCGGTCCAGGGCGACACCGAGGCGATGCTGCAGCTCGGCCACCTGAACAGCCGGGGCGCGGGGATGCAGCCCAACCTGTTCGACGCCGCGACTTGGTATCGGGCGGCGGCGGAGATGGGGCACCGCGAGGCGCAGAAGATCATCGCGCAAATGTATTTCGCCGGGTCCGGCGTGCCGCGCGACGAGATGGAGGCGGTCCGCTGGCTGGAGCGCGCCGCCGGCCAGGGCGATCCGCAGGCCCAGCTGCGCATCGGCGCGCTGTACGCCGAAGGGCGCGGTGTGGCCCGCGACTACGACCGGGCGCTCGACTGGTTCCGTCGGGCGGCCGAACAGGGCAACAGCGACGCGGTCTACAACATCGGCACGCTGCACAGCCTCGGTCTCGGCGTGCCGCGCGACCCGGCGGGCGCCCTGACCTGGTACGAGCGGGCGGCCGAGCAGGGCAGCGTGCTGGCCCAATTCCGGCTCGGCACCATGTCCGCCGCTGGCGACGGAGTGCCGCAGGACTACGCCCGCGCCGCCTTCTGGTCGCGCAAGGCCGCCGAACAGGGCCATGTCGGCGCCATGATCAACCTCGGCCGTTTCTGTATGCAGGGGCTGGGTATGGAGCGCGACATCAAGGAGGCGCTCCGCTGGCTGACCGCCGCCGCCGAACAGAAGGAGCCGTCGGCCATGACGGCGCTCGGCGAACTGCACGGGCATTGGAGCGAACAGAAAGACATCGGCCGCGCCCGCGCCTGGCTGGAGCGTGCGGCGGCCCTCGGCGATGAGCGGGCCAAGATGCTGCTGGAGCGGTTGCCTGCCACCGATCCGTCCGGTGCCGTTCATGGCCAATTCGACGGCCACTCTCCCGGCCAGCTCCGCGCGGCCGGCGAGGGATGACGCCGTTCGGCCGGCTCAGTTCACCAGGATGACGCTCCGCCCGGTGTGCCAGACGGACCCGTGAGGCGCGGGCAGCGCAACGGCCATGCGGTGGTGGATCTCTCCCGTCTCAGGGAGAGCGGCCGGCCCCAGGTCGACGTAGCCCAGGGCGCGGTAGAGCGCGAGAGCGTGCGCGTTGTGCGGCAGGACCGCCAGCTCCAGCCGCGCGCAGCGTCCGGCGGCCCAACGATGGGCGGCCAGCATGAGCTGCCGGCCGAGGCCGAAGCCGCGGATGTCCGGGTGCAGCTCGATGCCGAGGGCGAGGGCTCCCGAGCCCGGGGGGGCGGGCCAGCCCGGACCGATCCGGCAGTGCCCGACCATGCGGCCACCCCGTTCCGCGACCAGCCAGCAACGGTCGGTCCAGCAATCGTCCTCCCCATTGCGGCCGGTATCCCGCCCGGTCAGCCAGGCGTGAAGGTCCGCCACACTGGGAACGGCGGTGTCGACACATCCACCATTCAGCCGGACCATGCCGGCCAGAAAGCCGCGCAGGCGCCTCAGATCCCCGTCCATCGTGCGGATGGCCCGCAGTGTGACGAGGCCGAGCGTGAGGATGGCCCGCCGCGGGGTGCCCCGCAGCCGGACGCCGGGGAAGTCCGTCAGACGCACGTCCACCACAGGCTCCCGTCCCGCCAGGGAGTCGGGCAGCGGCACGGCGAAGCCATGCTGCCCATCCCCTTTGCCGGCGGATTCCAGATCGGGGCGGTGCTGGTCGGCCAGGGCCTCGACCAGCATGGGAGGATTGCCGAACAGAACCTCCACGCGCAGGCGGCGGCCCGGCTCCGCCGGCAGCCAAGCCCAACCGGACACCCGGTGGCCGACCATATCGACACAACCTTCGGGGTCGAGACAGCCTTCGGGGACGATGGTCATGGGGATCCCCTTCCGCACCCGGCCGGCGCCGTCCGGCCCTACGGCTCCCGTGCGGCGAGTGGCTCGACCGTACGCACAAGGCCGAACTTCATCAGATGGACGAGGCTGCGCAGCAGAAGCAACTGGCGCTCCGGCGGCACCAGCGCCGCGAGATCGTCCACCGCAAGGCCCGGCGGGTTCAGGGCGTCCAACGCCAGGACGAGGTCGGCCGCCGGGGACAGGATGGCGCGCGCCGGGGAGTTCAGCGGGTCGGCCTGCAGGATTGCCAGGGCGTTGCTGACGGCCTCCCGCGTGGCGCCGTCGGCGCGCACCAGCCGCAGCCCCGGCTCCAGCACGCGCGTCGGGTAGGCTTGGAACATGCGCAGCGGATCGGGGCGCAACGGGTTGCCGTCCCCTCCGGGGGGGCGCGGCGCGCGCTCCGGCGCGTGGCGGCGGATGTCGGCCAACTGGCGCCAGACGTCCAGATACTGCGGGATGATCGCCCGCCAGTCGAACAGGGCGGCGGCGCGGGCGCGCCCGGCCTCGCCCATCCGGCGGCGCAGGCCCTCGTCCGCGATCAGCCGCGTGTAGGCCTCGGCCGCCGCCTGCACGTCCACGGCGCTGATCTGCGAGGTGCGGCCGATGTAATGGTCGTAATTGTCCAGCCCGGCG
Source organism: Azospirillum tabaci (assembly GCF_014596085.1). Classification (GTDB taxonomy): domain Bacteria; phylum Pseudomonadota; class Alphaproteobacteria; order Azospirillales; family Azospirillaceae; genus Azospirillum; species Azospirillum tabaci. The sequence continues at coordinate 81,287 of NZ_JACCJY010000016.1, forward strand.
GCGTAGCGGTCGGCCAAGTCGGCGCCGGCGCCCGGCGGCGGCAGGACGGTCGGCACGCGGAAGCCGTCCACGCCATGGCGCACCGTCTCGCGGTAACCGTTCCAGTCGGTGACGACGCAGGGCAGCCCGGCGGCCATCGCCTCGACCGGGGTGATGCCGAAGGTTTCCTGGATGTTGTCCACCAGCGAGGTGAACAGGTCGGCCGCGGCCCAGACGCGGGTGCGCACCTCCGGCTTGCGGCCGTCCAGGAAGATCGCGTTGACGCTGGGGCAGTAGCGCCTTGCCCCCTCGGCGAAGGCGGTGGCGATGGCGTCGTTGCCGAACCAGCCGGCCTGGATCAGGTGAATGCGCTTGCCCGTGAGGCGGGCGGCCTGTTCCAGCGCCAGATACATGGGCAGCGGGTGCGCCTTGGCGTGGAAGCTGAGGCGCCCCATGAACAGCACCACCACCTCGTCGGCGCCGATGCCGAGCGCCGCCCGCTCCGCCGCGCGCACCGACGGGTCGAAGCCGAAGGCGTCGGTGTCCACACCCAGCGGGACCACCGGCAGGTTCGGCATCGGCACCTCGGTGGCGCCCAGCCGGTCGCGCAGATAGGCCGCGTAGGGGCGCAGAACGGCTTCCACCGACGCGCGCGCCGCCTGGGAGGTGCAGATCACCGCGTCCCAGGGCTGCAGCGGCGCGGTCGCCAGAGCACCCAGATTGTCCGGGGATTCCGACGTGGTGTGGGTGATTCCGCACAGGCTGTAGCCGCGCTGGTCGCGGGAGCGTCGGCGCCAGGCGTAGTGATCGATGCCCGGTCCTGGCACGAACAGACAGCCCACGGCGGCGAGCTTCGACGGCTCCGACGTGGGGTAGAGGGCCACCCGCCGCCCCGGGGCGTGACGGGCGGCGAGATCCGTGAACAGGCCCGCCAACTCCGGCCGGTCGATGTGGCAGGCGAAGCTGTCCAGCCCCGAATGCCGGAAGAAGCCGATGAGGAAGGACTCGCCGGCGACATGGCGGCCCTTCAGGTCCGCCCGCGCGGTCTCGTAGCCCTCGGGGTGGAAGTAGATGGCGGCGTTGGACACGGGCGGCGGACGTCCTGGATGTTGCGGCGGAGCGGAGATGCCCGCCGGAGAGTAGCGGGGCTACCCGCCCCGGGCAACGCGCCTGAACGCCGCGCCGTGCGTTACCCGTTCAGCCAGAGCGCGAGGTAGCCGTTGCCTTGCACGGTGCCGGGCAGCGTCGCGACCGCCCCGACCGTCTTGCCGGCCAGCGTCAGGCTGGCGTCGATGCGTCCGTCGCCGTCGATGTCGATCTGGGCGGTGGCGCCCTTGTAGCCCTCGGCTCCGTTCATCTCCGCCCAGGACAAGGCCGAGCGGCCGTCCTGCCAGCCCCAGACGGTCACCGTCTCGCCCGCCTCCAGGTCCGTCACGGTGGACCAGACCGGCTCCCCCGTGCGCCCGTCGACGAAGAAGGCGTCCCGCCCCGCCCCGCCGGTCAGGAAGTTCGACCCCGTGCCGCCGTCCAGCACGTCGTCGCCGGCCCCGCCGTTGATGGCGTCGTCGCCCCCCAGGCCGTTGATGAAGTCGTTGCTGGCGCTGCCGGCGATGGCTTCGTTGGTTCCGCTGCCGATCCATTGCCATTTCAGGGAGGACAAGGGGCCGGAGTAGGACGAGGCTTCCTGAAGGATGCCCTTTCCGGTCGCGCTGTCGGCCACCGCGTAGAAGGTGGTGGGCACGGTCCCGGCCTGGGCGTCGGGGTTGAGGGCCAGGGTCATGTCGCCGAAGGACAGCCGCTCGATGCTGCGCAGGGTTGTCGTGCCCTGGGAGCTGGTCACGGTGACCTCGCCGTCGCCGGTGTGCAGGATGCTATAGGCTTCGGGCGGATTCTCGAACAGGGCGGTGTCGATCCCCTCGCCGCCGTCCAGCGTGTCGTTGCCGCCGCCGCCGATCAGCGTGTCGCTGCCGCCGCCGCCGATCAGGAGGTTGCCGCGCTCGTTGCCGATCAGGAGGTCGTTGCCCGATCCGCCGATCGCGTTCTCGATCCAGCAGTCGTAGGCGATGCCGAGCGTCCGCCTCTCCAGCAGGAAGCCCGACGACCAGGCCGGGCCCAGATCGCTGTAATGGCCGGAGCGCAGATCGATCCGCGCGTCGGTCGTCTGGTTGGCCCAGTTGATGGTGTCGTTGCCGCCACCGTCCCAGATGGTCTCGTAGATCGCCTGGCCCGGCGCCCAGGAATAGACGGTGTCGCCGGCGTTGGTCGCCATGTTGGCGCCGTACAGATACTGGATCGCCCGGATGTCGTTGACCATCGGCGTGGTGGCGAAGCGGTCCTGCCAGTACCCCATCGTTGGTGAGGCCCCGACGAAGGACTTGTAGCTCATCACGCTGTAGAGCTGGCTGTCGATGGCGGTGGGCGCCGCGGGGAAGCCGGCCCCGCCGTCCTCGTGCGTGTGCTTCAGACCGAGCGCGTGCCCGATCTCATGCATGGCGGTGAGATAGGCGTAGGAACCGCTGCTCCAGGACAGGGAGGGGTCGGCGAAGGTGGTGCCGAACCAGACGTCTCCCCCTTCGGGCAGATCGGCCGTGGTCATGATCGTATAGGCGACCGCGGGCGATGCGCTGCCGCCGATGCGGAGGTCGCCGCAGGAGGCGGCCGTGTCGGCGACCTCGGTGCAGGTGATGTTCGCCACCGCGCTCCAACTGCCGATCGCCTGGCGGATCGCCGCCTCGGCCGTGCCGGACAGCGTCCAGACGCTGGCCGGGTCCGGCGTCGCATAGCCGTCGCGGTAGGCGGAGAGCCCGGCCACACCGAAGGAATAGGTCAGGGAAACGCCGGTGCCGGGCGTGCTGTCCGCCCCCCATTTGTAACCCCACAACAAGGAATCGATCGCGATGGTGCCGCTCGCGGTAATCCCGGATACGGGATACGCGTAATCAATTGCGCTCATCACTCAATTTCCTGAAATGAAGAAGGGCCGCGCGGAGCGGATTGATCCTCATTTCAGGATGGATTTGAGACAGACAATTATTCGAACGAGCGGCTATCCAGAAGCATTCGCCGCCATAGGGAGAGCATTTAAAGCAGTATTATTTTATTTCTTTTGTGAATTGCTGTGGCGCGAGGACGTAGCTCCGCCGGATCGCGGATACCATCGGTGTGCGCCGGGTTGTCTGTGGGCGCAACCGGCCGCGCCGGGGTGCGCAAAGGGGACAGCGGATCGGATGAGGTCCGCATGAAGGCGGCGCCCCGGTCGCGCCGGGGCGTCTCCACATCACTCATCCGCTTGGCAGGACGCCTGGATGCTCTCACCCGAATGTTCGGCGTCCGCCCGGACGCAACGGCCGGGCGGACGGTTCGGGTGTCCCGCCGGGCCGAGGCGGCTTGCGGTTCGCGTCAGACGAAGGCGTTCTCGACCAGCTCGCACAGCATGTGGCCGGCGGCGATGTGCATTTCCTGGATGCGCGGGGTGTCGGAGGAGGGGACGCACAGGCAGACGTCGCACAGCTCCTTCATCCGCCCGCCGCCGGCGCCGGTCAGGCCGATGGTGCGCAGGCCGATGGTGCGTGCCGCCTCGAGGGCGGCGACCACGTTGCGGCTGTTGCCGCTGGTCGAGATGCCGACGAGCACGTCGCCCGCCCGCCCGAGCCCGCGCACTTGGCGTGCGAAGACCTCATCGTAGGAATAGTCGTTCGCGATGGCCGTCAGGGCCGACGTGTCGACCGTCAGCGCCACCGCCGCCAGCGGCGGCCGGTCGCGCAGGTAGCGCCCGGTGAGTTCCGCCGCCAGATGCTGGGAGTCGGCCGCCGAACCGCCGTTGCCGCAGAACAGCACCTTGCCGCCCGCCCGGAGGCCGTCGATCATCAGCGCGGCCGCGGCCACGATGGAGTCCGCCTGATCGGCGAAGGCGGCGAAGTTGCGGGACGTCTCGAGAAAGGCATCGCGGACGCGGTCGGCGGGGTGGGTCATGAGAGGTTCCTGGAAACGTCGGGAGGGCGGGTCCTTCGTCCCGCACCATACGATGGCGGCGCCCGGCGGCGCCATCCTGTCTTTCCCACCCTCCTTCGCAGCGGGCCGCGTGGCGGTCCCCCTTGGCGAATCGGGAGGGAGGTTCAAAGGAGTCCGGTGCGCTGCCAGACGGGCAGTTTCCTGTTCAGCAGGTTGGGCAGCACCACGGCGAGCCGGTCCCGCATGGCCGCGGGATCGGTGACCGGGCTGCCGTCCTCGGCCAGCACGGACCGCCCGAGCCCCTCGAGCGCCCCGGCCACGAAGCCGCCGAGCGCTTGGATGTCCAGCGCTTGGATGTCCAGCGCTTGGCCGTCCCGTTGGCCGGTCAGCAGGCCGGCCAGGACGAGGCGGTCCAGCGAGTCCGCCGCCACGTTCTGCCCGACGACCGGCGCGGCCAGATGGAACAGCGACTCATCGAGGTTCATGCGCCGGGCCACCGCCCGGTTCAGCCGGCCGGCCGCCGCACGACCCTCCTCCGGCGCGTCCACCAGGGGATGCGCCTGGTTGGAGGAGACCAGCAGCGCCAGGAACCGCGACAGCGTGCCGAAGTCGTGCCGGGCCATCTCCGGCATCGCGGCGATCTCGCCCAGGCTCGGCGCACCGGCGGCAAGCGCGTCGAGGATCGGCTGGCCGAGCGATGGGTCGTGGCGCAGCTCGCCCAGCGGCACTGGGATCGCCAGGCTCGCGTCCTCGCGCGGGACCAGCAGCGTGAAGCGCAGCCGCCGCAGCGCCGCCTCCGTCTCGGCCGGTGGCATCAATTCCGGGCCGCGCACGAAGACGTCGCGGCGGAACACCTGATTCACCGCGAAATCGCGCACCGTCTGGGCCAGGGTCGGGTCAGCGATCTCCCCCAGGATGGCGCGCAGCTCCGCACGCACCGCAAGGTCGTCGAAATTCTGCGGGATGGTCGCCGAACCGGCGTAGCCGAGCTTGGCGCGGGCCAGATCCTTGGCCACCTGGGCGTGGCCCAGCGGCTCCCAATGGGCGTTCAGGTACTCGTGGCTGAGATAACGGCGGTCCTGCCCCGCCATCATGCCGAGATGCTGCCCGGCCGCGCTGTTCACCGCGAAATAGCCGGCTCCGGCCTCGCTCAGCCGGTTGAGGAAGCCCAGCGCCGCGTCGAACTGGCGGTCGCTGCGCCCCGGGTTGGCCGCGGCGTGCGCAAGGATCAGCTTCTGCAGGGGCATCAGCGGCGCCCAGCCGGGCTGGCTGTTGTAGCTGAGATAGACCAAACCGCCCGGCTTCAGCATCCGCTCCAGGATGTCCACCACCGCCTGGCGGTTCTCCGGGCTGATCCAGCTGTAGACGCCGTGCAGGGCGATGATGTCGAACCCCTCCCTGTCCCCGCCTTGCTCGGCGGGCAGGCCGTCGGCGGCGACCTGCTGGAAGCTGCGCTCGTAGAAGGCGACGTTGGGCAGCTCCGCCTCTTCGGCCAGCCGGCGGGCGCCCGCGATGTGCAGCGGGTTGAAGTCGATGCCGGTGAAGCGCCCCTGCGGGTGGGTCGCGGCCAGGATGTTCAGGGTCATCCCCTGGCCGCAGCCCAGTTCGCAATAGCGGAAGGGCCGGTCGGTGCGCGGCGGCCGGATGCCGTTCAGCAGGCAGACGTAGGCGAGATAGCCGGGGGCCAGCTCGCGGTAGGCGCCGTGGGTGTAGGCGATGTCGGCGTTGTAGCCGTCGCTCCAACCGTTCATGCCGGGGTCCTTTCCGCGAGTTTTCCATCCGCCAACGCCCCCTGGGACGGCGTCCGCCCGGCGATCAGGTCGTCGGTCAGGGCGAGGAAGCGGGGCAGGGTGACGGTGCGCAGGTCGTAATGCTCCACCGCGGTCCGCCGCGCCCGGTCGCGCAGCGCCTGCATGCGGTCCGGGTGCTCGAACACCTCCTCGATGCGGTCGGCCAGCCCGGCGCCGTCGAAGAAGTCCACCAGCAGCCCGTTCTGCCGGTCGCGCAGCACCTCCTCGACCGGGATGGTGGAGGAGCCGATGACCAGACAGCCGGCCGCCATGGCCTCCAGGAAGGACCAGGACAGCACGAAGGGGTAGGTGAGGTAGACGTGGGCCGAGGAGACCCGCAGGATGGTCAGGAAGCTGGGGTAGGGCACCTTGCCGAGGAAATGCACCCGCTCCCGGTCGATGCCGGCCCCGACCTCGTCGAGCAGGATGTCGCGGTAGCTCCGGCCGCCGGGAGCCGCATGGCCGTAGCTGACTTCGTCGCCGCCGACGATCAGCACATGGGCCTTGGGGCGCCGTTTGAGGATGTCCGGCAGGGCGCGCATGAAGACGTGGAAGCCGCGGTAGGGCTCCAGGTTGCGGGCGACGTAGGTGATCACCTCGTCCTTGCGCGTCAGCGTCAGGCCCGAGGGCAGGCGCAGCCAGGCGTCCGGTTCCGGCCGCACGATGCTGGTATCGACGCCTTCGTGGATGACGCTGATGCGGGACCGCATGTAGTCGGGGTAGAGCGACCACTGCCAGCCGGTCGGGGTGTGGCCCCAGTCGGCGGCCTCGAAGCCCAGCGTGTTGATCGCGTTCTTGGTGCGCACCCGCGGGCCGTCGTTCAGGCTGACCGGCAGCGACGGGTCGAAGCCGATGTCGGCCCCGGCCAGGTGGTAGAAGAACTCGAAATAGGCGAGCAGCGGCACGTCCGGCCAGACGTCCTTCATGTACAGCGTCTCGCCCCACCCGTTGTGGCCGATCATGATGTCGGGACGGAAGCCCTCGGCCTGCAGGCGCCGGCAGACCTCGTAGACGCCCTGCCCGTAGATGACCGCCTGCTCCAGCTCCTGGAGATAGTGGTGGGTCGATGGCCGCGCCGCGCGGAACGGCTGGTAGATCGCGCGCTCCACCCCGGGAATCTGCACGGGGCTGTCGTGCGAGATGAAGACCACGCGGTTGCCGGGCTGCGCCGCCAGATGCTGGACGATGTGCTGGTACTGGCCCGGAAAGTTCTGGTGGACGAAGAGGTAATTCATGCGCGTCGCCGATTCCGCAGGGGGCCCGTCATGGGCCGTGTCATCGTCAATCTGTGGCCGTCAGGTCTATCGCCGTCAGGTCGTCGGGATGTTCTGGACGATGCCGTCCAGCGCGCCGGCCGGCGCCGGCGATCGGTAGGCCTTGACCTGCAGTTCGTAAGCCTCGGCCCAGCGCCACATGGCGAAGGATTCGAAACCCGCGTCCTGCAGCGCCTTGCCCAGCGTCCGCGGCGTGAAGCCGGTGCGGTGGGCCATGAAGCGGTTGCCGCCGGCAAGCGCCGGTTCGTATCCGTAGAGGGCGTCCAGGGGATAGATCGGGCGGCCGTCGGTCCGGTAGAGCGGCTCGTCGGTCCGGTCCGCAGCCACCAGCCGCGCCACCGCCTGAAGATCGGGCACGGCCAGCAGGAGCTGGCCCCCCGGCCGGAGCACGCGCAGGAATTCCCGCAAGGCCCGCGGCACCTCGTGCCGGTCGAGGTGCTCCAGGTTGTGCGACGACCACACGGCGTCCATCGACATGTCGGGGACGGCCGGCATGTCGGTCATGGAGGCGACGATGTCGGGATCGACCGCCGGGTCGATGTCGAGCCGAAGCTCCTGCCACTCCGTCGCCGGGAAGGCGGTGCCGATGACGGTGGCGGTCCGCGGACCGCTCCCGACGTTGAGCACGGTCTTGCGCGGGGCTGGTGCCGCCGGCTGGTCGCCGACGGCCTCCGGGCCGGCAAGCTCCGGAACGCTCTGAGGCATCGGCCTGCAATCCACTCCGGATCAGAAGGGGCGCGGCTGGGCCTGGGCGCCCTGCTTCTCGACGAGGCGCAGCAGGATGCCTTCCAGCGGGTCGCCGATGGCGTCCGACCGGCAGGGGCTGCCGTTCTGCCCCGTGGGCGAGCGATAGCCGCTGACGAAGGCGCCCTCGTAGACGCAGTCGAACCGCTCGGCCGTGGCGCCGCGCAGGCGGATCGAGAAGCCGATCAGCGGCGTGCCGAGACCGCGGCTGCCGCACATGCCGCCGCCGGTGATCCAGGGCGTTTCCCAACCGTTGGCGGTCAGGCCCTTGTACTCGAGATCCTCGGGCGCCATCCCCTCGACCGGGGTGATCGAGAAGGCCTCGATCCACAGCCGCTGCCCGACGGCGCCGGCCCAGTTGGAGTCCGCGAAACGCAGGTCGCCCTGGCGCTGGACATGGGCCAGGATCTCGGTGCGCGGGAGGCGGACGGCCGGAACCGGTGCAGGGGCCGGTGCGACAACCGGAGCGGCGGCCGTGGGGGCCGCGACCGACGGCTGGGCGGCGGCCGGAACGTCGTCGATGCGGGCGAACTGGAGCGACAGCAGCGCGTTCGTGCGGTCGATGTGCTTGTAGGAGCTGAGGATCACATTGGCGGGGCCGCCCGTGACCTTGATGATGACCGTGTCGCCCGGCTTGGTCAGCCAGTTGCCCGGAACGCTGCCGATCATCTCCACGGCGGCACCGGCCAGGCCGTTGGGAGCGACGGCCAACTGCACGCTCGGCAGCGGAAACTCGCCCGGGGCCGCCGCGCCGCCGCCGCCCGTGACGATCAGGGAGTAGAATCCCGGCACCAAGGACAGGGTCTGCGCCGTGGCCTTGATCTGGCTGGACTGAGTGGCTTCTGCGGACGCAACGCTACCGATCATCGACGACCCCCTGCGGGCGTGAAAGGTTGAGAAATGATGAACGGGCGCTTCCGAATCCGTCACTGGACCGGCACGCCTGTAATCAGGCCGAAAGGAAATAGGCCTTTCGATTGCTACGCTATGCACTGTGTGAGCGTCAAGGATACCCAGGAGCATATCGTTGATTGTCGCAGGGGCGAGTTCCGGTGGCAGAAGATGGCCGCCGCCATCGTGCCGGATCCGCTCGCCGAGCGCCCCCAGATCGAAGGCGGCGACCTCCAGCCCGGCCCGCCAGGCGGTGGACAACGCGTAGCACCAGGTCTCCGGCGAGATGGAGGGCAGGAAGGCGAGGTGGGCCTGCTGCGCCCGCACCAGGGCGACCGCCTCCTCCTCGGCGAAGCGGCCGGTCACGACGATGCGCCCGGTCTCGAAAAGCGGCGGGTCCTCCTCGCTGAAGCCGACGACCACGAACTCCAGCGGCAGGTCGCGGGCCGCGGCGTCCCGCGCGCAGGCGAGCAGGACCTCGTAGCCCTTCTGGATGCCGACGGCGCCGATGGTGCAGACGCGCCAACGGCCCCCCGGCGGAAGGATCGGTCGGAGGTGGGGTCGGCGGGGGGGCTCCACCGTTTCCCAGGGGCGCAGGTCGATGGCGCGCGGGGCCGTGTAACGGGCCAGGCGGGCGGCGACGTCCCGCGTCGGGGCCGTCACCCGGCGGGCCCCGGCGACCAGGGCGCGCGTGCGCCGGCGCAGAGCGGTCACTGTCAGGTCCGGGTCGGCGCGGTCGTCCGGGTCGGCGGTGCAGCGCTCGCAGGCGGCCAGATCCGGCTCCCCGCAATAGCGCCCGCTCCCATCCACCAGGTTCACGCGCGGGCAGATCAGCCCATAGTCGTGGACGGTGACGTCGTAGGGCACGCCGAGCCGGGCCGCGAGGTCGAGCACGGCGGGATCGTGGCCGAGCGTGTGGTGGATCTCCACCGCCGCCGTTCCGGCCTGCCGCAGCACCGCGACCAGCTCCTCGAACTCGGCGCGCGTGCGGAACACCAGGTCGCGCAGCTCGGGCCGGTCCGCCACCTCGAGCCGGCAGCGCCGTTCGGGCGGGTCGGCCGGGGGGCGGGCCGGTGCCCCGTCGCTCCCGCTTCCATCCTCATCCTCGGCGGGGGGCGCGTCCGGGTCCTCCCCGGTCTCCGGCGTCAGGCGCAGGACGCGCCGGCCCTCCGCGCGCAACGCCGCGACGCGCTCGGCCACGAAACGGGCGACGCCGCCGCGGCCGGACAGCGTGACCAGCAGGATGGCTGGGGGGCGCGGCTCCGGCTCCTCGGCGGCCCAGCGGGCGAGGTCCAGGCGCCGCCGTGCCGCCAGCAGCGGGTCGGCGGCGATGAACGCCTGCACAAGCGTGTCGTAGCCGGGGTGCCGCCGCTCCATCAGGCGGCCGTTGCGCGCGGCCAGGATGGTCTTCTGCCGGCCGAAGGACCGGCCGCCGACATGGGCCACGAAGACGTCGGCCGCCCCCAGGTGGCGCCAGCCCAGACCCCGTGCGCGCAGGCAGAAGTCGTTCTCCTCGCCGTAGCCGCGGCCGAACAGGCGCTCCTCGAAGGGGCCGGTTTCCTCCAGACAGTCGCGGCGGATGTACATGCAGAAGCCGACCGCCGTCGGCAGATCGACCCGGACGCCGGCGTTCACCGCGCGGGCCCGCTGGTCGAGCAGCGCCGTCCCGGCGGGGGAGGGAGGAGAGGGGCGGTCCTTCCCGGAGGGGTAGCTGAGAATGGTGGCGTCATTGGACAGGGGCGTGACCGTGCCGACGTCGTGCGAGTCATGGGCGGCGGCGCGCAGGCGGGCCAGCCAGTCCCCGGCGACCAACGTGTCGGCGTTCAGCAAAACGACGTCGCGGTCCGGGTGCAGGCGCAGGCCCCGGTTGACCGTGGCCGGGAAGCCGAGGTTGCGGTCGTTGCGCAGCAGGGTGATTCGCCCTTCCCCGGCAAGCGCCGCGAGGTCGCGGGCAAGATCCGGTTCCGGGCCGGCGTCGTCGATGACGATGATCTCGTGCGGTGTGCCGTCTTCCCGCGCAGCCGCGACGACCGACCGCAGGCAGGCCAGCGTTTCCTCCCGTCCGCGGTAGACCGGGACGATGACGTCGACCACGGGGGAAGCGGGTGTTCTTCCTGACGGGCGGGCCGGGATCGGCCCGACCGGCGATGGCCGGAACGGCGGACGACCGGGACCCGGCCAAGGCAGAGGGCTGCCGGCGAGCGGAACCTCCCCCGGTCCGGCAACCACCTGCAGCGGGCCGGGTTCGAGGCCGCTGCCGTCCAGGTCGAGCGCGAAGGCGTAGTCACCCTCCTCGATGCCAAAGGCCTCGGCGGCCTCCATGGCTCGGTCGGTGTCCAGCGTGATGGAGCGGCCGGCGGAATCGCTGACCCGCACCGTCACCCGCTGCGGCGGGTCGCCCGGGCACCAAGCCCAGCCGGACAGGCACGTGGCGCCGTTCGGCCCGTCTTCGAGCACGGCGCTGCCTTCGACGGCGGCGTGGCGGCACGGATGCAGCGCCGCGCCAAGAAGGGGCCGGCCGTCCAGCGTGACGGACAGGGTCTCGCCCTCGGCCTCCGGTCCCAGGGGCAGGGTGAAGCGGACGAGGCCGGAGGCCGGATCGGGCTGGCCATGGCGTTGCAGAAAGGACGGGCCGTCAAGAACCAGAAGCGGCCCCCGCCCGGATTCGATGCGCAGGACGCTGCCCGCCCCCGCCCGGTCCGGGTGCAGCGCGCCGACGATCCGCAGGCCGAGGTCGGCCGACGCCCAGCCGGCGGCGGCGCCGGACCGCGCGGCGTGGTCGGCGAGATCGGCCAGCAGCGGAGCGACGCTCACCGGAAAGCGATGCAGCAGCCGCTCGACGAGCGGGATGAAGCGGTCCATGGCGTCGAGCCGGGCCAGAGCCTGGCCGAGCACGATCGATGCGGTCGGGGTGGGCGCCCGCTCCGCCACCGTCTCCAGCAGGGGGGGCACGTCGCCAGGGCGGTCCGCCGCGACCAGCAGGGCGGCGAAAAAGGCCTTGAGCGCGATGTCGTTGGGCGCGAAGCGCGCGCTGCGTTCGGCCCAGCGCAGGGCCTCGCCGAGGTCGCCGCGGGCGACGGCGCAACGGGCCAGCCCGGTGGCGCCATTGATGTGGCTGCGATCGTCGCGCAGAAGGGCGCGGGCTTCCCGCTCGGCCTCGGCCCAGCGGCCGTCGGCGATGGCGCGTTCCAGAGGTCCCGGATCGGGTTTGGGCGTCTTCGGGGGACTCATCCGATGCGCCGCGTGGAAACCTGCACACCGGCAGAACGGAGATTCATCATGACGTCAGGCCCTGGCCCGTGAACGGAATGGCGACGATGGCCGGATGCCCCGCCGGTTCCGCATCCACCCGACGCTGACGGCACGGACGAAGCGTCCCGAGTTGGTGTGGCGGAACGCGGTGTCTGGACCGCTCAACGTGCCTCTTGGGAAGGCTTCATGATGAAGGCCACCCAAGGAAAAGGCACGGCACAAAAACGGCATAAAAATGGACCTGCCGATCGCTCGGCAGGTCCATCGCGGTCTTGCAGGGGCCCTCTTATCAGACGGCGAAGTTGCTGGCGGTCAGGTTGGTGACGCCGGCAACCGTGATCTGCGTGCCATCCGACAGGGAGATGACCGAGCTGCCGCCCGTCACCGTGACCTTCGCCGCCACCTGCGACGCGGAGAGGCCGTAGCCCTGGACCGCGATGAGGTCGGTGCCGGCCTTGAAGTCGCCGATGATGTGCTTGCCGCCGCCGAACACGGTGCTGAACACGAAGACGTCGTTGCCGTCGCCGCCGAACAGCGTGTCGTTGCCGACGCCGCCGATCAGGGTGTCGTTGCCGGCGAAGCCGCCCAGGACCGCCTTGCTGGTCTTGGAGGTGCCGCCGATCAGCAGGTCGTTGCCGCCGCCGCCGGCGATCGTGGTGTTGCCCGAGCCGCCGAACAGGGTGTTGTTGCCGGCCGCGGACGCGATGGTCGAGTTGCCCGAACCACCGATGACCAGGTTGGAACCGCCGACGACGTTGATCACGGCGTTGCCCGCGCCGGCGCCGATGGTGGCGTTGCCGCCGCCCGCGATGACGGTGTCGTTGCCGGCCGCGAAGACCTGGTTGTTGCCGCCGACGAGGCCGATCAGGTTGTTGCCTTCACCGGCGGTCAGCACGTTGTTGCCGGCCGCGGCCACAACGGTGTCAGCGCCCGTGCCGCCGAGGATGGTGGCCGAACCGCCGGCGACCGTCGAAGTGCCCAGCAGCTGACCGCCGGCGCCGCCGACGATGGTCTGGTTCGTGCCCGTGCCGGCCTGAAGGATCGTGCCAGCCTTGTCGTTGGCGACGAGGAGCTGGTTGTTGCCGGCGCCGCCGATCAGGGTGACCGGGGCGGTGTTGTCGGAGGCGATGACCGCGCCGCCCGAAACGGTCGACAGCGAGTAGACGCCGCCAACGGTGGCGTTGACGATCGCGTTGGCGTCCAGCTTGTTGGAATCAACCAAGCTCGTATTCTTCAGAATCGCACCCGCCAGCGTGGACGGAGCGGCGGCATTGGTGATACCACCTGTGACCGTAGTGACCGTGGACATAGTAAGGACCCCCCGCAAAAGCGAATAAAACTTATGCCTAAGGGTCGGATACCATTGGTAATCCTTTTTTGCAAGTGCGGAATGGAACATGTCATCGGGGGGACCACCATCAGGTTACCTATGTCACAGACCGATGCTCCTGGGCGATAATGTTTCATTTCTAAAATATGCTCGTGGGGTTGCGTAAAACCCTAATACGGTCAGGGATTCACGCGGTCGGACGCATGAGGTCCATGTCGGAATTGAAGTGTTGGGTTCCGTTGGCAATGAACGGCCTTTCCTCGCCGCGGTCTTCGCATTCCGGTGGGCATCGAGGGGAGTGATTCGCGTCGCTCCAGGAGCCGGCTGGCCGTCGATCGGGGCAATCCCCTTACGCCGCGACATGGCCGGTCCGGTTTGGTCCGGCCATTCCGGTCAGGTTGACAGGCATTTCCCTCCCACTTAGTTCCGGAGCACGCCGCCTGGGAAACCGGCCGGCGCTGTCCGGACGACACGGGATAAGGAAGTGCCCAGCATGCTCGACCAACCGGCGGCTCCGCGCCGCGTCCTGGTGACCGGAGGGGCCGGCTACATCGGCAGCCACGTCCTCCATGCCCTGACCGACGCCGGGATTCCCGCGGTGACCATCGACAACCTGTCGACCGGCCGCCGCGCCGCCGTGCCGGACGCCGTGCCCCTGGTGGAAGGGGATGTCGGGTCGGCCGATCTGCTGGAGCGGGTGATTCGCGCGCATGGCGTGGACGCGGTGATGCACTTCGCCGGGTCCATCGTCGTCCCGGAATCGGTGGAAAAGCCGCTCGCCTATTACCGCAACAACACGGTCAACAGCCTGACCCTGCTTGACGCCTGTGCGCGGTTCGGGATCGACAAGGTGGTCTTCTCCTCCACCGCGGCCGTCTACGGCGCCACCGACCGCGTGCCGATCGACGAGGAGACGCCGACCGCCCCGATCAACCCCTACGGCGCCTCCAAGCTGATGACGGAGCGGATGCTGCGCGACGCCGAGCCCGCCCATGGCCTGCGCAGCGTCATCCTGCGCTATTTCAACGTCGCCGGCGCCGACCCGGCAGGCCGCACCGGCCAGGCGACACCAACCGCGACCCACCTGATCAAGGTCGCTTGCCAAGCCCTGCTCGGCCGGCGGCCGGCCCTGTCGATCTTCGGCACCGACTACCCGACGCCGGATGGCACCTGCATCCGCGACTACATCCATGTCAGCGATCTCGCCGAGGCCCACGTCCTGGCGCTGCTCCACCTGCGCCGTGGCGGCGAAAGCCTGACCTTGAACTGCGGCTACGGGCGCGGAGCCTCCGTCCTGGAGGTCGTGCGCACGCTGGAGGCGGTCAGCGGCGAGACGGTTCCCGCCACCTTTGCCGATCGGCGCCCCGGCGACCCGCCCCAACTTGTTGCCGGGGCCGACCGGATTCGCCAGCGGCTCGGCTGGGTCCCGAAGCACGACCGGTTGGACGAGATCGTGCGCAACGCGCTCGCCTGGGAGCGCTCGCTGCCGGGCTGAGCGGCCTTACAGCCGCCACAGCTCCACGCCGCCCGGCACCGATGCGCGGTCGAGCAGGCCCTTGACGTCCATCACCAGACCGCGGCCGTCCCTCAGCAGGCCGGCCACCAGCCGCCAGCCTTCGGCCCGGAAGGCGGCGTGCGGGACGGCCAGCACCACGGCGTCGGCCGGCGGCAGGTCCCCGCGCGGGGTCAGGGTGAGACCGTATTCGTGCGCGACCTCGTCCGCCGCGGCGAGCGGGTCGTGCACCGCCACCTCCACCCCGAAGCCACGCAGCTCCGCCACGATGTCCACGACGCGGGTGTTGCGGATGTCGGGCACGTCCTCCTTGAAGGTGAGCCCCAGCACAGTGGCGCGCAGCGGGCCGGGCCGGCCGCCGTGGGCGCGCAGCAGCCGCTTCACCGTCTCCTGCGCCACATACTGGCCCATGGTGTCGTTGATGCGCCGGCCCGCCAGGATGACCTCGGGGTTGTGGCCCAGCTGCTCCGCCCGGTGGGTCAGGTAGTAGGGGTCGACGCCGATGCAGTGGCCGCCGACGAGGCCCGGCTGAAAGGCCAGGAAGTTCCATTTGGTGCCGGCGGCGGCCAGCACGTCGCGGGTGTCGATGCCCATGCGGTGGAAGATCACCGCCAGCTCGTTCATCAGCGCGATGTTGACGTCGCGCTGGGTGTTCTCGATCACCTTGGCGGCCTCCGCCACGGCGATGGAGGCGGCCTCATGCACGCCGGCCTTCACCACGCTGCCGTAGACCGCGGCGACGAGCGCCCGCGTCGCCGGGTCGGAGCCGGAGACGACCTTGGTGATCGTCTCGAACCGGTGCTCCTTGTCGCCGGGGTTGATGCGCTCCGGCGAATAGCCGACGGTGAAGTCCCGCCCATAGGTCAGGCCTGATTCGGCCTCCAGCACCGGCACGCAGTCCATTTCGGTGGCGCCGGGATAGACGGTGGACTCGTAGACCACCACGTCGCCGCGCTTCAGATGCCGCCCGACAGTGCGGCTGGCGGCCAACAGCGGGCGCAGGTCCGGGCGCTTGGCGTTGTCGATGGGGGTCGGGACCGTGACAATGTGGAAATCGGCCTTCGCCAGATCCGCCGGGTCGTCGGTCAGGTGCAGATTGGCCGCGGCCAGATCCGCATCCGGAACCTCGCCCGTGTGGTCGTGCCCGGCCCGCAGCGCCGCGATGCGGTGCGCGTTGATGTCGAAAGCGACGACGGGTGCACCAGCGGGATCGTCCGTCCGGCCGAACGCGACGGCCACCGGCAGGCCGACATAGCCGAGTCCGATCACCGCAATACGGCGGGAATGGGTCATAGCGGACAAGCTTCTTTGAGGAAAACGGAACGGGAAAGGGCTGTCTTATACACGCTCCGTTGTAGCGGGGGAGCCGGGAAATGACCTGACCCTCGAGAAGGCGGAGCTTGAGGGCATGGTACCGCTTATAGTACCAGAAAGTGATTTAAGAGCTTTCCTGAACCGCCTTTAATGACCAAGCCACATCGATCCACGTACGGCATTGACAAGGGATGTGCATCTCGATGTGCTTTGCTCTCCCGATTTTCCGAAACGTGACGAGCGGAGACCGTTGGAGAGTAACATGATCTCGATTGTTAATTTTGGCATCGGCAACATCGCCTCTCTCGCAAAGATGTTCGAGGCCGTCGGCGCGACCGTGCAGATCGCCGAAACGCCGGCCGACATCTCCGCGGCCAGGACCCTGGTGCTGCCTGGCATTGGTCAGTTCGCGGCGGCCATGGCGGAGTTGAAGCGCCGCGACTTCATCGGTCCTTTGACGGACAAGGTCGTCGGCGAGGGCACTCCTATTCTTGGAATCTGCCTTGGCATGCAACTGTTCGGCAAAGGCAGCGAGGAAGGAGGGGTGAGTGGGCTCGGCTGGCTCGACGCCGACGTGGTCCGGTTCCAGCTTCCGGACGATTCGGACATCCGCCTGCCGAACATAGGCTGGAGGCCCGTCACCTTGCGGACATCTTCATCTCTGTTCCCCGTCGATGAACCGTCTTGGCGGTTTTACTTCGCCCATAGTTACCATATGCGGCCCAGCAATCCCGACGATGCTCTGGCTTTCTGCACGCACGGCGTCGAGTTCATGGCTGCAGTCGCGCATGGCAACATCTCCGGAACGCAGTTCCACCCGGAAAAGAGCCATCGCTTCGGCAAGCGGCTCTTGGAAGGTTTTCTGCACGCGTCGCATGCGATGGGAGTGTGATCGTGGTGGATGCCCGGACCATTCCATGCCTTCTTCTGTCAAACGGTGGTCTTTACAAGACGACCCGTTTCGCCGAACCCGTCTATCTTGGTGATCCGATTAACATTGTGCGCATCTTCAATGAGAAAGAGGTCGATGAACTGTGCCTTCTCGACATCGAAGCCTGCAAGAGTGGGCGCCCGCCCGATTTTGACGTAATCCGTGAAATCGTCAGCGAATGCTTCATGCCTGTGAGTTACGGCGGCGGAATATCGACATTGGATCATTGCGCCCGGCTTATCAGCAGCGGCATCGAAAAGCTGGTCATCAACAGCGCACTGGGGGAACGCCCGGAGTTCGCGTTGGAGGTGGCCAATATGTTCGGGCGGCAAAGCGTTGTCGCGTCGATCGATGTGCGCGCCGGTCCGGATGGGCGGTATTCCGTTTGGACGCACGGCGCTACCCGTGATACTGGCGTTGACCCGGTGGGCTACGCGTCTCGGCTGGAACGCTTTGGTGTGGGTGAAATTCTTCTGAACGCTGTCGATCGGGACGGAACCCGCGAAGGGTACGATCTGGCGCTGGTGCGCTCGGTCTCCTCCGCCGTCCAAGTACCGGTCATCGCCTGCGGTGGCGCGTCCAGCCTCGACGACCTCGCCGCAGTCATCGTCGATGGCCATGCCACGGCTGCAGCCGCGGGTAGCCTGTTCGTCTTCTACGGCCGCCGCCGCGCGGTGCTCATTAACCCGCCAACCTACGATGAGTTCCAGGCCGCCGTGGCCGAGCGTTGGCACGCCAGGAACGGCTGCGCCTAGAAGGTTTCTGATCAGGTTGCATAGCTGTTGGCGTGGACGGCCCTCGACCGCACCGCTGTGTCATGCTGGGTCTGTCATGAGACCTGTGCGCGAAAGGGGCGCGGCGCTCACCTTGGGAGCTGTTGAGGCGGCGCGGCATCGCTGATTCCATGGTGTTGGTGGCGATGGAGGCGAGCAATGGCGCGGCGTCGGATCGGGCAGGAAGAGTTCCGGTTCCCGGCTGAAGGGGGACGGCGCAGCAGCGCGTTGGATGAGGCCTCTGCCCTGCTCGACTGGTCCGGGATCGATCGCCTGCTCGCCCCCATCTACGCCGCGGAGAAGGGGGAGCGTGCCTGGCCTCCCTTGGCTCTGTTCAAGGCGCTGCTGCTGGCGGTCTGGTATGACCTGTCCGATGTCAAACTCGCCGAGGCGGTGGACGATCGCGCCAGCTTCCGCCGTGAGTTGGTGAAGCGTGGCCTGGACCGCATTCTCTTCGACGCGGTCGGCGACCAGCTTGCCGCGCGTGGCGTCGTTGTCCGGACCGGCACACTTATTGACGCCACGGTCATCGCCTCGGCGAGCGTCAGCGATCCCGAAGCCCAGTGGGTGGGGCACCGTCGCAAGGCGCCGGTCCATGGCTTCAAGGCGCATGTCGCCGCCGATGGTGAGGGCGGCATCGTGCGTGCGATCGAGGTGACCCCCGCCAATGTGCACGACGGGAAAATGCTGGAATCGGTTCTTCCGCAGGAACCAGGGGATGTCTACGCCGACTTGGCTTACGTGGGAGATGCCAATCGCCAGCACATTCTTGCCACTGGCGGTCGTCCGTTCCTTCCCGCTCGCGGCACCTGGGGTGGCGAGGCGGCGCTGCGGCGGCTGGAGACCTGGAACCGCCAAGTCGGGATGATCCGGCGCCGGGTGGAGAAGATCTTCGGGACGTGGAAGCGCAGCTACGGCTTGCGGCGGGCTCGCTACCGCGGCTTGGCCCGCTTCGGCCTCCAGGTCCGGCTTACGGCCCTCGCCTACAACCTGCGCCGGGCGGCGACCATCCTGAAGTCCGTTCCGGCATGATCAGGGGAGGAGTGTGTCTGCGGCGCGCTTGGCGCTGTCTTCAGCGCCCACGGCTGCCGACAAATCAGGTCGTTGGCGCTCAACGCCTGGATTTTCCGCCGACATCTCCCAGCCGCGCACAAGTCTCATCACAGCCCCCGCGCGAGGAGGCCCCTCATGGAGCAGATCAATTCGCCGATTTACCGGCCCTCGGGAGTCCCTCGCGCGCTTTCGATTCAGCTCGGTTGGAAGCCGCTCTAAAGGCCGTCAGACGGAGCGCCCAAAGTAGGCGGCGATGCTGTCCACCACATAGCCGAGCGCCGCGTCATCAAGCGCCGGATACACGCCGACCCAGAATGTTCGGTTCATAACGGTGTCGCTTCGGGCCAAGTCGCCGTGTGTGCGCCAGGCTCGCCCCATCAGATAGGGTTGCTTGGTCAGGTTGCCGCCGAACAGCAGCCTGGTTCCAATCCTCCGACCGTTCAGCCAACGCAGCAAAGCCTCCCGCTTTACGCCGGCTTCCTCGCGCAAGGTGATGGGGAAGCCGAACCAGGACGGGTCCGATCCCGGCGTTGCCTGGGGGAGGACCAGAAGATCGTCGAACGCGCGTAGCGCGTTGTGCAGGGTTTCGTAATTCCGCCGACGGATCGTGATGAAATCGCTGAGCCGGTCCATTTGGGCAAGCCCGACCGCGGCCTGAAGGTCCGTCATCTTCAGGTTATAGCCTGCATGCGAATAGACATATTTGTGGTCGTACCCTTCCGGCAAGCCGCCGTGCTTGCGTTCGAATCGTCGGCCGCATGTGTTGTCCCGTCCCGGCGCGCACCAGCAGTCGCGGCCCCAGTCCCGGATCGATTCCAGAGCGCGCTTGATTCGGTTGACGTTGGTGGCGACCGCCCCTCCCTCGCCTGTGGTGATGTGGTGCGCGGGGTAGAAGCTGAGCGTTGCGACGGTGCCGAAAGAACCGACCGGGCGCCCGTTATAATGAGCCCCCAAAGCGTCGCAACAATCCTCGACGACGTGAAGATTGTGCCGCCGGGCCACGTCCATGACGGCGCCCAGGTCGAACGGGTTGCCCAGCGTGTGGGCCAGGACGATGGCGCGTGTGCGCGGCGTTACAGCCTCGGCGACCGCAATGGGGTCAGCGTTGTAGGTTGGAATGTCGACGTCCACGAAGACGGGGACAAGCCCGTTCTGGATGATCGGGTTGACGGTCGTCGGGAAACCGGTCGCGCAGGTGATGACCTCATCTCCGCGCTGCAGGGCCTGATCGCCAAGCAGAGGAGAGCACAGCGCGCTGATGGCTAGGAGGTTCGCCGACGATCCCGAGTTGCAGGTCAATGCATGCCGGGCGCCAACGGTTTCCGCAAGGCGCCGTTCGAAGGCGTCGTTGAAGCGTCCCGTGGTCAGCCAGAACTCCAGGGAAGCATCGACGAGGTTATGGACTTCCTGTGCGCCGTACACCCGGCCGGACACCGGCACCGGACTCGATGCGGGATCGAAGGGTGGCCGGGCGCTTGTGATCTCAGCATACCGCTGCGTCAGGCGCAGGATCTCCTGTCGCAGCGCCTCGGCCTCGTCATGGTGGTGCTCTGTCATGGAGTGGGCTCGAGGGCTGCCTGAGGGATGGGGGGCGTATCGGTGATGGCGCTCCGCCCGTACCGTGTGATGTGGTCGAGCGTGACCGCCCGCATGTCGTCACCGTCTCGGAAGGCACGGTACCAGGCGGCTGTCTCGGCAATGGCCCGTGGCAACGCCCAGCGGGAAGACCAGCCCAAGCGGCGGCGGATCCGGGAGGAGTCGAGCATGAGGATTGACGCCTCGTGGCGTTGGCCGCCCTCGCGCAGAACCCGAAGCTGGGCTCCGTCGCCCCAATCGGATGCGAACTGCCGGGCGAGTGTTTCCACGGGCCATGCGTGGTCCTGACTGGGACCAATGTTCCACGCTGCACTCGCCCGCTCCGGTTGGGAGCACAGGGCTTCCGCAATGCACAGATAGGCCGACAGCGGCTCCAGCACATGCTGCCAGGGGCGCACATGGTCGGGGTTGCGGAGCGTTACGGGATGGTTCCCGAGAAAGGCGCGCGCCATGTCCGGCACGAGGCGGTCGACCGACCAGTCGCCGCCGCCGATCACGTTGCCGGCGCGCGCGGTGGCGATGGCTGGAGCGGAACCGGTGGCGAAGGACGCGCGCCAGGATGCGGCGACCATCTCGGCACAGGCTTTACTCGCGCTGTAGGGATCATGTCCGCCGAGGGGATCGTTCTCGCGATATCCCCACTCCCAGCCGACATTGGCGTAGCATTTGTCGCTCGTGACGACCAGGACGGCCCGTGTCGTTGGGGAGCGCCGCGCGGCCTCCAGGACATGCACCGTGCCCTGCACATTGGTCAGGAACGTCCCCACCGGGTCGTCGTAGGAGGGGCGGACCAACGCCTGTGCGGCAAGGTGCAAAATGATCTCGGCCCGGTGGTCGGCAACGGAGCGGCTCAGGTCTTCGAGATCGCGGATGTCGCCGAACCGGCTCGTCATCCCCTCGGACACACGAGCTTGGTCGAACAGGTTCGGCTCCGCCGCCGGAGGCAGGGAAAAGCCGGCGACGTGCGCCCCGAGACGCTGCAGCCACAGGCACAGCCATGCCCCCTTGAAGCCGGTGTGCCCGGTCACAAAGACGCGCCGCCCATTCCAGAAGGCGGTCGTCGGGGCATTACTTCCGGTTACCAGACCTTCCACGGCGCTTTCCCGGATTTCCACTGTGCCTCCAAGGCGTTGCGATCGCGCAAGGTATCCATCGGCTGCCAGAAGCCCTCGTGCCGGAAAGCCCTCAACTCGTCGTCCGCTGCCAAGCGCTCGAGCGGCTCGCGCTCCCACCACACGTCGTCGCCATCGATGTAATCGATTGCCCGGCTGTTCAGCACGAAAAATCCACCATTGATCCAGGCCCGGTCTCCCGGCGGCTTCTCCTCGAAGCGAAGGACCGAGTCCCCTTCCAGGGCCATGGCGCCGAACCGGGCGGGAGGACGCACCGCGGCGACGGTAGCGAGCCGCCCATGAGCCTTGTGAAACTGTACGGACGCCGCGATGTCGATGTCGGCAACCCCATCGCCGTAGGTCAGGCAAAAGGTTCCGTCGCCCTCTTCCTCGACATGGGGGCGGATCCGGCGGATGCGTCCTCCCGTAAGCGTGTCGATCCCCGTATCCACGAGGGTGACCCGCCAAGATTCGGCTGCATTGTGCCGCAGTTCAACACGGCGATTCGCCACATCCACCGTTACATCGGAGGTGTGCAAAAGGTAGTTCACAAAATACTCTTTGATCAGATAACCCTTGTATCCAAGACAGACAATGAAGTCATTGATGCCGTGCGACGAGTAAATTTTCATAATATGCCAAAGTATCGGCCGATCCCCCACCTCGACCAGCGGCTTGGGGCGCACGGTGGTTTCCTCAGACATGCGTGTGCCGTAACCGCCTGCGAGAATGACGGCTTTCATATCCGGGATGCTCCTGTACGTGACTTTTGCCCGATCATGGTCAAAGATTGACCAAGCGGGGTAAAAAAACGTTAAATCGGGCTTGATTTTGCGTGGCGCGGGCTGTGGATCTGTTCCGATGCGGACGAATTCTCGAATTCTGGTGACCGGGGCCGGAGGTTTCGTAGGACGGCATGTCATTGCCCGGGCCTGCGCCAGGGGAATGGAGGCTGTTCCGCTTGTCCGTTCACCGGAACAGGCGCGCCGCTTTCCACCGCAGGTCCGTGACGCCGCCATGGTGGCCGACGTGACCGACGTGGACGCTGTGGCGCGCGCCATGGCGCTGGTCCGGCCGGAGTGCGTCGTGCATGCCGCCGCCTACGGCGTCAACTACGCCGACCAGGACCGGGAGCGGGCCTTCACTGTCAATGTGCAGGCAACGCTGACCGTCCTGGATCATGCAGCCCGCCAAGGGGTGCGCCGCATGATCCATGTCGGCAGTTGCTTCGAGTATGGCGATCGCGGACCGCCCATTCCGGAGGATGCACCGCTGCGCCCGACGGCCTTGTACGGCGCAACGAAGGCCGCGGCATCGCTTCTGGTGCGGCAATGGGCGGACAACCTCGGCATGCAGACGGTCATTGCGCGGCCGTTTGCCATCTGGGGACCGTGGGAAGCGGCGCAGCGGGTGGTTCCGCAGGTGCTGGCGGCGTGTCGCACGGGGCGCCCGGTCGCTTTGACCGCATGTGATGTTGTGCGCGATTACACATACGTCGAGGACATGGCGGATTGGCTAATCGACCTTGCTGTAGCCGAACCATGCCCGCCATCGATCGTCAACCTGGGATCCGGACAGGCCGTCGTGCTGCGGGATTTCCTCAGGGCGATCGCGCGCCGGTACGATGCGGAAAGTCTGCTTCGGTTCGGCACGCTGCCTCATCGGCCGACGGAGATGCGCTGCCTCGTGCCCGACATTTCCCGCCAGATCGCCCTGTTCGGCCACCCGGCCGCACGTTCCCTGGACGGGGACCTGCGCCGGATGGAGGAGACCCTCGCCCTTGAAGAGGCAACGGGAAACCAGTCTAACCGTTGAGCGCGCGCAAGGCGTCTGCCGCCCAAGGCCGCATGTCGTCGAGCAACCGATGGCGCGGTGGCGTGATGAGCTTGGCGCGTGCCTGCACCCGCACGGCCGGGCCGTGATTCCCGCTTTCCTGTTCGGCGAGCGCGAGATTGGACAGGCACCAGGCGTCGTTGCAACGCAGAGCCGCAGCCTGCCGCTGATGATGGAGGGCGTCCGCGATCCGGCCACGCCGCTGGAGGATGAGGCCGAGAATGCTGTGGCACACTCCTTCGTCCGGCGACAGCGCCAGGGCCTCGCGCGCGAGGCCCTCCGCCTCGTCGGCATGCCCCTTCAGGAACAGCGCCCAGGCCTTCCAGGCCCATGCGAGGCCGTAGGCCGGTTGCAGCGCATGGGCCTGCTCCAACGCATCCGCCGCCTCGGCGAAGCGCCCCGCCGCGATCATGGATACGCCCGTGTGCAGGGGAATGAACAGCGCAACGATCTGCCCGGTGTTCTTGGTGCCAGCGGCCCTGAAATGCTCGATCGCCTCACCGTAGCGGCCGAACCACTGGTAGATGGTGCCCAGCGTGTAGTCTGCGTCCGGCTCGTTGGTGCCAGCTCCGATAGACAGTCTTGCCCAATCCTCCGCCTCGGCGGGCCGGCCGTTGCGCAGGCAAAGGAAGGCAAGCAGGCCGTGCAGATTGGGGTGTCCGACAAGTTTCAGGGCTTCACGCGCACGATGCTCTGCATGGGTGGATTCGCCCCAGTTGTCGATCCGGCGCGCCAGCGCACCGAAGCGGGCGGCCACGATCGACGTGGACGCGGGGTCGTGGGCGAGAAGCCGGCGATAAACGTCCATCGCCTCGTCCACGCGCAGATTGCTGATGTGCTCGTCGGCCTCGGCGTCGCACACCTTGACGTAATACGCGGCATCGGCCTGCACCGCCCGGCGGTGCACGGCTTCCGCCTCGTCCGACCGGCCCATGGCGCGCAGGCATTGGACGAGACCGAAATACGCCCTGGGCATGAGCGGATCGATCTCGATCGCACGGTCGAAGGCGGCTACGGCGGCAGCCAAATCGCCGGCGCGTTGAATGGCCAAACCCATCTCGCAATGATAGTTCGCAAACGTTTCGATGCGGATGCGCTCACGCCAAGCGGCATAATCGATGGACGCAATGCCTTCGCTGGAGACTTGGGTGTGGATGTCGGTGGCGTTCATAAGATCCCACTATCGAAAGCCGCCGGATAGTACGCTCCCTACAAAATCCCGACAACCAGAACAAGGGAGCCGCATACGGTCGGCAGTGTCCCGCCAAGTGGTGTCTGAGGCGTGGGGCCGGCCCGTCGGAGCGCTCCCTATAGCTGGCGCAGGCGGGCCGGCCGTTCGGGAGCGGGCGGTCACCGTGTGTCTTCGGTAAATTGAGGTTGCTTGACGACTGTCAACTGGAACGGAGACCACGATGACCGAGAACAGGATTGCTCTTCAGGAACTGATTGGAAAGAGCGCTGACGCCGACTTCCTACGCGAGATGGTCGGCTTCGCCGCCCAGCGCCTGATGGAACTGGAGGTGGAGAGCCTGTGCGGCGCCGGCTACGGTGAGTGCAGCGAGGACCGCCAGAACAAGCGCAACGGCTACCGCGAGCGGACCTGGGAGACGCGCGCCGGTGCCATCGACCTGCGCATCCCTAAGCCGCGGCGCACCACGGAGAAGGCGCTGATCGCGATGATCCAGGAAGCGTACGTGCAGGGCATCTCGACCCGCAGCGTCGATGACCTAGTCAAGGCGATGAGCATGACCGGCATCTCCAAGTCCCAAGTCAGCTGTCTCTGCGAGGACATCGACGAGCGGGTCCACGCCTTCCTGAACCGCCCGCTGGAGGGCGACTGCCCCTTCGTGTGGCTGGACGCAACCTACGTGAAGGTGCGTCAGGACGGCCGCATCGTGTCGCTCGCCGCCATACTGGCCATCGGCGTTAACACCGACGGCCGGCGTGAAGTGCTGGGTCTCGGCCTCGGGCTATCGGAGGCTGAGACCTTCTGGAGCGACTTCCTGCGCTCGCTCACCCGCCGAGGCCTGCGTGGGGTGAAGCTGGTCATCGCCGACGCGCATCTCGGGCTGAAGGCCGCCGCCTCCAAAGTGCTGGGCGCGACACTCCAACGCTGTCGTGTTTATTGCATGAGGAATCTCCTCGCCTGCGTTGGCAAGGCGCACCAGACGATGGTGGCGGACAGCCTGCGATCGCACTTCTCCAAGCTGGCGGCACTGATGGATGAAGCGGAGTTCGACGTGCTGGCCTACATGGCTTACCCCAAGGACCTACGCACCAAGCTGCACAGCACGAATCCGCTGGAACGTCTGAACGGCGATATCAAGCGGCGGAGCAACGTTGTCGGCATCTTTCCCGGGGAAGGGACGGTCACCCGCCTCGTCGGTGCCTTGCTGCTCGAACAGCACGACGAGTGGGCGGTGTGCCGGCGGTACATGACCATGGAAAAAGCCTGAACGAGCTGTGCCACCCTCAAACCGCTGATCCGCTGCCCATTGCCGCGGAGTAGGCCGGCGACTTCACCTCGCCGAAGAGCACAGAGGCCCCCTCAGACACCACACCCTGGGGCACGGTCACGAGGGGTGTGGCCGTGTGGCTCCTGTCTCGTCAGCCCACAGCGTGGCGAGCGAAAACCGCCCAAGCAGCGAGCGATCCGGCGATTGCGGGTCCGATCATTGCCGTCTTGCCGCTGGGTCTCGACGCTCAGGTAGCGGCATACGGCAGTGCCAAGCGTGATGTCCCTTCAAACCCACCAGCATTGTTTGACACCAGTCGCCTCCAGGCCGGCAAGAATCTCATGGCGGAACATGGAGGCAACGACGATCGCGTCTCCGTCCTCCTGCGCATGCGCATAATCCTCTAACGTCGTCATAGGAAGATTGAGAAAACGTCCCGCGCGAAAACTGTCGATCACCCCCAACGGCTCCACGCCGCCCTGTCTCAACCAGGCAATGCAGTCCCGGCCACTCGCCCCGGAACCGTAAACGAACACCCTCCGGCTGCCCGCCAACTGTTCCGGATTCTCCAGCAAGGCATGGCGAAGAGCGAAGGGGGCGAAGCCAGCCCGCGGAGACCGGGCGTCCGATGCCAGCGGTCCGGAAACCATCCAGCGCACCCAATTCCGCACCGACGGTTCCAAGGTCGTCGGAACGCTCACCGTACCTTGTTCGGCGTCGTCGAGAAGCGCGCCGAGCACCCGTTGCGCCATCTCGGGTTCGCCTTCCCGCTCAAGCCTCAAGGCCGCTGCAACGCGGGTGTCGAAGCGGCGATAGGGGCGCCCTTCCAACCGCAGGGCCGCTACCCTGACTGTCGGGTCATCGAACGCGCCGACCTCCGCCAACGCATCGTGCAGGTGATCAAGGGCAGCGACGTCGCTCTCCTCGAAAATGTTTTCGCCCCGTCCGGGCAGATGTCCAGAAAGCGCCTGAAAATACAGCAAATCCACTGGCAGTTCCCGCGCCAGCCGAACGGCGGCTTGCACGTCCGGCATGGTCCGCTTCATCACGCAATAGGCCCATGTCATGCGCTGAACGTGGCCGGAAACCCGCAACGAGGCAAGGTACCGCATGTTCTCGTGAACGCGCTCCCACGATCCGCCGCGCCGGACCGCGTCGTAGGTTGCGCTGGAGCAGCCATCAACGGAAAACACAATGTGCGAGAAGGTGTTGTGGCCGATGCGCGCCCAAAGGGACGGCCGCAGGGGCAAAAGATTGGTGTGCAGCTCGACGCTGACGCCGTTGTCGACAAGAAGATTCGAGGCTAGAAGCTCGACGACATCTTTCATGATGAGGACTTCGCCCCAGCCATGCGGGTAAAAGGTTTTGAGCTTTTTAGCGCGAATAAGATCGCGAACCTCTTCGATGTTGGGCTTCGTATGGCTCCTATCGACCGGGATCTTCTCTTCACGGCAGTGAACGCAATGAAGATTGCAGCCATGATCGATCTCATGGATCAGGGTTCGTACGCCGTAATCGAGAACCGTCTTGCCCTCGTTGACCGCCGCTATAACCTCCGGGTCGGTCGGGGGAAGGGCGGGAGGACCATACAGCAAAGAGCAGCTCCGGGTATTGCAGAACCGCCCGTAGTCTCCAGCCAGGAACGCTTCGCGCATCTGCCGCAGCCGTTCACCGTTCCAGATGCTTTCGATGCTCTGCTCCCGTGAATTGCCGTCCGGCCCCATCTCCCGCTGGCGATGGACCGGGCAGGAACAGGCATGGATTGTTCCCGTACGGTCGGCGTTCAGGGTTTGGAACGGGTGATAGCAGCGCAGGGAACGCTTCAACGTCAGAGGTTCATCGCCCAGCGCTTGCGAGGAAAACCCGTCCATCTGTTTCTGTGCCTCTCCCAAAATTCTTTCCAGAAAAGCAAGACGTCCGCATCTCCGCCGACGTTGCGTTTCCTCCAGTTAACAAGCTTTTAAAGCTCCCAACAGCGCACCCTGGCGCTCTGCGGCGGTGAATGAGCCGGCAGGCTTCCCGATCAACCTTTCCGGTGCAGGGCCTCGGCGACCCGCCGCCATAGGCGCTCCGGCGTCGAGTGCCACTTGCGCAGGACCCAAACCGAGCAGGTGCGCAGCCCCCGGTCATCCTGGGTGACCAGATGCGGGCGGTTCACCGGCCCCGTATCGATCACGCCGACGCGGTCCAGCGTCGCATCGCTGATGCTCCAGTCGAAGCCACCAACCGGCTGCAGCCCGCATTCTCCGGACAGGAATGCCGCCGCATCGACCGCCTGGGATGGGGTGAGACAGCCATCCCGTTCCTGTCCATCCAACGCGATCTCGATGGACCAGGCAACCCCCCCCCCCACGCTCAGGTGACGATCCAGAGCCTCCAAGAGATCGACCGTCCGGTCAAAGCCCCCGGACAGCAGCGTGTTCTGTGGAACGACGACGGCGTCCCACGGATCGGCGGCCCTCGCTAGGGCTTGGAAGCCGCCGTGATGGATCGACAGCCGGTCCGCCCGATACAGTCGCCGTTTCGCCAGCCACAGATCCGTGTCCGGCCGCTGCTCCGGCAAGCCGCCCCCCCCGGCATGAGCGGACCCGACGTCAACGACGTCCACCCCGCCCATGCGCAGCGACAGGAAATGGCCGAAGCCGTCCGGCGCATCGCTGACAACGGCGCTGCGCACCCCGCTTCCGATCCTGCCGAGGACGTTCAGCCCATGCACCATCTGCGCCCGCTCCCACACGCCGCGGCTGCGCTTGAAGTAGACGTAGGTGGAACTGCGGAAAGGCAGCCCCTCGCGCGTGAACTCTTCGGCGGCGGCCAGCCACCGGGCATCCTCCCAGTCCTCGGCCGCGCAAAGCTTGTTCAGCGCCGGAGCGCCGTCCGGCCGAGCGGCCGTGGCGATTGCCAGGGTGAGCCGGCCACGCCAAGCCCGGCTTGGACGGCGCTCCTCGACCCAGCGCCGCCGCTCCTCCCGCACCGGGTCGGGTACAGCCGGGTCGGGTGCGTCCAGCAGGGCAAGGACAACGGCCGAACAGCGATGGGGAGCGATGTCGGCCGCGCTGTCGGCCGCCAGAACGTGATCCAGATCGCTCCGCGCCATCTCGACCTCCTGGCGCGCGATGGGAAAGCGCCGCCCGAGGGCGGCCGCAAGACACCGCCCCACCGAATCCGCCTGCTGGTCGATCCGGAACACCGGCCCCCCGGCGCGCACGACCCCATGCCGGACGCGCGTGCTGAACATGGTGCGTGTGAAGACGACCCGTTCGGAAAAACGCATGCCAAAGAAGGTGTTGACGACCGACACGCCGATGAAGCGGCGACCGACGGGTGCGCCGCTGCACAGGCGCTGCCGCTCCCGCTCCGTCTGCTGGACGAAGAGTCCGTAGACATGCCCCAAGCGCCGGCGCGCCTCCTCCGGCAGTCCGTCGAAACAGGGGTACGGTTCGCGAGTGAGCCGTTTGTCGTCGAGGGCAAACTCGAACAGGAAGATGGAGGCTCGGCGATCAAGTTCCGCATCGTCCACCGCGTCCACACGCTCCTGCCCGGAGCGTTCGTTGACGGACCCCAACGGGACGAGGACGTCGTTCCACTGGCCGAGGGCGCGCCAGGCGTTCAGAACGAGGTCGAACAGGTCGCGATGATTGCCGACGTATCCGAGCACGCTTCCCGGCGGCGCCGTGACCAGCAGATCCATGATATAGGGCAGGACGTGCCCGGCATCGATCGACAGGCGGAATCCGGCGTCGAAATTGGCGAAGTCGTTCCACGATTCGTAATGGAGACGATCCATGGGCGGCAAGACCGCTTCCAGGACCGCCGGGAGACGGCCTGTCGGCGGATCGTCCGCCCGGAACTCCTCCAGCGTCTCGTTCGCCAGCCCCCAACTGCCAGCCTGCCCGTCCAGTTCGGGGGCGGTCACCCCCCGGATGTAGCGGACCGGGTCGTTCATGACCGTATCTTCCCGGTGGATCGCCGTCGGAAGGCGTGTGTGTCCGCAGTGATAGGCGAGAACCCGGTCGAAGACGCTCTCCACCCCGCCTCGTAGCCGGTGCAGGCGGTGACAGAGATTCATGTCCACATTCCAGCCGGCCAGCATCTCCTCGTTGAAGCCGTGGATGGCGAAGAAATCGGCGCGCAACACCATCTGGAAGTCGCCGATGCCGTCGAAGCGGGTCACCGGGTCGGTGTGGACCAGTTCGTTCAGGTGAAGGCCCGAGCCCCAGCGGCGGAGCGCTTCGACGGCGGCGGACGGATCGCGGCGATCCAACGATTCCCAGAGCGATTCCGGCACTTCGAGGCGGGGATTCTGGTAGAATCCGTCCGGTAGCCCTTTCCCCAGGTCCGACAGGGACCATCCGGCTTCCCGCCCTACGAAGACCATGTCGGTGTTCGTCGACAGGATCCACCGGTTCCTCGGGTCGGAACGGCGAATTCCCACGTTCCGGGCAACGGATTCAATGGTGGCGTAGCTGGTCCGGCCAGCGAAGCGGGCGTGCTGGGCCGGGCGAACCCGGATGACGCGCAACCGCCTCCGGCACCGTTCCGTCAAGGTGTCGCGAATGGCTTCAATAAAAGTCGGCAGATCGTCCGGCGTGTTATAATCCACAAAAATGATTTCATCATTCTCTTCCGTCAGGACTTCGGCAATGCAATTCAGGCTCAAAGCCGCACGCTTGTGAAGGTTATAGCCATGACTATCGTTCCGACCATAGACAACAATTGAAATCATCGAAGGCCACCAAAAGGAAAAAACGGCGTATTGCTATGCATGCATCCTGGTGCAGCGCATGATCCGGCGCAACCCCCGTTCGAAGGCAGACAAACCATCTTTTGGCTTGACCATCCGCAGCGGCGGTTGAAGGGTGTGCGTGACTGCCGACCAGATGCCCTTGGAAGCACTTATGCCCGTCACACCGCCCCTGAGCCCGGAAGATCTCGCCCGCTACCGGGAGGCCGAGGTCATCTTCGTCGCGCAGGACGGGTTCAAGCTGGCCCCGGCCCGGGTGCGCTGCTACAGCTTCGCCAGATTGCTGGAACAGCGCAGCATCCGTGCGGCGGTGTTGTCCTTCTACGACCATTTGGGCGCCGCGGACCAGGGCGGACCGGTACTCGGCATTCCGGAGGACGACAAGCTTCGCCTCAACCTGCGGGCGGCGGAGATCCTGTCGCAGAATCCGAATGCCATCCTGTATGTCCAGAAGACCGGCTATCACACGCTGTCCTGCTTTCTGGCAGCCGCCCGCAACGACAACCCGATCATTCTCGATTACGACGATTATGACGTGGACAACCGGTCGTTTCCACGCCTGGAAGCGTGGCTGCCGAACCTGAAGCCCGACCAGCTCCTGGCCAACACGGCGACTCGGGCCGCAGCCTGCGTGGTGTCCAGCCGCCGGATTTTCGACCTCGTAGCGCCACACAACCCCAACACGCATCTCATCCACACGGTCGCGGACCAGGAAACGTTCCATCCGCGTGGGCGCAGCGCGCCGCGCCGCCGCTTCGGAAACGCCGTCAACATCCTATGGTGCGGCGATGTCTGGGGTGACCTGCCGATGAAGGACATATTCTTCGGTGTCGACGCTTTCGCGCTGGTGCCGGCTGGCGTTCGGCGCAACGCGCGTTTTCACATCATCGGCTTCGGCAAAGCATGGGAAGAATTGAAGCGCCGCCTGCGCCACCGCTATCCGGACATGGACAATCTCGTCTTCCATGAGCATATCCCACCGTCCGAGTTCGGGAACGTCCTGGCCGAAATGGACATCGGCATCCTTCCCTACGACGCGAACCCGTTCAACACCGCCAAAAGCCCGACGAAGATGTTCGAGTACCTGCTGGCCAAGGTGGCGGTCTGCGCCACGCCGGTGGGAGAAGCCGTGCATTGCCTGGAGCATGGCCGGACGGCCCTGTTCGGCCAAGGCCTCATGGGTTTTTCCGAACAGCTGGCCCGGCTCATCGCGGAGCCCACGCTGCTTCGTTCGATTGCGGATGCCGCCCACGAGTTGGCCATCGCAAAGTATTCGTTGCAGGGCGTCGGCAACCGCCTCGTGTCCATCGTCCGTGCGGCCATGGCGCGGCGAGACGGGACGGCTTCCCCTGACGAGAGCGTCGAGGCGTTCGTCCGCAACGCACTCGGCCGGACCCAACACATCGCCCCTCGGGAGCTTTTCCTGGCACGGCAGGATCTGCACGGGTTGACCAAGGCCCCCGACCTTTCCACCACCGGGGGGCGGCGCTGGTCCGCGCCGCTCATCGCGATGCTCGGCTGGCCCAGGCTGGCGGACGCCGAGAAAATTCCGGCGGAGCGCGTCGAAGCCCTGCGCGCCTCGGCGTCCGCGTTGCGGGTGGCTGCGCGCCTACGCCCCGAGATCGCCCTGCCGGGCACGGCGCGGCCGGACGGGCCTCCCAAGCTTTGCAAGCTTGCGGCGGCAGAGGATTGGGAAGATCCGTCCTGGTTCGCCTGGGTCCGCCGCTTCAAGACAAACTGCTCGACCTTCTACGGAAACGGGACGGATGTGGCGGGCCCCGATGCCCTGCCGGCCTGCGAGATGGAACGCGACGCCATCTACAGCTACTTCAAGCGCAGCCGGGGAGCGTGGGAGCGGGTGCAGATACTCTACGGGCTCGACCGACTCGGCTTGCTGTCCGGCGATGCGCGGTTCCTTGTGCTGAGCGAGCATGTCGATGGGTTGTACCTGTTCCTGACGCAATGGAGCACCCGCGTCGACGTGCTCGACATCGGCGACGAGGCGCCGGCCATGGCCGAGCGCGTCGCCCGCGGCGGCCTGGATCTCTGGCTGCTCCGCCCGCGCCTGTTCGATCGCAGACGCCTCACCGTTCATCACGGCGCGGTCGAGGACGGAGCGTTCGACGAACGCCGCTGGGACGCGGTGGTTGCGCCGCGCAACGTCCTGTTCAATCCGACCTTCCCACGGGTGATGGATTGGGCTGCGCCGCGCCTGACCGATGGCGGCGTTCTCGCGTTCGCCGGCGATGTGCGGCTCAACGCGGGAAGCGACGCCCCGGGGCTGTCCATTACCACCGCTTTGGAAGGGCTCGGCACCCCGCTTCTTGACCACACAGGGTTCCGCATGCTGGACGGCTTCGACCCGTCGCTCAGCGACGCCACCCTCGACCGGATGGTCGAGACGGGCGCCGCCGATGCAGAGAATCCCCATTTCATCATCCGCACAGGAAAGACGCTGCACATGCCAGCCGTATGGTTCGCCCGCAAGAGCGGCAATCACCCTTCCAACGATTGGCACCGCTTCTCTGAATCCATAGCCGGACTGTGAACGACCTCATTAATTGCGCAGAAACATTATGGATTTCGATCGGCGCCGGAAAGACCGCTTTTCCATTGCTGCAACAGAAGTACAAATTAAGGCGTCATTAACATATTTCTTGTGAACTGGATAACGCATTTCGCTTCCAAAACCCACACAGGTCCGGCACTGGGTGCCGCAGCGACACCGTCGACAATGAAAAAGGCAAGGGGAAAAGACATGGACGGCATGGCTCATAGCGTCGTTTCGCGAAAAGCCAAGCGTGCCCCCCTGTCAGCGCCGATCTCCATCAACCTGGAATTGACGTCCGGATGCAACATACAATGCCGCCATTGCTACAATTTCTGGCGTGAGGATCCGGCGAGCTTCAAGGACAGCGTGTCGATGGAAAAAATCGACCGACTCGTCGCGATGATCGTCGCATCGAAGGTCTTCCACGTCATCCTGACCGGCGGGGAGCCGCTGCTCAATTTCCCTGTCATGGAATACGCCGCGCGCCGCCTGTCGGAGGCGGGGTTGTCGATCAGCACCAACTCGAACCTGATGCTGGCGACCCCGACGAAAATGGAGCGTCTGAGGGTGGCGGGGCTGGACCACATTCTGACCAGCCTCAATTCCTACGACCCGGCGACCAACGACCACATGATGAACAAGCCGGGCGCGCTGGATCGGATCAAGGAGGGCATCCGCACGACACGCGCCGCCGGCATCCGCGTCAGCGCCAACATGGTCATCTCCACGCCGAACGCCGAGCACGTATATGAAACCGCACGGCTTGCGGCGGCGCTCGGCGTACAGAAGATCTTCGCGACGCGGCTCGTCCCGTCGGTCACGGTCGAGGATCCCCACGGGACGATCCTCGAACTCGATATCGCCGGTGCGCGCCGCGCCGTCGAGGATCTGGCGCGCGCCAAGCGCGATTTCGGCATCGATGTTGGCACGCTGATCAGTTATCCCCTCTGTTTTCTGGGCGATCTCGCCACCTATGCCGACTTCGTGGGGCGCGGCTGCCCGGCCCAGACCGGCAACCGCATGGTCTTGAACGCGAACGGCGACTCCCACGCCTGCACCCATGAAGAGGAAAACTACGGAAACGTCTTCGAGGTGGGGCTGACGGAAGCCTTCGGCCGGATGAGCCGGTGGCACGACGGCAGCTACCGCTACCAGGGCTGCGCCGGGTGTGCGTACCAGGAGATCTGCGGATCAGGCTGCCGCATGGCCGCGAACTCCTACTATAAGCGGCGTGACGCCCAAGACCCCCTGTTCGTCGGATTCGACAGGATCGGGGTGCCCTACACGCTCGACATCCCGGCTGAGATCGTCCAAACCGTCGACCGCAAGGCACAGGTAGTGGTCCCGCCACGCATCCGGTTCCGGCAGGAGGACGGCTATTGCCTGCTGAACGTCCGCTGGGCGAACGCGTTCGCGGTGCCGACCGAGCTGGCCGTGTTCCTGCGCGAGCAGCAGGCGGCCGGGACCCCGTTCGACATGGATGACCTGCCGGGCCTTGAGGGCCGGCGGCACCTGCTGTACCTGCTGTTCAAGGATGCCGTCGAACCGGTAGACGACGCGGTCCGCACGCTGCTGCTGGAACGTCCCCGTATGGGCGCTAGCGTCAATCCGTTTGACCTTCCCGACAGCGCCCTTCGCGTCTGATGGATCAGAACCGGATAGACCGGATGGAGGACATGGAACGGTATTACGGCTTCACGTCGAAGCTGTTGGCCGTTCTGGAGAACGACAGCCAAGTCAACAGCTTCATGCACCATGGCGTGCGGGTCTGGCCGCTTCTTCGCATCGTCCTGTATTTCCGCCTTCACGAGCATGTCCGGGAAATCGGAATGCAGTGGTTCGAGGGTTGGCTGTCCGAGCGACATCCGTGGGCAGCGTTCGCCGAGGCGGTCAATCACCGCTTCGCCGCCATCCTGGCCGACCAGCCGGAAAACCCGCCCTGCCCGGAAGACCGCTTCTTCCCGGCGGACGCCGCCCCCACCCGGAACGGCCGCCCGGTGCTGGTCTTCGCGGCCTCGCCAACCTTCCACACGCTGAACACGCCCGCCGGTGTCATCGAGCCGGTAATCGATCCCTGGATCGAGATCCTGGCGGAACACCGTCCCGTCCTCAAGGTCGAGATCGCGTCCGACGCCGCCCAGAACCTGCATCGCCGCAAGCATCCGTCGCTCCTGATCGTCCCATGGACGATGGAGACGGTGCGCCAGCGTGGACGCGACGCGGAGGTCGAGCACTTCATCCAGACCTTCATGGCCGCCCTGGCCTGCACGGTCGCCTTCGTCAATGAACGGTATGGCTTCGACCTTTACCATTTTGTCTCTCAAGACATGAGGACGATCGCCTATTCGACCATCATCAGAAAATTCATGTTCGACGACCTGCTGACGGCGCTTCAGCCGGAAGCCATTCTTTTCCAGAATTATTATGATACGGATCATATGGGGTTGATCTGGTCGGCGGCCGAGCGGGGCATTCCGACCTTGGAGATCCAGCACGGAGCGAACGGCCCCTTCCATCCGGCCTACAGCCTGTGGACGGTTGTTCCGGACGAAGGCTACCATCTGCTGCCCACGCATTTCGTGGTGTGGGGGCTTTCTTCCGCCCGCAACATCGATGCCCACTTCTCCCGGCGGCAGACGCGGCACCGCATCCTCGTCGGCGGGCGGCCGTCAGCCATGACAAGGGAGCCGTCGCCGATGCCGCCGGAAGAGGGAGCCGTCCTGAACGGCATCCGCAAGGCCTGCCGCAAAGTGGTGCTCGTCACTCTTCCGCCGGGGAACCTGATGAACGAGGGGCTGTCTCCATCCCTCGTCGACGCAATCCGGCGCGCACCCTCTGACTGGTTCTGGCTGATCCGCAGCCACCCGCTGGTGCCGGAGGACAGTCCCACCGGCTGGCGTGGCGCCGAAACCCGACTGCGCAGCGCCGGCATCACGAACACGGAATGCCGCGCCGCGACCAGAGCCCCGCTCGAACCGGTCATCGCGCTGAGCGACCACCATGTCTCCCAGCTCTCCAGCACCGGGCTCAACTGCCTGGAGGACGGGGTGCCGACAACCTACATCAATCCGTACAGCCTCAGCTTCTACAAAGACCTGATCGATGCCCGGCATGCGTATTTCGAAGCGACCCCGGACGGGATCATCGCTAGCATCGAGCAGGGGTGGAAGGGGCTGATCAGACCGAACCGCCTGCCAGTCGAGCCGGACGGCACGCTGGCCCACCGGGTGATCGGCGATGTCCTGAACCTGGGTGCCCACTCATGATGCCCTCCATCACGCTGCCCCGGCCGGGGGACGACGCCCGCCCGGTCGCTTGGCTCCTGACCCATGACGATCATGGCGGCGGACGGATTTTCTCCGTCGTGGAAGCGTTGCGCGCGCTCGGCTTCTTGGTGCGGGCCTTCCACCGTATCCGCTATCCCCATTCCATGGCCGACCCGACGCCGGTCATGACCCAGGACTTCCACGCCCGTACGGCCTACCATGTGACGGCGCAACCCTATGCGTTGGTGGAGTTCGCCAGCACACGGCGGATGCTGGATCCCCTCATCGCCCGGTGCGCCTCGGCGCCGCCGGACGGCGTGGTCCGACACTTCGATCTGGACGGCGGATGGACGGCAGAGGCCGCGGTGTGGGACGGCGGGCACGCCATACTCCTTGAACATCCCGACCACAACCCCGAGATCAGCCGCGTCTTCTGCCATCTCTCGTCCGGCGGGTGGCTGTTCCATTCGAACATGCCACCCGGCGCCGCGACACGGGCTGTCCTGCTCGCGAACATTCAGCGCTTCGCTGAGGATCTGGGCACGGCCGTGGTTCCGCCGCTCGATGCCATATGGGGTGTTGCGGCGGTGCCGGCGGCGTCGACCGCCGACGGCGGTCCCTGGTATGATCCGGAGACCCGATTCGGCGGCCTGGGCGGCGGCGCGTCCGCTTTCGCCCTGGTGCCGGTACAGCCCATCGATCTGGCTCCGTTCAACATGAGGGTGGCGCGGGGACTCTGGCCCGGCTACGAGCGTCGGCATTCCGCCTGCCTTAGCGCGCAGCACTTCGCCGCCGTGTCGCGGGAGCGGCCGGCGCTGATCTTCGTCGCCGATGCACCGCTCCTTCCGTTGGGTCTGGCCTTCAAGGAGCGTCTCGGCAGCCCGCTCGTCTACGACGCCCACGAGTGGTGGATGTGGCAGGAACGGACTTGGTGGCCGGACGCGCGGGACCGCATCGCCGCGTTCGACGATCTGGAGCGGGAGTTGTATCCGCGCGCCGACGCCCGCATCACGGTTGGCGAGGAACTGGCCGAAGCCATGGAAGCCCATCTGTCGGTGCCCTTCGCGCCGGTCTACATCTGCGCCGAGCTTCGGGCCGTCGAAACCTCGCCGAACGCTTCCTCTCCGGACTTCTGGACAGACCGCTACGGCGTCCCAGCCGGAACGCGGGTGTCCGTCTTCCTGGGCAACCTGACGCCCCTGCGCAACCTGGAAACCCTCATGGCAGCGACGCGGTGGCTGGCCGATGGCCAAGCGCTGGTTGTGATCGGCGACGGTCGCCAGCGGGCCGTCATGGAACGTGTCTTGAACACCGAAGGGCGGGCGGAGCGCGTGCTCTTTCTCGGCGACATGGCCTACGACGACATTGCACACCATCTTGCGCACGGCGACCTCGCCGTTCTGCCCTACATCGCGCTCAACCCTTACTACCGAACCTGGATGACGGCCAAATTCGCCGACTATTTCCAGGCCCGCCTTCCGATCCTTCTCGACGCGTCCATGAGGGGTTGCGCCCGCTTGGTGGAGCGCTACGGGATCGGCGCCGTGACCGACTGCTCCCGGGCGGAAAGCCTGGGAATGAGCCTCCGGCGCCTGCTTGCCGCGCCAGAGGAACTGGCATGCATGCGTGCGGGCTACGAGGCGACCGGCGACCTCTTCACGTTCCGTGGGCTGGTGTCGGACCTTCGCCGGGTCGTGGAACCACTGTGTTCCGTTCCGAACCCGGCTGAGAAGGCCTGAGGCGGCAAGGGCATTTTTTAGAGATTGTTCAGAGTTGCGGACGGATCATCGCCGTCACCAATCACGGGCCCCAGCCGTCACCGAGATGACCGAACCGATACCTCCCGCCCATCCTTCCTGCCTCGCCGTCATTCCGGCCCGCGGAGGCTCCAAGGGCATACCGAACAAGAACATCGTCCCGCTTTGCGGACTGCCTCTGATCGTGCACGCGATCCGGGCAGCCCTGGGCGCACGCGCGGTGTCCCGGCTGGTGGTCAGCACCGACAGCGACGCGATCGCGGCCATCGCCGCCGAGGCCGGCGCCGAGGTGGTGCGCCGCCCGGCGGACATCAGCGGGGACACGGCCAGTTCGGAAAGCGCGGTCCTGCACGTCCTCGACGTGCTGCGGGACGAGAAAGGGTACGACCCGGACTTGGTCGCCCTGGTCCAGTGCACCTCGCCGCTGATGCTGCCGGAAGACATCGACGGGACCATCGCGGCCCTGCTGAACGCCGCCGCCGACTGCGCCTTTTCCGCCGTCCCCTTCCACCATTTTCTGTGGCGCCACCTGCCCGACGGGCAGCTCCGCGGCATCAACCATACCTCCTCGGTCCGCGCGCGGCGCCAGGACCGGGAACCCGAATACCTGGAGAACGGTGCCGTCTATGTCATGCGGAAAGACGGCTTCCGCCGGGGCGGCCACCGCTTTTTCGGCCGGATCGCCCTCCATGTCGCCGACGCCGCGCGAAGCCTGGAGATCGACGAGCCGGACGACCTCATCCTGGCAGAAGCGCTGCTCTCCCGGCGCGGCGTGCGGGCATCATGATCATCGACCGGAACCTGCGGCGCTTCATCGTCTACGCCGAGGACAGCGTCCTGGAGGCGTTGCGCCGGATCAGCGACAACCGTTGCCGGATCATCTTCCTGCTCACGGAAAGTGGCCGGCTCGAAGGCGTGCTGACGGACGGTGACCTCCGGCGTTGGCTGGTAAGCCAGCCGTCCGTCAATCTCTCCATCCCGGCCAAGACGATCTCAAACAAAGACTTCGTGTTCGCCTTCTCGGATGATCCGCAGTCTTCCATTCTGGGCCTGTTCAACGATCGGGTGACGCATGTACCGATCGTCGACCGCCAAATGCATCTCTCGGGAGTCGCTTACCTCCAGGCCGACGGCATCCTGATCGGCCCCCACCGCATCGCCGATGAACTGCCCGCCTTCATCGTGGCAGAGATCGGAAACAACCACAACGGGGACCTGGATCTATGCCGGAAGCTGATCGATGCCGCAGCCTGGGCGGGCGCCGACTGCGCCAAGTTCCAGATGCGCAACCTGGGATCGCTGTACCGCAGCGCGGCACAGGCCGACGACCCGTCCGAGGATCTCGGCTCGCAATACACGCTGGACCTTCTGTCGCGCTTCAATCTGAGCAAGGAGGCATTGTTCGCGGCTTTCGACCACTGCCACAGCCGCAACATAATCCCACTTTGCACGCCCTGGGATGCCGAAAGCGTCGCCGCCCTGGAAGAATACGGGATGCCGGCCTACAAGGTGGCATCGGCGGACCTGACGAACATCGACCTGCTGCGCAGGGTCGCGCAGACCCGTAAGCCGATCCTGCTGTCGACCGGGATGTCCACCGACAAGGAAATCCGCGAAGCGGTCTCCGAGTTGCGTGCCTGCGGTGCACGCTTCGTCCTGCTCCATTGCAACTCGACCTATCCAGCCCCCTTCCGCGACATCAATCTCCGCTACATGGAGCGCCTGCGCGGCATCGGACAATGCCCGGTCGGCTATTCCGGCCATGAGCGCGGTTACAACGTGGCCGTCGCCGCGGTGGCGCAAGGGGCGCGTGTCATCGAGAAGCATTTGACGCTCGACCGCTCCATGGAAGGGAACGACCACAAGGTCAGTCTGCTTCCGGCCGAGTTCGCGGCGATGGTGAAAGCGATCCGCGAAGTGGAGCAGGCGTTGGGCTCAGCCGGCGAACGGAAACTGACCCAGGGCGAGATCATGAACCGTGAGGTTCTGGCGAAGAGCCTGATCGCCGCGCGTGACATCGCGGCCGGCGAGATCATCACGTCCGATTCCATCGACGTCAAGAGCCCCGGGCGCGGGTTGCAGCCAAACCACCGCAACCGCCTGATGGGCCGGCCGGCCATCCGCCCGATCCGTCGGGGCGACTTCTTCTATCCCAGCGACCTTGGCGAGAAGGGGGCTGCGCCGCGGCAATACCGGTTCCGCCGTCCCTGGGGCGTGCCGGTGCGGTATCACGACCACCAGGAGATCCTGTCCAGGGTCACCCCGGACTTCCTCGAATATCATCTGAGCTATAAGGATCTGGATATCGCGCTGGGCGACTATTTCGACCGGCCGCTCGACACTGGTCTGGTGGTGCACGCACCGGAGCTGTTCGCCCACGACCATATCCTGGATCTGTGCTCGCCCGACGAGGCCTACAGACTCCGCTCCATCGAGGAAATGCGGCGTGTGATTGCCGTAACCCGCGCCCTCCAGGGCTTCCACAGACGCACACAAAGGCCGCTAATCGTCACCAACCTTGGGGGCTTCACAGACGAGGAACCGCTCAGCACCGCTGAACGGGAGAAGCGTTACGAGCTCTTGCAGGACAGCCTTGGCCGCCTGGACGCAAGCGGCGTCGAGATCATTGCCCAGACCATGCCGCCGTTTCCCTGGCATTTTGGCGGACAGCGCCTCCACAACCTGTTCGTCGACCCTCAGGAAATCGTAGAATTCTGTTTGAGCACTATGAATTTCAGGATTTGCCTGGATATTTCCCATTCAAAACTGGCGTGTAACCATTTCAAATGGTCCTTCGGGCGGTTCGTCGCGACGGTAGCGCCATACATTGCGCACCTTCACATCGTCGACGCGCGAGGAGTCGATGGCGAAGGACTGCAGATCGGAGAGGGTGATGTGGACTTCGCGGCCCTTGCCGACCAGCTCGATCAGCTTGCTCCCCATGCCAGCTTCATCCCGGAAATTTGGCAGGGACACAAAAACGCCGGTGAGGGATTCTGGATTGCTCTGGACCGGCTCGAGCAGTTTTTTTAAACTTTAGCGGACGTAAATCAATAAAAACTCGCTTCTCAACACGTGATTTGAAGCGTTACATGTTTAAAGAAGGGAGAAATTCATGTGTGGTATTGCGGGAATTGCTTCTCTCAGCGGTGTTCCCGTAGAGCGGCATGAGGTGGAGCGCATGACCGCGATGCTGCGGCATCGCGGTCCGGACGGCGATGGCCTTCACATCGAGAACGGGATCGGCCTCGGTCACACGCGTCTGTCCGTCCTGGACGTCTCTGAGTCCGGCGCGCAGCCCATGGCCCTGTGCAACAACCGTTACTGGGTCACCTTCAACGGTGAAATCTACAACTTCATCGAACTGCGGGACGAACTCCGGCAAAGCGGTTGGACCTTCGCCACGGAAACCGACACGGAGGTGATCCTCGCCGCCTTCGCCCAATGGGGACCCGCATGCCAGATGAAGTTCAACGGCATGTGGGCCTTTGCTATCTGGGACCGGCAGGAACAGCTGCTCTTTCTGTCACGCGACCGGTTCGGCGTTAAACCGCTGCACTACACCGTGGGACGGGATTACCTTGCCTTCGCGTCCGAGATGAAGGCGTTTCTTCCCCTGCCATGGTTCGATCCCAGTTTCGATCCATCCATGGTCGCCCTGGCCATTTCCAATCAGACGCGTGTCGAGGGCACCGAGATGTGCCTGCTCCGTGACGTGCACCGCCTGCCGGCGGGCCATCACCTCGTCGTCCGCGCGGGTTCCCCACCCAAGCTGGAGCGGTGGTGGAGGACGCTGGACCATCTGGTCGCGGTTCCGGACACCCTGGCGGAACAAGCCGAACAGCTGCGGGAGTTGCTGCTGAACGCCTGCGCGCTTCGTCTGCGCAGCGACGTGCCGGTCGGAACCGCGCTCAGCGGCGGCATGGACTCCAGTTCCGTCCATGTCGCGCTGGTCGAAGCAGCGCGGGCGCGACGGGCGGGCGGGCGAGCCTCCCAAGACTGGCAGCGCGCCTTTGTGGCGGATTTCCCGGGAAGCGTCCAGGACGAGCGCGCCTATGCCGAGGAGGTCGTCCGGCACGTCGGCACATCGGCCCACATCTGCACCATGCGGACCGAAGATGTCGCGGCGGCGGTCGAGCAGGCGATCTACGCCTATGAGGACATCCAGGCAAACCATACGCCGGTGTGGATGCTCTATCGGGCCTACCGCGAGGCCGGCGTCGTGGTCTCGCTGGATGGCCATGGGGGTGACGAGCTGTTTCTCGGCTACCATCACCACCTGCCCACCGCCATCGAAACCGCGCCGAACTCGCAGACCCTGGTAGAGCGCATCCGCATCCGCCACGAACTCAA
Source organism: Azospirillum tabaci (assembly GCF_014596085.1). GTDB lineage: Bacteria > Pseudomonadota > Alphaproteobacteria > Azospirillales > Azospirillaceae > Azospirillum > Azospirillum tabaci. The sequence goes on from NZ_JACCJY010000016.1 coordinate 123,750, forward strand.
CGCTCCCGGCTTCAATCAGGCTTACGGCGGCTTCGGCCTGACCCACGAGATGTTCATACGCCAGGAGCAGGCCAATCCCCCCTTCGCCGGCCGCACCGAGGATGCCGAGCGCTACGCCCCCTGCGACCGGCTGACCCGCCAGAGCTACGCGGACTTTCACAACCATATCCTGCCGACCATCCTGCGCAACTTCGACCGCGCCTCCATGGCGCACGGCGTGGAAGTCCGGGCCCCGTTCCTCGACTGGAGGCTGGTCTGCTTCGCCTTTTCCCTACCTTCCTCCGCGAAGATAGGCAAAGGCTTCACCAAGCTGGTTCTGCGCGAAGCGATGCGCGGCCTCCTCCCGGAAAGCGTCCGAACCCGCAAGTCCAAACTCGGCTTCGTTTCGCCGACCCAGGAGTGGGTCACGGGGCCGCTGAAAAGTTGGCTAACCGACACCTTGCGGTCGCAGGAATTCCTGGAATCATCGATCTGGGACGGCCGGGCCTTGGCGGACGTTATCGAATATTTCCTGTCGCAGAACGAGCCGCGGGCCGCCAATTTCGTCTGGACCTACCTGCATGCTACCCGCATTATGTCTCTCTTCCAGAAAGAGGCCGCATCGGCGCGGCAATCCTTGGCCAATCTTCACCCTGCTTGACCTGGTCGGATCGCTTCCAAACCGGCCGCTCTTTCCGCTTCCCGGCCATGATCCATTCCTATAAACGCTCGAACGAGAACTCTTAATGTCAAAGAACTTTACTGGAAGCGGAAGGCTATTTACGATTCTGCAATAATGTGCGACCAAGATCGCAGCCACTTTTTCCAGTGAGTGCTCCCAGCGATGCCGCTCCCGAAACCTCTTGGTTTTGCTCTTGTTGGCTGCGGCCGCATTGCCCGCAAGCATGCCGAATTGCTGTCCAACGGCCAGATCGCCGATGCCCGGCTGGTCGCCGTCTGCGATACGGCGCCGGAACGGGCCAAAGCCTATGGAGACGCCTACAACGTCCCGGCCTTCACCGGCGCGGAGGCGATGATGGCTGCCATAGGCGATGCGATCGACGTCGTGTCGATTCTCACGCCCAGCGGCAATCACGCGCCGATGTGCATCGCGCTCGCCCCCCATGGGAAGCACATCGTGGTCGAGAAGCCGATGGCTTTGACGCTCGACGACGCGGAGGCGATGATTCGCGCCTGCGATCTGGCACGGGTGAAGCTGTTCGTGGTCAAGCAGAACCGCTTCAATCCCCCGGTCATGAAAATGCGGGAAGCGTTCGAAGCCGGACGCTTCGGGCGGATCGCCATGGGCTCGGTGCGCGTTCGCTGGCGGCGCGATCAACGCTACTACGACCAGGATGCGTGGCGTGGAACCTGGGCGGACGACGGCGGTGTCTTCGCCAACCAGGCGAGCCACCACATCGACCTTCTGGAATGGTTTCTCGGCGAACCGGAAAGCGTGTACGCGACCGCGCGAACCGCCTTCGTGGACATTGAAACCGAAGACACCGGGGTCGCGGTGATCCGTTTCCGCAACGGCGCCATAGGCATCGTAGAGGCGACGACGGCAGCGCGCCCCAAGGATCTGGAAGGATCCCTGTCGCTGCTGGGCGAGCATGGAACGGTCGAGATCGCCGGCTTTGCCGTGAATGAAGTCCGTACTTGGCAATTCGCCAACGCAAGCGCGGAAGATGCGGAGGTTTTCGAGCGCTACCAAACCATGCCGCCGGACGTCTACGGCTTCGGCCACAGGACCTATCTGAATCATGTGGTCGATTGCATCCGGAACGACGCGAAGGCGCTCGTGGACGGGCTGGAAGGCCGGAAGTCGCTTGAGCTGATCTCTGCCATCTACGAATCGATCTTCAGCGGTCAGGAAGTGCGCCTGCGCTTCCGCCCTCAGCACAGCCGCCTCGGCCTCCGCCGATGACCGAAATCTCCATCCCGCTCGTCAATCTCCACCGTCAGTTCCTTGAGGTGAAGGACGAGATCGAGCGCGGCATCGCCGCTGTCCTTGCGTCCCAGAAATTCATCAAGGGCCCCGCCGTTCGTTCGTTCGAGACGGCTTGGCTTGCCGCGATCGGCGCCCGCCACGGCAGTGGATGCAGCAACGGAACGGCCGCCCTGTCGATCGCACTGGAGGCGTTGGGCATCGGCCCCGGCGACGAGGTTGTCACCAGCGCCCACACCTTCTTCGCCACCGGAGAAGCGATTCGCCATGTCGGCGCCACACCGGTTTTCGCGGACATCGAGCGGGCCTCCTACACCCTGGATCCCACGGCCGTGGAAGCCGCCATCACCCCGCGGACACGGGCCATTCTTCCAGTCCATATCTATGGCGCGGCCGCGGACATGGACACACTGTCGGCCATCGCTGCCCGGCATGGGCTGAAGGTGGTCGAGGACGCCGCGCAGGCCCATCTCGCCACCCTGAACGGACGGTTCCTGGGAGCGCTCGGAGACGCCGGCTGCTTCAGTTTCTACCCCGGCAAGAATCTGGGGGCCTACGGCGATGCCGGCTTCATCGTCGTGCGCGACGCCACGGTCGTGGACCGCGTGTCGCGCCTAATCGACCACGGCCGGCGTTCCAAATACGTGCACGACATCGTTGGCTACAACCATCGCATGGACGATCTCCAGGCGGCAGTCCTCGAAGCCAAGCTGGCCCATCTGCCCGCCTGGACCACGCGGCGCCGGTCGCTCGCCGCGCTCTATGACGAGCGCCTGAAAGCCCATGGCTTCAAGGTGCTGGAGCCGAGGGCAGGGTCCCTGCCGGCCTATCATCTCTACGTCGTCGAGACGTCAAACCGCGAGGATGCCATGGAGGCGATGCGCCGCCAGGGCATCGACACCGGTGTGCATTACCCGGTGCCCCTGCACCGGCAGCCGGCCTTCGACGGACTGGGCTACGGCACCGGCAGCCTGCCGGTGACGGAAACGGCGGCAGACCGGGTGATGAGCCTGCCCCTGTGCGGTTCCCTCACCGAGGACGAGGCTCACCGCGTCTGCGACGCGTTCCTGGGGACAGCCCGTCCCTGACACAGCAAGCCTTCCCCGATACTCTATCCGTAACGCCATGGACCCGATGCCAGGGAAAGAAGACCGTCCGGCCACACCCCGCCTTCAGAACCCGATCGCCGAACGGCTGGCCTCCTTGGGGGTCATCGACCGCGACGCGGTGATTCCTTATCACCCCCGCGTCCGCGACCGCGACGACGTCACCGTTCTCCGGTGCACACGGTCGGGCGTCATCTTCCTGGCGCGCACTGATCACATGAATCTCGCACACTACGAGGGCAAGGACGGCGCCTTCGCGGTCCAGGACGGCGACAGCGTTCTCACGCCAGCAGAACTGGACGACAGCGCCCGGCGCGCCGCGGATTTCGGCGCTTTCATCCGGGGGCGCCGCTGGCTGGACGTCGGCTGCGGACGGGGCGGCGTCCTCGATCGTCTCCACTCCGATGCCCGGGAGGCCGTCGGTGTCGAACCGAACGCGACCCAGCGCGGCGCGGCGACACGGCGGGGCCTTCATGTGGTTGGCTCCCTGACCAAGTTGGGAGACCGCCGCTTCGATACGATCACCCTGTTCCACGTGTTCGAGCATCTGCTGGAGCCGGAACGAATGTTGGCGGATCTGAGGGCACGGCTGGCGCCGGACGGACAACTCGTCATCGAAGTGCCCCACGCACGCGACGCGCTGCTCGATCTGTACGATTGCGAGGCATTCCGCCGCTTCACCCTATGGAGCGAGCATCTCGTCCTGCACACGCGCGAGAGCCTGGAAGCGCTCGTGCGCGCAGCCGGGTACACCGACGTGACCATCACCGGGTATCAGCGCTATCCCGTCGCAAATCATCTGCATTGGCTTCGGCACGGGCGTCCGGGCGGGCACGCGCTGTGGAGCGAGCTTGCCGGCGAGGCCTTGCACAACGCCTATGCCGCGACGCTGGACGCACTCGATCGGACCGACACGCTGGTCGCCCACGTGCGCCTTCAAGGGTAGTGCCCGCAAGGACGCTATTCTGGGCGATCAGCCGACCACCATGTAGGACGGCGTGGCAGCGAAGGGAAAACGCCGGACGCCCCCACCATCGGCCCACATACCGGCGAAACAGGCGTCGATGGCCGCGGTTTCGCCCGGAAACACTCCGTAATTATCCAAGAGAACGACGCCGTTCCGCGACATGCGCGGATAGAGATGCTCAAGCACGATGCGCGCCGGTTCGAGGACGTCGGTGTCGAGGTTCAGAAGGGCGATCTTGAGGCCAGGATTGCGCTCGACAAACGCCGGCACCGTTTCCAGAATATCGCCGGCAATCAACTCGACATTCCGGGCGCAGCCCTTGCGCTGCAGAACATCCATCAGCTGCCGGTCGGAAATGCTGCTTGCACCAGCGGCAGCGATGAATCCCGTCCGCAACATCTGATCGTCCGCATAACCCGTCTTGGGAAATTCCGCGAAGGTGTCGAACGCGATCATCCGCCGGGATTCGGCGCCCCCAAACATCTCGCGAAAGGCGGCGAAACGAACGAATGACGCTCCCTTGAACACGCCGCACTCAAGAATGACGCCGGGAACATCCCGTATCATCTTGAAGGCCTCATAATGCGCGATCGCCTTGGCGATCCGGCTCGGTTGGCAGGTCAAGTAGAAGTCATTCTCGTAAGCGAAGGCTTTCTCGAAATCAGGAAGGTCGATCATTGCATTCCCTTGTTGAACGCCGCCCGGCCGGCACGACACGCCCCGCCCGACACACGGCTCTGCCTCAGCCCTCGGCGACGAACAGGCGGTGACAATAGCGGAAATTTGAGATCCCTGCCCTGGCCAGCGTCCGGGCTATGGCAAAACGCGACCCCACGGATGCGATGAGGATCTGGTGTGTCGCCCGATGCAGCGGAACATATTGGCGAAGCGATTGTACCGGCAATCCGGCCTCCTCGCCAGACCGCTCCGTTTCAAGGAAGCCGACGACGTTGTCGTAGCCGCTCGCACGCAACATCTCCAGCAGCGTCCGGCCATGCACGCCCGCACCGTAGATGTGGATCGGGGCATCCTTCCGCAGAGTGGCCCGCAGGGCCGCCTCGTCCTCGATGCCGAGGAGCGCCGAATCAACCTTCAGGATCTCCTCGTCGATCGCACCGCAGGGCATGTCCGAATGCCACAACAGCCAGCCTATGACCACCTTGGCGTCGTAGGCTGACGGATAATCCATGAAGGCACGGGCGGGGCGGGCCATGATCTCTTGGAACTCTGCCTCCGAAAGGCCCAGCTTCTTCAGGACATACTGGGTCTGCCGATGGATTTCGGAGTCGGGAGCGGGGGGCAACTCCAGCCGCCGCAACGCCTCGCTTCGCGCCATTTGTCCGGACAGGACCAAGCTGGCCAGATGGGCGCGCCGCTTGTCATACCCATGCCGGCGCGGCAGGAGCGCATTCTGGAAAAACACCGTGAACCGCGATTCGCCATGCTTGCCCTCATAGCGCCGGAACGCGTATTCCCGCTCCAGGAAGGCGGTCGCCTCCTCCTTGACATAGGGGATGAAGTTGAGCGGCGACAGCGTTTCCAGCCGCAGATCCGCTGGATAGCCCCAGGTGATGGCGGTCGCCTCCATAAAGCTCAGCAATGGGTAGGTCCGCAAGGGGCGATCGCCGAACAACCTGTTGATGGCCTGGATCTGGACGGCGTCGAGGTTGTCGTACCCCCAGACGCGGGGCAGCACGCTTTCCGTCGCGCGGTTGAAGCCGTTGATCAGATAGCGGATGCCGTGAGCCTGCGCCACCCGGAATAGGCTGGCGAAGATCGCGTGATCCTGGGGAACGTCTTGATTGGCAACCCCCGAGCGGAGAAAGGCCAATTGCAGGCTCCGCATCTCCTGCCAATCGATGACTTCGGTGTGCAGGTCGAGGTCAAGCTTGCGCAGGACCATCTCGATGTTGCGCTGGGCCAGATCCGTGTTCCAGCCTGTGTCGACATGCACCGCCAGCGGACGCAATCCCTGCGTCACCACCCAATGCAAAAGGTAGGTGCTGTCCACCCCACCACTGAGCCCCACGATGCAATCGTAGTCCTGCCCGGCCCCCGCCGCCCGGATTTCTGCAATCTTGCGCGGAAGGATACCGTGCGGGTCCTCGCCGAGGCGGCCTTCGTGGACCACCGCACGGTCGAACCCATGGCAATAGCTGCAAACGCCGGCCGAGTCGAAGCGGATGTGCGTGTCGGAGGTGTCCATCACGCAACGCACGCAGATTTGGTAATTGGAGACGCCGGGCGTCGTTATGGTCATGGTGCGTCTTCTCCCGAGAGATGGTCAAGAACCGGCGCCATCATCGGCCATGCAGGAAGGGCAACCTGCAAGCTGGCATCACGGCCGTCGCTTGCGCCCCCGCATCGAAAACCGCGTTGGCCATGCCGGCGTTGTCCCGCCGGAAGCGCATCAGCCAGTCCGCACGGGTTGTGTCGGCGGGTCTCCAGCCATTCAGCACCTTCTCTTCGAGCAGGACGGCCGCGGCACCCGGATCCGGCGGCAGCCGAAGCACGAGGTCGCCGGGCAATTCATCGGAGAAAGCTGTCGGATTGCCGCACACCGCCACGGCCGGTGCGCACGCCAGGCTTTTCACCAGCGCGGCTTCGATGGGAGCGGACCAGAGCGAGGGAACCAGCGTCATGGCGGAGCGAGCCACCGCATCGGCCAGCCCGTTGTCCCAGCGGGCGGGCTGAAAAACCGCATTCCCAGGTGGATCGCAAGCGAGCGGCACCCCGAATGGAAACAGGAAACGCAGGCGCGGCGCATGTCGCGCTACCTCCACGCTCCACCGCGCGCCTTTGGCCGGATGGTCGGTACCATGGAACACCACGGTGTGCGCGTCATCCGGGGCTGGCGGGGGGCCGGGAGAAGCCGGGGCAAGCAAACGCCCGAGTTCCTCGGTCCACATGCCGATGACCGGAATGGGAACCGCCTCACCGAACTGCGACCTCGCCAACGCGGCCTGCCGGGCATTCTGGGCAAGCAGCCGCACGCGCCCCGCCCGGACGAGCGGCCGCAGCCGGTCGATCCACGCCACGGCGTCGGGGTTGGACACCGGAAACGGAAGGCAGCCGTTGGCCTCTGCCCACTCCGTCGCACCGCCCAGGCAGGCCGTGCAGGCCCCCGTTTCCCCGGTCCGGTGGTTGTAGCTGCGAACGCAGAAAAAGCTGGAGTCCAGCAGGTAGAGCAGCGGCGGCCGGGCGCTCCGTTCGATCACGGACAGCGTGCGGGCAAACCCGATGAGTTGGGGGTGGAACAACAGGACCGGCACGCCGGAGAGAAGTGCTGCATCGAGATCTGAGTCGTCGGACACCGGCCCCGGCTTCAGCCAGGAAACACGGCGGCCCCCGTACTGCGCAGCGGCAACGATCCCGGCAAGCGCGGCCCCGGCTCCCCCTTCGCCCGGATTGACTCCGGTGACGACCAGGAGGTCGGTCATGGAACCGGCGGGGTGCGGCGCCACGGAAATGGGCGCCATGCACCGCGTGGCGGCGATTCGGGCCAGAGCATCGGCGACGGCCGGGTCGCCGGGCCGCTCCCCGGCCAGCCGCCGCAACTCCGCCTCGGCCCCGTCCAGATCGCCGAGGCCCGCTGCTGCGGCGGCAAGAGCGCCCCTCAGGGCCAAGTCCGTGGAGTGGGCGGCCGCCCGGCACAGATGCCCGAACGCGGCCATGGGGCGCCCGGCCGCAAGCGCGCCGAGGCCGCTTGCCGTGTGATCGGAACCACTGCCCCCCCACGTGCGCGCACCGTTGGCGGCGCGCGCCAAGGCACGACGCAGCATCGCGTCGAATTCCTCCGCCCGCCGCTCCATGGAATGTTCCACAAGGCAGCGCCTCTGCCCCGCCCGGGCGATCGCCTCCCGGTCTTCCGGATGGTCCAGGTAATGGCGGATTTTGTCGTGCAGTTCGTAACCGTCGCGGAACACCTCGATTTCACGACCCGGTTCGAACAGCGCCCGCACGCCCGGCCCATCCTCCGTCAGCAGGAAACTGCCGGTTCCGACGGTCTCGACCATCCGCATATTCTGGCCGGCCTGCTCGGCAGAATCGATGTGAACGTTGAAGACGATGCGGCCACTGCGCAGGAAGCGGTGCATGGCGACGCCCCACACCGGCCCCCCATCATGCATGTGGACGGCGGCCGGCAGGTCGTCCGGCGCACCGCACAGAAGACGATAGCGAACGCCGACCTCCCGCGACCACCGCAACGGCAGCTTGCCCACGGACGTCAGCCGCCGAAGCCGCGTCCGGTGGTCGGGCGACACTTGGCCGGCGAAGACGACGTCCCAAGCCTTCGGCTCTTCAGCGACCGCTTCGGCTATCCAAGATGGAAAGCCCGGCCGGAAACGCTCGGTGGTGTGGGCGCCATGCTCCAGGGCTTGACGGGCAAAGCCATCGTCACTGGACAGCATGACGTCGTACTCGGAAAAGTCGGCATCCGTGGGAATCGGCGCAGCACGCCAGCCGACGACGAGGCGGGGTTTCCACGACAGCGCACGGAGGAAGCGGCTGTCGAACATGATCGGATCGACGATGTACAGGACATCCGGACGAGCATCCTCAATGCGCCGGGCGGTCAGCGCGATCAGGTCCTGGCGTGAAAACGGCGGCGTCAGCGCCCGGTCGATCGCCCAGCGGGCCTGCTCCTGCCAAGCGTTGGCGATCAGGAGATCCGCCTCGTATCCGTGACGTCCAAGCCAGGGCGCCAGGATGTGCGCGGCACTGAAGCCGTCAGCCAGCAGGGCGTTCCGCTGCTTCTCCGGAGCAGCGGCCCTCAGCCACGGTTGCGCGCGATAGAACGTGCGCAGGTACTCGTCATAGAAGGTGTTGATCTGCAACAGCTTCATGAGGCCCACCGCAGACGGTCGAGGCGCTCCCCCTCCACGAAGAGCAGCCGCCACAGGACGAGGTTCATGCGTGTCCAATGCCGCAGCACGCCGTCCCAATCCTCGCTCGTCCAGGTTCCGGCTTCGCTCCGGTCCAGAATCTCCCGCCGCAGGACGGGACCGTCCCACCACGGGCTTTCCAACCACAGCGGATGGTCCAGCACTGTGCGGATGAGAGGACGCAAAGCGCCGTTGAACCAAGTCACCATCGGGCTGTTAAACCCCAGCTTGGAGCGGCGGCGACGCACGGCCTCCGGCATGATCCCCGCCATGGCATCCCGCAGGATGCGCTTGGTGTAGCCGCCGCCGACCTTGGCGGCAGGCGGCAGGCCGAATGCAAAGCACACGAGGCGCCAGTCCAGCAGGGGCATGCGGACCTCGACGCCATGCGCCATGGAGCAACGGTCGAAATTGCGCAGGATGGCCGGCAGCGGATCGACATGCACCGCGCGGTACAGGTTGTCATTGACCACGCCCATTGGCCAGTCGAGGAACCAGTGATAGCCACACAGCAGCTCGTCGCCGCCATGGCCGTCCAGCGACACCGTGATGTTGCGACGGCGCATTTCCCGGTAAAGGCTCCACATGGGAACGGCGATGGTGCTCCACACGTCTTCCATGGCCCAGATGCTGTCGAGAACATCCGAGAGGGCACCCTGCGGTTCGAAGGCCCAGTAATGCGGCGTGATGCCGCCGCCGGCAACGACGGCGTCCGCATAGGGGCGCTCGTCGAGTTCCGTGCCGGGGAAGGTCGCGACAAAGGCGTGCACGTCGCTCCCGGTCTCCTTGCGCAGCATGGCCATCACGGACGCAATCGCGCCGGAGTCGACGCCGCCGCTGAGGCTTGCCCCAACCGGCCGGTCGCTTCGCAGCCGCAGGCGCACAGCGTCGACCAGCAGGGCACGGAAAGCCTCCACCTGCTCCTCGTAGCGTTCCGGGACAGCCGGAACATGGTCGCGGGTTTCCCACCAGCGCGTGACCCGCAGGGTTTTGTCCGGCTCGACGACCATGGCGTGGCCAGGCATCAGTCGCAGGACACCCGCCATCAGCGTCCGCGGCCCTTCTCCCTCCGCAGCGTTCAACCCATCCAGGGTGGCGGCCGCCTGCTCCCCGTCCAGCGCCCGGGTGAACCCGTCGAGGCTGGCGAACGCCTTGAGTTCCGAGGCGAAGACGAACCGTTCGTCGTCCTGCGTGTAGTACAGGGGCTTGATGCCGAACCGGTCGCGCGCCAGCACCAAGCGATGCTCCTGCCGGTCCCAGATCGCGAACGCCCACATTCCGTTGAAACGCGGCAGGCAATCCAGCCCCCACTGGTCGAAGGCGGCGACCACGACCTCCGTGTCCGTAGCCGTCCGGAAGCGGTGCCCCGCAGCCTGCAGCACGCTTCGAAGTTCAAGGTAGTTGTAAATTTCGCCGTTATAGACGATCCAATAACGCTGCCCGTCCTCGCCGCCGTACCCCATGGGATTGCGGCCGGCATCGGACAGGTCGAGAATGGCCAAGCGGCGGTGCCCCAGCCCGACCGGCCCTTCCAGCCAGAGCCCTTGCCCGTCCGGGCCACGATGAGCCATGGCATCAGTCAGGCGAGACAAGGCGCCGCGATCGGCCGGCTGGGTACGATGAAGGAAGCCTGCGATAGCGCACATGGACAGGACCGACTCAGGCCATCAGGAAAAAGGGGCTGCGGGGGCAATCGCCGAGGGACAAAATTGCAGAAACGAATCCTATGCCCCCTTATTGCTTAACTTTATATTAAAATGAACTTTCTGCCGGTTCGTTCCTATGAATTCCATCATGCATTCCATGCCGCTCAACGAAAATGAAATCGAAATGTAACTGCTCACGGGGCTGGCGAAATGGGTTGCGCCACCTCGTTGAATATGAGTCAACGTCCGAATGGAAAAACCGCCGCGCCACCGCCTGAGTGATGCTGAGAAGGACGCCCTGCTTTTTGAGCAGGCGGCGTTGATCGAGCGGTTGGCGGCGCGGATCACGGAACTCGAGGCGCTGGTCGGCAAGCCGCGCAAGACGTCGTCGAACTCCCACATGCCGCCGTCACAGGATGGCCTCGGTCGCCCCGGCTCGAAGGCGGCGGCCAAGCGTCGGCGTAAGCCGCGGCCATCCCGTCCCGGTGTGTCGCGTCCGCTGAGCGAGGAGCCGGACAAGGCGGAGCGCCGGTTTGCCGAGTCCTGCCCGCATTGCGGGATGGTGGTGTCGGCGATGTTCCAGCGCTGCCGGCATCGCTACGATCACATCGACCTTCCGGTCATCCGCCCGGTGGTGACACGGGTGGAACTGTTCGGCGGTCGCTGCGGCGGCTGCGAGCGGCGCTACCGGGCCGGGAATCCACTCGTTGCTGGCCTACCTTCACCACAGCCATCACGTCGGCTTCGAGCGGCTGTCGCGGATGCTGAAGGAACTGTTCGGGCTGACCATCTCCGAAGGCGCCATCGCCAACAGCTTCTGGCGGATGGGGGCAGCGTTCGGCACGGCCCGCGCAGCGATCAAGGCCAAGCTGTTGACGGCGCCGGTCATCGCATCGGACCAAACCACCACGCGGGTGAACGGCGCCACCCAGTGGCAGTGGGTCCTCCATTCCGACAAGGGCGTGCTGCACGATATCGTCTCCAGCCGGGCTCGGAGCGTGGCGGAACAGCTTCTCGGCGATTATCGGCCGGAGATCTGGGTGTCGGACCGCTACGCCAGGCAGCAGGAGTTGGCCCACCTTCATCAGGTCTGCCTCGCCCATGTCCTGCGCGACGTCCAGTACGCCATCGACTGCGGCGACACCGTCGTCGCTCCCAAAATCCGCGACCATCTGCGCTGGGCCATCCGCATCGGCAAGCGACGCCCCAGCTTGAAGGACAGCACGTTCGCCGCCTATGCCGCCAGGGCTGGCCACGGGCTCAATGCCCTGCTCGGCGTTCCCGCCGCCCATCCAGCCGGACGCGACCTGCAGCGCCAGATCAAGGCGTGGCGCGGCAAGTTCTTCGTATTCCTCGCCGACCGCCGCGTCCCGCCCACCAACAACGCCAGCGAACAGGAAATCCGACCCTTCGTCATCTTCCGCAAGGTCACGGACGGGTTCCGATCAAGCTGGGGGCTGGGGATCCATGCCGGTTATCGATCTGTCACCGGAACCGCCCGCTTGCAAGGCCAGTCCGCCTGGAACGCCATCCGCGTCCTCGTAGATGGCACTTTTGCCGTCGCCTGAACACCAGCGTTGCCAGCCACGTAAGAAATTACATCGAAATATTCTCCTGAATGTTTTGGCACAGAAGAAAAATATCTTTCCGGGGAGAAAACGACCTTGCTTTCTCGAAAGGAAAACATGCCCTCTGCCGTATATCGCATGATCCAGACACAGCATGGAGCATAGATTGATGCCGCGTGGCTGCATTGCCCTGATCTCATCGAGCCATGGCGAGGAGGCCTCCGCCATCGCGGCAGCCCTGACCGATCTGGCAGCCCTTGCCTCCCCAGGGCCGGACGCATGCGCGGATCCGGATGTGCGAGGCATCGTCATCGTCACTCCGCCCGCCACGGGAGCGAATCTGGCGCGTCACGCGCTCGCGGCCGGCAAGCACGTCATGATGGAAGCGTCGGCGGTGTCGACTGGAACACTCGAAGCGCTTGCACGGGAGGCGGACGCGCGTGGTCTGTTCCTATGCGTCTGGAACCGCTGGGCGTACGCCCCCGCCTTCCTGCGGCTGAGAGCGCTCAAAGCGGAAGGCGCGCTCGGCCGGTTGCGGCACATCACCGCCCTCCGGCCGTGTGGAGACGGGAGCGATCCCTGGACCGCCTGTCACGAGGCTATCGGCGCGGTGATGGCGCTGGTCGGGCGGGATCCCTCCACGGTCCAGGCCCGTGTCGTCACCACCGCCTCGCGAATGTTGCCGGCTGCGGTCACCGTTCTTCTCGATTTCCCGTCGGGGGAAACGGCGGAGGTGACGGCGACCACGCTCTTAAACGCGCGCGACGACCTGTTCGCCGTGGCCGGCGACCGCCGGCGGGCGGTCCTGGACTGGAACGCCCAGCCGCACCGGGCGCTTCGGCTGTTCCCGATGCGCGAGGATGGGGACGAGGACGGCGCTCCCGCGCCGGTCGGCCCGGAAAGCGCAATCCACCGGGCCTGTGCGCATTTCCTTGACGTCGTCCGGCAGGGATCGCGCCCACTGACCGACGCCACCGACGCGATGCCGGTCCTGCGCGTGATGGACGCCGCACGCGCGGCTGGCGAAGGGGATAGGCACGCCCGGACGGGAAGGATCACCACGATTCCCGGCGTCAGCGTCCATGAAAGCGCCTGGGTGGACGCCCCCGCGGAGATCGGCGAGGGGACGCGCATCTGGCATTTCACCCATGTGCTTGCCGGCGCGCGCATCGGCCGCAACTGCAACATCGGGCAGAACGTGATGATTGGCCCCGGCGTGACGGTGGGCAATGGCTGCAAGATACAGAACAACGTCAGCATCTATCCGGGCGTCGAACTGTCGGACGGCGTCTTCTGCGGCCCGTCCTGCGTGTTCACCAACGTCATCAATCCCCGGGCCGAGATCGAACGCAAGACCGAATTCCGGACCACGTTCGTCGGGCGGGGTGCGTCCATCGGCGCCAATGCGACGATCGTGTGCGGCGTCACGCTGGGCGCCTACAGTTTCATCGCCGCCGGCGCGGTCGTGACCCGCGACGTTCCTCCCCATGCCCTGATGGCCGGTGTACCGGCGCGGCGCATCGGCTGGATGTCGCATGCCGGGCACCGTCTCGGCCCCAACCTGACCTGCCCTTCCGAAGGGCGGCGCTACATGGAGACAGGACCGGACCGGCTGGAGGAAATCAACCGTTGAACGGACAACGGGCGAGCGGCGCAGCGTGCCGTGCAAAATTGAAGCTTTATTTACCAATGCCACCACATTGTTGCGGACCGCATACGCTTCGACGGCGGTGCGCACGCTCAAGGCCGGCACTGCTCCTAAGGACACCGTCCCTTCATGTCTGCGTCTCGCCCGTATAGGATCCTGATCACCGGCGGTGCCGGCTTCGTGGGATCGAATCTCGCTGTGCGGCTGGCCCACCATCTGGACGGAGCAAGCATCCTCTGCCTCGACAACCTGAAGCGGCGTGGATCCGAACTGGCGCTGCAGCGGTTGTCCAAGGCGGGTGTCGCCTTCCAGCATGGCGACATCCGCAATCCGGAGGATCTTGCCGAAGCCGGCCGTTTCGATCTCCTGATCGAATGCTCAGCCGAACCATCCGTCCACGCTGGCTACGACGGCAGCCCCTCCTACCTCGTGAACACGAACCTCGTCGGCACAGTCCATTGCCTGGATGCGGCGCGCCGGTGCGGCGGCGACATAATCTTCCTGTCCACCAGCCGCGTCTATCCGATCGACAGCCTGCGCGCATTGCCTCTGGAGCGGCGCGGCGATCGCTTGGTCATCCGCGACGGAGCCGCGGGCACCGGATGGTCGGCCCGTGGCATCACCGTCGATTTCCCGATGCGCGGCAGCCGTTCTCTTTACGGTGCGACAAAGCTGTCCTCGGAACTTCTGATCGAGGAGTACGCGGCGCTCTACGGGCTTCGTTCCGTCGTCAACCGCTGCGGGGTCCTGACCGGCCCCTGGCAGATGGGGAAGGTGGATCAGGGATTCGTTGTGCTCTGGGCAGCCCGCCATCTCTTCGGTGGCCCGCTTGGCTATTCCGGCTTCGGGGGCGAAGGCATCCAAGTGCGCGACATTCTTCATGTCGATGATCTGTTTGACCTGGTTCGCCGGCAGATCGCCGGTATGGATCACGTCCGCGGGCAGGTGTTCAACGTCGGCGGCGGCTTGGCGAACAGCACGTCGCTGGCCGAGCTGACGGACGCCTGCGCACTCCGCGTGGATTGTCGCGTCGCCGTGGCGTCGACGCCCGAGACTAGGCCGGCGGATATTCCCTGGTACGTGACCGACAACACGGCCGTCACCGAAGCCACCGGATGGACTCCGACCCGCTCGGTGGACATGATCCTCGACGACATCTTCCAATGGCTCGGCGACCATCGCCATGTCCTGGAACCTGTTCTCCGCTGACGCCGTGCCGGAAAGCACACAAGAAATGTCGCCGCCACGGCCAAGAACACATAAGGAGAAGCGAGATGTCCGTCCTCATTGTCACTGGGTCGGCTGGGCTGATCGGCGCCGAAGCCGTCGGGTTCTTTGCGGAAAAGGGCTTTGGCGTCGTCGGCGTCGACAACGACATGCGGCGTTACTTCTTCGGCGACGAGGCCAGCACGACCTGGAGCCGGGAACGGCTGGAGAAACGACATCCGTCCTACACCCACATCACGGCCGACATCCGCGACCAGGACGCCATGGACGCGCTCTTCGCGCGCTACGGCTCGGCCATCGCGCTGGTCATCCACACGGCCGCGCAACCCTCCCACGACTGGGCGGCGCGCGAGCCTTTCACCGACTTCTCGGTCAACGCCAACGGCACGCTGAACCTGCTGGAGATGACCCGGCGTCATTGCCCGGACGCGCCCTTCATCTTCACCTCGTCCAATAAGGTCTACGGCGACACACCCAACGCCCTGCCGCTGGTGGAGCGCGAGACCCGCTGGGAGCTGGACCCGTCCCACCCCTGGGCCGAACACGGCATCCCAGAAGACATGAGCATCGACCAGACCAAGCACAGCCTGTTCGGCGCCTCCAAGGTCGCCGCGGACGTGATGGTGCAGGAATACGGGCGCTATTTCGGCATGAAGACCGCCTGCTTCCGCGGCGGCTGCCTGACCGGGCCGGGCCATTCCGGCGCTCAGCTCCACGGCTTCCTGGCCTATCTGATGAAATGCGCGGTCACCGGCACGCCCTACCGCGTGTTCGGCTACAAGGGCAAGCAGGTGCGCGACAACATCCATTCCTTCGATCTGGTGAACGCCTTCTGGCACTTCTTCCAGAAGCCGCGCAGCGCCGAGGTCTACAACATCGGCGGCGGTCGCCATTCCAACTGCTCGATGGCGGAGGCCATTGCCAAGGCCGAGCAACTTACCGGCCGTTCGATGGTCTGGAGCTACGACGAGACCAACCGAATCGGTGATCACATCTGGTGGATCAGCGACATCCGGCGCTTTCAAGAGCATTATCCGGACTGGTCGCTGACCCGCGACATCGACGGCATCCTGGCCGAGATGCACGCCGAAATGGCTGACCGGTTCGCCCGCCAGTGATGATTGGCCTGAGAATGACGATCCGCAGGGAGCGGTGGAAGGAAGCGCGATGAAGGTCCTGTTCAGCAATCCGCCCTGGTGGGTCAAGCGGTTCGAGTTCGATGGCGACGACGCCCCGGCCTCGGCGTGGTTCAGCGGCGTGCGCGCCGGTTCGCGGTGGCCGCACACCAACCAAGCCCACTCCTCGCCCGGCAACTTCGTGTTCGGCGAATACATGCCCTATCCCTTCTTTATGGGCTACGCCGCGACCTACGCCGCCAAGGCCACCGGGGCGAAGGTGACGTTCCGCGATTCCATCGCGCTGCGCGAGTCCTACGACAGCTATTTCCAGCATCTGCGGGACGAGCGGTACGAGTACATCTTCATCGAGACGGCGACGCCCTGCTGGGACCACGACCAGACCATCGTCCGCCGCATCAAGGAGATCCTGCCCGACACGAAGATCGTGCTGACCGGCGCCCTGTCCGCCAAGGGCGAGGCGGTGCTGGCCGACCATCCGGTCCACGCTGTCATCCAGGGCGAGTACGAGAAGGGCAGCGTGCGCGTGCTGAACGGCGCCACCGGCGTGCTTTCCCACGAGCTGCTGACGGTGGCGGAGATGAACGCCGCCCCCTATCCCTACTTCGACGACGTGATCGCCCACCGCTATTGGGACGTGAACCCCGCCGGGCAGAAGGCGCCGCAGCTCCAGGTCTGGGCCAGCCGCGGCTGCCCGTACAAGTGCATCTTCTGCGTCTGGCCGGCGACCATGACCGGCAACGACCCGGACGGCACCGGCAAGCGCTCGGTCCGCTTCTACGAGCCGGACTACGTGGAAGGGATGCTGCGCGAGCTGGTCGGACGCTACGGCTACCGGTCGATCTATTTCGACGACGACACCTTCAACCTCGGCGACAAGCACGTCCTGGGGATCTGCGAGGTGATGACCCGCATCGGCCTGCCCTGGTCGGCCATGTGCCGCGCCGACACCATCAAGCTGGAAACGTGGCAGGCCATGCGCGACAGCGGCTGCTTTGGCGTCAAGCTGGGCTTCGAGAGCGGCAACCAGTGGGTCAACGACAACATCGTCAACAAGCGCCTGAACCTGGAGACCGCGCGCGCCGCGGTGCATGAGATCAAGCGTTTGGGCATGACGGTGCACGGCACCTTCACCTACGGCCTGCCGGGCGAGACGCGCGAGCAGATGCAGGACACCAAGGCCTACATCGCCAGCCTGCCGCTCGACACCTTCCAGGAGACGGGCTGCGGCGAGATCGAGGGCACGCCCATGTCCACCCTGCGCGAGAAGGGCCACCTCGACCGCTACGCGGGGGCGGCGCTCGACGAGCAGTATCTCTATGTGCCCGACGGCGGCGAGAAGATGCGCCTCCTGTCCGAAGGCGACCTCGCCATCGGGGCCGACAAGGCCAAGAGCAGCTCCGACTACCTGATCCGCCAGTGGCGCGCGCTGGGTGCCGCGGTGACCGAAGCGGCGGCGGACGGCCCGGTGGCCCTGTGGGGCGTCGGCACCGACTTCTTCGAGACGTTGGGGCAGGTGCCGGCGCTGAAGCCGCTCATCACGGAGGGCCGCGTGCGGCTGTTCGACGGCAAGCTGGCCGGGCAGTCGCTGGACGGCGCCCCGGTGGAGGCCCCTGCCGCCCTGCCCGGCTTCGCCGGGCCGGTCTTCCTCACGCCGCGCATCGTCTCCTCCCGCACGGCGATGCGGCAGGACGCGGCGCGGCTGGGAATTCCCGCCGCCGCCCTGCGCGATCTCTACAACGACGCGCCCGTTCCTGCGGAATGACGGGCGGGGGAGAGGCGGTCAGGCCAGGAACCGGGCCAGCCTCTCCCACCCGCCATCCGGAGTCGGGGTCCGCTTGCAGGCGAACCAGACCGCGGTGACATGCAGGGCTTCGCCGGTGCGGGCGGCGAAGTTCGGGTTTCCAGACCCCGGCGCGCCGGTCGCCACGAACCGGTCGAGCGTGGCGTCGCTGAGCGACAGGTCCACCGGCCCCCGCGGTTCCAGCCCGCTTTCCGACAAGATGCCCCCAAGGGACGCCGCCTGACGCGGGGTGAGCCCCGGCACGCCCGGACGCCCGTTCAGCCGGATCTCCGCCGAGAAGGCCAGAACCCCGCCCGGCGCCAGGCGCCGGTCGATCCAGGCCAGCACCTCCGCCGCCTTTCCCTCCGCCGCCAGACGCGGCAGCGTGTTCTGCGGCAGGACGGCGGCGTCCCACGGCGCGTCGGCGAACAGATCCCGCCCCGGCATCCCGTGATGGATCGCGATGCGGTCGCGGTGGAAGCGGCGCGGCTTGGCGAGCCAGGGGTCGCGGTCGCCGCGCGCCACCCGCTCCGCGTGGGCCGCCGCCCCTGGCCCGACATCGACCACCCCGACGGCCCGCGCCAGCTCGGTCAGCATGAGGTAGAAGCCGTCCACCTCGGCGCTCAACACCAGGGCGCGGGACGGACGCTCCAGCACCCCTAGCCGGTCGAGGCCGTAGAGGAACTGGGCGCGCTCCCAGGTGCCGCGGCTGCGCTTGAAGAAATTGTCGATGTTGTTGCGGGCGTCCTCGTCGCGGCGGCGCTCCGCGTCGGCATCATCGATGTAAGGGGCCTGGAAGGTGGAGACGTTGGTCCGCACCCGCACCGCCCAGGGCCGCCAGGACGGGTCATCCCAATCCTCGGCGGCGGCGAGCTTGCTGAGCGCCGGGGGGCCGGAGGGGCGTTCCTGCGCCGGCAGGAGGATCTCCGGGCGCAGCCGGGCGGCGTTCCGGTGGCGCGCCGCCGCGGCCTTCAGGGCGGCCACCCGGTCCGGCGCCACCCGCTCCACGCTGGTCAGGCCGGGCCAGTCGAGGGCGGCGACCAGCGGCCCGCTCCAGCGGCGCGGGTCGGCGGCCTCCAGGTCCTCGGTGGCCAGCAGGGCTTCCAGGTCGCGGCGCATCAGATGCACCTCGCGCGGGGCCGGTGGGACCGGCCGGGCGAGGCGGGCGGCCAGGAAATCCTCCAGCGTCGTCAAGGGCTGGGCCTCCGCCCGCGGCTCCGGCTCCAGCAGGCCGCGGACGACGGCGGCCAGCCGCGGGGCGATGCCCTGGAGGGAGAAACGTTGCATCGCCACCCGGTGGGCGGCCTCGGCGACGTCCCGGCGGAAGGCGTCGTCGCCAATCAGCCGGGCGAGCGCCGCGGAGTAGCCCTCCATCCCCTCGGCCAGCAGGCCGGACACACCGTTCTCCAGGCAGTGCGTCACCTCGCCCACCGGCGTGGCGCAGACCGCCACTTTGGCCAGCAGGAACTCGAACATCTTCGTCGGGCTCTTGGCGATGTTGAACTCGTTGTGCGAGTAGGGCAGCACCCCGATGTCCATCTCGCGCAGCACGGCCGGAATCTCGGTTGGCGGAATAAACTCGTGCAGGTCGATGTTCGGCAGGTCCGGGTAGCGCTCCCGCACGCGAAGCTTCAGCTCCTCCCAGGCGCGGCCGAAGCCGATGATGTGGAAGCACGCCCGGTCGCGGATGGCGCGTGGCACCAGCGCGAAGGCGTCCACCGCGAACAGCACGTCCTTCATGGGAATGTCGCCCCAGAAGTCGCCGGAATAGAGGATGTTCACGCGCTCGCCGAAGCGGCGGCGTGGCGCCTCGCGCCGGTCAGCTGTGAACAGGTCCTGGTCGGCCACCGTGTGGATCAGGTGCGTGTTCGAGTTCAGCGGGGCCAGCAGATTTTCCAGCCGGTGGCTGGCCGCCACGCAGGCTCCGGCCCGGTTGGCGACCGTGTGGAAGAGCTGATCGGGCCGCAGGCTGGGGAACCAGGGCTCCAGCCGGCGGAAGGACTGCATGTCCAGCTCGTAGTCGTCGTAGTCTAGGACGATCCGGTTGCCGCCCCGCTCCGCCGCCAGGGCCGCCGCCAGCGTGTGGTAGCCGACCTTCTGCACATAGAGGACCGCCCGCGGGTTGGTCGCCAGCACCCGGTGGGCCTCCAGGTTCAGGCGGATCTTCTCCTCCTCGGGGATGGTGGACAAGGCGCCGGCCTGGTCGGTGGCGCCCAGATGGTCGAAGAAGGACAGCACCTCCGCCCGCAGCCCCTGCTGGCGCAGCGCCTTGGCGAAGTTGTAGCAGCGCACCCGCGCGGAGGGCTGCCTGAAGCCGTCCTGGGCCAGGAAGATGACGTCCGCCGCCGCGTAGCGGGCGAGGGCGTCCGCGTCGAAGAGCGGCGGCAGGGTCATGGGGGCTCGGCATAGGGAGGCGGGAAAGGCACCGCTATCTACCGCTGCTCGGCAAGGCCCGGCAAGCCTTCCCGCACCGGCTGTGACCAGTGATCCCGCTGTGGCCATTTTGGGACCGTTGTCACACATCCAATCGATAGTGGTATGTCAATTCTGGGACTCGAGGGAGCATTTCGCAACCCTTGGGACGGGCGGCCTCCCGCCCGCAGGCTCCAGGGTCCCGCATGTCCACGTCCCCGCAACGGACCATCGAGATCCCGATCGTCGTGAACGCCTGGGGCGTGTCCGCCGGCCAGGCGCCGCATTTCCGTCTGCTGGTCGATGGCGTGATGATCGGCGAGGCCTGGGTCGCCGCCACCTCCAGCACGCCCTATCGCTTCACCGCCACGGTCGATCCCGATCAGGCCCACCGGATCTCGATCTGGTACGACAACGACGGGGTGATGAACGGGGTGGACCGCAACCTGTTTGTCGGCTCCATCGTCGTCGACGGGCAGGAGGTCAGGTCGACCGACGCGCGCGCCACCTACGACAAGGGCGCGGTGGATGGAAAGGACGTGGTCGCCGGCCAGACGGGGCTCTACTGGGGCGGCCTGCTGTCCTTCGGGCTGGGGGAGGAGATGTTCGGCGGTCCGCTGGTCCGCCCCCCGCCGAAACCGGAGGAGGTCATCACCCGGCCCATCCCCATCACCGTCGAGGCGGCGCGCGGTGCGTCCGCCACGGGGGCGGTGCGCGTCAAGGTTCTGGTGGACGGCACGCTGGTCGGGGAAGCCGAGGCCGCGTCCGGCACCGCCGAACGCTTCACCTTCGGCGTCACCCTGGACCCGTCCGTTGCCCACACGGTGCAGATCCTGCCTGTGGGAGATCTGACCATCGGAACCGTGGCGGTGAACGGGAAGACCCTCGCCGCCCCCGCGCCCGCCCAGGACGGCTCCGTCACCCTCGCGGTCGCCGCCCCCGTGTTCCAGGGCACCGCGTCGGACGCTCAGGCCCCGCAGGGCGACGCCTTCTACGTGGCGAAGAACGGCAACGACGCCTGGTCCGGACGGCTGGCCGCTCCCAACGCCGAGGGCACCGACGGCCCCTTCGCCAGCCTGGAGCGGGCGCAGGCGGCCATGCGCGCCGGCACCATCAAGACCACCTACGTCCGCGAGGGCTCCTACAATCTGACGGGCACGCTCGGCCTCGGCGCGCCGGACAGCGGCGTCCGCATCCTCGGCTACCCGGGCGAGCAGGCGGTCCTCAGCGGCGGTGAGCGGGTCACCGGCTTCACCTACGAGGGCAACGGCGTCTGGTCGGCGCCCCTGTCCGCGGCGCCGGGTCTGGACGTCACCGTCGACGGCGTGCGCTACCGTCTGGCCTCCAAGGCGGCCTACGACCCGCAGGACCCGACCACCGGCTGGTTCGTCGCCGACGCGAGCGCCTATGGCGCCAGCAAGAACGCCCTGCGCTACCAGGCCGGGCACGTCACGACCGCCGATCTGGTGCCGGGCAGCCGGGTCCAGGTCTTCGACACCGAACGGCTCCAGGACGCGATCCTGACCGTCGCCGGCATCGACACGGTGACGCGCACGCTGACCTTCACCGCCGACGCGCCTTTCACCATGCGCGACGGCTCCACCTTCAAGCTGCTGGGCAACAGCGCGCATGTCGACCAGGTGGGGGAGTTCGCCTACCGCGCCTCGGACGGGCGGCTGGTCATCAAGGCGGGGGAGGACTTCACCGGGACCGGGGTGGAGGTCGCCCGGCTCGGCACGCTGATCCGGTTGAACGGCGCCAACGGGGTGACGGTCCAAGGGCTGACCTTCGCCAACACGACGACGGACGGCAACGCGCTCGACGTCCTCAACGGCGACGTCAACACCATCGCCGGCAACAGCTTCGTGAACGTCGGCACCGGCATCCGACTGACCCAGGGATCGGACCGCAATCTGGTCAGCGGCAATTATCTGGACCATCTCGGCATCAACGGCATCGCGCTGACCGGCCAGTCGATCGGCAACATGGTCACCGGCAACCGCATCCAGCACATCGGCGAGGTGCGCAAATACGCTGGCGGCATCATGGCGTCGGGGATCAGCGACACGGTGATCTCCCACAACGACATCGACCACAGCTCGCGCTACGGCATCTCGGTCAAGAACTGGGACAGCGCGACCATCAGCCTGAACAACGCCATCCTCCACAACCGCGTCCGCAACACCGGCGAGGAAACCGCGGACTCCGGCGGCATCGAACTGCTCGGGCGGTCGAACCTGCACACCGGCACGCGGATCGAAGGCAATTGGGTCGAGCACACCGGCGGCATCGCCACCACCAGCACCGGCCAGTGGCTGCGCGACTACAAGGGCTACGGAATCTATCTGGACGACCTGACCAGCGGCGTGACGGTGAAAGGCAACTTCCTGCACGACACCGCCTGGGCCGCCGTCATGATCCATGGCGGCCACGACAACACCGTTACCAACAACATCAGCGTACTGGGCGCCAACGGCGAGAGCTTCATCCGCCTCGAATGGGTTCCCCTGGCGGGCGCCGCCGGCATCCCGGCGAACAACACGGTCACCGGCAACCTCGTGTCGGGGGCGGCGCCGCTCGGCGGCTACGTGACGATCCTGTCGGCGGGGCAGAACGCCATCGACGCCAACTTCCTGCACCAGGTCGGCACCTACGGGGCGAACGACCGGACCGGGGACCCGCTGTTCGCCGACGCCTACAACCACGACTACAGCCTGCTGCCGCTGTCCCCGGCGCTCACCGTTGGCCTCCAGGATCTCGCCTGGACGCTGATGGGCATCGTCTCCGCCGGCGGAACGGCGCCCCCACAGGAGGGTGGCGGGGGCATCACTCCCCTGCCCCCGTCCGATCCCCAGACCAACCAGCCGCCGGCCCCGGAGCCGGTGCCCGATAACGGGACACCCGCCACACCGCCGGTCCTCGAGCCCGACAGCGGCACGCTCCCGACCCCGCCGGCCTCTTCCCCGCTTCCCGACTCCGCGCCGGAACGCCCGTTCGTGCCTTTCAGCCGCACCGTGAACGGGGTGCAGCAAACGGTGGCCGCCTATGCCTATGAGGGTCCGGTGGCCAACCTGCAGTGGGCTTTCCTGGGCATGGCCGAGGACGAGGTGGTCGGCGGGTCGGACGGCAACGACTTCATCCACCTGATGGGCGGCAACGACGCGGCCTGGGGCGGTGCCGGCGACGACGTGCTGGACGGCGGATCGGGCTCCAACTGGCTGATCGGCGGGCCGGGTCATGACACCTTCTTCGTCGATGGCCGTGGGGGCGAGGTCACCTGGTCCACCATCGTCGATCTGGAGCGGGGCGAATGGGCGACCCTCTGGGGGTTCGTGCCCGGCCAGTCCCGGCTGACCTGGGAGGAGATGGGCGGCGCCGACGGCTACAGGGGCGCCACGGTCCGCTGCGACATCGACGGCAACGGCACCATCGACGCCAGCATGACCTTCACCGGATTGGCCGTGAGCACCATGACCGTCACCACCGGCATGGCCGGCAACGATTCCTACATCGCCTTCATCACCCTGTAGCCGGCTCCTCCTCCTTCCCACCATGCGCCGCAGGACCCACGCGCACGCCCCGGCAGACGGCAGGGACGGGCGAAGCGCGTTTCATCGCGCGTTATCACCGCGCCCTTCATAACGCTATGGAAAACAACGATTTTTTTATTATCGGGGTTGACGATGACACGGGAAGGGATCACGGTTTGAACAACGGATAGTAAAAAACCCAGTCTCCGATACGCCGTTTCGCGGGATCGACAGGGCGGAAATGCACCGGCTTGCCTCCGAACCGAAAAGGAACAGTCCCTCATGACCAGCACGACAGCGGAGCTTGAAGCGCTCCTCATGCAGCGGTCGCTGACCGACGCGCAGCTTCTGGCGGCGGCGGACGCGGCGGCGGATTTCCGCATCCTGCCGAACGCGACGGTGCTCAAGATCGGCGGGCAGAGCGTCATCGACCGCGGCCGCGCCGCCGTCTACCCGCTGGTCGACGAGATCGTCGCCGCCCGCAAGGACCACAAGCTGCTGATCGGAACCGGGGCCGGCACCCGCGCCCGCCACCTCTACTCGATCGCGGCGGGGCTGAACCTGCCGGCGGGCTTGCTCTCGCAGCTCGGCGGCTCGGTCGCCGACCAGAACGCCGCGATGCTCGGCCAGCTCCTCGCCAAGCACGGCATCTCCGCGGTGGACGGCGCCGGTTTGTCGTCGGTACCGTTATTCCTGGCCGAAGTGAACGCCGTCGTCTTCAGCGGCATGCCGCCCTACAAGCTGTGGATGCGCCCCGCCGCCGAGGGCGTCATTCCACCCTACCGCACCGACGCCGGCTGCTTCCTGGTGGCCGAGCAGTTCGGCTGCAAGGCGATGATCTACGTGAAGGACGAGAACGGGCTCTACACCGGGAACCCGAAGACCTCCATGAACGCCACCTTCATCCCGAAGATCTCGGTGGACGAGATGAAGGCGAAGGGGCTGCAGGACTCGATCCTGGAATTTCCGGTGCTCGACCTGCTGAAGAACGCCCGCCACATCCGCGAGGTGCAGGTCATCAACGGCCTCGTCCCCGGAAACCTGACCCGCGCGCTCGCCGGCGAGCATGTCGGCACCATCATCACCGCGCGCTGAAGGACCACACGCCATGTCCGACACCACCAACAGCATCAAGCATGTGGCCTCGCCGCTCGCGCGCCAGACCCTTCTCGACGGCAGCCTGACCGCCCCGGTCGCCGGCGTCCGCCCGATCCGCCTGCTGCCCTGGCTCCAGGTCGTGAAGATCGGCGGGCGGTCGATCATGGACCGCGGGCACGAGGCGATCCTGCCGATCGTCGAGGAGATCCGGAGCGTCCTGCCGGAGCACCGGCTGCTGATCCTGACCGGCGCCGGCATCCGCGCCCGCCATCTCTACAGCGTCGGGCTGGATCTCGGCCTGCCGGTCGGCTCGCTCGCCCCGCTCGCCGCGACCGAGGCCGGGCAGAACGGCCACATCCTGGCCTCGCTGCTCTCACCGGACGGTGTGTCCTACGTCGAGCACGGGACCATCGCGAACCAGCTCGCGGTCCATCTGTCGGCCGCCCGCGCGGTGGTGGGCAGCGCCTTCCCGCCCTACCACCACCATGAGTTCCCCGGCTCGCGCATCCCGCAGCACCGGGCCGACACGGGCGCCTTCCTGCTGGCCGACGCTCTGGGTGCAGCCGGGCTGACCATCGTGGAGGATGTGGACGGTGTTTATACCGCCGACCCGAGCGGCCCCGAGGCCGGCACGGCGGAGCTGCTGCGCGAGACCACCGCCGCCGAGCTGGCGAAGCAAGGCGGCACGCTGCCGTTGGATGGCGCGCTGCTGGAGGTGATGGCGAACGCCCGCCACCTGGAGCGCGTGCAGATCGTGAACGGGCTGGTTCCGGGCCGCCTGACCGCCGCGCTGCGCGGCGGACATGTCGGCACCATCATCCATACCAGCATCCGCAACGGCGCCCGACCGCTCTGAGCGGCGTCGGTCCGGCAGGAACGACGAAGGCGTCCGGTGGCGGCACCGGACGCCTTTCGCGTATGGAAGCGCTGTCAGAATCTCAGTTGCTTGCCACCGGCTTGCGGACGGCCTTCTGAACCTCGGCCTTCGCCACGGCCTTCACGGCGGGCGGCGCCATGTCCTCCGAGGACAACGGCTGAAGCCGGCCCTGCTGGCTCGCCTTTGACGGGAAGGCCACCGGCAGCAGCATCGCGGCGAAGACGGCGACGGCGATCAGCGTCTTCACGGCTTCCCAGGCGAAACCGCCGCGGCGCGGGGTGGTGGAAACGTCGTCCGCCTCCAGGGCGGTCGCCGAGGCAGCCGGCATCGGCTGGACTGCGGTCATGGACATGGCAGGCACTCGTGTTCGGGTTCGCCGGATTGGTACCCACACCATCGCAAGGGTCATGCCATGCGCCGTGCCCCGATCCGGCCACTCCCGGCCTTCGTTTGGAAATTATCTCAAAATCAAACCAATGCCGGGGAGTCCGCCCCGCCGTCGCCCTGGGTGCGGGCCCCGCGTTTCGCGGGCGCAAAAAAGCCCTTTCCGGCCTGTGTGCCCGGCAAAAACCTCCCCCTGGGCGACGGCGGCTGCCCACCCGCCGGGAAAATATTGCCGCCCGGAGTGGGGGCTTTCCCCGCCTCAGGCCATCGCGCGGATCAGCGCGATCTGGCGTTCCAGGCAATGGGACAGCTCGAACCGCTCGACCGCCGTCTCCCGCGCGGCGCGGGCCAGCGGGGCGAAGGCGCCGGGGTCCTGCAGCACCGCGATGGCCTTGGCGGCGATGTCCTCGGGGGAGAAGAAATCGGCCAGCAGCCCGTTCCCGCCATCCCGGATGACCTCCCGCACCGGCGCGGTGTCGGAGCCGATCACCACGCAGCCGAGCGCCATGGACTCCACCATCGACCAGGACAGGACGAAGGGATAGGTCAGATAGACGTGCGCCCGCGACACCCGCAGGACCGACAGATACTGGTCGTAGGGAAGGTGTCCCAGGAAATGGACGCGCGCCGGGTCCAGCGGCACCTCGGCCAGCATGGTTTCCCGCCAGTTCTTCCCGCCGGGGGGCGCCGCGCCGTAGCTGACCTCGTCGCCGCCGGCGATCAGCACATGGGCCTTTGGCCGCGCCTCCAGGATGCGCGGCAGGGCGCGCATGAAGCTGGGAAAGCCGCGGTAGGGCTCCAGGTTGCGCACGGCGTAGGTCAGCACCTCGTCCTGGCGCGTCAGCACCGTTCCGTTGGCCAAGGTGACGCGGATGTCCGGGTCGGGCAGAAGATGCGCGGTGTCCACCCCGTCGTGGATGACCTCGATCTTCGGGTGGAACGGCGCCGGGTGGGAATCGCGCTGCCATTCGGTCGGGGCGATGCCGCGGTCGCAGGCCTCCAGCGCCAGCAGCAGCGGCGTGCTGCGCATGCGCAGCCGCAGCACCGTGTCCACATTGACCGGAACCGACGGGTCGAAGCCGACGTCCAGCCCCTGGGCGCGGTAGAAGAATTCGCAGTAGTTCAGGTAGGGGGTGTTGGGGAAGACGTCCTTGACGAACAGCGTCTCGCCCCAGCCCGGATGGCCGACGATGATATCGGGGCGGAAGCCCTCCTCGCGCAGGCCCATCAGCAGCCGGGCCGCCGCCTGGCCGTGCAGAACCGCGTTCTCGGTGGACGCCAGATAGGGGTGCGCGTTCTCCCGCGCCTTGCGGCTGGGCTGGTAGGAGAGGCGGCGGACGTTCGGGATCTCCCGGTCGGTGCGCTTGGTGATGAAGACGACGCGGTTCGCCGGATCGGCGGCCAGACGGGCGGCCAGATGCTTGTACTGGCCCGGCATGTTCTGGTGGATGAAGACGATGTTCATGATGCCTCCGCAAGGACCGCCGGACGGGGCGCCTTCATGATTCCAGCCGTCAGGCGCGCCCGGCGCCGAACTTCTCCCGCAGCTTCGGCCCGACCTTCGGCAGCAGAACCGACAGGATCAACAGGCTGAGCCCGATGACGGTCGGCGCGATCCAGTCCGGCTTGCCAGCCAGGGCGTGGTCGCCCGCCGCACCGAACTGCACGAAGGCCACGGTCATCGGCAACTGCCCGACCAGTGACCCGAAGGCGTAGGCGCCAAGCCGCACCCGCGTCAGGCCGAGCGCGTAATTCACCCCGCTGTGCGGCAGCACGGGAACCAGCCGCAGCATGGCGACGGCGCGCCAGCCGCCGGTCTCCAGCCGGCGTAGGACGTCGCCCCAGCGCGCCCTGTCCAGGGCCGGGACCAGCCCGTCGCAGACGTAGCGGGTCAGCAGGAAGCCGGTGGAGGCGCCGATCACGCTGCCCGCCGCCGCCAGCACCCCGCCCCACCAGACGCCGAAGACCAGCCCGGCGACCATCGCCATGACGGAGCGCGGGAAGAACAGCAGGCTGGCCAGGATGTGCAGGAACAGGAACAGGACCGGTGCCGCGGGGTGATGGCGCAGGATGTCCTGGAGCGCGTCCATTCCGAAGGTCCCATGCCATGCCCACCATGCCCCCGCCCCACCGAGCAGGAGCAGGACGAGCAGCCCCCGCCCGAGGGTGCGGAGGGTGGACAGGGAGGACGTGCGGCGCTCGGCCATGGTGCGGGCCTTCGGTTCAACGAACGGGGTTCTGTATGGTCCGGCTTGCATATCACGGGCGTTACCGCGCCGCGAGAGACGATCGCGCGGGCGCCGGGCGCACACCCGCGGGCCGCAGGCAAGAAAAAGGCCGCAGCCAGGACGGCGCGGCCTTCAAGTCTAGGGAGGAAACGCCCAAAGGGCATCCGGGACTCAATTTATGTTGCAACGCAGCAAAGGTCAAGCCCCTGCTGAGCAATCTTTTCTGAAAAGACGTCGTCCTCCACTGGCCCTCCCTGCACCCCCTTGGATGACATTCGCCGGAAAAAGAAAAGGCTGCAGCCGGTGAGGCGCAGCCTAGTTCTGGGAGGGAGGAAACCAAGAGAACTTGGTGAGGCCATTTATGAACTGATTTGATTAACAGCACGTAAACAGGCCATGTATTCCGAAGACATACTCATTTTTTGAGAAAGTCCGGAAAAGCCAAGCTTCCGCTTGATCTGGGAAAGGGCGGCGTGCGGCACAGCGGCAAGCGAAGCCGCGTCACCGACGCCGGTGGCTGAGCGCCGCCCGGATGTCGTTCTGCCACACCATGCTGACCAGGGCGATCTGGGTGAGCAGGGCGATCTCGCCCTGCCCGACGGCGGTCAGGAGTTCCTCCCGAGTCATGAACAGGATCTCCGTCTCTTCAAGGTCGTCGGACAAGGGATCGGCCACCCGCCGGCAGCCGGTGGCGTGGAACATGTGGGACACCGCACCGCCCTGGTTGGCGTTGACCATGTAGCCGCCCAGCGCCGTCCAGAGGTCCGAGACGAAGCCCGTCTCCTCCAGAAGCTCCCGCCGGGCCGCCTCCAGCGGGTCTTCGCCCGGCGACAGATGGCCGCCGGGAAAGGTCAGGTTCACGCGCCGCGGGCCGTGCCGGTACTGCCGATAAACGATGGCGCGCCCGTCCTCCGTCTCGGCAAAGATGCAGGCAAAGGACGGCATGTCGAACTGGTAGTAGTCCCGGATGACCCGCCCATCGGGCAGTTCCACCGTCTCGACATGAACTTTCAGGAACGGATCGGCGTCGAGCAGTTCGCGGCTTTCAAGCACGGTCCACGGGCGCAGGCGGTGCGTCATCCCTGGGTCTCCTCATCCTCGCATCCTCGTTCGCGGCGCGCCTGGGTAACGGGTGGTCGCCGCCGAAGGCAAGAAACATCAAAAGGCAACGCCCGGTTTCGCATTCCCCGCGCGCATTCGAAAACACTCATCAACCGCGCAGGGGCTTGGCGGTCAACAGATCAAGCACTTTCCGATGCGCGCCGAGACATGACAGCCTTTTTGGCGAGCGTAACCGACGCTATTGCTCTCCTCGGTAATCAGTTTAGGATGAACAAACAACGCTGAATAAGGATTTTCCGTTAAATTTTATCCTTACGCTTGCAGAACGCGGACGGCTGCCGACCGCAGCCGAAATCCATCCTTCCGAAAGCCGCTCATTGAAAGCCGTGGAAGCCCCATGCCGAGCCTGCCCCTCTCAAACCTTCGCCCATCCTCTTCCGTGGCCGCCCCGCCCCGTGACTCGTCTCCCGCGCCGTGCGACACCGCCCGAAGTGCGCCCCGGAACGCGGCCGGCGGCGAACGGACGCCGCTGCGTTTTCCGGTGCCGGCCCCGCAGGATCTGGGCGCCGGCCTGTTGATCGCGGCCTTCGGGCTGGCCGCCCTGTGGATGGGGCGCGACTGGCCCACCGGAACGCTCGCCTACGTGCAGTCCGGTTTTTTCCCACGGATGATCGGGCTGCTGATGGTGCTGGCCGGCGCCGTGGTGACCGGTCGAAGCCTGCTGACCCACGGGGCCGGCCTGCCGGCCTGGGGCTGGCGCCCACTGCTTGGGGTGACGGCGGCGGTGCTGGCCTTCGCCGGGACGGTGGAAGCGCTCGGGCTGGTGCCGGCGGTGCTGATCCTGGTGGGGCTGGGCAATCTGGCCGGCCAGCCGCTCCGCCCGGTTCCGCTGGCTCTGCTCGGCGGCGCTCTGGCGGCGGGCTGCGTCGCGCTGTTCGTCTGGGGGCTGGGCCTGCCCCTGCGGGTGTGGCCCCTGTGGGTGTCGCCGTGATGGACCTCATCGGCAACCTTCTGCTCGGCCTGTCGGTCTCGCTGTCCCCGGACAATTTGCTGCTCTGCTTCGGCGGGGCGCTGATCGGCACGCTGATCGGCGTCCTGCCCGGTCTGGGCCCCACCGCGACGGTGGCGATGCTTCTGCCCCTGACCTTCCACCTGCCGCCGGTGGGCGCGCTGATCATGCTGGCGGGCATCTTCTACGGTTCGCAGTATGGCGGATCGGCGACGGCGATCCTGGTGAACCTGCCGGGCGAGTCCTCGTCCGTGGTCACCTGCCTGGACGGCCACGCCATGGCGCGGCAGGGCCGGGCCGGGGTGGCGCTCGCCACGGCGGCGCTCGCCTCCCTGTTCGCCGGCATCGTCACCACCGTCCTGATCGCCGTCGCCGGTCCGCCGCTGGCCGGGGTGGCGCTCGCCTTCGGGCCGGCGGAGTATGTGTCGCTGATGCTGCTCGGCCTGATCGGGGCGGTGACGCTGGCCCACGGATCGGTGGTGAAGGCCATCGCGATGATCCTGCTGGGCCTGCTGCTGAGCATGGTCGGCACCGACGTCAATTCCGGCGACACGCGCTTTACCTTCGGCCTGCCGCAGCTCTACGACGGCATCGACTTCGTGCCGCTCGCCATGGGCCTGTTCGGGCTGGCCGAGATCATCACCAGCCTGGAGCAGACCGGCGGCGCCGGGCGGACCACCGCCCCCATCGCCAGCCTGTGGCCGAAGCGCGAGGACGTCCGCCAAGCCTGGCCGGCGACGGTGCGCGGCACGGTGATGGGGGCGCTTCTCGGCATCCTGCCCGGCGGCGGCGCCACGCTCGGCTCCTTCGCCGCCTATTCGCTGGAGAAGAAGCTGGCCCGCCGGCCGGAACGCTTCGGCCAGGGCGCCATCGAGGGGGTGGCGGCCCCGGAGGCGGCCAACAACGCCGCCTCGCAGGCCTGCTTCATCCCGATGCTGAGCCTGGGCATTCCGCCCAACGCCATCATGGCGCTGATGATCGGCGCCATGACCATCCACGGCATCACGCCGGGGCCGCAGATCATGGCCAAACAGCCGGAGCTGTTCTGGGGCATGATCGCCAGCATGCTGATCGGCAACGTGATCCTGGTGATCCTGAACCTGCCGATGATCGGGCTGTGGGTGCGGCTGCTGCGGGTGCCCTACGGCTATCTGTTCCCGGCCATCCTGGTCTTCTGCTGCATCGGCACCTACACGCTGAACAACAGCGGCTTCAACATCCTGCTGATGGCCCTGTTCGGCGTCCTGGGCTACGTCCTGCGCAAGCTGGACTGCGAGCCGGCGCCGCTGATGCTGGGATTCGTGCTGGGTCCCCTGCTGGAGGAGAATCTGGGGCGCGCCCTGCTGCTGTCGGGCGGCGACCCCACCGTCTTCGCCACCCGACCGATCAGCGGCAGCCTGCTGGCCGTCGCCGCCCTTCTGCTGCTCCTGATGGTGATGCCGACGGTGCGCCGCCGCCGCGACGAGGCATTCAAGGACGAGTGAGCCCCAAACGCTTCCCTACCCCCCGCCGGTCCTTTCTTCCGAAGGCCGGCGGCCTTCACGCCGTGAAAGGTGCCTGTGCGATGACCGTCGTCAAAGAGTTCCCCCGTCCCGCCCCCGATCTGGTCGCGGCCTTCCGCGGCCAGTCCCCGGCCACGCTGCACGAAGCGATGGGCAAGAAGGGTGCGATGTCCTTTCCGATCAAGCCGCTCTATCAAGGCATGACGCTGTTCGGCACCGCGGTGACCGTGTCCGGCGGCCCCACCGACAACCTGATGATCCACGCCGCCATGGCGCTGACCCGTCCAGGCGACGTGCTGGTGGTCGATTTCAAGGGCATGACCGAAGCCGGCCCCTGGGGCGATGTGCTGACCGAGGCGGCGATCCAAAGGGGCTTGGCCGGGCTGGTGATCGACGGCTGCGTGCGCGACGCCGCGGCCATCCGCCAGATGGGCTTCCCGGTCTTCTGCCGGGGGACCAGCATGAAGGGCACCACCAAGACCCAGCCCACGGGCGACGTGAACACCCCGATCGTCTGCGGCGGCGTGATGGTCATGCCGGGCGACATCCTGGTCGGCGACGATGACGGGGTGGTCGTGGTGCCCCAGGCCGAAGCCGCCGCCACGCTCGCCAAGGCCGCGGAGCGCGAACGGATGGAGGAGGGCCTGCGTGGACAACTCCGCGCCGGGCGGACGACGGTCGAGGCGCTGACGCTGGAACCCTACCTGGAGGCCGGCGGCATCGCTCTGTGACGCGAAGCGCTGCGGAAAAGCGGGCGGAGCCAAATCCCGCCCGCCGTTGCTCGATGTGGCGTCGCCCGGAGTGGTATTACCGGCTTCCGACAGAAGAACGGCGCTGGGCAAAAAAAAGCCGCGCCCGGACACAAGGTCGGCGCGGCAGCCTAATGCTCTTGGAGCATCATGATGTTTTTGGTTTCCTCCCCAGACCTCAAGGCCTTTGTTTTGTGAGAGGAAATTTCCACAGTCGACGCAGGGAAGTCAACAGCATTGAGCGGGGTATAACTTTAAGCCTAACGCCCCCTTCCGATGCGCCAGAGAAGACAGATGGAGGTGTCCGAAGAAAAAATCTCCATGAAAGCCGAACAGGGGGCTTGCGTTCCGCCGGGTCGGTGCGGTATCTCCCTGCCTCCTTCGTTGGAGCGGCGCGGGCGTAGCTCAGGGGTAGAGCACAACCTTGCCAAGGTTGGGGTCGAGGGTTCGAATCCCTTCGCCCGCTCCAGTATCGCGATGGTCAATTCTCCCGACACTTTGTCCCCCATGCATGGCCTCAATAGGCCGCATAGGATTTCTCCTCGACGAGCGCGCTGCCGAGCCGTTCGTTGATTTGCCGCTTGATGGCGGCACGCTGGTCGTTCGTCCGGTACACGGCCCGCGCCAGCTCGATGAAACGCGGCCCGAAATCCTGAGCACGCTCGCAGTCGCGGATCGCGTCCTCGATCTCCCACAGGGCCGTGTTGACCGTCTTCAGGGCGGCGGCCAGTTCGCGCAGCCCGGCGGTCGCCGGGATATGCCGTTCCGCGGTCCGCGTCAGGATGCCGTGCTCGGTCTCCACATTGCGCCGTTTGAGCGGGTCCTGGATTCGCTCCAGCTTGATCTCCAGGATGGAGATCTTGTCCAGAAGTTCTCCCGGAGCGGTTTCCACAAGGATTTCCGTCTTCCGCATCGCCCTCGCCATCATGATCTGGAACAGGTTCCCGGCCATCCGCGCGAAGACGGGGCGCCAGTCTCCCGGTCTCGTCTGGCGGAACAGCCGCATGGTCGGGTACCAGGGGCAGTCCTCCCGCGTCATCAGCCACCGCCAGTCCGGCACCGCCTTCAGCGCCAGCCAGACCGGGCGGCCGAGAGCGCCGGCCAGATGCACGACCGACGTGTCGGAAGTGACGATCAGGTCCAGCCCCATCATCACCGCCGCGGTGTCGAGAAAGGCGTCCGGTCCATCGTCGAAGTCCGGTCCGAGCACCGTCACCGTCATGCCGTCCGGCAGCCGGTCGAGCTGCTCCAGCCCGTGATTCTTTTGCAGGCTGATCAGCCGCAAGCCGGGGATCCGCGCAAGCGGCGCGAATTCCGCAAGCGGCATGGAGCGCCCGCGATCGACCGCCGCCTGCGGGTTGCCTTGCCAAACGATGCCGACCCGCAGGCCACCCTGCGCATCGGTGTCCGCCATGCGGGGCGGCAGCCGCCGCTCCCAGGCCGCGACCCGGTCGGGCTCGGCGCCCAGGTAGGGGATGGGCGCCGGAATCGACGCGAGTTCCGTGCGGAAGGCGCGCGGCAGGCTGAGCAGCGGGCAATGGGCGTCGAAGGGCGGCAAGGGATCGCCTTTGGCCACCAGCGCCACACGGCCCTCGGGAACCGGCAGGGACCCGAGCAGGCGGAGCAGCGGACGCGGTGCCTCCACCACGACACGCCATCCGCGCGCCACGGCGGCCGGAACGTAGCGGATGAACTGGATCGTGTCCCCGAAACCCTGCTCGGCATGGACGAGGAGGGTTCCGCGAGCCGGCTCCTCCCCCTGCCACAACGGCTGCGGGAAGGGGCCGCCCGGCGCCTGGAACCCCTCCTGGCGCAGCCGCCACGCGTAATCGTCCCAGCCGCGGGACAAGTCTCCGCTCAGCAGCCGGGACAGCGCGCGGTTCCAATGGGCGTTCGCGAAGTCCGGGCGGCTCGCCACGGCCCGGCCGTAGGCCGTGACCGCCTCGTCCAGCCGCCCCAGATCGTGCAGACTGTTGCCGAGGTTGTTCAGCGCCTCCGCACAGGCCGGCCGGAAGAGGATGGCGTTCCGCTGCGCCAGGATGGACGATGCAAGACGGTCCAGCTCCCGCAGGAGATTGCCGAGCGTGGACAGGGCCTCGGCGTGGGAGGGCTGGACCGCCACGGCGCGCCGGGCGGCGGCGGCGGCCTCGTCCAGCCGCCGCTGCTTGTCCAGCGCGAGGGCGAGGTTGTGCAGAATGTCCGGGTTGCCGGGCTGGACCGCCAGGGCGCGGCAAAGAGCCGCGACCCCGCGATCGAGCATCCCCTGTGCCTGCCGGATCAGGCCGAGATTCGACAGCGCCTCGGCATGGTCGGGCCGGACCGCCAGGGCCCGGCGGTAGATCCGTCCGGCCTCCTCCAGCCGTCCCTGCGCGTTGAGGCAGGCGCCGAGATTGCACAGCGCCTCGGGAAAACAGGGCTGGAAGACCAAGGCCTGCCGGTACGCCGCATCCGCATCCGCCCGCTCCAGAGCCGTCAGCGCAAGCCCGAGATGATAGCTGCAGTCCGGCCCCGGGCGGACGGATGCCAACGCCCGGAACAGGGCCTCCGCCTCCCCGGCGCGCCCGGTGTCCAGACACAGCACGCCCAGGCCGAGCAAGGCGTCGGCGTTGCGGGGATCGTCGCGAAGAACGGCGCGGAGGAACGCCTCCCCGTCATGGACGACGCCCGCAGGCGGGCAGGAGGGCGCTCCCGACCGTGTCGCCAATAAAGAAGGATCGCTGGTCGGCATGCACGCCAGAGTGCAAAGGAACCGTGCCGGCGCAACAGTTTTTTGCAAAGCCCTGACCGGTCAGGAGTTTCGTGTCTTGTCCCGTCCGGCTTCGCACCGCCCGACCGGTTGTCGATTTATTAACCCACTGATAGGGGTATCAGGCTAAGGTCGGCCGGGACGACCTCATACACCATATGTGCGACCACGGTGACCATGCAGCAGCTTGACCGTTCGAATGGCGCGCCGACCGAGGCTCTGCAATCCGGCTTCGGCCTGCTGGACGGCCGGTCGATCCTGGTCACCGGCGGCTCCGGCTCCTTCGGGCGCCGCTTCGTGGAAACGGTGCTGCGCCGGGCCAACCCGCGCCGGGTCATCGTCTTCTCCCGCGACGAGTTCAAGCAGTACGAGATGCAGCAGCAATTGGGGCCGGAATGGGCCTCCACGCTGCGCTTCTTCATCGGCGACGTGCGCGACCGCGAGCGGCTGGAGCTGGCCATGCGCGAGGTGGACGTGTGCGTCCATGCCGCCGCGCTGAAGCATGTGCCGGCCGCCGAATACAACCCCATGGAATGCATCCACACCAACGTCTACGGGGCGGAGAATGTGGTGCGGGCCGCGCTGAACACCGGCGTGAAGCGGGTGATCGCGCTGTCCACCGACAAGGCGGCCAACCCGGTCAACCTCTACGGCGCCAGCAAGCTGGCCTCGGACAAGATCTTCATCGCCGCCAACAACCTGTCGGGCTCGCTCGGCACGCGCTTCTCGGTGGTGCGCTACGGCAACGTGGTGGGCTCGCGCGGGTCGGTGATCCCGCTGTTCCGCAAGATGATCGCCGAAGGGGCCGAGGCGCTGCCGGTCACCGACGAACGGATGACCCGCTTCTGGATCACGCTCCAGCACGGGGTGGACTTCGTCGTCTCCTGCATCGCGATGATGCAGGGCGGGGAGATCTTCGTGCCCAAGATCCCCAGCATGCGCATCACCGACCTGGCCCGCGCGATGGCGCCGCACCTGCCGCACAAGCCGGTCGGCATCCGCCCCGGCGAGAAGCTGCACGAGGTGATGATCACCGAGGACGATTCCCGCCAGACCTTCGAGTTGCCGGACCGCTTCGTCATCGAGCCGGCCTTCGCCTTCTGGACGCACGAACCCTACCAGCGGCTGGGCGCGCAGCCGGTGGCCGACGGCTTCCGCTACGCCAGCGACACCAACGCCGACTGGCTGGACGGCGCGCGGCTGATGCGGCTGATCGCGGAAGCCCCGTGATGGGCGAACCGGTGCCGCAATCACCGCCGCGCTTCCTGCCCTATGGGCGCCAGGACATCGACCAGGCCGACATCGACGCGGTGACCGCCGTCCTGCGCGGCGACTGGCTGACCCAGGGGCCGGCGGTGGAGGCCTTCGAGCGGGCGCTGTGCGAGCGCACCGGCGCGGTCCACGCGGTGGCCTGCGCCAACGGCACCGCCGCCCTGCATCTGGCCACGCTCGCCTTGGGGCTCGGCCCCGGCGACGCGGTGGTGGTGCCCGCCGTCACCTTCCTCGCCACCGCCAACGCCGCTCGCTATGTCGGGGCGGAGGTCGCCTTCGCCGACGTCGATTCCGACACCGGCCTGATGGGGGCGGAGCAGGCGGCGGCGGCGATGGAGCGGGCCGCCCGCGCCGGCTGGCGGGTGCGCGCCCTGGCGCCCGTGCATTTCGCCGGGCAGACCACGGACATGGCCGCGCTCGGCGCGCTCGCCGCCCGCCATGGGCTGGCGGTGATCGAGGACGCCTGTCACGCCATCGGCAGCCTGGATCTGGCGCCCGACGGGCGCGCCCTGCCGGTCGGCGGCGGCGCCTTCGGCACGCTCACCGCCTTCTCCTTCCATCCCGTGAAGACCATCGCGGCGGGCGAGGGCGGGGCCGTGACCACCAACGACGCCGATCTCGCCGCCCGCCTGCGCCGCTTCCGCAACCACGGCATGGAGCGGGACCCGACGGCGTTCGAGGACCGCGAGGCCGCCTTCGGCGCGGACGGAATCACCGAAGGCGGGACCGCCAATCCCTGGTACTACGAGATGGCGGAGCCGGGCTTCAATTACCGCCTGACCGACATCCACTCGGCGCTCGCCCTCAGCCAGCTGACGCGGCTGGATGCCTTCGTGGAGCGCCGCCGCCGCCTGATGGACCTCTATGCGGAGCGGTTGGCCCCGCTCGCCCCGCTGGTCCGGCCGGCGGCCCGCGTTCCCTGGTGCCGCCCGGCCTGGCATCTCTGCGCCGCCCGCATCGACTTCGCCGCCGCCGGACGGACGCGGGCGCAGGTCATGGCCGAACTGCGGGCGCGGGGCATCGGCACCCAGGTCCATTACATCCCGGTCCACCGCCAGCCCTACTGGCGCAAGCGCCACGGCGGCCTCGCCCTGCCCGGCGCCGACGCGCACTACGCGCGGACCCTGTCGCTGCCCCTGTTTCCGGCGATGGCCGATACCGACGTGGACCGGGTCGCCGCCGCCCTGGCCGCGGCGCTGGGCCTGCCCGCTCCGGCGTGACGCCCCGGGCGCCCTTGCTGAACGGTTTTCTCCCTTCCAAAAATGCGCTATGCCAAGCGTCATCTCGAACGCTTCGGAGCAGGGTCATGGCCGAGGGTACTGTGGACTATTACGCGATGGTCGAAGAGGCCTGGCAACTGAGCGACGCCGCGCGCGACTACGTGAAGAACGCGGGCCGCGACGTGGACAACGCCGAGCTGTGGGACAAG
The DNA here is from genome assembly GCF_014596085.1 of Azospirillum tabaci. Taxonomy (GTDB): domain Bacteria; phylum Pseudomonadota; class Alphaproteobacteria; order Azospirillales; family Azospirillaceae; genus Azospirillum; species Azospirillum tabaci. Next base: position 161,942 of record NZ_JACCJY010000016.1, read on the forward strand.
GTGTTCGCCCCTTCCCCCCTGATCGACCTTGAGCGCACCCGCGCCGAGGGCGGGCAGCCGCTGCAGAAGATCTTCTTCAAGAATCCCTACGGCCTGCAGTACCGGGCCGACCACAAGGACTGGATCCCGTTCCGCCACGGCGCCCTCGACCCCGCCTATCTCCAGGCGATTTGAGGCGGCACCCCGACCGGATGGCCTCATGAAGGCCGGATCGCACCGATGAGACGCGGCGTGCGGCCATGGGCCGGTCCGGCCCGCGGCCGCCGCTTGCAAACGGACCGGGCCACCCAGACAGCGGCCCGAAACGCACCGCACAGCGTTTGAACGCCAGGAACCGCCTCCCGCTCCGGAGACGGGCGAGGGCGCGTGGCTTTCAGCAAAGGAACTTTCATGCGCATAGCGATGATCGGTACGGGCTATGTCGGGCTGGTGTCCGGCGCCTGCTTTTCGGAATTCGGCGTGCACGTCACCTGCGTGGACAAGGACGCCGGCAAGATCGAGCGGCTGAAGCGCGGCGAGATCCCGATCTACGAGCCGGGGCTGGACGATCTCGTCGCGCGCAACGTCGCCGCCGGGCGGCTGTCCTTCACGCTGGACCTGAAGGAGGCGATGGCCGGGGCCGACGCCGTCTTCATCGCCGTGGGCACCCCGACCCGCCGCGGCGACGGCCATGCCGATCTCTCCTACGTCTACGCCGCCGCGGAGGAGATCGCCGCCCATCTCGACCATTACGCGGTGGTGGTCAACAAATCGACCGTGCCGGTCGGAACGGGCCGCGAGGTGGAGGCGATCATCCGCCGCGCCAACCCGAACGCCGACTTCGACGTGGCCAGCAACCCGGAATTCCTGCGCGAAGGTTCGGCCATCGGCGATTTCATGCGCCCCGACCGCGTGGTGATCGGCGCCTCCTCGGAGCGCGCCGCCGACGTGATGCGCCGGCTCTACCGCCCGCTCTACCTGATCGAGACGCCGATCGTCCTGACCTCGCTGGAAACGGCGGAGCTGACCAAGTACGCCGCCAACACCTTCCTGGCCACCAAGATCACCTTCATCAACGAGATCGCCGACCTGTGCGAGAAGGTGGGCGCCAACGTCCACGACGTGGCCCGCGGCATCGGGCTGGACGGGCGCATCGGCAAGAAGTTCCTGCATCCCGGTCCGGGCTACGGCGGCTCCTGCTTCCCCAAGGACACGCTCGCCCTGGTGCGCACCGCCCAGCAGGCGGGCAGCCCCCTGCGCATCGTCGAGACGGTGGTGGAGATCAACGACGCGCGCAAGAAGCGGATGGCCGAGCGCATCGTCGCGGCCTGCGACGGGTCGCTGGCCGGCAAGACCGTCGGCGTGCTGGGCGTCACCTTCAAGCCCAACACCGACGACATGCGCGACGCCCCGTCGCTGGACATCGTCCCGGCCCTTCAGGCTGCCGGTGCCACGGTGCGCGCCTTCGACCCCGCCGGCATGCACGAGGCCGCCCGGCTGCTGCCCGGCGTGGAGTGGGCGAAGGACGCCTATGGCGCCCTGGAGGGGGCGGACTGCGTCGCCATCCTGACGGAATGGAACGAGTTCCGCGCGCTGGACCTGAAGCGGGTCAAGGCGCTGCTGAAGCGCCCGGTGATGATCGATCTGCGCAACATCTACAATCCCGCCGACATGGCCGCCGCCGGCTTCGCCTACTCCTCCATCGGGCGGCCCGCGGAGCCCAAGAACGTCTGAAACGGAACCGCTCCAAGGAGGTCGGTCGAGACCATGAACGAGGCCCACACGTTCCATCCGACGGTGCTGCGCGAATACGACATCCGCGGCATCGTCGGCAGCACCCTGACCCCCGACGACGCCCGCGCGGTCGGGCGCTCCTTCGGCACCGTGGTCGCCCGCGGCGGCGGGAAGACCGTGTGCGTCGGCTACGACGGCCGTCTCTCCTCGCCGGAGCTGGAAGCGGCCCTGGTGGAGGGGCTGGTCGCCTGCGGCCTGCATGTCCTGCGCATCGGGCTCGGCCCCACCCCGATGCTCTATTTCGCCACCCGCGACCGCGAGGCGGCGGCCGGCGTCATGATCACCGGCTCCCACAACCCGCCGGACTACAACGGCATCAAGATGATGCTGGGAAAGGGTCCGGTCTACGGCCGGCAGATCCTCGATCTCGGCGTCATCGCCGCCAAGGCCGACTATGCGTCGGGCGAGGGCTCCTCGGAACGGATCGACGTCCGGGACGCCTACGTGGAGCGGCTGCTGAAGGACTATGACGGCACCCGCGACCTGAAGATCGCCTGGGACGCCGGCAACGGCGCCACCGGCGAGATCCTGCGCCGCCTGACCGCCCGTCTGCCGGGCACGCACACCCTGCTGTTCGACGACATCGACGGCACCTTCCCGAACCACCATCCCGACCCCACGGTCGAGCGGAACCTTGTGGATCTGAAGGCCGCGGTGGCGGAGAAGGGCTGCGACATCGGCATCGGCTTCGACGGCGACGGCGACCGCATCGGCGCCATCGATCACCGGGGCCGCGTGGTGTGGGGCGACCAGCTGCTGGCGATCTACGCCGCCGACGTGCTGAAGGACCATCCCGGCGCCACCATCATCGCCGACGTGAAGGCCAGCCAGACGCTGTTCGACGAGATCGCCCGGCTGGGCGGCAATCCGCTGATGTGGAAGACCGGGCACTCGCTGCTGAAGGCGAAGATGGCCGAGGTCGGCTCGCCGCTGGCCGGCGAGATGTCGGGCCACATCTTCTTCGCCGACAAATGGTACGGCTTCGACGACGCGCTGTACTGCGCCCTGCGGCTGATCGGCCTAGTCAGCAAGCTCGGCGTGCCGCTGTCGGAGCTGCGCGACCGCCTTCCGGCGGTGGTGAACACCCCGGAAACCCGTTTCCAGGTGAGCGAGGAGCGCAAGTTCCAGGTCGTGCAGGAGGTCAAGGACCGGCTGACGGCCGAGGGCGCCAACGTCAACGACATCGACGGTGTTCGCGTGACGACGGCGGACGGCTGGTGGCTTCTGCGCGCCTCCAACACCCAGGACGTGCTGGTGGCCCGTGCGGAATCCGGAACCCCCGAAGGGCTGGAGCGGCTGAAGGACATGGTCGTCGCGCAGTTGGCGGCGTCCGGCCTCCAGGCCCCCTCCTTCGAGGATGGCGGCAGCGCCCACTGACGGTATCCACCGGAAAAGGCCCTTCCCTGCGGGTGCGGGGAGGGCCTTTTCCTTGCCCGCGGACCGCAAGAGGGACCGGTGAGAATTCTCACCGTTTCCGGCCGGCCTGCACGCAAGCACACCGGCGCCATCGAGGCACCATCGAAGGGCACGCGCGCGGTTGCGATCAGGAGCCGCCGTCACCCCATGAGCGGAAAAGCTTCTCGGTGACGTTGTTGCGCCAGCGGTCGCGCGAGCGCAGGTAGCGCCGCGCCACCTCGGTGGACTTGTGGCGGGTCTGGCGCATGATGTCGTGGAGCTGGGCCTCCTCCTCGGCCGCCGCGGTGGCGAGGCCGGCGCGTAGGGAATGGCCGGAGAAGCGCTCCGGCTCGGGCAGCCCGGCCCGGACGGCGCTCTCCTTGACCAGCCGGGCCACCGCCTTGTCGGAGAGCGGCTTGCCGGTGACCACGCCGTTCTTCAGCACGCCGCAGAACAGCGGGTCCTCTGGGCGCAAGGCGCCGCGCGCGGCGAGCCAAGCATCGAGGGCGCGCAGGGCGCAGAGGTCCGGGTCGGCGGCCGCCCAGATGGCCACCGCGTCGCCGCGCCCGCGCTGGTCGGTCTTGGAGCGGCGCACCGTCACCTCGACGCCGCGGTCGGGATGGCGGGCCACGTCGGTGACGCGCAGCGCCACCAGCTCGGAGCGCCGGAGCGCGGCGCCGTAGCCGATCAGCAGCATGGCGCGGTTGCGCAGGCCGAGCGGCCCGTCGGGCTGCGCCGCGAGCAGGCGCGGCAGGGCGTCGAGGAGGATCGGCGCGGCCTGGCGGATCGGGCGGTCGGCCTGGCCGCGGGCGAGGCCGTCGAGCACCAGGGCGATGCGCGGGTGCTTGAGATCGACCGGCACCCCGGCGAGGCGGTGGGCGGTGGCGATGGCGGCGAGGTGGACGCGCAGCGTCGGCACGGTCAGCCGTTCGGCCGCCTTCACCAGATACATGCCGATGACGTCCGCCGCGCCGGTCAGCGGGGCGAAGCCGAGGCGCTCGCACCACGCGGTGTAGGCCGTCCAGGCGGAGCGGTAGGCGCGCAGCGTGCCCTCCCCGCGCGCCCGCGTCGCCCAGACGGCGGCCTGCCGGGCGAGGTCCTGGATCTCCGCGGCGCGCGCGGGGTCCGCCGGGACGACGAGGCGGCCGAAGATCCCGGTTTCGACGGCGACGCCGGAGTCCGGCGCCGGCCATGAGGTGCCCATCCCGTCCGGGGAAAGGCGGGGGATCGGATCGTCCGGCGTGTCGTGCGGCATCGGGCTTCCCGACGGCGAGGGCGGGGGGTTCGCGCGGAGGATGCGGGATCGCGGCGCCGCACGCAAGGGTTCCGTCCGGAAATGCCTCTTGTCGGACGGAATGAAGCCGGCATGCTGCACCATGCCTAAGGACATGATGGCTATCAATCGCGGAGAGAGGCAACAGACCACTCACTCACGGAAGCAAAATCATGAAACAGTATCATCGTTCGTGCCAACGAAAGCGTCGGGGGCATGGCTCCGGCATGCCTGGGACGCCGACACTCCCATGATGGGAGACGGTAACGATTCCTTCCACGAATTCACACTTCAGCCATTTGAGACGGTGTGTTGCAGCGAGGCGGGCGAGGTACCAGAGCGCCCCAGCCTTACCGCTGATCAGGCGACGCGGACGGAGTTCGGGCGTCCAAGACCAAGCATGCGGTTGAGCACCGCGTCGGAATGGAAACGCAGCGCGTCCCCGAGGATACCCTTCCAGCGCGCCATTTGGCTCTCAACACCAGCCCGCCTGCTGTACCCGCCGGCCCGCTGCCAAGCCATGCGGCCTTTCTCCGTGATCGTCTGGATGTGTGGTCGCGCTGGGTCGGCACCGTCTCGGCCGTGGCGCTTGTGCACAGACGCGCAGACCCCGGTCCGGTCGTACGCGCCGTCACCGGTCACAGAGGCCACCGGCCCGGAGATCTGATTGAGCAACCGGGCGACTTGGGAAACGTCATCAACACCACGGTCGGTCAGCGTGGCGGCGAGGATGCGGCCGCTGCCCGCGCTCAGGCCAATGTGCAAGGCTCGCCAGGAGCGCCGCCTCTTTGTGCCCCATTGTTCCTCGATGCCGTACCGTTGAGTGGCGTGTCGCTCAGGCCGGGCGAACGGTCGACGATCAGCTCTTGACGCTGGTGTTCGGGTTCCGCTTGTCCTTGGGCGTGATCGGCCCCTTGCGGCCCTTCGACCCGCCGTTCCATTCCTGCGCCTGGCGGATGTGATCACCGCCGTCCCGGTCGTTCGGCCGGCTCTTGCTGCCGCTGACGGCCTTGCGACGGAGATGGTCGTCGTCTTCGGTCATGGCTGTCTCCTCTCAAAGTCTGTTCAAGATCCGTCTGCGTCTCACACCTCGACCCGGTCGAGCAGGTCGTCAATGGTGACGCCCGGCAGTGTCGTGGCGAGGGCGATCTCTTCGACGCGGCGAAAGCGGCCGTGCGTCTTGCGGTAGTCGATGATGGCGGCGGCCTGCTCTTCGCCGATGCCCGGGATCGACAGCAACTGCTCCTTACTCGCGCGGTTGATGTCGACTTTCAACGTCCTGTTCATGGTTCCCTCGCAAAGCGTCAGCGCGACACCTCCGTCGGCGGTGTCGGCGAGGCCCGGCCGGCATCCTCGTCGAGGACCGTCCCACGGTCGATTTCCACCAGCGTCAACGCGGCTTCCGCAATGGCGCTGCGCTCCGCGCGCGGAGAGGTCCACAGGGCGCGCAGTTCCATGGGAAGCTGCCGGATGACATCGTCGATTTCGCCCGGCGAGACATGGCGGGCGAGCAGCGCGAAGACGCACCGCGTCGCCAGGTCCGGATCGATCTCCTCGTGGCCGGGAGCCCGGTCGCGCACGCCGTCCAGGAATTCCTGGACGGTCCGCACCCGCGTGGGGTTGGCCGCGGGTTTCCAGCTGTTGAAATAGAGGCCGCAGACGAGCATCGGCAGCTGTGCCGCGAGCTGTGCCGCCTCATCGACCGTCAGCCGGTCGCGCAGTTCGTGGAGAACGGCCCGCAGGGACGCATAGGCGGTGTCCTTGCTCGCGGCCTGCATGTCCTCAAGGAGTTCGTTGAGCCAGATGTCGGCTTCCTGGACCGTCCGGTTGATCGCGGCTGGTCTGTCCATTCTTGTCCTCCGTATCGGCTGTCGCGTTCTTTGCGGCTTTTGGCGGGCCGAAGCGCTAGTGCGCGTAGGTGCCGACCAGTTCGGCTTCGCCCAGCAGATGTTTGCCGGCCTCCTTGCGCACCTCGTCAACCGTCGCGTTGGGCCCGAGGCCGAGCGCGTCCACGTCCAACGCCATCAGGAGGAAGCGGTAATGGTGCGCGGCGTGCCCGCGGGGGGGATTGGGGCCGTCGTAATGCGCGTGGCCATAATCGTTGATCCCGTGCCCCAGGCTTTCGGTCTTGGCGCCCGCGGTGACGCCCTCGGGCAGGCGGTCGCGGTCGCCGGCTACGTTGTAGACGGCCCAATGATGGAAAACGCCGCGTGGCGCATCGGGGTCCTCGACGATCAGGGCATAGCTGCGGGTGCCGGCGGGGGCATCCCTCCATTCCAGCGGTGGCGAGATGTTGTCGCCATCCGCCGTGTGCCTTGACGGGATCGTCTGCCCGTTTGGGAAGGCCGGGCTGTATAGAGCGAACGGCATGCTACCGGTCCCTCGTGTTTTCACCGCGCGATTCGTCTCGTTCCTGCGGCTGATCCGGAACCTTGCTGCGGACAGCCGGCCGTTGCTGGAGCTCGGAGGAGGGCTTCCCCTCGGCGGATGCCCCCGGTGCCTCACGCAGCCATTCTCGCTTCACGCAAACGCCCATTGGATGCTCCCGAACGTGCCTGTGGACTGAGATCCTCCGGCCTGCCGTGGGGCGGTGAGCCGGAGGTCCGGGGTCGAGCTTTCCGCCGGTGGAGGGCCTTCAGCGGCGGTGTGCAGATCATGCTTCGGAGGCGGTCGTCACCCTCGACAGCGTGGCAGGGGGGTCGAGGAACGCCGGGATTGACGCCGCTGGACGAGGTCGCTGCACACCCGCTCTCCCGCACTCACGCCACGAAATATCGTGCCGCATCGCCGGGCGGCCATCCGGCGTGTGCCTCAGGGAGATCCCCTACCGAAGGCCTCAGTGATGCCGCACGACAGGCGCTTCCATGAGAGCGGCCAATCCACGCGGTTCGGATAGCGGGCAGCCGTCATGCGGCCCAGCGCTTTACCGAGCCACCCATGCCCGATTCCTTGCACGTGCCGGTGATCGGGAGCCCGGCCTCAAATGGCTGATGTGAATTCGTGGAAGGAATCGTTACCGTCACCCAGGATGATCGGGTGAGGGAACGGCGGGCGCATCGCCGTGATGATACGCCCCGCCCCTGCCGCGACGGCCGCTTCGCCATCGCGGTCTGGCCCATCGCGGTCTGGCATGTCCCCCGCTTTTCAGATGGGGCAGGCCTTCGCGTTGCCTGACAGGATCAAAGCGCCTTCAGCTTTTTCCAGGCGAACAGCACCATCCGCAGAAGCAGCCAGCCATGGGTGAAACGGCTGATCTGCGTCTCGCCGTAGCTGCGGTCGGCGTAGCGGATCGGCACCTCGACGATCTCCAGATTCAGCTTGGACGCGCCGAAAATCAGGTCGAAGTCACCGAACGGATCGAAATCGCCGAAGTAATGGCGATTGGCGACGATCTGGTCGTAATCGCGCCTCCACAGCACCTTCGTGCCGCACAGCGTGTCGGTGAAGCGCGTGTTCAGCAGGAAGGAGAAGATGCGGGCGAAGGCGCGGTTGGCGATCCAGTTCAGGAAGCGCATGGCCTCATCGGCCATCGGATAGACCAGCCGGGTTCCGTTGATGAACTCTCCCTGCCCGGACGCGATGGCGCGGTAGAATTTCGGCAGGCTTTCCGGCGGCACGGTCAGGTCGGCGTCGAGGATCATCAGGATGTCGCCCCGCGCCGCGGCGAAGCCGGCTCTCACCGCATCGCCCTTTCCCTTGCCCGGCTGCTTCATGACCTTGATGTCCCAGTCCGGATAGGCGGCCTGGACACGCAGACATTCCTCGTAGGTGTTGTCCTGACTGTTGCCCTCGACGTAGATCACCTCCAGATCAGGGCAGAAGCGCGGCATGCGGCGGATGGCGTTCTCGATGTTGCCGCGCTCGTTCCGGCAGGGAATCAGCACGGTGCAGGACGGCTGCCGCTCCTGCTCCCTGGCGATCGGACGCCCCACGACATAATTGCGCAGGCAGAGTTTCCGGACTCCCGGCAACGGGGCGATGCTGCGGTTGATGAGCGTGCCGAGACCGAGCAGCCGGCGCGGCACGAGTTGCCGCCATTCGCGCTTCACCGGCTGCCAGCCGGCCAGGGTCAGCAGACCGGCGATGTCGGCGCTGGACAGCCAATTCATTTGCCCCTGCGGCATCTTCAGGCCGAGCCGCTCGGCGGCGGCCAGCACCGGTTCCCACAGGCGGGAATGGTAGCTGACGATGATGCGCGTCTGCGGCGTGGCGAAGCGATGGAGCTGGCGCAGCGTCTCCTCGATGTCATCGAGGAAGCCGACGGTGTCGGACAGCAGGATGACGTCGAAGCGTCCCTCGACCCCCGCCAGGACGGCGGGGTCCTCCGCGTTGCCGGTGTGGAACTCCAAGCCCGGATGGCGCTGCCGTGCCCGTTCGATCATCGCCGGGCTGAGGTCGATGCCGACCCCGCGCGACGGCTCCAGGAAGGCCAGCGTGTCGCCCGTGCCGCAACCGATCTCCAGGACCGACGCGTTTTCCGGAATAAGGAAACGCAGATAGGCGCGGTCGGCCTCATGGAAGGCCCGGTTGCGCTCGACCCAGCGGTCGCGCTCGGGAGCAAGGCTGTCGAACAGCATCCGCACGCTCTCCTGACGGGGCGACAGGGAAGCTGCGTCACCGGTTCGGGTGGGAGCACCGGCTGCAGTGCCCTCGAAACTTTCAACAGTCATGAATACGGTCCGTGACAACGTGTTCGGAAGCAACCGGGCCTCCGCCGAACTGGGCAAGCCAAGCACGGCAGCCGGCAAAGGCCGGTGGTCCGGACGACAGTCCAACGGGCGGGCGCCACAGTGATACCGATCACGGCAAAATGCAACCGAGGTGTGGAAACGGTTCCCAGAGGACACAAGCGGGGGCTTTTCACCCCGCAGCTGCACCGCGGACCTTCAGGAAAGTGGCGCGATGCGGCGATCCACCGTCGTGACTGCCCCTCCGGAGCCGGAACATTGGCTATCGAGCTGTTGGCTCCGAGACACGAGGTTCCGGGGCGTTGCCGCCGAAGAAGGTGATTGGCAGGCGGTGAGAATTCTCACCGTTATGTCCAGAAAAGAATAACGGTGAGAATTCTCACCGCCGCCTGTCACTCCGGGTCGCCGTCCAGGATGGCGTCGATGGTGGTGCGCAGCGCGCGCAAAACCTCGCGGTCCACGCCGTCCAGCCGCTTCGGCTTTTCCTGGAACGCCTGCAGGGCTTCCCGTGTCCGCAGGATGTTGCGGGACACGCGCAGGCTGAAGGCGCTCAGCACGACCTCGGGCTCGTCCTCCCGGCGGGCCGTCCGTTGCACCGGTGAGCCGCCATTCCCGGCCTGGGACTGGGCGGCGGGCAGGGGTTCGCTGACCAGCGAGTCCCACAGGCGCAGCTGTGCATCCGGATCGTCGAGGGCGGCGACCTGGTACAGCTTGTAGCGCGCGAGCTTCCTGGGGGCGTTCTCATACCGCTCCCGCACCGCGGCGGACACCTTCGTCAGGGCGATGGTCCGGGTGATCTCGGCCCGATCACGCCCCATGATCTGGCCAAGGTCGGCGTGGGAATAACCGTGCCGCTCGACAAGCGCCACGAAGGCGTCTGCCTCTTCGAAGGGCGTCAGGTCGGCGCGCAGCACGTTTTCCACCACCGCCACCTCGGCGGTGTCGATGCCGTCCGGCACCAGGATGCAGGGGACCGTCTGCTGGCCGAGCGCGCGGACCGCACGCAAGCGCCGCTCCCCGAAGACGAGTTGGAAGCGGCTCGGCCCCAACTCCCGCACACCGATCGGCTGTTGCAGGCCGTGTTTGCGGATGGACTCGGTCAGCGCGGCAAGGTCCGCCTCGTCGAAGCGGCGGCGCGGTTGGTCGGGGTTGGCCTCGATCCACTCCACATCCGGGTAGACGAGCTTCACGCCCTGCTCCGGCTCCGCGAAGACGGCGAGCGCGCCGCGGCTCATGGCGTTCAGCCGGGCGAGGTTCCCGGTCCCGAGCTTACGCGACATTGGCCACCTCCACGCGCTTGTGGCGTTCCGCGGCAATGGCGTCGGCGAGCGCGCGGTAGGAGGACGCACCCGGCGCGTCGGGCACCGCCTCCAGAGCGGCGCGGCCGGCAAGCGCGGCGTCGCCGTAAATGGTCGCCCGCGGCACCGGCGGGAAGATGCGTAGCGTGCCGCCCAGCGCGCTGTGAAGCTGCTCCAGGGTCACCTGATGCTGGTTCAGGCGGGCGTTGTGCATGGTCGGCAGGATGCCCAGGACGGCGAGGCTGGGGTGGCAGCGCCGCTTCAGCTTGTTGATCGTCTTCAGCAGGTGGTTCACGCCGATGGAGGACAGATATTCGGTCTGGCAGGGGATCACGATGACGTCCGACGCCACCAGCCCGTTGGCCGTGCACTGGCCGAGGTTCGGCGGACAGTCGATGAAGATGAAGTCGTAGGCGGCCCGCGCGTCCTGCAACCGCTCCCGCAGGGCCATCGGACCGCTGGGGTCGGCGGTCAGTTCCACCTCGACCGACGCCAGCTCGATGCTCGACGGGGCGATCTCCAGCCCGATGTCGCCGACAGGGACCACGATGTCCTCGACGGCGACCTCCTCGCGCAGCACATGGGCGAGCGATTTGCGCCGGCCCTCCTCATACTCGATCAGGTCGATGCCGAGATGCGCCGTGGCGTTGGCCTGCGGATCGGCGTCGATGATGAGCACGCGGTAGCCCTCGCGCGCCAGGATGCTGGCGGTGTTGACCGTGCAGGTGGTCTTGCCGACCCCGCCCTTCTGGTTGGCGAGACAGACGACCAGCGCCGGGCCGTGCTGGCCGTCCACCACCGCCGTCTCCTTCAGCAGGAAACGGACGACCGCATCGGGGATCTTCTCGCTGTTGCTTTCCCATCGGGAAATCTTGGACCGGTCGTAGCGCCGCTCCAGCCGCTCGTTCAGCCAAGCCGCGAAATCCGGCTGTGAAAGTTTGCGCTCCTCGCGCAGGAGCCTCATGTCTTCGCCACGCACGTCAACCTCCACAGCGAATGCGCTTGCCGTGTTCAACCGATACGACGGTGCCCCGAATCGGTCAAGGTTGACGGTCGCCTCCGTTGCATCAACAGTCGGCATCAACGCAAAAAAAGCCGGCCCGGAGCGTTCTCCGGGCCGGCGCTTGGCAGGCCGTCTCAGATCACAGGTTGATGAAGGCCACGTAGTTCTGGCCGTCCACCGAACCGGTGGTCATGCTCATCGCGCCCACGGCCTTGCCGGTGAAGGTCATGCTGGCGTCGACGGTGCCGTTGCCGTCGATGTCGCAGTGGACCGTGGCACCCTTGTAGCCGTCGGCGCCGCCCATCTCCTCCCAGGACAGCTTGGAGACGCCCTCCTGATAGCCCCACAGGGTGGACCACTCGCCCTGTTCCAGGTCGGTGACGGTGGACCAGGTCGTCGCACCCCCACGGGCGTCGACGAAGAAGGTGTCCTTGCCCGAGCCGCCGATCAGCCAGTTGGAGCCCGCGCCGCCGTCCAGCACGTCGTCACCCGCCCCGCCCCAGGCTGCGTCGTCGCCGCCCAGCAGGTTCAGGAAGTCGTTGCCGTCGGACCCGCCCAGCACCTCGCCGCGGCCGTCGCCCAGGAAACTCCACTGCAGACCCGAGAACGGACCATCGTAGGCGTAGGCCTTCACGTCCTCCGTCACGCCGTCCACCGTGCGCTGCATCGACGCGAAGGGACGGTTGTCCACCGGCGGCTCCGTCGTCGGCGGGGTGGTGGTCGGGGGAGTCGTGGTGGGAGGCTCGGTGGTCGGCGGCGTGGTGGTCGGGGGCTCCGTGGTGGGGGGTTCCGTAGTCGGCGGCGTGGTGGTGGGCGGAGCATCCACCAGCGTGACGGTGCTTCCGCTGAGCTGGAACTGCCCGGCGGTGAAGCTGCCGACGAAGCGCAGCGTGACGTCGGCGCCCGCCGTGGCGTCGGTGCCGATGCGCAGGAAGGTGACGCCGTCCACCGTCTCCGCCTGGACCTGCCCGGCGGTGAGCTGGCTGCCGTTGCCGGCGGTGGCCGTCCCGGTCATCGCCGTGCCGGTGATGGTGAAGGCATCGCCCACCACGGCACCGGTGATGCCGCTGGTGAAGCCGTTGGCCTGGGCGGTGGTCATCGTCACCGTGTGGCGGGCGCTGCCGACCAGTTCGAGATTCTCCACGCTGGCCAGGGTCATGCCGGAGATGTCGATCTGCGGCGTCGCCGTGGTGACCTTCCATTCCGGATCGGTCACGTCGTCGGAGCTGATGCGCAGCGTGTCGGTGCCATCGCCACCGTCGTAGGAGACCGAGCCGGCATCGCCCTGCGCGGCGACGATGAAGGTGTCGTTGCCGGCGCCGCCCTGGATGACGTCGGCCTCGTCCATGGTGCCGTGTTCGCCGCTGTAGAAGACGTCGTCGCCGTCGCCGCCGATCATCGTGTCGGCGTCCCAGTCACCGACCAGCGTGTCGTTGCCGGCCCCGCCCATCAGGCTGTCCTTGCCGCCGCCGCCGACCAGCAGGTCGTCGCCGTCGTCGCCGTAGAGCATGTCGTCGTCGGCGCGCCCGAAGATCTGGTCGTTGCCGGCCCCGCCATGGACGGTGTCGTTGCCGCTGCCGCTCTCCAGCGTGTCGTCGCCGGCTCCGCCGACCAGCGAGTCAGCGCCGTCATGCCCCCAGAACCACACGGGGTCGTTGCCGGCCACCATGGTGTCGTCGAAGTTGGAGCCGACCCAGCGCTCGACGTCGATGAAGCTGTCGCCCGCGGCGTCGCCCGTGCTGTTGCCCGGGTTCAGCAGGTCCAGCACGATGCCGGAGGTCGCGTTGTCGTAGGACGCCTGGTCGAAGCCGTCGCCACCGTTCAGCACGTCGGCTCCCGCACCGCCGATCAGCACGTCGTTGCCGCCGCCGCCGATCAGGGTGTCGTTCCCCGCGCCACCATCGATGGTGTCCGGCTCATCGTCGCCGGTGAGCAGGTCGGGACCCGCCGTCGGGGTGCCGGTGACGGCCAGCACATGAGCCCAGCCCTCGACCCCGGCGAAGGGGGAGGGGGTGGAGACCGGCGCGGTGCTCTGGTCGAGCGCCCAGGAGGCGTCCAGCGCGTTCGGGCCGACCGGCCCCGAGGAGGCGGCGACCACCGCACCCGTGGCGGCGGCCAGGCGGTCGAGGAGCAGGCGGCCGGCCTCGCCCGCACCGGCATGGCAGGCGTGGATGTGGATCTCGGTGCCGCGCGCGTCCGGCCAGGAGCGGTCGAGCAGCGATTGCGCGTCCAGCGGCTGGGCGCCGATCAGGACCCGTCCCGGCTCGCCATGGGCGACCAGATGCAGGACGGACGGGCGGGCGGCGAGGGCCGCGGCCAGCACGGCGTGGCCATCGTCGGCGGCGGAGACGAGTGTGACCTGGACGTCGGAACGGCGGCGGCTGAGCAGCCCGTCGAGATCCTCAAGTCCAGCGTCCGCGATGATGACTTCGGTCAAGGGAGACTCTCCGTGGATTTTGTTGTGATCGCTGGGGCGCCCGGTCGCATCGTTCACGGATACGGGGTAGCGCGACACCCATTCACATGCGCCTTCGGAGATGCATCCCGCAATTGCCCAAGAAGAAATAACACGTCGTCATCATGATAACTTAACAAGTCCATCATCTTACTTGATAATACAAATCTCGTTATTCATATGATCGCGCGACGTATTATGAAGGACAGATAAGGTTCTTGCCCATCAAGAGGTGATTGAGGAAAACATGGAGACCTCAGTCTGAAATTTCGAGGGATAGCGCTCCAAAGCGGGCTAACCCCACCCGACAAGGTCGTCAGGGCAGGCCATCCAGAAAAAAAAGCCGGCCCGGAGCGGTCTCCGGGCCGGCGCTTGGCAGGCCGTCTCAGATCACAGGTTCTCGGATCACAGGTTGATGAAGGCGATGTAGCTTTGGTCTCCCACCGAACCGGTGGTCATGCTCATCGCGCCCACGGCCTTGCCGGTGAAGGTCATGCTGGCATCGATGGTGCCGTTGCCGTCGATGTCGCAACGGACCGTGGCGCCCTTGTAGCCGTCGGCGCCGCCCATCTCCTCCCAGGACAGCTTGGAGACGCCCTCCTTGTAGCCCCACAGGGTGGACCACTCGCCCTGTTCCAGGTCGGTGACGGTGGACCAGGTCGTCGCACCCCCACGGGCGTCGACGAAGAAGGTGTCCTTGCCCGAGCCGCCGATCAGCCAGTTGGAGCCCGCGCCGCCGTCCAGCACGTCGTCGCCCACCCCGCCAGCCGCCGCATCGTCGCCGCCCAGCAGGTTCAGGAAGTCGTTGCCGTCGGACCCGCCCAGCACCTCGCCGCGGTCGTCGCCCAGGAAGCTCCACTGCAGACCGGAAACCGGACCGTCGTAGGCGTAGGCCTTCACGTCCTCCGTCACGCCGCCCACCGTGCGCTGCATCGACGCGAAGGGACGGTTGTCCACCGGCGGCTCCGTCGTCGGCGGGGTGGTGGTCGGGGGAGTCGTGGTGGGAGGCTCGGTGGTCGGCGGGGTCGAGGGAGTCCCGCTCAGGGTGATCCCGCTGCCGCTGACCTGGAACTGGTCCGCCGTGAAGCCCCCGGCGAAGCGCAGGGTGACGTCGGCGCCCGCCGTGGCGTCGGTGCCGATGTGCAGCAGGGTGACACCGTTCACCGTCTCCGCCTGGACCTGCCCGGCGGTGAGCTGGCCGCCGTTGCCGGCGGTAACCGTGCCGGCCATCGCCGTGCCCGTGATGGTGAAGACGTCGCCGCCGGTGGCCCCGATGATGCCGCTGGTGAATCCATTGGCCTGGGCGGTGGTCATCGTCACCGCGTGGCGGACGCTGCCGACCAGCTCCAGCCTTTCCACACTGGCCAGGGTCATGCCGGAAATGTCGATCTGCGGCGTTGCCGTGGTGATCTTGTTTTCCGGATCGGCGACGTTGTCGGAGCTGATGCGCAGCGTGTCGGTGCCGTCGCCACCGTCGTAGGAGACCGTACCGGCGTCGCTCTGCGCCGCGATGATGAAGGTGTCGTTGCCGGCCCCACCCTGGATGACGTCGGCCTCCGGCAGGGGATCGTGCGCGCCGCTGTAGAAGACGTCGTCGCCGTCGCCGCCGACCATCGTGTCGACGCCCCAGTCACCGATCAGCGTGTCGTTGCCGGTGCCGCCGTCGAGCATGTCGTTGCCGCCGCCGCCGGCCAGCAGGTCGTTGCCGGCCTCGCCGTACAGCATGTCGTCGTCGGCCCGTCCGAAGGCCCGGTCGTCGCCGCCACCGCCGTAGATCGTGTCGTTGCCGATGCCGCTTTCCATCGTGTCGTTGCCGGCGCCGCCGATCTCGACATCGTTGCCGCCGTGGCCCCAGAACCAGACGCCGTTGTCGTTGCCGACCAGCCGGTCGTCGAACTCGCTGCCGATCCAGCGCTCGATGTTGGTGAAGCTGTCGCCCGCGGCGTCGCCCGTGCTGTTCGCCGGGTTGCGCAGATCCAGAACGACACCCGCGGTCGAGTTCGCGTAGGTCACCTCGTCGAAGCCGTCGCCGCCGTCGAAGACGTCGGCACCGGCGCCGCCCTCCATGGTGTCGTGGCCGATGCCGCCGACCAGCGTGTCGTTGCCGGCGCCGCCGTTCATCAGGTCGTTGCCCTGGCCGCCGTCCAGGCTGTCGTCGCCGTCACCGCCGTTGATGGTGTCGGCGTCGCCTTCGCCGAACAGGGTGTCGTTGCCGGCGCCGCCGTCGAGCATGTCGTTGCCCCAGCCGCCGTAGATCAGGTCGTTGCCGTCCTCGCCATAGAGCACGTCGTTGTCGGCGCGGCTGTAGATGCGGTCGTCGCCGGCACCGCCATAGACGGTGTCGTTGCCGTCGCCGCTCTCCATCGTGTCGTTGCCGGCCCCGCCGATCTCCACATCGTCGCCCGCATGGCCCCAGAACCACACGGGGTCGTTTCCGGCCACCATGGTGTCGGCGTAGTTGGAGCCGATCCAGCGCTCGATGCCCGAGAAGCTGTCGCCCGCGGCGTCGCCCGTGCTGTTCGCCGGGTTGCCGATGTCGATGACCATGCCGGAAGTGGCGTTCTCGTAGGTGACGACGTCGAAGCCGTCGCCGCCGTCGAACACGTCGGCACCGGCGCCGCCGTCCATGGTGTCGTGGCCGACCCCGCCGACCAGCGTGTCGTTGCCGCCGTTGCCGAACAGGATGTCGTTTCCGGCCCCGCCGTTGATGTTGTCCGCCGCGTCATCGCTGGTCAGCGTGTCGTTGCCGTCGGTCGGGGTGCCGGTGACGGCCAGCTCGTGGGCCCAGCCGCGCGCTCCGACGCCCTCGACCCCGGCGAAGGGGGAGGGGGTGAACACGGGCGCGGTGCGCACATCGAGCTTCCAGGAGGCTCCCCGCTCCGCCGGGCCGACCGGCCCCGAGGAGGCGGCGACCACCGCACCCGTGGCGGCGGCCAAGCGGTCGAGGAGCAGGCGGCCCGCCTCGCCCGCACCGGCATGGCAGGCGTGGATGTGGATCTCGGTGCCGCGCGCGTCCGGCCAGGAGCGGTCGAGCAGCGATTGCGCGTCCAGCGGCTGGGCGCCGATCAGGACCCGTCCCGGCTCGCCATGGGCGACCAGATGCAGGACGGACGGGCGGGCGGCGAG
>NZ_JACCJY010000017.1 GCF_014596085.1 Azospirillum tabaci
GCCGAAGACCTGATAGAACACCACCCCGACGATGGCCATCAGGCCGACCATCGCCACGCACATCCCCGACCGCGCCAGCCGCGCGTTCACCCGCGTGAGCAGGCCCGCGCTCTGCGGGGGGCTGTGGTCCATTGCTTGTAGCTCGACATCCATGCCGCCGGCTCCCCTCAAAGGACGCGGCGCCGCCCTTCGGTTTGCCGAAGGGAAGCGCCGCGTTCGACTGTGCTTACTTCGTGTCCTGGATGCGCTTGACGAGGCCGTCCAGCTTCGGCGTGCTCGCGAACTGCTTGTAGACGGGAGCCATCGCGTCGATGAACTCCTGCTTGTTCGTGACCTCGACGATCTGGGCGCCGGCCTTCACGACCACGTCCTTGGACTTCTGCTCACGCTCGTCCCACAGCTTGCGCATGTAGGGGACGGAGTCCTTGGCGGCCTTGCGGATGGCGGCCTGGTCGTCCTTCGACAGGCGATCCCACGCAACCTTCGAGAAGACCAGCACTTCCGGCGCCATCGCGTGCTCGGTCAGGGTGAAGTACTTGGCGGCCTCGAAGTGGCGCGAGGACTCGTAGGACGGGTAGTTGTTCTCCGCCGCGTCGACGATGCCGGTCTTCAGCGCGGTGTAGACCTCGCCGAAGGGCATCGGCGTGGCGTTGGCACCCAGAGCCTGGATCATGGCGACGAACAGGTCGGACTGCTGGACGCGGATCTTGGCGCCCTTCATGTCGGCCAGCGTCTTGTAGGGCTTGGCGGCCGAATACATGCTGCGCGAGCCGCTGTCGTAGAAGGCCAAGCCGATCATGCCCTGGCTTTCCATGGCGGCCAGGATCTCGTCGCCGATCGGGCCGTCCAGCACGGCGCGCATGTGCTCGGTGGAACGGAAGATGAAGGGCAGGGCCGTGACCATCGTCTCCGGCACCACGTTGTTCAGCGGCGCGACGTTGATGCGCATCATGTCGAGCCCGCCGATCTTCAGCTGCTCGATGGTGTCCTTCTCGGTGCCGAGCGCGCCGTTCGGGTAGACCTTCACGCCGAGCTTGCCGCCGGTCCGCTCCTTCAGGAGCTTGTCGACGTACTTGACGGCCTCGACGGTCGGGTAGTCGGCCGGGTGGATGTCCGCGGAGCGGAAGTCGCGGGCCACGACCGGGGTGGCGAGCAGGGTGCAGGCCGCGCAGGCGGCGAGAAGGGCGGCGCGGATGCCGCGGGTCGAAAGATGCATAGCGTGTCCTCCTGGCGATTCTTAGGCTGGTTCTTTGGTTTGGACGGTTGAGTCCGGGTGCCGCCCGGCGCGAGTTCCCGCGCGCCGGTCAGCGGGTGATCTCATCAGGCGAGGAAGTCCTCGCGCGGGGGCGTGAAGATGTCGAGCAGGACGCCCGGCTCCAGCGCCACGACGCCGTGCAGGGCGTTGGAGGGCACCATGTAGCCGTCGCCGGTGCCCAGGCGCCGGGTGACGCCCTCGATGGTGACGTCGAAGGAGCCCTTCTCGACCACGGCGCACTGGACGTGCGGGTGGCGGTGCAGCGGCCCGATGGCGCCGGTCTCGAACTCCACGCGCACCATCATCATGGCGTCGTTGTGGCCGAGGATCTTGCGGCGCACGCCGGCGCCCAGGTCCTGCCACTCCACCGCGCCGTCAATCACGAAAACGTCCGTGCTCATCCTCATCTTCCCCTTACAATCATCGGCGGCCCCTCAGCGGGCGAGCCAGCCGCCATCCACCGGCAGGATCGTGCCGTGGACGTAATCGGACGCATCGGACGCCAGGAACACCGCGGGACCGCCCATGTCGGCGGGCTCGCTCCAGCGTCCGGCGGGGATGCGGGCCAGAATTTCGGCGTTGCGGCGCTCGTCGGCGCGCAGCGCAGTGGTGACGCTGGTCGCGACGTAACCCGGCGCGATGGCGTTCACGTTGATGCCCTTGCCCGCCCATTCATTGGCGAGCAAACGGGTGATCCCCGCGATGCCGCTCTTCGACGCCGCGTAGGAGGGCACGCGGATGCCGCCCTGGAAGGACAGCATGGAGGCGATGTTGATGATCTTGCCCTTCCGCCCGTTCCCCAGCGCGTAGCGCCCGAAGGCTTGGCAGAGGAAGAAGACCGACTTCAGGTTCACGTCCAGAACGGCGTCCCAGTCGGCCTCGGTGAAGTCCAGCGGGTCGTCGCGGCGAATCAGCCCGGCGTTGTTGACCAGGATGTCCAGCCCGCCGAGCGTG
This sequence comes from Azospirillum tabaci, assembly GCF_014596085.1. GTDB lineage: Bacteria > Pseudomonadota > Alphaproteobacteria > Azospirillales > Azospirillaceae > Azospirillum > Azospirillum tabaci. The sequence goes on from NZ_JACCJY010000017.1 coordinate 2,210, forward strand.
CCCACCGTCTCTTCCATCAGGGCGGGGATCGGGGCGATGCTGGACAGGTCGGCGGGGATCGCAGCGAAGCGGCGGCCCAGCCCCTCGACCAGCGCGCGCGTCTCGTCCGGCGGGGTGCGCCCGGCGACGGCGATGTCGGCGCCGGCCCGCGCCAGGGCGACCGCGATGGCCTGCCCGATGCCGCCGTTGGCCCCGGTGACCAGGGCGGTCTTGCCGGAAAGGTCGAAGGGGTTGGTCATGACGGCGTGCTTTCTTTCTTCGTCTTCGACGGGCCGTCCGGCTGCGCGCCGGTGAAGAAGAAGGGATTGGCTCCCTGGGTGTTCGGGACGGACTCCAGCAGGGCGCCGAGATGGATCGTCATCAGCCGCTCCGCCTCGGCCGGGTCGCGCGCCGCGATGGCGTCCACGATGCCGTCGTGCTCGGCCAGCACATGCGCGATGCGGCCCGGTTCCGGCAGGGTCAGGCGGCGGTAGCGGTCCACCTGCATCTTCACCTGCTGGGCCATGTTCCACAGGCCGGGGAAGCCGGCGATCTCGGAAATCAGGCTGTGGAACGCCTCGTCGGCCTCATGGAAGCCGTCGAGATCTCCCATCGCCATCCTCTCCTGCTGGAGCAGGATGTTGGCCCGCAGCGCTGCGATCTGACTGCGCGCGGCACGGACGGCGGCGTAGCGGACCGCGGTGCATTCCAGCGAGGTGCGGATCACCACCGCTTCGGGCAGGGCATTGACCGGGATGCGGGCGACGAAGGTGCCGGACTGCGGGAAGATCTCCACCAGCCCGTCGTCGGCCAGACGCAGCAGAGCCTCACGCACCGGGGTGCGGCTGACGCCGAAGGACTCCGCGACGTGCTTCTCCACAATGGGTTCCCCCGGCTTGCGCCGCATGGCCACGATGTCCCCGCGCAGCGACCGGTAGATCTCCGCGGTGGCCGTGGCGCGGGCGGACAGGCGCGGTTCCTTGGCGGTTCCAAGCGTCTTTCCGGGCACGGTCCCCGGAGCGGTTCCGGGCGGTTGGGCGTCCAGGGCGGGCCTGGAGGTCGAAGCCATTGCAGTCCTCCCCATGTGCCGGCCCGTACCCCATCCAGGGCCGTTCCGTGCTGTTCCTTGAAAAAGAGCATATTAATATATCAGCGTGCCGCGCAAGCCTGATTTTGAGGAGGGGGCGAACATTTTTCCGGGGGTGGGGGAAGGGGCTGAGCGATGGCGGCGCGATCGCGAGGCGGTGCGGTCCGGATGGCCCGCCTGACGTCATGTCCGTTCGGGCGTCTTACCTTCTGCGCGGTGGCGGGCCGGTTCCGGTGAAGCGACAATTGAGGGTTGCCGGGGCTTCGTGAACCGGCCGGCGGGAATGAGGAGGACAGGCGTGACCACCCTCTTTCACGACGCTTTGCACGAGGACTTCGGCACTTGGCCCATCGCCTACATTCCTTACGGCGGGGCCGATTTCGGCGAGATCAAGGCGGTGGCCGAGGCCATCGGCGACGGTGACGACGGCGCCTATTATGATGCATGGAATGCCGCGGGCGACCGGCTGACGCACGAGGCCGACTCCGCTCTGTGCAAGGGCCGCAAGGCGAGTGCCCGAGCCCTCTATCTGCGGGCAAGCGCCTTCTACAACGCCTCGTTCCACCCGCTCTACGGCGCGCCCGTCGATCCGCGCCTGACCGCCGCGTTCCGCAAGGGGACGGCGGCGCTCGACAAAGGGCTCTCGCTCGGTCCACGCCCGGCCATCCCGCTGGCCATTCCCTTCGGCGGGCTGTCGCTGCCCGGCCGCTTCATCCCGGCGGAGGGCTTCGAGACTCGCGTCCGCCCACTGATCATCTTCACCAACGGCTACGACGGCACCATCACCGACATGTATTTCGCGTCCGCGGTGGCGGCCTCCCGGCGGGGTTATCACAGCCTGCTGTTCGACGGTCCCGGCCAGGGGGCCATGCTCTATGAGCGCGGCGTGCCGCTGCGGCCGGACTGGGAAGCGGTGATCGGGGCGGTGGTCGATTTCGCCGAGGCCCTGCCGCTCGTCGATGCGACGCGCATCGCGCTCAGCGGCTGGAGCCTTGGCGGATACCTCGCCCCGCGCGGCGCGTCGGGCGAGCCACGCGTCGCGGCGCTGATCGCCGACCCCGGCACCTGGAGCATCGCCGACGGCTTCCGTGACATGGTGGTGCACAAGCTCGGCGTCGCGCCGGAGGCGGCGGCCGACCTCGGCGCCCTGGACCAAGCCGTGATCGACCGCATGGACGCCTTCATCCGAGGTCACCACCAGCTGAGCTGGAAGGTCGTGCAGCGCGGATTCTGGGTGCATGGCGTCGGTGATCTGCGCTCCTACCTCGCCTCCGCGGAGCAGTTCACCATGCGGGGGCGGGCGCAGCTCATCGCCTGCCCCACCCTGATCACCCAGGCGGAGGGTGACGCCCTGTCGGCTGGTGCGGGTGCCTTCTTCGACGCGCTCACCGGCCCGAAGACGCTGATGCGCTTCACCGCCGCCGAAGGCGCCGACGGGCATTGCGAGATGGGCAACCGCTCCCTCCTGAACCTCCGCGTCCTCGATTGGCTGGATGACCGATTCGAGGTGGGGGCTGACCACCGCCGGTCCCCCCTCAGTGGCCCCCGGACTCAGTGATTGTCGCGCGGGATGCCCATGGTCTGGGCGACACGCTGGTACTTGATGGCGGGTTTCAGCACCATGCCTTCGTCGAGCTGGTCGACGATGCCGCGCTGGATCTCCTGCCAGGGGGTCTGCGACGGCGGGATCGGGTAGCCGCCCGCGGCCTCCAGCACGGCGCGGCGGTCGGCCAGCTCGCCCTCCGAGATCAGGATGTCGGCGCTGCCGCGGCGCAGGTCGATGCGCACCCGGTCGCCGCTGCGCAGCAGGGCCAGCCCGCCGCCCGCCGCCGCCTCCGGGGACGCGTTGAGGATGGAGGGCGATCCCGAGGTGCCGGACTGGCGGCCGTCGCCGATGCAGGGAAGGGAATGGACACCCTGCCGGATCAGCGTGGCGGGGGGCCGCATGTTGACCACCTCCGCCGCTCCCGGATAGCCGATGGGGCCGGTGCCGCGGATGACCAGGATGGTGTAGGCGTCGATGCCCAGGCCGGGGTCGTCGATGCGGTGGTGATAGTCCTCCGGCCCGTCGAAGACGACGACCTTGCCCTCGAACGCCTCCGGGTCCTGCGGGTTGGACAGGTAGCGTTCGCGGAACTCGTCGGAGATGACGCTGGTCTTCATGATGGCGGCGTTGAACAGGTTGCCGCGCAGCACCACGAACCCGGCGTTGATCTTCAGCGGCTCGTCGATGGGATGGATCACCCGGGTGTCGAGAATCTCCGTATTGCGGCAGTTCTCGCCGATGGTCCGGCCGTTGACGGTGGGCGCCCCCTCGCGGATCAGCCCCTTGCCCATCAGCTGGGCGACGACCGCGGGCACGCCGCCGGCGCGGTGGAAGTCCTCGCCCAGATACTCGCCGGCCGGCTGGAGGTTGACCAGCAGCGGCACGTCGTGGCCGTGGGTCTGCCAGTCCTCCACCGTCAGCGGAACGCCGGTGTGCTTGGCGATAGCGTTGATGTGGATCGGCGCGTTGGTCGAACCGCCGATGGCGGAGTTGACGACGATGGCGTTGAGGAAGGCGTCGCGGGTCAGGATATCGGACGGCTTGAGGTCCTCGCGGACCATCTCCACGATCCGCTTGCCGGTCTCGTAGGCGGCCTGCTGGCGCTCGCGGTAAGGGGCGGGGATGGCGGCGGAGCCGGGGAGCTGCATGCCCAGCACCTCGGCCAGCGAGTTCATCGTGGAGGCCGTGCCCATCGTGTTGCAGTAGCCGGTCGAGGGGGCCGACGACGCCACCAGCTCGATGAAGCCCTGATAGTCGATCTCGCCGGCCGCCATCATCTGGCGGGCCTTCCACACGATGGTGCCCGAGCCGGTGCGCTCGCCGCGGAACCAGCCGTTCAGCATCGGGCCGACCGACAGGGCGATGGCCGGGATGTTCACGGTGGCCGCGGCCATCAGGCAGGCGGGGGTGGTCTTGTCGCAGCCGATGGTCAGCACCACCCCGTCGAGCGGATAACCGTGCAGCACCTCGACCAAGCCGAGATAGGCGAGGTTGCGGTCGATCGAGGCGGTCGGCCGCTTGCCGGTCTCCTGGATTGGGTGGACGGGGAATTCGATGGCGATGCCGCCGGCGGTGCGGATGCCCTCGCGCAGCCGCTCGGCCAGCACCAGATGGTGCCGGTTGCAGGGGCTGAGGTCGGAGCCGGTCTGGGCGATGCCGATGATCGGCGCGCCCGATTGCAGCTCCTCCCGCGTCAGCCCGAAATTCAGGTAGCGCTCCAGATAGAGCGCGGTCATGTCGGGGTTGTCGGGGTTGTCGAACCACGCGCGCGACCGCAGCCGCCGGCCGGAGCCGATTTCCGGATGCTGGGAGGAGGGTTTCGTATCGGACATGTCGGCACCAATTCGGGTTGGGGGCGCGGACCGGGGTACAGCCGGCGCCGGGGTCGTTCGGAGCCTCGTTCGGGCGTCGTTGGGAGTCGGCCGGGCGGTGTGCCCGGCGCTTTACCAGTGGAAGGCGTCGGTGGTACGCCAGCGCCCGACCAGACAGGCGTCGGCGACCAGTTGCAGCGGACGGGCGTCGACGTCGCCGGCCGCGTCCGCGATCAGATGGCGGAAGCGGCGGTAGATGCCTTGGTACTCGGCGTCGGGCTCGGCCAACACGGGCACGCCGTCGACACTCAGCCGCGTGCCGCCGTGGGTCAGGTCGAGCCGTCCGCCGTCCGTCCCGACGCCGTCCGTTTCGATGGCGATGGTCCAGGTCTGCTCGCCCTCCTGGAGGAAGTCGAAGTCGGCCGTCACCGTCCCGACGGTGGAGCCCGCAGCCCCCTCCATCCTCAGAGTGGCGGCGATGGGCGTGTCACGGTTGGCGGGAACCCGCAGCTCGGCGTCGCGGACGACGACGGGGGCCGGCAGTATCTCGGTCAGGATCGACAGGGCGTTGATGCCCGGATCGAACACGCCGAAGCCCCCCGCCGCAAAGATCCAGTCCTGGCCCGGATGCCAGCGCCGCACGTCCTCCTTCCAGGTGATGGCAACGTGGCGGACGGTGGCGCCGGTCAGCCGCCGCCGCGTCTCCTCCACCGCCGCGTTGAAGCGGGAGTGCCAAGCGGCGAACAGCGTGCGCTTGGCACCCTCCGCCGCGTCGAGCAGGAGGCGCAGCTCCGTCAGGGTGGCGGCCGGCGGCTTCTCGATCAGCACGTGCTTGCCGGCGCGCAGCGCCTCCACCGTCAAGGCGTGGCGGACGGCGGGCGGGGTGCAGATCGCCACGGAGTCGAGGCCGGGCAGGGCGGCCAGCATCTCCCTCTGGCTGCGGAAGACCGGCACGTCGCCGAGCCCGGTTTCCTCCGGAGTGGCGCCGTGCGGGCTGACCACCGCGGCGAGCCGGAACAGGCCGGTGGCGGCGATGGCCGGGACATGCTGGTCGCGGGCGATCTTGCCGAAGCCGACGATGCCGACGGTGAGTGGGGCGGGAGTGGAACGGGTCATGACGGCCCTCACGCCTTGTTCTTGTTGTAGACGTCGATGGTGACGGCGGCGAGCAGCACCATGCCCTTGATGACCTGCTGCCAGTCGATGCCGATCCCCAGGATCGACATGCCGTTGTTCATCACGCCCATGATGAAGGCGCCGATCACAGCACCGGTCACCCGGCCCACCCCGCCCGAGGCCGAGGCGCCGCCGATGAAGCAGGCGGCGATCACGTCCAGCTCGAACGAGACGCCGGCCTTCGGCGTGGCGGTGTTCAGCCGCGCTGCGAAGATCAGCCCGGCCAGCGCCGCCAGCACCCCCATGTTGACGAAGGTGTAGAAGCTGAGCCGCCGGGTGTCGATGCCGGACAGCTTGGCCGCCTTCTCGTTGCCGCCCAGCGCGTAGACGCGCCGCCCGACCGTGGTGTTGCGGGTGACGAAGCTGTAGAGCGCGATCAGCACGCTCATGATGATCAGCACGTTGGGCAGGCCGCGGTAGGAGGCCATCAACTGCCCGACATAGAGCAGCACCGCGGCCAGCGCGACGTTCTTCGCCACGAACAGCGGCAGCGGCTCCTGCTCGATGGCGACGCTCTGCCGGCGCAGGCGCGCCATGGTGTTCATCACCACCAGCGCGGTGGCGACCGCCCCGCAGAGCAGCAGGCTGGTGAGGTGGAACTTGCCCATGTTGAAGGCGTCGAGCGCCAGGAAGTCCGGGATGAAGCCGGAGCTGAGGCGCTGGAATTCCACCGGGAAGGGACCGACCGACTGGCCGGCCAGCAGGATCAGGCACAGGCCGCGGAAGACCAGCATGCCGGCCAGCGTCACGATGAAGGAGGGGATGCGCAGATAGGCGACCCAGAAGCCCTGCACCGCCCCGATCGCCGCCCCGGCCAGCAGGCACAGCAGCGTCGTGGTGACGAAGTCCAGGTGGAGCCGCACCATCAGCGTCGCCGCCAGCGCGCCGATGAGGGCGACGACCGAGCCCACCGACAGGTCGATGTGCCCGGCGACGATCACCAGCAGCATGCCCAGCGCCATGATGACGATGTAGCTGTTCTGCAGCACGAGGTTGGTCAGGTTCAGCGGCTGCAGCAGCGTGCCGTCGGTCATGTACTGGAAGAACAGGACGATTGCGACCAGCGACAGCAGCATGCCGTATTCGCGCATGTGCGCCTTCACGAACCGTCCCATGGACACCCGCGGGCCGCGGGCCGGAAGGTTGAGTTCGGCACTCATGGCAGAGCCTCCCCGGACATCAGCGTCTCGCCGGAGCGCATGATCGCCCGCATGATTTTTTCCTGGCTGGCCTCGGCCGCCGGCATCTCGGCGACCATTTCGCCCGCGTTCATCACGAAGATGCGGTCGGCGACGCCCAACAGCTCCGGCATTTCCGAGGAGATCAGGACGACGCCCCGCCCCTCGGCGACCAGCTGGTTGATGATGGTGTAGATCTCGTACTTGGCGCCGACGTCGATGCCGCGGGTCGGCTCGTCGAGGATCAGCACCTGCGGGTCGGCGAACAGCCATTTGCTGAGCACGACCTTCTGCTGGTTGCCGCCCGACAGGTTGACCGTCTCCTGGAACACGTCGGCGCAGCGGATGCGCAGCCGGCGCCGGAACTCCTCCGCCACCTGGACCTCGCGCTCATGGTCGATGACCCAGCGTTTCGCCACCCCTTTGAGGTTCGCCAGCGTGACGTTGTGGCGGATGTCGTTGTCGAGCACGAGGCCGAGATGCTTGCGATCCTCCGTGGCGTAGGCGAGGCCGTTCGCCATGGCCCGGCTGATGGTGGAGACGTCGATTTCCCGCCCGTCGAGGAAGGCCTGCCCGCGGATGTTCCGGCCGTAGGAGCGGCCGAACAGGCTCATCGCGAACTCGGTGCGGCCGGCGCCCATCAGCCCGGCGATGCCCACCACCTCGCCGCGGCGGACGGTCAGGTTCACGTCCCGGACGACGCGCCGGCCGGGATGGGCCGGGTGGTCGGCGTTCCATCCCTTGACCTCGAACAGCACGTCGCCGGGCACGGTGGTCCGCCTGGGATAGCGGTCCGACAGCGCGCGCCCGACCATGCCGCGGATGATGCGGTCCTGGCTGACCACGGCCTCGCGGCAGTCCAGCGTCTCCACCGTCGTGCCGTCGCGCAGAATGGTCACCCGGTCGGCGACCTTGGCGATTTCGTTCAGCTTGTGCGAGATGAGGATGGAGGCGATGCCGCGCGCCTTGAACTGCAGCAGCAGGTCCAGCAGGGCGTCGCTGTCGCTCTCGTTCAGGCTGGCGGTCGGCTCGTCCAGGATCAGCAGCTTGACCTCCTTGGACAGCGCCTTGGCGATCTCCACGAGCTGCTGCTTGCCGACGCCGATGTCGGTGATCAGGGTTTCCGGCGGGTCGTGCAGCCCGACCAGACGCAGCAGCTCCCGCGCCCGCAGGGTGGCGGCGTCCCAGTCGATCACACCACGCTTCGCCTGCTCGTTGCCGAGGAAGAGGTTCTCGGTGATCGACAGCAGCGGGACGAGCGCCAGCTCCTGGTGGATGATGATGATGCCCAGCCGCTCGCTGTCGGCGATGCCGCGGAAGGCCTGCGGCTGGCCGCGGAAGCGGATCTCGCCGTCGAAGCTGCCTTGCGGGTAGACCCCGCTCAGCACCTTCATCAGCGTCGACTTGCCGGCGCCGTTCTCGCCGATCAGCGCGTGGATCTCGCCCTCGCGGACTGACAGGTTGACGTTGTCCAACGCCTTCACGCCAGGAAACGTCTTGGTGATGCCCTTCATCTCCAGGATCGGCATCGCCAGACTGGACCGCTCCAGGATGGAGTCCATGAACACCTCCGAGGAACCTACGATCGCCCGAGCACACCTCAGGCCGGTGGCGGGGCGCTCGCATTTTCAATCCCCTCTCCCCCCTGGGGAGAGGGTTAGGGTGAGGGGGTTGCGCTTTTGCCGGACGCACCGTCACGCGCATCCCCCTCACCGGCCCTTCGGGCCACCCTCTCCCCAGCGGGGAGAGGGCTATGAAAGCCGAATGCGTCCGCCCCGCGCCGCCGCGTCACTTGAACTGCGCTTCGGTGTAGTAGCCGCTGCCGACCAGCGTGCTCTTCCAGTTGGACGCGTCCACGCTGACCGGCTTCAGCAGGTAGGCCGGGACGACCTTCTTGCCGTTGTCGTAGGTCTTGGTGTCGTTGACCGGGGGCGTGCCGCCGCCCAGCACCGCGTCGACCATCTCCACCGTGATTCGGGCCAGTTCGCGGGTGTCCTTGAAGACGGTGGCGCGCTGCTCGCCCGCCAGGATCGACTTGATCGAGGGCACTTCGGCGTCCTGCCCGGTCACCACCGGCATCGGCTGCGACGGCGAGCCGTAGCCGACCCCCTTCAGCGAGGAGATGATGCCGATGCTGATCCCGTCGTAGGGCGACAATACGGCGTCGACGCGGCGGTTGCCGTAGAAGGCGCTCAGCAGGTTGTCCATGCGGGCCTGGGCGGTGGCGCCGTCCCAGCGCAGGGTGGACACCTTGTCCATGCCCACCTGACCGCTGCCCACCTTCAGCTTGCCGCTGTCGATGTAAGGCTGCAGCACCGACATGGCACCGTTGTAGAAGAAATAGGCGTTGTTGTCGTCGGGGGAGCCGCCGAACAGCTCGATGTTGAAGGGGCCCTTGCCGTCCTTCAGGCCCAGCGCGTCGACGATGTAGCTGCCCTGGAGCACGCCGACCTGGAAATTGTCGAAGGTCGCGTAATAGTCGACATTCTCCGACCCACGGATCAGCCGGTCGTAGGCGATGACCTTGACCCCGCGGTCCTTGGCCTGCTGAAGCACGTCGGTCAGCGTCGTGCCGTCGATGGCGGCGATCACCAGAACCTTGCTGTTCTTGGCGACCATCGTCTCGATCTGGGCGAGCTGGTTGGGGATGTCGTCCTCGGCGTATTGCAGGTCGGTCTTGTAGCCCTTGGCCTGGAACTGCTTGACCATGTTGTTTCCGTCGTCGATCCAGCGGGCCGAGGACTTGGTGGGCATCGCGATGCCGACGGTGGGCTTGTCCTGCGCCAGCGTCGGCGCGGCGGCGACGGTGAGGGCCAGCACGCCGACGGCCATCCCGGCCAGTGTGGTCGTGAATGAAGAAGACATGGGCCGATTTCCTCCCCCTTCTGCGGCACCGGGTTGGCCACACCCGCGGCTCTTGAACGGGTGTCGGGTGGCGCAATGTTTGTAAGGCTAGCAATCGGCCGAAAAACCATAACTGTCAAATACGATTATTGGCGGAATCCATACACATTTCGATATCACTTGAAGGGCTGGGCTGCGGCGTTTCCAGCGCGCGGCGCATCTTGGCGTCGGACGCCGCCCGCAAGGCGGCCAGGGCGGTGCGGGCACCCGGCGACAGCGGGCGGTCCTTCAGCCAGAAAATGCCGTAGGGCTCGACGCTGAAGCGCTTGTGGAAGGGCACGATGGTGCAGCAGCCGGTGGGGGAGAACACCTGGGCGAGGGCGCGGGCGAAGACGGTGACCGAGTCGTTCTCGGCCACCATCGCCAGGGAGATGACCGGGGAGGCGCTTTCGATCACCTTGCGCGGCGGCGGAACCCCCTCGGCGCGGAAGAGCGCTTCGACCCGGCTGCGCAACAGGCTTCCCAAGGGCTGGAGAATCCAGGTGGCGTCCACCAGATCGGCGGCGGTCAGCGGGCGGCCGAGCCGCAGCAGCGGGTGGCCGTCGCGGCAGACGAAGCACAGCTCCTCGCTGCTGATCTCCTGATAGTCGAAGCACGCGGCGTCGACGTGGTCGGGCAGACGGCCGATCGCGAAATCCATCACGCCCTGCCGGACCCGCTCGGCCAGCACGTCGCTGGTCTCCACCGCCACGGCGATCTTCAGGTCGGGATGGTCGCGGGTCAGCGTGGTGATCACCGGCACCACCAGTTCCACCGCCGGGGCCATCACCGTGCCGATCGAGACGCTGCCGCTGTGGCCGGCCAGCAGATCGTTCAGCTCCTCCCCCGCCTCCTGCAGGCCGCTGAGGATCGCCCGCGCGTGGCGGATCATCAAGCCGCCGTACCAGTTCGGCTCGACGCCGCGGCCATGGCGCTCGAACAGGGTGACGCCCAGCGACTCCTCCAGGTCGCCCAGCAGCTTCGAGGCGGCCGGCTGCGACATGGTGAGGCTGGCGGCGGCGCGGTGCAGGTTGCGGTGCTCGTCCAGCGCCACGAACAGCTGGAGATGGCGCAGCTTCAGCCGGGCCTTGAGGAACCAGTTGGCCGGGAAACGGTGCGGGGTCACGGGCAGGGCCTCCGGTCTGGCGACGCCGCCGGCATACGAAATCTCGTATCGCCGGCGCCGATATTCGTATTGGACGATTATCAGAACGCTCTCTATTGTTCGCATGGTCAACAAAATTCGGAACGGGATCGCGAGGGGGAGGCGACACGGCATGCCGCAGGAGGTTCGTTGCGTCTGGCCCGCCCGGGCGCTCCTGGGCGAAGGCCCGCTGTGGTCGCCGGGGCAGGGCGCCGTCTTCTTCGTCGACATCCACGGCGCGCGAATCCTGCGCCACGGACTCGACGACGGGTCCCGAACGGACTGGGCGCTGGAGGACGCGGCCTGCTGGCTGGTGGAATGCGCCGATGGCGACGGCTTCATCGCCGGGCTGCGCTCGCGCCGGGTGGTCCGCCTGCGGTTGGAGCCGGGCCGCGCGGTGATCGCCGGGGAACTGGCGCGGATCGACCCCGGCCGGCCGGGCAACCGGCTGAACGACGCCAAGGCCGACGCGCAGGGGCGCCTGTGGATCGGCAGCATGGACGATGGCGAGGAAACACCGTCCGGTGCCTTCCACCGGCTGGACCCCGACGGTTCGATCGCGCGTGTGGACGAGGGTTACACCGTCGCCAACGGCCCGGCCCTGTCCCCGGACGGGCGGACGCTCTACCACACCGACAGCGCGGCGCGGACGATCCACGCCTTCGATGTGGACGAAGTGGGCCGGCTGTCCGGCAAACGCGCCCACATCCGCTTCACCAAAGACGACGGCTATCCCGACGGCATGACCTGCGACGCCGAAGGCGGCCTGTGGGTCGCCCATTGGGACGGCGGGCGGGTCAGCCGCTTCCGGCCCGACGGCGCGCTGGACCGGACGATCGCGCTGCCGGTGTCGCGCGTCACCTCCTGCGTCTTCGCCGGTCCCGCCCTCGACCGGCTGTTCGTGACCACCGCCGCGCATGGCATCGGCCGCGACGGCCGCCCCGACGAACCGCTGGCCGGCGCGCTGTTCGAGTGCGATCCCGGCGTTCGCGGCCTGCCGCCCGGCCGCTTCGGCCGACCGCCGGGCTGACCGGCTCCTCCGCAGACCGACCCGCCAGAAGGACTTTACGGCCATGGCATCCAGCGCCCGTCCCTACCGGGGAGTGTTCCCCGTCGTCCCCACCATCTTCACCGAGACGGGGGACCTCGACCTCGCCGGGCAGACGCGCTGCGTCGACTTCATGATCGACGCCGGCTCCGACGGCCTGTGCATCCTCGCCAATTTCTCCGAGCAGTTCGTGCTGACCGACGCCGAGCGCGAGCTGCTGATGGAGACCATCCTCGGCCACGTCGCCGGCCGGGTGCCGGTGATCGTCACCACCACCCATTTCAGCACCGCCGCCTGCGCCGCACGCAGCCGCCGCGCCCAAGAGCTGGGGGCCGCCATGGTGATGGTCATGCCGCCCTACCACGGCGCCACCATCCGCGTGCCCGAGGCGGGCATCGTCGCCTTCTTCCAGCGGGTGTCCGACGCCATCGACATCCCGATCATGATCCAGGACGCCCCGGTCAGCGGCACCCCGCTGTCCGCGGAGCTGCTGGCCCGCATGGCGCAGGAGATCGCCAACGTCGCCTACTTCAAGGTCGAGGTGCCGCAGGCCGCCGCCAAGCTGCGCCGGCTGATCGAGCTGGGCGGCGACGCCATCGAAGGGCCGTGGGACGGCGAGGAGGCCATCACCCTGCTGGCCGATCTCGACGCCGGGGCCACCGGCGCCATGACGGGCGGCGGCTATCCCGACGGCATCCGCCAGATCATCGACCCCTTCCTGGCCGGCGACCGCGAGGCGGCGGTGGCCGCCTACGGGCGCTGGCTGCCGCTGATCAACCACGAGAACCGCCAGTGCGGGCTCGCCACCGCCAAGATCCTGATGAAGGAGGGCGGCATCATCGCCTGCGACGCCGTGCGCCACCCGCTGGCGGACCCGCACCCGGCCAGCCGCGCCGGCCTGCTCGACGCCGCCCGCCGCCTCGACCCGCTGGTCCTGCGCTGGGCGCGCTGAGGACGGCGCCACCCCTCGCCAAACCGGGAGACCCATGATGACCATCACCGGCGAGATGCTGATCGGCGCCGAGAGCCACCGCGGTTCCGACGGCGCCTTCCGCGCCGTCGATCCCGCCACCGGCGCGGAGCTGGAGCCGGTCTTCGGCGGCGGCGGGGCGGCGGAGGTCGAGCGCGCCTGCGCGCTGGCCTGGGCCGCCTTCGACGCCTTCCGCGAGACCGGGCTGGAGGCGCGGGCCGCCTTCCTGGAGACCATCGCCGCGAACATCCTCGACCTCGGCGACGATCTGATCCTCCGCGCCATGGCCGAGAGCGGCCTGCCGCGCCCGCGGCTGGAGGGGGAGCGGGGCCGCACCGTCGGCCAGCTCCGCCTGTTCGCCCAGACGGTGCGCGAGGGCGGCTGGCTGGAGGCCCGCATCGACCCGGCCCAGCCGGAGCGCAAGCCGCTGCCGCGCCCCGACGTCCGGCAGCGCCACATCCCGCTCGGCCCGGTCGCGGTGTTCGGCGCGTCGAATTTTCCGCTGGCCTTCTCGGTGGCCGGGGGCGACACCGCGTCGGCTCTTGCCGCCGGCTGTCCGGTGGTGGTCAAGGGCCACTCCGCCCATCCCGGCACGTCGGCGCTGGTCGGCCGGGCCATTCAGGCGGCGGTGGCCTTCTGCGGATTGCCCGAGGGCGTCTTCTCGCTGCTGTTCGGCGTCGGCAACCCCATCGGAACGGCGCTGGTTTCCGACCCGCGCATCAAGGCGGTGGGCTTCACCGGCTCGCGCGGCGGTGGCTTGGCTTTGATGGAAGCGGCGGCCCGCCGGGCAGAGCCGATCCCGGTCTATGCGGAGATGAGCAGCATCAACCCGGTCTTCCTGATGCCGGCGGCGCTCGCCGCGCGGGCGGAGGCGCTGGGCAAGGGCTTCGTGGCCTCGCTGACCATGGGCGCCGGCCAGTTCTGCACCAACCCCGGCATCCTGCTGGGCGTCGACGGGCCGGACCTCGACCGCTTCACCGCCGCCGCGGTGGACGCGCTGGGCGGCAGCGCCGCCTCGACCATGCTGACCCCGGCCATCCACGCCGCCTATGATTCGGGGGTGGCACGGCTGTCCGGCAGCGCCGCCGTGGCAACGCTCGCCCGCGGGATGGCCTGCAGCGGCCCGAACCAGGCGCAAGCCGCTTTGTTCGGCACGACGGCCGATGCCTTTCTCGCCGCTCCGGGTCTGCAGGACGAGGTGTTCGGGGCGGCGTCCCTGCTGATCCGCTGCCCGGACACGGCGGCGATGCGGACCGTTGCCGAGCGGCTGGAAGGCCAGCTCACCGCGACCGTGCAGCTGGAGCCGGCGGACGGCGACGCGGTGGCCGCGCTGCTGCCGACCCTGGAGCGCAAGGCGGGCCGCATCCTGGCCAACGGCTGGCCGACCGGCGTCGAGGTCTGCCATGCCATGGTGCATGGCGGTCCCTTCCCGGCCACCTCGGACAGCCGGACCACCTCGGTCGGCACCTTGGCGATCCGGCGCTTTCTGCGCCCGGTCTGCTACCAGGACATTCCCGCCGCCCTGCTGCCGGAGGCGCTGCGCGACGGCAACCCGCTCGGCCTGTGGCGGCGGATTGACGGCGTGCCGGGACAAGAGTGAGGGAAGGACCGGCAACGCTTTGCCCGCATCGGGCGATCATGCCGGTTTCGGTATCGCTTCGGTCGATAATCGTATTGGACAGATATGGTTTTCGACGCCTAATGTTGGCTCAACGAACAGATGCGAGCGGGCACAGGCGGGTCGCCGGGGCTGCCCGGATCGATGACAAGACACCCAGGGGAGTGAAACGGTATGTCCAGGACATGGCTGATCTCCGCCGCTGCCGCCGCGGCCTTGTTGATCGGGCTCGGCGGTGCGCAGGCCGCCGACAAGAAGCTGGTGGTCGGCTTCTCGCAGATCGGCTCGGAATCGGGCTGGCGCGCCGCCGAGACCAAGACCGCCAAGACGGAGGCGGAGAAGCGCGGGATCGACCTGAAGATCTCCGACGCCCAGCAGAAGCAGGAGAACCAGATCAAGGCCGTGCGCTCCTTCGTCGCCCAGGGCGTGGACGCCATCTTCATCGCCCCCGTGGTGGCGACCGGCTGGGATTCGGTGCTGAAGGAGGCGAAGGAGGCGAAGATCCCGGTCGTCCTGCTCGACCGCCAGATCGAGACCAGGGACCCCGGCCTCTACATGACCGCCGTCACATCCGACACGGTGCTTGAGGGCCGGGTCGCCGGCGAGTGGCTGGCCAAGCAGACCGGCGGCACCTGCAACGTGGTCGAACTCCAGGGCACCGTCGGCTCCTCCCCCGCCATCAACCGCAAGAAGGGCTTCGATGAGGTCGTCGCCAAGAATCCCGGCATGAAGATCATCCGCACCCAGTCCGGCGACTTCACCCGCGCCAAGGGCAAGGAGGTGATGGAGAGCTTCATCAAGGCGGAGAACGGCGGCAAGGGCATCTGCGCGGTCTACGCCCACAACGACGACATGGCGGTCGGCGCCATCCAGGCGATCAAGGAGGCCGGCTTGAAGCCGGGCAAGGACATCCTGGTCGTGTCCATCGACGGCGTGCCTGACATCTTCAAGGCGATGGCCGACGGCGAGGCGAACGCGACCGTGGAACTGACGCCGAACATGGCCGGTCCGGCCTTCGACGCGCTGATCGCCTTCAAGAAGGACGGCAAGGCGCCGCCGAAATGGATCCAGACGGAATCGGCGCTGTTCACCCCCGACACCGCCAAGGCCGAGTACGAACGCCGCAAGGACGCCTACTGACCCGGCCGTCCCACGGCACCGCCGGCGAGGTCCCCCGCATGACGGACCCCACCCCCACCGCGTCCCCGCCGCTTCTGGCGATCCGCGGCCTGTCCAAGGCCTTCCTGGGCGTCCAGGCGCTGGACGGCGTGGATTTCACCGTGCGCCACGGCGAGATCCACGCCCTCCTCGGCGAGAACGGCGCCGGCAAGTCGACTCTGATCAAGACGCTGACCGGCGTCTACCAGCGCGACGCCGGCACCGTGACGCTGGAGGGGCGGGCCATCGCCCCCCGCGGCGTGGAGGAGGCGCAGCGCCTGCACATCGGCACCGTCTATCAGGAGGTGAATCTGCTGCCGAACCTGTCGGTGGCGGAGAACCTGTTCCTCGGCCGGCAGCCCATGCGGTTCGGTTTGGTCGACCGCGGCGCCATGCGGCGGCGGGCACGGGCGGTGCTGATGCCCTACGGCCTGTCCCTCGACGTGACGGCGCCGCTCGGCCGCTTCTCGGTGGCGACCCAGCAGATCGTCGCCATCGCCCGCGCGGTGGACATGTCGGCCAAGGTGCTGATCCTCGACGAGCCGACCGCCAGCCTCGACACGCAGGAGGTGGCGGTTCTCTTCAAGGTGATGCGGACCCTGCGGTCACGCGGCATCGGCATCGTCTTCGTCACCCATTTCCTCGATCAGGTCTACGCGCTGTGCGACCGCATCACCGTGCTGCGCAACGGCCGCCTGGTGGGGGAGCGACGCACCGCGGAGCTGCCGCGCCTAGACCTTGTCGCCATGATGCTGGGGCGGGAGCTGGAGGCGGCGGCTCACCGCATCGCCTTGCCGGCGGATGACGCGGAGGAGGACGCCCGGCCGCCGCTGGTCCGCTTCCGCGGCTACGGCAAGGCGCGCAGCGTCGAGCCCTTCGACCTCGACATCCGCCCCGGCGAGGTGGTGGGGCTCGCCGGGCTGCTCGGTTCCGGACGGACGGAGACGGCGCGGCTGGTTTTCGGCATGGACCGCGCCGACCGGGGCGAGGCGGCGGTGGACGGCCGGGCGGTGCGGCTGCGCGGCCCGCGCGACGCCATCCAGCTCGGCTTCGGCTTCTGCCCGGAGGACCGCAAGAAGGAGGGCATCGTCGGCGCGCTCTCGGTGCGCGAGAACATCATCCTGGCGCTCCAGGCGCGGCAGGGCTGGCTGCGGCCGCTCCCGCGCCGCCGCCAGGAGGAGATCGCCGACCGTTTCATCCGGCTGCTCGACATCCGCACGCCGCACGCGGAGCAGCCGATCCAGTTCCTGTCCGGCGGCAACCAGCAGAAGGCGCTACTCGCCCGCTGGCTGGCGACCGAGCCGCGCCTGCTGATCCTCGACGAGCCGACGCGCGGCATCGACGTCGGCGCCCACGCCGAGATCATCCGCCTGATCGAGCGGCTGTGCGCCGACGGCATGGCCCTGCTGGTGGTCTCATCCGAGCTGGAGGAGATCGTCGCCTACAGCCGCCGCGTCGTCGTGCTGCGCGACCGCCGCCATGTGGCGGAGCTGAGGGGAGGGGAGGTCGCCGTGGACCGCATCGTCGCCGCCATCGCGTCGGAACCGGCCGTGGCCGGGGAGCCGCGCCCATGACGCGGTCGGTTTCCGGCCCGTCGCGCACCCTGCCGCAATACGGCGCGCTGGCCGCCGTGCTGCTGGCCAATTGGCTGCTCTTCCCCGATTTCTTCTCCATCCGCCTGCAGGACGGCCGGCTGTTCGGCAGTCTAATCGACGTGCTGAATCGCGGCGCCCCGGTGGCGCTGCTCGCCATCGGCATGACCATGGTCATCGCCACCCGCGGCGTCGACCTGTCGGTGGGTGCGGTGATGGCGATCTCCGGCGCGGTCGCCGCCACCCTGACCCAGGCGGGCTGGGGCTTGGCCCCGGTGCTCGCGGCGTCGCTGGCGGCCGGCCTGCTCTGCGGCCTGTGGAACGGGCTGCTGGTGGCGGTCCTGCGCATCCAGCCGATCGTCGCCACCCTGATCCTGATGGTCGCCGGCCGCGGCATCGCCCAACTGGTCACCGAAGGGCAGATCGTCACCTTCACCAGTCCCGGCCTCGCCTTCATCGGCAGCGGGTCGTTCCTGACCGTGCCGATGCCGGTGGTCATCACCGCCATCCTGCTGGGGGTGACCGCCCTGCTGGTCCGGATGACCGCGCTGGGGCTGATGATCGAGGCGGTCGGCGTCAACCGGCTGTCCAGCGCCGGGGCCGGCGTCAACACGCCGGTCGTGCTGATCGCGGTCTATGTCTGGTGCGGCCTGTGCGCCGCCGTTGCCGGTCTGGTGGTCGCCGCCGACATCCGCGGCGCCGACGCCAACAACGCCGGCCTGTGGCTGGAGCTGGACGCCATCCTGGCGGTGGTGGTCGGCGGCACCTCCCTGCTCGGCGGCCGGTTCGGGCTGCTGCTGTCGGTGGTCGGGGCGCTGACCATCCAGGCGATGAACACCGGCATCCTGCTGAGCGGCTTCAAGCCGGAGTTCAACCTGATCGTCAAGGCGGGCGTCCTGATGGTGGTCCTGCTGCTGCAATCGCCGACCCTGACCCTGTTCCTGCCGCGCCCGGCCAACCCACGGCCGGTCCGGGCGCCAGCCAAACCCGAGAGCCCAAGCCCGAGCGCGGGAGCGTGACGCCATGATCCACCGCTTCCTTCCCCTGCTGGTCACCAGCGCCGTTCTGGTGGTCGGCTTCCTGCTCTGCGCCGCGCAGTTTCCCAACTTCGCCTCGCTGCGGGTCGTCGGCAATCTGCTGACCGACAACGCCTTTCTCGGCATCACCGCGGTCGGCATGACCTTCGTGATCCTGTCGGGCGGCATCGACCTGTCGGTGGGGGCGGTGATCGGCTTCACCACCGTGCTGCTGGCTGTGCTGATCGAGCAGGGCGGCTGGCACCCCTTCTCCGCCTTCGCCGTGGCGCTGGCGGTGGCCGGCGGTTTCGGCGCCGCGATGGGCGCCGTGATCCACGTCTTCCAGATGCCGCCCTTCATCGTCACGCTGGCCGGCATGTTCGTCGCCCGCGGCCTCGGCTTCGTGCTGAGCACCGATTCCATTCCGATCAACCACCCGCTCTATGCGGAGCTGGGCGATCTGGCGCTGCGCTTCGACGGCGGGGGCAAGCTGACCCTGCCGGCGCTGCTGATGCTGGGGGTGGTCGCGGCCGCGGTGGTCTGCGCCCATTGGACCCGCTTCGGCGCCAACCTCTACGCGCTGGGCGGCAACCGGCAGTCGGCGGAGCTGATGGGCGTGCCGGTGGGCCGCACCACGGTCGCGGTCTACGCCCTGTCGGGGCTGCTGGCCGGGCTGGCCGGCATCGTCTTCTCGCTCTACACCGGGGCCGGCTATTCGCTGGCGGCGACGGGGGTGGAGCTGGACACCATCACCGCGGTGGTGATCGGGGGGACCCAGTTGACCGGCGGCTACGGCTACGTGATCGGCACCTTCATCGGCGTGCTGATCCAGGGGCTGATCCAGACCTACATCACCTTCGACGGCAGCCTCAGCAGCTGGTGGACGAAGATCGCCATCGGCGTCCTGCTGTTCGTCTTCATCCTGCTGCAGAAGGGCCTTCTGGCGGTCTGGACCGGCCGCGGCGGCGCCCCGGCGGAGGCTTGATCCCGCCTATTTGGCGGGAGTGGTCGCCAGGGTGACCTTGTTCATGAAATTCTCCGCCTGCCCCTTCACGACGAGCGGGAAGGCGTCGGCGACGGCGTCGATCAGCGGGTCGAGCCAGCTCTGCTCGGCCTTGGCGAAGTCGTGCAGCACATAGCCGCTGACCCGGTCCTTGTCGCCGGGATGGCCGATGCCCAGGCGGATGCGCCAATACTCCTTGCCGAGATGCGCGTCGATGGAGCGCAGGCCGTTGTGTCCGCCATGCCCGCCGCCTTTCTTCACCCGGAGCTTGCCGGGCGGCAGGTCCAGCTCGTCATGGATGACGACGACGTCCTCGGGCTTCAGCTTGAAGAATTGGACGGCCGCGGTGACCGACTGGCCGGACAGGTTCATGAAGGTCAGCGGTTCCAGGGCGATCACCTTCTCGCCGCCGATCGTGCCCTCGGCGGTCTGGCCCTGAAAGCGCTTGCGCCAGGGGCCGAAGCCGTGACGGCGGGCGATCTCCTCCACCGCCATGAAGCCGATGTTGTGCCGGTTGCGCGCGTATTCGGCGCCAGGGTTGCCCAATCCCACCAGCAGCAGCATGGCGCATTCTCCTCATCTCGAAACAGCGTGCCGGAAACGAAACAGGGGGCCGAAGCCCCCTGTCGCAACCCCAAAGGCGGCTTCCGATCAGGAAGCGGCGGCCTCGGTGCTCTCGGCCTCTTCGGACTTCAGGCCCGACGGGGCGACGATCGTGGCGATCGTGAAGTCGCGGTCGGTGATGGTCGAGGCGACACCCTCCGGCAGCTTCACCGCCGAGATGTGGATCGAATCGCCGACGTCGTAGCCCTCGCAGGAGATCGTGATCTGCTCCGGGATGTTGCCGGCGGAGACGGTCACGTCCAGCTCGTGGCGGACGATGTTCAGCACGCCGCCGCGCTTCAGGCCCGGCGACTTCTCCTGGTCGACGAACTCGACCGGAACCTGCACGGTGGTGCGGGTGTCGGCGGAGACGCGCAGGAAGTCGACGTGCAGCGGGACGTCGGTGACCGGATGGAACTGCACGTCGCGCGGCAGGACCCGGTGGGTGGCGCCATCGACGGTGACGTCGAACAGGTGCGTGAAGAAGCCCGCCTGGTTCAGAACGCGGGTGAACGCGAACTTCTCCAGCGAAATCATGATGGGGGCCTGCTTGCCACCGTAGATCACGGCCGGGATACGGCCATCACGACGGGTCTGGCGGGCGGTCCCCTTGCCGGCCCGGTCGCGCGCTTCGGCGCTGAGCGGAACGATCTGCGTCATCGGAAGAACTCCTTGAACGGAAAAAAGCGCCAGCCTCCAGGGGTGCTGACGCGTGGGCGCGGTGATTAAGCCATGCGGGGCGCGGCGTCAAGGAAAGAGTCCGGAAACTCCCGGATGGCGCCCATGAAAAAAGCCCTTCTCCCGTGAAGGGGAAGGGCTTTTCGCGTGTGGTCCGGCGCCGTTACGAGAACAGGCTCGACACCGAACGCTCCTCGCTGATGCGGGTGATCGCGTCGGCGAGCAGCGGGGCGATGGTGAGCTGGCGGATGTTGCGGGACACGCGCACGGCCTCGGTCGCCTGGATGCTGTCGGTGGTGACGAGCTGCTCCAGCGGCGACACGGCCACGCGGGCCACCGCACCGCCGGATAGGACGCCGTGGGTGCAATAGGCGTGGACCGACTTCGCGCCGGCGTCCATCAGGGCGACCGCGGCGTTGCACAGCGTGCCGCCCGAATCCACGATGTCGTCGAGCAGGATGCAGCGGCGGTTCTTGACGTCGCCGATGATGTTCATCACCTCCGACACGCCGGCGCGCTCACGCCGCTTGTCGATGATGGCGAGATCGGCGTCCAGCCGCTTGGCCAGCGAGCGGGCGCGGACCACGCCGCCGACGTCGGGCGACACCATCGTCACCTCGCCGATGTCCTCGAAGGTCGCGCGGATGTCCTTCTCGAACACCGGGGCGGCCATCAGGTTGTCGGTCGGGATGTCGAAGAAGCCCTGGATCTGACCCGCGTGCAGGTCCATGGTCAGCACGCGGTTGGCGCCGGCCTGGGTGATCAGGTTGGCGACCAGCTTGGCCGAGATCGGCGTGCGCGGGCCGGTCTTGCGATCCTGGCGCGCATAGCCGTAGTAGGGGAGGACCGCCGTGATGCGCCGGGCCGACCCGCGACGCAGGGCGTCGATGGTGACCAGCAGCTCCATCAGGTTGTCATTGGCCGGGAACGACGTCGACTGGACCACGAACACGTCTTCGCCGCGCACGTTCTCCAGGATTTCGACGAACACCTCCATGTCCGAAAAACGGCGGATGCTCGCTTTGGTCAGCGGCACGCCGAGACAGGTGGAGATGGCCTCGGCCAGCGGACGGTTGCTGTTGCCGGCAAGCACCTTCATCGCAGTCGGCTCTCTCTGCAGGGAATAGGTTCCGGTGCGCCCGTCAGTCCCTTGCCGACGCCGCCCCTTGAAAACGCGGCGGACCATAACAAAGGGCCGGACCTATGTAAACGTTCCATGACGGGGGGTTCAAGACGCCGCAGCCAGCCGGCCCTGCGATTCCCGCATGGCGCAAGCGTGGCAGCAGGACGCTTGCGCATCACCGCACCGCGAACTTCGCAAGGTGCGATTTCATCGGCAGGTCGGCCTTCACGAAATGGTCGAAGAACCAGAATTGCAGAAGCTCGTCCGCCTTGGCCTTCACATAGCCGTATTCGAAGGCCGACTCCTCGGCGTCCACCTGCCCGATGATGTCGTCCAGGAGGGTGGCCAGCCGGCGATGCTGTGCCCGGTGCTCCTCCAGATGCGGGTAGCGCATCGAGGCCTGGACACGCTCCTCCCGCAGGAAATGGCGGACCGAGACGCGGCGCAGCTCGCTCAGCAGGGCCAACGCCGGCTTGCGCTCCGCTTCCTCGCCCGGCAGGGCGACGAAGCGGCGGATCAACTCGTGCTGCATCCGGTGGTCGGCGTCCAGCCCACCGTTGTCGAGCACCATCCGCGCGCTGCGCCAATCGCTTCGCCCGTCGCCGCCCCGCCCATCGCCCCGATGCGTTTCCTCCCGGTGCGCGTCCATCGTCATGCCGGCGTCTCCCTCTCCGGAATGCCCTCACCCTTGAGAATCGATCTTACCCGAAATGGGTCGTATCGCAATCAGTCAGAGGTAAGAACAAAATTCGGGCGGGAACTTTTCTATCGTGTTCAGCCCTGGAGGACGATAGCCGAGAGGCCGCGCCCATAGTCCTTTTCGCCGCGCAGGCAGGACCGGCGGTAGCTGAAGAAGCGGTCCTCCTCGACCACCGTGTCGTTGGGGCAGCGCTGGATGATCTCCACCCCGGTGTCGCCCAGGCGGCGGGTGATGTAGCCGGCCAGATCGAACAGGAAATGATCCGGGCGGCGGGCCGGGGCGAAATAATCGCGGTTGCGCGGGTCCTCTGCCAGGAAGGGAGCGGGAAATTCCGGCCCGACCTCGTAGGAGCGCTGGGCGATGCAGGGACCGATGGCGGCGACGATGCGGTTGCGCTTGGCGCCCAGCTCCTCCATCCGCTCGATGGTCGCCTCCAGAACGCCGCCCTTGGCGCCCTTCCAGCCGGCGTGGGCGGCACCGATGACGCGGGCCTTCTCGTCGGCGAACAGCACCGGGGCGCAGTCGGCGGTCAGAATGCCCAGCGCGATCCCCGGACGGTCGGTCGCCATGGCGTCGGCGTGGGGCGCCTGATCGGGTGTCCAGGGCTCGGTGACGGCGACGCAGGTCGGGCTGTGCACCTGGTAGCAGGTGACGAGGCGCTCCGGCGGAACGTCCATGCGGGCCGCGGCGCGCGCGCGGTTCTCCGCAACGGCGGCGGGCGCGTCCCCGGACCCGAAGCCGACGTTCAGCGAGGCGTACAGCCCCGTCGACACGCCGCCGGTGCGGGTGAAGAAGGCGTGTCGGATGTGGGTGATGTCATTCAGCGCGCCAAGCGTAATCACGAACCCGTCCCTTTGCTGTCGCGGTCTCTTGTTCGGATGCCAGTGTTCAGGATGCCGGTTCCGGGCCTTCGAAGCCCGCCGGAGGCCCCAAGCCGGGGGAGGCGAGGGCCAACACCTTGAAGAGGGTGCCCATTTGGTCCGGCGCGATCAAGCGGGCCAATGCGGAGTCGATGTCCGCCGCCTGCTGCGTCGTGGCGCTGCGCTTCAGCGCGGCGGCGCGCGGCTGGATGCCAAGACGGGTCAGCCAGTCGCCCTGGTCCACCGGGCCGAAGCTGTCCGCCCCGCCCTCGCGCGCGGCGGCGGCAATGGCGGCGAAGTCCACGTGGGCGGTCAGGTCGGCCTCGCCCGGCGCCTCCAGCGCCGGCGCGTAGGCGTGGCGGCGCAGCGCCTGGAGCGTGTCGCCGATCGCCGGTCCGCCGCGGTAGCCGTAGTCGATCACCAATGCCGCGCCGGGGTGGGTGGCCAGACGCTCCCCGATCAGGCGGGCCACCGCCTGGGAGGCCGGGGAGACTTCCACCACGCTGCCCTCCGGCGCGTCGCGCAGGGCCGGTGGGATCAGCCGGGCGCCGGCGCTGCCGAAGGCTTCCAGGACAAAGCGGAAGCGGGGCGTGTCGGTGGATGCGGCGGGGTCGAGGTCGACCAGCCGCTCGAACCAGCCGTGGTTGGTCTTCTGGACCTGACGGATGGGCAGGGCGTCGAAGAACTCGTTGGCGAGAATCAGGGTCGGGCCTTCGGGCACATCCTCCAGCCGGTCGTGCCATGTGACCGGAGTGCCGGCCAGGGTTTCCTTCTGGCGCGCGCGCAGGGTCGGGCTGGTCTCGACGAGATGGACCCGGGCGGCCTCGCGGAAGGCGGGGACGAGCGCGGCGGCGCGCAGCGCGTCCTGCATCAGCGTGCCGCGGCCCGGCCCCAGCTCCACCAGATGGAAGGGGGTGGGGCCGCCCAGCCGCGCCCAGGTGTCGACGCACCACAGCCCGGCCAGCTCGCCGAACATCTGGCTGATTTCCGGAGCGGTGGTGAAGTCGCCGGACACGCCGAAGGGATCCTGGCGCATGTAGTAGCCGAACCGCGGATGCCCCAGCGCCTCCGCCATGAAGGCGGCGACCGACAGCGGCCCGTCCATCAGGATGCGGCGGGCGAGGTGAAGGGCGAGGCTGTCCGGGGCGGCATCACTCATGACGGGACCTTCCGAACTCAGACGGCGGCGGGGCGGCGGCGGGCCTGGGCGACCAGCCAGACACCGAACAGAACCATCGGCACGGACAGAAGTTGTCCCATCGTCGCCCCGGCGTAGAGGAAGCCCAGCTGCGCGTCCGGCTCGCGGAAGAACTCCGCGATGATTCGCGACAGGCCGTAGCCGATGAAGAAGATGCCCGCGGTCATGCCCGGCCGCCCGCGCACGGCGGGCATCCGCACCAGGATGGCCAGGAGGACGAACAGCACCGCCCCCTCCAGGAAGGACTCGTAGAGCTGGCTGGGGTGCCGCGGAACCTGCAACGGGTCGCGCGGGAACACCACCGCCCAGGACACGTCGGGCGCCGGGCGTCCGTACAGCTCGCCGTTGATGAAGTTGGCGATGCGGCCGAAGAACAGACCGATGGGGGCGGCCGCGGCGATCAGGTCGCCGAAGGCCAGCGGCGAGAGGCCGCGCTTCCAGCAGAACAGCAGGATCGCGCCCAAAACGCCGATCAGCCCGCCGTGGAAGGACATGCCGCCGTGCCAGACCATCAGCGCGTCGAGCGGATTCTGGAGGTAGAAGGGCAGATTGTAGAACAGCACGTAGCCGATGCGCCCGCCCAGGATGACGCCGACCACGGCCCAGGTCAGGAAGTCGTCGTAATCCTCCGCCGAGGGGCGGCCCGGCATGCTGCGGGCCAGCGCTAGGCAGTAGCGCCAGCCGAGCACGAAGCCTGCCAGATAGGCCAGCGCGTACCAGCGGATGACGATCGGCCCGAGTTCGAACGCCACGGGGTCGATGGCGGGGAAGGCGATGGCGAGCATGCGCGGCGGGTGCCTTGTGTTGTTTGGGCTTGTTGTTTGGGCTGTTGTCTCGGCGTTTCCCCCCTCGGCGGGGGAGGCGGGACCGTCAGCGGTAGGGGTCGGGCTGCGACAGGAAATCCTGGACGTAGCGGCGCACGCCCTCCTCCAGTTCGGTGAAGGGCTGGTCGAAGCCGGCGGCGCGCAGGCGTTCGGTGCGCGCCTCGGTGAAATACTGGTACTTGCCCTGAAGCTCGGCCGGCATGTCGAAATACTCGACGCGCGGCTCCAGCCCCAGCGCGGCGAAGGTGGCGAGCGCCAGATCCTTGAAGCTGCGGGCCTTGCCGGTGCCGACGTTGAACAGCCCGCTGACCTGCGGGTTGTCGTACAGCCAGAGCATCACCGCCACGCAGTCGTCGACAAAGATGAAGTCGCGGAGCTGCCCGCCATCCTCGAAATCCGGACGATGCGACTTGAACAGCCGCGCCGGCTCCCCGGCCTTGAGCTTGGGGTGCAGCTTGGCGACGACGCTCATCATGTCGTCCTTGTGCCGCTCGTTGGGGCCGTAGACGTTGAAGAACTTCAGGCCCGCCCACTGCGGCGGCACGATGTCGCCCTCCGTCACCACGCGGGCGACGCGGCGGTCGATCAGATGCTTGGACCAGCCGTAAGCGTTGAGCGGGCGCAGGGTCGCCAGCGCTTCCGGCGACCCGTCGTCGTCGAAACCGGCGGAGCCGTCGCCGTAGGTCGCGGCGGAGGAGGCGTAGATCAGCCGGGCGCCCCGCCACGAGGACCAGCGCCACAGGTCCAGCGTCAGCGCCACGTTGTTGGCGACGATCTTGTCCACGTCGCGTTCCGTCGTCGCCGAGATGGCGCCAAGATGGAAGATCACGTCGATCTCCGCGGCGTGCTGGTCGAGAAAGGCCAGCGCGTTCTCCGGCGCGACGAGGGTGGCGAGTTCCCGCTTGGCGAGATTCTGCCACTTCTCCCCATCGCCGAAGCGGTCGATCACCGCGACGTTGGTGATCCCGCGCGCGGCCAGGGCCGCCACGAGGTTCGAGCCGATAAAACCGGCCCCACCGGTGACCACGATCATGCGCTTTTCCTTGCCGCCGGACCGAAAGAAAGGACGAGCGTCCTTATAGGGTCCGGGGGGCGGGGCCGCAAGGTGGGGTGGGGCGTATGGCCGCCCTGCGACTCCGGAAGAGGCGACTCCGGAAGAGCACGCGGACTCTTACGCGCCCTTCCGCCGTTCCTCCTCCTCGTCCAGCAGGGCCTTGCGGGACAGCTTGCCGATCATCGTCTTGGGCAGCTCACCGCGGAACTCGACCGCCTTGGGCATCTCGATGGGGGAGAGCTTGTCCTTGAGGAAGTCGATCAGTTCCTCCCGCGTCAGGGTCTTGCCGTCGTCGACGCGGATGTAGGCCTTCACCGTTTGCCCGCGGTACTCGTCGGGCAGGCCGGCGACCACACATTCGGCGACCGCGGGGTGCAGGTAGATCGCCTCCTCCACGTTGCGCGGGTAGACGTTGAAGCCGCTGCACAGGATCATGTCCTTGATGCGGTCGACGATGTGGGTGTAGCCGTCCTCGTCCATATAGCCGACGTCGCCGGTGTGCAGGCGCCCGTCCACCAGGGTCAGCGCCGTTTCGGACGGCTTGTTCCAGTAGCTTTTCATGACCTGCGGGCCGCGGATGCACACCTCGCCCTTTTCGCCGACCGGCAGGACGCGGCGCGGCTCCTCCAGGCTGACGATCTCGATCAGCGTGCCGGGCAGCGGCAGGCCGATGGAGCCGGCCTTGTTCAGCTCGGACACCGGATTCGCCGTGGCGACCGGCGAGGACTCGGACAGGCCGTAGCCCTCCACCAGGACGCAGCCGGTGTTCCGCTCGAACGCCTCCTTCACCTCCACCGGCAGGGGCGCGCCCCCCGACAGGCAGTAGCGGATCGAGGAGAGGTCGTATTTCTCCAGATGCTTGTGGTGGTTGATCGCCGTGTAGATGGTCGGCACCGCCGGGAACAGCGTCGGCTTCTTGGCGTGGATGGTCTCCATCACCTGATCCAGCTCGAAGCGGGGGAGCATCACGATCTCCGCCCCGATGCGGATGCTGAAATTCATCACCACGGTCATGGCGAAGACGTGGAAGAAGGGCAGCACGCCCAGCATCCGCTCCTGCCCCTGCCGCGCGCCGACAAACCACAGGCTGCACTGTTCGGTGTTGGCATAGAGATTGGCGTGGGTCAGCATGGCGCCCTTGGGAACGCCGGTGGTGCCGCCGGTGTATTGCAGCACCGCCACGTCCTCCGCCGGGTCGATGGCGACCGGCTTCGGGGCGCCGTCGTTGGCGACGAGCCGGCGGAAGGACAGGTGGCGGTCGTCCGCGGGGATGCGCGCGACCTCCGCCCGCTTCACGATGGGGAACAGCCAGTTCTTGGGGAAGGGCAGGATGTCGGCCATCGGGCAGATCACCAGCCGCTTCAGCCCCGATTCGGCGAGCATCCGCGCCATCTTGCCGTAGAGCACCTTGAGGTCCAGCGTGACCATCAGCTCGACGCCGCTGTCGGTGATCTGGTGGTGCAGCTCCCGCTCGGCGTAGAGGGGGTTGAAGTTCACCACCGTCCCGCCGGCCTTCAGGATCGCGAAGTAGCAGATCACGAAATAGGGCGTGTTGGGCAGGAACAGCCCGACGCGCACGCCCTTGCCGACGCCGATCGCCTGGAAGCCGCGGGCGGCGCGGTCCACCATCCGCGCCACCTCCGCGTAGGTCGAACGCTTGCCCATGAAGTCCAGGAAGGGACGGTCCGCGAAACGGGCCGCCGCGTCCTCAAGCAGCGCGGTCAGCGGTTTCACCGGAATTGGCGCGTTCCAGTCCACGTCGGGCGGATAGCCCAGGGTCCAGCTCTGGTCCGGCAATGTGCGGGCCGATTCCCCCATCATCGTTATCCCTCCCATGTTCGGTTCTTGTTTGGCCCCGGCGCCCGTTCGGGCTTGTTCCAATCATGTTCGGGGGGCCTTTGGCTCATCGTAGCCCTTTTTGAAACCCGTCATCCGGAGAAATGGTCCCTGTGACGGTGCCGCCGCCAGAGGCAAACGGCGGGTGTGAAGAAAAAATTGCGCTGGAAACCCTATTTTCCGTGTGGCTAAATTCATGCCCGGCGGACGGTCCGGCGATGCCGGGCGGCGCCGAGCTTGTTCCACCGCGCCCGGCGCCTCGCCCGAAAGGTTCGGACCCTTGCCTTCAGCCGATTCGCATTCCAGCGGCGTTCTGGCCGCTCCCGCCCCTGGCGAAGCGGCCCAGCTCCGCGCTTTGGTGAAGTGGTTCGATCCGGTCAAGGGCTTCGGCTTCGTGGCGCCGCAGGACGGGACGACCGACGCCTTCCTGCACATCTCCGTCCTGAACCGGGCCGGGCTGCACGAGATCGGCGAGGGGGCGGAGCTTCTGTGCCGAATGGCTCCGGGGGCCAAGGGGCCGCAGGTGGCCGACATCCTGGAGGTTCTGAGCACCGGAACGCCCGCTGAAAGCCGCAACGCGCGCCACGACGCGGCATCCGGCCCCGAGGAGGAATTGACGGGCACCGTGAAGTGGTTCAAGCCGGAGCAGGGCTTCGGCTTCGTCACCGCGGACGACGGGGCCAAGGACGTCTTCGTGCATAAGAGCGTCCTGCGCCGCTGCAACCTGACCGGATTGGACTCCGGACAGCGGGTGCTGCTGCGGGCGCGCGCCGCGCCGAAGGGACGGGAGGCATCCTGGGTTGTGCTGCTGTGACGCGGTCGCGGACGCCGAAAGGTCGGCGGGGCATACGGACCTGTTGTATTTTCTTTAATTACGATTGACTACCATCGTCGACGCCTTTGTCCCTTCCAGGCTGACGGTGATGCCTCTGTCCGGACCGCTTCACTTCCGATCCTCCGCCGGAGTCGACCGCCTGGGCGTGGAGGGCGACGGGTCGCGCGCGGACGGCAGCTACCTGGACCGCGAGTTCAGGGCCTATGTGGTCCCGGTCGTGCTGGGCCACCACCGGATTTCCGGCCGTGACGACGACATGCTGGTGACCACGCTGGGCTCCTGCGTCGCCGCCTGCATCAACGATCCGGTGGCCCGGGTCGGCGGCATGAACCATTTCCTGCTGCCCGGCTCCCCGTCCGGCGGCGAGGGCTTCGGGGTCGCCACCCGCTACGGCAGCGTCGCGATGGAGTGGCTGATCAACGACCTGCTGGCGCGCGGCGCCCGGCGCGAGCGGATGGAGGTTAAGCTGTTCGGGGCGGCCCGCGTCATCGACACCAGCCTGGATGTCGGCGCCGCCAACGCCGCCTTCGCGGTGGACTATGTGCGGCGGGAGGGGCTGGCGCTGGCCGTTCAGGATCTCGGTGGGGACAAGGGGCGGCGCGTCCATTTCTTCCCGGCCACCGGGCGGGCCTTCCGCCGCCTGCTGCGCCCCGAGACGGAGCGGGAGACGGTTCACCAGGAAATGGACTATCTTCAGGCGCTGAAGCGCACCCCCGTGGAGGGGGAGATGGAGTTGTTCGACCGGCGCTGATGGATTATACCGGCAATACGGTCAGCACTTTCTCAGCCGGCCGCCGCCCAAACACAATGCGATAGTCTCATGGGTTATAAACTCGCAATTTTTGACTTCGATGGAACACTGGCCGACAGTGCAGACTGGCTGAAAGGTGTGTTCAATCAGGTTGCTAACCGATACGGCTTCAAACAGATCAGCGATGAGGACTTCGACGCCCTTCGGGGCCGCGACAACCGCGCCATCATCCGCCATCTCGGCGTGCCGGCCTGGAAAATGCCGTTCATTGCGAATTATATGCGCAAACTGGCCGGGCGTGACGCCTCAAGCATTCCGTTGTTCGACGGCTCGGTCGAACTGCTGCGTGCGCTGCGCGAGAACGATGTAAAAATTGCAATTGTGAGCTCAAATTCTGAGGAAAACATCCGCAAAATTCTTAGGCCAAACAACGCTTGTTTGGTTGATCACTATGAATGCGGTGCATCAATATTTGGGAAAGCATCCAAATTCCGCCGCGTTCTGAGACGGGCCGGTGTTGTTCCCAATGACGCCATCGCCATTGGCGATGAGACCCGCGACATCGAAGCCGCTATGCAGGCCAACATCGCTGCGGGAGCGGTGGCATGGGGTTACGCGACGCCCGAACTGCTGAAATCCCGTTTCCCCGCTCATATGTTTGAAACAATGGACGATATCGCCGCGACTCTCCTGCCCTGACACGCCGGCCATTTCCCCGCCCGACTCCCCGGATCATCCCCTCAGGATTTCAGCGGTCTCCACGGTCATCCACTCCGCCTGGTCGTTGTCCTCGCCGTCGGTGAAGAGGGCGACGGACACCGGCTCCTCCCCCGGCTTGCGGGCGGGGAAGTGATAGGCGCAGGCCGACCCGCCCGGCCCTCCGCCGGTGTGTCCCCAGTAGGGTCCTGCCTGCCCGTCGCGCTCGACCATCAGGCCGAGGCCGTAGCCCGGCTCCACCCAGGGGCGCCCGCGCATGGTTCCCGGCACCGGGAAGGACTCCCGCATGCGCGCCGCCAGGGCGCCGGGCAGCAGGCCGCCCGCGAACAGCGCGTGGAAAAGGCCGGCGATGTCCTCCGCCGTCGCGGCCACCACGCCGTGGGCCACCCAGCCGGGATGGTAGAGGGCGGCCACGTCGGCGGGCGGACCGTCCTTGCCGCCGAGATAGGGGCTGGGGCCGGACCACAGGCCGCACAGGTCGCCGCGCTCCGTCGGCACCGACCAGCCGGTCAGGCCGAGCGGGCCGAACAGTTCGCGGTCCAGGGCTTGGGCGAAGGGCAGGCCGGAAACCCGCTCCAGCACCCGCTTCGCCAGCAGGTAGCCGATGTTGGAATAGGAGAATTCCCGCCCCGGCGGGGCGAACAGGTCGGCGGCGCGGCAGCGCTCCAGGAAGCCGTCCTCGCTCCACGGCTCCTCGCCCGCCCGCACGGCGGCGTGATAGGCGGGGCTCCCGCCGTAATTGCGCAGGCCCGCGCGGTGGGCGAGAAGCTGAGCCAGGGTGATGCGGTCAGCCACTGCGAAGTCGGGCAGCCAGCGGTCCAACGGGGCGTCGGGGTCGATCAGGCCCCGCCCGCACAAGCGCAGCAGGGCGGCGGCGGTCAGGGTCTTGGTGATGCTGTAGACGAGGAAGCGGGCCGTGACCGGCGGAGGCGCCGCGCCGCCGCGGGCGAGACCGGCGGTCCAGGAGCGCGGACCCGAACGAACCGCCACCACCGCGGCGCGGGCCGCGGCGGGGCCGTCGCCCTCGTCCAGGCAAGCGACGAGACGGTCGGTCAGCAAATCGACGAGCCGGGTCGGAAGGGCGGCGTCAGTGTCCACGGAACACATCCCTCAAAAAACGAAGGCCCCCTGGATGGGGGCCTTCGCGTCGTCGGGCAGCGGTCAGTCGCGCTTCACCGTGTCGGCGTCGAGCGCCGCCTGGGCGGCGGCCAGACGGGCGATCGGCACGCGGTAGGGCGAGCAGGACACGTAATCCAGCCCGACCTTCTCGCAGAAGGAGATGGAGGCCGGGTCGCCGCCATGCTCGCCGCAGATGCCGAGCTTGATGTTCGGACGGACCTTGCGGCCGCGCTCCGTGGCGATGGCGATCAGCTCGCCCACACCGTCCTGGTCGAGCGTCTGGAACGGGTCGTGCTCCAGGATGCCCTGGCGCTGGTACTCCGGCAGGAAGGCGCCGGCGTCGTCGCGCGACAGGCCGAAGGTCGTCTGGGTCAGGTCGTTCGTGCCGTAGGAGAAGAACTCCGCCGTCTCCGCGATCTCACCGGCCTTCAGCGCGGCGCGCGGCAGCTCGATCATGGTGCCGACCATGTACTCGAACGTGACGCCGGTCGAGTCCATGACCTCCTTGGCGACGCGGTCGACGACGGCCTTGAGGATGTCCAACTCTTTCTTGGTGCCGATGAGCGGGATCATGACCTCCGGCATCACCGTCTCGCCCGTGCTCTTGGAGACCTCGGCGACCGCGCTGAAGATGGCGCGGGCCTGCATCTCGTAGATCTCGGGGTAGGTGATGCCGAGGCGGCAGCCGCGATGGCCGAGCATCGGGTTCGCCTCGTGGAGCTGCACCACGCGGTGGTTCACCTTGAGCTGGTCGGTGCCGGTGGCCTTGGCGACCTCCGCCATCTCCGCCTCGGTGTTGGGCAGGAACTCGTGCAGCGGCGGGTCGAGCAGGCGGATGGTCACCGGCAGGCCCGACATGATCGTGAACAGCTCGGCGAAGTCCTTCTTCTGGAAGGGCTCCAGCTTGGCCAGCGCGGCGCGGCGGCCGGCCTCGCTCTCCGCCAGGATCATCTCGCGCACCGCGAGGATGCGGTCCGGGTCGAAGAACATGTGCTCGGTGCGCGACAGGCCGATGCCCTCCGCGCCGAACTTCCGCGCGGTGCGGGCGTCCAGCGGGGTCTCCGCGTTGGTGCGGATCTTCATGCGGCGCAGCGAATCGGCCCAGCCCATCAGCGTGGCGAAGTCGCCCGACAGTTCCGGCTGGATCGTCGGCACCTGGCCCAGCATCACCTCGCCGGTCGAGCCGTCGATGGTGACGATGTCGCCTTCCTTGATGGTGACGCCGCGGACCGACATGATCCTGGACTTGTAGTCCACGCGCAGGTCACCGGCGCCCGACACGCAGGCGCGGCCCATGCCGCGGGCCACCACGGCGGCGTGGCTGGTCATGCCGCCGCGGGTGGTCAGGATGCCGCGGGCGGCGTGCATGCCGTGGATGTCCTCCGGGGAGGTCTCCACGCGGCAGAGGATGACCGCCTCGCCCTGGCCGGCCAGGGTCTCCGCCTCGTCGGCGGTGAAGACGACCTTGCCCGAGGCCGCACCCGGCGACGCCGGCAGGCCCTTGGCGATGACCTTGCGCTCCGCCTTCGGGTCCAGCGTCGGGTGGAGGAGCTGGTCGAGCGAGGCCGGGTCGATGCGGCGCACGGCCTCGGCCTTGTCGATCAGCCCTTCACTGGCGAGATCGACGGCGATCTTCAGCGCCGCCGGGGCGGTGCGCTTGCCGTTGCGGGTCTGCAGCATGAACAGCTTGTTCTGCTGGACCGTAAACTCGATGTCCTGCATGTCGCGGTAGTGCTTCTCCAGCGTGAGGCGGACCTCGTTCAGCTGGTTGAAGACTTCCGGCATGACCTCTTCCATGGCGGGGAGGTCGGACTTGTTGGCCTGCTTGCCGGCGATGGTCAGGTGCTGCGGCGTGCGGATGCCGGCCACCACGTCCTCGCCCTGGGCGTTGACGAGGTATTCGCCGTAGAAGGCGTTCTCGCCGGTGGACGGGTTGCGGGTGAAGGCCACGCCGGTGGCGCAGTCGTTGCCCATGTTGCCGAACACCATGCACTGCACGTTGACGGCGGTGCCCCAGTCGGCGGGGATGTCGTGCAGCTTGCGGTAGGTGATCGCGCGGGCGTTCATCCAGGAGCCGAACACGGCGCCGACGGCGCCCCACAGCTGCTCCTGCACGTCCTGCGGGAAGGGCTTGCCGAGTTCGTGCTCGACGGCCTTCTTGTAGTCCTCGATGACGGCCTGCCAGTCGGCGGCGCTCAGATCGGTGTCGAGGTTGTGGTTCTTGTCGCGCTTGTGGTTGTCCAGGATCTCCTCGAAGTGGTGGTGGTCAACGTCCAGCACCACGTTCGAGTACATCTGGATGAAGCGGCGGTAGCTGTCGTAGGCGAATCGGGCGTCGCCCGAGCGCTTGGCGAGGCCGGCGGCGGTCGCGTCGTTCAGGCCGAGATTCAGCACCGTGTCCATCATGCCCGGCATGGAGGCGCGGGCGCCGGAGCGCACCGAGACCAGCAACGGGTTGGCCGGATCGCCGAAGGTGGCGCCCATGGCCTGCTCCAGCCGCTTCACCGCGCCTTCCACCTGGGCCTTCAGCTCCGGCGGATAGTTGCGGCCGTTGGCATAGAAATAGGTGCAGACCTCGGTTGTGATGGTGAAACCCGGAGGAACCGGGAGGCCCAGATTGGCCATCTCGGCCAGATTGGCTCCCTTGCCGCCGAGCAGGTTCTTCATGTCCGCCCGGCCTTCGGTGGCATCGGCACCGAAGCTGTACACCCACTTGTTCTCGCCCTGGCTCGCCATCGTGAAATCCTCGTTCACCTCTATGGTCGTCCGGCCGTCGGCTGTGCGGGGAACCGGTGAAGATCCGTCCTGCGAACGGGTGTCCTTCTGGTATGACCGCGCAACCGCATCCGATGGAGCCCCTTCTAGCCCCCCGCGGAAGGAGAACACAAGACGATCCGTTGCATAGCGTGAGCGCGACGGTGCTGATCCCATTTATGCCACGGCGCGCAAAAGGGGCAGGCCAGACGGAAAACTACCCCTTATCCTTTGCGCGAAAAGGGAAATCCGCCGCGGCCCTCATGGACCGCGGGCCAGATCGAGCACAGCGTCGGTGGCGGGCGGGGGCGGGCGTTCGCGGTCGGCGCCGCGGCGGCTGCGGAAGGTCCGGAAGGCGATGGCCATCCAGGTGCCGTGAAAGGCGAGGCCGCAGAGCAGGACGATCTCCCCCGACACCGGCCCGATGGTCGCCCGCGCGAACAGCTCGCCCAGGCTCGACAGCGGGACCGGATGGATCATCAGCTTCCCCAGATAGGCCACCACCTGGATCAGGAAGATCCAGCCGTAGTTCCGCCGCAGCCGGCGGCCCACCGCCTCCAGGTAGGTGATGTGCAGGTTGGGGTGCTGGTAGTCCTGGAACAGCGTCTCGTTCCAGCCCCGGGCGAACTGGTCGCCCTGGCCGCGCAGGATGGGGCCGAGAAAGTACAGCTCCAGCACATGGGCGCGGATTCGCCAGAAGTCGAAGAAGCGGTAGCGCCGTGCCTCGATGTAGAGGAACACGGCGACCAGAAGCCCCACCAGCACCAGCGGCAGGGGGGAGGCGGTGGCGCTGCTGAAGGTCAGCGACAGGGCGATGCCGGTGGTGACCACCGCCCAATTGGTCGTGGCGTCCAGCCGGGTGCGCCAGACGGTGCTGCGGTAGATCTCGGCCCTGTAAAGATGAGACAGGGCCGTGACCTCGGCCGAGGTGTAGTGGGTCTTGGGTGCTTTGGTGGCGATGTCGTCCATGCTCGGCGTCCTCCCCCTGGCTTTTCTTGGCACAGGGGCCGGGGACGCCGGCGCGTCAGTGGGCGCCGCCGTCGGCCTCCAGCCCCAGCCGGTCGAACAGCCGCTGGTCGGCCTCATGCTCCGGGTTGCCGGTGGTCAGCAGCTTGTCGCCATAGAAGATGGAGTTTGCGCCCGCGTAGAAACAGAGCGCCTGCCCCTCGTCGCTGAGCGAGCGGCGGCCCGCCGACAGGCGGACGTAGGAGCGCGGCATCAGGATGCGGGCGACCGCGATGGTGCGGATGAACTCGAAGGCGTCCAGCGCGTCCACGCCGCCCAACGGGGTGCCGGCGACCGACACCAGCTTGTTGATCGGCACGCTTTCCGGCTGCGGGGACAGGTTGGCCAGGGTCTCCAGCAGGCCGGCGCGGTCCACCCGGCTCTCCCCCAGCCCGACGATGCCGCCGGAGCAGACCTTCAGCCCGGCGTCGCGGACGTTGGCCAGCGTGTCCAGCCGGTCGCGGTAGCTGTGGGTGGAGACGATCTGCTCGTAGAACTCCTCCGACGTGTCGAGGTTGTGGTTGTAGTAGTCGAGCCCGGCGTCCTTCAGCGCGTCGGCCTGCGGGCGGGTCAGCATGCCCAGCGTCATGCAAGCCTCCAGCCCGAGGTCCTTCACGTCGCGGACGATGTTCGCCAGCTTCTCGACGTCGCGGTCCTTCAGCTCGCGCCACGCCGCCCCCATGCAGAAGCGGCCGGCGCCAGCCTTCTTGGCCTTCTCCGCGGCGGCGCGCACCTGGGCGCGGTCCAGCAGCTTCTCCGCCTCGACGCCGGTGTCGTACTTCACGCTCTGCGCGCAGTACTTGCAGTCCTCCTGACAGCCGCCGGTCTTGATGTTCAGCAGTGTGGAGAGCTGGACCTTGTTCGGGGCGTGGTGCTGGCGGTGCGTTTCATGGGCGCGGTGCAGCAACTCCATGAAGGGCAGCTCGAACAGGGCCAGGATGTCCTCGCGGGTCCAGCGCCGGGCGATGGTGGAGGCGGCGGAGTCCGCGGTCTGCATGGCGGTGTCGGGCATGGTCGGTCCTCGGGAAAAAACGAATCAGAGAAGGGTGTCCGCGGCGTCGCGGATTGCGGCGTAGGCGCGGTCCAGCTGCCCGTCCGTCACGCAGTAGGGCGGCAGCAGGTATATCACGGGGCCGAGCGGGCGCAGCAGCAATCCCCGCTCCAGGAAGAAGCGCTTCAGCGTCTGCCCGACCGCGGCGGTGTAGCCCTGCGCGTCGGTCACCTCGACGGCGGCGATGGTGCCCATGACGCGCCCGCGCGACAGCTTGGGATGGCTGGACAGGTCGGCGATGGCGGCACGGTGCCGCTGCTCGATGCGCGCGAGGTTGGCGGCGGTTTCCACCGAGGTGGTCAGGTCGAGCGAGGCCAGGGCCGCGGCGCAGCCCAGCGGGTTGGCGGTGAAGCTGTGGCCGTGGGCGAAGGCCCGGTCGAAGCCGGCGCCGAGGAACGCCTCGTAGATCGAAGCACCGCAGGCGGTGACCGACAGCGGCAGGAAACCGCCGGTCAGACCCTTGGACAGGCAGATCAGGTCCGGGGCGACTCCGGCCTTATGGCTGGCGAACAGGGCGCCGGTGCGGCCGAAGCCGGTCATCACCTCGTCGAAGATCACCAGGCCGCCCGCCGCCCGCACCCGCGCCGCCATGGCCCGCAGGAACTCCGGGCGGCAGAAGCGCATGCCCGACGCGCCCTGGACCAGCGGCTCGATGATGACGGCGACCAACTCCGCCCCGTTGGCGGACAGCCAGCGGTCGAGCCAGTCCAGCGCCGCACCCTCCTTCGCCTCGACTTCCGGGTCGCCGTCCCAGGTGGCCGGGTAGGGCATGCGGTCCACGGCGAACAGAAGCTCCTGGAACGGCTCGTAGAAGCCGGAGCCGACCCCTGCCGCCATGGCGCCGAAGGTGTCGCCGTGGTAGCTGCCCTCGAAGGCGAGGAAGCGGCGGCGTTGGCCCTCGCCCTTGTTGCGCCAGTATTGCCAGGCGAGCTTCAGCGCCACCTCCACCGCGGTCGAGCCGTTGTCGGAGTAGAAGACGCGGTCGAGGCCGCCCGGCAGCACCTCGGCCAGCCGGGCGGCGAGGCGCGCGGCGGGGCTGTGGGTGAAGTCGGCGAAGATCACCTGCTCCAGCCGGTGGGCCTGCTCCGCGATGGCCCCGGCGATGGCCGGGTGGGCGTGGCCGTGCAGGTTCACCCACCAGGAGGAGATGAGGTCCAGGATCTCCCGCCCGTCCTCGGTGAACAGGCTGACCCCCTTGCCGTGGGTGACGGCCAGAGGCACCGGCGCGGTCTGTGCCTGGGTGAAGGGGTGCCAGACGTGGCGCCGGTCGAGAGAAACGGTATCGGTCATGGAAACACGCTGTCGAAGGAAGGAATGAGGGACGCCGCCTCGGCGACGGTTTCGGCGTCGAGGCGGGAAAGGGTGGGAATCTCGGCCAGCACGCGGACCTTGCCGAACCGCTCGATGGCGGCGCGGTTGCCGGGGTTGGGCGGGCCGTTCAGAACCACCCCGGCCACCGCCAGCCCGCGCGCCCGCAGCGCCTCCAGGCTGAGCAGCGTGTGGTTGATGGTGCCCAGCGTGCTGCGCGCCACCAGAACCACCGGCAGGCCGAAGCGGGCAATCAGGTCGACGATGAAGACGTCCTCCGTCATCGGGACCAGCAGCCCGCCGGCCCCCTCCACCACCAGCGGGCGGTCGGTGTCGGGCAGGCCGAGGGCGCTGGCGTCGATGGCGACGCCCTCCAACTCCGCCGCGGCGTGGGGGGACAGCGGCTCGGCCAGGGCGTAGGCTGGCGGATGCACCCGCTCCGCGGGCAGGGCGGCGAGGGCGGCGACGGTGGGCGTGTCGCCGGCCTCGTCCTTCAGGCCGGTTTGCAGCGGCTTCCAATAGGCGGCGGACCAGGCCCGCGCGAGGCACGCGGACACCAGCGTCTTGCCGACGCCCGTGTCGGTGCCGGTGACGAACACCCCGCGGGGCTGGGCGCCGTCCTTGCGGAACAGGCCGTAGGCGATGTGATGGGTCATGGTCAGTCCTTCCGGCCGTTCCAGCCGGCGCAGCACGCGGCGCAGGGCGCCCGGAGGCAGAGGGCGGCGGCCCTCCGCCGGCAGATGGGCGCCGATGCCCTTCAGTTCGGCCAGGAACTCCAGCCCGTCCGCGTGATGGCGGAGCAGCCGCTCCTCCTCCACCGATCCGCGGCCCCCGGCAGGCCACAGCCGGTCGAGGGCGTGGCGGGTGGGATAGGGGGGCACTCCGGCCTCCAGCCCCAACGCATGATGAGCCTCCCGCCACTCCCGGAAGCTGTCGGCGGCGAGCGTGGCGACGGCGATGCGCCCGCCCGGAGCCAGCAGCCCCACCCAGCGCGCCAGGGCGGAGGCAGGATCGCGGAACCATTGCAGGGCGAGGCTGGACACGATCAGGTCGAAGGGGGCGTCGAGGTCGGGCGACTCCCCGTCCACGATCCGGAATTCGGAATCGGTCGGGTCGTGCAACGCGGCGCGGCAGCGCGCCAGCATGTCCGGCGACAGATCGGTGAGCAGCCAGTCGGCCGGGCCGATGCGCTCGCGCAGGGCGCGGCTGAGGAAGCCGGTGCCGCAGCCGATCTCCAGCACGCGGGGGCGGGGCGGCAAGGGGAGGCGGGCGACGCGCTCCGCCAGACGCTCCGCCGCGATGCGCTGCACGGCGGCGTGCTCCTCGTAGCGGGGGGCGGCTTTGCCGAAGGCGGCGGCGATGGCGGTCTTGCGCGGGTCGGCGGTCATCGTGAAAGCCCAGCGGCGAAAGCGGCGATCCGCTCGGCGCACCAGCCCGGCGCGGTCAGCGGCAGAAGGTGTCCGCCTTCCGGGTGCCATTCGACCGAAATCTGACCGTATCCGCGATTCCCTCTCCCCTCTGGGGAGAGGGTTAGGGTGAGGGGGTTGCGCAATGCCTGATCGTCCGGTTCCCCGAGAACCCCCTCACCCGGCGCCTTCGGCGCCACCCTCTCCCCGGAGGGGCGAGGGACAGAGTGGCCGCGAAACATCTGTTCGGTCATGGCCGGCGGTACGATGGGGTCCTGCGCCCCCGCCAGGACCAGCGCCGGACCGGTGAGCGCATCGCGGGCGTCCCAGTCCCGCAACGCCCGCAGAGCCTCGCCCAGCCGGGTCGCATCCAGCTCTTCCGGCGGCGGAGCTTCGCAGCCACAACGGCGCCGGAAGTCCGCGGTGACCGCCTCCGGCGCGGCGTCGAAGCGCGCGATCATGCGGTCCAGCACCCGGCGCGGTGTGGCCGGGGCGAAGCCGGCGCCCTCGGTGAAGCGGGGGAAGCCGTTGACCAGCACCAGCCCGTCCCACACGAAGGGCCGCTCGTGCAGCAGCCACAGCCCTCCGAAGGAATGGCCGACCGCGACAATGGGGCGTCCGGCGGGACGCTCGGGAAGCGACGGCGAGCCGTAGAAGCCAAGATCCACCGCCACGCTCTCCCCGTCCGGAAGGGCGTTCCGCACCCTGTCCCAGACGCCCGGCCCGAATCCCCAGCCATGGACGAAGACGAACAGCGGCGCCGTCATCGCGGGCTGAGTCATCGCGGGCTCCAGGCGTCGGTCACCGCGTCCATCAAGGACTCGAGGTCGGCGTCCATATGGGCGGCGGACAGGGCGAAGCGCAGGCGGCTGGTGCCCGGCGGCACGGTCGGCGGGCGGATGGCGATGCCCAGGATGCCGCGCTCCTCCAGCCGCCGGCTGAGGGCCAGCGCGTCCTCCTCCGCGCCGGTGATGGCCGGGACGATCTGCGTGCTCGACCCCGCCGTGGCGACGCCCAGACCGTGGAAGGCGGCGCGCAGCCGCTCGGCCATGGCCTGGAGCCGGGCGCGCTCGACGTCCAGCGTCGGCACGAGGTCGAGCGCGGCGTCCATTGCCCCCAGCACGGCGGGCGGCAGGGCGGTGGCGTAGATCAGCCCGCCGCAGCGGTTCACCAGATAATCGCAGAGCGCCTTGGACCCCGCCACATAGGCGCCGAAGCCGCCCAGCGCCTTGCTGAAGGTGCCCATGGCGAGGTCCACGCGCCCCTCGCCGAGCGCCGCCAGCCCCATCCCGCGCGGGCCGAGCACGCCGGTCGCGTGCGCCTCGTCGAGGAACAGGAAGGCGCCGTGCCGCTCCGCCAGCGCGGCCAGCGCCGGCACGTCGGCGCGGTCACCGTCCATGCTGAAGACGCTTTCCGTCACGATGAAGCGCGTGCCGGGCTCGCCCGCGCGCTGGGCCAGCAGGGTTTCCAGATGGTCGAGGTCGTTGTGGCGGAAGCGGATCTGCCGCACCCCGGCGGCGGCGCAGCCATGGTGCAGGCTGGCGTGGTTCAGCCGGTCGGTGAAGACCAGCGCGTCGCCACCCAGAAGCTCCCGGTCGAACAAAGCGGGCAGGACGGCGGCGTTGGCCTGCCAGCCGGAATTGAACAGAAGCGCCGCCTCTGTCCCCTTCAGCCGGGCGAGCTTCGCCTCGACCTCCGCATGAAGCTCTAGCGTGCCGCAGACGAGGCGCGACGCCGTGGCTCCGGCACCCCAGCGCCGCGCCCAGTCGCCGGCGCGCTCGACCAGCCGGGGGTGGGACGCGAGGCCGAGATAGTCGTTGCTGGAAAAGTTCAGCAGCGTCCGCCCGCCGCGCCGGATGCGCCCCGCCCCATCCGGGCGCACGGGCAGCAGAGCGCGGCGCGTGTGGCGCCG
Organism: Azospirillum tabaci; assembly: GCF_014596085.1. GTDB lineage: Bacteria > Pseudomonadota > Alphaproteobacteria > Azospirillales > Azospirillaceae > Azospirillum > Azospirillum tabaci. The sequence continues at coordinate 43,153 of NZ_JACCJY010000017.1, forward strand.
GTCGAGGCGGTCAAGATGCTGGCGGAACAGCGGGTCGAGCAAGGACATGGTTCGCGCGTGATAGCAGAGCGCGCCGCTGGGGCGAAAGGTCCGAATCGCCCCGGCGCTCCGGCTGGCATAGACTGGCGCGGCCATGCCACCCGATCCGCTATTCCATGACCGCCCCGACACGCTGCCGCCCGAGCCCGGCGCCTATGTGCTGCTGATCGCGCTGGACCGGGACCTGCCGCTTCGCCTGCCCGGCAAACCGGAGCGCGTGCTGGCGCCGGGCCGCTACCTCTATTGCGGCAGCGCGCGGGGACCGGGTGGCCTGCGGGCGCGGGTCGGGCGCCATTTCCGCTACGGCAAGCCGGAGCGCTGGCACATCGACCGGCTGACCGCGGCGGGCCGGATGCTCGGCGCCTGGATCGTTCCCGGCGGTGACGAATGCACCTTGGCCGCGACCCTGTCCGGACTGCCGGTGCCGGTCCCCGGTTTCGGCAGCAGCGATTGCCGCCGCTGCGCCAGCCATCTGCTGGCATGGCCGAATGGGGTGCCGGTTTCGCTTCCCGATCCGTGTTTTGAAGCTTCGGACGGGCTTCTGGATGGGAATTGAGGCGAATTGCTTGGTTCGACCGCCTTCCGGAGGTTATAGTCGTCCGTCATCGGGAGGCGGGCATGAAGACACTGATCCATAACCGCCGGGCCCACGACCGTCGGGCCCACGACCGTCGGGATGTCCTCCGGGCTTTCGGGGGCGCCTTCGGGGCCGCGGCCATGCTTTTGACGGCCCCCCGGGTGTTTGGGCAGTCGGCACCGTCCGCCGTTGGATCGCCCGACTTGGGCGTCGGCGTCCTCTATTGCGGCGACCGTGCGGATTTCGGCTTTAACCAGGCCCATGCGGAGGCCGCCCGTGCCCTGGTCGGGGTGCCCGGCCTGCGGCTGGAGGAGCGGGAGCACGCTGCCGGCACGCTGGCCGCCACGGCGGAGGAGCTGGTTGGTCCCCAGGATTGCCGGATCGTCATCGTCACCGCCGCTGGCGACGCCCTGCCGGGGCTGCTGGCCCAGGCCGACGCCCACCGCGACACGGTGTTCCTGTTTTCCGGCGCGCCTCTGGACCGCGACCGGTTGCCGATCAACACCGGATTTTTCGAAGGCTATCTGGACGAGGCGCAGCACATCTCCGGCCTCGTCGCCGGCTACGCCAGCCGGGCCAAGACGATCGGCCTCGTCGTCTCCCACCCCGCGCCGGAGGTTCTGCGCTGCGTGAACGCCTTCGCGCTGGGCGCCCGGCGCGCCGATTCCGCCACTGCGCTGCGCGTCGCCTACGTGGGGGAAGCGGCGACTCCGCGGCAGGTCGCGGAAGCCGCCCGTGCGCTGGCCGAGGGAGGGGCCGACGTGCTGGCCGCCCAGCTCGACGGGGCGCGTCCGGTCTGCGAGGTGGCGGAGGCGCACGGCATCCTGTGCTGCGGCCTGCACACCGACCTGTCGGCCTTCGCACCGCAGGGCTTTTTGACCGGGGCCGAATGGGCCTGGGAGAAGGCCTACGCCGAGGCCGTCGCGCTGATCGCCGCGGGAAAGCCGTGGAAGCGTCTGCGCCAGGGCGGCTTCGATCAGGGCTTCGTCCGCAACACCGCCTATGGCCCGGCGGTGGGCGTGGAGGCGCGGGCCCACGCCGATGCGGCGCGGATGCAGCTCGCCAACGGCAACGCCGCCGTTTTCCGCGGGCCGATCCAAGACAACACCGGACGGACGGTGGTCGCCAAGGGCAAGGCTTTGCGCGGTGGCGACGCGGAGCTTGGCCGCATGGTCTGGCTGGCCGACGGCGTCACCGAGGTCGGACGCTGACTGTTACGTCCCGCTTTGTTCCGTCCAGCCGCAGGCGGCCAGAGCGTCCCACATGTGCGGCGGGGGTGGCGCCAGGGCGGTGACCGGTTCGCGGTCGAAGGCCATGGTGAAGGTGACCGACCGCGCCAGCAGATGCAGGTTTCCCGGCGGCACGCGCACCGGGCCGTAATAGGGCTCCCCCACCAGCGGGCAGCCGATGGCCGCGCTGTGGACGCGAAGCTGGTGCGTGCGCCCGGTCCGTGGCCTCAGCTCCAGCCATGCCCGCCCGTTGCCGGTTCCCAGCACCTTGTACTGGGTGACGGCGGGCTGGCCGGTGGGGTGCGTCACGATGTTCCAGGCGCCAGGGATCAGCAGCTTCAGCAGAGGGAAGTCGATGACCCCCTCCGCCGCCTCCGGGACGCCCTCGCTGACCGCCCAATAGGTCTTCTCGACATGGCCGGCGGCGAACATGTCGCCCAGCCGCTTCAGCGCCCAAAGCGACCGCCCGAGCACAAGGCAGCCCGCCGTGTCGCGGTCCAGCCGGTGGGCCAGCCGCGGCGGCGTGCCGTCCCCCTCCGCCAGGAAGGGCAGGTAGAGGTCGAGATGGTCGGTGATCCGCCCGGCCTTGTGCACGGCCAGCCCGGCGGGCTTGTCGATGATGAACACGTCCTCGTCCTCGTGCAGGATTCGGGCGCGCAGCGTGGCGGGGGTGAAGGTGGTACCGGCGTCGCTCATGGGCGGCACCCAAGCACGGCGCGGCGGGAGGGGCAAGCCCGCCGGCTGTTCCGCGTCGCGGAACCACATCGGCGCACGCCTTGTTGCCCAACGAGCGGCGCCGTGGACAAGTCTGGACCCATGCCGCCACGCCGCCCATCTTTACGGAATGACGACTCACCGTGGCGAAGGGATACGGGCGATGGGGGAACGCGACAATCTGCCGGCGCAGCAGCGGTCCACCCAGACCGAGGTGGATGATTTTCTGCGCCGCGTCGCCGCCCTGCCGCGGGCGCCGAGTGGACCGCGCGGGCGGCTGATGTTCGCCATGGACGCCACGGCCAGCCGCGAGCCGACTTGGGACCGCGCCTGCCAGATCCAGGGAGAAATGTTCCAGGCGACCTCCGCGCTGGGCGGGCTGGACATCCAGCTCGTCTATTACCGAGGATTCCGCGAATGCCAGGCCAGCCCGTGGGTCTGCAACGCGCAGGACCTGCTGCGGCGGATGACCGCGGTGTCCTGTATGGCCGGACAAACCCAGATCGCGCGCGTGCTGGGGCACTGCATCAAGCAGACCCGGGACCGTAAGGTCAACGCGCTGGTCTTCGTCGGCGACTGCATGGAGGAGGACGTCGATCAGCTCGCCCATCAGGCGGGCCAGTTGGGGCTGCTGGGCGTCCCGGTCTTCATCTTCCACGAGCGTGGGGACCTGATCGCCAAACGCGCCTTCCAGACCATCGCGCGGCTGAGCGGCGGCGCCTATTGCCCGTTCGACGGCTCGTCCGCCCAGCAATTGCGGGACCTGCTGAGCGCGGTCGCCGTCTACGCGGCGGGCGGCCGGGCGGCGCTGGAGCATTACAGCCGCGGGCGGGGCGACGCGGTGCGGCTTCTCACCAGCCAGCTCGAAAGCGGTCAGGGGGGACGCGGGGGGCAGACCCATGCATCATAGGGCAGGACTCGGCTAGAGATGGGGCAGAGCGGGATGTTTGGGTTTTTTCTCCTGGGCATCGCTCTGGTGGCCGGTCTCGCCATACTGGCCCGCGTCTTCGTGTCCGCGGACCCGCGCACGCTGGCCACGGCGGTGCGCTATGGCGGCATCGCGCTGGCGGCCGTGACGGTCGTCATCCTGACCCTGACCGGGCGTCTGGGCACCGCCATGATGCTGGGTGCGCTGGCCTTTCCGCTGCTGACGCGCTGGCGGACGCTGCGCGACGCCTTCCGCCCGTCCTCCTACAGGTCTGCGGGCAGCGGGCAGACCTCGCAGATCGAGACGCTCTATCTGCGGATGACGCTGCAGCACGACACCGGAGCGATGGTGGGGGAGGTGCTGCACGGGCCGTGGCGCGGGAGGACGCTGGAGTCGCTGACGCTGGGGCAATTGCTGGTGCTGCTGGAGGATTGCCGGCGCGACGATCCGCAATCGGCTTCCGTCCTGGAAGCGTGGCTGGAGCGCGCGCATCCCGGCTGGCAGACCACCGAAGAAAAATCCGCTGGGGACACGAACGGTCCCGGTTCGAAGGACAGTGGCGGCGGTCGTGGTGGCGGTTCTATGACCCGCGACGAGGCCTATGATATTTTGGGGCTGTCGCCCGGAGCCACACCCGAACAGGTAAAGGATGCGCACCGACGGCTGATGATGAAAGTGCACCCAGATCATGGGGGGTCCACCTATTTGGCAGCCAAGATCAACCAAGCGAAGGATTTGCTGCTGCGCAACTAACCTTTTGCCGGGTTACGGAAGGGGAGTTGCGCCACCGAATTCTCTGTGGCAGAAAGCTGGACGAGCGTTTTGCAAACCTGCGAATCGTCTCCATATTCGAAGTATTTCCTCAAGCAACCACAAGAGAACCCCAATGCGAAAGCCTGTGCGCAAGGTGGTGTTCCCCGTCGCCGGTCTCGGTACGCGCTTTCTGCCGGCCACCAAGGCGATTCCGAAGGAAATGCTGCCTTTGGTCGACCGGCCTCTGCTTCAGCATGCCGTGGAAGAGGCGCGGGCCGCCGGCATCGAGGATTTCGTGTTCGTCACCGGCCGCAGCAAGCGCGCCATCGAAGACCATTTCGACACCGACACGGAACTGAACCGCACCCTTGAGGAGCGCGGCAAGCAGGACGCCCTCGAGGTGGTGCGCGACAGCGAGATCGCACCGGGCCGCTGCTTCTACACGCGCCAGCAGGTCCCGTTGGGCCTTGGCCACGCGGTGTGGTGCGCGCGGGCGGTCATCGGCAACGACCCCTTCGCCATCGTCCTGCCCGACGACTTCGTCCAGGGCGACACCCCCTGCCTGAAGCAGATGGTGGAGGCCTACAACGAGGTGGGCGGCAACATCGTCGCCGTGGTGGACGTCCCGCGCGAGCGGACCAGCAGCTACGGCATCCTCGACGTCGAGAAGGACGACGGCCGTCTGGCCACCGTCCGCGGCCTCGTCGAGAAGCCGAAGCCGGAAGAGGCGCCCTCCACCCTGTCGATCATCGGCCGCTACATCCTGCAGCCGGAGGTGTTCGATCATCTGGAGAAGCAGCAGCGCGGCGCCGGCAACGAGATCCAGCTGACCGACGCCATGGCCAAGCTGATCGGCACGCAGCCCTTCCATGGCCTGCGCTTCGAAGGCACCCGCTACGACTGCGGCGACAAGGTCGGCTTCATCGAGGCCACGCTGGCCCACGCGCTGAAGCGTCCGGACATGGCGGACAAGGTCCGCGAGATGCTGCGCAAATACTGCTGATGCGGGCGGCCGACGGGGAGGGGGCGTTGCCCTTTTCCCGCCGGCCGAGCGCTCTCAACGGCCGCCGGCGGCCCGGCGGGGAGGCCGCGCGGCTTCCTCCGGCGGGGCGGAGCGGCGGAAGGTGCTGAGTTCGGGGATTCGGTTCACCGACAGGCCGGCGACCCGGCAGGGCACCACCTCCAACACCTGGAATCCGGCCTTGCGCGGGTAGCGGGCGCTGACGCGCTCGCGCACTTCCCGTTCGGTTTCGGCGGTGAGAAGACAGCGGCGGATGCCCACCCAGCCACGTTGCCCGGTCATCACCGTGGCGTCGCTCGGCACGTGACGCACCGCGGCTTCCCAGAACCGGCCCGGGCGGGGCTCGGAACGGTCGAAGACGTGGTAGCGCACGATCGGCGCCGCCTGCTTGGCATCCAGCTCGTTCAGGGCGGCCTGCATGTCCTGTTCCGCCTTCAGAGCGCGCTTCTCGGCCTCGGCATGCTTCTGGGCGACCTGGGAATAGGCGGTGGCGATGTCCTCCACGTCCTTGCCCACCTCCTCCATCTTCTCGCGGATGCGCAGCTGCGCCTGCCGCAGACCTTCCAACTGCCGCCGCCAATAGCGGTTGGACAGCACCGTCAGCACCATCAGCCCAAGGCTGAGATAGAGCATCATCCCGGTCATGCGGAGGCTCCTTCCGCGTCGGGGTCGGGTGCCTGGGCGAGGGGGACGACCATGGTCGGCAGGACGCCGTTCTTAACGGTGAAGGCGACGCGTGCCATCGCCGCCGCCTGATCGACGGAATAGGTCCAGACATGGGCGACGTTCGAATAGCTCCAGATCTGGCGGGCGAAGATCACGTCGCGCCGTTCGATGGAGGGGAACTCGTCCTGCACGGTCAGCCGGACCCAGAAACAACCGGCCTCCTCGCCATCGCCCAGTTCGTGCACGAACTCCACCTTGGTGAGTTCCAGCGCCCTGATTTCCGACAGCGCCTTCTGCCGTCGCCCGTTGCATTCGGTGGTGCGGGCCTGGAAGGCGGTCATTTCCTCCTGCCGCTGTTCCAGCTTGCGGGTCCATTCGCCCAGCGCCGTCTTCTTACGGTCGTGCTGGCGCATCATCATGGTCTGGCGCGCCTTCTCCGACGTGATCTGCCCGACGTCGATGACGATGGACAGGCCGAGCGCCGCGGCGCTGGTGACCAGCAGAAGCATGCCCAGGAACTCGGCCGATAGAACCATTGGTGTACCTTATGGTTGCGGCGGAAGCTTCGCATCTCCTTTATTGAGGACCGGGATTTACGACTTGGCACCGCGGTATTCCGTCGCACGGCCCTCCGGATGCAGACAGGAATATGTCGCGCGGTTGCAACAAACGGTCGATCTGGCTGAATTCCATTGATCTTTTCGGACCCATGCGCAAGCGTTCGGCCACAATGTCGCAGTGCTTGGACACAGTCCTGAAATGTTGTGCATCTTCGGTCACGGGACTGACATTTCCACATTTCAAGGGGAGGCCCCATGCTCGACCTGATGACTCGCAGCGACGAGGCGCTGGACACCATCCGCCGCACCTTCCCGGTGGCGCTCGGCGACTACGCGATGCCCGCCGGGGGCACCGGGCTGGTGATCATCGACGAGGTGAAGGGCTTCGCCGCCGTCGGTTGCGGTCCGCTCGCCCCGGCGGCGCCGAACGCCCAAGTCGACCGCATGATCGCCGAGACGGACCGTCTGGCCCGCCGCTTCGCCGGGGCCGGCTGGCCGATCTGCGCCTCGCTGGACCGCCACGCCCCGGACAAGCCGGAGCCGCCCTATCCCCCGCACTGCCTGATCGGCACCGGCCATGACGAGCTGGTGTCCGAACTGGCCTGGCTCGAGTCGGAACCGTCGGCGACCTTGATCGCCAAGGACTGCATCAATTTCTTCATCGGCGCGACCGAACTGGGCGCGGCTGGCAAGGCGGGACGCAACCGGCTGGTGGACTGGGTCAACGGCAACCGGCTGGCGTCGGTCGTCACCGTCGGCATCTGCACCGACGTGTGCGTGATGGATTTCGTCCTGACCCTGCTGTCCGCGCGCAACCACGGCATGATGCCCACGCTGAAGGACGTGGTGGTCTACGAGCCGGGCTGCGCCACCTACGACCTGCCGGCGGAAACGGCGCAGGAGCTTGGCCTGCCGGAGACGGCGGCCCACCCGCAGGAGCCGGCGCACCACATGGGTCTCTACATGATGGCGTCGCGGGGGGCGCGGCTGGTCGATACGCTGCGCTGAGGCGAGTCGGATCAGGGCTTTCGCTTTTTCCGAGCGGCTCTGGTAACATCCCAGCGTGGCAAGGGTCCCGATCGTTCAACCGGCGTGCGATGCCGGCGGAAACGGCTGGACGGCGCGGAGACGTCGCACGTGGAAGAGCGATATCTGAGGGCGATCCGCAACGCGCTGGTCCGGCATCAGCAGTGGCTGACGCGTGACCCCAGCATGAAGGGGCGCTGCGCCGACCTCAGCTTCCACAACCTCTCGGGCCTGGGGCTGCGCCGCATCAACCTCAGCAGCGCCAAGCTCAGCGGGGCGAACCTGAACAGCGCCCGGCTGAACGGCGCCGACCTGTCGCGCACCGACCTGTTCGGCGCCGACCTGTCCAAGGCCGACCTCACCGGCGCCTCGCTGGAAAGCGCCGATCTGCGCGGTGCGCGGGTGGAGGGCGCCAAGCTGGAGGAGGCCAACCTGCGCGGCGCCGATCTGCGCAAGGGCATGATGCTGGGCGCGGATGAGCGCAAGCCGGCGGGCAACGCCGACGGCAGCACCACCTTCATTGGGTCCAAGATGGCTCGCGCCATCCTGTCCGACGCCCGTCTGGCGCAGTGCGACTTCTCCGGCTGCGACATGGCCGGGGCGACCTTCTCCGGCAGCGACATGACCGGGACGATCCTGATCGGCGCCAATCTGATCGGCGCGGTGATGGAGCGGGTGGAGATGCAGGGCGCCCTGCTGTGCGGCGCCCGGCTGGACGACGAGCTGCGCCAGACGCTGGAACGGCGCGGCATCGACGTCGACGGCACCGGTCTGGTCAGCCTCGCCGGGCGGATGGCCGACAGCATTTCCGCCCACCAGCTCTGGGTCGAGCGCAACGCCGCCGCCGGCCTGCGGCTGGAGATGCAGCGCGTCGACCTGCGCGGCTACAACTTCGCCAACCAACTCCTGGCGGGCTGCGTGATGCGCTTCTGCGGGTTGCGGGGGACGGATTTCTCCGGGGCGAAGCTGGTCATGGCGGATCTGTCCTACTGCGACCTGCGCGAAGCGGACTTCACCAGCGCCGACCTGTCCGGCTGCAACCTGCGGGGGGCCAATCTGGCGGGGGCTAAGCTGTGGCGGGCGCGATTGCGCCCGGTGGATCTGGCCGGGGACGGCAGCCGCCTGTGGCCGACCAACCTCGCCGAGGCCAGCCTGACCGGCGCCGATCTGCGCGACACCAGCCTCGCCCGGGCGATCCTGCACGGCACCGACCTGACGCGCATCCGCGCCACGGCGGAAACGCTGCGCGGCGCCGACCTGAGCTTCGCCGTCGGGGTCGAGCCGCAATACGCCTGAAGGTGGCTACGGGCTCTCCGCGACCCTGATGCGGCGCTGGATGATGGCCTCGCGCGCCTCCTCCAGACGGTCGCGCATGGCGGGGGTGACCAGCGCGCGGTTGTTGTCGTCCAGCGCGTAGTCGACGCCGCGCTCGGCCAGCCCCAGGGCGCGCTGGCCGGGGCTCCAGGCGCCGCTGCGGCCCTCCCCGAAGGCGCGCTCCACCGCCAGATCCACCCGTTTCAGCATCGAGGTCAGGATGGTGCCGGGGTAGAGATGGTTCTGATTGCTGTCGACGCCGATGGCGAGGCGCCCGCCGTCCTTGGCCGCGGCGAAGATGCCGAAGTTGGACACGCCGGCCCCGGCGAACACCACGTCGGCGCCGCGCTGGAACTGGGCCTTCGCCACCTCCGCCCCGGTCGTGGGGTCGTTGAAGGCGGCGGGGGTGGTGCCGACGAAATTGACCAGCAGGCCGATGTCCGGGCGGGCGTGGCGGGCGCCCTGCTGGAAACCGGCGATGAATTTGCGGATCAGCGGGATGTCCAGCGCCCCGATGAAGCCGACCGTTCCCGTCCGCGAGGCCATGGCCGCCAGCATGCCGACGAGGAAGGACCCCTCCTGCTCCTTGAAGGTCACGGACTGGACGTTTGGCGCATCCACCACCGCATCGACGAGGGTGAAGCGGACGGCGGGGTGTTTCGGGGCGAGACTGGCGAGCGGGGCGGCGTAGTAGAAGCCGATCAGCGCGAGGTCGGTCACGCCGCGGCGCAGGAGGGCGGCCACCGCTTGATCGAACTGCGCCGTGCTGGCGGGCAGATAGTCGCGGTAGGCGACCCCGGTGGCGTCCTTGAACCGCTCCGCTCCGGTGAAGGCGCCCTCGTTGAAGCTCTTGTCGAACTTCTGCCCGACCGCGTAGAGCAGTCCCGGAGCGAAGTCCTGCGCCCGCGCCGGAGCGGCCAGCGTGGCGAGGCCGGCGGCGCCCAGCGCCAGGACGGAGCGGCGGGGGAGGCGGGTCGTCATCGGGCGGGCTCGGTGGTCAGGGTTTCGGACACCAGCGCCGCGTGCAGGGCCCGCAGCAGGGCGAGGGCAGGGTTGTCAGGCTGGGGCGGCTGGAGGACAAGCCGGGCATCGGCGCGCCCGGTCGCGGCCAGGACCGCGCCGGGGAAGGCGGCAGCGGCGCGGCGCAGGAACTTTGTGAAGGCCTCGTCGGTGAGGCCGCTGTCGGGCGTCCCGTCGTCGCCGCGCAGATTCAGGAACAGCAGCGTGTCGCCAAAGGCGGTGTAGCCGCCGCCCAGCCCCTCGTGCTCCGCCCCCGCGGCGAGGAAGAAGCGCTGGGCGCGGTCCGGCGTCAAGCTGCCCGCGGGAAAGCGGACCAGGGCGTAGCCGGTGGTGCCGTCCGCGCTGTCGAAGTCCGCCACCAGGACGCTCTCCTGCGAGAAGCTCCAAGCGATGGCCCCGGCCAGCCGGTCGGCGGGCGCGTCCTCCAGCCGCAACGTCATGTGGAGCGACGGGTTGGTGTGGAGCCGGTAACCGCCCATCCGCGGGTCGGCGACCGCTCCCGCTCCATCCAGGCCAGCGGCGTCGAGAATGGCGGGCAGCAGCTCGGTCCGGGCGCGCTCGGTCAGGCGTTGCCGCGCGTCGTAGGACGCGCCGGACGGGGCGCTTGCCGGCACGGCCTCGAAGAACAGGTGCTGCGCCACGGCCTGCGCAAAGGCGGGCGCGGAGCCGAGGATCAGCGCGAGGGCGAGGATGTGACGGCGCACCGACCTGAACTCCCGAACGAGAGGGGCAGGCGCAGTCTAGACGGGAAGGGTGCATTGACGCATAGGTTAATTGAATGACGCATGCGTATGGACGAGCCCCGGGGGATGTGTGCTAGCATCGCCGACAACCGGCCGGCTGCGGCGGAAGAAACATGGGGAGGGACGCGACATGACGGACGCGCGCACGTTGAAGGGCAAGACCCTGTTCATCACCGGCGCCAGCCGGGGCATCGGCAAGGCGATCGCGCTGCGCGCCGCCCGCGACGGCGCCAACGTCGTCATCGCCGCCAAGACGTCGGAACCGCACCCCAAGCTGCCCGGCACCATCTTCTCCGCCGCGGAGGAGATCGAGGCCGCCGGCGGCAAGGGGCTGCCGATCCTCTGCGACATCCGCGACGACGCCCAGGTGGCCGAGGCGGTGGCCCGTGCGGTGGAGGCGTTTGGCGGCATCGACATCCTGGTCAACAACGCCAGCGCGATCAGCCTGACCGGCACGCTGGACACCCCGCTGAAGCGCTGGGACCTGATGATGGGGGTCAACGGGCGGGGCACCTTCGCCTGCTCCCAGGCCTGCCTGCCGCATCTGCTCAAGGCGGAGAATCCACATATCCTGACCCTGTCGCCGCCGCTGAACCTCAATCCGCGCTGGTTCCAGCACCACACCGCCTACACCATCGCCAAATACGCGATGAGCCTGTGCACGCTGGGCATGAGCGCGGAGTTTCGCGGCAAGGTGGCCGTGAACTCGCTGTGGCCGCGCACGATCATCGGCACGGCGGCCATCGCCATGCTGAAGGGCGCGGCGGAGTTCGACAACTGCCGCAAGCCGGAGATCCTGGCCGACTCCGCCCACGCCATCCTGACCCGCGACGCGAGGACCTGCACCGGCCACTTCTTCATCGACGACGAAGTGCTGGCGGAGGAGGGCGTCACCGACCTGGAGTCCTACGCGGTCAAACCGGGCGCCCCGCTGGCGCCGGACATCTTCCTGGATTGAGGACGGTCCGACGGAGCCGTGAAGCGTTGCGGGGTGGCCGTGCCGGATCTACCCCTTTCGCGCCCCTCTTTTGCCCAGAGTGAACGCGCCTTGTGCAGGGCAGCGTTCCCACGATATCACAAGCGTCGGCCGCCGGTTTCGATTACACTGCGGTTTGTTTGCTCCCCAAATCGAAAGGGACCCTTTTCGCCGATCGGCTGATCCCCGGCTTCAATCCGCCAACCGGCAAGTGTCCGCACGTCCCTTTCCAGCCTTGTTTTCACACGCCGCCCGGTTGGGGCGGAGCGGATGCTCGAACAGCGTCAAACACTGAGCTTGTCCCAGAACAATCGGTTCATTCCGGAGCTCTTATGACCATCGAGCTGCACACCTTTACCGTCACCCTGAATCAGTCGGAAGCAACAGCCTACAAGAGCATGGCCGAGCATCGGGCCTGGGTCCGCACCGCGGTGTCCGACCTGTCGGAGGTGCTGCGCACCGCCGGCATGGGCGCGGAGGCCCGCCTGCGCGGGCACGACCGCTGCGGTCACCTCGTCGTCGAGGCGACCGACACGGGTGCCGACTTCCTGCGCACCCTGCCGGCCATCGTCAGCGTGGAGGTCCACTGACGGAAACCTCTGAAGCACCCTCCTGGAAGAACCCTCTCCCCCCTGGGGAGAGGGCTGGGTGAGGGGGCGTTACGCCTGGTAGGGCGGATTAAAAACCCCTTATGCGCAAGCGGAGCGCCTTCGGCGCCCCCCTCATCATAACCTTCTCCCCAGGGGGGAGAAGGGACGGCATCATAGCCCCTTCTTCGCGGCGTCCTTCAGACGGTGCAGGAAGCGCTCGGCGCGGGCGAGTTCGCTCAGCTCCACATACTCGTCGGGCTTGTGGGCCTGCTCGATGTCGCCGGGGCCGCAGACCACGGCGGGGATGTTGGCGATGCTGGTGAACAGCGCGCCCTCCGTGCCGAAGGCCACCTTGCCGTGGCCGTTCTGCTCCGCAAGGTTCTTGACCAGCGTCACCTCCTCCGACTCCGGCGGGGTGTCGAGCGCCGGGCTGTCCGACAGCGTTTCCCAGGAGAACCCGGCATCATGGCGGACGGCGCGCATCTCCGGCTCCAGCGTCTTGGCGAAGTCCCGCAGCTCCTTCAGCATCGGCGCCACGGGATGGTCGGCGAGATGCCGGATCTCGAACTCGAAGGAGGCGTCGGAGGGGACGATGTTGCGGGCCGTGCCGCCCTCCATCACACCGGTGTGCACCGTGGTGTAAGGTATGTCGTAGTCGTAGTCGAACGGCCCCTGCTCGGCGAAACGGCGGCCCATGCCGCGCAGAAAGGACACCAGTTCCGCCGCATACTCCACCGCGTTCACCCCCTGCGGGGCGAGCGAGGAGTGGCAGGCGTGGCCGTGGACGCGGCAGCGCAGCGCCACCTTGCCCTTGTGGCCGACGATCACCCGCATCCGCGTCGGCTCCCCGACGATGCACAGACGCGGCTTGACCGCCATCCCGGCGAGCTGGGTCAGCAGGCCGGGCACGCCGAGGCAGCCCAGTTCCTCGTCGTAGGAGAAGGCGTAATGGACCGGCGTCGTCAGGTTGGCGGCCAGGAAGTCCGGCGCCATGGCCAGCGCCGCCGCGATGAAGCCCTTCATGTCCGCCGTGCCGCGCCCGAACAGCTTGCCGTCGCGCTCCGTCAGGGTGAAGGGATCGCTGGACCAGTCCTGGTCGTCCACCGGCACCACGTCGGTGTGGCCGGACAGGCAGACGCCGCCGCGGTCCATCGGGCCGATGGTGGCGTAGAGATTGGCCTTGGTCCGCTCCTCGTTGAACACCAGCGTGCTGGACACCCCCAGCGCCGCGAGGTGGTCGCGGATGTAGTGGATCAGGTCGAGGTTGGAGTTGCGGCTGGTCGTGTCGAAGGCGATCAGGTCGCGCAGCAGCTCCAGCGTGCGCGGGCTGCACGCGGAAGGGCCGGCGGGATCGGGTGAGGGCATCATGGACCTGTGGTTTCGTTCAGATGGCAGGCGGACCAGCGCCGGGGCGCGATCTCGCGCAGGGCCGGGCGTTCCGCCGAACAGCGTGGCATCGCGTGAGGGCAGCGCGGGTGAAAGGCGCAGCCCGACGGCGGGTCGAGGGGCGATGGAATCTCTCCGCGGATCGGCGCGAACCGCCGCTTCTCCACGGACACGCGCGGCGCCTCGTCCAACAGCGCCTTGGCATAGGGATGATTGGGTTTGTCGAACAGCTCCGGTGTCGGGGCCAACTCCACGATCCGTCCAAGATACATGATCGCGGTGCGGTCGGAAATGTGTTCCACGACGCCCAGGTCGTGGCTGATGAAGAGATAGGTGAGCGACAGCTCCGCGCGCAGGCGCATGAACAGATTGATGATCTGCGCCTGGATCGACACGTCGAGCGCCGCGACGGACTCGTCGCAGACCAGCACGTCCGGCTTCACCGCCAGCGCGCGGGCGATGCCGATGCGCTGCCTCTGACCGCCGGAGAACTGGTGCGGGTAGCGCCGCAGATAGGCGGGGTCCAGCCCGACCTGCCGCAGCGTCGCGGCCACATACGCCTCCGCCTCCCGCCGGGGAACCAGCCCGTGGACCACCGGAGCCTCGCCGACAATGTCCGCCACGCGCAGGCGCGGGTTGAGCGAGGCCATGGGGTCCTGGAAGACCATCTGGATCTTCAGGTTGGCGTGGTGGCGGTCGGCCGGCGACAACTCCCGCAGGTCGCGGCCGCGCCAGCGCAGGGTGCCGGCGCTCGGCGGCAGGATGCCAGCGACCATGCGGCCCAGCGTGCTCTTGCCGCAGCCGGATTCACCGACCAGCCCGACCACCTCGCCCTCGGCGATGGACAGGTCCACGCCGCTGACCGCCTGCACCGCCCGGTCGTCGATGGCCGCCCCCAGCCGGCGGGCGAAGCGCTCCACCACGTCCAGCTTGCGCGAGAAGCGCTTGGTCAGCCCGTTCAGCTCGATGATGGGAGCGGTGGTCATGCGGCGTCTCCCCGCGCTTCGGCTCCGACGGGGTTCCAGCAGCGCCAAGCCCGATCCTCCCGGTCTCCCATCAGTTCGGGCATCGCTGTACAGGCTCCGGTGGACCGATCGCAGCGCGGGCGGAAGGCGCAGCCCTCCGGCAGGTCGAGGACGGATGGCGTCATGCCGGGGATGGAGCGCAGCGGCACGCCCCGCCGGTTGCGGCTGGGCACCGACTCCAGAAGGCCGCGGGTGTAGGGGTGGCGCGGGTTGCCGATGATCTCCGCCACCGTCCCGGTCTCCACCACCCGGCCCGCGTACATCACCGCCACCCGGTCGGCCAAAGCCGACACGACGGCGAGGTCGTGGGTCACCCAGATCAGCGCCGTTCCCGTCTCGCGGCAGAGCTTCTGCACCTCGAACAGGATCTGCGCCTGGATGGTGACGTCGAGCGCGGTGGTCGGCTCGTCGGCGATGATCAGGTCCGGCGAGTGCAGCAGCGCGATGGCGATGGCCACGCGCTGGCGCATCCCGCCGGAGAACTGGTGCGGGTAGGACGCCAGCCGCTCGTCGGGCGAGGCGATGCCGACGCGGGCCAGCGCCCGGCGCGAGCGCTCCCACGCCTCCGCCCGGCTGACCGTCTCATGGGCCTGCACGGCCTCGACCATCTGGGTGCCGATGCTCAGCACCGGGTTCAGGGTCATCATCGGGTCCTGGAAGATCATGGCGATGCGCCGCCCGCGGATGGCGCGCAGCCGCTTCTCCCCGGCGCCCACCAGATCCTCGCCCCGGAACAGCACCCGCCCGCCGACCACCCGCCCCGGCGGATCGACGAGGCCGAGGATGGACTGCCCGGTCACCGACTTGCCGGAGCCGGACTCGCCGACCAGCCCGAGGATCTCGCCGCGGTCGAGGCGCAGGTCGACCCCGTCCACCGCCTTCACGGTGCCGGCGCGGGTGAGGAAATGGGTCTTCAGCCCGTCCACGCGCAGCAGGGGTTCGGTCATCGCGTGCCCCCTCTCAATGGTTGAGCCGCGGGTTGAGGACGTCGCGCAGCCGGTCCCCGACCAGATTGATCGCCACGATGGTGACCAGCAGGGCGAGGCCGGGGAACAGGCTGACCCAGTAGTCGCCCGAGAGCATGTACTGGTAGCCCGACGCGATCAGCATCCCCAGCGACGGCTGGGTCACCGGCACGCCGACGCCGAGGAAGCTCAGCGTTGCCTCCAGCGCGATGGCGTGGGCGACCTGCACCGTGGCCACGACGATCAGCGGCGGCAGGCAGTTGGGCAGCAGGTGACGCATCATGATCCGCCCGTGGGGCAATGCCAGGCACTGCGCAGCCTCGATGTATTCCTTGCGCCGCTCCACCAGGGCGGAGCCGCGGATGGTGCGCGCGTAGTAGGCCCACTGGACGGCGGCCAGCGCGACGATCACCTTGTCGACCCCCTTGCCCAGCAGGGCCAGCAGGATCAGCGCGATCAGGATGGCCGGGAAGGAGAGCTGGATGTCGACCAGCCGCATGACCAGCCCGTCCACCCGGTCCCCCGCATAGGCGGCGAGCAGCCCGACCGCCACCCCGACGGCGAGCGCGATCAGCGTGGCGACCACCCCGACCAGCAGGCTGGTGCGCAGGCCGAAGACGATGGCCGACAGCATGTCGCGCCCCTGGTCGTCGGTGCCCAGCCAGTAGGTCCAGCCGCCGCCGCCCAGCGACCCCGGCGCCAGCATGCTGTCGAGGATATCCAGTTGCGCGAGGTCGTAGGGGTCCTGCGGCACCACCCAGCGGGCGAGCAGGGCGGCCAGCACGATCAGCACCAGCACCGCCAGCCCGGCCAGCGCCGTGCGCGACCGCGCGAAGTCCCGAGCCAGCCGCAGGAAGGGCGTCTCGACCGCCGGGGCCTTGGCCATAACCGTGCTCATGCCCGTCCTCCACCCAGCCGGATTCGCGGGTCGAGCAGCGAATAGACCAGATCGACGATCAGGTTGATGACGACGAACAGCAGCACCGTCACCAGCAGATAGGCGATCACCACCGGCCGGTCGAGCTGGAGGATGCTGTCGATCAGCAGCTTGCCCATGCCCGGCCAGGCGAAGACCGATTCCGTGACCACCGAGAAGGCGATGACGCTGCCCAGCTCCAGCCCTAGGACGGTGACCACCGGGATCATGATGTTCTTCAGGATGTGCACCCCGACCACCCGCGAGGGCGCCAGCCCCTTGGCGCGGGCGAACTTCACATAGTCCTGCAAGGCGACCTCCCGCGTGCCGGCGCGGGCCAGACGGATGACCAGAGACAGCTTGAACAAGGCCAGATTGACGGCGGGCAGGATCAGATGGGTCAGCCCGTCGGCGGTCAGGAAGCTCCACGGCACGCCGAACAGGCTGGCCGTCTCGCCGCGCCCTCCCGCCGGCAGCCAGCCCAGAGTCACCGCAAAGGCCATGATGAGCATCATGCCCACCCAGAAGGTTGGCAGCGAGAAGCCGAGGATCGAGCCGGTCATGATGACCCTCCCGGCCAGGGAGTCCGGCTTCAGCCCGGCCCACAGCCCCAGCGGGATGCCCAGCACCACCGCCACCAGCATGGCGCAAAGCGCCAGCTCCAGCGTCGCCGGGAAGCGCTGCAGCACGAGGCCGAGCGCCGGCACCCCATGGACGAAGCTGGTGCCGAGGTCGCCGCCGAGCGCGCTGTCCACGAACCGGATGAACTGCTCGTGCATGGGCTTGTCGAGCCCCAGCCGGGCGATGGCGGCGGCGCGTTCGAACTCGTCGGCCTCGGGGCTGATGAGCACGTCGATGGGGTTGCCGATGGCGAAAATGCCGGCGAAGACCAGCACCGACATCGCCATCACGACGACCGCGCTCTGCGCCAGCCGCCGGAGGATGAAGACAAGCATGGCGCCTTTACCCCGCGGGTGAGACGGATGAGGGAGCGTCGCTCCCTCTCCCGACCCGGGAGAGGGAGGGGCCCGCCGCATGGCGGCGGGAGGGTGAGGGTAAAGCCAAGAATAAGAGCGCCGATCCTCGCACGACCCTCACCCGCCCGCTTCGCGGGCACCCTCTCCCGGGGCGGGAGAGGGATATGTCGCTCACTTCGCGGGGGTCACCTTCTGCGCCAGCGTGTACTGGTCGGCGCGCGGTTCGTAGCTCAGCCCCTTCTTCATCGCCCAGACCGTCACTTCGTAATGCAGCGGGATGATGATGTCGGCGTCCACCGCCCGCTTCACCGCGGCCTGGAGCAGCTTCTCCCGCTTCGCGTCGTCCACGGTCGCCAGCGCGGTGTCCAGCATTCCGTCCAGCTCCGGGTCGGAGTAGCTGGTGTAGTTGGTGGTGCCGTAGCCCTTCTCCTTGATCGGCGTGGCGATCAGCGCCTTCAGCGGCGACGACATCTCGCCCGAATCGGCGCCCCAGCCGGCCAGGAAGACGCTGTATTCCTGCTTGTTGCGCTTGGAGAAGAAGACGTTGGCGGTGGTCGCGTCGACCTGGGTCTGCACGCCGATGCGGGTGAACATCTGGGCGACCGCCTGGGCCACCTTGTCGTCGTTGATGTAGCGGTCGTTCGGCGTGCCGAGCGTGAGCTGGAAGCCCTTCGGGTAGCCGGCCTCGGCCAGGAGCTGCTTGGCCTTGTTGGCGTCGGTGGCGACCGTGACCTCCGGGTTGTTGCCGTAGAAGCCGGCGGGGAGATACTGGTTCGCCGGTTCCGCCACGCCCATCATGATGCGCTTCACGATGGCGTCGCGGTCCACCGCCAGCGACAGCGCCTTGCGCACCTTCGGGTCCTTCAGCGGATTCTTGCCATCGGTGCCGGTGATGGTCGGCGGGGTGTCCTGCACACCCAGCGCCAGATAGATCACACGGTTCGACTGGGCCTGGGCCAAGGAGGCGTTGGGGGCGGATTTCAGCCGCTCGATGTCCTGCACCGGGGGCGATTCGATGATGTCGACGTCGCCGGCGAGCAGGGCGGCGACGCGCGGTCCGTCGCTGGTGATCGGGCGGAAGACCACCGTGTCCCAGGCGGCCTGCGGCCCCCAGTAGTCGGGGTTGCGCTCCAGCACCTGCCGGTCGCCCTTGGTGTAGGACTTGTGCTTGAACGGCCCGGTGCCGATCATCAGCGAGCCGTCGTTGAAAGCCTGCGTGGTCGGCCAGGAGTCGGCCTTGCAGCCCGCCTTGTCGAAGGTCACCGCCTCGCCGCCCGCCGCCTTGGCGGAGATGATGCCGAAGGTCGACAGCTCCACCGGCAGCAGCGGGTAGGGCTTGCCGGTCTTGATGATGAGGGTGTGCGGGTCCGGCGCCTCGATCCCCGCGATGCCCTTGGTGTAGACGGTGAAGGAGGACGGGCTGTTGGCGACGTTCGGGATGCGGCAGACCGAGTAAATGAAGTCCTGCGCGGTGAACTCGGTGCCGTCGTGGAACTTCACGCCCTTGCGCAGCTTGAATTCCCAGGTGGTTTCGTCGACGGCGCGCCAGCTTTCCGCCAGTTCGGGCTGGAGCCGCATCTTGGCGTCCATGCTGACCAGCGATTCGAACACATGCTTGCGGGCGCGCGTGTTGGGGCCGAGGTTGTGGTAGTGCGGATCAAGCGCGCTCGGCTCCGCCGAGGTGCCCACCGTCAGGGTCGCCGCCTGCGATGGCGTTGGGGCCGCGGCCAGCAGGGCCAGGCAGGCCGCCGCCGGCAGGAGTGGTTTGACGATTCCGGAACGCAGCACATCCGCAAGGCGCCGATCACGCCAATGCCGATCACGTAAGGCCATCCCTCGTCCCCCTGATTGTACGTTTGAATTGTACCCGTGAAGCAGGCTCCCAGCCCTTGGACCGCGGATGTTGCGGCCCGATTCTTGTCGTTCGGCTCGCCGCGCGTGGGGCGGCGGCGCGTATGTGTTCAACGATCAGAGCTTGAAACCATTGATCTGTCAACAGGGTCCGGTCTTCTGACCTATCCGGTTTTTCCCGATGGAAAGCTTTGGCAAACGGCTCCGGACGGGGCAGGATCGGTACACCCGAAAACGCCAACGAAGAGAGCGAGGGGATTAGAGATGAAGACCTGCCAATCCTTCTACATCGGCGGTGCCTGGACCGAACCCGCGGCGGGCGCCACCGTGATGGAGGTGTTGAACCCGGCGACGGAGCAGGTGTCGGGCACCGTGGCGCTCGGCGGGCCGGAGGACGCGCAGCGCGCGGTGGCGGCGGCCCATGCCGCCTTCGACGGCTTTTCCCGCACCCCCCTGAACGAGCGGCTGGAACTGCTGGCTGCCGTCTGCGCGCTCTTCGAGAAGCGCATGGACGAGGTGGCCGACGCCATCACCGAGGAGATGGGCGCGCCCCTGGCGGCGCTGTCCAAGCCGGCGCAGGCCTTCATGGGTCTGGCCCATTTCAAGACGGCGCTTGAGGCCGCCCGCGAGTACCCGTTCGAGCGGACCCGCGGCACCACCCGCATCCTGCGCGAGCCGGTCGGCGTCTGCGCGATGATCACGCCGTGGAACTGGCCGATCAACCAGATCGCCTGCAAGGTCGCCCCGGCGCTCGCCACCGGCTGCACGATGGTGCTGAAGCCCAGCGAGTTCGCCCCCTATTCGGCTTGGATCTTCGCCGAGATCCTGCACGAGGCCGGCGTTCCGGCGGGCGTCTTCAACATGTTCTACGGCGACGGCGCGGTGGTCGGCCCGGTGCTGGCCTCGCACCCGCTGGTCGACATGGTGTCGCTGACCGGCTCCACCCGCGCCGGGGCGTCGGTCTCCCACAACGCCGCCGACAGCATCAAGCGCGTGTCGCTGGAGCTGGGCGGCAAGTCCGCCAACATCATCTGCGAGAGCGCCGACCTGACCAAGGCGGTGACCCACGGCGTGCGGTCGATGATGTCCAACACCGGGCAGAGCTGCAACGCGCCGTCGCGGATGTACGTCCCAGCCTCCCGCCTGGACGAGGCGGAGACGATCGCCGCCCAGGTCTGCGCCCGTCTGGTGGTGGGCGACCCGCGCGGCGACCGCACCGGCGTCGGCCCCATCGCCAACCAGCGCCAGTACGAGCGGGTGCAGCGCCTGATCCAGGCCGGCATCGAGGAGGGCGCCTCCCTGCTGTGCGGCGGCCCTGGCCGTCCGGAGGGGCTGGAGCGTGGCTTCTACGCCAAGCCCACCGTCTTCAGCCGCGCCACCGACACCATGACCATCATGCGCGAGGAAATCTTCGGCCCGGTCCTGACCATCCGCCCCTACGAGGACCTGGAGGAGGCGATCCGCAGCGCCAACGACTCGCTCTACGGCCTGTCCGGCTACGTCTACGCCGGCACGGTGGACGAGGCGCGGGCGGTGGCGAAGCGTCTGCGCACCGGCATGGTGCATCTGAACGGCGCCTCCATCGACCTCGCGGCGCCCTTCGGCGGCTACAAGCAGTCGGGCATCGGCCGCGAATGGGGCGAGGTCGGTTTCGAGGAGTTCCTGGAGACCAAGTCCGTCTACGGCAGCGAGCCGGCGGCGTAAGAACGTTCAATCAGCGGTGGAAATTCCCTCTCCCGACCCGGGAGAGGGTGCCCGCGCAAGCGGGCGGGTGAGGGTCGTGCGAGAATCAGTGCGATGATCCTTGGCCGAACCCTCACCCTCCCGCCACTGCGTGGCGGGTCCCTCCCTCTCCCGGGACGGGAGAGGGCTATGCCTCCGCGGTCTTGGCGGCGGCGACGAACGCCTTCGCGTCGGCCTTGCCCAGCCCGTTGAAGAACAGGTTCAACAGGACCGCCGCGATCGTGCCCAGCAGGATGCCGCTGTGCAGGAGCGGCGACAGGAAGGGTGGCATCTTCTGGAAGATCTTGTCGGCCACGAGCGGCACCATGCCCAGGCTGATGCTGATGGCGACGACGTAGATGTTGCCGCGGTTGGTCGTGTAATCGACCTTCGCCAGGATTTTGATGCCGGTCGCCGCGACCATGCCGAACATCACCAGCCCGGCCCCGCCCAGCACGTAGGTGGGAACGGAGGCGACGACGTGTGCGAGCTTCGGGAACAGGCCGAAGGCGACCAGGATGACGCCGCCCGCCACACAGACCCAGCGGCTGCGCACCCCGGTGATTCCGACCAGCCCGACATTCTGCGAGAAGGAGGTGTAGGGGAAGGTGTTGAAGACGCCGCCGATCAGCGTGCCCAGACCGTCCGTGCGCAGGCCGCGGGTCAGCTGCTCCGGCGTCACCGGGCGGCCGACCATCTCGCCCACCGCCAGGAACATGCCGGTGGATTCGATCATCACGACGATCATCACCAGCGACATGGTCAGGATCGACCAGAACTCGAACACCGGCATGCCGAACTGGAGCGGGTAGATGACGTCCACCCACTTGGCCTGTCCCACCCCGTCGAAGCTGACCAGCCCCAGAACCATGGTCAGGACGAAGCCCGCGACGATGCCCAGCAGGACCGAGATGTTCGCCCAGAAACCCTTGGCGTATTTGGTCACCAGCAGAATCACCGCCAGCACGAACAGCGCGATGCCGAGATAGAGCGGGTCGCCGAAATTCGGGTTTCCGGCCCCGCCGCCGGCCCAGGTGATGCCCACCCGCATCAGCGAGATGCCGATGATGGCGATCACCGTGCCCGTCACCACCGGAGGGAACAGCGGCAGCAGGCGCCCGACCAGCGGGGCGGCCAGCGTGGCGAAGATCCCGGCCCCGATCACCGCGCCGTAGATGCCCAACAGCCCCAGCGACGGGTTCCCCGCCATGGCGACCATCGGCCCGACCGCGGCGAAGGTGACGCCCATCATCACCGGCAGGCGGATGCCGAACTTCCAGACGCCCAGCGTCTGGATCAGCGTGACGATGCCGCAGGCGAACAGGTCGGCGTTGATGAGCAGGGCGATCTGGTCCTTGGGCAGCTTCAACGCGCCGCCGATGATGAGCGGCACGGCGATGGCCCCCGCGTACATCACCATCACATGCTGCATCCCCAGCGCCAGCAGGCGCAGCAGCGGCAGCTTCTCGTCAACCGGATGGGGTGCGGTTGAGGTTTCCACCGACGACATGATCCATGACCTCCGCGAATGAACAGGCGCGAAGTGCATGGCCCGTGCCACAACCGGCGGGGCGGAGAAATAGTGCGCGGCCCGCCCGGATGTGCCGCGAAAGGCGGCGGCGCTCGGGCGGGATGCGCAATCCATGGGCAGATCCATATCCCCTCTCCCCTCTGCTCACGCGCAAACGAAGTTTGCGCTGACGCGGCAGGGGGGGCTTCGGGCCGCCGAAAGCAGGGAGAGGGTTAGGGTGAGGGGGGTGCGCTTGTGCCGGACTTTCCGCCATGCGCAACCCCCTCACCGGCCCTTACGGGCCACCCTCTCCCCGGAGGGGAGAGGGCTACTTCGCCGGTATGTGTCGGGCGTTCGCTCAGGGCCGCGCGCTCGACAGCGGTTGCGCCGCTTCCGCCACCACCGCCTTGCGGACGGGCAGGCCGGCGCCGCGCAGGGCTTCGGTGATGCGGTCGCCGTGGCCCTCGTCCTCCACCTCGATCAGCAGGGCGACCTCTGCGGACTTGACGGAGAAGGCGCCGAACAGGCGCTGGTGCTGCACGTCGATGATGTTGCCGCCGCACTCCGCCACGATGCGGGTCACCTGGGCCAGCGCGCCGGGCTGGTCGGCCACGTCGATGTCAAGGTTGAGCAGACGCCCGTCGCGGGCGAAGCCGCGCATCAGCACGTTGGCGAGCGTGCGCGTGTCGATGTTGCCGCCCGACACGATCAGGCCGACCCGCTTGCCGCGGAAGCGCTCGGGGTGGAAGAGCAGGGCGGCCAGTCCGGCGGCCCCGGCGCCCTCCGCGACGGTCTTCTCCACCTCGATCAGCATGGCGATGGCGCGCTCGATCACCGCTTCGGGCACCAGCACCACGTCGCAGCCGTTCTGCCTCAGGATGTCGATGGGCCGGTCGCCGACGTCGCGCACGGCGATGCCCTCCGCCACGGTCGGACCGCCGACCTTGACCGGCTGCCCGGCGAGGCGCTGCGCCGCGGCGGGGTAGGTCTCGACCTCCACCCCGACGACCTCCAGGCCGGGCCGCAGCGCGCGGGCGGCGACCGCGGCCCCGGCGGCCAGCCCGCCGCCGCCCACCGGGATGGCCAGCGCGTCGAGGTCCGGCACCTCCGCCAGCATCTCCAGCACCACGGTGCCCTGGCCGGCGATCACCGCGTCGTCGTCGTAGGGATGGACGAAGACCAGCCCGTCCCGCTTGGCGAGGTCGTGGGCGAAGGCCGCGGCCTCGGCCAGGGAATCGCCCTCCAGGATGACGGTGGCGCCGTGGTAGCGCGTGCGCTTGACCTTCACGAAGGGGGTGAAGCGCGGCATGACGATGGTCGCCGCGATGCCCAGCCGCTTCGCGTGGTAGGCCACGGCCTGGGCGTGGTTGCCGGCGGACATGGCGATCACCCCGGCCTGCCGCTCCTCCGGCGTCAAGTGCAGCAGCCGGTTCGCCGCCCCGCGCTCCTTGAAGGAGGCGGTGAACTGGAGGTTCTCCAGCTTGACCCAGACCTCGGCGCCGGTGATCTGCGACAGGGTTTCCGAACGCAGGAAGGGCGTGCGGCTGATGCGCCCGGCCAGCCGTTCGGCGGCGGCGTGAATGTCGTCGATGGTGACCGGCATGTTCCTGTGCTTCCTCTACGAACCGCCCTTCCCAGGCGCGCTGGAGACCGCACCGTACAGGTCCGCGCGGCGGTCCGCCAGATGCGTGCCGACCCGGCGCAGGGCGGGGTCCAGATCGACGGTCAGCAAAGCCTCGCCGTCGCCGGCCCGTGCCAGCACCGATCCGTCCGGCCCCGCCACGCTGCTCAGGCCGCAGTAGTGCAATGTCCCCTCCCGCCCGCAGCGGTTGGCGTAGGCGACGAAGATGCCGTTCTCGAAAGCGCGGGCCGGGACGATGGTGGTGGCGACGATCTCGTAGGGCGCCATCAGCGCGGTCGGCACCAGCAGCGCGTCCACCCCGGCCAGCGCGTGGCGGCGCACCAGTTCCGGGAACTCCACGTCGTAGCAGATGGCCACGCCCACCCGCATCCCGCCGACCTCCGCGGTCGGGAAGGCGTCGCCGCCCGGCGCGAAGGAGCCGCGGTCGAGATCGCCGTAGAGATGGGTCTTGCGCTGGTTCAGCAGGGACCGACCGTCCGCCCCGATCAGTTGCGCGGCGTTGTGGACGGCGCCGTCCTCCCCCCGCTCCGGATAGCCGTAGAGGAGGGCGATGCCGTGCCGCCGGGCGATGTCCGCGACCCGCGCGGCCATCGGTCCGTCCGCCGGCTCGGCCAGGGCACGGACCGCCTCGGCGCCGATGTCGTAGCCGGTCAGGCCCATTTCCGGCCCGATCAGCAGGGTGGAGCCGCGCCCCGCCGCCTCCGCCGCCGCCCGCTCCAGACGGTCGAGGTTGCGGTGCGGGGCACCGGGCTCCGCGTCCGCCTGGAACAGGGTCAGCCGCATGAGGTCAGCCTTGCTTCTGGCGGTTGGCGAGGGCGCGCACCGACAGGCAGAGGATTTCGAACAGCATCTGCGCGCCGGCGTGGGCGGTGTTGGTCGTCGCGTCGTACTGCGGCGCCACCTCCACCACGTCGCCGCCGATGATGTCCAACCCGTCCAGCCCGCGCAGGATCGCCAACGCCTCCCGCGTGGTCAGGCCGCCGACCTCCGGGGTGCCGGTGCCGGGGGCGAAGACCGGGTCCAGGCAATCCACGTCGAAGGAGACGTAGACCGGCCCGTCGCCCACCACCTTGCGCGCCGTCTCGATGACGCTGGCGATGCCGCGCTCCGGGATGTCTTCCGCGTGGATCACGGTCATCCCGCTGTCGTAGGAGAACTCCCACAGATACTCGGTGCTGCCGCGGATGCCGATCTGCACCGTGCGCTCCGGGTCCAGCACGCCGTCCAGGACCGCCTGCCGGAAGGGGCCGCCATGGTGGAACTTGGCGCCCTCGTAGGGGCCGCCGGTGTCGCAATGGGCGTCGAAATGGATCATGCCCACCGGACGCTCGCGGCCCAGCGCCTTCAGGATCGAATAGGTGATGGAATGGTCGCCGCCCACCGACAGCGGAACGACGCCCGCGTCCATCACGCGGTTGTAGAAGGCCAGGATGTCGCCGTGGCAGGCCTCCAGGCTGAAGCGGCTGGACAGCGGCACGTCGCCCACGTCGGCGAGTTTGCAGGAGGCCGCCGGGACCATGCGCAGGGCGTGCTCGTAGGGGCCGATGCGCTCCATCCCGCGCACGGCGCGCGGGCCGAGGCGGGCGCCGGCCCGGTTGGTGACGCCCAGGTCCATCGGCACGCCGATCAGCGCGATGTCCAGCCCACCGAAGTCCGCGGCCTCCGCCGCGTCGGGGCGGTAGGGGGCGTCGAGCAGGGTGGACACCCCGGCGAAGGGCTGCACCCGCTTGCCGCCGGAGAACTGGAGGGCGGCCACCCGCTTGAACTCCGGATCGTGGAAGTCGTCGCCGCCGGAGCCGCTGTACTTCGTACGCAAACGATCAAGCTTCTGAGGGTCGATCATCGTCCGGATCTCTTTGAAAAAGGAAGGGGTTGTCGGTCGTCGTTGGACGTCAGTCGTTCTTGGCCCAGGCGCCGAGAAGGCGGGGCAGGTCGCCGAACCACGCGATCAGCCCGAAGACCAGGGCGGTCAGCGACACGAACAGCACCGTCACGGCGGCCATGGTCGGCGTGTAGCCGTAACGGAGCGCGTTGAAGATCTTGATGGGCAGTGTTTCCAGCGTGAAGCCGACCACCATGTACGCCACGATGTACTCGTTCAGCGACAGCACGAAGGCGAAGGCGAAGCCGGAGATCACGTAGGGCCGCACCAGCGGCATCACCACCGTGCGCAGCACCGTGCGGTCGTCCGCCCCCATGGTCGCCGCCGCCTCGACGTAGGAGCGGTCCACCGCGCCGAAGCCCAGCGACAGCGTGACCAACGGCAGCGTCACGAAGAACACCGCGTGGCTGACCACCACCGTCCAGGGTGACCCGTATTCCCCCACCGCCGCCCAGAAGCTGAGGAAGCCCAGCGCGGTGATGACCGGCGGCAGGATGAAGGGCGTCATGCCCAGCACCTCGAACGCCCGCGCCCAGGGGGCGCGCCAGCGCCACAGGAACCAGGCCAGCGGGAAGGCGATCAGCACCGCCAGCGCCGCCGACAGGGTGGCGACGACGAGGCTGGTGATCAGCGCGCCGCGCCAGCCGGGATCGGTGAAGACCTCCGCGTACCAGGCGAGCGAAAAACCCTGCGGCGGGAAGATCAGCGATTTCTTCTCGTTCACCGAGACGCCGGCCACCACCAGGATGGGGGCGGCCAGGACCAGGGCGATCAGGCCGGCAGCCAATGAGTTCAGCGTGCGCATCAGCATCAGGCCGTCTCCTCCCGCCGCCCGGCGAGCAGCGCCAGCCCGACGAGGGCGAGGCTGACCAGCACCAGGAAGACGGCCATGGCCGCCGCGAAGGGCATGTTGGACTGGTAGATCGCCTGATCGGTGATGAGCACAGACAGCGTCCAATGCTGGGGCCGTCCCAGAAGCTGCGGCAGCAGGTAGGAGCCGAGCGCGAAGACGAACACCATGATCGTGGTCGCCACGATGGTGTTGCGCAGCCCCGGCACCACCACCGTGAAAAAGGCGCGCAGCGGCGAGGAACCGAGCGTGCGTGCCGCCTCCTCCAGATAGGGATCGAGGCGGGCGAGCGCCGGGTAGAGCACCAGCACCGTGTAGGGGAAGGCCTGATAGACCAGCCCGGCCAGCAGTGCGCCGAAGCTGGGGCTGAGCGATTGCGGTTCGGCCATCAGGCCCAGCGCCACGAACAGGTTGGTGATGCCCGCGGTGCGCGACAGCAGGGTGGACCAGGCGAAGCCGATGATGACTTCCGACAGCGACAGGATCGACAGCAGGAAGACCAGCCAGCGGATCTGCGCGCCGCGCGGCAGTTTGACCAGCCGGTAGGTGAAGGGGAAGGCGATGCCCACCGACAACACCGCGACCAGCGCCGCCAGCCCCAGCGAGAAGGACATCACCCCGCCGAAGAAGGCGGTCAGGAAGCGCTCGTAGTTGGCGAAGACGAGGTCCGGCTCGTAAAAGCCGCCAGGAACGCGCCGGAAGACGCTGACCGCGATCATCAGGCTGAAGGGGATGACGAAGAAAACGACCAGCATCAGCGCCGGGAAGAGGATCGGCGCGTGCTCGGCCAGACCACGGGGCGCGCGGCGGATCATTGCGGGCGCTCCGCCATTGGCGGCAGCACGACGCAGGCCGCCGGCGGGAACTCCACCGACAGGGCGCCACCGGGGGCGACCGGCGGGCGGTCCTGCGGTCGCGACAGCGCGACGATCTCCCGCCCGGCAACATCGATGCGGAACTCCACGCTGGCGCCGAGGTCGCGCATGAAGGACAGCGTGCCGGTCAGCCGGTTCGGCCCGTCCGTCCCGGCGGGATGGACGACCACGTCCTCTGGGCGGACGGACAGCAGGACGCGGCCCGTCGGCGGCAGGTCGGGGAGATGGAGGGTGCCGCCGGGCACGATGGCGGTGCCTGGGGCGGTGACCTCGCCCTCCAGCAGGTTGGTCATGCCGATGAAGTCGGCGACGAAGGCGTCGGCGGGCTGGCGGTAGACCTCCATCGGCGGGGCGGCCTGATGGATGCGGCCCTGCGACATCACCACCACCAAGTCGGCCATGGTCATCGCCTCCCGCTGGTCGTGGGTGACGACGATGGTGGTGATGCCCAGCCGCTGCTGAAGCTGCTTCAGCTCGATCTGCATGGCCTCGCGCAGCTTGGCGTCGAGCGCCGACAGCGGCTCGTCCAGCAGGAACAGCTTGGGCGACAGGGCCAGCGCGCGGGCGATGGCGACGCGCTGCCGCTGCCCGCCCGACAGCTTGGAGACGGGCCGGTCGGCGACGCCGGGCAGGCGCACCAGCTCCAGCAACTCCTCAGCGCGCTTGCGCTGCTCGGCCTTCGAGGCACCGCGGATGCGCAGGGGGTAGGCGATGTTCTCGCCCGCCGTCAGGTGCGGGAAAAGGGCCAGCGACTGGAACACCATGCCGAATTCCCGCGTGTGGGCGGGGGCCGTGGTGATGTCGCGCCCGTCGATGACCAGCCGTCCGCCGGAGGGGTCCTCCAGCCCGGCGATCATGCGCAGGAGCGTCGTCTTCCCGCAGCCGGACGGGCCGAGCAGGCAGACAAATTGCCCGTGCGGGATGCGCAGCGACGCGCCGTGCACCGCCGTCACGGGACCGTATCGTTTGGTGAGACCGTCGAGGACAAGGGCTGACATGGATCGGACTTTTTGGCTGTCGTTCACAACGGGCTCTGTCCCCTCGCCCCTCTGGGGAGAGGGTCAGGGTGAGGGGGCGCCCGCCAGGGCGTCCACGCAGCCTCCTTGCAGTGCGTGGTCGGCCTGCGGCCGCCCCCTCATCCCATACCCTTCTCCCCGCTCTCGGCGGCCAAAGGCCGCCTGTCGCCGACAGCGCCCGCGAGCGGGCGCGAAAGGGAGGGGAGAAGGGCCTTCACTCAACCCACGATCATTTCCGTCCACTTCTGGTTCAGCCAGTCGGACTTGCTCGTGTACAGGTCGTAGCGCGGGATGATCGGCGCGATGTCGGAGGACACGGCGGCGAACTCCTGGTCCGTCAGGTCGGTCAGCTTGCGGTCGATGGTCGGGGCGGTGCCGACCTTGCGCGACAGCAGGGCCTGGATCGACGGCTGGCACATGTAGTCCACGAAGACATGCGCGAGATCGCCGGCCTTGGACGCGCGGGTGACCGCCCAGCTTCCCGAGTCGAGGATGCCGCCCTCCTTCGGGAAGGTCGAGCGCACCGGCTGCCCGTCCGCGGCGGCGAGGCCGGTCACGTCGTGGTAGTACTGGCCCATCGGGATCTCGCCGGACTTCAGCGAGGCCTCGAACTGCGCCTCGTCGCGGTACCAGAGCTTCACGTTGGACTTCAGTTCCGCCAGCTTCTTGAAGCAGTCGAGCTGCCCCTGCTCGCTGTCCAGGTGCTTGGTGCCGCCGAAGAAGGTCGCCGCCGTGACTTCCAGCAGGAAGCTGTTGCTGACCAGCGCCAGCAGGCCGAGCTTGTCCTTGTTCGCCGGGTCCCACAGCGCCGCCCAGCTGTCCGGGGCCTGCGGGTAGCTCTTGGTGTTCGTGACCAGCGTGATGTACCAGGACACCGCGCCGATGCCGCTGACCTTGCCGTCCGGATATTTGTTGACGAGGTGGGGGACGACCTTGGCGGCGTTGGGAATCTTCGACAGGTCGAAGGGCGCCCACAGCTCCGCCGAGGCCCCCTTCAGCATCGCCACCTGGGACATCATCGAGACGTCGGCGGGCGCCTGACGGGCGCGGGCCGCCTGTTCGAGTTGGACCAGCCACGCCTCGCCGGTCGGCTCGGCGATGGCCTCCACCGTGATGCCGGTGGCCTTGGAGAATTCCGGGAAGATGTGCTTTTCGAAGGATTCCTTGAAGTAGCCGCCGTAGACGCCGACCTTCAGCGTCTTGGACTGGGCGCGGACGATGTTTGGAAAGCCGATGGCGGCCGCCGTGGCCAGCGTGCCCGCTCCGGCCAGAACGGCGCGCCGGCTGATGCCGCCGGCCAAAGCGGCGTGAAGTCCCTGCTTACCCGTCGTCTCGTTCATGGATGCGACCTTTCCTTGCGGACGAGCTTATCTGTTCGTGAGGCCAGCATTGCGGCCTGCGATCATTAGACCCCCGGCGCCGTTGCTCGAAAATCAGAAAGTTTTGTATCTTACTTCGATCCGGGCCGAAGTATCGGTGGGCCGGACCCATCGGGCGGGGCAGGGGAGGGCAGGCGTCGTGGCGATGATTCAGCTTGAAACCGTGGATCTGCGCCTGTTGCGGTTGTTCATGACCATCGTCGAGGCCGGCGGATTCAGTGCGGCGCAGAGCGAACTGAACCTGTCGCTGTCCACCATCTCCACCCATTTCGCCGATCTTGAGACGCGGCTGGGCCTGCGGCTGTGCCGGCGGGGGCGGTCGGGATTCCAGCTCACCCCGGAGGGGCAGGCGGTCTATGACGAGGCGCGGCGGGTGTTCGATACGCTGGAGAGGTTCCGCGGGCGGGTGCGCGGCCTGCGCGAGCGGCTGACCGGCACGCTGGCGGTCGGGCTGGTGGACAACACGCTGACCGACCCGCGCGCCCCGCTGGAGCGCGTCTTCGCCCGCTTCACCGAGGCGGCGCCTGAGGTCTCGCTGATCATCAACGTGCGCCCGCCGAACGAGCTTCTGCGCGACGTCATCGTCGGGCAACTCCAACTCGCCATTGCGAGCTTTCCGCGCATCGTGCCCAGCCTGTCCTACCAGGACCTCTACAACGAGACGATCCACTTCTGCGTGGCGGACGGGCACCCGCTGTTCACCCTGCCGGACGAGGCCATCGACCTGGACGAGATCCGCCGCTACCGGCTGGTCGCGCGGAGCTATTGGGGGTCGCGCGATCTGAAGATCTTCGCCATTTCAACGCCAAAGGCGACCGTCAGCGACATGGAGGGAGCGGCGCGGCTGATCCTGTCCGGGGCTTACGCCGGCTACCTGCCGGATCATTACGCCGCCCCCTATGTCAAGGCCGGGCGGCTGCGGGTGCTGCTGCCCAAGGTCCTGTCCTATCAGGCGCCGTTCCAGGTGGCCTTCGATGCCAACCGTTCCAAAAGCCCGGTCGTGGACCTGTTCATCGCCCTGACCCGCGAGGAGATGACCGCGCCGGAGTTCCGAAGCGCTCCCGTCGTCCGACCGGCCTGACCATGCTTCGATGCCGCGAGATGGGCGGCGAGATGTAAAGCAGCCTTGACAGTGGCGAGGCGTCGTATGTAAAGCTTCCTTGTCATTGGGTGGCATGGAAGGGGCGGAGGATGTTCAGCATCAAGCGCTACGGCATCGAATTGTCCGGGGCTCTGGCTCTCTACGCGGCGCTTCTGCTCGGTGCCAACGCGGCGGACCAGTTGCTCCAACCGGAAGGCACGATGAAAATGGCGATTGCGATTCTGCCGATCCTCGGCACGGTCGCCGTCGCCTGGACAGTCTTGCGGGGGCTGCGGCGAATGGACGAGCTTCAGCGCCGCATTCAGTTTGATGCGATCGTCCTGTCCTTCACTGGAACGGCCCTGGCGACTTTCGCCTGGGGGTTTGCGGAAGGTGCCGGCGCGCCGGAACTGCGGGCCTTCCATGTCTGGCCGCTCATGGCGGTGCTGTGGGTCGTCGGGGTGTGTGTCGCCCGGTGGCGCTACCGATGAGAAACGCAGTGAAAGACATCCGCACGGCCCGCGGCTGGAGCCAGAGTGAGCTGGCGGAGCGCCTTCAGGTGTCCCGCCAGACCGTCAATTCGATCGAGAACGGGCGTTACGACCCCAGCCTTCCGCTGGCCTTCGCCATCGCCCGGACGTTCGGCCTGACCATCGAGGAGATCTTCTTTCCCTGAAAGATGACCGGTACGGAATCCGCCGGTTCCGTCAGATGTGATACTCCGGCTCCGGCACCGTCTGGTCCATGGCGAGCGCCGGTACCGTGTCGCGGCACCAGCCGACGATCCGCGCCGGGACGCCGACCACAGTGGCGCAGGGCGGCACGTCCTTCAGCACCACGCTGCCGGCCCCGACCTTGGCGCGGCTGCCGATCTCGATGTTGCCGAGGATCTTGGCCCCGGCGGACAGCAGGACACCGTCGCGCACCTTCGGGTGGCGGTCGCCATGCTCCTTGCCGGTGCCGCCGAGCGTGACCTCCTGAAGGATCGACACGTCGTTGCCGACCACCGCGGTCTCACCGATCACCACGCCGGTGCCGTGGTCGATGAACACGCCGCGCCCGACCGGAACCGCCGGATGGATGTCCACCGCGAACACCTCCGACACCCGGCTCTGCAGGAAATGGGCGAGGTCGTGCCGCTCACGCCGCCACAGCCAGTGGCCGATGCGGTGCCATTCCAGCGCGTGGAAGCCCTTGTAGTAGAGGAAGGGCGTCAGGCAGTTGTCGGCCGCCGGGTCGCGCGTGCAGATCGCCTGGAGGTCGGAGCAGGCCTCCTCCACGATGCAGGGCGCGTCGGCGACCGCCGAGCGCACGAGCATCGCGAGCTGGTCCGCGGAGATGTAGGAATCGCCCAGCTTGCGCGCCAGCAGGCTGCCCAGCGCCGATGGGAAGTCGTGGTGCAGCAGGATGGCGGTGTCGATGAAGGGGCGCAGCCACGGTTCCTTGACGACGACGCTCTCCGCCTCGGCGCGCAGCATCGCCCACATGCCGTCCACGCCTTCCAGAAGAGAGGATTCCGGACGGTCCAGTTCCTTGAGGCTCTGGTCCTTGAGTCCCTGTTCCTTGAGGCAAGGGGCAACGATGTGATTCATGGCACAGATGTCCTGGTGTTCCCGACCGGTCCGGCCGCCGGTCCGGTCATGGGGCCTTCAACAGGCCGGACGGAAGCCTAGCACGCAGCTTTCCGGAAAGGGAGCCATGACTTGGGAAATGAAGGGTCACCACGAATTTTATACATTTCCACATTGTGAAAAAGCATCTCCTCCATGGGGCAAACTGTGCAGCGGCTTTCGAGCCACGATGTTTTCCATAAGATGCCTTATGGGATTTCTGTGCTCACGGCACAGAGAAGACATCACGACATACACCCGGCACTGCATCAGTGCATCTGCCTGCCGTCATCCGGGGTTCGGCCCGCCCCTGCCGGTGGACCGGAAGACGACGAACTCATGCCTATGACGGCCCGCCGGTTCGGCTTGCGGCCGGTTCGGGCCGGTCGGCGCGCGCCATGGCGTCCACAAAATGGCCCATGGCCAGTTTCATGTCGTTGAAGACCGTGCCCTGCGACACGCCGAGATGGACGGCAATCTGAGGATAGGACATGCCTTCGATCCGGTTCAGAAGCCACACCTGACGGGCCCGCGCCGGCAAGCGGTCCAGAGCATCCATGAAGCACGAGTACCGCTCGCGGTGCAGCAGGCGCTCTTCCGCTGATGGGGTCTCCGACGCGATGCGCAGCGCTTCCGCGGTGTCCGCCGGACCAGCCTCGAACCGCTCCTGGGTCCGGCAGCGCCGGAGATGGTCCAGCGCGAGATTGTGGACCGTCCGGTGGAGGAAAGCTCCGATGTTGTCGATGGGCCCCCTCTCCACGGCCTTGCAGGCGCGCAGGTAGCTTTCCTGCAGCAGATCCTCGGCGACCTGAAGATCGCGCACGATCTTCATCGCGCACCCGAACAACGAGCGGCGGTGATCGAGATAGATCGCAATGAGGCTTGCGGACATGATAGCCCTGTCGGTCACGGCTGCGGAGGGGGCACCACCGAGGTCGGTGCGACATCGGCGGCCTTGCAATCCTGAAATTGATAATGATTCTCAATTTCAGATGTCAAGCCGGTTGGCCGGGAGCGGGAGCGATCACCATCTGCGGTTTGCGAAATCTGCGGTTTGCGAATTGTGACCCGGTGAGCGATGAAACGTCTCAACTGTACGTGAGTCCGGTCAGGGAAGAGTGGAAGACCAAGCGTGGAGCAGGACAAGCCAAACAGCCGACAGGATGCCGGGGCCTATCGGCATGCGGACCCGATCATGGACGAGGCGCTCACCTGGTTCGTGACGCTTCTCGACGCACCCGCCGATCCGGACACCCGAGCCGCCTATCAGGCATGGCGGAGCCGCGACCCGCGCCACGCCGCGGCGTTCGACCGCTTGTCGGCGCTTGGAGCCATGCCCGAGTTGCAGGCGGCGACGCTCGCCCATCAGCCACAGGCGGCCC
This sequence comes from Azospirillum tabaci, assembly GCF_014596085.1. Lineage (GTDB taxonomy): Bacteria > Pseudomonadota > Alphaproteobacteria > Azospirillales > Azospirillaceae > Azospirillum > Azospirillum tabaci. Next base: position 77,378 of record NZ_JACCJY010000017.1, read on the forward strand.
TTCCCCCCGTCCGCTCTTCCGGCCAGACGGCGGTTGCCCGCTCCAGGATGAGGCGGCGGTCCGGTTGGGTCGGCGGATGGCGGGCCTCGCTGGCCGCCGCCGCGCTGCTGCTGGCCATTGGCGTTCATCTCCAGCCCATGCTGACGCTCCGCCTGACCGCCGACCACCGCACCGCGACCGGGGAGCGTCGGGAGATCGCCCTGCCCGACCGGTCCCGGCTGATCCTCGACACCGATTCGGCGGTCGCGCTCGATTTCGCCGAGGGCCGGCGCCACGTCCGGCTGCTGCGGGGGCAGGCCTACTTCGATGTGGTCAGCGACCCCGCCCACCCCTTCCGCGTCACCGCCGGCTTCAGCGAGGTGGTGGTGACCGGAACCGCCTTCACCGTGCAGTCGGACGGCGGACGGGATGCCGTCTTCCTGGAGCGCGGGCGGGTGTCGGTCAGCCGGCGGGAGCCGCCGGGACAAACCGTGGCCCTCGTTCCGGGTGACCGGGTGACGGCGACCGCGGACAGCCTGTCGGCGCCCGCCCGCCCGGATCCGGCGGTCGCCCTGGCCTGGAAGGACGGGCGCTATGTGTTTCATGACCAGCCCTTTGCCGCGGTCGTCGACACCATCCGGCGCTACCACACCGCCCCTGTCATCCTGATCGGCGACCGGCTGGCCGGTGCGCGGGTCAGCGGAAACTACCGGCTGGACGATCCCGCCGCGGCGATCCGCTCTCTGGCCGACGTCGTGGGCGCGCGTGTGACCGAGCTTCCTGCCGGGATCATGCTGGTCCGATGAATCCGGCTTCGATCGGCCCGGCTTCGATCGGCTTTGTCCTTTTTCCAAGACTTTTTTTGTGAGACGCCGCAGCTCCGCGCGTCTGCCGAAAAGAGGGGCGCGATCCATACACCGGTAATCACGCCCCCGCCACCAGCGCAGACGGGAGTTGTGAGGAATGGAAGGCCGGACGGTTTCGACAGGCAAGCTTATGGAATGCGCGCGGGGAACCGCCGCCCGGCATTTGGTCATGGCCCTGATGGCGACGACCGCCCTCGGCGGTGTCCTGGCCCTCCCCTCCCCGTCCCTGGCCCAGCAGGCCGCACCCGCTGCGCCCGCCGCGCAGACGATGGCCTTCGCGCTGCCGGCACAGCCCCTGCCCGCGGCGCTCGACACCTTCGCGCGCCAGACCGGCTGGCAGATCGGCTACGCCGCCGATCTGGCCGCCGGGCGCAGCTCCCGCCCAGTGTCGGGCAGCATGACGCCAGCCCAGGCGCTCGACACGCTGCTGTCCGGGACGGGCGTCGGCTACCGCATGACCGGCACCGGCTCCGCGACGCTGGTTCCGGCCCCGACCGGCGATGTCACGATGCTGGCGCCGGTGTCGGTCACCGCCTCGACCGGTGCCGGCAGCGGAAGTGGCAACATCACGATCACCAAGGAGGATCTGGATCGCAAGAATCCCACCGACCTCCGTGACGTTTTCTCCGGCGAGCCGACGATCCGCGTGGGCAGCTCCGTGCCGATGTCGCAGAAGGTCTATGTGAACGGCGTGGAGGAAACGAATCTGGCGGTCACCATCGACGGCAGCCGCCAGAACAACAAGGTGTTCCACCACAACGGCACCACGCTGATCGACCCGGCGCTGCTGAAGGTGGCGCGCGTGGACGCCGGCGTCGCCCCCGCCGACGCCGGGCCGGGCGCGCTCGCCGGCTCCATCGCCTATGAGACGAAGGACGCCAGCGACTTCCTGGCAAGCGACGGCATCGGCGCCTTCGGCAAGACCACCTTCAACACGAACGGCTCCGGCCTGACCACCAACCTCGCCGGCTTCGGGCGCCATCAGGGTCTGGAGGCGCTGGGGACCGTGACCTACGGCAAGGGCGGCAAGTACACGGCGGGCAACGGGCGCAAGGTGGACGGCACCGAGACGGACATAGTCAGCGGCCTCGGCAAGGCGGCTGTGCAGACGGAGAGCGGCCACCGCTTCCAAGCCAGCTACGAGCGGGTCTACGACGACGCGCCGCGGCCCTTCCGCGCGAACATCGGGTCCCTCGCCGGGCGTCCGGCCTGGGAGCCGCGCGTGCGCGACTACACGCTCGACCGGCAGAACATGGTCTTCACCTACACCGACGCCCTGCCGACGGAGCTGTGGAACCCCAAGCTGCTGCTCGCCTACGGCCGCACCGACGTGGAGACTCCGATCTTCACCCGTCCGCTCGGCAGCAGCACCGTGCCGGTGAGCTACCCGGGCAAAGGGGCGACCAGCTCCTTCAACGGCAAGCTGGAGAACACCTTCGGCTTCCGGATCGGCACCTTTACGACGGGCACGGACTTCTACGTGGACCGCGCCAACTACCGGGACCGGACGATGTCCGCGACCGAGAGAGCGCGCAACAATGGCTTGTACGGTCAGGCCCGGCTGGAACCCATGGAGCGGCTGCGCCTGTCCTTCGGCCTGCGCGGCGACCGCCAGACCTTCGAGGGAACGAGCGGGCGGGAATGGACCAACCATGGCCTCAGCCACAACATCTCGGGCGAGTTCGACCTGCTGCCCCGCTACCTGACCGCCAAGGCCGGCGTGTCCCGTGGCTGGGGCGGCGTCCAACTGGCCGAGAACTACATCATGAACCCGGCCTGGAATTACGGCGCCGGTCCGCGCCCGGTGACGGCCTACAACAGCACCGCCGGGCTGGAGGCCCGCTACGAGGGCTTCACCGCGGAAGGCCGGATCTTCCGGACCAAGCTGGACGACGCCCGCGCCGCACGCTTCGCCGCCGCAAGCGCCAACCTCGCCCGCGACGTGCGGTCGGAAGGGTATGAGCTGGGTCTCGGCTACGCCTGGACGAACGGCTTCATCCGCGCCAAATACGCCGACATCGACGTGACGATCGACGGGCTGCCCGCGGATTCCGACACCGGCACCTACCTCGCCACGCCGATCGGGCAGGTCTTCACTGTCGGTGGCGCCCACACCGTGCAGTCCTGGAACCTGACCTTCGGCGCCGACGTGGAGTTCGTGCTCGACTACGACAAGGTGCAGGCCGGGCAGCGGCCGCTGAAGGGCTATCAGACGGCCAATGTGTTCGTGGAGCACCGGCTGCCCGAGCACGCCAATCTGGCGCTGCGCCTCGACGTCCGCAACCTCTTCGACGAGACCTACGCCGACCGCGCCACCTATGGGCAGGAGTTCGGGACCGTCACCCCGCTCTACCAGCCGGGCCGGGCCTTCCTGCTGAGCGCCTCGGCGCAGTTCTGATCCCGCGCCGCGGCGGCTGCGGCAAGGTCATGGCCCAGGCGGGCCATGACCGGCGCCCAGTCGCCGGGCGAGTCCTGCCGGTAGAGGCGCATCGTCGGGTACCAGGGGCTGTCGTCGCGCCCGCGGAACCAGCGCCAGCAGGCGTCTGAGCGCGACAGCATCCACACCGGGCGCCCGATCGCCGCCGCGAGGTGGGCGACCGACGTGTCCACGGCGATGACGAGGTCGAGATGCGCCGCGATGGCCGCGGTGTCGGCAAAGTCGTTGACGCCCGCCATGGGGTCGATGAGCAGACCCGCCGCTACGGCCGCCCGCGCCTGCTCCGCCGCGTCCCCGACCTGGAGGCTGACAGACTCGACCCCCGGTATGGACAACAGCGGCTCCATCAGCGCGAAGGGCACGCTGCGTCGGCGGTCCATCGCGTGGGAGGTGGGGTCGTGGCGCCGCGGGTTGCCCGACCAGACGAACCCCACGCGCAACGGGCGTTCCCTAGCAAACTCTCCGACTTGGCTCCATCCGAGCCGCTCCGCCCAGGCCGCCACCAGATCGGGGGGCGGCGTGAGGTAGGATTTGCCGGAGGGAATCCCGTCGATGCGCGTGCCAAAGCGAAGGGGAGGCTCATCAGCGGGCAGCACAGGTCGAAATCCGGCAGTCCCGCCGCGTCGTCGCAGGTGGTCAGCCGGTCGACGCCCCGCACCGAGGCCAGCAGGCGGCGCAACTCCGGCTGAACGATCAGCAGCACCCGCGCGCCGCGGTCGGCCAGCAGCGGCGCGTAGCGGACGAATTGCAGGGTGTCGCCCAATCCCTGCTCGTAATAGAGAAGGATGGTCTTGCCGGCGATGTCCTCGCCCCGCCACACCGGCTTGCCGGACACCGCCGCGGACTGGCCGGTGTAGTCCCAGCGCTTTTCATAAAGCGCCAAGCCCTCTTCGAAATCGCCGAGCGCCAGCTTCAGCACCGCCAGTTCACAGACCGGATGCGGGTGGTCCGGGCGCAGGGCCTTGGCGGCCTCCAGCGCCGTTTCCGCCTCGTCCAGGCGCCCGGCCTGGTGGTGGTCAATGGCGACGCGTAGGCTTCCTCGATCGTTGCCATGCCCGGCGCCCCGCAATCAGCCCCCAGAACGGGAAGCTATCATACGGACTCTCGTTAAAATGGATCTTGTCGGAGCTTGATATCGTGTGCCCGCGAGAAGTGCGGCGCGGCCGCCCGCGTCACGTGTCATCCTTCTCCGGCGCGGCGGAGGGCAGGCGGATGACGAAGCGCGCCCCGCCGGCGCCCTCCTCTCCCTCTTCCAAGGTGATGGTGCCGCCGAGCTGGCTGACCGTGTTGTGGACGATGTGCAGGCCGAGTCCGGCGTGGCCACGGTCGCGGCGCGTGGTGAAGAAGGGATCGAAGATCCGCATCCGAAGCTCGACCGGGATGCCACACCCGTCGTCGGCGACGGCCAGTTCCACGAAATCCGCCGTGCCCTTGCGGGCGGCGACCGTCACGGTGCCGCTTTGCCCATCCGCCCCCATCCCATCCGCGAACCCGTGGTTCACCGCGTTCAGCAGCAAGTGCGAGACGATTTGCGCGATCGCCTGCGGGTAGGCGTCCATCATCAGTCCCGGCGGGCAGTCCACGACGACCCGGTGTTCCGCCGGCTCCCAGAAAGGTCCCAGCGCCTCGACAGCCTGCATCAGGCAGAGGCGCAGGTCGAAGCGTCTGCGCGTCGCCCCCGCCGGGTCCACCGCCAGTTCCTTGAAGCGCTGGACCAGTTCCGCCGCGCGGGCGGTGTTGTTGACCAGCAGCTCGGACACGTCGCCCAGGTCGGTCAGAAAGCGCTCCAGCTCGCGGCGGCGCAGCTGGCCGGAATCGAGAAGGCGCTTCATCTTCGGCACCTTCTCGCGGATCAGGGTGGAGGTGGTGAGCGTGATGCCGACCGGCGTGTTGATCTCGTGCGCCACCCCGGACACCACCTGCCCCAGCGCGGCCAGCTTCTCCGCCTGCACCAGATGGGCCTGGGTGCGCCGAAGCTCAGCCAGGGTGGAGTCCGCCTGCTCCTTGGCACGGCGCATCTCGTCCTCGCGGCGGTTGATCTCGGCGGCGAAGTGGTGGACGGCGCGGGCCATGTCGCCCAGCTCGTCCCGCCGCTCCAGGTCGGTCACCCGCCCGTCGCGCGGGTCGCGGGCCAGCCGCCGGGTGGCGCCCTGAAGACGGCGCAGGGGCCGCGTGATGCCACCGGCCACCAGGAGCGCCGCCCCGGCGGCGAACAACAGGCCGATGGTCGCCCCGACGACCAGGGTGGAGCGCAGCAGATCGGCGCTGCGCACCGCGCTGTCCTGGAACAGGTCGTTCAGGCGGCGGGCGGTGGTCATCACCGCGGCGGCGTCCATGTCCATGGCGGCGACGGCGCCGTTCTGGCGGGCCAGCCCGTCGGTGGCGCGCTCCAGCCCATCGCGCCACGCGGTGATGGCGGCCAGCATCCCGTCCTGGACCAGCGGGGAGATGGGCAGCCCGGCCACCCGGTCGCGCAGCCGCCCGCTGTCGGCCGCGACGTCGCGCAGGCTGCGGGGGTCGCGCCGCTCCAGCGCCCTCAAAGTGCGTCCGCTGAGCGTCAGGGCCGTCATGGCGAGCGTCTGGGTCTCCTGTTCCATGGCGTGGCCCGACACGGTGTGGCGCAAGAGTTCCACCACCTCGGCCTGGACGGCGCTGTGGCCGGTGTCGGCGGCTTTCAGCAGCCGCTCGGCGAGCGCGTCGTAGCGGGGCGCCAACTCCGAAAGCGTGCTCCGGTCCAGCCGTTCGGCCCGCAACCGCGACAGCTCGGCCAGGGCCGTCCTATGGCCGGTGTCCCTATGGACGGTGTCGGCGGCAAGCAACCCGGCAAGACCGTCGGCGGTTCGCTCCACACGGTCCAGCCACAGGGCAAGGGCACCGAGCCGTGGCGGCGAATCGGGGGACGGGTCGGGCAATTCGGCGGTGACCGCCTCGTCCTTCGCAGCCAGCCGGGCGTTCAGCGTCGCTTCCCGCAGCGCGTGCAGGCTGTCCACCATGTCGCGACCGGCGCGCAACTGCCGGTTGGCCTCGGCCAGGGAGGCGACGAGGGCCGCGTTGGCGGCGTGCTGCCGCTGGCGTGCCTGTTCGGCCAGGGCGAGCAGGCGTGCCTCCTGCTCCGCCATGCCACGGGCGCGGGCGTCGCTGAAGGTGATCGCGTCGACCAGTTCCTCCAGCCGGGCGGCGTGACGGTCGGACGCGCGGCGGGCGGTCTCCACGGCGTCGGCCTGAATGCCTTGGTCGGCCAGCCCTCCCAGCGCGTTCAGCGCCGCTCGCGCGCCGTGGGTGGCCCGGCGGAACGTGATCTCATGGGGAAGGCGGCTTTCCGCGGATGAGTGGATGAAATCGTTGCGGGCCGCGGTGGCGGCGATCATCTCGCGGTAGACGGTGCCGGCCAGGACCGCAGCCTCGCGCGAGCGGCCGGCGCGTTCCAGCAGAATCCAGGCGGACACCGCGATCAGCGCCGCGATGACCACCGGGATACCACCCACCGTCGCTATGCGATACGAGATCCTCATTACGCTCCGCCGGCTGCCGTTCCTCCAGGGGACTGCGGAACAGGCCGGCGGCGGAACACCGCAAAGCTAGCGACAGCACTCTTGAGTTGTCGAGTTCTTTCAATTTTGCCGAAAATTAAAACTAATTTGCGGTCGAGTCGGCAATCGGCGGCTGTAGCGGTTTCAGGTCATTAACGCGCCGCCCCGCTGGGCGCGGGGCTGGTCGAGGTTGGAGCCGCCGTGTCGAGCGGCGGCGCCGCGGCCGGATCCGCCTCCGCGCGGCGCTTCAGGATCATCAGGCCGAGCGTGGTGACGATGGTCCCGGCAACGATGGCCAGGACGTAGGGGCCGAGCGGCGTCACCGCGTTGGGGATCGCCAGCACGAAGACGCCGCCGTGCGGCGCCCGCAGGCCGCAGCCGAACCACATCGACAGGGCGCCGGCCACCGCCGATCCCGCCATGGCCGCGGGGATGACGCGCAGCGGGTCCTTGGCGGCGAACGGAATTGCCCCTTCGGTGATGAAGGCGAGGCCGAGCACGCCCGCGGCCTTGCCCGCCTCGCGCTCCTGCAGGGTGAAGCGGCTGGGCACGATCATGGTGGCGAGCGCCAGTCCGAGCGGCGGCGTCATGCCCGCCGCCATCACCGCGGCCATCGGCGTGTAGGTGCTGGAGGCCAGTAGCCCGACCGCGAAGGTGTAGGCCGCCTTGTTGACCGGTCCGCCCATATCCAGCGCCATCATGGCGCCGAGCAGCGCGCCGAGCGCCACCGCGTTGGCTCCGGTCATGCTCTGCAGGAAGGCGGTCAGCCCGTTCATGATCGCGGCGACCGGCGTGCCGATGACGTAGACCATCAGCAGACCGACCGCCAGCGTTCCCAGAAGCGGGATGATCAGCACCGGCTTCAGTCCCTCCAGGTTCTGCGGCAACCGGATGGTGTCGCGCAGCCAGCGGGCGATGTAGCCGGCCAGGAAGCCCGCCACGATGCCGCCCAGGAAGCCGGCGCCGATCTTGGCCGCCAGCATCCCGCCGATGAATCCGGGGGCGAGGCCGGGCCGGTCGGCAATGGAATAGGCGATGTAGCCCGCCAGCACCGGCACCATCAGCCCGAAGGCCGCCTCCCCGCCGATCTGCATCAGCGCCGCAGGCAGGGTCCCCGGCTCCTTGAAGGCCTCAATGCCGAAGACGAAGGACAAGGCGATGATCAGGCCGCCGGCCACCACGAAGGGCAGCATGAAGGACACCCCGGTCAGCAGGTGCTTGTAAGGGCCGGACTGCGCCTCCCTCTGCCGCGCCTTGACGCTCGACACCTCCTCGACGTGGGCGGGAGCGGCGGCATTCCCCGCCGCGGTCGGGGCCGGCAGGGCGAGCGCCTCGTCGATCACGCGGGCGGGCTGCTTCAGCGCCTCCCCAACCGAGGTCTTCAGCAGGCGCTTGCCGGCGAAGCGCTCGGTGGCGACGTGGGTGTCGGCGCCGATGATGACGGCCTCCGCCTCGGCGATCTCCTCCTCGGTCAGCGCGTTCTTCGCGCCGACCGAGCCCTGGGTCTCGACCTTGATGCGGTAGCCCTTGGCCTGGGCGGCCTGCTTCAGGGCCTCCGCCGCCATGAAGGTGTGGGCGATGCCGGTCGGGCAGGCGGTGATGGCGACCAGCAGGCCGGGGCTGCGCACCGCGGTGGGTGTCGGATTCGGGGCTGGTTGCGGAGCGGCGGTTTCGGGCTGCGCGCCGGGAGCATGGCCCAGGGCGTTGCCGATGACCGATTTGGTATCGCGAATGGCGGCTGCGGTCGAGGTGCGCAGGATCGGCTTGCCGACGAAGCGGGAATCGTCCACGGCGATGTCCGTGGCCAGGATCACCGCGTCGGCCGCCCCGACGTCGGCGGCGGAGAGCGGCGTCTGCACGCCGTTCGACCCCTGGGTCTCCACCGCGATGCTATGCCCCATCAGCGCGGCGGTGCGGCGCAGCGCCTCGGCCGCCATGACGGTGTGGGCGATCCCCGTCGGGCAGGCGGTCACAGCCACGAGCTTTGCCATCGCGATCCCTCCGGCGCTGAAAAGCCTTACAAGTCCTCCACCCGCACGTCCTCCACTCGAACGGCCCGCATCAGTTCAGCGAGCCGCTCCGGTGGGGGCAGTTCGGGGCCGAGGCGGGACAGCGTGCCGGCGGCGAAGGCGGTGCCGCGCCGCGCGCACTCCTCCAGCCCCATCCCGTCCAGCCGGGCGGCGACGACCCCGGCCACCATGGCGTCCCCGGCGCCGACCGTGCTGGCAACCTCCACGGGCGGCGGGACGGCCAGCAGGGCGCGGTTGCCTTCCACGAAGACGGCCCCCTCGGCGCCCAGCGACACGACGACGAGCGCGATGCCGGACTCCGACAGCTCGCGGGCGGCGCGCACCACCTCGCCCCGATCCTTCAGCGGTCGGCCGAGCAGTTCGGCCAGTTCCGCCGCGTTGGGCTTCACCATGTCGGGGCGGGCGGCCACGGCGTGGCGCAGCGGCGGGCCGCTGGCGTCCACCACCACGAAGGCGCCGCGCCGATGCAGGGCGGTGACCATCTCGGCATAGGCGGTGTCCGGCACACCCGCCGGGACGCTGCCCGACAGAACGAAGGTCCGGTTGGTGACGGCGAGGTCGTCCACCACGGTCAGCAACCCGCGCCAGCTTTCCGCCGGAACATGCAGGCCCGGCAAGTTGATGTCGGTGACGGAGCGGCCCTCGCGGTCCACGAGCTTGATGTTCACCCGGCTGCGCCCCGGAAGGCGCAGGCAGCGGTCCCGGATGCCGCGGCGGCGGAACAGCGCGTCGAACACGGCGGTGTTCTCCTCGCCGAGAAAGCCGGTGGCGGTGACGGGTGTGGCGCCGCCGGACAAGGAGGCGCCGGCCAGGAAGGCGGCGACGTTGATGCCCTTGCCGCCGGCGGTCCGCGTCTCGGCGACCGCCCGGTTGACCACTCCGGCGGCGAAACCCGGCACGTCGAGCGTCTGGTCAATGGCGGCGTTCAGCGTCACGGTGACGACACCGGGGCGTGGGGTGGACAGTGCGCTCATGACACGCCTCCGGCGTCGGCGAAGCGTTGACGGACCAGCGCCCGAACCTCGGCCGCGTCGGCGCAGTCCAGCGCCTCGCGGGCGGTGCGCTCGGCGTCGGCCATGGCGATGGCGCGCAGCCGCGCCTTGACCGAGGGAACGGCGGGAATGGCCACGCTCAGCTCCGCGACGCCCAGCCCGGACAGCAGCACCGCCCCCGCCGGGTCGCCGGCCACGCCGCCGCAGGCGCCGACCCAGATCCCGGCGCGGCGGGCGGCGTCCACCGTGCGCTCCACCATGCGCAGGACGGCGGGGTGCAGCCCGTCCGCCTGCGGGGCCAGGACCGGGTGCAGCCGGTCCATCGCCAGCACATACTGCGTCAGGTCGTTGGTGCCGATGGAGAAGAAGGACACCTCCCGCGCCAGCCGGTCGGCCATCATCACGGCGGACGGCACCTCGATCATGATGCCAAGTTCCACGGGCGGAACGTCCAGCTCCCGCCGCACCGCCTCGGTGATCATCTTGGCGCGCTCCAGTTCGGCCGGGGCGGCGATCATCGGGTACATGATGCGCACCGGCCCCTCCACCGAGGCCCGCAGCATGGCGCGAAGCTGGGTGCGGAACAGGTCCTCCCGCTCGAAGCACAGGCGGATGCCGCGCACCCCCAGGAAGGGGTTCCCCTCCGCCGGCATGCGCAGGTAAGGGACGTTCTTGTCGCCGCCGATGTCCAGCGTGCGCAGGATGATCGGCAGACCGTTCATCGCCCGCACCATGGTCTGATAGGCGGCGAACTGCTCCTCCTCGTCCGGCGGCAGGTCGCGCTGAAGGAACAGGAACTCGGTGCGCATCAGCCCGACGCCCTCGCCGCCCGCCTCCACGGCCTGCACCGCCTCCGCCGGGTCGGAAATGTTGGCGGCGACCTCGACGCGCCGGCCGTCCACAGTGATGGCCGGCTTGTAGCGGTCGAGCCGCTCGGCCTCGCGCCGCTCGCCCACCTTGATCCGGGCCTCGGCCGCGCGGCCGCGGTCGCGCTCGCTGGGGTCGGCGACCAGAACGCCGCCGTCGCCGTCGAGGATCGCCGCGCGCCCGTTTTCCAGGTCCAGCACCGACGGTCCGGCGGCGACCACCGCGGGAATGTCGAGCGAACGCGCGATGATCGCTGTGTGGGAGGTGGCGCCGCCCCCCGCCGTGCACAGCCCAAGCACCTTGGCCGGGTCGAGCTTCGCCGTATCGGACGGCTCCAGATCCTCGGCGAGCAGGATGACGGGGTGGTCCGGCAGGGCCGCCATGGTCTCCGTCACCGCGGCGAGCAGGCGCAGCACCCGGCGCCCGACGTCGCTGAGGTCGGCGGCCCGCCCGGCCAGCAGCGGGTCGGCGAGCTGGGCCAGCGTGCCGGCGCGCTCCTCGTAGACCGCGCGCCACGCCCAGCCGGCGCTCTTGCCCCGGTCGATCAGGGCGTGGGCCTCGGCGACCATCTCCGGATCGTCGAGAAGCTCCTGATGCGCCTTGAAGATGGCAGCCTTGGCGGCGCCGGCCTTCTTCCAGAACTCCTCGTGCAGGTTGCGCAGGTCGGCGGCGGCGGCGGCGAGCGCCTGATCGAGCCGGCGGTGCTGGGCCTCGGGATCGGGGGCGGTCTCGGCGACCGTCAGCTCCTCGCGCTGGAACTTCCAGACCGGACCGGTGGAGACGCCAGGCGAGGCGGAGATGCCGACGATCACCCGCCCGTCATAATCGAGGTCGGCCGGCGCGGTCCGCGGGGCCGGTTCCTCCGCGGGTGCCGCCGTGGGAGCAGGCTCGTCCAACCCCGCTTCGAAGGCGGCACGGATGGCCTGGAGCGCCGCCGCGGCATCTTCCCCTGAGGCGGTGACGGTCAGCGGCTGACCGCCCGACGCGCCGAGCCGCAGCAGGGAAATCAGGCTCTTGGCGTTGGCCGTGGCGCCGCCGTGCCGGACGGCGATCTCCGCGCGGAAGCGCTTGGCGACCTCGACCAGCGCCGTCGCCGGGCGGGCATGCAGCCCGTGGGGCGAGGGGGCGGTGACCGCTACGGAGTCCCCGTCGATGGGAACCGCGGCGGACTCCGCCGCGAGTGCTGTGGGTGCCTCACCGTTCAGCACGGCCATGATGGCGCGCGGGTCGCGGGTGGTGCCCAGCCGTTCGGCCTCAGCGGGGTCGCCCAGCACGCCGGTCAGCCGTTGCAGGACGGCGATGTGCTCGTCCGACTTGGCGGCGATGCCGACGACCAGACGCGCCGGCTCCCCACCGCCCCAGTCCACGCCGTGGGGGAATTGGACGACCACCACGCCGGTCCGCCGCACCAGATCGCGCGCTTCGGGAAGCCCGTGGGGGATGGCGATGCCGCTGCCGAGATAGGTGCCGGACACCGCCTCGCGGCCCAGCATGCTGTCGATGTAACCGGGTTCGATCAGGCCGCTGTCGACCATCGCCTGCCCGGCGACGCGGATGGCCTCCGTCTTGTCCGGCGCCGAAAGCCCAAGGCGCACCTGCGATTCGGAGACCTGAAGCATCGCCCGTCCTCCCCCCGCGCGGAGTCCGTGCGCGGGGCCGGACTCGTCCTTGGAGGAGAGTAACGCATCAGTCGCAGTGACGTTCCGGGACAGATTCGCGCAGGGCGTCACCACCACTGCCGCCGCGCGTGTGGGCCAGCATGCCGGTGACGCGGGCGACCAGCGCCGTCGTCTCGAAAGGCTTCTGGAGGACCTCGCAGCCCGGCTCCAGGATGCCGGTGCCGAGCGTCGCGTCGTAGGCGTAGCCGGTCATGAAGAGCACCCCCAGCTCGGGCCGCCGCTCCCGCACCGCCTCGGCCAACTGCCGCCCGTTCATGCCGGGAAGCCCGACATCGGTCACCACCAGATCGGCGCGCAGCCCGCCGTCCAGCAGCTCCAAAGCCTCCGTCCCGTCCGACGCCTCGACCACGTCCAGCCCGGCGTCCTCCAGCGCCTGCACCGCGACCATGCGGACCAGCGCCTCGTCCTCCACCAGCAGCACGGTTCCGGCGGTGTTGTCCACCGCAGCGTCGGCGGCGGGCATCGCGGCGGCCCCCGAAGGCAGTCCGGCCCACTCCTCCCCATCGCAGCGCGGCAGGTAGAGGCGCACGGCGGTGCCCCGCCCGGCCTTGCTGTCGATGCGCACCAGCCCATGCGACTGGCTGACGAAGCCATAGACCTGCGACAGACCCAGCCCGGTACCCTGCCCGATCGGTTTGGTGGTGAAGAAGGGGTCGAAGGCACGCTTGATGATGTCGGGCGGCATGCCCATCCCGGTGTCGGCGACGGTCAGCACGACGTAGTCGCCGGGCACCGCGCCGGAGGCGTCGCCCGCCACGTCGGCCGCCGTCAGATGGGCGTTGGCGGCGGTGATGGTGATGCGCCCGCCGTCCGGCATGGCGTCGCGGGCGTTCACCACCAGATTCAGCAGGGCGATCTCCAACTGGTTGGAATCGCACCAAGCCGCCCAGAGGTTCGGCGGGCAGTCGGTGGCGATGGACACCTGCTCGCCCACCGTGCGGCGCAGCAGGTCCTCCATCCCCTCGACCAGCACGCAAGGCTTCGTCGCGTCGGGGCGCAGCGGCTGCCGCCGGGCGAAGGCGAGAAGGCGCTGCGTCAGCCCGGCGGCGCGGGTCGCCCCGACCTTGGCGTGGATGGCGTAGTCGCGCAGGTCCGCCCGCTCCGCCGTGTCCAAGCGGGACAGCAGCAGATCCAGGTTGCCGGAGATCGCCGTCAGCAGATTGTTGAAGTCGTGGGCGATGCCGCCGGTGAGCTGGCCCAGCGCGTCCATCTTCTGGGAGTGGCGCAGCGCCTCCTCCGCCCGTTCCCGCTCCGCCTCGGCGCGCAGACGGGCGGAGACGTCGACCACCGCCGCCATGGTGCGCAGGAAACCACCCCATCCATCCCGCTCGATCCGGGCGGAGACCAGCACGTCGGCGACCTCCCCCGACCGCTTGACCAGCCGGTAGGGCATGTCCTGGAACGCCCCGAGCCGCAGCAACTCCGGCCAGCGGCTCTCCCGGTGCTCCCGCGCGACGTCCGGCGGCATGAACTCCGTGATGTTGCGGCCGAGCACCTGGCCCCGGCTCTCATAGCCCATGAATTCCAGCCAGCGGTCGCTGACGCTCAGCAGCCGGCCCTCGGCGTCCAGGGAATGCAGCGGCACCGGCGTCTTGGCGTAGAGCGCGCTGAGGTCGGCCTGGGCGCGCTGCCGCTCCGCCACCTCGGCCAGCAGCCGGCGGTTGGCGGCCACCAGCTCCGCCGTGCGCTCGGCCACCTGCCGTTCCAGATCCTCGCGGGCGTCGGCCTGGGCCGCGCGGGCCTTCACCGCGTCGTCGATGTCGGTGCAGGTACCGAACCAGCGGGTGATCCGCCCGTCCCCGTCGCGCAACGGCACCGCCCGCCCGAGGAACCAGCGGTACCGGCCCCCGGCCTCGCGCAGCCGGTACTCGACCTCGTAGAAATCGCCCGACCGCACCGCGGCGGTCCACAGGGCGGCGGTCCGCGTCCGGTCGTCCGGATGCACCACCTCCATCCAGGCGGTGCCGGTCATCGCCTCCGGCCGGGTGCCGGTGTAGGCGAACCAATGCAGGTTGTAGTAGTCGGGAAGGCCGTCCGGCGGGGCTGACCAGACGAGCTGCGGCATGCTTTCCGCGATGGCGCGGAACTTGGCCTCGCTGTCGCGCAGCGCGATTTCCGAGGCGCGGCGATCGGTGATGTCGCGCACCACCACCGAATAGGCGGCCGGCGCGCCCGTGGCGTCGCGCGCCACGGTCAGCACGGTGGAGCCGAAGAACCGCCGTCCGTCCCGCGCCGCGTGGATCCACTCGACCTCGCGGCGCTCCTTCTCCGCCACCCCGGACAGCAGGCTGCGGATGTTGTCCGCGCAGCGCTCCTCCGGCGCGAAGAGCAGGGACAGCGGGCGGCCCAGCGCCTCCTCCTCGGTGTAGCCGAAAAGGCGGCGGCTGCCCTCGTTCCACGAGGTGATGCGGCCCTCCAGGTCCAGCGTGACGATGGCGTAGTCGCGGATGTCGTCGATGGCCTGCCGCAGCCGGCGCAGATTCTCCTCGGCCAGCCGCCGCTCGGCCAGGGTGCGCGCCTCCAGGATCGCCCGCTCCACCGCGGCGGGCAGATGGGCCAGCCGCTGCTTCAGCACATAGTCGCGCGCGCCCATCTTCAGGGCCGACACCGCCGTCTCCTCCCCCATGCGCCCGGACAGGAACAGGAAGGGGATTTCCGGAGCGCGGGCCTTGGCGATCTCCAGCGCCTCCAACCCGTCGAAGTCCGGCAGGGAGAAGTCGGCCAGGATCAGGTCGAAGCGCCGTCCGTCCCCCGCCGCCTTGACCAGCGCCGCCTCGAAATCCGCGCGGGTGTCCACGCGGGTCACGTCGCAGGAGATTCCCGCCTTCCGCAGGCGCGCGAAAGCCAGCTCGCAGTCCAGCGGGCTGTCTTCCAAATGCAGGATGGTCACGGCAGCTGGCATTCTGGCGGGCATTCCTTCAGGCGCCTTTTCCCGCGGGCGGGGTTCCCGCCGGGCGGCGGGCGCAGCCGACCGGGGGTTCGTTCAGGATCGCCCAAAAAGCGCCCAGGTCGCGGATCGCCTGGAAGAAGGCCTTGAAGTCCACCGGCTTCACCACGAAGGCGTTCACGCCCAGCTTGTAGCTGCGCACGAGGTCGCTTTCCTCGCGCGACGCGGTGAGCATCACGATGGGGACATGCCGGGTCTCCGGATCGTTCTTCACCCGCTCCAGCACCTCCAGCCCGTCGATCTTCGGCAGCTTGAGATCGAGCAGGACGACGGCGGGAAGCTGGGTCGGCTTCCCGGTTTCCGGATCGCGGCGGGTCAGCATCCGCAGCGCCTCCTCGCCGTCGCGGGCGACGATCACGTCATTGGCGAGCTGGCATTTCTCCAGCGCCGCCAGGGTCAGTTCCAAATCCCGCGGGTTGTCTTCGACCAGCAGGATGGGTTTCAGGTCGCTCATGTCTCAGATCACTCATCGAGATCGCGCAGATCGGGTTTCGCCACCCCGGCCTTCGGCAGCGTGAAGTAGAAGATGGCCCCCTTGTCGAGCCGCCCGTCGGCCCAGGTCCGTCCACCATGGCGGTCCACGGCGCGGCGCACATTGGCCAGGCCGATGCCGATGCCTTCGAACTCCTCGTTGCGATGCAGCCGCTGGAACACCCCGAACAGCTTCTTCTCGTAAGCTTGGTTGAACCCAACCCCGTTGTCCCTGACGAAGAAGAGGGTTTCGGTGGGCCGGTCTTCGCAACCCACGGCGATGCGCGCCGGTTCCCGTCCGCGGGAGTATTTGATGGCGTTCGACAAAAGGTTTTGCAGAACCAGCCGCATCATCACCGGATCGCCGCGCACCGTGGGCAGCGGGGCGATGTCCCATTCGACGGCCCGCCCGGCGGTGTCGGGCGCCAGCGTTTCGCGCACCTCCGCCACCAGGGCGTTCATGTCCACCAAGACGGGGGTCAGCTCGCTGCGGCCCATCTGTGAGAAGTGCAGCAGATTGTCCACCAGCGTGCCGGCGCTGTTGGCCGCGTCCACGATGACGTTCAGATAGCGCTTTCCGGTGGCGCTCAGCTGGTCCGATTCCAGCTCCTGCAACAGCTCGGCGTAGCCGACGATGTGGCGGAAGGGTGCGCGCAGGTCGTGGGAGACAGAGTAGGAAAAGGATTCCAGCTCCTTGTTGGAGCGCGCCAGCTCCCGCGACAGGGCGGCCAGCTCCTCCGCCTTGCGCAGGACGATGCCTATGACGGCGTGTCGCAGCGCCGCGGCGGTGTCGCGCTCCGCCGCGGTCCAGGGCAGCGCGCGGTGGCGCACCGTCTCCTTCCAGGTCTCGAAGGAGGCGCGCGGGCTCAGGCCCCGCCCTTCGCGGTCGAGCGGCTTGCGCGGGTCGCCGCCCCAGCGGACGGTCTGCACCACCTCGGGCCGGAACCACAGCACGTAGCTGGCGTGCAGCTTCGACACGGCGATGGCCAGCAGCCCCGCCGGCTTGCCTTCGAAGTCCGCGGCGGCCGGGTAGAGGGCGGGCAGGCTGTCGGTCTCGAACTGCTCCGGCTCGCCCTGGGTGCCCAGCCAGTCCACGAGATCGCGCACCTGCTCTTCCGTCGGGGTGTCGCCGACCAGCGTGCAGCGCCGTTCGAAGACGACGGCGGCCCCGCTGGCGTTGGCGAAGCGCAGCAGATCGTTCGGATTCTCGGTCAAGCCGGCGATGAAGGGGTCGGCCTGAGCCATCGCGGCCAGCAGCCGCGCCTGGATGGCTTGCAGGGCGATGCGGTGCTCCGCATCGCGCCGGTCCTCCACCGCGGCGATGCGCACCGACAGGATTTGGGCGATCAGATCGCAGGCCGAGCGTACGGCGTAGGACACCGCCCTCGGCTCATGGTGGTGACAGGAGACCAGCCCCCACAAGGCCCCGTGCAGCAGGATCGACACCGACATCGAGGACGCGGTTTCCATGTTCCGCATGTACTGGACATGCACCGGCGACACGCTGCGCAGGACGGAGAAGCTGAGATCCAGCGGCGGCGCCCCCGCGGGAACCAGAGGCACCGGGATGTAGCCGGCGTCGGGAATCAGCCGCTGGCGGTTCAGCCGGTACAACTCGCGCGCCTGGGTGGGAATGTCGGAGGCGGGAAAGCGCAGATCCATGTAGGAGGGCAGTTGCCCGTTCCCATCCTCCGCCACCACCGTGCCGTGCCAGTCGGCGTCGAAGCGGTAGATCAGCACGCGGTCGAAGCCGGTCAGCGCCCGGACCTCCCGCGCGGCACAATTCAGGAGATCCGCTGGCGTGTTCAGCGCGTCCAGCTGCTCCAGCGCCTCACGCATGCGTGGGTAGACGTGGTCGAGAAGGTCGGTCTCCAGCCCGTCCAGCCGTTCCAGCTCCAGGATCACCACGGCCTCGCCCGCCGCGTCATTGACGGCGTGGGCGAGCAGCTGGTGACGACCGGCGCCGGGCAGTTCGGCCACGGCGACCGGCACCGGGCGGGACGGCACCGGACCGGCGGCGAGAAAGGAGCGGACCGCTCCGGAGATCCGCGGGTGCAGGGCCTGTTCCAACGGCTGACCCAACGCCTGCCCCAGCGGCTGGCAAAGCGCCGGCGCGGCGTTGGCGCTGGCCTGGATCAGGGTGGCACCCGAATTGCTCCCGGAGAAGGCCAACAGCATGCCGTGGGGCTGGACGCTGCCGGGACGGTGGATCGGTTCCCGGCTGCAGGCATCGAGATCCAAATCACCAACGGTCATGGTGCTGGTCCTCGTGGTGGCGTTGACTCCAGAAGCAAAGACAATCCAATAGGTGGCTCCTTAATGCCCTGCTCGCTGTCCGGTCTATTCGATGATTCCAGGTAATGTCGAATGTTTCGACATGGCGGGCATCGCTTTGGTTATCAACGGCGGGTGACTTAGACAATACCACTTCAGAACAAGGACATAAGCGGTTCGTCATATAGATCGACCCTCGTTGCGCGCAATACGGGAAAAGGGGGTAGGGAGGAATACGGGGGATCGCTGGGGGAGTATCCCCGCGGTTGGAATTGATCCCTGCACCACGCCGACGAGTGGCTGACCGAGCTGTCGACCGCCGGGTGTTTGGGAAGCGTGCGGACGGACCGGGGGTGAGATTGCCCGGAGCGCTGGACTTGTGCATAACGGCTTTCGGCGGGAGATTTCCCCAGGAACGGCGTCGTGAAGGTCCCATCCATGGAAGTGCTGCGATTCGCGCCGGAGGATTTTTCCCACGAACTCCTGGCGCTTGAAGTCGCCAAGCTCATCAAGGACGAAACGCCCCCGGCGGACCCCCTCACCTTCCACGCCTATTGGGACGGCGTGCTGAACGAGAAGCATCTGATTTCGGTGAAAAGCTGCTATCTCTTCAATGTCCGTGGCCGTGAGAACCGGATCGTCGTCTGGACGCGGAATGGCGTCGACAATGACTGTTTGAGCGAAATCGGAAAGTACGCCGAGATACGCGCCTTTTCCGAGCGCGACGAGTGCCGCGGCACCTTCCTTGAAGGGCACGATTTCGGGCGGTCGATCGATGCGTCCTTCTATTCCGACATCGTCCGGTACATTCTTCTCTACAAATACGGCGGTGTGTGGTTCGACCTCGACTGCCTGTTCCTGAGAAGCGTCACACCGCTCCTGAATCAGTTTCCCGGCAAGATCCTGGCCTACCGGTGGGAGCAGCAGAACTATCCCAACGGCGCGATCTACGTCGCCCCCACGCCGCGTTCGGAGGCGATGAAGGGCAACATCGAATTCATCCGGAACCGTGGCCGCGGCTGGGGTTTCCAGCAGGCCGGGCTGGTGTACGACACGCCGATGGACATCCTGGTGCTTCCGTGCCCCTGGTTCGACGCCGGGTGGATCGACAATCCCGTGCTTCACTTCGACCGCTTCATGAAGGCGTCGCCGGTCGCATACGACCTCGACAGCTTCTTCCCCGGCGCCTTCTGCTTTCACTGGCACAACAAGTGGTTCGACGCCATCGAGCCGTCGAGTCCGATGGATCGGCTCGCCCGGGACATCGACCGGCGGCTGTCCACGGGGCGTTGAGCGCCGACGCGATCTTCGCCGCCCGACCTTGTTGAAGCCCCGACGCCGGCCGGGAAAACGCCCGACGGACAACGACGGAACGGGGACGCTCCATGACCACCACGCTGACGGGAAGCGCCGACCGCCTGGAGGCCGGCGGCTGGGCGGCCAGCAGCAACGTCTGGAATCCGGGCGGCTACCGCAACGGCAAGAACTTCACCCAGTCCATCGTCCTCGACGAGGCGACCTTTCCGAACGGAACGGTGATCAGTTGGAGCTGGCCCTACGACAGCCGGCGTGCCCTGACCTACGAGAATTACCCGGTGCGCGCCTATCCGGAGCTGACGCACGGCGTCAATCCGTGGAACGGGGCGCCGTCCACCAGCACGGACCTGCCGGCGCGGATCGCCGACCTGCCCAACTTCGACGTGACCTACAAGGTGGGGCTGACCGGTGCCACGAACCTCTACAACGTCGCCGTCAGCCTATGGATCGGCGACGACCCGGCCAAGGGGATCGAAGGCGTGACCGACGAGGTGATGGTGTGGCTGCACAGCGGCTACTTCACCCCCGCCGGGGAGCCGGTCGCGACGCGGACCGACGCGCAGGGGGACGCCACCCTATGGAACAAGCCGGTCTTCAGCGGCGGGGTGGACGGCAACCCGATCGACTGGGAATACACGGTCCTGCAGTACGGCGACGACCGGCTGGCCGGGACGCTGGACCTTGATGGGCTGCTGGATGAGCTTCAGACCCGCGGGATCATCAACGAGACGGACTGGATTCTGGGCTTCCAGTTCGGCGCGGAGGTGGCGGCGGGTGCAGGGTCGATGACGGTCGATCAGCTGGCCGTGGACTTCACGGCGCCCCGGGCCCCGGCGGTGGTTGCGACGCCGCCGGAGCCGGTGATCGGGGTGGTGCCGTCGGTGTAGGGGTGAGCGGCCATGCCGGCCTCCCACCCCCACTCCCCGACGGATCAGCCGGCCAGCGACTTGCCGGCGGCGCCCAGATCGGCGAAGGCCTCGTCCAGGCGGCGGACCATGCCCTGCTCGCCCAGGCGCAGCCACTTGCGCGGGTCGTACAGCTTCTTCAGCGGCTTGCCCGACTGCGGGTCGATCTGATGACGGAAGGCCGCCTCGTTCTCCAGCACGAAGCCGCCGATGGACTCGGCGAAGGCGAACTGGGTGTCGGTGTCGATGTTCATCTTGAACACGCCGAAGCCGACCGCCTGGGCGATCTTCTCCTTCTCCGAGCCCGAACCGCCGTGGAACACCAGCGCCAGCGGCTTGGCGCCGCCGCCGTGACGTTCCGACACCAGAGCCTGCGAGGCGCCGAGGATCTCCGGGCGCAGCTTGACGTTGCCCGGGGCGTAGACGCCGTGGACGTTGCCGAAGGAGGCCGCGACCGAGAAATGGCCGATGGGCGACAGCTCCTCATAGGCGCGCAGCACGTCTTCCGGCTGGGTGTAGAGGTGGGCGTTGTTGGCGGCGTCCAGATCCTCCGACCCGATGCCGTCCTCCTCGCCGCCGGTCACGCCCAGCTCGATCTCCAGGCTCATGCCCAGCGGGGCGAGGCGCTTGAGAACGCGGGCGCATTCCGACAGGTTGAAGTCCAGCGACTCTTCCGACAGGTCGAGCATGTGCGAGCTGAACAGCGGACGGCCGGTGCGGCGGAAATGCTCCTCGCCATGGCCGATCATGCCCTCGACCCAGGGGATCAGGCCCTTGTTCGCGTGGTCGGTGTGCAGGACGACGCAGACGCCGTACTGCTCGGCCAGCAGATGGACGTGCTGGGCCGCCGACACGGCGCCGAGGATGCGCGCCTGGAGCGCGTCCTTCATGCCCTCGCCGGCGTAGAAGCGGGCGCCGCCGTTGGACAGCTGCACGATCACGTCGGAGCGGTTCTTGGCCGCCGCCTCGAGGACGGCGTTGATGCCGTTGGTGCCGACCACGTTGACCGCCGGCAGAGCATAACCGCCGTCCTGGCAGGCGGCGATCAGCGCGCGGTAGTCCTCTCCGGTCACGACGCCGGGCTTCAGTCGGGTCGGGGCAGACATGGGTGAATTCCTCCCTCGGAAAAATACTGCCTTGAAACGTCGGTTCAAACGTCGGTTCGATCGTTCGGTCAAGCCCCATATGGGCATGGGACCGACGAACGCCACGCGCTCTTTTTGCCACTTCCCGCGCCGGAACGCTGCAAAAGACTTGCCGCGAAAGCCACACTGCACCTGTGACGAAAAGACCCGCGGCATCCGTCACGAGCCGTTGAAATCGAGAGCCAACGAAGGAGACCTGGACCATGGACGCTCATTGTGTCTGGGAGGCGGGTGCGGCGCTCGGCGAGGGGCCGGTCTGGTCGCCGTCGCGCAACGCCCTGTTCGCCGTGGACATCCGCGGCGCGCGCCTGCTGCGCTACACCCCCGCCGACGGCCGGGGCCGCGACTGGCCGCTGGAGGAGGCCGCCTGCTGGCTGGTCGAACGGGCAGACGGCGCCGGCTTCGTCGCCGGTCTGCGCTCGCGCCGGCTGGTCGGCCTGACGCTGGACGGCGACCGGCTCTCGGTGGAACCCGAGGTGCTGCGGCTGGAGGAGGATGCCCCCGGCAACCGGCTGAACGACGCCGCGGCCGACACGGCAGGGCGGCTGTGGGTGGGCAGCATGGACGACGCGGAGCAGGACGCCTCCGGCGCGCTGTACCGCGTCGACCCGGACGGTTCCGTGGAACGGGTGGACGAGGGCTACACGGTCAGCAACGGCCCCGCCTTGTCCCCGGACGGGCGGACGCTCTACCACACCGACAGCCCGCGCCGGACCATCTACGCCTTCGCCCTGGCCGCGGACGGCGCCCTCTCCGGCAAGCGCGCCCACATCCGCTTCGGCGAGGAGGACGGCTACCCCGACGGCATGACCTGCGACGCCGAGGGGCATCTCTGGGTCGCCCACTGGAGCGGTGGACGGGTCAGCCGCTTCCGGCCGGACGGGACGCTGGATCGGGTGGTGCGGCTGCCGGTGTCCAACGTCACCTCCTGCGCCTTCGGCGGGCCGGGCCTGGACCAGCTGTTCATCACCACCGCCGGCCAGGATGCGCCGGCCGGGGAACCGCTGGCCGGCGCGCTGTTCGCCTGCACGCCCGGCGTCGTCGGGCTGCCGCCGGGACGGTTCGGCACGCCCTGACCAAGCGGCAAGTCTCGGGCGCAAGTCTTGCCAGCGGATTTGATATACTAGTATAACTAAGCCGCTGAACAGCAGCCGTCACCGCATGGCGGAAGGAACGCCCGCCGCCGTGGCGAGGCCCACCGCCAAGTGATAGATCTGTGCGGACACCGCAACGCAACCGGCGCCACCGGGGCGGCGGCGTCCGCAACCATGCCGAAGCCGTTCTCCCACAAGGGAAAAAGGGCTTTAGCAGGTGCAGCAAACTGCTTTACAGTTGCAAGCATATCCTTCCTCGACGGTTCCACCTTCGCACAGCCGGAGCGACCCACGATGACCACCGACGCCGCCCTCCGCCCCACCGCTCCGGTCACCGACGCCGAAACCGGCACCGACGACAAGGATTTTCCGCTGCGCGAGGACATCCGCCTGCTCGGCCGCCTGCTCGGCGACACGGTGCGCGAGCAGGAGGGCGACGGCGTCTATGGCGTCATCGAGAGCGTGCGCCAGGCGTCGGTCCGCTTCAACCGCGACGACGACGACTCCGCCCGCCGCGAGATGGCCGAGATCCTGAACGGCCTGCCGCGCGACACGATGATGTCTGTGGTGCGCGCCTTCTCCTACTTCCTGCACCTCGCCAACATCGCCGAGGACCAGCACCACATCCGCCGCACCCGCGACCACGCCATCGCCGGCTCGCCGCCGCGGGAGGGCACCCTGCCCTACGCGCTGGACCGGCTGGAGGCCGCCGGGATCAAGGCGGACCGTCTGGCCGGCGTGCTGGGAATCGCCCAGGTCAGTCCGGTGCTGACCGCCCACCCGACCGAGGTCCAGCGCAAGAGCATCCTGGCGCTGGAGCACAAGGTGGCGTCCCTGCTGGACACCCGCGACCGCTCGCGCCTGACGCCGGAGGAGGCGGAGGCCAACATGGACGCGCTCCAGGAGGCCATCCTGACCCTGTGGCGCACCCGCATGCTGCGCCCGCAGCGCCTCGCCGTGATCGACGAGGTGAAGAACGGCATCTCCTACTACACCGACACCTTCTTCGCCGAGCTTCCCAAGCTGTTCTGCCGCTTCGAGGATCTGCTGGCCAAGCGCTTCCCCGACCGGGAATGGTCGCTGCCGCCCTATTTCCGCATCGGGTCCTGGATCGGCGGCGACCGCGACGGCAACCCCTTCGTCACCGCGCCGATCCTGCGCGAGGCGATGCGGCTGCAATCGACCGCCGCGCTCGACCACTACCTGACCGAGATCCACGAGCTGGGCGGGGAGCTGCCGCTGTCCGAGCTGCTGCTCGGCACCTCGCCGGAGCTGGAGGAACTGGCCAAGCGCTCCCCCGACCATTCTCCGCACCGCGCCGACGAGCCGTTCCGCCGCGCCCTGACCGGCATCTACGCCCGTCTGGCGACCACGCTGCGCACGCTCGACCAGCATGAGGCGCTGCGCAATGCGGTCGGCAAGGGCGATCCCTACGCCACCAGCGGCGAACTGCTGGCCGATCTGGAGGTGCTGGCCGCCTCGCTGAAGGCCCACGGGGCGGGCCGTCTGGCCGCCGGGCGGCTGCGCCGCCTGATCATCGCGGTGAAGACCTTCGGCTTCCATCTGGCGCCGATCGATCTGCGTCAGAACTCCGACGTGCACCAGCGCACGGTGGCGGAGCTGCTGGCCGTCGCTGGCCGCTGCGCCGACTACGCCGCCCTGTCGGAGGACGAGCGCATCGCCCTGCTGGCCGAGGAAATCCAGAGCCCGCGCCCGCTCCACTCGCCCTACCACGATTATTCGGAGGAGACGGCGGGCGAACTGGCGATCTTCTTCGCCGCCCGCCAGCTGCGCGAGACCTACGGGCCCGCCGCTCTGCCGAACAGCATCATCTCCAAGACGGACGGCGCGTCCGACCTGCTGGAGGTGGCGCTGCTGCTCAAGGAATCCGGCCTGCTGCGCCCGGGGGCGGGCGGCGAGCCGGCGCTCGGCCTCAACATCGTCCCGCTGTTCGAGACCATCGAGGATCTCCGGCAGGCCCCGGCGACCATGGAGCGGCTGTTCACCCTGCCCGCCTACCGCGCCCTGGTCACCTCGCGCGGGGACGAGCAGGAGGTGATGCTCGGCTATTCGGACAGCAACAAGGACGGAGGCTTCCTGACCTCCGGCTGGGAGCTGTACAAGGCGGAGATCGAGCTGGCGAAGCTGTTCGACCGCCACGGCGTGCGCATGCGGCTGTTCCACGGCCGGGGCGGCTCGGTCGGCCGCGGCGGCGGCCCCAGCTATCAGGCCATCCTGGCCCAGCCGACCGGCGCGGTGTCCGGCCAGATCCGCATCACCGAGCAGGGCGAGGTCATCGCCTCGAAGTACGGCCGCCCCGAGGTCGGGCAGCGCAACCTGGAGGTCCTGACCGCGGCGACTCTGGAAGCCACCCTGCTCGACCTGGAGAACCGCGTCGAGCCGGCGGAGTCCTTCTACGCGGCGATGGAACGGCTGTCGGAGCTGGCCTTCGGCGCTTACCGCGGGCTGGTCTACGAGACGCCGGGCTTCACCCAGTATTTCCGCACGGCCACGCCGATCTCGGAAATCGCCACGCTGAACATCGGCAGTCGCCCGGCCTCGCGCACCAAGTCGGACCGCATCGAGGACCTGCGCGCCATTCCCTGGGTCTTCTCCTGGGCGCAGTGCCGCCTGATGCTGCCGGGCTGGTACGGCTTCGGCAGCGCCGTGGAGGCCTGGCTGAAGGAGGAACCGGACGGGCTCGCCCTGCTCCAGCGCATGAACCGCGCCTGGCCCTTCTTCAAGTCGCTGCTGTCCAACATGGACATGGTGCTGGCCAAGAGCGACCTCGCCATCGCCTCGCGCTACGCGGAGCTGGTGGAGGACGTCGAGCTGCGCGAGCGCATCTTCGGCCGCATCCGCGAGGAGTGGCAGCGCACCCGGCGCCATCTGCTGGCCATCGCCGGCCATGACGAGCTGCTAGGCGAGAACCCGCTGCTGGCGCGGTCGATCCGCAACCGCTTCCCCTACATGGACCCGCTGAACCACGTGCAGGTCGAGCTTCTGCGGCGTCACCGCGCCGGCAGCAGCGACGAGCGGGTGCGGCGCGGCATCCTGATGTCGATCAACGGCGTCGCCGCCGGCCTGCGCAACAGCGGCTGACCCACCAGGCGGCGCCCCATCCCGTCACGCCGGCGGGATGGGGGGCGGCTGACGGGGACGGCGAAATCGAAGGGCGGCATGGAAAATGGACTGCCACTCCCGATTTCCCGCTTGCTTCCATAGTAATATACTAGTATGTTTCTTCTCGTGTTCAAGCGTTGTGGGCCGCCACTGCGGCGGCTGGCGCGACGTCCTGGACGTTTCCTCCCTAGACTCGAAGGCCATCGGGGACCACCCCGGTGGCCTTTTTTCTGCGCACGCTTTGACTGTGGAGCCTGTTGTCCCTGGTGGGAGGAAAGGAGGTTCCATGCATCCGATCCCGCGCGACGCCAGTCCGGACAGCACGCTGGCCCTGCTGTCGGAGGGTTACCGCTTCGTGATGAACCGCTGCGAGCGCCACGGCACCGACATCTTCGAAACCCGCCTCATGCTCCGGAAGGCCATCTGCGTGATGGGAGAGGAGGCCGCCGGTATGTTCTACGAACCGGACCGCTTCACCCGGAAGGGCGCCATGCCCATCACCACGCTGATGCTTCTGCAGGACCGCGGAGCCGCGCAGACGTTGGACGGCGAGGCGCACCGCTGGCGCAAGCGGATGCTGATGACGCTGATGGAGCCGGAAAACATCCGCCGCCTCTGCGCGGAGGTCGCCACGGAATGGCGCGCCGGCCTGCCGGGTTGGGAGACGGCGGCACGGGTCGTTCTCCTCGACGCCGTGCGGGGGATCCTCTGCCGGGCCGTCTGCCGCTGGGCCGGAGTGCCCCTGACCGGGGAGGAGGGCGGCCGGCGGACCGCGGAGTTCGCCGCGATGATCGACGGGGCCGGTGCGGTCGGCCCGCGCAATTGGCGCGGCCTGTTGCTGCGCACCCGCACCGAACGCTGGGCGCGCGGCCTGATCGAAGACGCCCGCGCCGGGCGGCCGGGCATGGTGGAGGGTGGCATTGAGGGGCGCGCCCTGAACGTCATCGCGACCCACCGCGATCCGGACGGGAGCCTTCTGGACACGACGACGACGGCGGTCGAACTCATCAACATCCTCCGTCCGGTGGTGGCCATCGCCCAGTATGTGGTCTTCGCCGCCATGGCCCTGCACGAGCATCCGGAGCAACGAACGGCACTCCAGGACGCCAGCCCCGAGGAGCTTGAGCGTTTCGTCCAGGAGGTCCGGCGCTTCTACCCGTTCTTCCCGCTGGTCGGGGGGCGCGTGCGCATGCCCTTCGAGTGGCGCGGGCACCGCTTCGCGGAAGGGACCTGGGTGCTGCTGGATTTGTATGGCACCTGCCACGATCCGCGGATCTGGAACGATCCCGAGCGGTTCCGGCCCGAGCGATTCCGCGGGCGGGAGCCGGGTGCCTTCGCCCTCATCCCGCAGGGGGGCGGACCCCATCTTCGCGGTCATCGCTGCGCCGGGGAATGGATCACCATCGAGGTCGTGAAGACGGCGGTGCGCCTGCTGAACCGCGAGATGCGCTACACCGTGCCGGCACAGGACTTGGCGCTGGACCTCTCGCGCATGCCGGCGGTGCCGCGCAGTCGCTTCGTCATCGAGCATGTGGAGCCGCGCCGCAGAGCGGATGCGGTGTTGGACCAGCCGGTTGCGCTTTCCCGACGCGCACATTGACAATCCATACAATCCGGGGTCTTATGTCTGTAAGGGAGCGCCCCGGCTCCCTGCAAGGATCATCATGCCGCCGCTCCCCGCCCCCGCCGCTCAAGCACCCTCGCAGGCACTCACCCAAGCGATCGACTGGGTGCCTTCCCTGGAGGACCGCAGCCGGCCCGTCTACGTCGCCATCGCGGACGCCATCGCGGCGGACATCGGGGCGGGGCGGCTGAGGCCCGGCGACCGGCTGCCGCCGCAGCGGATTCTGGCCGACCGGCTGGGCATCGATTTCACCACCGTCAGCCGCGCCTATGGAGAGGCGCGCCACCGCGGGCTGGTGGACGCGCGGGTCGGGCAAGGCACTTTCGTGCGCAAGACGGGCCATGTTCCCCCGCCCTTCGCCGCGGAGCCGCACTCCACCGCGGGAACGGTGCCGCTGGCCGTCAGCATGGCGATGAACCAACCGCCGCAACCGGGGGATTCCGTCGCCCTGACCGCACGCATGAATCGCGGGATCGCCGCGGCCACAGCGGCTCTCGGGCTGCCGGACCTGCTGCGCTATCCGGACGGGGCCGACAGCCCGGACGACCGGGAGGCGGCGGTCCATTGGCTGCGCCACCGTCTGCCCGGCCTGACGGCGGAGCGGGTGCTGGTGGCGCCCGGCACGCAGGCCGCCCTGCTCGCCCTGCTCTCCGCCCTGGCCCGCCCCGGCGACACGGTCTGCGCGGAGGCGCTGACCTATCCCGGCTTCCGCGCCGCCGCGGCCCAGCTCGGGCTGCGGGTGGTCGGCGTTCCGATGGACGCGGACGGCCTCGACCCGGACGCCCTACGCGCCGCGCTGGCCGAGCACCGGCCCAAGGCGCTCTACTGCATCCCGACCTTTCACAACCCGACCACCGCGACCATGCCCGAGGAGCGGCGGCGGGCGGTCGCCGCGGCGGCGCGCGAGCACGGCGTTCCGATCATCGAGGACGACATCTACGGCCCGCTGCCGGAAACGGCGCCGCCGCCGCTCGCCGCCTTCGCGCCGGAACTCACCTACCATGTCGCCGGGCTTGCCAAATGCGTGTCCCCGGCGCTGCGCATCGCCTATGTGGCGGCGCCCGATGCCCGGCAGGCGCGCCGGGTGGCGGTCGCGCAACGGGCGACCACGCTGATCGCCGCCCCCCTGTCCGCCGCCATCGCCCGGCTGTGGATCGCCGACGGCACCGCGGAGGCGGTGCGCGACGCAATCCGGGGGGAGGCCATGGCCCGCCGGGCGCTGGCCGAATCGCTCCTGCCGGCGGAGCGGATCGTCACCAAGCGCGAGGCCTTCCATCTCTGGCTAAGCCTGCCGGACGGCTGGACCGGTGGGGAGTTCACCGCCCATCTGCGCAGCCGGGGCATTTCCGCGGTGGCCGCGGAGGCCTTCGCCACCACCCCGGACGTGCCCGCGGCCCTGCGCTTCTGCCTGGGCGCCCCGCTGGACCGCGACGAGACCCGCCGCGCGCTGGAGATCCTGGCCGACGCCCTGGTCCTGCCCCCCGCCACCGCGGGAGTCATCATCTGAGGCCATCAAAGCCTGCTTCAGAGTGTCGCATTGCAGGGATCGCCTCCCGAAGAATCGGGGTTTTCCATACATAGCCTCCATTGAATGCATTCAATCGCGCTTGCGGATTTGGCGATTGACGGCATACAGTCGGCGCCATGCCGCAGGCCACCGCTCGGGTGGTCCGGATGTTTGCGCAGAGGCACGCCATGCAGAATCTCGCCCGCTCGTCCACCCTTCCCCCACCGCCCTCCGCTCCGGCCCCGTCCACCCCGGCTCCGTTCTACGCACCGCACCAGAAGATCTACCCGAAGGCGGCGCGCGGCCGGTTCCGCCGCATCAAGTCGGCGCTGATGGTGGGCCTGCTGGCACTGTTCATGCTGCTGCCCTGGCTGCGCTGGGACCGCGGCGCCGGCCTGCCGAACCAGGCGATCCTGTTCGATCTGGACAGCCAACGCTTCTACCTGTTCGCCCTCGAACTCTGGCCGCAGCACATCTACTACCTGACGGGCGCGATGATCCTCGCGGCGGTCGGCCTGTTCCTGGCGACGGCGCTGGCCGGCCGAGTCTGGTGCGGCTACACCTGCCCGCAGACGGTGTGGACCGACCTCTACGTGAAGGTGGAGGAGTGGATCGAGGGCGACCGCGGCGCCCGCATCCGGCTGGACAAGGGTCCGCGCAACGCCGCTTGGCTGGCCAAGAAGGCGGCCAAGCACGCGGTCTGGCTGCTGATCGCCCTGGCGACCGGGGCCTCGGCCCTCTTCTACTTCGTGGACGCGCCGGGCTACGTCGCGGATCTGCTGCGCTTCCAGCCGGGGCCGGTGGCGACCGGCTGGATTCTGTTCATGACCGCCTGCACCTACGCCATGGCCGGCTTCATGCGGGAGCAGATGTGCGTCTATGTCTGCCCCTGGCCGCGCATCCAGGCCGCCCTGCTGGACGATGAAAGCCTCACCGTCACCTATCAGGACTGGCGCGGCGACGGTCGCGCGCCGCTGCGCAAGGAGCAGAGCTGGGCGGAGCGCTCTGCCGAGGGGCTCGGCGACTGCATTGACTGCAAGGCCTGCGTCCAGGTCTGCCCGACCGGCATCGACATCCGCGACGGCCTCCAGATGGACTGCATCAGCTGCGGCCTGTGCATCGACGCCTGCGACGACGTGATGGGCCGCATCGGGCGCCCCGGCGGGCTGATCCGCTACGACACCCAGGCCGCCCAGGAGGCCAAGGCCGTGGCCCGCAAGCCGGAGCCCTACCGGCTGGTCCGCCCGCGCACCATCATCTATTCGCTGGTGATGCTGGTGGTCGGCGGGATGATGACGCTCGGCGTGCTGCTGGAGCCGACGGTGGACGTTTCCGTCCTGCGCGACCGGGCGCCGCTCTACGTCACCCTGTCCGACGGCGCGATCCAGAACAGCTACACGGTCAAGATCTCCAACATGACCCGCGCCCCGCAGGGCTACCGCCTGACCGTTTCGGGTCCCAGCGGCGCCACGGTGACGGCGGTCGGCGGCGGGGCTGCCAATGGCGCCGCGCCGGTGCTGGGCGCCGAACCCGACACGGTGCAGACCCACCGCGTCCATGTCCGTGCTCCGGCGGGCGCCGCCGTGGCCGGCTCCATGCCGTTGACCCTCGCATTGACCCGCCTGTCGGACGGGGTGGTTCATCAGGCCGAGACGGTGTTCCTGGCTCCCTGACCAGCCTTACAATGGACCGTCGCGGTCGCGGCGGTCCCGCGGGGCGGTGTGGCCGATGATGGCGCTGAAGCCGAACAGCAGGAGCAGGACGCCCATCACGATCTCGATCCCGCAGATCAGCCGCACCGCCCCCGTCACCGGATGGATGTCGCCGTAGCCGACCGTGGCGAAGGTCACCAGCGAGAAGTACAGCCCCTCCGGAAAGGTCAGGTCACGGCGCACGCCGTCGATGATGAAGTTCGGCTCCACCATGAAGCGGTCGAGGATGGTGTAGAAGGCGCCGAACATGATGATGCACAGCGAATAGAAGGTCAGGAAGGCGAAGGCCGGCAGCGCCAGCCGGGCCGCCTGCTGGAAGAAGCCCTCGAACAGCAGCCCGGCGTCGAGCAGGAAGACGGCGATGTCGCGGGCAACCAGGGCGACGACGATTCCGATGGCGGTCATCGACAGCAGGAAGATCGCCGTCAGCGTCTCCGGCGCCACCTCCCGCCCCGGCAGCAGGAAGGTCAGCGCGCCGATGCCCCAGACCGGCGCCATCCACAGGAAGATGCGGTCGAAATGCCCGCCGTCGCGCAGGCGCCGCGACATCACGATGCTGCGGATCGCGGCGGCCCGCCACCAAGCACCCCCCAGGAAGGCGATCAGCGGGATCGCGAAGGCGGCGGCCTGGATGTGCGACGGGATGCTGTGGAAGTTGCTTTCCAGGAAGAAGACGAAGACGCAGGCGTAGACGCCGATGAAGTTCGCCAAGGCCAGGCTGAAGAACTGGCTTCCCGGAAACAGATAGTGGAAGGCTCCGACGACCAGGCCGACCGACCCCAGCAGGGCGAAGGCCAGATCGCCCGACACCGAGCGGATGGAGAGGGCGATCATCCCCTGCATCAGCGCGGTCAATACCGCGCCGGTCAGCCAGGAGCGGCGGGCGCGTGGCCGGAACGTATGGGCGGGGCCGGCGGCCTTGCTGGTGCGGCGGTCGGGGAGGATCTGGTCCATGCGCGAACCGGTTGTCGGTGGTGCCCACCTTATAGCGCCACCGACGGTCCCGATGGCAGGACTTTCAGCCGCCCTCTCCCAACGCGCTTACCAGCCGCCCGTGCCCAGCCAGCGGTCCACCATGTCCAGCCGGTCCCAGCCCCAGAAGGGCTCGTCGTCGACGATGACGAAGGGGGACCCGAAGACGCCGCGGTCCACCGCGGCGTCGTTCTCGGCCCGCAGACGGTCCTTGACGGTCTGGTCCTGGAGGGCCGCGGCCACCGCCGCCCGGTCGTGGCCGAGCGTGCCGGCAATCTCCACCACCGTTTCGGCGGGGCCGATGTCGCGCCCCTCCCCCCAATGGGCGTGGTAGAGGGTGCGGGCCAGCAGCTTCGCCTGTTCGGGATGCTCGTCGGTCAGCCAGTAGAAGGCGCGCGACGCGGCGACGCTGTTGGCGGGGGCCGAGTCGGGGTAGGTGAAGGGCGCGTTGGTCAGCCGGGCGATCCGGCCCACGTCATGGACCAGATACTCGCCGCGCAACGGCTGTTGAAGGTTGGGCTTCATCCCCGTCACCTTGAAGATGGCGCCGAGCAGGATCGGGCGCCACGTGACGGTGCGGCCATGCGCCGCAGCCAGCTCCTCGATGCGGCGGCTGGCGAAATAGCCGTAGGGCGAGGCGAAATCGAAATAGAAATCGATGGGGTCGGCCATCAGCGGTTCCTCCCGGTTCTGCTTTTCCGGAAAGGCTAGCGTGCGCCGAAGGTTCCGTCCAGCCGCCGGCCGGCCGAACCGCAGCCGATCCCCGCATGATCCGCCGGGTGGTCAGACCGTCTTCACCTTGGCGTCGAAGACGTAGCCGGCGCCGCGCTCGGTCTTGATGATGCGCGGCTCTTTCGGATTCGCCTCGATCTTGCGGCGCAGGCGCAGGATCAGCACGTCGATGGAGCGGTCGAACACCTCCGCCCCGTCGGCGCGGGTCAGGTCCAGCAGCTGGTCGCGGGTCAGGACGCGCTGCGGACGCTTCACGAAAGCGGCCAGCAGGCCGAACTCCGCCTTCGTCAGTTCCACCTCGCGCCCGTCCTGGCTGCGCAGGCGCTGGGCGGTCAGGTCCAGTTCCCAGTTGGCGAACTGCACGACGGCGCGCAGGTCGTCGGGGCTGCGCGGGGGGCGCCCCTCGCCGGAGACGCGGCGCAGCACGGCCTTGATCCGGGCCAATAATTCGCGCGGGTTGAACGGCTTGGTCAGATAGTCGTCGGCGCCCAGCTCCAGACCGACGATGCGGTCCACGTCCTGGTCCTTCGACGACAGGATGATGACGGGGATGTGCGATTCGGTGCGGATCTGGCGGACCAGCCCCAGCCCGTCGCCGTCGGGAAGCCGCAGGTCGCAGACCACCAGATCGACGGGATCGCTCTCCAACGCCTTCTTCGCCGCGGCCGTGTCCGGTGCGGTGGTCACGCGGTAGCCTTCCGAAGCCAGATAGGACTCCAGAAGTTCGCGCACCGGCTCATCATCATCGACCGCGAGAATGTGCATGGCCGTTACCTCCCGTCCTCTTCATAGCTCACCGCCATGGGTGCACGCAATCGGTTACAAGCCCGTAACAGGCACTCGTCGCACGACCGATGGGTGAATCGGCTGAAACATCCTACTTTACGATCGAAACGAAAAAGCCGATTTCCTGAAATCACGCGGTCATCACTGGTTGGTTTATTCCTCTCAGCCGCGAGGCGAAAGGCAAAAGCCCGCACCAAAGGGGAATAACGATGCTCGTGCTCGACCAGTGCCTGGAACGGATGGCCCATCTCGATCGCGCCGACCGCCTGCTGAACGAGGTGCGCGTCTACAACAGCCGCCTTCCGATCCGCGAAGCGTTGGCCCAGCACCGCGCGCTGTTGAGCGAGGCCCGCCGCCACATCGAATCGGCGCGCACGCTGGTCGGCGAGCCATGAGCCTGCGAGGTGAAACGCTCAACAGCGGGCGGTGACCTCGATCTCGATCCTCATGCGCGGGTCGGCCAGCGGGCAGACCATGGTCGTGCCGATGGGCGGACGGTCGCGGAACTCCTCCGCCAGGATGGGCTGAACCCGAGGGAAATCCGCGGCATCCGCCAGAAAGACCCGCATCCGAACCACGTCCGACAAAGCCGCCTCCGACCGCCGCAGAGTCCTGCGGATGTTGCGCAAGGTCTGGCGCGCCTGCTCCTCCACGTCGCCGGCCATCGTCCGGCGCTCCGCATCGAAGCCGGAGGCGCCGGACACGAACACCCACCGCCGTTCCGGCACGCCCGCAGCCCCGGCCATCGTGCCCGCCACAAGGGTCCGCGCTCCGTCCCCCCGCCAGCCGCCGGCGACCCCTTCGGCTTCGCTCCCGCCAGAATTCATGGCGCTCCCACCCCTTATTGTTCGTTCTGTCTATAGTCAGCACAGGCGATTTGTCGTCTTTATGTCACAGGGCGCCGAGCCCGCACAAACCCTGACCGGCAGCGGTGCCGCGGCATGTCAGCGCGGTCCGCGTCTTCCCGCCTGCCCAAATCTTTCCCAAATCAAAGCGTAAGCCGGGCCAGGAAGCCGGGCCCATTCAGTCAGGCCAAGAACGCCCAATCGTCCATAACGGGAGAAACCCGCATGTCCGGGATCACGAAAGCCGCCCTCTTCACCCTTGCCGTGCCGCTGCTGGCCGCGCCCGCCCTGGCGGCGGACCAGCCGCCGGGAGCGCTGGCGCTGAAGCGGGTGCTGCTGTCCACCGGCGGCGTCGGCTACTTCGAGCATGAGGCGCGCGTCTCCGGCGACGCGGCGCTGACCTTGGAGGTGCGCCGCGATCAGGTGGACGACGTGCTGAAGAGCATCGTGGTCTACGACGACCGCGGCGGCATCGGCACGGTGGACCTGCCGGGGCAGGAACCGCTGGAGACCGCTTTCCGCGAGCTGCCCTTCACGCCGGAGGATCTCGCCTCCCCCACCGCCCTGCTGAACGCCATGAAGGGGGCGGAGGTGCAGACCAGCGGCTCGCGCTCGGTGTCGGGCCGTCTGCTCTCGGTGACGGAGGAACACACCCAGCTTCCCAACGGCGGCGGCACCGTCACCCGCAACCGCGTCAGCCTGATGACCGCGGAGGGGCTGCGCCAGCTCGTTCTGGAGGAGACCGACTCCCTGCGCTTCGCCGACCCGCGGGTTCAGGCGCAGCTCGACTCGGCCCTGGCCGCCGTCGCCGGTGCGGCGGGCAAGGAGCGGCGGCGCCTGACCATCCGCACCACCGCCCCGCAGGCGGACGCGGGCGCCGAGCGAACCGTGCGCGTCGCCTATGTGGTCGCCGCCCCGCTGTGGAAGGCGACCTACCGCCTGACCCTGCCCGAATCGGCGAAGGGGGCCGAGGGCGGCACCGGCGATCTGCAGGGCTGGGCCGTGCTGGAGAATCTGAGCGGCGACGACTGGAAGGGGGTGGAGCTGTCGGTGGCGTCGGGCAACCCGGTCACCTTCCGGCAGGCGCTTTATTCCGCCTATTTCGTGAACCGGCCGGAGGTGCCGGTGGAGGTGCTCGGCCGTGTCCTGCCGCCCCCCGACGAGGGCGCCGTGGCCGCCGACATGATGGCGAAGACGCAGGAGCCGGCCGTCCGCTCGCGCGCCGCCACGGAGTCCGGCGCCGCGACCACCATGGCCGCACCGCCCGCCCCCGCTCCCGCCATGAGCGCGCCCTTCGCCGGGGCGATGCCCCAGCGCGCGGCGGAGACCACCCCCGCCGAGAACACGGAGGCGACGGCGCAGGTGCTGTTCCGCTACCCGCAGCCGGTGACCCTGGCGAACGGCGGCACGATGATGATGCCGATCACCGCCCGCGCCATCCCGACGGAGCGGTTGTCGCTCTACCAGCCCAACACCCAGCCGCGCCACCCGCTGGCCGCGCTGCGGCTCAGCAACGGCGACTCGGGCGAAACCGGCCTGCCGCCGGGCGTGCTGACGCTCTATGAGCGGCTGGGCGGGGCCGCCGCCTATGTGGGCGACGCGCGGCTGGCCACCCTTCCGGCGGGTGAGAGCCGAATCCTCAGCTTCGCGGTGGATCAGGCGGTGACGGTGGACCGCTCCGAGCAGCCGAGCCGCACCCTGTCCCGCGCCACCCTGGCCGACGGGGTGCTGCAGCTGACCGTGACCGACCGCCAGACCACCACCTACCGGATCGCCGGCGCGGCGGGCGAGGACCGCACGGTCATCGTCGAGCACCCGCGGCGTTCCGGCTGGGAGCTGGTGCAGCCCACCGGCGGGGCGACGGGCGGAGCCGCCCCGGACCTGACCGCCGACGCCTACCGCCTGCCGGTGGCGGTGCCCGCCGGCCAGACGGTGACCTTGGCCGTCGCGCTGGAGCGCCCGCGGATCGAACGCTTCGGCATCTCGGAAATGTCGCCGGAGCAGGTGCGGGCCTACGCCTCCTCCACGGAGCTGCCGCCTGCGGCCCGCGAGGCCTTGGGCAAGGTCGCGACCCTGCGGGCCGCCGTCGCCGACAAGGAGCGCCGCGTCGGCGACCTGGAGCGCGAACAGGCGGAGATCGGCAAGGAGCAGGAGCGGCTGCGCCAGAACCTCGCCACGCTGCCGCGCGACAGCGATCTGTTCAAGCGGACCATCGCGAAGATGGGCGAGCAGGAAACCCGCCTGGACGGCCTGTCCCGTGAGCTGGCCACCGCCCGCAAGGAGGCCGAGACCGCCCGCAACACGCTGCGCGATCAGGTGCGCGGCATGACCTTCTGATAGGATGCGGCCTGAACTCCGGCGGGTTGACGGACCGTCACCAGGGCAGCGGCGACACGCCGAATAGCATCCGGTGCAGGTGCAGCAGCCCGCCATAGGCCACCAGAGCCACCGCCGGGCGCCACCAGCCGATCTCCTTCCAGACAAGGCTTTGGCGCCCGGCCAGGATCGCCGCGAAGGGCAGGTTGGAGGTGCGCGCGGCGTAGCGGTCCCACTCCGCCCCCAGCCGCCGCGCCAGCTTCGCGTCGATCAGGACGCTGCCGCCCAGCGCCAGCAGGGCGAGGGTGCCGAACAGGATCAGCGAGGCGAGATCGCCGTTCGGCACCATATGGGCGACCGCCCACAGCCCGACGCCCCACAGGAACGGGTTCCGCGTCACCCGCAGGATGCCGCGGACCGGCTCCCGGTCTCCGGTCAGCAGCGTCTCCTGCCCGACCGAGGTCGGATTCGGGGTGGTGAGCCCGGCGACGAGCAGGACCAGCGCGACCGGCACCAGCAGGACCGCCACCCAGGCCAGCCCGCCGGCGGGCGGCCACAACGGCACATGGGGCGCCGCGTTGTAGGCCGCCACCAGCCACCAGAAGGCCAGCGCGGAAACCACCGAATAGAGGCCGAGATAGGGCTTCTCGCCCAGCCGTCCGACCAGCGCGGCGCGCAGCGGCGTGCTGGAAATGCCGAAATGCGTCAGCAGCAGGAACAGCCCCGCGGCGGACAGATGGGCGATGGTGCCGGTCATGCGCGGTCTCCCGGTCGCGAAGCCTCTCGTCAGGCGCCCTTGTCCAGCGTCGTGCCGCTGCAATAGGCCCAATCGTCGCCGTGCAGGCCGAAGAACAGGGCCACCGGCTGCTTGCCAGAGCGGTCGATCACCACACGGAAGCGGTTGCCGGTGCAGGCGCCTGCCGCCTGCTTCTGGTAGGGCAGCTTGACGCTCTTGGATTTCAGGCAAGAATCGGCGGCCTTGGGCGGGTTGGCCGAGGCGTCGACGCGCTTGCCGTTCAGCACCATGTAGTAGTTGGTCGCCTGCCCGCCCTTCACCTCGGCCTTCACCTCGATCTTGCCGAATCGGGACTTGTAGAGGCCGGCGTCGGTTTCGCCGTCCGGCGCGCCGGGGGCGATGGCGCGGAAGGACACGGCACCGCAAGCCGGCGGCTCCTTCTTCTGGGCGAAGGCCGGCTGGGCCAGGGCGACGGTGGCGGCGCTCGCGATCAACGCGGCACCGAAAAGACGCGACAGCGGCATGCGAACCTCCTGGATCGGATGGAAGGGGTTGGGGTGGGTCAGGCGGGGGCTTGGCAGAACAGGGTCTGCTGCATGATGGCGCAATCCTTCTCCACCCCGCCATCGAGCATCGAAATCTCGACGCTGGTGACGGTCAGGGTGCGGCCCGGCTTCAACACGCGGGCGCGGGCGATCATCACCTCGCCCTTGGCCGGCGACATCAGATTGACCTTGAACTCCACCGCCAGGACCTCGCTGCCCGCCGGCATCAGCGTGTATCCGGCGTAGCCTCCGGCGTTGTCGGCCAGCGTGCTGACCATGCCCGCGTGGAAGAAGCCGTGCTGCTGCGTCAGGTCGGCACGGAACGGCAGGCGCATCTCGCAGAAGCCGGGCTCCAGCCGCGTCAGCTCGATCCCCAGCGTCTTGCAGATCGGCTGGCGTTCGAAGCCGGCGCGGCAGCGCGCCTCCCAGTCCGGATCGCGCGGTTCGAAGGTCTTGGGCACGTCTCGGGTCTCTCTGATTGTGTTCAGGCGGCCCTTACCCTGCGCCAGCCTTACGTTCCGATCAAGCCGAGCTGCGGGCTCGACGCCTCCGCGAAGGCCCGTTTCGGCATGCGCCCGGCCAGACGGGCCGCCCGCCCCGCCGCCACCGCATCGCGCATCGCCGCGGCCATGCGCACCGGATCGCGCGCCTTCGACACCGCGGTGTTCAGCAGCACGGCGGCGCAGCCCAGCTCCATCGCCAGGGCGGCGTCCGACGCCGTGCCGATCCCGGCGTCCAGGACCACCGGCACCGGGCTGCGCGCGCAGATCGTCTCGATGGCGTGCGGGTTGCGGATGCCCAGGCCAGAGCCGATGAAGGCGCCCAGCGGCATCACCGCCGCGGCGCCCAGATCGGCCAGCTTGCGGCAGGTCACCGGATCGTCGTTGCAGTAGGGCAGAACGGTGAAGCCGTCGGCCACCAGCTCCTCGGTCGCGCGCAGCAGCTCCTCGACGTCGGGATAGAGCAGCTCGCGGTCGCCGATGACCTCCAGCTTGATCCAGTCCACGCCCAGCGCCTCGCGGGCGAGCTGGGCGGTCAGCACCGCCTCCTTGGCGGTCAGGCAGCCGGCGGTGTTGGGCAGCAGCCCGGCGCGGTCGCCGATGACGTCGACGAGGCTCTCCGAATAGCCGTCCAGGCTGATCCGCCGGATGGCCAGGGTGACCAGCTCGCTGCCGCTGGCCTCCAGCGCGTCCAGCATGACCTGCTGGTTCGGGTAGCCGGCGGTGCCGAGAAACAGGCGCGAGCGGAACTCACGGCCCGCTATGGTGAGCGTGTCGTTCATGGATGTTTCCTTGGATGTCGGACCCGCGCTTCGGCGGGTGGGAAGCTCAGCCGCCCTGCGCTCAACCGCCCTGCACGGGGCGAATGATCTCCAGGGCGTCGCCCGCGGACAGGGGCGTCTCGTCCCAGCGGCGGGAGGGCAGAACGGCGCCGTTGAGGGCAACGGCAACCCCGCGCGTGCCCGCGGCGATTCCTCGCCCGGCCAGCAGAGCGGCGACGGTGGGGGCGGCGAGATCCTCCTCCCGCCCGTTCACGCGGATGCGGGCGCTCATGCCGCGGCTCCCTTCGGTTGGGCGAAGCGGTCGAGCGCGAAGGGGCGGATCACCGGATCGGCCTCCCCGGTCAGGACCAGACGCGCCATCGACTCCGCGGTGACCGGGGTCAGCAGGATGCCGTTGCGGTGGTGCCCGGTGGCGTAGACCAGACCTTCCACCTCCGAGAGGCCGAGGATCGGGGCGTCGTCGCGGGTGCCGGGGCGGAAGCCGGCCCACGCCTCCTCGATGGGCAGTTCGGCGATCCCCGGCAGGGCGCGCCACGCCCCTTCCAGCAGGGCGAACTGGCCCCCGGCGGTTAGCCGGTCGTCGAATCCGCGCTCCTCCGTCGTGGCGCCGACCAGCAGCCGCCCGTCCAGCCGCGGGATCAGGTAGGTGCCGGGGGTCCACACCACATGGCGCAGCAGCGGCAGGCGGGCGTCCATGCGCAGGCAGAGCATCTGCCCCTTCACCGGGCGCACGGGCGGACGCACCGTCGGGGACAGCCCGTCGATCCAGCCCGACCAAGCCCCGGCGGCCAGAACCACCCGGTCGGCCTCGACCAAACGGTCGCCAACCTGGACGCCGACGGCCCGGCCACCGCGGATCTCGATGCGGGAAACCTCGGCGTACTCGTGCACCACGGCACCGGCCCGCAAAGTGGCGGTGTGCAGGGCGGCGGCGACCTTGCGGTTGTCCACCTGATGATCGCCGGCGCAGAACAGCGCGCCGGCCACGCCCGGCTGGAGATAGGGCTCGCGCCGCCGCACCTCCGCCCCGCTCAGCCATTCCACCGGCAGGCCGAGCTTGGTTTGAAAGTCGTGCAGGAAGCGCACCTTGGCCGCGTCGTCGGCGTTCAGCGCGATGACCATCGTGCCTTCGCCGCGCAGGTCCACCGCCATGCCGGAGGCGGCCTCCAGCTCCGCCGCGAAGGCGGGCCACATATCCTGCGAGGCGCGGGTCAGCGGCAGAAGGCTCTCTTCACCGGGTTCGGTCTCCACGCAGGCGGCGAGCATGCCGCCCGCGGCGTGGCTGGCGCCCCGGCCGGCGGCGCCGCGGTCGAAGACCTCGACCCGACAGCCGGCGGCGGCCAGCCTCCAGGCGATGGACAGGCCGATCACCCCGGCGCCGATCACGGCGATGGAGGGCTTCTTGGATTCAGAATGGAATAAGGGCGCGGATACCATGCGGCGGCTCCCTTCGCTGGCATTATCCAGACAGGTTCGATGGGTGTGATCTCAGCCGCGCGGGCTCATCCCGCACGGCACCCCAGCCAATGCCCGGATCATCCGGAAGAGGACCGCCTTTGGCAAGTCCCTTTTCGTTGGTCACAACAACAAAAGCGATGCCAGCCCCAGGAAGGACAGGAACCCGATGACGTCGGTCATGGTGGTCAGGAAGACCGAACTCGCCACCGCCGGATCGACGCCCAGCCGGTCCAGCCCGATGGGGATCAGCACCCCGCACAGCCCGGCGACGAACAGGTTGATGACCATGGCGCAGCCGATCACCAAGCCGATCATCGGCTCGAACCACGTCGCGGCGATGGCCCCCACCAGCGTCGCGAAGACGGCGCCGTTGAGCAGCCCGACCAGCACCTCCTTCCCCACCACGCGGGCGGCGTTGGAGGACGACAGCTCGCGCGTCGCCAGGGCGCGCACCGCCACGGTCAGCGTCTGGGTCCCGGCGTTGCCGCCCATCGAGGCGGTGATCGGCATCAGCACGGCCAGCGCGACGATCTGTTCGATGGTCGCCTCGAACAGCGAGATGACTCCCGCCGCCGCGAAGGCGGTGAACAGGTTCACGCCCAGCCAGGAAATGCGCGAGCGCGAGGTTTCCAGCACCGAGCGGTAGATCGAGGTGTCGCCGACGCCGCCCAGCTTGCCGATGTCGTCCTCGGCCTCCTCGTCGATGATGTGGACCACGTCGTCGACGGTGATGACGCCGATCAGCCGCCCGCCGGCGTCCACCACGGGGGCGGAAACCAAGGCGTATTGGCGGAACAGGTTCGCCACCTCCTCCTGGTCCATGGTGGCGGGGATGGTGTCCACCTCCTCCGTCACCAGATCGGCGATGCGGACGGACCGCTTCTGGCGCAGCAGGCGCGACAGCGGCACCGCGCCGACCACCCGGTGCATCGGATCGACGACGAAGATGTCGTAGAAGTCCTCCGGCAGCTCGTCGGTGGCGGCGCGGACGTAATCGATGGTCTTGCCCACCGTCCAGAACTGCGGCACCGCCACCAGATCGCGCTGCATCAGGCGGCCGGCGGTATACTCGTCGTAGGTCAGATTCTCCTGGACCAGCGCGCGGTCGGCGGCCGGCAGATTCTCCAGAACCTCGCGCCGGGTGTCCTCGTCCAGATCCTCGATCACGTCGACGGCGTCGTCGGTGTCCAGCTCCGCGACGGCGGCGGCCAGCTCCTTCGGCTCGAACAGCTCGACGATCTCCTCGCGGAGATCCGGGTTGAGGTAGCTCAGCACCTCGCCGTCGAAGTCGGGGCGCAGAATGCCGACCAGCGCCTCCCGGTCATCGTGGCCGAGCTGCTCGATCAGGTCCGCGACGTCGGCGGGGTGCAGCCTGTCCAGCTCGGCGCGCAGATCGTCGCGCCGCCCAGCGTGCAGCCGTTCGACGATCTCCTCCACGAACTCCGGCTCCACACCATAGGCGCGCTCCTCCTCGCCGTCCTCGCGGGGCGGGTCGGGGCGTTCGGCCGGGTGCGGCACATCGTCCTGGATACGATCCGGTTCCTGGCGGTCGGTGTGCATGGCGGCACCCTCCCTTCACGATGGCAATGCGGCGTGACGGCATGGTCCTGCGATCGGCCGACCATGGCGCACCGGCGTTTGCGGGTTGGTGGGGAGCCCTCGCGGGTTCCCGCCGGGGCGCCCACCGAATATAGGTGTGCCGCCGTTTTGTCCAGCGCGGCGGTCCGGGGCCTCCAGTTCTGCGCGCAATTGCTTGCGTGGGCTGCACAATTCGTGCACCCATAATGTGCGCGGGGCTTTTCACCTCGCGCAGCCCGAGAAGAACCGACACCACCGGCCAGCGGATGTGACGATGGAGTACGCCTACACCGACATCGACGGTCAGGAGGGGATCATGCTGTCGGGGCGTTTCACCTACGACGACAGCCGCAAGTTCCACGACCTGCTGGCGGACTGGGACATCGGCGCGCGGCCCGACGTGCGGCTGGACCTGCGCTATCTGACTTTTCTCGACTCCGCGGCGATCGGCATGCTGTTCGTCCTCGCCAACCGCTGCCGCGACGCAAAGGGGCTGGTGACGGTGCACAACGCGCAGCCTTACATCGTGCAGACCATGCGCCGCGTGGCGCTCGACCAGTATGTGGAGTTCCGCTGAGGGGGACCGTCCTGGTTGCTTTGGCCCGAAAACGAAAAAGCCCGCTGTGGTCCGACGGACCGGCGGGCTTTTCGTTTGTTTGCCTGATCCCCCGGATCAGAGGGGATGGTGCGGTCGAGAAGACTCGAACTTCCACGGCATCTCTGCCACAGCGACCTCAACGCTGCGCGTCTACCAATTCCGCCACGACCGCACAAGGCTGGTAGAACCGACGGCGGGATCGCTCCCGTCATCGGGTGGAGCGGGGGAATAGCAGATCCCCAACGCCCGATCAAGCGGCGTCTCGCGTTTTTGCCAAAGAAAGTTCATAACGTCGGCATGACCGACCTCACAGCCCCCATTCCGCCGTCCGCCGATGCCGCTCCCGCCGTTCCCACCCCTGCCCGGGCTGTGGAATGGCGCATCAGCGACACGCCCGTCCCCTACCCCGACGCGCTGGCCGAGATGGAAGCGCGCGTCGAGGCCATCCGCGCCGGCACCGCGCCGGAGCTGGTCTGGCTGCTGGAGCATCCGCCCCTCTACACCGCCGGCACCAGCGCGCGGGAGGAGGACCTGCTGGAGCCGGGCCGCTTCCCCGTCTATCAGGCCGGGCGCGGCGGGCAGTTCACCTATCACGGGCCGGGGCAGCGCGTGGCCTATGTGATGCTCGACCTGAAGACGCGCGGCGCCGACATCCGCGCCTTCGTCCACGACCTGGAGGAATGGCTGATCCGCACGCTGGCCGCCTTCAACATCCGCGGCGAGCGGCGGGAGGGCCGCGTCGGCATCTGGGTGGACAAGCAGCCCTACGGCGGCGCCCCCGACCAGGAGGACAAGATCGCCGCCATCGGCGTGCGGGTGCGCCGCTGGGTCAGCTTCCACGGCGTTGCCCTGAACGTCGAGCCGGACCTGTCCCACTTCGCCGGCATCGTCCCCTGCGGCATCAGCGAGCATGGGGTGACCTCCATCGTGGCACTCGGCCATCTCGTCGCCATGGAGGATGTGGACGCCGCCCTGATCGCCAGCTT
This sequence comes from Azospirillum tabaci, assembly GCF_014596085.1. GTDB lineage: Bacteria > Pseudomonadota > Alphaproteobacteria > Azospirillales > Azospirillaceae > Azospirillum > Azospirillum tabaci. Next base: position 120,711 of record NZ_JACCJY010000017.1, read on the forward strand.
CGCGGAGGTCTTCGGCGGCGGCCCGGACGGGGAATGACGGCTACCGCTTTGGTGACCCGGCGGGCTGCGCGTCGTTGAGGACGCGCAGATCCTCGTTGGTGATCGACACGATGGTGCAGCCGGTGCTGTCGCCGTTGCGGAACAGGTAGATCAGCTTGCGGTTCGCCTGCTTCTTCGGGTCGTGCAGGTTCAGGCCGTGACCGAAGGCGACGCCCAGAACCTCGCCCTTGAAGATGGCGCGGTAGCGCATGGGCATCTGCTCGCGGAACTGGCGGGAGGCGCAGGCCTTGCTCAGCTCTTTTTCGAAGGTGCCGGCGTGCCGCCAGTCCTGGGTGGAGCGGATGGTCACCCATTGCGGCGGCAAGGGGTACTGGACCACCGGCGGCGCCAGCGGCAGGTCGTAGCCGCCGGGCGGCACCGGCGACAGGTGCCCCGGCTCCGTCCGGTCGAGCGGTCCCTTGGCCCAGGCGGCTCCTGTCGTCAGCAAGCCGAGCGACAGAAGCGTGCCGCGCAGGAGCCGGAGCGCTGATTTTGGCCTTTTGCCGCTCATCCCGACCCGAGTGCCCCCTCCCTAACCCTCCCCCGCTTCGCAGGGGAGGGGACCATCCTCCCTCCCCTGCGAAGCGGGGGAGGGCCGGGGTGGGGGCAAGGCGATCCGCCCCTCATCCACACCGGTCAGCCTAGCCCCCGCATGGCTAACAGAACGCTAACCATCGCGCCCGGCCATCCCACCCGCGTCACTGCGTCGAGCGCTGCTCGAACACGCCCGGGCCGGGATCGCGGGTCGGTTCGACGGCGATGTCGCTGACGATGGCGGCGGAGGGGCCGCGGCGGCAGGCCTCCAGCATACGGTCCACGGCGTCCGCCGGGCCGGCGAACAGCGCCTCCACCGTGCCGTCGCCGCGGTTGCGCACCCAGCCGTCCAGCCCCAGCCGGTTCGCCGTGTCCACCGTCCAGCCACGGTACCACACGCCCTGCACCTTGCCATGAATGCGGGCCAGCACGGCCTTGCGGTCTTCCTTTTCCGCCATTCCCATCCCCGGTGTCGTCTCCATACGGTCAGAACAATAGGACAAGCGCCGGTTCCGGAAAACCCGGCGTCGCCCTGCGCCCTCCCCTCCCCCAATGAACAATCCCGCCGACCATTCGTCGGCGTATCATCCTTGCATGGCGGGGCGCGGGAACTCCTGTGACCGTCGGGCCGCGACAGCGAAGGCCGCGACCGGGCACGGGCGGGCTCGCGCACCCTGAACGAACGGTTCGGGAGGAACGGACATGACCATCCGAAACCCTGCGGAATGGGGAGCGGCCCATTTCAAATCCTGGTCCCATGGCTTGGCCGAAGCGGGCCACGCCATCGCCCCGCCGGCGCAGGAACGGGCGGCGCTGGAGCCGACCGTGCGGCGCATCCGCAGCGACGACCTGCGCGACGCGCTGAGGAAAGGGCTCCATGATTTCATGGCCTGCCGCACCGACGTCCTCTTCATCGCCCTGATCTACCCGCTGGTCGGGCTGCTGCTGGCCGAGGTGGTGTTCGACGAGAACGCGCTGCACCTGCTGTTCCCGCTGGCCTCCGGTTTCGTGCTGATCGGCCCCTTCGCCGCGGTCGGCCTCTATGAGATGAGCCGCCGGCGCGAGCGGGGCGACCCCGTGTCCTGGGTGGATGCCTTCGGCGTGGCCCGCTCCCCGGCCTTCGGGGCGATCCTGGCGATGGGGGCGATCCTCACGGCGGTGTTCCTGCTGTGGCTCGTGGCGGCGCAGCTCATCTACATGGCGACCCTTGCCCCACTGGCGCCGGAGGGCTGGAGCGCCTTCGTCCAGGCGCTGTTCACCACCCGCGCTGGCTGGGCGATGATTGTGCTGGGAATGGGTGTTGGCTTCCTGTTCGCCGTTCTGGCGCTGGCGATCAGCGTGGTCAGCTTCCCGCTCCTCATGGACCGCCGGGTCGGCGTGGCGACGGCCATCCGCACCTCCGTCCGTGCCACGCTGAGGAATCCGGAGCCCATGGCGCTCTGGGGCCTGATCGTGGCGGGCGGGCTGCTGCTCGGCTCGTTGCCCGCCTTCGTCGGGCTGGTGATCGTCATGCCGGTGCTCGGCCACGCCACATGGCATCTCTACCGACGCCTGATCCCGGAATGAGACAGCCGGGTTAGCCGCAGGCCGGTACCTGCAGGGCAGGAAGCCCGTTCCAGAGGATGGCGACCAGCGATCCCGCGGCGGCGAGCCCGGTGAACAGGCGGATGAAGCGCCGCGGGTCCTCGCTGGTCCGCCGGCCCGGAGCGGCGCCCCACAGCGCTGCCGCCAGGACACCCGCGGCCAGCAGCAGGGCGACTCCCGTGGCGCCGAGGATCAGAACCACCGCGACGGGGTGGCCGTACAACTCCACCCCGTCCCATGCACGGGCGCAGATCAGGCCGTTGATGCCGTAGACCGCCGCGAAATGGACCGCCCAGATCAGGAAGGCCGACATCATCCCGGTGAAGGTCGCGGTGAACGCCGTTTTCTCCATGGCACGCCTCACACGGCCAGACGCGGGAACAGATACACCAGCAGGAGCGACACCACCCCCTGCCCGCAGGTGTAGAGCCACACCAGCATCACGTTGTCGAAGGTGACCCGGCGCTGCGCGTGCAGCAGCCCGGCGAAGGAGCGCGCCAACGCGTAGCCGGTCATCAGCAGCAGGATCACGACGTGGAAGACCTGCCAGGAGGCCAGCATGTAGACGATGGCGCCATAGGCGCTCTCCGACGCCACGAGGCCGCTGCCGATGTGGTTGTAGGGCTCGGCCGCCGCGGCGGCCATCATCAGCAGGAGACCAACAAGCAGGGCGCCCCGCATCGTCCAGGAGCGGTTATGGGCCACGGCGCGGCTCGCCAGCAGCATCGCCCCCGCCGCCACGATCCAGAGCCCCGCCTCGCCGAACAGCCACCCGAGCCCCGGCAGGGCGTCGGTGCCCGTCGGCCAGACGTCCGGGCTGACCGTCCACAGAAAGACGTAGGTGAAGCACAGGCAGGCGAAGGCCGTCCCGTCCACCAGCAGCAGGACCGCCGTCCCCCACCAGGAGTGATTCTCCGATCCCTGAAGATAGACCGGCACGCGCCACCCGCCGCCGACGTCCTGCGGCGGATGGTCGGCCCCCTTGTCCAGGCCCCACACCCACCAGAAGACCGACGCGATGGCCAGCACCCCCGGCACCAGCGACACCCAGTAGAGCTGCACCGCCAAACAGATGAAGTGGGCGGCGGTGAACAGCCCGGCCAGGAAATGGCTCCAGTGCGGGCCGGGCATCGGCATCAGATACTGGGGCTTGGCCTCGATCGGGCTGGTCACGATGGTCTCGCGCCGGCGGGTCGGCGCGCCGGGCAGGTAGTGGGCGCCCTCCTGCACCTCGCGCGACAGGTTCGGGTTGTCCCACAGCGGGTAGAGCGAGCGGACGTGCGGGATGCTGCGCGTCGCGTAGTTGTCGTTCGGAATCCACTCCAGCGTCCCCGCCTTCCACGGATTCTCAGCCGCCGGACGCCCCCGGCCGAAGGCGTCGCGCGCCATGTCGATCAGCACCAGCAGGACGCCGAAGGCCATCACGAAGGCCCCGACGGTCGAGATCATGTTCAGGACGTTCCAGCCGAGATCCCCCGGGTAGGTGTAGACCCGCCGCGGCATGCCCATCAGCCCGCTGACATGCATGGGGAAGAAGGCGACGTTGAAGCCGATGAACATCATCCAGAAGGCCCAGCGCCCCAGACGCTCCGACAGCATGGTGCCCTTCAGCGTCGGCCACCAGTGATACAGCCCGGCGAAGACCGGGAAGACCATGCCGCCGATCAGCACGTAATGCAGGTGCGCCACCACGAAGTAGCTGTCATGCGCCTGCCAGTCGAAGGGAATGACCGCCACCATCACGCCGGTCAGGCCGCCGGCCACGAAGATGAACAGGAAGCCCAGCAGGAACCACGTCGCCACCGTCCATTGCAGCCGCCCCTTGCCCAGCGTGGCGATCCAGGCGAAGACCTGGATTCCGGCGGGTACCGACACGGCCATGCTGGCGGCGGAGAAGAAGCTGAGGCTCAGCGGCGGGATGCCGGTGGCGAACATGTGGTGCACCCACAGGCCGAAGCTGAAGAAGCCCGTGCCGACCAGCGCCACCACCACCCAGTCGTGGCCGACCAGCGGCCGCTGCGCCAGCGTCGGCACCATCATCGACACCAGCCCCGCCGCCGGCAGGAAGATGATGTAGACCTCCGGATGGCCGAAGAACCAGAACAGGTGCTGCCAGAGCAGCGGGTCGCCCCCCCGCTCCGCGATGAAGAAGGGCCAGTCGAAGGCGCGCTCGATCTCCAGCAGCGCGGTCGCGATGATCACCGCCGGGAAGGCGAAGACGATCATCCCCGCCATGACCAGCATCGACCAGCAATAGACCGGGATCTTGTCCAGCGTCATGCCGGGCGGGCGGGTGCGCAGGATGCCGACGATGATCTCGATGGCCCCGGCGATGGCCGAGATCTCGATGAAGCCGATCCCCAGCAGCCAGAAATCGGCGTTGATGCCGGGCGAGAACTTCATGCTGGTCAGCGGCGGGTACATGAACCAGCCGCCGTCCGGCGCCACCTCGAAGATCAGCGAGCAGAAGAAGGCCAGCCCGCCGAACAGATAGGCCCAGAAGGCGAAGGCCGACAGCCGCGGAAAGGGCAGGTCGCGCGCCGCCAGCATGGACGGCAGCAGGAAGACGCCGATGGCCTCGACGATGGGCACGGCGAACAGGAACATCATGCCCGTGCCGTGCACGGTGAAGAACTGATTGTAGAGGCTGTGCCCCAGCACGTCGTTCTCCGGCACGGCGAGCTGCGTCCGCATGACGAGCGCCAGCGTGCCCGAGATGACGAAGAACAGCAGCGCCGTGCCGATGTACATCACGCCGATGATGTTGTTGTTCACCTCCTTCAGCAGACCGAGACCGGAGGTCGGCTTCCAGGCCCGGTTCAGCGTCTCCAGCTCTTCCTTCGGGCGCGGCAGGCGGTTGGGCAGGGCGGCATCGTCGAGTGGTGGGGTCATTTCAGGCTCTCCAGCCAAACGGCGATGGCGTGCAGATCGTCGCCGCCCAGGATCGGGAAGGACGGCATGCGGTTCTCCGGCTTGATGTGCTGCGCCCCGGCGATCCAGCCGGCCAGGGCCTCCGGCGTGTTGGGCAGCGTCCCGGCGGCCAGCGCGCCGCGCCCGCCGACATGGGTCAGGTCCGGCCCCGCCGCCCCGTTGGCCGGCGTCCCGCGCACCGTGTGGCAGGACCCGCAGCCGGCGCGCAGGAAGGCGTCGCGCCCGGCGGCTTGCTGCGGCCCGTTGGGTTCGGCGGCGGGGCGGCTCTCGGCGGCCAGCCATTCCTCGAAGCGGTCGGGCGGCTCCACCACCACGTCGAAGGCCATCAGCGCGTGCTGGGCGCCGCAGTACTCGGCGCACTGGCCGCGGTAGGTGCCGGGCCGCTCCCCGACCAGGATCAGCCGGTTCTCGTGGCCGGGGATCATGTCCATCTTGCCGCCCAGGCTGGGCACCCAGAAGCTGTGGATCACGTCCGCGGCGGTCACCACCACCTCCACCGGCCGCCCGGCCGGGATGACGAGGCGATTGGCGGTGCGCAAGACCTCCCCGCCCTCCCCGGCGCCCCCCACCCTCACGTCGGGATAGCGGACCTCCCACCACCACATATAGCCGGTGACCTCGACGCGCAGCGGCTCCACCCCGCCGGTGTCCGACAGCTGCCGGGCCACGGCGAACTCGTAGACCTGAAGCGCGGTCAGCGTGACGATGGGAAAGACGACGCCGCCGCCGATGATCCAGGCGCGGCTTCCGGGAAAGCGTTCCGGCCGGGCGATGACGGCGTACCCCGCCAGCGCCATGACGAAAAGAAAGATGACTCCGCCCCCGGCGACCAGGATCAGCGTCAGGTCGAGGATCGCCTCCGCGTTGCGCCCGGCGGGGTGGAGCGCGGATTGCGGACCCCGCTCGCAGGCCGCCAGGAGCCCCAGTCCGCCGGCCAGGGCCGCCCCCCGCCAATCCCGTCTGCGTCCTTCGCTGCGGCCAGACCTGCGGTCCATGCACCCCCCTCGCGGCGTTGGCCCGCGGCAGCGGGCGGCGTCGTTGCACGGCTAAACTCACGGCATCGCCACAGGTTCCGCCGGAACTCCGGTCATCGGGTGAGCATTCATTCGGGGGAGATCACTCACAACCGCCGGAGCGTCCCATCCATGCGCAGAGTTCTGACGATCATCGGGCTGGTTCTGGGCGCCCAAGCGGTGGGGGGCTTCCTGTTCGCCTGGTCGGGGCTCTACAGCATCGCCGCCAGCAAGGAGCACTGGCCGCCGGTCCACTGGTTCTTCAGCATGGCGATGCGCAGCTCCATCGAGACGCACGCCGCCTTCGTGAGCGATCCGCCCGACCTGGACGACCCGGCGCTGATCCGGCGCGGCGCCGGCCATTACGAGGACGGCTGCGCCCCCTGCCACGGCGCGCCGGATGCCGGGCGCAACCCGATCTCGCGCCACATGCTGCCCACCCCGCCCTTCCTGCCGGGCCATGCCGGGGACTGGACGGACAAGCAGCTCTACTGGATCACCTACAACGGCATCAAATACGCCGGCATGCCCGCCTGGCCGGCGCAGGCGCGCGATGACGAGCCGTGGGCCGTGGCCGCCTTCCTGCGCCGGCTGGACGGCATGAGCGCCGAGGAGTACCGCCGCCTCGCCTTCGGGGGGACGCCGCCGGACGGCGACCGATCGACGCTGGCCGATCTGCAGATGCTGGACGATTCCGCCCGCGAAGTGCTGGACAACTGCGCCCGCTGCCACGGCTATGACGGCGCCGGGGGCGGCCCCGCGGACAGCACCGCCGCCTTCCCCCGCCTGTCCGGCCAGAACGCCGAGTATCTCTTCCACGCGCTGAAGGCCTACGCCGAGGGCGGGCGACACAGCGGCATCATGCAGCCGGTGGCTGCCGGGCTGGACGATTCGATCCTGCGCCGTCTGGCCGACCACTATGCGGGGCAGACGACGGCGCCCTACCCGCCCCCGCCCGCCGACGCCGATCCGGCCCTGCTGGAGCTGGGCGCCCGGCTGGCCGACTCCGGCGACCGCGACACCGGGGTGCCGGCCTGTTCCGGCTGCCACGGCGAGGACCGCGACCCGCGCTACCCCCGCCTCGATGGCCAGCACGCGAGCTACATCGCCGACCAGCTCCGCCTCTGGCAGAGGGATGCGCACGGCGACACGCCGTTGTCCAGGATCATGGGCGCCGCGGTGCGCAACCTGACGGAGGAGCAGATCCGCGCCCTGGCGCTGCATTACGCGCAGAGCCGTCCGCGGGAGACGGCGAGCGAGGAGGGGCGGCGCTGAGCTCCGCCCGGGCATGGCCCTGGAGGACATTTAACAAGTCATAATGACTGTATGTGCATTTTCACAGATTCAATTCACTTTCCGCCTTGACCGAATGCCCACCATCATTGTAGATAAAAACCCGGACGCCCAAGGGGGGCGCCCCGCGGCAATTTGATCGCCAGCTTGCGCCGCGTCACCAAACGCTAAAGCGCCACGATACCGGTCGTGGAACTCTGGAAGGAGTGACCGGAATGACCATGATGACCCTCCCCTCCCCAGCCGATCGGACCGGCACCGTGACGGGCCTGTGTTGCCGAATGCGCAACGCCTCGTGTCGCCGCTGACCTCAGCGCGCCAAGCCGTCCAGCCCAGCATCCGATCCGCATGAAACCCGCGCGCCGCAGCGCCGCGGGCCGAGGGAGAACACGTCATGAGCACCTCCAACGCCTACGCCATCGAGGTCCAGGGCCGGTCTGCCGGCATCGTCGTCGCCGGCCAGGGCGGCTTCACCTTCTTCGTGTCCGACTGGTCCTTCAAGGACCTCGACCGCCAGACCTTCCGCAACGTCGGACAGGCCGAGCGCGCCGCCCATCAACTGGCAGCCCGGCGCTCCGGCGTGCGGCGGCGCTGATCCCGCACCCGCATTTCACATGCCCCCGTCGCTCGACAAAGCCATTCCACACCGCGCATAGAGGACCCGTTCCGTGAAAGCCTTTCTGACGTCCATTGTCACCGCCGCCCTGCTCACCGTCTCCAGCGGCGCCGGCGCCGCGGCCCTCAAGCTCGGCGTGTCCGCCGGCCCCTATGGCGAGATCCTGGAATACACGGCGAAGATCGCCGCCAAGGAGGGCCTGAAGGCGGAGGTGATCGAGTTCACCGACTGGAACATGCCCAACGCAGCCCTCCAGTCCGGCGACATCGACGCCAACAACTTCCAGCACCAGCCCTTCCTGGACAACCAGATCAAGCAGCGCGGCTACGACATCGTGCCGGTCGCCAAGAGCATCGTGGTGCCCATGGGCATCTACGCGAAGAAGGTGCAGTCGCTGGCCGACCTGAAGGAGGGAGCCAGCGTCTCCATCCCCAACGACCCGACCAACGGGGCCCGCGCGCTGTTCCTTCTGGCCAAGGCGGGGGTGATCGGGCTGAAGGACGGGGCGGGCCTGAACACCAGCATCGCCGACATCGCGTCCAACCCGAAGAAGATCAAGCTGGTGGAGCTGGACGCCGCCCAGCTTCCCCGCTCGTTGGACGACGTGGACGCCTCGGTCATCACGCTGAACTACGCGGTCCTGGCCGGGTTGAGCCCGAAGACCGCCCTGGTTCTGGAGGACGACCAGTCGAAATGGCACCTCGTCTGGGCCGTCCGCAAGGACCGTGCCGAGGACCCGGCGATCAAGCGCTTCATCGAGCTGTACCGCTCCGCCGAGGTGCGCGACTTCATCAACACGCGCTTCAACGGCACCATCATCCCGACCTGGTGATTGCCCTCTGCCCATCCCCTCTCCCCGCCTGAAGGGGAGAGGGGCCTTTCTTTTCAGGAAGCTCCGTCATGACCGGCCCGTTCAGCCGCACCGCCTCGATCTTCGACCGCGGCCTCGCCCCCGACCCCGCGAACCACGTCCCGCTCAGCCCGCTCAGCTTCCTGAAACGCGCGGCGAAGGTCTATCCGGACAAGCCGGCCATCCGCCACGGCCACCGGACCATCACCTACGCGCAGTTCCTCGACCGGGTGCGGCGCTTCGCCGGAGCGCTGCTCCGGGCCGGGGTGGGACGCGGCGACACGGTGTCGGTGCTGGCGCCCAACGTCCCGGCGCTGCTGGAGTCCCATTACGCGGTGCCGCTGGCCGGCGCGGTCCTGAACGCGCTGAACACGCGGCTGGACGCCGCGGCCATCGCCTTCATCCTGGACCACAGCGAGACGAAGCTGCTGATCGTGGACCGCGAGCTGTCGCCGGTCGCCAAGGCCGCGCTCGCCCGGACCGAACGCCCCATCACGCTGGTGGAGATCGCCGACGATCAGGTTCCCGACGCGCCATCGCTGGGTGCCGTGGAGTATGAGGACTTCCTCGCCGCCGCCGACCCGGCCCCCTGGCGCGGGCCGGACGACGAGTGGCAGGCCATCGCGCTGAACTACACGAGCGGCACCACCGGCAACCCCAAGGGCGTCGTCTACCACCACCGCGGCGCCTATCTGAACGCGCTGGGCAACGCCTTCACCCTGAACGTCCGGCCCGAGAGCGTCTTCCTGTGGACGCTGCCGATGTTCCATTGCAACGGCTGGACCTACAGCTGGGCGGTCACCGCCGCGGGCGGCACCCACGTCTGCCTGCGCCGGGTGGAGCCGGCGGCGATCTTCGACGCCATCGCCGAACTGGGCGTCACCCATCTGTGCGGTGCGCCGATCGTGCTGAACATGCTGATCCACGCCCCGGCAGCGGTGCGACGGGCCGCCCCCCGCCGGGTGATCGTGGGCACCGGCGGCGCCGCCCCACCGTCGGCCGTCCTGGCCGGCATGGCGGCGCTGGGCTTCGAGGTGGTGCACATGTACGGGCTGACGGAATGCTACGGTCCGGCCACCGTCTGCGCGCCCCAGGACGGCTGGGAGGATCTCGACGCCGACGGGCTGGCCCTGCAATTCGCGCGGCAGGGGGTGAACCACGTCGCGGTGGAGGACGCCACCGTGCTCGACCGCGAAACCGGCAGGCCGGTGCCCGCCGACGCCCAGACCATCGGCGAGATCGCGCTGCGCGGCAACACGGTGATGAAGGGCTATCTGAAGAACCCCGCGGCGACCAAGGAGGCGCTGAAGGACGGCTGGTTCCGCACCGGGGATCTGGGCGTGCTGCACCCCGACGGCTATATCGAGGTGAAAGACCGCAGCAAGGACATCATCATATCCGGCGGCGAGAACATCTCGTCCCTGGAGGTGGAGGAAGCGTTGTACCGGCATCCCGCCGTTCTGGAGGCCGCCGTGGTCGCCCGCCCCGACGACCGTTGGGGCGAGAGCCCCTGCGCCTTCGTGACGGTGAAGCCCGGCGCGGCGCGCCCCTCTGAGTCCGACATAATTCAATGGTGCCGGGACCGCATTGCGCACTACAAGGTGCCGCGCACCGTTGTGTTCAGCGATCTGCCGAAGACATCGACCGGCAAAATCCAGAAGACCGTCCTGCGCGACGCGGCCCGCGATCTGGGCGCACGTCGGGAGGCCAAGAGCGTATGATAACCTTCGAACAGCTTCAGAAAACCTACCCGTCCCGCGGCACCGGCCAGCCGGTCCAGGCGCTCGCCGACATCGATTTGACCATCGGGCGCGGCGAGATCTACGGAATCATCGGGCGTTCGGGCGCCGGCAAATCCACGCTGCTGCGCACCGTGAACCTGCTGGAGAAGCCGACATCGGGCCGCGTGCTGGTCGACGGGGTGGACGTCACCGCCCTGTCATCGCGCGAGCTGCGCGCGGCACGGCACAGCATCGGCATGATCTTCCAGCACTTCAACCTGCTGTCCTCGCGCACGGTGTTCGACAACGTCGCCCTGCCGCTGGAGCTGGCTGGGGTGGCGAAGGCGCAGATCCGCGCGACGGTGGAGCCGCTGCTCGACCTCGTCGGCCTCACCGACAAGCGCGACCGCTACCCGGCGGAGCTGTCGGGCGGGCAGAAGCAGCGCGTCGGCATCGCCCGCGCGCTGGCCAGCAAGCCCAAGGTGCTGCTGTCGGACGAGGCGACCTCCGCCCTCGATCCGGAAACGACGACCCAGATCCTCCATCTGCTGGCCGACATCAACAAGCGGCTGGGGCTGACCATCGTCCTCATCACCCACGAGATCGCCGTCATCAAGGAAATCTGCCACAAGGTGGCGGTGATGGAGAACGGGCGGATCATCGAGCAGGGGCCGGTCTTCGACATCTTCGCGCACCCCAAGCACGAGACGACGAAGACCTTCGTCGATCCGGTCATCAACCGCGGCATCCCGGACTCCTTGCGCGCCCGCCTGTCGGCGACGCCGGTTCCGGGGTCGAACATGGTGCTGCGCATCACCTTCACGGGGGAACGCGCGACCTCCCCGGTGATCAGCGCGATCAGCCGCAAGCTGAACCTGGACCTGAACATCTGGCACGGCCAGATCGACGAGATCCAGGGCGCGCCCTTCGGAACGCTGGTGGTGGAGGCCATCGGCAATCCGCAGTCCATCGAGGCGGCCATCAGCCTCCTGAACGTCAACAAGCTCGGTGTCGAGGTGCTCGGTCATGCTGTCCCCGGAAATCTACGCGCTGCTGTTTAAGGCGCTTCTCGACACGCTCTACATGGTGGCGGTGTCGGGCCTTCTGGGCACGGCGCTGGGCCTTCCGCTGGGCGTGCTCCTGGCCGTCACCGGCCGGGGGGAGCTGCTGCAGAACCTCGCCTTCAACCGGGTCGCCGGCGTGCTGGTGAACATGACGCGCTCCACCCCCTTCATCATCCTGGTGGTGGCGATCATCCCCTTCACCCGCCTGATCGCCGGCACCTCCATCGGCACCGCGGCGGCCATCGTGCCGCTGACGGTCGCCGCCGTGCCCTTCATCGCCCGCATCGTCGAGGGCGCCGTGCGCGAGGTCGACCGCGGCCTGATCGAGGCGGCGCAGTCCATGGGCGCCACGCCCTTCCAGATCATCCGCAAGGTCCTGCTGCCGGAGGCGATGCCCGCCATCGCGCTGGGCCTGACGCTGTCGGTGGTCAGCCTGATCGGCTATTCGGCCATGGTCGGTGCGGTCGGCGGCGGGGGCCTGGGCGACCTCGGCATCCGCTACGGCTACCAGCGCTTCCTGCCGGAGGTCATGCTGGCGGTGGTGATCGTGCTGATCGTGCTGGTGCAGATCGTTCAATCGACGGGCGACTGGATCGCCCGCCGCGTCAACAAACGCAACCTGAAGTCCTGAGGAGTTGGAGATGTTCCGTACCCGTGTGCTCGGCGCGGCCTTTGGTCTGGTGGCCGGCATCGCGACCCTGGCGACCGCCGTCGGCGCGTCGGCCGAAGCCCTGAAGATCGGCGTCACCCCCGGCCCGCACGGCCAGATCCTGGAGAAGGTGAAGCCACTGGCCGCCAAGGAAGGCCTCGACCTGACGGTTCTGGAGTTCTCCGACTACGTCATCCCGAACCAGGCGCTGGCTCAGGGCGACCTGAACGCCAACTCCTTCCAGCACCAGCCCTACCTGGACAACCAGGTGAAGGACCGCGGCTACGAGCTGGTCAGCGTCGCCAAGACGGTGATCTTCCCGATGGGCGTCTACTCGAAGAAGGTGAAGAGCCTGGACGAGCTGCCCGACGGTGCCAAGATCTCCATCCCCAACGACCCGACCAATGGCGGCCGCGCCCTGCTGCTGCTCCAGGCCAAGGGGCTGATCAAGGTGAAGGAAAGCGCCGGCCTGAAGGCCTCGCCGCTCGACATCTCCGACAACCCGAAGAAGCTGCAGATCCTGGAGCTGGACGCCGCCCAGCTCCCGCGCTCGCTGGACGACGTGACCGTGGCGGTCATCAACACCAACTTCGCCATGGAATCCGGCCTGGACCCGAACAAGGACGCCATCGCCCGCGAGGCCAGCGAGAGCCCCTACGCCAACGTCATCGCCGTCCGCAAGGCCGACCAGGGCAAGCCGTGGGTCGCCACGCTGGTCAAGGTGTACCAGAGCGACGAGGTGAAGCAGTTCATCCTCGACCGCTTCAAGGGCGCGGTGGTCCCGGCTTGGTAACCGCCGGATAGGACAGTCCCTTCCTGCGTCTTGGAAGAGGCCCGGCCCGGTCGACGGGCCGGGCCTCTTCCGTTCTGGGTTTCCCCATCGGGCACAGGCACTCCGCCTGCGGCAAAAACGCCCGCCTTGGCCATGGCCCCGGATTGCCCTTTCGCCTGGAAAACTGATATATTAATATATCCGATATCCTTCCGGCATCCTCCGGTCCAAGGGGCACCCACGCCATGACGCCTTATGCCGACCTCCTGCGCGAGGATTTCCGCGCCACCATCGACGGCACGCCGACCGACCTGTTCACCCTGCGAAACAGCCGGGGCATGGCCGTCCGCATCACCAATTACGGCTGCAAGATCGTCCAGATCCTGGCACCCGACCGCGACGGCGCCCTCGGCGACGTGGTGCAGGGCTACGAGACGCTGGAGCAAACGATGGCCGGCCAGCCCTCCATGGGCTCCTTCATCGGGCGCTATTGCGGGCGCATCGGCGGCGGACGCTTCACGCTGGACGGAGTGGAGCACCGCACCGCCGTCAACGCGCCGCCCAACACGCTGCACGGCGGCCAGCGCGGCTCGCGCTTCCGCACCTTCGCCGCCCGGCAACTGGACGAGACGAGCCTGGAGCTGACCTACGTCTTCCAGGACGGAGAGGAGGGCTTTCCCGGCACCCTGCCCGTCCGGCTGGTCTATGCGCTGGACGAGGACAACGCCCTGACCATCGCCTGGACCGCCGTGGCGGCGGACAGGGCGACCGTGGCGAACTTCACCGACCACACCTTCTTCAACCTGTCGGGCGACGCCGGGTCCTGCATCCTCGACCATGTGGCGACGGTCAACGGCGGTCGCTATCTGGCGCTCGACGCCACCGCCGTCCCCACCGGGGAGCTGGTGGACGTGACCGGCACGCCCCTCGATTTCCGCAGCCCCGCCGCCTTCGGCGCGCGAATCGGCGCCGACCACCCGATGCTGGCGCTCGGCAAGGGCTACGACCTGCATTACGCGGTGGACAAGCCGGAGGATGCGCTGGGGCTGCACGCCCGCGTGGTCCATCCGGGCAGCGGGCGCATGCTGGAGGTCCTCTCCACGGAACCCGGCCTGCAGGTCTACACCGGCAATTTCCTCGACGGCCAGACGCCGCGCGACCTCGGCAAGGGCGGCACGCTCTACACCCGGCACAGCGCCTTCTGCCTGGAGCCGTCGCACTTCCCCAACGCCGTCAACATCCCGTCCTTCCCCTCCACCACGCTGGCCCCCGGCCAGTGGTATGCGGGCCGCATCGTCTACCGCTTCGGCGTCGCCTGAACTCCGATTCCCAAAGGACCTTCCGTCATGCCTCATCTTTCCCGTGAATCGCTCGCCGCCGGCGCCTTCGATGTGGCGCACACGGCGGGCGCCCCGCGGCTGCCCGTCACCGTCCTTCAGATCGGCGACGGCAACTTCCTGCGCGGCTTCGTCGATTGGATGGTGGACGTCGCCAACGGCGCCGGGCTGATGAGCGCTGGCGTCGCCGTCGCCCAGCCGCTGGACCAGGGCGTCGCCGGCCTGCTGAACGCGCAGGAGGGGCTCTACACCGTCCTGCTGCGCGGCATCGAGCAGGGCAAGGAGGTCGAATCCCGCCGGGTGGTCAGCTGCGTGTCCGACGCGCTGAACCCCCACGCGGAGTGGGACCGCATGCTGGCCCTCGCCACCGCTCCGGCGCTGCGCTTCCTGGTGTCCAACACGACGGAGGCCGGCATTGCCGACGTGGCGGAGCCCTACACCCCCGGCACCTGCCAACAGAGCTTCCCGGCCAAGGTCGCGGCGCTGCTGCACGCCCGCTTCACCGCGCTGGGCGGCACGCCGGACAGCGGCCTCGTCCTGCTGCCCTGCGAACTGATCGAGGCCAACGGGGCCAAGCTGAAGCGGATCGTCCTGGCCCACGCCAAACGCTGGGGCCTGGAGTCCGGCTTCGCCGCCTGGGTCGAGGCGCACAACCACTTCCTGAACACGCTGGTCGACCGCATCGTCCCCGGCTATCCGCGCGACGAGGCCGCCGCTCTGGCCGCCAAATGGGGCTATGAGGACCCGCTGGCCGTGGCCGGCGAGCCCTTCCACGTCTGGGTCATCGAAGGCCCGGCGGCCCTGGCCGAGGAGTTCCCGCTGCACAAGGCCGGGCTGAACGTGGTCTGGACCGACGACCTGCAGCCCTACCGCACGCGCAAGGTGCGCATCCTGAACGGCGCCCACACCGCCAGCGCGCTCGCCGCCTTCGTGGCGGGGGTGGACACGGTGAAGGGCATGATGGACGACGCCACCCTGTCCGCCTACCTGAACACGGTGATGTTCGGGGAGATCGTGCCCTTCGTGCCCCTGCCGGACGCCGAGCGCCAGGATTACGCCCGCACCATCATGGAGCGCTTCGGCAACCCCTACATCCGGCACGAGCTGATCGCCATTTCGCTGAACTCGGTGTCGAAGTGGCAGGTGCGCGTCCTGCCCAGCCTGAAGGACTACGCCGCCGCCCATGGCGAAGCGCCGGACGGCCTGTCCTTCTCGCTGGCCGCCCTGCTGCGCTTCTACAAGGGCACGCGGACGGCGGACGGCGCCTGCACCGGCAGCCGGGACACCGGCCCCTACCCGATCCGCGACGACGCGGCGGTGCTGACGGCGCTGTCCGGCGCCTGGGCGGCGCATGGCGACGCCCCGGCGGCTCTGGTGGACGCGGTGCTGCCCAACGCCGCCCTGTGGGGGGAGGACCTGACCCGCATCCCCGGTCTGGCCCACCGCACCGCCGCCCATCTGGCGGTGATCGAGGAGCGCGGCATGCGCGGCGCTTTGGAAGCGCTGGTGAGCTGAGTCCCAGCCCTCTCCCGCCCCGGGAGAGGGAGGAACCCGCCGCGACAGCGGCGGGAGGATGAGGGTGCCGCCAAGGATGGATTGCCGATCCTCGGACGCCCCTCACCCGCCCGCTTCGCGGGCACCCTCTCCCGGGGCGGGAGAGGGAAAGAACTCAGCCTCACAACCGCTATATACCTTCGCGTACAACGGCCTGTTGACAGCGCCCAGCCATCGCAGTATCCGAACCGATACAGCGTCGGGCGAGTCACCATTCCGCAACGAACCGAAGGGACCATGTCCATGCGTTTGAAAGCCCTCGCCCTCGCCTTTGGGCTGCTGGCCCTCCAGACCGCCGCCCAGACCGCCCCGGCGGCGGCCCAGGACCTCCACGCCTATGTCGGCGCCGGCCTCCGCCCGCCGGTGGACGCGCTGATCGAGGATTTCCGCAAGGAGACGGGAATCACCGTGACGGCCGAATACGGCGGGTCGGGCCAGTTGCTCGCCCGCTTCGCCGAGACGAGGACCGGCGACCTGTTCATCCCCGGCACGACCTTCTACACCGACAAGCTGAAGGAACTGGACGCCGTCGCCGGCCTGACGGTGCTGGTGGTGCACGGTCCGGTCCTGGCCGTGGCGCCGGGAAAAGCCGAGGCGATCCGCAGCATCGCCGACCTTGCCAAGCCGGGCGTCCGCGTCGGGCTGGGCGACCCGCAGGCCATGGCGCTGGGCCGCGCGGCGGAGGGCATTTTGGACAAGTCCGGCCAGGGCGAGGCGATCCGCCGGAACGTCACCGTCCGCGCCGCCACCGTGAAGCAGCTCGCCCTCTATGTGCTGGACGGCAACGTGGACGCCGCCATCATCGGCGCGTCGGAGGCGGCGCAGAATCCCGGTAAGCTCTCCGTCATCGCCATTCCGCCGGCGTGGTACGAGGCCGAATACGCCCCCGTCGCCGTGCTGAAGACCAGCGCCGCGCCGGACGCCGCCAAGCGCTTCGCGGATTTCCTGGCTTCGGACGCCGGTCTCGCCACCTTCCAGCGCTTCGGCTTCCCGCCCGCCCCGAAGATGTGACGGATGGGCTTCGCCACCCTGCTGGCCCTGCCGCTCGCCGTCGTCGCCCTGATGATCGCGGGCGTGCTGGGCGCCCTGCTGGCCCGCTTGCCCCCGGGCGATCTCTGGGCCGCCCTGGCCGCGGCGGAGACGCTGTTCGCGCTGCGGCTGTCGGCGCTGACCTCCGTCGCGGCGCTGGGAATCGCGCTGGCCCTCGGCCTGCCCGCGGCCTACCTGATGGCGCGGCGGCGCTTTCCGGGGAAGATCCTGCTCGACACGCTGCTGGACGTGCCACTGGTCATGCCGCCGCTGGTCGCCGGGCTGGGGCTGCTGTTCCTGCTCGGGCGCAACGGGCCGTTCCCGGCGCTGGGAATGACGTTGCTGTTCTCCCCCGCCGGCGTGGTGGTGGCCCTGGCCTTCGTGTCCACCGCCGTGGTGGTGCGCACCGCCACGGCGGCCTTCCGATCCGTCGACCGGAGCTACGCCGTCGCGGCGCAATCGCTGGGCGCGGCCCCTTGGGCGGTGTTCTGGCGGGTGGAGCTGCCGCTGGCCGCCAAGGGCATCGCAGCGGGCGCCGTGCTCGCCTGGGCGCGGGCACTGGGCGAGTTCGGCGCCACGCTGATGGTCGCCGGGGCCACCCGCCTGAAGACCGAGACGCTGCCCATGGCCGTCTTCCTCAACATCGCGACCGGGGAGACGGGCATTGCGGTGGCCTGCGCCATCCTGCTTCTGGCGGCGGCGCTGCTGATGCTGGTGGCGATGCGGCTGCTTGGCGCGCGGCGGGACGACCGAGTGCGAAAGGGCCGGTTCAGCCGCGGGCCCGCAGCCGGTTGCGGACCCGCTTGAGCGGCTGCTTCAGCTCCATCGCGTCGAGCAATCCCACCGCCGCCTGCCGCAGCGACGCGGCGGCGCCCTTCATCGCCCGGACAGGACGGGGCTCGGGAGAGCCAAGATCGGATTGGCCAAGATCGGATTGGCCAAGGTCCGGCTGGATGGCGCGCACCCGCTCCTTCAGCCGCTCCAGCCACTCCCCCTCCACCGCGTTCTGGCGGGCGTAGTCGAGGATGGAGCGGAGTTCCGCCGCCTGCGGCTCGTTGCGCACGGGGATGCCGGCGATGCGGGTCGGGTCCAGCGGCCCGTCGAAGCAGTCCGGGGCGAGCACCCCGGCGGCGGCGAAGTTCATCCGGGTGCGCACGCACTTCTCGCACACGCCACAGTTCCGGAACTGCTCCGCCCCCTCCCAGCAGACGCGCAGGGAGCGCACCGCCTCCGGATGGGCGGCGACCGCCGCGGCCTTCTCCGTCCGGGAATAGGCGGCCCCGTCATGCACGATGGAGAAGCCGTCGCCGGACAGCAGATGGTCGGCGATGGGCGTGGTGCCGTAGGGGATGACCAGCGCGTCGTAGGGTTTGGTGCTGCCGATCAGCCCGAACTCGAACTCCGCTTCGTAGAGATGCAGGCACGCCGCCAGTTCCGCCGCGTGGGAATCCTGCCAGTTCTGAAGATGCAGCTCCTTGCTGTTGGTGCGCACCACGCGCAGGTCCAGACCGACCAGATCGCGAAAGGGCCGGGTGCGCTCGACGAGCCGCTCGAAATCCTCGGGGCGGTCCAATTCCACGTCGAAGCCGTGCACCATGAGGAGCGCGCCGACGGTGTGGCGCCGCTCCGGCGGCAGGAGAA
This sequence comes from Azospirillum tabaci, assembly GCF_014596085.1. GTDB lineage: Bacteria > Pseudomonadota > Alphaproteobacteria > Azospirillales > Azospirillaceae > Azospirillum > Azospirillum tabaci. Next base: position 139,338 of record NZ_JACCJY010000017.1, read on the forward strand.
GCCGGTGGCGCAGAATGGTGAAGGTGCTGTCCAGCCCGCTGGAATAGGCGGCGATGGCCCGGCGCCCCGGCTTAGGCGCGGTGCGGTCGACGACCGTCTCCGGGATGATCTCCACCGTCCGGTAGCGGTCCGGACGCCAGCGCCGCCACACGCCCTGGAGCGTGTCGATGTTGTGCAGCGCCGTGCGGGTCAGAGGACCATGCACATGGACGGGAAGGCCCCGCTGCATGGCGTGGAACAGAACAGCCATGACCGTCCCGTCCATTGGCCGGTCCGCCGTCCCGGCCGGGTCCTCGAACTCGTAGACCACGCGGTGCCGGCGGCGGGCGCCGTCCTCGGACAGCAGGACGGTGCGGCGGACCAGACCGCCGCTCGCCGTCTCCTCGATGCCGATGTGCAGCCCCTTGCCCGCCATGCGTCCCGACGCCCTCTTCAGCCCGTGTTCCGGGATGAGAGACGGATGCCGGCCGCAATCGTTCCCGATAATCGTTTCCCGGCGCCTTATCGTTTGCAGCCGGTGAGCCAGCTGTCGATGTAGTTGGTCAGCTTGCCGTAGGAGTTGTCGCGCACCTGCACCGGCAGTCCCATCATCAGGGCCAGCAGCATCCCGTGCAGGCGGTTGGTGACCACGGCGTTGGCCGCGCCGAAATGCGCGACGGCCTTGCGGACCAGCCGGTCGCGGATGGGATACCAGCCCCGCAGCGGATCGGCGGGAAGCGGCACCGCGTCGTCCAGCCGGATCAGCCGGGCGGCCAGCGCGAAGCCGGCGAAATCCTCCGGCCCGCACAAATCCTCCCAGTCGAAGACCGGCGAGTCCTGGCGCAGCCAGTGACGCCCCGCGCATTCCTGGTCGCGCCGGGCCATGACGAGCAGGGTCGTGTCGTGAGCCGGGCGCACCGGCGTCAGCCGCGTCGGATAGCGCGTCAGGTAATGCGCGAGGTCCGGCACCTGGATCGCCCGCTCCCCCAGAAAGGGCCGCACCAGTTCGAGCGACGGCGCGTCGCGCGCCATGAAGACCAGATTGCGGTGGACCGCCCAGCGCTTCATGTCGTGGCGCAGCCGGTCGTGGTCGCGGTAATAGACGGTCTGCGGCAGCAGCACGATGCGGCTGGACGGGAAGCTCTCCAGCACCTTCTGCCGAAACGTCTCGTGATGGGGGTAGAGGTCGCCGAAATTGCCGCCGCCGTGCAGGAGGATCGCCGCCTGACCGTCGCGCTGGCGACGCAGCAGGCGCCGGGCGTTGCCCAGCGTCACCCGCTCCCGGATGTCCACACCGCCGTCGGTGAACAGGGCTTCCGCCGCCTGGTTGATCAGCAGGTCCCCGACGTTCAGATGGACCGGGATGTCCGCATAGACAGCCGGCCCGCTGCCCAAATGCGGCAAAACCGCGTCCCGCACCCTCAGCGACAGCGCCTCCAGGGCCGCAAGGTCCGGATCCAGCCAGAGGTCCGCCGCACCGGCGGCGGCACCACCGGCAGACCCACCACCAGACCCGCCAACAGATTCTCTGGTCGAGCGCCCCCCGGCACCGCCGTCATAACACCACGTATCCATGGCCAATGGCCGCCCCCGCAGAAGATTGGTCCCGGAACATTGGTCGCCGCCCCCGGAGATGGAAGAGAAGTGACACGTCCCGGTCCAATGTGAATGGGAGTGATGCGTGAAAGTTCGCTCCCAAAGGAATGCGCCTGGATTTGCCGGTTTCATCCGTCCGAACCGGCACGGAGCTTTTGCGGTAACCGTTCCGGCGCGGTCGGGCCGCGCCGGAATATTCGTGTTCATATAGTTTGTTCGCACACCAACTCGGTCATCATCCCCGTCGCCATGTGCAGAAGGTTGTGGCAATGCAACGGCCAGCGCCCCGGATTGTCGGCGTCGAAGGCGATGGTGGCGGAACCCTTCATCGGCACCAGCACCGTGTCGCGCACCGCCCCGGCCAGCGCCGTCCCGTTGAGCGCGGTCACCTGGAAATGCTGGCCGTGCAGGTGCATCGGGTGGGCCATCGGGCTTTCGTTGACCATGGTGACGGTCACGCGCTGCCCCTTGCGGACGGTCAGCGGCCGGTGTTCGCCGAAGGGACGGTCGTCGATGGTCCAGACATAGGGGGCCATGCCGCCGGTGAGACGGATGGTGAAGGCCGCATCCGTGGGGCGCGGCGCCAGAGGGTCGAGCGCCGTCAGCCGCCGCTCCAATGACAGGTCCACCGGCCCGGCGGCACTGTCGGCAAGGCCGGCGGTCTTGCCCACCGTGGCGCCGGGGGTGGCGAGGATGATGCCAGTGCGCTGGCGCTCCCCTTCCCGCTGCGCCAGGATGGGGAAGGCGCCACCCTCGGCGGGAAGCTGGAGGAGGATGTCCAGCCGCTGGCCCATGACCATGCCGAAGCGCCGCCCGGTCACCGGCTGGACCGGGTTGCCGTCCGCCGCGACCACCATCCCATCGAGGGCGCCGAGGTCGATGTGGAAGGCCGTCGAGGTCGCCCCGTTGATCAGGCGCAGCCGGACCCGTCCGCCGCGCTCCGCCCGCACCACCTCCGGATCGTCGAGGGTCCGGTCGTTGGCGAGGTAGGCGTCGTACTCCACGTCGTTGAGGTCCATAGCGGCCATGGTCGTGCCGCCCATCCCCTTCATGTCCATGGAATGGGTCATCATCGGCATGGCACCGCCATGGCCCCCGTGGCCGCTTCCATGTCCCCCGCCATGTCCCCCGCCATGCCCGCCCCCGTGATCCATCCCGCCATGATTCATGGTGCCGCCGGTCAGCCCGGCGAGCACCTCGGCGGGGTCCTTGAAGGTGAAGTCATGCAGCAGCACGGTGACCTCCTGCGCGTCCTCGCGCCGGTCTTCGGCGGTGCGGACGATCAGGGGGGCCGCCATCAGCCGCTGTTCCTGGAGGCCATGGTGCGAGTGCATCCAGTGCGTGCCGGGCCGCGGTTCGAAATCATAGCCCTGGCTGGCGCCGTCGCGGATCAGCGGGCGGTTCGCGTCGGCCACGCCGTCCTGGGCGTAGGGCGGGGTCATGCCGTGCCAATGGATGACCGCGTCCTCCCCCGCCCGATTCGCCAGATCAACCAGGAAGCGCTGCTCCGGATCAAGGAACAGGCCGGAGGTGCCGTCCGGCTGGCGGATGCCGAAGACGGAGGCGGGCTTGCCCATCACCTCCAGCACGCGCCGCTCGACGGCGAGGCGGTGGGGAGCCCCGGCCCAAGCGGGGCGCGCGACGGCGGGAAGGAAGGAGGAAACGCCGCCCAGCGCGGCGACCGAAGCCGCGGACGCCAGGAAACGGCGGCGGGTCTGAAGAATCGTCATGATGCGATGTCCGTTTTCTGGGAAATGCCGGCCCTTGGCGCGCGGTGAAGGCGCAGTTCGGGCTTGGACGTCCGGTCAAACGGCCATGCGCGGTGGTCTGAGGGCCGGCGGCGGGCCGATTCCCTCCGGCAACAGGCCGGCGGGCCGGAAGGGCGCGGAAGCCCGGAGCGGCGTCGGAAAGTCCGCCGTGGTGGCGATGCCCGACAGCATCATCGGACAGGCGCCGCCGCAGGACAGCCCATTCTTGCCCGCGCAGGCGTCGTCCGCCGGAGGCGCGTGGTCGGCATCGCCCACCCAGACGATCCCGGCCGGCGTTGGAGCCGAGGATGCGGCATGGCCTTGAGCATGAGCGCCGGCATGGGCGCCGGCATGAACGTGCGCCTGCGCGGCGGACGGCACGAACAGCGCCAGCGTGGCGAGCATCAGCAGCCCCGCCACCAGCCGCCCGACCGGCACCATCCCGCCAAGGGTGCATCCACCCCGCGCCATCGCCGTTTCCCGTTCCTGCATCGGCATCACACCGCACAGTCTCCACCTTCCAGCGGCGGGAAGGTCAAGCGCAAATTCGCGCCCGGATCACCACCCTGGACAGTCCGAACGCAACGTGGTATCTCCAGCCCGAACAAGGTGAGTTAGTACTCACTTATGCTATAAGGTTAATCATGGGACGGCTGGACAACTCGGCCCGGCGCGCGGCGATCATCGACGCGGCCCTTCCGCTGTTCGCGCGCAAGGGATTTGCCGCCACCACGACCAAAGAGATCGCGCAGGCCGCCGGTGTGTCGGAAGCGCTGATCTTCAAGCATTTCCCCAGCAAGGCCGCCCTGTACGAGGCGATCTTCCGCTCCTGCGTGGACGGGGACGAGAATCTGGCGAAGCTCCTGGCGATGCCGCCCAGCACGAAGACGCTCGTCGCCTATGTCCAGGCGATGGTGAGCTGCTACGCCAACGACCTGCCCAGCGACCGCGACACCATGCTCCCCCGCTACCGGCTCTACTTCATGAGCCTGCTGGAGGACGGGGAATTCGCCCACATGGTGCGCCGCTGGATGTCGGAGCACATCGCCCCGCCCTTCGTGGCCTCGTTGCGCGCCGCCCGCGACTCAGGCGACCTCATCCCCTCGGTCCCGGTGAATGAGAACGCCTTCTGGCTGTCCGAAATGCTGGGCTCCACCCTGGCCACCATTCACCTGCCGCCGACGCCGCTCGTCCCCTCCCTGGCCGAGCCGCGGCGCACCGTTCGCGACGCGGTCGCCTTCATCCTGCGCGGCCTCGGCCTGAAGGAGGAGGCGGTCGCCCTTTACACGTCATCATTGCATTGCACCCAATCAACAGAACCAGAACCGACCCGTTCGAGAGAGGCTGATCGTGACGAGTGACATCCACCATTCCGCTCACGCGCCAGAGCGGACCACCGCACGCCGTCCGGTCACCCGCGGGCGGCTGGCGTTCCGCATCATCATCATGGCCGTCATCCTGGCGGTGCTGTTCGGCGGCCTGTACGCCTTCAACAACTTCCGGAACAAGGCCATCGCCGACTTCTTCGCCGGCAACAAGCCGCCGCCGACCCCCGTCTCGGTCGCCCAGGCGACGGCGCAGTCCGTTCCGAAATACACCACCGCCATCGGCACCCTGACCGCCAGCCGGCAGGTCACCGTGGCGCCGGAGGTGGTCGGGCGCGTGACCCAGATCTTCTTCGAGTCAGGCGCCCGCGTGAAGGCCGGCGAACCGCTGGTGCAGCTCAACGACGCCACCGAGCAGGCCGACCTGCTGGCCTTCCGCGCCCAGGCGAAGCTGGCCGAGAACAACCTGCAGCGCGCCCGCAACCTGCTGCGCAACCAGGCCGGCCCGCAGGTCACCGTGGACCAGAACCAGGCCCAGCTCGACGAGGCCAACGCCAACATCAAGAAGACCGAGGCGCTGATCGCCCAGAAGCTGATCCGTGCCCCCTTCGACGGCGAGTTGGGCATCCGGCAGGTGAATGTCGGCGAGTATGTCAGCGCCGGCGGCCCTGTCGTCACGCTGACCGACCTCGCCAACCTGTTCGTCGACTTCACCCTGCCGGAGCAGGCGCTGAGCCAGATCCGCGTCGGCCAGCCGGTGCTGATCTCCGCCGACGCCGCCCCCGGCGCCAGCTTCGACGCCGTGATCTCGACCATCGAGCCGCAGGTCAGCCCGGACACCCGCGCCATCAAGGTGCGCGCGACGCTGCAGAACCCGGAACGCAAGCTGCTGCCCGGCATGTTCGCCAACATCCGCGTCGTCCAGCCGCCGGCCGCGAACCGCATCGTCGTTCCGGAAACCGCGGTGGACTACACGGTCTACGGCGACAGCGTCTTCGTCGTCGCCGCCCAGAAGGATGCCGAGGGCAAGGAAGGCCATGTCGCCAACCGTGTTCCGGTGAAGACCGGCGACCGCTTCGACGGCAAGGTGGAGATCCTCGACGGGGTGAAACCCGGCGACCGGGTGGTGTCCTCCGGCCAGCTCAAGCTGAACAACGGTGCCGCCGTGGTGCCGACGGAAGCGAGCGCGCTGGTGCCGCCGCAGACCGTTCCGCGCAACTGAGGACCCGGCCATGTCATTCACCGACATCTTCATCCGACGGCCGGTCCTGGCTCTGGTGGTCAGCCTGCTGATCCTGCTGGTCGGCGTCCGGTCGCTGACGGATCTGCCGATCCGGCAGTATCCGGAGCTGCAGAACACCGTCATCACCATCACCACCTCCTACCCCGGCGCCTCCCCCGACCTGATGCAGGGCTTCATCACGACGCCCATCGAGCAGGCGGTGGCGACGGCGGAAGGCATCGACTACATCACCTCCTCCTCCACCCAGGGGGTGAGCCTCGTCACCGCCTACATCCGGCTGAACTTCAACCCCAACGTCGCGATGACCGACGTGATGTCGAAGGTGCAGCAGGTCAAATACCAGCTTCCGCGCGAGGCCAACGACCCCGTGATCCTGAAATCCACGGGCGAGACGACCTCCATCCTCTACATGGGCTTCGCCAGCCCGGAGCTGTCCGGGGCGGCCATTTCCGACTATCTGACGCGCGTGGTGCAGCCGCTGCTGTCCACCGTGTCCGGCGTGGCCGAGGCGCAGATCCTGGGCGGCCAGACCTTCGCCATGCGCGTCTGGCTCGACCCGGAGCGGATGGCCGCGCGCAACATCGCCGCCGCCGACGTGCGGGCGGCGATCCAGGCCAACAACTACCAGTCCGCCCCCGGACAGGCGAAGGGCGTCTTCGTCGTCTCCAACATCACCACCAACACCGGCCTGACCGACGTCGAGCAGTTCCGGCAGATGGTGGTGAAGTCCAAGGACGGCGCGCTGGTCCGCATGAAGGACATCGCCGAGATCGAGCTGGGCGCGCAAAGCTCCAACGCCAGCGTGTCGATGAACGGCCAGCAGGCGATCTTCATCGGCATCAACTCCACGCCGACCGGCAACCCGCTGACCATCGTGGAGGACATCCGCAAGCTGGTGCCGGAGCTGGAGCGCAACCTGCCGCCGTCGCTGAAGATGGAGATCGTCTACGATTCCACCCGCTTCATCCAGGCCTCCATCGACGAGGTGCAGAAGACGCTGCTGGAGGCGGTCGGCATCGTCATCGTGGTGATCTTCCTGTTCCTGGGCTCCTTCCGCTCGGTGCTGATCCCCATCGTGACCATCCCGCTGTCCATCGTGGGTGCGGCGACGATCATGCTGGCGATGGGCTTCAGCCTGAACCTGCTGACGCTGCTCGCCATGGTGCTGGCCATCGGCCTCGTGGTGGATGATGCCATCGTGGTGGTGGAGAACGTCCACCGCCACCTGGAGGAGGGAAAGTCGCCCGTCGAATCCGCGCTGATCGGCGCGCGGGAGATCATCGGGCCGATCATCTCGATGACCATCACGCTGGCCGCCGTGTACGCCCCCATCGGCTTCCTCGGCGGGCTGACCGGCGCGCTGTTCCGTGAGTTCGCCTTCACGCTGGCGGGGTCGGTCATCATCTCCGGCGTGGTGGCGCTGACGCTGTCGCCGATGATGTGCTCGCTCCTGCTGACCCGCGACATGAACGAGGGCCGCTTCGCCCGCTTCGTCGACCGGACCTTCGAGAAGCTGTCCGGCTGGTACGGGCGGCGTCTGGGCGGCGCGCTGGACTACCGGGCAGCGACCCTGCTGTTCGGCTTCGGCGTGCTGCTGAGCGTCGGCTTCCTCTTCGCCAACACCATGTCGGAGTTGGCGCCGGAAGAGGACCAGGGCATCCTGTTCGGCATCACCAAGGGGCCGCAGTACGCCAACCTCGACTACATGGACGCCTACGGCCGCGAGATGGACGAGGTGTTCACCCACTATCCGGAGACCGACACCCGCTTCGTGCTGAACGGCCTGCCGACCCTGACCCAGGGCTTCGCCGGCATGATCCTGAAGCCGTGGGACGAGCGCACCCGCAGCGCCAAGGAGCTTCAGCCGCTGGTCCAGGCCGACCTCGGCAAGGTGTCCGGCACGCAGGTGTTCCTGGTGTCGCCGCCGGCCCTGCCCGGCTCCACCGGCGGCCTGCCGGTGCAGATGGTCATCAACAGCCCCGGCGACTACCAGACCATCTTCAACGCCATGGAGCGCATCAAGACCGCGGCCATGGAAAGCGGCATGTTCATCGTCACCGACAGCGACCTGCAGTTCAACAGCCCGGTCGTCCGGCTGCATGTCGACCGCTCCAAGGCGGCGGACCTCGGCCTGTCCATGCAGTCGATCGGCGACACGCTGGCGGTCCTGGTCGGCGGCAATTACGTCAACCGCTTCAACCTGAACGGCCGCTCCTACGAGGTCATCCCGCAGGTCCCGCGCGACAAGCGCCTGACGCCGGAGACGCTGACCCGCTACTACGTCACGGCGGGCAACGGCGCTCAGATCCCGCTGTCCACCGTCGTCTCGATCGAGATGGCGACGGAGCCGAACGCCCTGACCAAATACAACCAGCTTCCCTCCGCGACCTTTTCCGCGGTGCCGATGCCGGGCGTGACGATGGGTCAGGCCGTGGAGTTCCTGGAGCGGCAGGCCCGCGAGGTCCTGCCCGCCGGCTTCGGCCACTCCTACCTGTCGGAATCGCGCCAGTACGTGACCGAGGGCAGCCAGCTCATGGTCACCTTCGTCTTCGCGCTGGTGGTCATCTATCTGGTGCTGGCGGCGCAGTTCGAATCGCTGCGTGATCCGCTGGTGATCCTGATTTCGGTGCCGATGTCGATCTGCGGGGCGCTGCTGCCGCTGTTCTTCGGCCTGTCCACCATGAACATCTACACGCAGGTGGGTCTGGTGACGCTGATCGGCCTGATCAGCAAGCACGGCATCCTGATGGTGGAGTTCGCCCGCGAGATGCAGATCAACGAGCGGGTGGACCGCCGCACCGCCATCGAGCACGCGGCCCGTGTCCGCCTGCGCCCGATCCTGATGACCACGGCGGCGATGGTGGTGGGCCTCCTGCCCCTGCTGACCGCCGCCGGGGCCGGTGCGGCCAGCCGCTTCTCCATCGGTCTGGTGATCGTGTCGGGCATGCTGATCGGCACGCTGTTCACGCTGTTCGTCCTGCCGGCGGTCTACACCGTGCTGGCGAAGGACCACTACGCGGCGTCGGTCTCCCGCCGCGCGCGGGAGATCGCAGCGGCCTCGCAGTAAGCGTCGTCAGACCGTAGCCTCTCAAAGAAGGACCCCCTCGCCTTGCACGGGCGAGGGGGTCTTTTTCTTTGTCGACCAGCCCGCCTTTATCGGGGCAAAGCGGCGGCCACGGCGGCGGACAGCGGCGTGGTCGGGCGCCCGATCAGCGCCGACAGCTGGCGCCCGTCGTCGAACAGCGCGCCCTTCGACGCGTCGACGTCCCAGGAGGCGATGCCCTTCGCGAAGGCTTCCGGAAGACCGAATCCGGCGAGAATGGCCGCGTAGTCCGCTTCCGGCAGGTTCCGGTAGGGAATGTCCTTGCCGGTCTGGCGGGAGATTTCCGCGGCCAGGTCGGCCAGCGTCACCGCCTCGTCGCCGGCAAGTTCGTAGGTCTTGCCCTCATGGCCGCTGCCGGTCAGCACCGCCACCGCCGCGTCGGCGTAATCGGCGCGCGTGGCCGAGGAAATCCGCCCGTCGCCGGCGCTGCCGATGAAGGCGCCCCCGGCCAGCGCCGCGCCGACCGAACCGGTGTGGTTCTCCGTGTACCAGCCGTTGCGCAGGATGGTGAAGGGGATGCCCGACGCCGTGATGTCCGCCTCCGTCGCCCGGTGCTCCTCGGCGAGGCTCAGGGGCGAGCGGTCGGCGTGGAGCAGGCTGGTGTAGACGATCCGGCCGACGCCCGCCGCCTTCGCGGCGTTGACGACGTTGCGGTGCTGCGCCGCCCGCTGCCCGATCTCGTTCGACGAGATCAGCAGAAGCGTGTCGACGCCGGCCAGCGCGCGGGCGAGCGCGTCGGGGTTGCCGTAATCGGCTTCGCGGGCCTCGACCCCCAGATCGGCGGCCTTGGCGGGGGAACGCACCAGGGCGACGATGCCGGAAGCCGGAAACGTCTCCTTCAGGCGGGCGATGACGAGGCGGCCAAGCTGGCCGGTGGCACCGGTGACGGCGATGGTCATGGTCGGGTGTCCCGTTTGCGGTTAGGTGGTGCCCACCTACCTAAACCACTTGCTTACTTTTCGTAAGTACGTACATAAATGTAAGTATGGAGTTTTTCATTGGGAGAGCCGCCATGCCGGAACCGGACGATGACTACATTCCGCTGCCGCTGTCGGAGCGGATGCAGCGCGGCGACCTGATGGCCGCAGCCTGTCCGTCGCGGGAGGTGCTGAAACACGTCACCAGCCGCTGGGGCGTCCTGGTCCTGATCGCGTTGGAGGGCGGAACGCTCCGCTTCAGCGAACTCCGCCGCACCATCGGTGGAGTCAGCGAGCGGATGCTGGCCCAGACGCTGCAATGGCTGGAGGGCGATGGGCTGGTCAAGCGCACCGCCCACGACGTGGTGCCGCCCCATGTCGACTACAGCCTGACGCCGCTGGGGCGGGAGGCCGCGGAAAAGGTTCGCCTCCTCGCCGACTGGATCGAGTTCAACCTGCCGCGGATCGCCGAGGGCTGGGCGAACCGGCAGGACGCCACCGCCGACTGACCCACCCCACAAAAAAAACGCCGGACGCGAGGGGGGTGCATCCGGCGGTGCCAAGTGTTCGGGCGTTGGGCTCAGCCGGCCACGGCCGCCTCTTCGGTCGCCGCGGCCGCCGTCACCCCCAGCCGCTTCGCGATGCCCGCGCCATAGGCGGGGTCCGCCGCGAAGAAGTGCCTCAACTGGCGCCGCTGGATGAAGCCCGGCGCTTCTCCCAGCGAGTTGGCGATGTTGTCCATCAGCCGCTCCTGCGCCTCCGCCCCGATCAGGCGGAACAGCGCGCCGGCCTGGGCGTAGTCGTCGTTGCCCTCGCGGTGGTCGTAGCGGGCGGCGTCGCCGGAGATGCGCAGCGGCGGCTCGGCCACCGCACGGTTCTGCACCGGCCCGCCGAAGCTGTTCGGCTCGTAGTTCGGGCTGCCTCCGCCGTTGCCGTCGAAGCGCATGGCCCCGTCGCGCTGGTGGTTGCGGACCTCCGCGGCGTGCGGGCGGTTGACCGGCAGCGCCTGATGGTTCGCGCCCAGCCGGTAACGGTGCGCGTCGGCATAGGCGAACAGCCGGCCCTGCAGCATCTTGTCCGGGCTGAAGGAAATGCCGGGCACCACGTTGGCCGGACTGAAGGCGGCCTGCTCAACCTCGGCGAAGAAGTTCTCCGGGTTGCGGTTCAGCACCAGCTCGCCGACCTCGACCAACGGGTAATCGGCGTGCGGCCACACCTTGGTCAGGTCGAACGGGTTGATGCGGTAGGCGTCGGCCTCCACCTCCGGCATGATCTGCACCGAGACGGTCCAGGCCGGGAAGTCACCGTCGCGGATGGCGGCGAAGAGGTCGCGGGTGGCGTGGTCGGGATCGACGCCGGCCATGCGCACGGCCTGCTCCGCCGTGAAGTTCTGGATGCCCTGGCGGGTCTTGAAATGGTACTTGACCCAGAAGCGCTCACCCGCCGCGTTGATCCACGAGAAGGTGTGGCTGGAGAAGCCGTCCATGTGGCGGTAGCCACGCGGCGTGCCGCGGTCGCTGAACAGAATCGTCAGCTGGTGCATCGTCTCCGGCGACAGCGAGAAGAAGTCCCACACCGCCGTCGGGTCCTTCAGGTTGGTCGCCGGGTTGCGCTTCTGCGTGTGGATGAAGTCCGGGAACTTCAGGGGGTCGCGGATGAAGAAGACGGGCGTGTTGTTGCCGACCAGATCGTAGTTGCCGTCCTCGGTGTAGAACTTGACGGCGAAGCCGCGCGGGTCGCGCTCGGCGTCGGCGGAGCCCTTCTCGCCGCCGACGGTGGAGAAGCGCAGGAACACTTCCGTCTCCTTGCCCACCGCCGACAGGAACTTGGCCGCGGTGTAGGGCGTCACGTCCTTCGTCACCCGGAAGACGCCGTAGGCGCCGGCCCCCTTGGCGTGGACCACCCGCTCCGGAATGCGTTCGCGGTTGAAGTGAGCCAGCTTCTCGATCAGGTGGAAATCCTGCATCAGCACCGGACCGCGCGGGCCGGCGGTCAGCGAATTCTGGTTGTCGGCGACGGGGATGCCGGCGGCAGTGGTCAGGGTGCTCATGGCTCAACTCCTTGCGTTTCTTATCAGTTGTCGCGTCCGCTTTGCCCCCTGGTTATCCCGCCGCTTCGTTGATATATCCAAGACATCGTTTCAAATGCTTCGATAGCTTGATCCTATGAATCTCGCCGGTCTGTCCCTTCGCGATCTGGAATATGTAGTGGCGGTGGCCGAGCAGCGTCATTTCGGCAAGGCGGCGGAGCGCTGCTCGGTCAGCCAGCCGTCGCTGAGCGCGCAGATCCGCAAGCTTGAAGACCTGCTCGGCATCCCCCTGTTCGAGCGGACGAGCCGCCGCGTGCTGCCCACCCCGCAGGGGGAGGCGGTGATCCGCCAGGCCCGCGTCGTCCTGGAGGAGGCGCGCCGCCTGCTGGCGCTGGCCCGCGGGACGGAAGGGGCCTTGCATGGTCCGCTCTCCATCGCGGCGATCCAGACGCTGGGACCGTACCTGTTTCCCCACGTCCTGCCCGCGATGCGCCGGCACCTGCCCGACGTCCAGCTCGTCCTGTCCGAGGGGCGCACCGACGGCCTGCTGGAGGAACTGCGGGAAGGCCGGTTGGACGCCGTTCTGCTCGCCCTGCCCGTCGAGGCGGAGGGGCTGACCTGCGACGCCCTGTTCTTCGAACCCTTCGTGCTGGCCCACCCCGCCGGCCACCGGCTGGAAAGCCTGCCCTCCATCGCCCTGGCCGACCTCGACCCCGGCGAACTGGTGCTGCTGGAGGAGGGGCATTGCCTGCGCGATCAGGCGCTGGCCGCCTGCGGCGCCGCCACCCGCGGCATGCGCCACGCCACCGGGCTGGAGACGCTGCGCCATATGGTCGCCAGCGGCACCGGCTACACGCTGATGCCGCGGCTGGCCACCGGTGATGGGGAGGCGGCGACGGTGGGTGGCTTGGTCACCTACCGCGACTTCCAGGGCGATCCGCCCGGTCGCATCATCGGCTTGGTCTGGCGGGCCAGCGACCCGCGCGCCGCCGGCTTCCGCGCGCTCGCTCAGAGCCTGCGCGACGCCACCCCGCCCGGCCTGCGCCGGATTGAGTGCTCAGCCGACGCCTGAGTCCGGCTCCGCCATGAAGGCGAGATGGTGCAGGACGATCCCGCTGGTCGTGGCGACGTTCAGGGAATCGAAATCCGGCGCCATGGGGATGCGCACCGTCCGCGTCCGCGCCAGGACGGAGGCTGGCAGCCCCGGCCCCTCCGACCCCAGAAGCAGGGCCGCGCGCTCCGGACGGCGCAGGCCCGCCAGGGTGACCGCTCCCGCCGGGCTCAGCGAGAGGACGGCGAATCCATGCCGCTCCAGCAGAGCGACCGGATCGGTTCCCGCCGGAATCCGGACGAAGGGCACCCGCAGCGCCGCCCCGACCGACACGCGGATCGCCTTGCGGTAGAGCGGGTCGCAGCAGCCGGAATCAAGCAGCACCGCGTCCACCCCGAAGGCCGCGGCGTTGCGGAAGATCCCTCCCACATTGTCGTGGTTGCCGATCCCGCAGAGCACCAGCACGGTCGCCCGCTGTCCCAGCGCAGCCAGCAGCGCGTCCGGCTCCGGCATCGGTGCCGCCCGCCCCAGGCCCAGGATGCCGCGGTGCAGCGGGAAGCCGGCGATGGCGTCCAACACCTCCTGCCGGGCGCTGTAAACGGGCACCGCGGCGGGCAGTGCCTCCAGCATCGGCGCCAGCCCCGCGATCCTCCTGTCCGCGATCAGCAGAGACACAGTTTCGTGGCGCGAGGCAGTCAACAACGTCCGCAGCACCACCGCCCCTTCGGCGATGAAGCGCCCCTCCCGCCCCACGAGGTCGCGCTCCTTCACGTCGCGGTAAGCGGCGATCCGCGGGTCGTCCGGGTCGTTTATGGGAATGACGGAAGGGGGAGTGATGGAGGGCATAGGCGACTGTGTAGCGCCCCCGGCGCTCCGCCGAAAGGTCGTAAAGCGCGGGGCCGGTGTGAAGGGCGCCACTTCCATACCGGCCAAAGCCCGTTAGACAGGACCGGCAACGCGGGGCGGCAGTCCCCGCCTGAACGGAGGAACCGCCCATGCCGACCCTGTCCGCCGTCCGCGCTTTCGGCGCAATCCTGCCGAAATCACTCACCGCCGCCCTGCTGGGAGTCTGCCGCAGCTTGAAGGAACGCCGGAAGCAACGGGCCGCCACCCCCGACCGCCTTGACGACCGATTGCTGAGGGACATCGGCGTCAGCCGCTGCGACCTCATGGCTGCCGAACTCCTGAAAAAGCCGCGCCGGCGCGACGAGGGCCGCTGAACCGGAGCTTACGGCTTGCCCGCTGGGGTCACCCGCAGGATCTCGCCCCGGTTCTCGTCGGTCAGCAGATAGAGCGCCCCGTCCGGCCCCTGGCTAACCTGCCGGATGCGCTTGCCCAGATCGCGGAACATGCGCTCCTCATGCTTGACCTTGTTGCCGTCGAGTTCGAGCCGCACGACCTCCTTGGTCGCCAGCCCACCGTTGAACACGCTGCCCTTCCAGCCGGGCAGCGTGTCCGCCGTGTAGAAGGTCATGCCCGAGGAGCCGATGACCGGAGTCCACTGGTACACCGGCTCCTCCATCCCGGGCGCGCTCGACTTGCCCGTCCCGATCGGCGTCCCGTTGTAGTTCACCCCGTAGGACACCACCGGCCAGCCGTAATTCTTCCCCGCCTCCGGCACATTGACCTCGTCGCCGCCGCGCGGGCCATGCTCGTTGATCCACAGCGCGCCGGTCTGCGGATTCAGCGCGGCGCCCTGGATGTTGCGGTGACCGTAGGACCAGATTTCAGGCAGCGCGCCGGAGCGGTTCACGAAGGGGTTGTCGGCGGGCACGGAGCCATCGCGGTTGATCCGCACCACCTTGCCCAGATGCGAGTCGAGATCCTGGGCCTGCGTCCGGAACCGCTCCAACGAGCGTTCGCCCAGCGTCACGTACAGGTGTCCCTGGCGGTCGAAGACCAGCCGGGACCCGTAATGCATGCGGCTTTCGACCTTGGGCTTCTGAGAGAAGATCACCCGGACGTCGGTCAGGGCGGTTTCATCGGCGTTCAGCGCGCCGCGCGCCACGGCGGTGGAGTTGGTGCCGTCCTGCGTCCCGGGTTCAGAATAGCTGAGATAGACGAACCGGTTCTGCGCGAAGTCCGGGTCCAGCGCCACGTCGAGCAGACCGCCCTGCCCGCGGTCGTCGACCTTCGGCACGCCCTTCACCGGGGCGGACACCGTGCCGTCCTGCGCCACGATGCGCAACCGGCCGTCCTTTTCCGTCACCAGCATCCGCCCGTCGGGCAGAAAGGCCAGTCCCCAGGGATGGCTGAGGCCACTGGCGACGGTCTTCACCGACACCATCGCTTTTTCGGTTTTGAACACCTTGTCCACGGCGCTCGCGTCCGTGACGCTCAGGCAAGCCGCAAGGGTGGTGGCGGTCATCAGGGCGGCGGTTCGGCCCATGCGCATTCCTCGTCCTCCCGCATCGTCGCTGTCGATGGGTAGGTGGGGGCGCCACGGCCACGAACAAGACGCCCAGC
The DNA here is from genome assembly GCF_014596085.1 of Azospirillum tabaci. Lineage (GTDB taxonomy): Bacteria > Pseudomonadota > Alphaproteobacteria > Azospirillales > Azospirillaceae > Azospirillum > Azospirillum tabaci. Next base: position 154,795 of record NZ_JACCJY010000017.1, read on the forward strand.
CCCTAGTTTCCCTCCTTGATCCCCTCCCCGCCTGCGGCGGGGGAGGGTCAGGGAGGGGGCCCGCGCCAACACCCCGGACACGACTAAAAACCGGCGTTTCCCACAGGGGAAAGCGCCGGCTTTGTCGTTCATGAAGCCGATTGTCGAGTGTGACTGACGCCTGCTGCGTCCACTCCGGTGTGGTGTGGCGTGTGCCGTGGTGACCTGGCGGCGACCTACTCTCCCACGTCTT
>NZ_JACCJY010000018.1 GCF_014596085.1 Azospirillum tabaci
AGCTGTTCTTCCGCCCCAACACCATGATGCTGTTCGGCGACGCCAAGAAGGTCACCGAAGAGGTCGTGAAGTCGATGGAGTGATACCGAAGGCGTTTGATGGCTTCCATCAAACGCCTTCGGTTCAAACCCGACAGCACATGGCGCAGCCATGTGCGAAAGGGGCATACGGCCGGCCGATCATGGAAATGTTCATGCGCCGGCCGTATGCCCCGCGCCGTCACGGCTGTGGGTTAGGATGAACCCCCGGGGCCGGTTCGCTCCGGGGGTTCTTTTTTGCCCTCACAAGAAACGGAGAGAGGATGCCATGCCCGCCTACATCATCGCCGACGTGAACGTGACAAATCCCGCGGCCTACGAGAACTACAAGAAGCTGACCCCGAACGCGGTCGCCAGGAATGGCGGACGCTTCATCGCCCGCGGCGGACAGGCGGAGGAACTGGAAGGCGGCTGGCAGCCCAACCGTGTGGTCATCCTGGAATTCCCGGACTACGCCACCGCCAAGGCCTTCTACGACAGCCCCGAATACCGCGAGGCGCGCGAGGCCCGGAAGGACGCCGCCGACTTCCGCATGATCGTGGTGGACGGCGCCTGACGCCCTCCGGAACAAGAAAAAAAGCCGTGCGGAGCCGCACGGCTTTTTTCTTTTGGAGAGGGAAGGGTGCCCTACGCCTTCTTGATGCCGAAGCAATGCTCCAGGCCGGGAAAGCTGCGGGCCTTCACCTCGGAGGCGTAGGTCGCTGCGGCCTCGCCGATGGCGGTGCCGAGCTGGGCGTAGCGCTTGACGAACTTGGGCTGGAACTCGCCGAACAGGCCGAACATGTCGTCGGACACCAGGACCTGCCCGTCGCAGGCGGGGGAGGCGCCGATGCCGATGGTCGGGATGGCCACATCCTCGGTGATCTGGCGGGCCAGCGACTCCATCGTGCCCTCGATGACCAGGGAGAAGGCGCCGGCCTCGGCGATGGCGCGGGCATCGGCGCGGATGCGCTCCGCCGCTTCCGGATCGCGGCCCACCGCCTTGTAGCCGCCGAGCGCGTTGACCGACTGCGGCAGCAGCCCGACATGGCCCATCACCGGCACGCCGCGGCTGGTCAGATAGGCCACCGTCTCGGCCATCTCCAGCCCGCCTTCCACCTTCACCGCCTGGGCGCCGCTCTCCGCCATGACGCGGGCGGCGTTGCGGAAGGCCACCTGGGGGCTCTCCTGATAGCTGCCGAAGGGCAGGTCCACCACCACGCAGGCGTGGCGCGAGCCGCGCACCACGGCGGCGCCGTGGGCGATCATCATGTCGAGCGTGACCGGAAGCGTGCTGTCGAACCCGTAGACCACCATGCCCAGCGAGTCGCCGACCAGAAGCAGGTCGACATGCGGGTCGAGCAGGCGGGCGACCGGAGTCGTGTAGGCGGTCAGGCAGACGATCGGCTCCCCGCCCTTGCGCGCGCGCAGCGCCGGCACGGAGACGCGCGGAGTGTCCTTGGATGCGCTCATTGGCGACCCTCCCCATGTATTTTCTTGGCAGACGTTCTTGTGCGGCGAAGCGGACCGCAGATGCACCAAAACCGCCCACGCGCAGGCGCGGGGCGGCAGGTGCAAGACACAAGAGGGGCAAGCGCGCGAACGCGCATGGATGCCCGGCGCGCCGGAGCGCGCCTGTCAATCCGGCGCGAAACGCGCCTGAGGATTAATAGCCCTCGCGCTCCATGCGCTTGCGGAGCAGCTTGCGGGTGCGACGCACCGCCTCAGCCTTCTCACGCGCGCGCTTCTCCGAGGGCTTCTCGTAGTTCCGGCGCAGCTTCATTTCCCGGAAAATGCCCTCGCGCTGCATCTTCTTCTTCAGCGCGCGGAGGGCCTGATCGACGTTGTTGTCTCGGACCAGAACTTGCACGTTAACCGTCACCTTTATCAAGTGAGCCGAGTTGCCATGAAGCAACAAACAGGCATGCGACAGGCATGCGCTTTCGGGCGCACCCCTTGTGTGGACCTTTATGTAGCACGGACGGGGCCGCCTGTGAAGCGGAGTCTTCCGATCCTGCGTGTCTCTAGGGGACAATGCGTGGGCAAAACGGTTGCCCGGCGGCCCATTGCGCCCAGATAATAGGGCATGGCCCTGTTGAAGATCGCCCGCATGGGACACCCGGTGCTGCGCAAGGTCGCAGACCCCGTGCCCGACCCGACGGCCCCGGAGATCCGGCGGCTGGCCTCCGACATGATCGACACCATGCTGGACGCGCCCGGAGTCGGGCTGGCGGCGCCGCAAGTGCATGAATCGCTGCGCATGATCGTGTTCCGCGTTCCCGCCCTGCGCTCCGGCGGCGAGTCGGTGGAGCCGACCGTCCTCATCAACCCGGTGATCGAGCCGCTGGATGGCGAGATGGAGCACGGGATGGAGGGCTGCCTGTCGATTCCCGAACTGCGCGGCGTCGTTCCGCGATTCGCGCGCATCCGCTACCGCGGAGTCGGGCTGGACGGCGAACCCATCGAGCGCGAAGCGGCGGGATTCCACGCACGCGTCATCCAGCACGAGTGCGATCACCTGGACGGCGTGCTTTACATCGACCGGATGACCGATCTGCGCTATCTGGCCTTCACCGACGAGGCGCATCACGTGACCGAGGCGCTGGAACAGCAGGAGGGGAGAGACTGACATGGATGCAGCGCTGGACATGGACGCGGTGCGGGACGACATCCTGCTGTCCACGCTTCCCAACATCGTCTTCGACGGCTGGAGCCTCCAGGCGCTGCGCGACGGCGCGCAGATGGCCGGCTACGACACGGCGACCATGCACCGCGCCTTCCCCGGCGGGGTGCCGGAGCTGGTCGAGCATTTCGGCGCCTGGACCGACCGCCGCATGCTGGCCGAGCTGGACAAGCACCCGCTCGACGAGATGAAGGTGCGCGAGAAGATCGCCCTGGCCATCCGCACCCATTTCGAGGTGCTGGAACCGCACATGGAGGCCAAGCGACGGCTGCTCGCCTACCTCGCCATGCCGCAAAACATCGCCATGGGGCTGAGCATGCTCTACCGCACGGTGGACGCCATGTGGTTTGCGGCGGGCGACACGGCCACCGACTTCAACCACTACACCAAGCGCGCCACGCTGGCCGCGGTGCTCAGCTCCGCGACCTTCTACTGGCTGGACGACCGGTCGGAGGGCCATGCGGAAACCTGGGCCTTCGTGGACCGCCGGCTGGACGACGTGATGAGCATGGGCAAGGCGATGTCCGCCATGGGCCGCGCCGGGCGCCTGCTCAGCCATCTGCCGAGTCCCGCGCGCTTCGCCCGTCAGATTCGCCAGCGTACCGGAAACGCTCCGGTGGACACAGCCTCCGCCCATATGGCGGAGAACATCTGACGGCTCAGGTCTCGGCCTTTTTAAGGGTGGTCTTCCTGCGGGGCGGCTTCTTGACGGCGGCGGTGCGGATCGCCGCCGCCAGGGCCGGGCGGGCCCAGAGCAGAAGCTCGTCCGGGTCGTCCAACGCCGAGTCGGGCGGCGGGAAATAGGGCAGGACCGTCGGCTTGTCGTCGAAGGGCTTGAAGGGGCGCAGGCCCAGCGCCTCGTAGTCCGCGCGGTTGCCGTCGTCGGTCTTGAAATACAGGACGTTGCGGGCGACCAGCGCGAAGACGACGCCGTCGCAATAGACCGCGTAACCGCCGAACATGCGGCGGGCGGTGATGGCCCCCAAGGGTGTCAGCGACTCGCACAGGAAACGGACGAGTTCGCTGACCGTGGCCATGGTGAAAAGCCTATTTTTTGCGGAAAGCGTCGAGCGCCACGACTTCGCCGCGCTTCGGCTCCTCGCCGGAGCGGTCCGAGTCGGGCTTGCCGGCGTCAGCCTTGGCCGCGTCGGACTTGGCGAGCTTCGCGATGGACGGCTTCGCCCCGTCCCGGCCGTCCGCTGCCTTCTTCTCCGGCGTCTCGCGCGCGGGGATGGTGGCGATCTCCGCCGATTCGGCGGGTTCGACGGGCTGGAACTGGAGGGCGAAATTCTCCGACGGATCGGCGAAGGTGGTGATGGCGGCGTAGGGGATGACCAGCCGCTCATGCACGTTGTTGAAGCTCAGCGTCACCTCGAAATGATCGTCGAGCGCCTCCAGCCCATAGAACTGGTACTGGATGACGATGGTCATTTCGTTGGGATACTGGGACGACAGATATTCGGGGATGTCGACGCCCGGGTAACCCGTCCGGAAGGTCAGATAGAAGTGATGATCGCCGGGGAGCCCGCGGTCCGTCACCTGGCGGAGCGCGTCACGGACGACACCGCGCAGGGCGGCCTCGACCATGCGGTCATAACGCAACTGCTCTCTCGGCATTCTTGGGCGGGTCCTTAACGCCAGACGGGTAAGTGTGGGCCTTCTGTTGCTAGGCGGCCCACGGCCCCACCCTCAGGTGCTACCCATCGGGGATTGATTTCGGTCAGTTACCGCTGTTAGGCGGCAACGGCGACCGGAGCAACGTTGTCGTTGGCAACTATTGCAATGGCCCGATAACGGCGGAACCATGCCGAGCGAAGACCATGCCTTTACCACGCGTGTCGATCCTATTTCGCCCCCAACGAACCCGCTCCCAACGGCAACGCCCGAGAGACCGGTGGTTTGTTTGGTGGAGGCGCCGGGTACCGCCCCCGGGTCCACAACGCTTATTCCGCAAGGCGTTTATCGCCATAGTCGGCTGCTGCCGACGGACCCAATATAGGCCCTTCGTCCGGATATGGAAAGGGGGTGCCGCGGATTCTGACCGGAGGCCCGTGCGAAGGGGGTGACTGTCCCGGTTCGCGGACGTAGAGTGCCGCCCGAATTTCAGTCCCCGGAGTACCCATGCCGATCACGCCCGAGCAGCGCGCCGAGATCGACCGCCTGCGCGCCGTCACCGCCACCACCCGCCGCGCCACCGTTCCGGCCCTGGAGGAGATCCTCTACGAGCCGATCGAGGTCCTGGACCACGGCTTCGTGCGCGTCGTCGACTACATGGGCGACGATTCGGCCGTCGTCCAGGCGGCGCGCGTGTCCTACGGCAAGGGCACGAAGAAGGTCACCGAGGACGCCGGCCTCATCAAGTATCTGATGCGCCACCGCCACTCGACCCCGTTCGAGATGTGCGAGATCAAGTTCCACGTCAAGCTGCCGATCTTCGTGGCCCGCCAGTGGATTCGCCACCGCACGGCGAACGTCAACGAATACTCCGCACGCTATTCCATCCTCGACCGCGAGTTCTACATCCCGACGCCCGAGAATCTGGGCGCCCAGGCCGTCGTCAACCGGCAGGGCCGCGGCGACGTTCTTCAGGGCGACGAGGCGGCGGCGGTGATGAAGCTGCTGCGCGACGATTCGGAGACGGTCTACGCCCATTACGAGGAGATGCTGAACCAGCGCGAGGACGGCACCACCATCGAGGAAGGGCGCCAGGGTCTGGCGCGCGAACTGGCGCGCATGAACCTGACGCTGAACTACTACACGCAGTGGTATTGGAAGGTCGATCTCCACAACCTTCTGCACTTCCTCAGCCTGCGCGCCGACCCGCACGCCCAGTACGAGATCCGCGTCTACGCGGAGGCCATGCTGGACGTGGTGAAGCGCTGGGTCCCCGCCGTGTTCGACGCCTTCAGCGAGTACCGGCTGGGCGGCACCCACATGTCGAAGACCGGCCTGGAGGTCGTGAAGCGCCTGCTCTCCGGCGAAGCGGTGACCCAGGAGGCCAGCGGCCTGTCCAAGCGCGAGTGGCGGGAGCTGATGGACCAGCTCGGCCGCGCCGAGTAACGCCCGCTTCAATCTCCGAAGGATCACCGTCATGACGCCGCCCCCGATGACTCCGCACGAGGCCGATGGACTTCACCGCCAAGGCCTCGTCGCGGCGCAGGCCGGGCGGTTCGACGAAGCCTTGGACCTGATTGGGCGGGCCATCGCCGCCTATCCCTCCGTCCCCGTCTGGTGGGCCAATTACGGGCTGGTGATGGAAAGTCTGGGCGACGTCGCCGGAGCGGCCAACGCCTATGCCGGGGCGCTGAACCTCGACCCGTCGCTGGAGATGGCGATGGACGGGCTGCTCACCATGGCGGAGGCGGTGCGCCGGGCCGGCGATTCCGCCCGCGCGGAGGCCTTCTTCCGCCGCGCCATCGCGCTGAACCCGAAGACGCTGGCCGCCGTCGCAAATCTGGGCGTGCTGTTGCGCGCCCAGGCCCGGCGGGCGGAGGCGGTGACGCTCTACGGGCGCGCCGGGCGGCTCGATCCGGCCAACTGGGCGCACCCCTACAACCTCGGCAACGCGCTGGCCGAGATGAACCGGCTGGGCGAGGCCGACGACGCCTATCGGGCGGCGTTCGCCCTCGCGCCGGGCCGGGCGGAGGTGCGGGCGAACCGCGCCACCCGCGTGCTCGCCATGCAGGGGCAGGCGGAGGAGGCCCTGGCGGAAATCGAAGCCGTGGTGGCGCAGCACGGCACCATCGATTCGCTGCACGCCTCGCGCCTCTACCTGATGCAGTTCGTGCCGGGGCTGACCATGCCGGCCATCGCCCAGGCCCACGCGGACTGGGGCGCCCGCTACCCCGACCGACCGGCACCCGCGGTGGCCGCTCCGGCGCCGAAGATCCGCATCGGCTATGTCTCGCCGGACTTCCGCGCCCATCCCGTGGGCTTCTTCCTGGAGCCGGTGCTGGCGAACCACGACCGGACGGCGTTCGAGATCGTCTGCTACGCCAACACCGCCAACCCGGACTGGAAGACAGAGCGGCTGATGGCCCACGCCGACCACTGGGTCTGGACCACGGGGATGGACGACGAGGCTCTGGCCCAGCGCATCCAGGCGGACGGCATCCACATCCTGGTCGATCTGGCCGGCCACACCTTCGGCAACCGCCTGCCGGTCTTCGCGCGCCGGGTGGCGCCGGTCCAGGCGACCTGGGCGGGTTATGTCGGCACCACCGGCCTGCCGGCCATGGACTATCTGATTTCCGACTCGCGGCAGAGTCCGCCGGGATCGGACGGCTGGTGCATCGAGGGCGTCGTGCGCATGCCCGACGCCTACGTCCCCTGGGCGCCGCCCGAGAACGCGCCGGCCGTGGCTCCGCTGCCGCTGGCGACGCGCGGTCACGCCACCTTCGGATCCTTCAACGCGCTGCCCAAGCTGAACGCGGAGGTCGCGGCGCTATGGGTGCGCGTGCTGGACGCCGTCCCCGGCTCCCGCCTGCTGCTGCGCACGCCGGGGCTGGACGACGCCGGCACCGCCGCCCACGCGCTGGCCCTGTTCGAGCGGGCCGGGCTCGACCCGGCGCGGGTCGATCTGCGGGGCGGGGCGCCGCACCGGGAGTTCCTGGCCGGCTACGGGGAGGTCGATGTGGCGCTCGACCCGTTCCCTTATTCGGGCGGTCTGACGACGCTGGAAGCGCTGTGGATGGGCGTGCCGGTGGTGACGCTGGGCGGTGACCGCTTCTGCGCCCGCCATTCGGTGACGCATCTCGCCTCGGCGGGGCTGTCCGCTCTGGTGGCCGACGGGCCGGAGGACTACATCGCCAAGGCGGCGGCGCTGGTGGCCGACCCGGCGGGGCTGGCGGCCCTGCGCGGCGGCCTGCGGGACCGGCTGGCGGCGTCCCCGGCGCTGAACGGCGTGCGCTTCACCCGCGCGCTGGAGGCCGCCTTCGGCGTGATGTGGCAGCGCTTCCAGGCCGGGCAGGGGCGGGCGAGCTTCACCCTGAACTTTGATTAAGCCAGCTTTGATTAAGCCAGCTTTGACTGAGCGGGATCAGGCGCGCTCCGACCCCGGCGCGCCGGTGCTCCACAGCAGTCCCAGCACCACGCCTTTGCAGCGCGGCAGCAGCAGGCCGGTCAGCAGCAGGGTCAGCAACGGCCAGATGGTGAGATGCACCCAGGTCGCCGGCTCGTAGCTCTGCTCGACCGACAGGACTGCCGGGATGATGATGTGGCCGACGATCAGGATGGTCATCCAGGGCGGGGCGTCGTCGGCGCGCAGATGGCCGAACGCCTCGCCGCAATGGGTGCAGTGGTCCACCGGCTTCAGGTAGTTCCTGAGCAGGCGCCCGCGTCCGCAGGCCGGGCACTGCCCCATCAGCCCGCGCAGCGCCGCCGTCGTCTTCGACCGCGCGCCGTCTTCCGCCCCATCGTTCACCGACCTGTCTTCCGCCGACATGACCCTACCCCTGCGTTCCGCTCCCCGAAGGGCTTCATATGGGGAGGGAGCGACCGATCGTCACGCCGTTCCGTCGCCCGCACTCCGGGGTTGCGCCACACGCAGGGCCTCCACGCGGCGGGCGATGTTCTCCAGCCGCATCTGAAGTTCATGGGCGCACAGCGCGTGCGCGGCGGCGCGGGCCTCCGCTTCGATGTCGGCGATGGCGGATTCGAGGGCTTGGAGTCGGGCTTGGAGTCGGGCGTCGCGCGGGTCTTCGCTCATCGGATTCCTGCTCCGGCAGTTGACGGACTGGCCCCTGGGCGTCTACGGGATGCACAAACCCCCTCCGGGAGCCTGGAGCCATGACGATCACCCGCCTGTTTTTCGCCGCCGCCACGGCGGCCGTCGCGCTGACCAGCGCCGCCGCCTTCGCCCAGACCAAGACCGTCGCCATCACCGCCATCGTCGAGCATCCGGCGCTCGACGCCACGCGCGACGGCGTGATCGAGGCGCTGAAGGCCGCGGGCTACACGCCGGGTGACACCCTGAAGGTCGAGTATCAGAGCGCCCAGGGCAACCCCGCGACCGCCGCGCAGATCGCGCGCCAGTTCGCCGGCGCCCGTCCGGACGTGATCGTTCCGATCTCCACCCCCTCCGCCCAGGCGGTCGTGGCGTCGACCCGCGACATTCCGGTGGTCTTCACCGCGGTGACCGACCCGGTCGGCGCGCAGCTCGTCCGCAGCCTGGACAAGCCGGGCGCCAACGTGACCGGCGTGTCGGACATGGCTCCGGTGACCGAGCATGTCGCGCTGATCCGCGAGATCGTGCCCTCGGTCAAGCGTCTGGGCGTCCTCTACAACCCTGGTGAGCCGAACTCCGTCTCGCTGGTCAAGGCGTTGAAGGACGAGGCGCAGAAGGCCGGGCTGACCGTGGTCGAGGCGACCGCCACCAAGTCCGCCGACGCCCAGCCCGCCGCCCGCAGCCTCGTCGGCAAGGCCGACGCGGTCTACGTGCCGCTGGACAACACGGTCGTCTCGGCGCTGGAGAGCGTCGTGGCGGTGGGCCAGCAGGCCAAGCTGCCGGTCTTCTCCGCCGACACCGACAGCGTGGCGCGCGGCACCGTGGCGTCCATCGGCTTCGACTACCGGCAGGTCGGCCGTCAGACCGGCGAGGCCGTGGTCCGCATCCTGAAGGGCGAGAAGCCGGGCGACGTTCCGGTGACCTTCGCCAAGGGCACCGACCTGTTCGTGAACCCGAAATCCGCGGCGGCGATGGGCGTGACCATCCCCGAGGCGGTGACCCAGCGCGCGACCAAGGTGGTCGGGCAGTAAGTTGTTTCGTTGAGGGGGAGTGGTTGCGGAGGGCCCCCCTCCCAACCTCCCCCCGCTCCGCAGGGGGAGGAGAAAGCCCTCCCCTGCGGAGCGGGGGAGGGTTTGGGAGGGGGCCCGACGCGACACCCCCAAGGACCAATCATGAGTGAAATCGCCTTCTTCGGGGCCGTCGAGATCGGGCTGGTGTACGCGCTGGTCGCCCTTGGCGTGTACCTGTCCTTCCGGGTGCTCGATTTCCCGGACCTGACGGTGGACGGCAGCTTCCCGCTGGGGGCGGCGGTCTGCGCCACGCTTCTGGTCGCCGGGGTCAACCCGTGGATCGCCAGCCTCGTCGCGGCGCTGGCCGGGTCGATGGCCGGTCTGGTGACGGCGACGTTGAACGTCCGCTTCAAGATCCTGCACCTGCTGGCCAGCATCCTGACCATGATCGCGCTGTTCTCGGTGAACCTGCGCGTGATGGGCCGCCCGAACGTGGCGCTGCTGATGCAGGACACCGTGCTGACGCCCTTTTACGGGCTGGGGCTGCCCGACCATGTGGTGCGGCCGCTGGTCGTGCTGGTCGTCGTCGTCGTGGTCGTTCTGCTGCTGGCCCGCTTCCTGAACAGCGAGTTCGGCCTCGCCATGCGGGCGACCGGCGTCAACGCCCGGATGGCCCGCGCCCAGGGCGTCGAGACGGACTTCCACATCTACGCCGGCATGGCCCTGTCGAACGGGCTGTGCGCCCTGGCCGGCGCGCTGTTCGCCCAGACCAACGGCTTCGCCGACGTGACCACCGGCATCGGCACCATCGTCGTCGGTCTGGCCGCGGTGATCGTCGGCGAGACGGTGCTGCCGGCCCGCGCGATGCTGTGGGCGCTGGTCGGCTGCGTTGTCGGTTCCATCCTCTACCGTCTGGCGGTCCAGCTGGCCCTGTCGGCGGACGCCATCGGGCTCCAGGCCTCCGACCTCAACCTCGTCACCGCCGTCCTGGTCGCGGTGGCGCTGATCCTGCCGCGGATGCGGCTGAAAGCCGCGTCGAAGAAGAGGGAGGCCGTCCGATGATCACGGTCAACGGCATCCACGTCACCTTCGGGCGCGGCACCCCGCTGGAGAAGCACGCCCTGCGCGGCGTCGACCTGACGATTCCGGAAGGGCAGTTCGTCACGGTCATCGGCTCCAACGGCGCCGGCAAGTCGACCTTCCTGGGCGCGCTGGCCGGCGACGTGATCGCCGAGACGGGCAGCATCGCCATCGACGGCGTGGACGTCACCCGCTGGGCGACGCCGAAGCGCGCCTCGCTGGTCGCCCGCGTCTTCCAGGACCCGATGGTCGGAAGCTGCACCGCGCTCACCATCGAGGAGAACATGGCGCTGGCCGCCGCCCGCGGGCGGCGCCGCGGCCTGGGCTTCGCCCTGCGCGGCGACCGCCGCCGGCATTTCCGCGAGCGCATCGCGGAGCTGGGGCTGGGGCTGGAGAATCGGCTGCACGACCGCATGGGCCTGCTGTCCGGCGGCCAGAGGCAGGCGGTCAGCCTGCTGATGGCGACGCTCGCCGGGTCGAAGATCCTGCTGCTCGACGAGCACACGGCGGCGCTCGACCCCGGAACGGCGGAGTTCGTGCTGGGCCTGACCCGCCGCATCGTCGAGGAGAACCGGCTGACCACGCTGATGGTCACCCACTCCATGCGGCAGGCGCTGGACTATGGCGACCGCACGGTGATGCTGCACGAGGGGCGGATCGTGCTCGACGTGTCGGGGGAGCAGCGCGCCGGTCTGGACGTGCCGCATCTGCTGGCGTTGTTCGCCAAGCAGCGCGGCGGCGAGGACATCACCGACGACAGCCTGCTGATCGGCTGAGTCGGAGCGGGACCGCGCCCGGTCAGACGGTCTTGCGGTCCCGCTCCTCCTCCGGTTCCTCGCGGTCGGCCTCGAAGAGGGCCTGAAGTTCGGCGGCGGCTTGGCGGGAGGTCTGGATCAGGCGGTTCTCGTCGTGATGCACGGCGTGCTGGCGGACCAGCGTGCGCTCGTCATGCTCGCGGAAGGTGTCCAGCGTGTGGCGGGTCTCCTCCGGCGGCAGGCCCAGCGACTCCAGGACGCCGCCGGTCAGCCGCAGGCTGGAATCGTAGGTCTCGCGCACGAAGTGCGTAACCCCGCGGTCCATCAGGAAATGGGCGTGGCGGCGGTTGCGGGCGCGGGCGTGGATGACGAGGTGCGGAAAATGGCGCGTCGCCAGCTCGACCACGCGCAGCGACTGCTCCATGTCCTCCAGCGCCACCACCAGCACCTTGGCCTTGTCCGCCCCGGCGGCGCGCAGCAGGTCGAGCCGCGTCGGGTCGCCGTAATAGACCTTGTTGCCGAAGCGCCGCACGACATCGACCTGCTCGGCGCTCTGCTCCAGCGCCGTGAAGGGGATGCCGCGCAGCCGCAGCACGCGCCCGACGATCTGCCCGACCCGGCCGAAGCCGCAGATCAGCACCGGCGGCTCCCCGTCCGGCGCGATGGTGTCGTAGGGGCGGACGGGCTTCACGATCAGGCGCGGCGCCAGCCAGCGCTCCTCCGCCGCGAAGACGAAGGGGGTGGCGATCATCGACAGCGTGACCACCAGCATCGCCGTCGCCGCCTGTCCCCCGGTCATCGCCCCGACGCCGACGGCCAGCCCGAACAGCACGAAGCCGAACTCGCCGCCCTGGCTCAGCACGGTGGACAGCCGCACCGACCCGCCCGGACGCAGGCCGGACAGGCGGGCCAGCCCGAACAGCGCCGCCGCCTTCAAAGCCATCAGCCCGAGCGCCAGCGACAGGTAGCGCACCGGCTCGGCCATCAGAGCCGCCACGTCGGCCCCCATGCCCACCGACACGAAGAACAGGCCGAGCAGAAGCCCCTCGAACGGCGCGATGTCGGCCTGCACCTCGTGCCGGTACTCCGAATCGGACAGCAGCACCCCGGCCATGAAGGCGCCGAGCGACATGGACAGCCCCGCCCAGGCGGCGAACAGGGCGGTGCCCAGCACGATCAGCAGGGCGGTGGCGGTGAAGATCTCCGGCGTCCGGGCGCCGTCCACGATGCGCAGCACGGGGCGCAGCAGGTAGCGCCCGCCGGCCAGGATCACCGCGATCGCCCCGCCGGCCTTCAGCACGGCCAGCCACGCCGTTCCGGCGTCCGGCACCTCACCCGCGCCGTGGCCGAGCAGCGGCAGCAGCGCCACCGCGGGGATGATGGCGAGGTCCTGGAAGAGCAGGATCGAGAAGGCGCTGCGCCCGGCGTTGGTGGTCAGCAGCTCCCGCTCCGCCAGCATCGGCAGCACCATGGCGGTGGAGGACAGGGAGAGGCCGAATCCGGTCACCGCGGCGGCGGCGGGGGTGAACCCCAGCAGGAGGATGGCGGCGGCGGCGATCACGACGGCGGTCACCGTGACCTGGGCGCCACCGAGCCCCAGGACGGAACGTCGCATCACCCAGAGGCGGGCGGGGCGCAGCTCCAATCCGATCAGGAACAGCAGCATGATGACGCCGAGTTCCGAGACGTGCCGGATCGCCTCGACGTCCGTCACCAGCCCGAGCCCGCCCGGCCCAATGGCCAGCCCTGCCGCGAGATAGCCGAGCGGCCCGCCGAAGCCGATCCGCTTGGCCACCGGCACCGCTAGGACCACGGCGGCCAGCAGCACCACCAACGTCACAAAATCCGGCATCGGGCCCGTCCGCGCTGTGTCGAGGGACGGAATATGGGGGGGCGCTTGCCCCCGGCACAACATTGCCCCCTCCCTAACCCTCCCCCGCTTCGCAGGGGAGGGAACCGAATCCCCTCTCCTGCGAAGCGGGGGAGGGAAGGGGCCCGCGGCGCAAGCCGTGGGAAGGGTGGGGGCAACGACCCCGCCGCCTTACGACACCACGATCCGCGGCGCCGCCCGCGCCGGGCCTTGCTCGCCGGCGATCTTCTCCCACACGCGCTTGGCAATTCCGCGGTACGCCTTCGCGTGTTCCGACTCGGGCTGCGACACGACGATGGGCTGGCCCTGGTCGGAGGTCTCGCGGATGTCGAGGTGCAGCGGGATCTCGCCCAGGAACTCCATGCCCAGGTCGGAAGCCTCCTTGCGGGCGCCGCCGTGGCTGAAGATGTCCGTGCGGTGGCCGCAGTTCGGGCAGCAGAAGTAGCTCATGTTCTCGATGATGCCGAGGACGGGCACGTCCACGCGGCGGAACATGTTCAGCCCCTTGCGGGCGTCCAGCAGGGCGATGTCCTGCGGGGTCGAGACGATGATCGCCCCGGCCAGCGGCACCTGCTGTGCCATGGTGAGTTGTGCGTCGCCGGTGCCCGGCGGCATGTCCACCACCAGAACGTCGAGCGTGCCCCAGTTCACGTCGCGCAGCATCTGCTGCAGGGCGCTCATCACCATCGGGCCGCGCCAGATCATCGGCGTGTCCTCGGCCACCAGGAAGCCCATCGACATCACCTTGATGCCGTAGTTCTCCATCGGCTCCAGGATTTTGCCGTCGCGGCTGGTCGGCCGGCCGGAGATGCCCAGCATGCGCGGCATGGACGGGCCGTAGATGTCGGCGTCCAGAAGCCCGACCTTCAACCCGTTCGCCGCCATGGCGAGGGCGAGGTTGCTGGCCGTGGTGGACTTGCCGACGCCGCCCTTGCCCGACGCGACGGCGACGATGGCCTTCACGCCCGGCACCAGCGGCTTCTGCTCCGCCGGCTGCCCATGGGAATGGCCACCATGGGAGTGGCCATGGCCGCCATGGGAGTGCCCATGATCGTGCCCGTGGCCCTGCTGCGGGGCCGCGCCCTGGCCGGCGGGGCGGTGCGCCGTCAGGACCGCGGTGACCGACAGGACGCCCGGCAGGGCCTCCACCGCTTTCTCGGCGGCGTGGCGCACCGGCTCGGCCTGGGCGCCGCGCTTGGGGTCCACCTCGATCGAAAAGGCGACGTGCCCGTCACGCACGACAAGTCCGGAGAGCATGCCGAGGCTGACGACGTCCTTGCCCCGTTCCGGATCGACAACCGTCCTCAGAGCTTCAAGGACTTGAGCTTCGCTGACCTGCGCCATGGTTGAAAACTCCGCTTCCTTCCCGATATTGGCGGATATCCGTCGGTGAAATCCTTCCCCGAATGGGATGGGCACTATAGGGCCGGCGGACAATAATGGTAAAGGGATCGGACGGTCCGGAAACGATTTGTTTTCCGGAATTTCCGTCCCAAGAATTGAGAGAGCGCGAAGGGGAACGAACGGAATGCCGTGGAGCAATCAGGGAGGGGGCGGCGGTGGCGGCCCCTGGGGTCCTCCGCCGGGTGGTGGCGGTCAGAATCCGTGGGGCCGTCCGCCGGGTGGCGGTGGCGGCGGTGGCGGTGGCGGCGGAGGGCCGCAGCCGCCGGACCTGGAGGATCTGCTGCGCCGCGGCCAGGACCGCCTGAAGCGGGTGATGCCGGGCGGCGTCGGCAGCGGCCGGGGCATCGCGCTCGTCGTCGGCCTGCTGGCCGCGGTCTGGCTGGCCAGCGGCATCTACCGCGTCGAGGCGGACGAGCAGGGCGTCGTGCTGCGCTTCGGCCAGTGGGTGCGCACCGAACAGCCCGGTCTGCGCTATCACCTGCCGTCGCCCATCGAAACGGTGCTGATGCCCAAGGTGACGCGCGTCAACCGCATCGAGGTCGGCTACCGCTCGGCCGGCGACGGGCGTCGCGGCGACCGTGACGTCCCCGACGAGTCGCTGATGCTGACCGGCGACGAGAACATCATCGACATCGACTTCACCGTCTTCTGGGTCATCAAGGACGCGGGCGAGTATCTGTTCAAGATCCGCGACCCCGAGGCCACCGTGAAGAAGGCGGCGGAAAGCGCGATGCGCGAGGTCATCGGCCGCACCGACCTGCAGCCGGCCCTGACCGAGGCCCGCCAGCAGATCGAAACCTCCACCCGCCAGCTCCTCCAGGCCATGCTGGACGACTATGAGGCGGGCATCGAGGTGACGCAGGTGCAGCTCCAGAAGGCCGACCCGCCGTCGCCCGTCATCGACGCCTTCAACGACGTGCAGCGCGCCCGCGCCGACCGCGAACGCGCCCGCAACGAGGCCGAGGCCTACCGGAACGACGTGATCCCGCGCGCCCGAGGCGACGCGGAACGGCTGATCCAGGAAGCCTCCGCCTACCGCGAGCAGGTCGTGAATCTGGCCCAGGGTGACGCCGATCGTTTCCGCAAGGTCTTCGACGCCTACTCGACCGCCAAGGACGTGACCGCCAAGCGCATGTATCTGGAGACCATGGAAGAGATTCTGCGCGGCGCGAACAAGGTCATCATCGACGGCAACGCGCAGGGCGCGCAGGGCGTGGTTCCCTATCTGCCGCTCAACCAGCTTCAGCCGGCCCCGGCTGGCGCGCAGTCGCCGAACGGCGCGGCGCGGCCCGCCGGCCAGCCGCCGGCCCGTTGAGGAGGGATGCCATGAACCGCACATTGTTGGTCGCCGGCATCGGCATCCTCGCCGCGGGCGTGCTCGCCTCGGCCTCGCTGTTCACGGTGAACGAGGCGCAGCAGGCGCTCGTCCTCCAGTTCGGCGAGCCGATGCGCGTCATCCGCGAACCCGGCCTGAAGGCCAAGGTTCCCTTCATCCAGGAAGTCCGCATCCTCGACCGCCGCGTGCTCGACCTCGACCCGCCGGTGGAGCAGGTCATCCTGGCCGACCAGAAGCGCCTGGACGTGGACGCCTTCGCGCGCTACCGCATCCTGGACCCGCTGCGCTTCTACCAGACCGCCGGCAACGAGGCGGTGGCCGAGACGCGGATGAACGCCATCGTGAACTCGGCGCTCCGCCGCGTCCTCGGCAGCGTGACGCTGCTCGCCATCCTGTCGGACGAGCGTCCGCGCGTGATGAACGACATCCGCGGGCAGGTGAACGACGAGGCGAAGCGCTTCGGCATCGAGATCGTCGACGTCCGCATCCGCCGCGCCGACCTGCCGGAGGAGACCAGCCAGTCGATCTTCGCCCGCATGCGGTCGGAGCGTGAGCGCGAGGCCGCCGAGGCCCGCGCCCAGGGTCAGGAGCAGTCGCAGCAGATCCGCTCCCGCGCGGACCGCGAGCGCACCGTCATCCTGGCCGAAGCGCAGCGCGATTCGCAGATCCTGCGCGGTGAAGGCGACAACCAGGCGCTGAAGTTGATCGCCGAGGCGACGTCGCAGGACCCGCAGTTCTACAGCTTCTACCGGACGCTCGAAGCCTACCGGAAGTCGCTGAACAAGGACGACACCACCATGGTGCTGTCCCCGACCGGCGAGTTCTTCCGCTACTTCGGCGACATCACCGGAGGCGGCAACGGCCAGCCGGGGTCGGCCTCCGGCAGCGCTCCGGCGCCGCAGCGGGCCCCGGCTCCGGCAACCGCCCAGCAGCAGTAAGACGTCGCGCTCGATTTCCCTTCCCCGGATCCCGGGGAGGGGGTGGGGTGGGGGCTCCCGTTCTCCCACCCCAATTTTGTCTTCATGCCTCCACCCGCGTCTTCAAGCCGGAAGTGCCGCCCGACCGATGACGGATTTCCTCACCGCGCTGGCCCTGGTCCTGGTGATCGAGGGCGTGCTCTACGCGCTGTTCCCGTCCGCGATGCGGCGTCTGATCGTCGAAGCGCTGACGATGCCGGAAAACCGTTTGCGCGCCGTCGGGCTGGTGACGGCGCTGGCCGGCGTCGGATTCGTCTGGCTTCTGCGCGGCGCCTGACACGCTTTTGCCGCGCGCGTCGCTGGACCGCGCCGCCATTTTCCGGCCATACTCCGACTTCTATACTCGCGCGTCCTCCGTGACGGATGGGACCCGTGCGCCTTTGCTTGAAGCGGTGAGGCGCGGGGATTACATCCGGCACACGGATCGGTGAAGCGCCCCCTCGGACCGCGATTCGCATGAAACCGCGAGCCGATTGGAACAGATGGCCGATTGGAACAAGAAGGTGCCGGATGTCCGGCAGGGAGAGCTGAGTTGAACCCGAACCACCCCATCCACCGCGCCGAGCCCGGCCGCGAAGCGGGCAACCGGTCGCTGGGCCGCCGGCTGCGCGTCGTGCCGCTGATCGCCGCTCTCCTGTTGGGGCTGTCCGCCGCCGTCGGCACCCCCGCCATGGCGCAGTCGCGCCCGGCGCCGACCAGCTTCGCCGACCTGTCGGAAAAGCTGCTGCCCGCCGTGGTCAACATCTCGACCAGCCAGGCGGTGCCGCAGCGCCAGCAGGGCTCCCGTCCCGAGATGCCGCAATTCCCGCCGGGCTCGCCGTTCGAGGAGTTCTTCCGCGACTTCTTCGACCGCCAGCAGCAGGACCAGCCGCAGCAACCGCGCAAGTCGACCTCGCTCGGCTCCGGCTTCATCATCGACGCCAAGAACGGCTACGTGGTCACCAACAACCACGTCATTCAGGACGCCGACGAGATCACCGTCATCCTGCAGGACGACACCAACATCAAGGCGGAGCTGATCGGCAAGGACCCGAAGACCGACGTCGCCTTGCTGAAGATCAACACCAGCCACCCACTGGTCGCCGTTCCCTTCGGCGATTCGGACGCGATGCGCGTGGGCGACTGGGTGCTGGCCATCGGCAACCCGTTCGGTCTGGGTGGCTCGGTCACCGCCGGCATCATCTCGGCCCGCCAGCGTGACATCAACGCCGGTCCCTACGACGACTTCCTGCAGACCGACGCCTCGATCAACCGCGGCAACTCCGGCGGCCCGATGTTCAACCTGAACGGCGAGGTCATCGGCATCAACACGGCGATCTTCTCGCCGTCGGGCGGTTCGGTCGGCATCGGCTTCGCCATCCCGTCCAACCTCGCCAAGCAGGTGGTCGCGCAGCTCCGCGAGTACGGCAAGACCCGCCGCGGCTGGCTGGGCGTGCGCATCCAGGGCGTGACCCCGGAGATCGCCGAGAGCCTGGGCCTGCAGGGCCACAAGGGCGCGCTGGTCGCTTCGATCACCCCGAACGGTCCGGCGGCCAAGGCCGGCATCCAGGCGGGCGACGTGGTGACCAAGTTCGACGGCAAGGAAATCAACGAGATGCGCCGCCTGCCGCGCGTTGTCGCCGAGACGCCGATCGACAAGGCCGTCCCGGTCGAGGTGTGGCGCAAGGGCAAGTCGCAGCAGCTTCAGGTGAAGGTGGGCGAGCTTGAGGCCGCCGAGGAGTCGGGCCTTCTCGCCGCCGCTCCGGACGAGCAGCGCCGCCAGCCCCAGCAGGCCCCGGCCCAGAAGCCGACCGAGACGCTGGGTCTGAAGCTGACCAACATCACGCCGGAGCTGCGCCAGCAGTTCGAGATCAAGCCCGAGCTGAAGGGTGTGGTGGTGACCGAGGTGGCGGGCAACTCCACCGCGTCGGAAAAGGGCATCCGCGCCGGCGACGTCATCATCGAGGTCGGCCAGGAGGAGGTCCGCAAGCCGGAGGACGTGACCGCCAAGATCCAGAAGGCCAAGGAGCAGGGCAAGAAGTCCATCCTGCTGCTGGTGGACCGTCACGGCGACCTGCGCTTCGTCGCCATCCCGCTCAGCCAGGGCTGATCCGGGAGCCATTCCCAAACGAAAAGGGCACCGGCGGGAGACCGCCGGTGCCCTTTCGCTTTGTGGCGTTGCGGAGGCGGGCCGTCAGCCCTCCACAAACTCCCCGATCCGGTAGCCCTGGGCGAACAGCAGGGCGGTCAGGTCGCCGTGATCCACGCGGGCGCGGGCCTGGGCGGCCACCGTCGGCTTGGCGTGGAAGGCGACGCCCAGACCGGCGGCCAGCAGCATCGGCAGGTCGTTGGCGCCGTCGCCGACGGCCATGGTCTCGACGGTCGGGACATGGCGTTCCCCGGCGTAGGCGAGCAGGGCCTCCAGCTTGCTGTCCTTGTCGAGGATCGGCTCGATCACCGCGCCGGTCATGACGCCGTCCACCACCTCCAGCACGTTGCCGCGGTCGTCGTCGAAGCCGACCCACTGGCGCACCCGCTCCGTGAAGCAGCGGAAGCCGCCGGAGACCAGCACGCAGGTCGCCCCGTTGGCGCGCATGGTGGACACCAGCGTCCTGGCGCCCGGCATCAGGGTGGCGCGCTGCCACACCTCGTCGACGACGCTCTCGTTCAGGCCCTTGAGCAGGGCGACCCGCTCGCGCACCGCTCCCTTGAAGTCGATCTCGCCGTTCATGGCGCGGGCGGTGATCGCGGCGATGTGGTCCTTCAGCCCGACGTAATCGCCCAGCTCGTCCAGCATCTCCTGCTCAATGATCGTCGATTCCATGTCGGCGACCAGCAGGCGCTTCTTCCGGTTGCCCGGCTTCTGGGCGATGACGTCCACGGCGAGCCCGCCCGGCACAAGATTGGCCAGCGCGCGGCGCACGGCGGCTTCGGCCTGCTCAGGCACCAGCCCTTCCTCGGCGATGTCGCAGGCGCGGTCCGGCGCCAGCCAGTCCGGCTTTGCGGTGTCGGCCCCCAGCGCGGTCAGGGACGCGCGGGCGGCCTGCACGGCCTGCTCGTCGAGAACGGCGGAGGCGGCGGCGATCAGCGTAACGACAGCGCTCATGGCGGGCGATCCTGGAAGAGCCGTGGGGAAGGGCGCGCGCGCTCCCTAGCACAGCCGGGAGTTTGCGCCAACCCACTCCGCCAAGCGTCATAGACATTCCGCGCCGTGAACCTCAGCGCCTGCCGCCGCGTTTCCGCTCAAATCGCGGGAGGGTTCGTCCATGATCCAGCGGCCTGCCACCCTTCACACCCCGTCCATTCTCGCTTTCACCCCGATCCTGGCCTTGCTCTTGGCCGGATGCGGCGCCGGGACCGATCTGGCGCAGCGTCCGCCGCCCGGCTATGTCGGTGACGTGGCGGCGCGCGTCGCGGCGGTGGATTGGGCGCAGGCCCGCCCCGTGACCGTGCGGTTGGACGAGTTCCGGTTCCAGCCCGACCGACTGGCCTTCGAACGGGGAACGCCCTACCGGCTGACGCTGGAGAACCGCGGGACCGTCGCGCACACCTTCACCTCGGACGGCTTCTTCAAGGCCATCGCGGTGCGGCGGGTCACCACCGGGCAAGGGGCCGTCGAGACGCCGGCCCTGGTGAATCTGGAACTCCCCGCCGGCCAGACCGATGTGGTGGAGTTCATCCCGATCCATGCCGGCACCTATGATCTGGCCTGCCACGAACCGCTGCACAGCAGCTTCGGCATGACCGGGACGATCACGGTTCGCTGAGGCGCCGCACCGGTCGGCCTTGCCAAGCGAAGCCTTCCCCTGCCATACGCTGTAGCCGGAGGAACGTCAGGCAAGGCGACATGACAGAGGACAGCCCGCGGAACCGGGATGTGCGGCACCGGCATGTGGTGGTGATCGGCGGTCCGACGGCCTCGGGCAAGTCGGGCATGGCGCTCGACATCGCCCTGGCGCGCAACGGCACGGTCATCAACGCCGACAGCATGCAGCTCTACGCCGAATTGGACGTGCTGACCGCCCGTCCGGGGGCGGAGGATCTGGCGCTGGCCCCGCACCGGCTCTATGGCGTGCTGCCGGCGGCGGAGCGCGGGTCCGCCGCGCGCTGGCGCGACATGGCGCTGGGCGAAATCGCCCAGGCGCACGCCGCCGGGCGCCTGCCCATCGTCGTCGGCGGCACCGGCCTCTATCTCCGCACGCTCATGGAAGGGTTGAGCGCCGTCCCGGCCGTCTCCGACGAGGTCCGCAAGGCCGCCCACGCCCGCCTGCGGGACCTGGGGGGCGAGGCGTTCCGCGAGGAATTGGTCCGCCGCGACCCCGCCTCGGCCAAGCTGAACCCCGGCGACACCACCCGCCTGACCCGCGCCTGGGAGGTGCTGGAGGCGACCGGCCACCCGCTGTCCCACTGGCAGACCCAGCGCGCCGAGGGTGCGCCGGAGGGGCTGGCCTTCGCCGTGCTCGTGCTCGACCCGCCGCGCGACGCGCTCTACGCCAACTGCGACCGCCGCTTCCGCGTGATGATGGGGCAGGGGGCGCTGGAGGAGGTCCGGCGTCTGGACGCGCTCGGCCTCGACCCCGATCTGCCGGCGATGAAGGCGCTGGGCGTGCCGGAGCTGCGCGACCATCTGCGCGGCGCGCTGACGCTCGACGAAGCCATTGCGCTGGCTCAGCAATCGACACGCCGCTACGCGAAGAGGCAGGTCACCTGGTTCCGCCACCAGCTCGCGGCCCGGCCTCCGGCCTCCGCGCTGCATGGCTGCCATACGATCAATTCGCTCTACTCAAGACCGCTTAGTGAAGCAATACTGACCTATCTTGAAACGACGTTGCGTCGTTGACCCTCAGGAGGATTGAAAGTGACGGTCGATTGGGGAAACGTGTTTGCCGGTCGCGTCGCCGGTATGGGAGCTTCGGAAATCCGGGAGCTGCTGAAGCTGCTCGAGCGGCCGGAAATCATCTCCTTCGCCGGGGGCATCCCGGACCCCGATTTCTTCCCGACCGCGGCCATCGCCCGCGCCTATGAGAAGATCTTCCAGTCCAACGGTGGGGCCGGCGGCGCGCTTCAGTACACCATCAGCGAGGGCTTCACGCCGCTGCGCGAGTGGATCTGCGCCTACATGGGCCGCCGCGGCATCCAGGCCGGGCTGGACGAGGTGCTGGTGACCAGCGGGTCGCAGCAGGCGCTGGAGTTCGTCGGCAAGCTGCTGATCGGGCCGGGCGAGAAGATCCTGGTCACCCGCCCGACCTATCTCGGCGCGCTCCAGGCCTTCTCGCCCTACGAGCCGCAGTACCTCTCCGTTCCCGGCGACGAAGAGGGGCCTGACCTCGCCGCGGTGGAGGCGGCGCTGGAGCAGAAGCCGAAGTTCTTCTACCTCGTCCCCGATTTCCAGAACCCCAACGGCACGACGATCTCGCTGGCCCGCCGCGAGGCGCTGCTGGACCTCTGCGCCAAGCACGGCGTGCCGATCGTCGAGGACGCCGCCTACACCGAGCTGCGCTACGAGGGCGAGCCGATCCCGTCCATCGTCGCGCTGGACGCCGCCCGCAACGGCGGCAAGATCACCAACGTGCTCTTCTGCGGCTCCTTCTCCAAGACGATGGTGCCGGCCCTGCGCGTGGGCTGGGTCAACGGCCCGGCCGAGGTCATCAACCGGCTGGTTCTGATGAAGCAGGCCGGCGATCTGCACACCAGCACCATCAACCAGATCGTGCTGCACGACGTGGTGTCGCAGAGCTTCGACAGCCACATCCGCCGCCTGCGCGCCGGCTACAAGGAGCGCCGCGACGCCATGCTGACCGCGCTGGCCGAGTTCGCTCCGGCGGGGGTGACCTGGACCAAGCCGGAAGGCGGCATGTTCGTCTGGATCGAGCTGCCGGAGGGCACCGACGGGGTGGACCTGCTGGCCCGCGCCATCAAGGACGCCAACGTCGCGTTCGTTCCCGGCTCGGCCTTCCACGCCGACCGCTCGGGCAAGAACACGCTGCGCCTCAGCTTCTCCAACAACAACCCGGAACGCATCCGCGAAGGCATCCGCCGCCTCTGCGGCCTGCTCCAGACCGTCGCGGCGTAAGCCCCGCCGCTCCTTGCGCAACGGCCTGCCTCCGCACCCGCAGGGGCAGGCCGTTTGCGTTTGGGGCCGGCGTTGCGGGGAGGGCGGTCTTTCCAGCTTGCGAAATATTTGGAAAAACTGCGGCAAAAAATCTTTTCGATCATTCGCAAAATGGGTTGACCGAGGACCGGCGGATTGTCTAGTTTGCCGATCCCGGCCTTCGCCTTTGGGGATAACCCCTTGTTTTCCCAGCAGGCCATCGCCGGGGTTTGAGAAGGAACAGGGCCGCCCGTGAAAAGAGGGGCCCCCATTGGAAGGTCGTGAGCTATGCCCGAACAGAAGCTGACCGGCGCGCAGATCGTCATCAAGGCCCTGAAGGATCAGGGCGTCGACATCATCTTCGGTTATCCGGGCGGCGCGGTACTTCCGATCTACGACGCCATCTTCCAGCAGAACGACATCAAGCACATCCTCGTCCGGCATGAGCAGGCCGCCGTGCACGCCGCGGAAGGCTACGCCCGCTCCACCGGCAAGGTGGGCTGCGTGCTGGTGACCTCCGGCCCCGGCGCCACCAACGCCGTGACGGGCCTGCTCGACGCGCTGTGCGACAGCATTCCGCTGGTCTGCCTGTCCGGGCAGGTGCCGACCCACCTGATCGGCAACGACGCCTTCCAGGAGGCCGACACCACCGGCATCACGCGCCCCTGCACCAAGCACAACTACTTGGTGAAGGACGTCAACCAGCTGGCCCGCACCATGCACGAGGCCTTCTACGTGGCGCGCAGCGGCCGGCCCGGCCCGGTGCTGGTCGACATTCCGAAGGACGTGCAGTTCGCCGACGGCACCTACATCCCGCCGACCGAGGTGAAGCACAAGACCTACCGCCCGCAGGTGAAGCCCGAGATCGCCCGCGTGGAGGAGGCCATCGAGCTGATCGCCACCGCCAAGCGCCCGATCTTCTACACCGGCGGCGGCGTGGTGAACGCCGGCCCGATCGCGGCCAAGCTGCTGACCCAGTTCGTGAAGATGACCGGCTTCCCGATCACCTCGACCCTGATGGGGCTGGGCGCCTTCCCGGCGTCGGACCCGCAGTGGCTGGGCATGCTGGGCATGCACGGCACGTACGAGGCAAACCTCGCCATGTACAACTGCGACGTCATGATCAACATCGGAGCCCGCTTCGACGACCGCGTGACCGGCAAGCTGTCGGAATTCGCGCCGGGCTCCAAGAAGATCCACGTCGACATCGATCCCAGTTCGATCAACAAGAACGTCGCGGTGGACATCCCCATCGTCGGTGACGCCGGCGCCGTTCTGGAGGACATGATCCGCATCTGGAAGGCCCGCCAGAAGCGCGCCGACCAGACCGCCCTGAAGGAGTGGTGGGGTCAGGTCGAGGGCTGGCGCGCCCGCAACTGCCTGAACTACAACCGCACCGAGGCGGTCATCAAGCCGCAGTACGCGCTGGAGCGGCTGCGCGAGGCGCTGCGCGGCAAGAACCATTACGTGACGACCGAGGTCGGCCAGCACCAGATGTGGGCCGCCCAGTTCCTGCCCTTCGACGAGCCGAACCGCTGGATGACCTCCGGCGGCCTGGGCACCATGGGCTACGGCCTGCCGGCGGCCATCGGGGCCCAGATCGCCCACCCGGACGCCATCGTGGTGGACGTGTCGGGCGAGGCGTCCTTCCTGATGAACATGCAGGAGATCGGCACGGCGGTGCAGTACCGCGCGCCCGTCAAGATCTTCATCCTGAACAACAAGTACATGGGCATGGTGCGCCAGTGGCAGGAGCTGCTGCACGGCTCCCGCTACTCCAACAGCTATTCCGAGGCGCTGCCCGACTTCGTGAAGCTGGCGGAAAGCTGGGGCTGCGTCGGCCTGCGCGCGACCACGGTGGCCGAGGTGGACGAGGTCATCGAGAAGATGCTGGCGGTCACCGACCGTCCCTGCATCGTCGACATCGCCGTGGACCCGAAGGAGAATTGCTTCCCGATGATCCCCGGCGGCAAGGCCCACAACGAAATCCTGTTCGGTCCGGAGGACAGCCCGTCCGACGCCACGCCGGAAGACGGCATGGTGCTGGTCTGATCGCGGCGACCAAGACGAACGGTTGAAGGCCCTCTGGCGGAGTACGGATCGTGGAAGAAAAGATCGAGAAGCACACCATCGCCGTGCTGGTGGACAACGAGCCGGGCGTGTTGGCCCGCGTCATCGGCCTGTTCTCGGGCCGCGGCTACAACATCGAAAGCCTGACGGTGGCGGAGGTGAACAACGCCGACCACCTGTCGCGCATCACGCTGGTCACCTCCGGCACCCGCATGGTGGTGGAGCAGATCAAGGCCCAGCTCGACCGCCTCGTGCCGGTGCACAAGGTGCACGACCTGACGGACGAGGGGCCGTCGGTGGAGCGCGAACTGGCGCTGGTCAAGGTCGCCGGCACCGGCGAGCGTCGCATCGAGGCGCTGCGCCTGGCCGACATCTTCAAGGCGAAGGTCGTGGACGCCACCCTGACCTCTTTCGTGTTCGAGCTGACCGGCACGACGGCGGAGGTCGACGATTTCGTCGGGCTGATGTCCCATCTCGGCCTCGTCGAGGCCAGCCGGACCGGCGTCGTCGCCATGTCGAAGGGGGCCACCGGGTTCTGATCCCGGCCTCATGACGGCCAGGGATGATGGGGGGACAACCCAGCCCGCCGTCCTTTATCAGTCTATCGAACAGTGTTCTGCTTGACGCGGCCCTTTCGCCGGTGGAGTAATTCCGCTGCGCAAAACTCGCACCACCAGATCGAAAAATCCAAGGAAGACCACCATGCGCGTCTATTATGATCGTGATGCCGACGTGAACCTGATCAAGGGGAAGAAGGTCGTCATCGTCGGCTACGGCAGCCAGGGCCACGCCCACGCCAACAACCTGCGTGACAGCGGCGTGAAGGACGTGCGCATCGCCCTCCGCCCCGGCTCGGCCACCATCAAGAAGGCTGAGAACGCCGGCTTCACGGTCATGTCCCCGGCCGAGGCCGCCGCCTGGGCCGACGTGGTGATGATCCTCACCCCGGACGAGCTGCAGGCCGACCTGTACCGCGACGACCTCGCCAAGAACCTGAAGGAAGGCGCCGCGCTCGCCTTCGCGCACGGCCTGAACGTGCACTTCAACCTGATCGAGCCGCGCGCCGACCTCGACGTGTTCATGATCGCGCCGAAGGGCCCCGGCCACACCGTCCGCGGCGAATACCAGCGCGGCGGCGGCGTGCCCTGCCTCGTGGCCGTTCACCAGAACGCCTCGGGCAACGCGCTGGACATCGCCCTGTCCTACGCCTCGGCCATCGGCGGCGGCCGCGCCGGCATCATCGAGACGACCTTCAAGGAAGAGTGCGAGACCGACCTGTTCGGCGAGCAGGCCGTGCTCTGCGGCGGCCTGACCGAGCTGATCAAGGCCGGCTACGAGACGCTGACCGAGGCCGGCTACGCCCCGGAGATGGCCTATTTCGAGTGCCTGCACGAGGTGAAGCTGATCGTCGACCTCATGTATGAGGGCGGCATGGCCAACATGCGCTACTCGATCTCCAACACCGCCGAGTACGGCGACTACAAGACCGGCCCGCGCATCATCACCCCGGAGACCAAGGCCGAGATGAAGCGCGTCCTGGAGGACATCCAGACCGGCCGCTTCGTCCGCGACTGGATGCTGGAGTGCAAGGCCGGCCAGCCGTCCTTCAAGGCGACCCGCCGCCGCAACGCCGAGCATTCGATCGAGCAGGTCGGCGAGAAGCTGCGCGCCATGATGCCCTGGATCGCCGAGCGCCGTCTGGTGGACAAGTCCAAGAACTGATCGGTTCCTGGATCGAGAAACGGGAAAGCGCGCCGCGAGGCGCGCTTTTTCGTTTTTGGGAGTTCTGCACGGTCTTGCCCCCACCCCGGTCCTCTCCCGCTCTCGGCGGACCTTCGGTCCGCCTGCCGCGTCAGCGCAAACCTTTGGTTTGCGCGAGAGCTGCGCAGGGGAGGGAGACGATGCGAAGCGGCGGCAGTTCCCTCCCCTGCGAAGCGGGGGAGGGTTAGGGTGGGGGCAAGTGCAACCGCCTGGGAAGCCTCACACATCCCCCCGCGACCGGTCCGCCTTCGGCCGCTCGTCGAGCAGTGGCCGGCCGGTGTGCACGAAATGCACCACCTCCGCGATGTTGGTCGCGTGGTCGCCGATGCGCTCCAGGCTCTTGGCGATGAACAGCAGGTGCATGTGGGCGGTGAACATCTCCGGCAAGCGGGCCGCCGACTGGTTGATGCTCTCGCACAGGCTGGTGTAGAGCGCATCCACCTCGTCGTCGGTGCGCCAGACGCGCAGCGCCAGCTCGACGTCGCCGTCCACATAGGCGTCCACCGCGGTGGTCAGGCGCTGGCGCACGAGGCGGCCCAGGTTGGGCAGGGTGCTCATCGCCGGGGATTCGGGGAACTCCGCCACGGCGACGGCGCGGCGGGCGGTGTTGGCGGCGTGGTCGCCCACGCGCTCCAGATTGCCGGCGATCTTCAGGGCGGCGATCACCTCGCGCAGGTCGTCGGCCACCGGCTGGCGCAGCACCAGCATGCGCATGCAGTTCGCCTCGATCTCGTGCTCGTAGCTGTCGAGGCGCGCGTCGGACTCGACGATGGCGCGGGCCTGCTCGGGGTTGCGCTGGGTCAGGCAGGTCAGCGCGCCGTCGAGCTGGGTTTCCGCCGCCCCGGCCATCTGCACGATGCTGGCCTTCAGCCGCTTCATGGCGTCTTCGAACGCGGTGACGATGTGCGGGGCGGGGTTCTTCATGGGGGCGGGCCTTATCGGTGCGGCGGACGGCCGGGACGTTACCGTTTCGTGGCGCCGCGAACCAGCTTTCTTCCAACAATCCCGCGTGGCGGACGCGGCATGGGAACGGTTGATTTCGCATCTGCGAAATGGCAAGAGTCCGGCGCTGTTACCCCTTATGACCAATCACGGACGCCGACCGTCATGATCGAACGCCGTTTCGAACAGATCATCTTCGCCAGCCGCTGGCTGCTCGCCCCCTTCTATCTGGGGCTCGTCGTGTCGCTGGTGCTTCTGCTGGCGAAGTTCACGCAGGAGATTTTCCACATCGTTCCGCATGTGCTGGAGATGCAGGAAAAGGACGTGCTGCTGGCCGTGCTGACGCTGATCGACCTGTCGCTGGCCGGCAACCTGCTGTTGATGGTGATCTTTTCGGGATACGAGAACTTCGTGTCCAAGATCGACGTTGCCGACCACAAGGACCGCCCGGACTGGATGGGCAAGGTCGATTTCGGCGGACTGAAGCTGAAGCTGATCGCCTCCATCGTGGCGATCTCCGGTATCCATCTGCTGAAGGGCTTCATGAACATCGACAACACCGGCAAGGAGAACCTGATGTGGATGGTCATCGTCCACATGACCTTCGTGGTGTCGGGCGTCCTGCTCGCCCTGATGGACCGGCTGGAAGGCGATCATCACGGGGCCAAGATGAAGGCCGCGGAAGCGGCGAAATCCGCCCATCATTGACGCCGGCATCGAGGCCAGGGGGCGGGGCGCCGGAGCGGTTTCAGACCGGACACAAAGCCGTTGCGGCGGGTCGGGAATCGGCATAAAGGATACCCCCGCCGCGAACGGAGCGGTTGGCCGGACGCCGGAGGTTTCCGCCTCCTGTTGACGGAAAATTAACCCTGACGCGGCAGTGTGGCGGGCACCGGAGGACGGCGTTCCGCCAGGACTTCGGGAACTGGACATTCCGCCGGGACCGGCCTTGCCTCAAGGACCGCCTCCCATCGACCAGAGCGCCGGACCGGCGCCGGCGTCCGCCCCACGGGCGCCGGAAACAGGGTTCGGCAAGGCGTGCCGGTTGCACTCTCCGCTTGAGCGCGAAGGGGCATTCGTCTATGGAACCGTTGGCGGGCGTGGCCCTCCGCACCGGAGCGGGCACATCGCCGGCAAGGCCGTCTCAACCGCATTGAAGAGTTAGTCGGGTCCATGCTTTCCAAACTCCTCGGCGTGCTTTCCGCCGACATGGCGATCGATTTGGGGACGGCCAACACCCTGGTCTACGTCAAGGGCCGCGGCATCGTTCTGAACGAACCCTCGGTCGTGGCCATCGCCAACGTCCGCGGCAAGAAGCAGGTGCTGGCCGTCGGCGACGAGGCGAAGATGATGCTGGGCCGCACGCCGGGCAACATCCAGGCCATCCGCCCCCTCCGCGACGGCGTCATCGCCGACTTCGAAGTCGCCGAGGAGATGATCAAGCACTTCATCCGCAAGGTGCACAACCGGCGCAGCTTCGCCAGCCCGCAGGTCATCATCTGCGTGCCGTCGGGCTCCACCGCCGTCGAGCGCCGCGCGATCCAGGAATCGGCGGAGGCCGCCGGCGCCCGCCGCGTCTTCCTGATCGAGGAGCCGATGGCCGCCGCGATCGGTGCCGGGCTCCCGGTGACGGAGCCGACCGGCTCCATGGTCGTGGACATCGGCGGCGGCACCACCGAGGTGGCCGTGCTGTCGCTGGGCGGCATCGTCTATTCCCGTTCCGTCCGCGTGGGCGGCGACAAGATGGACGAGGCCATCATCGGCTACATCCGCCGCACCCACAATCTGCTGGTCGGCGAAGGCTCGGCGGAGCGGATCAAGAAGGAAATCGGGTCGGCCTGCCCGCCGGAAGACGGCGAGGGCCGCATCCTGGAGATCAAGGGCCGCGACCTGATGAACGGCGTGCCCAAGGAACTCATCATCTCCGAGCGGCAGATCGCCGAGTCCCTGGCGGAGCCGGTGTCGGCCATCGTCGAGGCGGTGAAGGTCGCGCTGGAGCACACGGCGCCGGAACTGGCCGCGGACATCGTGGACAAGGGCATCGTGCTGACCGGCGGCGGCGCCCTGCTGGGCAATCTGGACTTCGTCCTGCGCCACGCCACGGGCCTGCCGGTGTCGATCGCCGACGACCCGCTGTCCTGCGTCGCGCTGGGCACCGGGCGGGCGCTGGAGGAGATGAAGACGCTGCGAAACGTCTTGGTCAGCGCCTACTGATTGGTGTATTGCTCGGTTGGGTTCCCCCGGTGGTTCGTCCATTCGTCGGCCTAGCCGGGGGCGGATCGCGTACCTGGACGGGATGATCCTGTGAAGCCTCGCAATTCCGGTTCCGTCGTGCGCCTTGCCGCCCCGTTGCGGGCGCTCGCCCAGCGCTTCTCCTTCCTGTTGCTGGTTCTCGCCTCCGTCGCGCTGATGATGGTGGGCCGGATCGACGCGCTGTCGGTGGACAGCGCGCGCGCCCGGGTGACCGACGCCTTCGCCCCGATCCTCGACGCGATCTCGCGCCCTGCCGCCACCGCCGCCCATGTCGTGGAGTCGGTTGTCGAGGTGCAGAACGCCTTCGAGGAGAACCAGCGGCTGAAGGCGGAGAACGCGCGGCTGCTGCAGTGGAAGCAGGCGGCGCTGCGGCTGGAGGCTGAGAACATCAGCCTCCGTTCGCTGCTGAAGGCGACGCCCGAGCCGTCCTCCTCCTTCATCACGGCGCGGGTCATCGCCGCTCCGGGCAGTTCCTTCCTCCGGACGCTGGTGGTCACCGCCGGTCGCCGCGACGGGGTGCGCAAGGGGCAGGCGGCCATCGCCGGCAGCGGACTGGTCGGCCGGGTGATCGAGGTCGGGGAGTGGTCAGCCCGCGTCCTCCTGCTGACCGACATCAACACGCGCATCCCCGTGGTTCTGGAGCGCTCGCGCCAGCGGGCTGTGATGGCGGGCGACAACTCCGACCAGACCCGGCTCCTCTACCTGCCGCCGGAAGCGCCGGTTCAGGTGGGCGAGCGGGTGGTAACCTCCGGTCACGGCGGGCAATTCCCGCCGGGCCTGCCGGTGGGCGTGGTGTCCTCGGCCGGTGAACGTGGCGTCCGGGTGCAGCCGAACGTCGATCTGTCGCGGGTCGAGCACCTGCAGCTGGTCGAATTCAGCTTGCCGGGAAGCGAGTCGGAACCGTCATCCGAGTCGAAATGACGCTGACCTTGTGGCAGCGGCTGGACAAGACCGGGCGGAATCTCGCACCCTTCGCGGTGACGGTCATGCTGGCGCTGGCCGGGATGATCCCGGTGCCGCTGCCCGGCTATGCGTCGGTGGCGCCTTTCCTGACCGCCATCGCCGTCTATTATTGGGCGATCCATAGACCCGACCTGATGGGGCCGGGCACCGCCTTCCTGATCGGTCTGCTGCAGGACCTGCTGACCGGCGGACCGCTGGGGGTGAACGCGCTGGTGCTGGTGCTGGTCCATTGGGCGGTGTCCAGCCAGCGGCGCGTGCTGGCGTCGAGCACCTTCGCCCTGATGTGGTTCGGCTTCGGGCTGGTCATGATGGGCGTGGCCTGCATCCAGTGGCTGGCTTTTTCGGCGCTTCAGGCAACGGTGCTGCCGTTCCGGCCGGCCCTGTTCCAGGCGCTGCTGACCATGGCCTTCTTTCCGGCCATCGCCTGGATGCTGATCCGCGTGCACCGCGCGTTTCTTCAGGGTTGATGGACTGGGGTGAGGGCAGGGATAGCCGGCAGGGATGATCTGGCAGGGGATGTGAGCCTTTGACTGCGATGGACCGCGACACCGACCGCTACCGCCTGCTGACCCGCCGCGCCGCCGTGCTGGGCGGGCTGAAGCTCGCCGGTCTGTCCGCTCTGGTCGGGCGGCTCTATTACCTGCAGGTGGTGGAGTCCGCGCGCTTCACCATGCTGGCGGAGGAGAACCGCATCAGCCTGCGGCTGGTCGCCCCGTCGCGCGGCACCATCGTCGACCGGTTCGGCGCGCCGTTGGCCGTGAACCAGCAGAATTACCGCGTCGTCGTGGTGTCGGAGCGCACGCGCAACATCCAGGACACGCTCGACAAGATCTCCAAGATCGTTCCGCTGACCGACGGCGACCGCCGCCGCGTGATGCGCGAGCTGCACCGCAAGCGCCGCTTCGTGCCGGTCACCGTGCGCGAGAACCTGACCTGGGAACAGGTCGCCACCATCGAGATGAACACGCCGGACCTGCCCGGCGTCGCCATCGAGGTCGGCGAGATCCGCCATTACCCGGAGGCTGAGGCGACCGCCCACATCCTGGGCTATGTCGGCGCCGTGTCGGAAGCGGAGCTGAACGGTGATCCCGTGCTGTCGCTGCCGGGCTTCCGCATCGGCAAGGCCGGGATGGAGAAGTACCACGAGAAGGCGCTGCGCGGCACGGCCGGCACCAGCCAGCTCGAAGTCAACGCGGTCGGGCGCGTCATCCGCGAGCTGTCGCGCGACGAGGGTCAGCCGGGCCGCGAGGTCCAGTTGACCATCGACATCGGCCTGCAGAAATTCGTGCAGCAGCGGCTGGCGCAGGAGGTCAGCGCATCGGCCGTGGTGATGGACGTCCACACCGGCGGTATCTACGCCCTGTGCTCCCACCCCAGCTACGACCCCAACCAGTTCACCATGGGCATCAGCGCCGAGCTGTGGGAGGAATTGTTGTCCAACCAGGCGACCCCGCTGAACAACAAGGCGGTGGCCGGGCAGTACCCGCCGGGCTCCACCTTCAAGCCGGTGGTGGCCTTGGCGGCGCTGGAGTCCGGCCTGATCAGCCGCAACCACTCGGTGTTCTGCCCGGGCCACATGGACCTTGGCGACCACCGCTTCCACTGCTGGAAGAAGGGCGGGCACGGCACGGTGGACGTGGTCGGCGCGCTGCGCCATTCCTGCGACGTGTGGTTCTACGACGTGTCGCGGCGCATCGGCATCGACCGCATCGCCGAAATGGCCAACCGCTTCGACATGGGCCAGTTGACCGGGCTGGACCTGCCGCACGAGCGGCCGGGCCTGATTCCCTCCATCGACTGGAAGAAGGGCGCCCTGGGCAAACCCTGGGCGCAGGGCGAGACGCTGATCGCGGCGATCGGGCAGGGTTATGTGCTGTCCACGCCGATGCAGCTCGTCGCCATGACCGCTCGGCTGGCCAACGGCGGCTTCGCGGTGAAGCCCCACCTGACCAAGCAGATCAAGGCGCTGTCGGGCGAGCAGACGAGCTGGCCGCCGATCGGGGTGAAGAAGGAGAATCTCGACCTCGTCCTGCGCGGCCTCTACGAGGTGACCAACGCGCCGAACGGCACCGCCTACAAGTCGCGCATCACCGAACCCGGCTATGAGATGGCCGGCAAGACGGGCTCCGCCCAGGTCCGCCGCATCACCATGGCGGAGCGCAGCACCGGCGTGAAGAAGAACGAGGACCTGCCCTGGCGGGAGCGCGACCACGCGCTGTTCATCTCCTACGCGCCGGTCAGTTCCCCGCGCTACGCCTGCGCGGTGTTCGTGGAGCATGGTGGCGGCGGGTCCACCGCGGCGGCGCCGATCGCGCGCGACATCCTGCTGGAATGCCAGAAACGCGATCCGGGCCGCGCCGCCGTGGCGGAAAGCGCCCCGCCGCCGCCACCGCCGGGCGGCACCCGGGGCTGAGGGCCTTGGGAAACGCGCGGCGGGTTACGCCGCGCGCACGTCGGCCAGGAACTGATCCACCTCGCGCTTCAGGCTGGACGCGCGCTCGGCCAACTGGTCGGCCGCCTCCTTCACGCTGTGGGTGGCAGCGCTGGTTTCCGACTCCGCCTGCTGGATGCCGGCGACGTTGCTGGACACCTCCGCGGTGCCGTTGGCGGCCTGCTGGGCGTTGCGGCTGATCTCGCCGGTCGCCGCGCTCTGCTGCTCGACGGAGGCGGCCATTTCCGCGGTGGAGCGGTCGATGTCCTCGACCTGGGTGATGATGGCGCGCATCGCCTCCACCGTCCGGCCGGAGGCGTTCTTCACCGCGGCGATCTGGTTGCCGATCTGCTCAGTCATCGCGTGGGTCTGGTTGGCGAGGTTCTTGACCTCGCTCGCCACCACGGCGAAGCCCTTGCCGGCTTCCCCGGCGCGGGCCGCCTCGATGGTCGCGTTGAGCGCCAGCAAATTGGTCTGGGCGGCGACGGCGTTGATGGAGGCGACGATCTGGTCGACCTGCTCGATGGCGGCGGACAGGGAGTCGAGCTGGGTCTGGGCCAGATTGGCCCCCTCCGCCGCGGCCTTGGAGCGGGCGGCAGCGCGGGTCACGCGCTCGGCCAGTTCATGGATGGAGGCGGACATCTCCTCCGACGCCGAGGCGACGGTCTGCACGTTGGCGCTGGCCTCCTCCGACGCGCCGGCCACGGCGTTGCACTGGGCGCCGACCTCCTCGACCGCGGAGGCGAGCTGCGCCGCGGTGGCCTGAAGCTCCGTCGCGGCGCCGCCGACGTCGTTCACGATGACGCCCACCTGCGATTCGAAGCGACCGGCCAGCGCGAGCATAGCCGCGCGCTTTTCCGCCTGGGACCGCGCCTCGGCCTCCTTGGCCTCGCGCTCCATCGCGCGGCTTTGGAGCAGGTTGCGCTTGAACACATCCGCGGTGGCGGCGATCGCGCCGACCTCGTCCTTGCGGTCGGTGCCGTACACCTCGGTGTCCAGCTTGCCGTCGGCCAGCCCACGCAGGCAGGCGACGATGGCGGTCACCGGGCGGACGATGCCGAACTGCGACATGAGCCAGCCCAGCAGCAGGCCGGCGAGAATGCCGACCGCGGCGGCGGCGATGAGTTGGACGGACCGCCGCTCCGCCAGTTGGGAGGCGTCGTCGGACAGCCGTGACGCCTTGTCGTCGGTGTAGGCGGTGTATTTGACGCTCAGCTCCTGGAGCTTCCGCGCGGCGACGGCGCTGTTCTTGACCGATGAGAGAATGTCCTGATGGAATCCGACGGCGCCCTTCGCGTTGATCTGACGGGCGATGGCCAGGGTCTGTTCCAAGTGAGTCTTGTAGAGCGACAGCGCCGCTTCGAAGTCTGCCAGCAAGCGCTTCTGTTCGAGGTCGGCGGTCTCCTTGACTCTGGTGAGGTTCGTGGACAGCGATTCGCTGCTCGTCGCGATGGAGGGCAGGACCTCCGGCAGGTCGGCAGGGTTGGCGGCAAGGCGGTATTCGTCGCGGAGCAGTTCGACCACCAAGCGATTCAGCCGTGCGCCGAGCCTCATGTCATCGCCGGAAGCCTTGATCTCGTCGGTGGCGCGGCTCAGCGCGTCCAATCCGGAGACCGACGCGGCCGTGATGCCGGCGCAGATGGCTCCCAGCATGACGATGATGGACAAGATTTTCGTGGATATCTTGAGGTTGCTTAGAAGCATGGCGGTTCTCTCTTTTTTGACATAGCGGATTGGATGTGCCATGTCAGGTATCGAACGGAGACCATCGACTGCATACAGGAGTGTGTAAGTCTCTTACCTATTTTATATCCAAACATTTCTCATCTGAATGTGACATGCGGTTTCACGCCGCGACATCGTTCAGGAACCGACGGCCCGCCGGCTTGTTTTTCGAAGGATTAAAATCTGGGTGGGCAGAAATGGCTGGCGGACTGACCAATTGGCTGGTCGATGTGATGCACACGATGAACTACGTGGGCATCTTCCTGCTGCTGGTCCTGGCGCGGGTCATCCCGCCGGTTCCCGCGGAATCGGTCATTCCATTGGCCGGCATCGCGGCGGCGCAGGGCGAGTACAATCTGCTCGGCGTCGCCCTGGCCGGAGGGTTGGGCTCGCTGGCCGGGCAGCTGGTGTGGTTCCTGCCCAGTCGGCTGATGGGCCGCGACCGGCTGGAGGCCTTTTTAAAACGCTACGGGCACTGGCTGACGATCCACCCCAAGAAGGTCCGACGAAGCACGGAGTGGTTCGGAAAGCACGGCGGCATCGCCGTCTTCCTGACCCAGCCGGTGCCGGGGGTGCGGACGCTGATCTCGATCCCGGCGGGGGCCTGCCGGATGTCGATCCCGCTCTACTGTCTGTATTCCGGGGCCGGGTCGATCCTGTGGACGCTGCTGCTCGCCTGGACCGGCTACATGCTGTCCCGCTGGCCCTTCGCGCACAGCATGGTCGGCTATTTCACCGTGGGGCTGCTGGTGGTCTTGGTCGGTCTGTACCTGTACCGGCTGGTCAGCCATTTCCACGGCATCCGCCGCGCCCAGAAATCGTCCCGCGGGACGGGCGACGATCCGCCGGTGGCGGGGGCCCCGCTCAATCCTTAGGGCTCAGCCCGTAAGGCTCACCCCATGGCCCAGCCGACCATGCCGGTGACGGCCATGCCGAGCGCCCAGAGGCCGAAGGCCGCCAGCGCCACCCCCGTGCAATGGTTCAACCGGGTCAGCCCGCGGTCGGAAATGCGGTGGCGCACGGCGGCGACCCCCATGGACAAGGTGAGCCACCACAGCGAGGCGCCGATGAAGACGCCGGCCACCAGCGTGGTGGCGTCGACCCGCCCCAGATTGCCGCCCAGCCCGAACCCGGCGAAGATGGCGATGAAGGCCATGATGGTCGCCGGGTTGGTCAGGGTCAGCGACAGGCCGGTCATGAAACCGCCGAGGAAGGACGGGGTGTCGGGCGCGCTGGCGGCCTCGCGCTCCTCCTCCTCCGGCTTCTGGCGGAAGGTGCGGATGGCGACGACGATCAGGAAGATGCCGCCGACGAGCTGGAAGGCGATCTCATGCCCCTGAAGGAAGTCCAGGGCGGCGGACACACCGAAGGCGGCGATGGCGCCGTAGATGGTGTCGGCCACGGCGGCGCCGAAGCCGGTGAAGAAGCCCATCAGCGGCCCGTGCTGGAGCGTGCGCCGGATGCAGAGCAGGCCGATCGGACCGACGGGGGCGGCGATGGCGATTCCAAGGACGATGCCTTGCAGCAGCACCACCAGACCATGCACGCCGATCACCTCGTCCAATCTGCGATTCCCCTCCTCCGGGCCCCTCCTCCGGGCAATGGCGGGCGTGATAGCGGGCCACCGCCCTTCCGTCAACCGGCGTCGCGGGGTGAGGTCGCGTCCGGGCTGTGACCTGCGGCGGCGATCCCCCGCCATGTGCCCCCTGTCGCGGGAGGGGAGGAGCGGCTATCCTGAACGCCACGACCCGGCAAGCGGGCGAACCGGAACGGGGAAAGCGGAACGATGACGATGACGCGCATTCTGACCATCCTGGCCCTGTCGCTGACGGCGGCGACCGTTCCCGCCGCGGGTTCCGCCCTGGCGGCGGACGAGTTCATGCCGGCGGTGGTGTTCGACCAGGGCGGCAAGTTCGACAAGTCCTTCAACGAGGCGGCCTACAACGGGGCGGAGCGCTTCAAGAAGGAGACCGGGATCGTCTACCGCGAGTTCGAGGTCACCAGCGAGAGCCAGCGCGAGCAGGCGCTGCGCAACATGGCGCGGCGCGGCGCCACCGTCATCACGGCGGTCGGCTTCTCCCAGTCCGCCGCTGTGGACAAGGTGTCGCGGGAGTACCCCAACACGAAATTCTGCCTGATCGACGACAAGCTGGACCTGCCCAACGTCCAGTCGGTGACCTTCAAGGAGCATGAGGGGTCGTTCCTCGTCGGCATGCTGGCGGCGCTGGCCTCGCAGAGCGGGAAGGTCGGCTTCATCGGGGGCATGGACATCCCGCTGATCCGCAACTTCCAGACCGGCTACGAGCAGGGCGTGAAACATGTGAAGGCGGACGGCGAGGTCTTCACCAACATGACCGGCACCACCCCCGCCGCCTGGAACGACCCCACCCGCGGTGCGGAGCTGGCCAAGAGCCAGTTCGGGCGCGGCGCCGACGTGGTCTTCGCGGCGGCCGGGGCAACCGGGCTGGGCGTGCTCCAGGCCGCCGCGGACGCCGGCAAGCTGGGCGTCGGGGTGGACAGCAACCAGAACTGGATCCACCCGGGCAAGATCCTGACATCCATGGTCAAGCGCGTGGACGTGACCGTCTACGACTGCATGAAGTCGGCCAAGGACGGAAGCTGGACGGCCGGCCACCGCGTCGTCGGGCTGAAGGAGGAGGGCGTCGGCTACGCGCTCGACGAGAACAACCGCAAGCTTGTCACGGCGGAGATGGAGAAGGCCGTCGAGGACGCCAAGCACAAGATCATCGCGGGCGAGCTGGCGGTGAAGCCGTATCAGCCGTGAGGGGTTGATCAGCGAACGGTTGCCCCCTCCCTAACCTTCCCCCGCTCTCGGCGGACCGAAGGTCCGCCTGCCGCGTCAGCGCAAACCTCCGGTTTGCGCGAGAGCTTCGCAGGGGAGGGAACTAAGCTCCCTCTCCTGCGAAGCGGGGGAGGGAAGGGGCCCGCGGCGAAGCCGTGGGAAGGGTGGGGGCAAGAACCTCTCCATAAAAGACATTCCATGCCCCAACTCCCCCCCGCCTTGGAAACCCGCGGCGTCAACAAGTGGTTCGGCGCCAACCACGCCAACCGCGACGTGTCGCTGGCCGTGCCGAAGG
This sequence comes from Azospirillum tabaci, assembly GCF_014596085.1. Lineage (GTDB taxonomy): Bacteria > Pseudomonadota > Alphaproteobacteria > Azospirillales > Azospirillaceae > Azospirillum > Azospirillum tabaci. The sequence goes on from NZ_JACCJY010000018.1 coordinate 38,171, forward strand.
GCACCATCCACGGCGTGATCGGCGAGAACGGCGCCGGCAAGTCGACGATCATGAGCATCGTCTACGGCTATCTGCCCGCCGATGGCGGCACGATCCTGGTGGACGGCCGCCCGGTGGCGGTGCGCAGCCCGCGCGACGCCCTGGCCGCCGGGATCGGCATGGTCCACCAACATTTCATGCTCGTCGATCCCTTCACCGTGCTGGAGAACGTGCTGCTGGGGGCGGAGGGCGGCGTCACCCTGGCCGCCGGGATGGCGCGGGCGCGCACGGAGCTGATCCGGCTCGCCCGCGACTACGGGCTGGAGGTGGACCTCGACCGCCCGGTCGGCGAGCTGCCGGTGGGGGCGCAGCAGCGGGTGGAGATCCTCAAGGCGCTCTACCGCGGCGCCGACATCCTGATTCTCGACGAACCCACGGGTGTCCTCACCCCGCAGGAGACCGACCACCTCTTCCGCATCCTCCGCGCGCTGCGCGAGCAGGGGAAGACGGTGGTCATCATCACCCACAAGCTGCGCGAGATCATGGAGCTGACCGACAACGTGACGGTCATGCGCCGCGGGCAGGTGGTGGCGAACGTCGCCACAGCCCACACCAGCCGCGAGGAACTGGCCGAGCTGATGGTCGGGCGCAAGGTGCTGCTGCGCGTGGAGAAGGCGCCGGCCCGCCCCGGTGCGCCGGTGCTGGAGGTCGCCGGCCTGCGCGTGCGGGACGGCGCCGGCGTGGAGCGGGTCAAGGGCGTCGGGCTGACCGTGCGCGCCGGGGAGATCGTCGGCATCGCCGGCGTGTCGGGCAACGGCCAGTCCGAGCTGCTGGAGGCGTTGGCGGGGATGCGCCCGCTGGCCGGCGGCTCCGTCCGCCTGCGCGGGGAGGAACTGGCGAACCAGCCTGACCGTTTCACCGCGCGGGGGTTGCGCGCGCTCGGGGTCGGCCATGTGCCGGAGGATCGGCAGCGCGTTGGCCTCGTCACGAGCTTCGAGGCGCAGGAGTGCGCGATCCTCGGTCATCAGGGCGATCCGGCCTTCAATGGGCGGCTCCTGATGGACCGCCGTGCTTTGTTCGACCGCTGCGCCGCGGAGATGGACGCCTACGACGTGCGGCCGCGCGACCCGCGCCTGCCCGCCGCCAACTTTTCCGGCGGCAACCAGCAGAAGATCGTGCTGGCCCGCGAGATGGAGCGGAACCCCGACCTGCTGCTGGTCGGCCAGCCCACCCGCGGCGTGGACATCGGCGCCATCGAGTTCATCCACCGCCGTCTGGTGGCCCTGCGCGACCAGGGAAAGGCGATTCTGCTGGTGTCGGTGGAGCTGGACGAAATTCGCGCCCTGTCCGACCGCATCCTCGTCATGTTCGATGGCCGTCTGGTCGGCGAGGTCGCCCCGGCCGAGGCGGACGAGCGGCGCCTCGGCCTGATGATGGCCGGGGTGGCGGAGGCAGCGTAAGGTTGACCCCGAACGCTCCCGCTTGCGCTGGCCCCGTGCGCGGGGCACTTTCCAGTGGGCAGGGACGTTCAAGCCGTCCGGCGTGTGAACGGGCGTGACCACGGATGGAGCCGGGATGGCGCAGGACGCGGCGCAGGGGGTGACGGGCCGGAGCTTCGGCCGGCCGGGCGAGGTGCCCGGCTGGGTCGGCTACGCGCTTCTGCCGCTGCTGAACCTGCTCGCCGCCCTCGCCCTGTCCGGGCTGGTCATCCTGGTGATCGGCGAGAATCCGCTGGACGTGCTGGCGCTGCTGGTGACCGAGGCGGTCGGCTATCCGGAGGCCATCGGCTACACCCTCTACTACACGACCAGCTACATCTTCACCGGACTGGCGGTCGCCATCGCCTTCCATTGCGGGCTGTTCAACATCGGCGGGGAAGGGCAGGCCTATCTCGGCGGTTTGGGGGCCGGGCTGGTCGGGCTGGCGCTGACCGGCTGGCCCTGGCCGGTGGCGGCGCTGGGGGCGGTGGCCCTGTCGGCTCTGTTCGGGGCGGTGTGGGCGGCGATCCCCGGCTGGCTCCAGGCCAAGCGCGGCAGCCACATCGTCATCACGACGATCATGTTCAACTTCATCGCCGCCGCGGTCATGACCTATCTGCTGGTCGACGTGCTGATCCGCCCCGGATCGCAGTCGCCGGAAACGCGGGAGTTCGATCCCGGCGTCTGGCTGCCCACCATGGACCGGGTCCTCGGCTGGGCCGGCATCGCCGTCCCGGCCTCGCCGCTGAACCTGTCCTTCCTGTGGGCGCTGGCCTGCTGCGCGCTGTTTTACCTGTTCCTGTGGCGGACCCGCTGGGGCTACGAGATTCGCACGGTCGGGCGGAACGAGCGGGCGGCGGTCTATGCCGGCATCTCCCCGGCGCGGAACATCATCCTGGCCATGGCGATCTCCGGGGCGCTTGCCGGCTTCGTCGGGGTGAACGAGATCATGGGGGTGCAGCACCGCATCCTGCTGAACTTCACCGGCGGGGTGGGCTTCGTCGGCATCGCCGTGGCGCTGATGGGGCGCAACCACCCGGTGGGGATCGTCCTGGCGGCGCTGCTGTTCGGCGTGCTGGCGCAGGGGGGCGGGCAGGTGTCCTTCGAATACCCCACCGTGAACCGGGAGCTGGTGATGGTCATCCAGGGCCTCGTCATCCTGTTCGCCGGGGCGCTGGAGAACCTGTTCAAGCCGCGGGTCGAGGCGCTGTTCCGCCGCCGCGGCGGGGGCCATGATGGGGGAACAGCGCATGGATGACGCCCTGCTCGTCGTCCTGCTGCTGGCCGACGCCACCATCCGCGTGGCGACCCCGCTGGTGCTGGCCGCCTTCGCGGCGCTCTACAGCGAGCGGGCGGGGGTGGTGGACATCGGGCTGGAGGGCAAGATGCTGGCCGGCGCCTTCTTCGCCGCCGCCGTCGCCTCCTCCACCGGCAGTCCCTGGTTGGGCTTGGGCGCCGCCGTCGCGGCCTCGGTGGCGCTGGCGCTGGTCCATGGCTTCGCCTGCATCACCCACAAGGGCAATCAGGTGGTGTCGGGCATGGCGATCAACATCCTGGTCGCCGGGTTGGCGCCGACCCTGGCCTACGCCTGGTTCCGCCAGGGCGGCCAGACCCCGCTGCTGCCGGGGGAGGCGCGGCTGCCGCAGATCCATCTGCCGGGGGTGGAGGCGCTGTCCGGCGTCCCGGTCCTCGGCCCCGTCTACCGGGAGCTGATCGACGACGCCAGCGTCCTGATCTGGCTGACGGTCCTTCTGGTGGTGGCGACCCATTGGGTGTTCACCCGCTCGCGCTTCGGGCTGCGGCTGCGCGCGGTGGGGGAGAACCCCTCGGCGGTTGACACGGCGGGGCTGTCGGTCACGCGGCTGCGCTATCAGGCGGTGATCATCACCGGGGTGCTGACCGGAATCGCCGGCGCCTACCTGTCCACCGCGCACGGCGCCGGCTTCGTGCGCGACATGACGGCGGGCAAGGGCTATCTGGCGCTGGCCGCGCTGATCTTCGGGAAATGGCGGCCCTGGCCGACGCTGTTCGCCTGCCTGCTCTTCGCCTTCACCGACGCGGTGCAGGTCCGCCTGCAAGGCGTGCCGCTGCCGGTGGTGGGGGTGATCCCGGTGCAGTTCATCCAGATGCTGCCCTATGTGCTGACCGTGCTTCTGCTCGCCGGCTTCGTCGGCCGGGCGGTGGCGCCCAAGGCCAGCGGCGTCCCCTATGTGAAGGAGCGGTGATGAGCGACCCGCAAGAGGCCCCGATTGTCGACTCTTTGATCGCCGCCGCCCGCGACGCGATGGCGCAGGCCTACGCGCCCTATTCTCATTTTTCGGTCGGTGCGGCCATTTTGGGCGAGTCCGGGCGCATCCACGCCGGGGCGAATGTGGAGAACGCCGCCTACCCGCAGGGCCAGTGCGCCGAGGCCTCGGCCATCGGGGCGATGATCCTTGCCGGGGACCGGACCATCCGGGCGATCTCGGTCATGGGCGGCAAGCCCGGCGACGGGCGGCTCTGCACGCCCTGCGGCGGGTGCCGCCAGCGCCTGCGCGAGTTCGCCAAACCCGACACGCCGATTCATGTCTGTGGACCGGAAGGGCTTCGCCAAACGTTTCGGTTGGACGAGTTGCTGCCCCACTCCTTCGGCCCCGACAATCTCGACTTCTGAGGGGAACTGACCGTCATGACCGCCGCACGCGCCGCCGCGGAAATCCTGCACCGGGTCCCCGGCTTCCGCCCGCGGGTGGGAATCGTGCTCGGCTCCGGCCTGGGCGGGGTCGCCGACCGGATCGAGGGGGCGACCGTCATGCCCTACGGCGACCTGCCCGGCTTCCCGCTGCCCAGCGTGGAAGGACACATGGACCGGCTGGTGCTCGGCCATCTCGGTGGCCAGCCCGTCGCCTGCATGCAGGGCCGCGTCCACGCCTACGAGGGCAACGGCTTCGACGCGCTGAAGACGGCGATCCGCGCGCTGAAGCTGGCCGGCTGCGACACGCTGGTGCTGACCTGCGCCGCCGGCTCGCTTCGGGTGGAGGTGGGGCCGGGGCGGCTGATGGCGATTTCCGACCACATCAACATGCTGGGCGCCAACCCACTGACCGGTCCCAACGAGGACAGCTTCGGCCCGCGCTTCCCCAGCATGACCGACGCCTGGGACCCGGCCCTGCGCGCGCTGATGCGGCGCCGGGCGTTGGAGTTGAACATCGATCTGGTCGAGGGCGTGTACGCCGCCTATCCCGGCCCCTCCTTCGAGACGCCGGCCGAGGTCCGGATGTTGAAGGTCCTGGGGGCGGACGCGGTCGGCATGTCCACGGTGCCCGAATGCATCGTCGCGCGGCATTGCGGCCTCCGGGTCGCGGGCTGCGCGGTCATCACCAACCTGGGGGTGGGACTCGGCGACGGGCCGGTGGACCATGACCAGACCCTGCGCGCCGCCTCGGCCGCCGCCTCCGACCTGGAGCGGCTGCTGACCGGCTTTCTCGACGGGCTGAACATAGACGAAGGACGCCGGTCATGAAACTTCCCGCCGATCTGCAACGGGCGCTCGACACCGTGGCCGCCGTCAAGGCCGACGCCAAGGGAGCCGGCCGGGCCATCGGCCTGCTCGACCTGACCAGCCTGAACGACGACGACACCGACCAGACGGTGGAAGCGCTGTGCAAGCGCGCCGTCAGCCCCGCCGGAAAGGTCGCCGCGGTGTGCGTCTGGCCGCGCTTCGTCAAGACCGCGCGCAAGGCGCTGAAGGGCAGCGGCGTGAAGATCGCCACCGTCGTCAACTTCCCCTCGGGGGAGGCCGACGCGGCGACGGTGGCGGCGGAGACCAAGGCGGCCATCAAGGACGGCGCGAACGAGATCGACGTGGTGCTTCCCTACCGCGCCTTCATCGACGGCGCCCGCACCCAGCCGATGAACGTCATCCGCGCCTGCCGCGAGGCCTGCGGGACCGACGTGACGATGAAGGTGATCCTGGAATCCGGCTGCTTCCCCGACCCGGAGCTGCTGGCCTGGGCCGCCCGCGACTCCATCGCCGCCGGGGCCGACTTCCTGAAGACCTCCACCGGCAAGGTGCAGCCCGCCGCGACGCTGGAGGCGGCGGCGCTGCTGCTGCACGTCATCCACGAATCGGGCAAGCCGGTGGGCTTCAAGGCGGCGGGCGGCATCCGCAACGCCGATGGGGCGGCGGCCTTCCTGGCGCTCGCCACCGCGATCCAGGGCAAGGGATGGGCCAAGCCGGAGACCTTCCGCTTCGGCGCGTCGGCGCTGCTGGACTCGCTGCTTGCCACAGCCGGCCATGGCGGCGGCGGCAAGAGCGACGGCAAGGACGGCAAAGACGGCAAGGGTGACGGCAAGGGCGGTGGGGCGGTTGCCCAGCCGGCCACCGCCGGCTATTGATCCGCGCGACGGTTTGACCACGGAACGGACGCACGGATGCTTCCCCAGGAACTGATTCGCAAGAAGCGCGACGGCGCACGCCTGGACGCGGCGGAGATTGGCGCCTTCGTGCGCGGCATCACCGACGGCTCCGTCAGCGAAGGGCAGGCGGCGGCCTTCGCCATGGCCGTCTTCTTCCGCGGCATGACGCTGGAGGAGCGGGTGGCCCTGACGCTGGCCATGCGGGACTCCGGGACGGTGATGCGCTGGGACCATCTGGACCTGCCGGGACCGGTGGTCGACAAGCATTCGACCGGCGGCGTCGGCGACAAGGTCAGCCTGATCCTTGCCCCGGCGCTGGCTGCCTGCGGCGGCTTCGTGCCGATGGTGTCGGGCCGTGGGCTGGGCCACACCGGTGGAACGCTCGACAAGTTCGAGAGCATCCCCGGCTACCGCGCCAAGCCCGACCGGGCGACGCTGGAGCGGGTGGTGAAGGAGGTCGGCTGCGCGGTGATCGGGGCCACCGACGACATCGCACCCGCCGACCGCCGCCTCTACGCCATCCGCGACGTGACGGCGACGGTGGAGACCATCGACCTGCTGACCTCCTCGATCCTGTCGAAAAAGCTGGCGGCGGGGCTGGACGCGCTGGTGATGGACGTGAAGTTCGGCTCCGGCGCCTTCCTGCCCGACATCGCCAAGGCGCGGGAACTGGCCGACAGCCTCGTCACCGTGGCCGAGGGCGCGGGGCTGCCCACCGTCGCCCTGCTGACCGACATGAACGAGGTGCTGGGCCTGACCGCCGGCAACGCGCTGGAGATGCGGGAGTGCATCGATATCCTGCGCGGCGGCGCAGCCGACTCCCGGCTCTACGAGGTCACCGCCGCCCAAGCCGCCGAACTGCTGGTGCTGGCCGGGCTGGCTCCCGACGCCGCTGAAGGCCGCGCCCGCTTCGACCAGGCGATGGCGAGCGGGCAGGCGGCCGAGCGCTTCGCCCGCATGGTCCACGCGCTGGGCGGCCCGGCGGACCTGCTGGACGCTCCGGACCGGTATCTGGACGCTGCCCCCGTCGTCCAGCCGGTCTTCGCCGAGCGGGCGGGCGTGGTGGCGGCCATCGACGTGCGGGCGGTCGGCATCGCCGTGGTGGCCCTGGGCGGCGGGCGGACCAAGACGACTGATCCCGTCGATTTCGCCGTCGGGCTGGCCGAGGTTGCCGGGTTGGGCGCTTCGGTGGGACCGTCCGGGCGCCCGCTCGCCATCGTCCATGCCCGCAGCGCGGCGCAGGCGGAGAACGCGGCAGCGCTGCTCCGCCGCGCCTTCACCGTGGCCGACACCGCCCCGCCGGCCGGGCCGCTGATCGCCGACCGCATCCGGCTGTAAAGGGCCGGCTGTAAAGGGCCGGCTGTAAGAGGTCGGGGCGTCACGCGGCGTGGCGCCCGTCCTCGGCCTGCCACGCCCGCACCGGCCCCACCAGAGCCTCCGCGGCGAGGCGGCCCGAGATGACGCAGGCCTCCACCCCCGGACCGGGGAAGACCCCGCCGCCGGCCAGCAACAGGCCGGGCACCGGCGACTTGGCGGGAAGCGCCGGATCGGTGCCGTAGATCGCTCCCTCCGTCGTGTGGGCGTAGCGGGCGAAGGTGGCGGGGCTGGCCTCCTGCCGGTGCAGGATATGGCGCTCCAGATCCGGGATCACGGCCGCGGCTGCGGCGATCATCGCATCGCCCTCCCGCGTCTTCCGCGCGCGGTAGTCGATGGCGGAGCGGTCCCAGGCGCCGCCCGCCGGGTCCAGCCGCATCAGCGTCAGCGCCGCGCAGCCCGGCGGCGCCAGACCGGCGTCATGGGCGGAGGGCAGCGCCAGCGCCATCCCGGCATCCGTCAGAAAAGTCATAGCCGGCAGGTCCGGGCGGATGTCCAGCGCCAGCGTGACCAGGAAGGCGGAGGTCGTGGGGCGCAACGCCCGGCATCGCTCCACGCAACCGGCGGGCAGATGCTCCTCCCCCACCAGTTCCAGCAGGGTCCGCCGGGCGTCGGCGTTGGATATCACCGCGGCGGCGACGACGCGCTCCCCGCCCATGGTTTCGACCCCGGCGGCCCGGCCGTCCTCGACCAGAATGCGGCGGACGGGGGTGCGCAGCCGGACCTCGCCGCCCTTGGCGCGGATCGCCTCGACCAGCGCGTCGGCCAGCCGCTGCGATCCGCCCTCCGGGTAGGCGCCGCCATCGAAGAAGTAGCCGAAGATCGGGGCCATCTGGGTGGCACCCAGCCGCTCCGGCCGGTCGGACAAATAGCCGGTCAGGCTGGACAGCAGGGCGCGGGCTCCGGCGTCGGGCACGTAATGCTCCAGCATCTCCAGAAAGCCGCGCTCCTGCCAGCCGAAGGCCTGCGGGCACTCCAGCGGATAGGCGCGCATCGCCGCGACGCTGCGCGGGATGTGGGGAAGGCCGGTCTCGGCGCAGCCGCGGTAGAGGTCACGGTAAACCCCGCGCATCTCCTCCAGAAAGGCGGCGGCCCCGGCGGCGCTGCCGGGATGCTCCCGCGCGATCAGGGCGGCCAGCCCCGCGGCGTCGCCGGGCAATGGCTGAAGGGCGCCATCCCGGACGATGGCGCGGTTCACCGGGTGCCAGCGCAGGCGGTCCGCCACTCCGACCGTGCGCAGCAGATGCCCGACCGGCCCGTCCGGACGGGTGCCGCTGACGTCATGCACGCCGGCGTCGAAGATGAAGCGGCCCATCGTCCCGTCGCGCATCCGCAGCTTGCGGTCCCAGGAGGAGCAGTAGCCGCCCGGACGGTCGTGCGCCTCCAGGACGGTGACGCGAACCCCGGCCTCCGCCAGCAGGGCCGCCGCGGTCAGCCCGCCGATGCCGGCGCCCACGATGACGACACCGTCCGTTTGTTCAAGGACGGCGGACGCGGGCCAAGGGTAAGGCTCCCGCTCGGCCAGCCGGCGGGCGACGGTCCGGTTGACCAGCCAATCCGGCAATCGGCGGTTCCCCAGCAGGCCGACCAGCGTGGCGAGGGCGGAGGTGACAGCGCCGACCTCCGTTGCGACGGCGAAGCCGGCGGCGCCGGCCAGGAAGACCACTCCCCACAGCGCGGTGACCGCCTTGTTGACGGCGACGAACTGCGGCAGGTGCCACAGGCCGGGCGGTGTCGTCTCACGGGCGTAGGGCAGGGTGAAGGGACGGCCCAGCGCGAGCGAGGCGAAGGCCATGCCGGCCAGGACTAGATGGACGGTCACCCCCATCCGCTCCAGCGGTCCGATGAGGAGCAGCAGGGCGAAGAAGGCGGCGGCGATCAGTTCCGGCGCCTTCGGCGATCCTGCACGCCAATCATGGGCGCAGAGCGTCAGGCTGAGCAGCAGCGCCGCCAGCACGGCCGCCGCATGGCCCGCCGGCTGGAGGACGCCGAAGGCGATCCAGGGCGAGACGCCGACGAGGATACGGATCGGTTGGGGTATCGGCTTTGACAGGAGCATGGCGGACCCTTGCGGTGGTGACGCCCGCCAGACTGTCCACCGCGTCGGCCAGGGCCAGCGCCGATCCGCGAAAGGCCGGCTTCGCTTCGCCAAACGCCCGAACGTCGATTCACGAAGCGCGAAACGCCGGTGTCCCGCCGAACGCCGCCGCGCGGGCCAGACCTGCGGTTGCGGCATTGGGCAGTGTTATGGTTGCTCAGATACTGTGCAATCATGACCCAAGCCGCCGCTCTTCCCGCCGCTGCCAGCGATGACACACGCCGCGCCATCGGCTGCTTCCTGCTGGCCATCTTCCTGTTCGCGGGCATGGACACGCTCATCAAATATCTGAGCGGCGGCTATCCGGTGGCGCAGCTCATGTTCGCGCGGTCGGTGGTGGCGCTGGTGCTGGTCGGCGGCATTTCGGTGGCGCGCGGCGGCTGGGGCGGGATGCGCACGCGGCGGCCCTTCGCCCACGTCTTCCGCTCGCTGGCCGGGCTGCTGTCGATGGGCTGCTTCTTCTACGCTTTCCGGCATCTGCCGCTGGCCGAGGTCTATGTGCTGAGCTTCGCCGGGCCGCTGTTCATCACGGCGCTGTCCATGCCGCTGCTCGGCGAGTCGGTGGGCTGGCGGCGCTGGGCGGCGGTGCTGGTCGGGTTCGGCGGCGTGGTGGTGATGGCCCGCCCGGAGGCCGACGCACCGCTCCTGCCGATTTTCGTCGGCGTGGCCGCGGCCTTCTTCTACGCGCTGGCGATGATCGCGGTGCGCGGCCTGTCGCGGACGGAGAGCAACACGGCCATCGTCGTCTATCTGCTTCTGACCACCACGGTGGTGAGCGGCGTGGCGGCGATCCCCGACTGGGTGCAGCCGGGCGGGTTCGACCTCGGGCTGATGCTTCTGGTCGGCACTCTGGGCGGGGCGGCGCAGGTGCTGATGACCCAGGCCTTCCGCCTGGGCCGCGCCGCGGTGGTGGCGCCCTTCGAGTACACGGGGATGATCTGGGCGACCCTGCTCGGCTTCCTAGTCTTCGGCGACGTGCCGACCCCCACCGTGCTGGCCGGGGCGGGGATCATCATCGCCAGCGGGCTCTACATCCTCTATCGGGAAACGCTGCGCCGCGGCGGCTGACGAGTCAGGCGGCGGCGGGAAGCGCCAATGCGCGGTCGATGAGGCGCGGGGAGTCCGTCAGGGCGATGATCCGGCTGCGTTCCAGCACGCGCCGGATTCGCGGCGGGTGATTCTCGAAGGCGATGGCGCCGTCGTGGTCGAGCACCGCGTTGCGGAGCGCCAGCAGAATGCCGATGCCGCAGGAATCGAGGAACTCCACCCGTCCCAGATCGACGCACAGGATCAAGGCCTGCGCGTCCACGACGCGGCGGAGCAGGGGCGTCAGGCCGGGCAGGGCCGCGTGGTCGACCCGCCCCGACAGGACGGCGCGCAGCCCGCATCGGCCCTGCGCCGTGGCGAAGGGGTGCAAGGTGACGGTGCTGTGCGACGGGGTGGGCCGCATGCTTCGTGACGACTTTCCGGTTGGGGCGACGGTCCGGCCCGGGCCGGCGGCGGCGGAAGGAACCACGGGAAGCGCGACTCTCCGGTGTCTGTTGCGTTGCGAAATTGTGAAAAGGTGCCGGGCCGCCGCTTGACAGCCGCGCGACGGACTCACACTGTGCACACGAACGGCTGGGGTGCCTGCCGCAAGGCGGGCTGAGACCACACCCATCGAACCTGATCTGGGTCATGCCAGCGAAGGGAGCCAAGCGTTCGAGGCTGTGCCGCCGCTACACCCCTGGCCTCCTCGTCCTCGCGCGGTTCTTCGCCGGGCAGGAGGAGACACATCCATGCGGCGCTTCCTTTCCATCCTCTCGGCAACGGTCTTTTCGGCGGCCTTTTCGGCGTCGCTCCTCCCGGGCGCGGCGCGGGCGGGCGAGGCCTCGGTCCCCGTGCTGGTGCCGCTGACCGGCTTCCTGTCGCTGGAGGGCACGAGCCAGCGCAACGGCGCGGTCCTGGCGCTGAAGGACGCGCCCGCGGGTGTCGCGGTGCGGTCGGAGGTGATCGACACCGGCACCTCGCCGGAGGCCGCCGTTACGGCGCTGGAGCGCGCGGCGGGCGGCAAGGTCACGGCGGTGGCGGCCAGCATGCTGGGCACGCAGATGCTGGCGATGCTGCCGCTGGCCCAGGATTACGGCATTCCGCTGGTCACCGTGTCCGGCACGGCGAGCATCACCGAGCAGGGCAACCCCTGGGTCTTCCGCTTCTTCCCCGGCGACGCCGTGACCAAGGAGGCCCACGCCCGCTACGTGGCGGAGGAGTTGGGCAAGAAGCGCCCGGCGGTGATTTACCAGACGACCGCCTACGGGCAGAGCGGCAAGGCCCATCTGGAGCAGGCCTTCAAAAAGTTGGGCGTCGAGCCGGTGTTCGAGGAGGGAGTGGACCCCGCCGCCAAGGATCTGTTGCCCGTCCTGACCAAGGCGCTGGCGGCCAAGCCCGACGTGCTGGTGCTGCATCTGCATTCCGGCCCGACCGCCCTGTTCATCCGGCAGGCGGCGGCCAATGGGGTGGCGGTGCCCATCGTCGCCGGCTCCGCCATGCACCAGCCGAGCACGGCGGCGCTTCTGGAACCGGCCGAGCTGAAGGGCGTCTGCGCCGAGACGGCGGCCTCGCCGATTTCCGGCGGCAGCCCGGAGGTCGAGGCCTTCACCGCGGCCTACCGCGCCGCCTTCAACGCGGAGCCGGACGCCTTCGCGCTGGGCCAGTATGACGGCATCCGCATGGTGCTGGCGGCGGTGCAGGCCGGCGCGGGGACCGCCGAGGCGGTGCGCAAGGCCCTGTCCGCGGGGACCCACCAGGGGCTTGCCATGACCTACCGCTCGGACGGCAAGGGCAACATGGCGCATTCCGCCGTGATCGTCTGCTACGACGGCGCCTCGCGCGTGCCGGCGATCGCCAAGCGCTACGACAACGTGACCGGCGTGGTGACCGGCATGGCGAAGTGAGCGGGCCTTGATCACCCTGCAGCTTCTCGTCAACGGCCTCGCCCTGGGCGCCGCCTACGCGCTGGTCGCGCTGGGCTTCGTGCTGGTGCTGAACGCCACCGCGGCGGTGAATTTCGCGCAGGGCGATCTCGTGATGGCCGGCGGGCTGCTCGGCGTGGCGCTGGCGCCCCATCTGCCGGCTTACCTGCCGTTGCCCGGGCTGCTCCTGCTGCCGGTGGTGCTGGTGCTGATGGCCGGGCTGGGGCTTGTGCTGGCGGCGGCGGCCTATCTGCCGCTGCGCCGCCGCCCGCCGGTGGCGGTCTTCATCAGCACCATCGCGGCGGGGATCATCCTGCAGAACGGCGCCTCCGTCCTGTTCGGGCCGGAGCCGCGGGCGGCACCGCCGCTGCTGAGCGGGGGAACGCTCGACCTCGGCGGGCTGGTGGTGGCGGAGCAGTCGCTGGCCATCATCGCCGTCGCCGCTCTGCTGATCGCCGGGCAGCAATGGCTGTTCGGGCGGACCCAGCTCGGCCGCCGCCTGCGCGCCACGGCCCAGGACCCGGAGATGGCGCGGGCCTGCGGCGTGCGGGTGACGGCGATGATTCTGATCACCTTCGCGCTGGGCACCGCCTTTGCCGGGGCGGCGGGGCTGCTGCTCGCCAACCGCTACTTCGTCACCCCCACGGCGGGCGGCGACCTGATCCTCAAGGCCTACATCGCCGTGACCATCGGCGGCTGGGGCTCCGTCCCCGGGGCGGTCGCCGGCGCGCTGCTGATCGCGCTGTTCGAGGTGGGGGTGTCGTCGGTGCTGTCCTATCCGGTGGCGCTGGGGCTGCTCTACGCGACGCTGCTGGTCATTCTGGTCGCCCGCCCGCAGGGGCTGTTCGGGGAGGCGGCGCGGCGCCGTGCGTAACGGTGTGCGCAAGTTGTGGGCGCTGGCCCCCACCCTGACCCTCCCCCGCTTCGCAGGGGAGGGGATTGGGGTCGCGGTGCTGGTGGCGTACGCGCTGCTGTACGCGTCGCCGTACGGGCTGCGCGTGCTGACCGTGGCGGGGGTGTACGCGTTGGCCGCCATCGGCTTCCAAATCGTCTTCGGGCTGGGTGGGGCGCTGTCGCTGGCCCATGGCGCTTTCTTCGGAATCGGGGCCTACGCGACGGGCATCCTGGGCAGCCAGTGGGGTCTTGGCTTCGCCGCGACCTTTCCGGTCTCGCTGCTGGTGCCGCTGCTGCTGGCCCTGCTGGTCGGTCTGCCGGTGCTTAGGCTGGAATCCCATTACTTCGCGCTGGCGACGCTGGGCATCGCGCAGGTCGTCCATCTGCTGGCGGTCAACAGCCCCGGCCTGACCGGCGGCGCCAACGGATTGCCGGGCGTGCCGGGCATTGTCCTGTTCGGCTGGGCGGTGCCGCGCGGCCTGCCGCTGGCGGCGGCGGTCTGGGGCTTCGTGGCGCTGGGCGGGCTGGTGGCCTGGAGGCTGGCGCGCGGGCACTGGGGACGGGCGCTGACGCTGGTGCGCGACGACCCGTTGGCTGCGGGCACGCTGGGTCTGGACGTCGGTGGGCTGCGGCTGGCCGCTTTCGCGCTGAGCGCCGTTTATGCCGGTGCGGCGGGGGCGCTGGCCGTGCACACCCAGCGCGTCGTCTCGCCGGAGGTGCTGGAGTTCCCCGTGATGGTCTCCGTCCTCACCATCGCCGTGGTCGGCGGGCGGGGGCGGGTGGCCGGGGCGATCCTGGGGGCGGTGCTGCTGCTCCACCTGCCGGAGTGGTTCCGCTTCCTGGAACGCAGCTACCTGATCGTCTACGGCGTGGCCCTGCTCGCCACCATCGTGCTGGCGCCGCACGGGTTGACCGGCCTGCTCGACCGGCTGTTCCCGTCCCGCCCGGCACCGTTGCCCGAGCCCGCCGCCCCGCCGGAAACGGCCATTCCGACGGGGCCGCTGCTGCGGGTGGAGGGGCTGACCAAGGGCTTCGGCGGGGTGCGGGCGGTGGATGGGGTGTCGCTGACGCTGGAGGCCGCGACCATCACCGGTCTGATCGGCCCCAACGGTTCCGGAAAGACGACGCTGGTCAACCTGATCTCCGGACTGGAGACGCCGGACGGCGGGCGGGTGATGATGGGCAATTCGGATATGGCGGGACAGCGGCCCGACCGCATCGCCCGCGCCGGGATCGCCCGCACGTTCCAGGCGGTCAGCCTGCCGGAGGGCGCCAACGTCTTGGCCGCCGTGGCCGCGGCGCGGCTGGAGCGCGACGGCTCGATCGCCCTGGCCGAGGCGCACGCCCTGTGGGCGCTGGAGCGGCTGGGCGCTGCGGACCTCGCCGCCAAGCCCTGCGCCGGTCTGCCCGCGGCGCTGCGCCGCCGGGTGGAACTGGCCCGCGCGCTGGCCCGCCAGCCCGCCGTTCTGCTGCTCGACGAGCCGGCGGCGGGGCTGACCGACGGGGAGAAGGCGGAACTGGCCGGTCACCTGCGCGCCATCGCCGCCACGGGCACCGCGCTGCTGGTGGTGGAGCACGACATGGGCTTCCTGCTGCCGCTCGCCGGCCATGTGCTGTGCCTGGACCAGGGGCGCCCGCTCTACGAAGGCCCACCGGAGGGGGTGCGCAGCGATCCCGCCGTGGTCGCCGCCTATCTGGGGGAGGGGGTATGACGGGGGCTCCCCTGTTGCAGGTCGAGGGGCTGACCGCGGGCTATGGCGGGGCGGTTGCCGTGGACCGCCTGTCGCTGTCCGTGGCGGCGGGCGAGGCGGTGGCCCTGCTGGGCGCCAACGGGGCGGGCAAGTCGACGCTGCTCAAGGCCATCCTCGGCCTCGTCCCGGCGATGGGTGGGCGTATCCGGCTGGCGGGCGAGGAGATCGGCGCCCTTGCCCCGGAGCGGCGGGTTCGCCTTGGCCTGGGCTATGTGCCGGAGGGGCGGCGCGTCTTCCCCGGCATGAGCGTGCGCGACAACCTGGAGGTGGCGAGCTGGCTGGGTCGGGCCGAGCGCGTCCGCGACCTGGAGCGCGTCTTCGCCCTGTTCCCGGCGCTGGAGGGCAAAGCGGAGGAGCGGGCGTGGCGCCTGTCCGGCGGGCAACAGCAAATGCTTGCGGTGGGCCGCGCGCTGATGGGCCGCCCGCGGGTCCTGCTGCTCGACGAACCGTCGCTCGGCCTGTCGCCCAAGCTGGCGGGGGAGGTCTTCGCCGCCGTCCGCGCCATCGCCGCGACTGGAACCGCGGTGCTGGTCGCCGAGCAGAGCGCGGCCCGCGCCCTGTCGGCCGCTGGTCGCGTCGTCCTGCTGCGGCTCGGCAAGTCGATCCATGACGGGCCGGTGGAGACGCTTCCCGGCGACGCGCTGCGGGACGCCTTTCTGGGCGGCTGATCCGCGGTCGCAGGGCGGCGCCGGACGCAATTCGGCATTGCGGCAACAGGCCGGGATCTTTGTCGTGACTTTCTCGTCTTGCGCTTGCCGATCCCAAACGGCGGGGATAGCTTCCGGCGTCGCCCTGCCCGTAAGGATTACCTCTGCCATGTTGGACAAAGCCGTCGCTGCTGCACTCTCCTCCCTTCTTCTGCTGGGCGCCGCTGCCGCCCACGCCGATGGGGCGCAGGTGGCGGAGCTGGTCCCCGTCAACCCGCCAACCATGTATTACCCGGCGCCGTCCTCCGGCCCGGCGCCGGCGCCGGCGCCCCGCACCGTCGCTCCGTCGGCACCGTCGGCGCCAGCCGCCGCCGATCCGACCGAGAAGACCGGACCGGCCGAGCTTGAGGATGGCTGGGAAGGCGGCCCGTCGCGCGACCGGGACGGCAAGTTCGCCTATTGCGCCATCGAGGGCCGCTTCGACACCGGCCATGTCCTGATGATCGCGCGCAACATCAAGGGCGAGGTCAACCTCGGCATGGGCATTCCCGGCGCCGAACTTCCGGGCAGCGAGCAGTGGAAGGTCAAAGTCGTGGTGGACGGCAAGCTGACGCGCGAACGCCGTGCGCTGGCGCCCAAGCCGGACATGCTGGTCATCCCCAACGGCAAGGACGAGGAGCTTTACACCGCCCTGATGAACGGCAAGGAGGTGGTCTTCGCCTCCGACGCCGACCGCATGGCCTTCGCGTTGAAGGGCACCAAGAAAGTGCTCACCGACCTGAAGACCTGCGTGGACAAGGCCGGCGCCGTTCCGCCCATCGACACCCGCACCAAGAAGGCCGCGACCCGTCCCGACGAGCTGCCGGAAGGGCTGGCCGACCTGCTGAAGGCGGCCGGCGTGCGCGACGTCAAGCGCGTGTCGCTGGAAAACGTGCCGAAGGGCGAGCGCCCCGCCGACATGGCCTGGCGCATCGGCCCGATCGTCGGCGGCATCCGCGAGCGGATGGTCGAGGAGGGGGCCAAGCTGGAGGATCTGTCCGCCGGCTACGTCGACGCAATGAAGAAGCGCTGCGAGGGCGGCACGCCGACCGCGTCGCTGAGCGCCGTCGAGGATCTTCCCGGCCTGATGCTGCGCACCGGCTCAGTCGATTGCGCGCTGAAGGAAGGCAAGATGCACGTCTCGCTGACCTTCTTCCTGGCGCCCAGCCGCCTGTTCACGATCCTGTTCCATGAGGCGCAGGAGGCCGACATCGGGCTGGCCGACAAGGTGCGCGACAATCTGGCGGAGGTTCTGCGCCGACTCGCCGTCAACCCGCCGTCCGCTCAGCCGTCCGCTCAGCCGTCCTCCTCCCCGGCGTCGGCGCAGACGGGCAAGCCCTAAGGGGGTAGGTCCGCGCCCTGCGGTTGACGGCGCGGAGGCAGGGTACACATTGTCCGGCATGCCGGATGACATGACGGGAATCCGGGGCGCCGCGGGGGACGCGGCCGGCGCCCTGACCAGAGCACGCAACCCCGGCCGGCGGTTCCTCAGGGTGCTGACACGGCGGAGCCTGCGCGACAGCGTCCTGGGCGTGCTGATGCTCGCCGGGGCCATCGGCGCCGGGGTCGGGCTGGCCGTGGCCATGCTGCACGAGGCCGTGGTCTGGACGCAGAGGTTCGTCTTCTCGGTGTCCCACGGGCAGGATCTGGGCGAGGCCGCGTTGGGCGACCCCTGGCGGACCCTGCTCGTTCCGGCCATCGGTGGCCTGCTGCTCGGCGTGATGGTGAAGCTGGTGCGGCGCTGGCGATCCAACGACATCGTCGACCCCGTCGAGGCGAACGCGCTCTACGGGGGCAAGATGTCCCTGATCGACAGCCTGCGCCTGACCTTGGCGACCCTGCTGTCCAACGGCTCCGGCGCGTCGGTGGGGATGGAGGCGGCCTACACCCAGGCGGGGGCGGGCATCGCCTCGACGCTCGGCCAGAAGCTCCATCTGCGGCGGGCGGACCTGCGCACGCTGGTCGGCTGCGGGGCGGCGGCGGCCATCTCCGCCGCTTACGGCGCGCCGCTGGCCGGCGCCTTCTACGCCTTCGAACTGGTTATGGGCGGCTACACCATCGCCACGCTGGCCCCGATCGGGGCGGCGTCGGTCGCCGCGGTGGCGGTGGCCCACTGGCTGACCGACCCGTCCCCGGCCCTGTTCTTCGGCCGCCCGGTGGCGGTGGAGGGCTGGGACTATGTGGCCTGCGGAGTCCTTGGCTTTCTGGCCGGCTGGCTCAGCATTCTCGCCATGCAGGCGGTGACGGTGGCCGAGCGCGGATTCCGCGCGCTGCCCATCCCCGTCTGGGGCCGCCCCGCGCTGGGCGGACTCGCTTTGGGCGCGCTGGCGCTGGCGGTTCCGCAGGTGCTGGGGGCCGGCCCCGGCGCCGACCCGTCGCAACTGGCCCGCGGGCTGGAGGCCATGGCGGTCCTGCTCGTCGCCAAGATCGTCGCGTCCGCCCTCTCGCTCGGTTCGGGCTTCCGCGGCGGGCTGTTCAGCGCCTCGCTGCTTCTCGGCGGGCTGTTCGGCGGGCTGGCCTATGGGTTGGTCGAGCTGCTGGTGCCGGGGCTGGGGCTCGACCGGATGCTGCTGGTGCTGGCCGGCATGGGGGCGGTGGCCGCCGGCATCATCGGCGCGCCGGTCACCATGGTGCTTCTGGTGCTGGAGTCGACGCAGGATTTCTGGGCGGCGTCCGGCGTGCTGATCGGCGTGGTGGTGTCGACCACCGTGGTCCGGCAGGCCTTCGGCTACTCCTTCGCGACGTGGCGCTTCCACCTGCGCGGCGTGCCGATCCGCGGCGCCTACGATGTCGGCTGGGTGTCGGAGCTGACGGCGATGCGGCTGATGCGCGGCGACGTGAAGACGATCCTGACCACCCAGACCCTGGACACGCTGCGCCGCCTGCACCCGCTGGGCGCCGCCAAGACCGTCTTCGCGGTGGAACCGGACGGGTCCTACGCCGGCATCATCGACATGGGCACGGTGCACGACCCGTCACTCGGCGAGGAGGACGCCAAGACGCCCGTCGGCGAACTGGCCAAGCACGCCGACGCCTTCCTGCGGCCCGGCGACGACGTGCGCAGCGTGCTCCAGCGCTTCTGCAGCGCGGAGGTTGAGGCGCTGCCGGTCCTGGCCTCGCCCACCGACCGGAGGATCGTCGGCTACGTCACCGAGGCCTACGCCCTGCGCCGCTACAGCCAGGAGCTGGAGCGGCAGCGCGGCGAGGAGTTGGGGGAACGCAGCCTCTACGGGCGGGACTGACCGCCGTCCCTTAGGGACATCACGTTCGAAGTCCCCTCTCCCCGGAGGGGAGAGGGTTAAAAGGGCTAAATGCGAAAGCCTTTTAATACACCTCCGGTACCCAGTTCTGCTTCGACTTCTTCGGGCGCTTGTAGCCGTCGTCGCTCTGCCGTGGCGGCAGGTCCAGCTCGACCGGGGCGATGTCCTGGTAAGGGATCTGCTGCAGCAGATGGTGGATGCAGTTCAGCCGCGCCTTCTTCTTGTCGTCGGCGTCGACGATGTACCAGGGCGTCAGCTTCTTGTCGGTGTGCTCCAGCATGGCGTCCTTGGCCTTGGAATACTCGACCCAGTGCTTGCGCGATTCGAGGTCCATCGGGCTGAGCTTCCAGCGCTTGATCGGGTTGCGCATCCGCTCGGTGAAGCGCTTCTCCTGCTCCTCGTCGCTGACCGAGAACCAGTATTTGATCAGGATGATGCCGGACTGGACCAGCATCTCCTCGAACAGCGGGCAGGCGCGCAGGAACTCCTGATACTCCGCGTCGGTGCAGAAGCCCATGACACGCTCGACGCCGGCGCGGTTGTACCAGCTCCGGTCGAACAGGACGATCTCACCCTTGGCGGGAAGCTGCGCCACGTAGCGCTGGAAGTACCATTGCCCGCGCTCCTTCTCGGTCGGCGTGCCAAGCGCCACGATCCGGCAGACGCGGGGGTTGAGGCTTTCGGTGATGCGCTTGATGACGCCGCCCTTGCCGGCGGCATCGCGGCCTTCGAACAAAACGCAGACCTTCAGGCCGTTGACCCGCACCCATTCCTGCAGCTTGATCAGCTCGAACTGCAGCCGGGCCAGTTCGTCGATGTACTTGACCTTCTTGCCGCCCTTTGCCGGCTTGCCGCCGCCCAGGTCGCGCCAGTGGGATTCGATGGCCGCGACCTCCTTGGCGTCGCGCAGCACCTCGCCGCCGGTGGCCGGCACACCGAGACCGAGGTCCTTCAGCTTCAGCGCCTTGCGCTTCTTCCGCGGCTTGTCCTCCGCCACGGCCCCGGCACCCGTCTTGACCTCGTCCATCGAACGCACCCTGCTTATTGTTTTCCCCACCAACCAACGCTAGGAGATGCCGGCGCGTCAGGCAACCGCCCGTGCAGGCACCGCGACGAAGTGACCGGGGGCCAGGGGGCTGCCGTCAGTCCTTCGCGTTCGTGTCGAAGGTCAGATGGACGCCCAGCACCTCCGCGGCGATCCGGGCGACGGTCAGGTCGATGGGGGGTGGGGCGACGTTGACGCCCCGGCTCAGCGCCTCCGTGACGATCTCCATCACCTTCAGGCGGGCGTGCCATTTGGAGTTGGCGGGAACCGCCTGCCAGGGCGCCGTCTCGGTCGAGGTCTTGTCGAACATCGCCTCGATGGCCTTGCTGTAGTCGTCCCAGCGGGCGCGGTTGCGCAAATCCTCCTCGGTCAGCTTCCAGCGCTTGTAGGGGTTGCTCAGCCGCTCGCGGAAGCGGTTGAGCTGCTCGTCCGGCGTGATGTGCATGAAGATCTTGATGATGCGGACCCCGTCGTCGGTCAGCATCTTCTCGAACTGGTTGATCTCGTCGTAGGCGCGCTTCCACTGCTCCTTGTCGGCGAAGCCCTCCACCCGCTCCACCAGCACGCGGCCGTACCAGGAGCGGTCGAAGATGGCGAAGGTGCCGGGGGCGGGCAGCTTGGTCCAGAAGCGGTAGAGGTAGTGCTTGCCCTGCTCGTCCGCCGCCGGGGCGCCGATCGGCCAGACGTGGAAGCCGCGGGGGTCGAGCGGTTCGGTCAGGCGGCGGATGCAGCCGCCCTTGCCGGCGGCGTCCCAGCCCTCGAACACCAGGATGGCGCGGCGCTTCTCGTGCCAATAGGTCTGCTGGATGTGCAGCAGGTCCTTCTGGAGCTTGGCGAGGCGGCGTTCGTAGTCGTCCTTGCTGCCGATGCCATCCGCCGTCATATCGAGCTTGTCGAGACGGATCTTGCCGTTTCCGTTGCCCATGCACGCACCTTTCGAAATGTCTGGCCCAAGTGTTCTGGCCCAAGTTTCAGGTTTCGGAACCTTCGCGCTTCGCTGGGGTTGAGCGCGTGCGCCCCGCAGGGCGCGCGTTGCAACCTCGCGATGGTCCTTCCGGTGATGGTCCTTCGGCCGGTGACGGTCTTCTGGACGATCCACGGGAGGCGCCACGCTTGTCAACCAGCGGCGACCGGCTGGCGTGCCGCTGCCGACCAGGAGGATGTCCCCGATGGCCACCGCCGGACCGCGAATCTACAACCTGTTTCCCACGCTCGTCGGCCCGATGCGCGACTGGGCCGGGCATCTGCCCCGGATCCAGGGCATGGGCTTCGACTGGCTGTTCCTGAACCCGATCCATTACCCGGGCTTCTCCGGCAGCCTCTACGCCGTGAAGGACTATTACCGGCTGCACGACCGCATCCAGGGCGGCGCGCCGGAGCATCCCGACGAACTGCTGCGCGGCTTCATCGCCGAGGCGGCACGGCACGGCCAGTCGGTCATGCTCGACCTCGTCATCAACCACACCGCCAAGGACGCGATCCTGGTGGGCGAGCATCCGGACTGGTACCGGCGCGACGCCAACGGCGACCTCTACAGCCCGCGCGCCGTCGACCCGGTGGACCCGTCGCGGGTGACCATCTGGGGCGATCTCGCCATGCTCGACTACGAGCGGGCGGAGGTCCGGGCGGGGCTGACCGACTATTGGACGCGGTACCTGCGCCATTACATCGGGCTGGGGGTGAAGGGCTTCCGCTGCGACGCCGCCTACCAGATCCCGGCGGACGTGTGGAAGACGCTGATCGACCGCTCCCGCGAAGCCGATCCGGAGGTGAAATTCTTCGCCGAGACGCTGGGCTGCACGGTGGAGCAGGTGCGCGACCTCTGCGGGGCGGGCTTCGACTTCCTGTTCAACAGCGCCAAATGGTGGGACTTCAAGTCCGACTGGCTGCTCGACCAGTATGACGAGTTCCGCTGGATCGCCCCCTCCATCGCCTTCCCGGAGAGCCACGACACCGACCGCTTGGCGGCGGAGGTTGGCAGCCAGGACACCGAGCGGCTGGCCGCCCAGTTGAAGATGCACTACCTGTTCGCCGCTTCCTTCTCGACCGGCGTGATGATGCCGATTGGGTTCGAATACGGCTTCACCCGCAAGCTGGACGTGGTCACCACGACGCCGGACGACTGGGAGCAGCCGAAGCTGGACCTGACCGGCTTCATCGGGGCGGTCAACGCCATGAAGGCGGACAGCCCGGCGCTGAACGTCGAAGGCCCGCAACGCCGCGTGACCGCGCCGCACAACCCGGTGATCGGGCTGATCCGCGAGACCAGCGGCTGGGCCAACGGGAGCGGGGAGGGCTGCTCCGTCCTGCTCATCAACCCGGATGAGAACCAGCCGCACGCCATCGACCCCGGCCCGCTGCTGGCCAGCACCGGCGGCGGCTTCGCCGATTTTGAGGACGTGACCCCGGAGGCGGCGCCGCTGCCCTTCGAGCCGGGCCACGACCTGCGCCTGCGCCCGCTGGAGATGCGCGTCTTCCGCGCCCGCCCGGCGCAGAGCCGCCCCATCGAGCTGAACCATCTGGGCGAGCGCGGGGCGGAGCACGACGCCGGCACCCGCGCCTGGATGGACGAGTTGGCTGCCCGCCGAGTCACCATCGAGAACGTCTATCCGGAGCTGGATGGCGGGCGCTTCCCGGTCAAGCGGGTGGTCGGCGACGTGATGGAGGTGTGGGCGGACATCTACACCGACGGCACCTTCGTCCTGGGCGCCGCCGTCACCTACCGCCCGGTCGACGAGGAGGACTGGCGCGAGGTGCCCATGACCTTCTTCGACAATGACCGCTGGGTGGGCAAGCTGCCGCTGACCCGCAACACGCGCTACCAGTACAGCATCCTGGCGTGGCGCGACGTGTGGGAGAGCTGGCGCGCCGACTTCAAGAAGAAGAACGACGCCGGGCTGGACGTCGGGCTGGAGCTGATCGAGGGCCGCCGCTTCGTCGAGCACGCGGTCGGGCTGAACGAGGGAGAGGGCCGCGCCGCGCTGGAGCGGGTGGTCGAGCGGATGAACAGCCTCCAGGGGGCGGAGCTGACCGCCTACGCCCTGTCCGACGAGCCGCGGCAGGCCATGGCGAAGTATGGCGAGCGGCAGTATCTGTCCCGCTACGGCTGCGACCTGGAGGTCTATGTGGACCGCACCGCGGCCCGCTACTCCGCGTGGTTCGAGATCTTCCCGCGCTCGGCCTCGCCGGACCCGTCGCGGCCCGGCACCTTCGACGACGTGTCGAACATGCTGCCCTTCATCCGGGGCATGGGCTTCGACGTGCTGTATTTCCCGCCGATCCACCCGATCGGGCGCAGCTTCCGCAAAGGGCGCAACAACACGCTGAACCCCGGCCCGAACGATCCCGGCGTGCCCTACGCCATCGGTGCCTCGGAGGGCGGGCACGCCGACATCGATCCGATGATCGGCGATTTCGAGGGCTTCCGCCGGCTGGTCAAGGAGGCGCGGCGGCACGGGATCGAGATCGCGCTGGACTTCGCCGTCCAGTGCTCCCCAGACCATCCCTGGATCAAGTCGCACCCGCAGTGGTTCTACTGGCGTCCCGACGGCACGATCCGCTACGCCGAGAACCCGCCGAAGAAGTACCAGGACATCGTCAACGTCAGCTTCTACCGCGAATCCTACCCGGACCTGTGGTACGCGCTGCGCGATGTGGTGCTGTTCTGGTGCGACGAGGGGGTGCGCATCTTCCGCGTCGACAACCCGCACACCAAGCCCTTCCCCTTCTGGGAATGGATGATCCGCGAGGTGCAAGACCGCTTCCCCGACGCGCTGTTCCTCGCCGAGGCCTTCACCCGGCCCAAGCTGATGCGGCGGCTGGCGAAGATCGGCTTCACCCAGTCCTACAGCTACTTCACGTGGCGCAACACCAAGGCGGAGCTGACCGAATATCTGACGGAGCTGACCCAGGGCGAGTCCAAGGACTACATGCAGCCCAACTTCTTCGCCAACACGCCGGACATCCTGCCGCCGATCCTGGTCCATGGCGGGCGGCCCGCCCACATGATGCGCGCCGTGCTGGGCGGGACCTTGTCGAGCGTCTACGGCCTCTACACCCCGTACTTCGTCTGCGAGGCCGACCCCTATCCGGGCAAGGAGGAGTACAACCACTCCGAAAAATACGAGATCCGGCACTGGGACTGGAACAAGCCCGGCAACATCGTCGACTACGTCACGCGGCTGAACAAGATCCGCGCGGAGAACCCGGCGCTCCACAAGTTCACGAATCTGAAGTTCTACAACGCCTACGACGACAACATCCTGCTCTACGGCAAGATGACGGAGAGCAAGGACAACGTCATCCTGATCGCGGTGAACCTCGACCCGCACAACGGCCACGGCGGCACGATCGAGGTTCCGCTGTGGGAGCTGGGGCTCGACGATGGCGCCCATGTGCAGGTGGAGGACCTGTTCACCGGCCAGCGCTTCACCTGGATCGGCAAGTTCCAGCATGTCTGGCTGGACCCGCAGCAGAACCCGGCGGCGATCTGGCGCATCCGTCCTCCGGGGCGGTGAGGGAAGGGGGGCGCCTCGGGCCCCCATCCAACCCTCCCCCCGTAGAGCCCCCCTCCCAACCTCCCCCCGCTGACGCAGGGGGAGGAGTTAAGCCCTCCCCTGCGAAGCGGGGGAGGGTTGGGTGGGGGCCCGTCTCGACCACTTCCCACACCACCACACCACCGAAACTCTGGCATTCCCGCCCAACCCAAGCTAGAACCCGGCCGGTCCGTGACGGTTCTTCCTTGCGGGGGACGGGTGCAGTACCGACTCGATGACGAGGCGTCCCTGTGTTCGATCGACATCCTGGCTCAGGCGGTCGAGCGCATCTGCGTCAAAGGCGTGCTGGAACTGCGCATGCTGCGCAACGCGCTCCGCGAGGCGGCCACCAGCCCCACTCCCGACGCGGTGAAGTTCGCCTTCGCCATGTTCTCGCGGGTCGACGGTGACTACCGCCGGCTGATCGCGCACGAGGCATTGATCCTCGCGTCCGAGCAGAGAGGGCGTTACGCCGCCCCCCGGCCGCGGGCGGTGCGCCGCCCGCGGATGTTGTAGATCGCTCAGGCCAGCGCCGGCTCGAAACCCACGGCGGGCGCCACCAGCCTTTCCACCGCCGGACGGGCGAACAGATAGCCCTGCATCAGCGTGATCCCGAGATCACGCAGCGCCTTGGCTTCACCGGGCGTTTCGATTCCCTCCGCCACCGGGGTGATCCCCAGATCGCGGCACACGGTGAGGATCGCGCCGACGATGCTGCGGCGGGCGCGGTCGGTGTCGATCGAGCGGGTCAGTTCCATGTCCAGCTTGATGATGTCCGGCTGGAACTCGGCGAGCAGGTTCAGGCCGGAATAGCCCGACCCGAAATCGTCGATGGCGGTGTGGAAGCCCTGGCGCTTGTATTCGGTGAATATCGACTTCAGATGGGCTCCGTCGACCACCCGTTCGTTCTCCGTCACCTCGAAGATGATGCGCTCCGGCGGGAAGCCGGTGCGCTTGGCGGCGGCCAGCGTGGCGCGGATGCAGGCTTCGGGTTGGTAGACGGCGTTGGGCAGGAAATTGATCGACAGCCGCGCGTCGCCCTGCTGTCCCAAGCCGAGGCCGGCGGCCAACTCGATGGCCTTGACCCGGCAGGCCTGGTCGAAGGCGTAGCGGTTGGCCTCGGTCACCTGGCTCAGCACCCAGCCGGCCCCCTGGCCGTCGAGACCGCGCACCAGCGCCTCGTGCGCCCAGGGCCGCCCGCCGCCGGCCCCATCGCCGACATTGACGATCGGCTGGAAGGCCATGGTGAAGTCGAACCCCAAACCCTCGGTGCACTGCCCGCCGCACCCGCCGCCCCTGATCCGCTCCGCCGTCATGCCCATTTCTTTCGTGGGGTGTTTCTGGTTCTATCTCTTTATAGTGCGTATATTGTCTCAAATTTATTCAATGCAAGGTGTGACATCGGATCTGGAAATAGGGCCTATGACGTCTCTACTCCGTTCTTCGTTGCTCTGATCTTCGTTATTCCGCGGCGGCTTTGTTGCACGCCTGGATTGCCGTCCACACGGACAGCGGAGTCGCCGGCATGTCGATGTGCTCGATTCCATAGTCCGACAGCGCGTCCACCAGGGCGTTGATGACCGCGGGCGGTGCCCCGATGGCCCCGGCCTCGCCGGCGCCCTTCATGCCGAGCGCGTTGGTGGTGCTGGGCACGCAGTTCAGCTTGATGCGGATGTCCGGCACGTCCACCGCGCGCGGCAACTGGTAGTCCATGAAGGAGCCGCTGAGCAGCTGGCCGCTGTCCGGGTCGAAGACCACCCGCTCCTGAAGCGCCTGTCCGATGCCCTGGGCGACGCCGCCATGGACCTGACCCATGACCAGCAGCGGGTTCACCACCGTGCCGAAATCGTCCACGACGGTGTAGCCGACGACCTCGACCACCCCGGTGTCGGGATCGACCTCGACCTCCGCCACGTGGCAGCCGTTGGGGAAGGTGTTGGCCGGCGGCGTCCAGCGGGCGACCTCGGTGAAGGCGATGGGGCCTTGCGCGGCCGCTTTGGCCGCTACCTCCTTGAAGGAGACGCTGCGGTCGGTGCCGACGACGCTGAAGCGGCCCTCGCGGAACTCAACGTCCACCGAGGCGGTCTCCAGCAGGTCGGCGGCGACCTCGGTCGCCTTGGTCACCACGCGCGCCGCGCCCTCGGCCAGCGCCGCCCCGCCCACCGGGACGGAGCGGGAGCCGCCGGTGCCGGCGCCCCAGGTCACGCGGTCGGTGTCGCCCTGGATCACCTCGACATCCTCCGGCGGGACGCCCAGCCGGTCGGCGATGATCTGCTTGTAGGCGGTCTCGTGACCCTGGCCGTTGGTCTGGGTGCCGATCATCAGGACGATGCGCCCGTCGCCGTTGACCTGCACCGTCGCCTGTTCCGCGCCGCCGCCCGCGCAGGCCTCGATGTAGGTGGCGATCCCCGCCCCGCGCAGCTTCCCGCGCGCTTTTGCCGCCGCCTTGCGGGCGGGCAGGCCGGTGTAATCGGCCAACTCCAGCCCGTCGCGTAGGTTCTGCTCAAACTCGCCGGTGTCGTAGGTCTGGCCCATCGGCGTGGCGTAGGGCATGGCGGTGGGCGGGATGAAGTTGCGTCGCCGGATCTCCGCCGGGCCGAGGCCGGTCAAGCGCCCGGCATGGTCGATCAGCCGCTCCAGCAGATAGGCCGCCTCCGGCCGGCCGGCACCGCGGTAGGCGTCGACCGGCTGGGTGTTGGTGAAGACGCCCTTGACCCGTACATAGACCGCGGGCGTGGTGTAGGAGCCGACGAGCATCGCCGACCCCGCGTCGGTCGGGATGAAGGGGCCGTAGTTCGACAGGTAGGCCCCCAGGTTGGCGACCGTGTCCACCCGCAGCCCGAGGAAGCGCCCGTCGCCGTCCAGCGCCAGCCGGGCGCGGCTGACATGGTCGCGCCCGTGGTCATCGCTGAGGAAGCCCTCGGTCCGCTCCGCCGCCCATTTCACGGGCCGGTCCAGGCGGCGCGCGGCGAACAGGCAGGCCATATATTCCGGGTAGTTGAACAGCTTCATGCCGAAGCCGCCGCCAACGTCGGTGGTGACGACGCGGAATTTCGATTCCGGCAGGCCGAAGAGTTGGGCGAACTGCTTGCGCAGCCCGTGCACGCCCTGGCTGGTGACGTAAATGACCAGCCGCCCGGTCTCCGGCTCCACCGCGGCGAGGCAGGCGCGGCCCTCCATCGGGTTGGCGACGACGCGGTTGTTGACGATCTCCAACTCCACCACACGGGCGGCCTTGGCAATCGCCGACTCCACCGCCTCCTCCTCGCCCTGCTCCCAGTCGAAGCAGAGGTTGCCCGGCGCCTCGTCCCACACCTGCGGGCGGCCCGCCTCCAGAGCCTCCGCCGTCCCGGTGATGGCGGGCCGGTCGTCGTAATCGACCATCACCAGTTCCGCCGCGTCGCGGGCGGCGTCCAGTGTTTCGGCCACCACCACGGCGACCGGATCGCCGACATGGCGCACCCGTCCCTTGGCCAGCGCCGGGCGGGGCGGGGCGATGTAGGGGGAGCCGTCGCGCTGGGTCAGCGCCGCGGCGCAGGGAATCGGCTGGACGCCCTCGGCCTCCAGGTCGGCGATGGTGAAGACGCCCAGCACCCCCGGCTGCGCCGCCGCCTCCGCCGTGTCGATGCCGCGGATGTCGGCGTGGGCGTGGGGGGAGCGCACGAAGACCGCGAATGCCTGGCCGGGAAGCGACACGTCGTCGGTGTAGCGCCCGCCGCCGGTCAGCAGGCGCGCGTCTTCGGTGCGGGGAACCGGCTGGCCGATGCCGAACTTCATCATGGGGCGGGGTCTTTCCTGTTGCGCGGGCCTGTCGCGTGGAGAAGCACCCGGAGAAGATAGGCGGAGCCTTGGCCGGCGAAAACCCTCGGTTGGGCATAAGCCGGCGGTGGCGTGGGGGCGCCGGGCCACCTATTCTTAGGCCATGTGCGGACGCATGATACTCGCCACGCCGGCCGCGGAGGTTCAGCGCCTGTTCGGCTTCCCCGAACTGCCGAACCTCCAGCCCCGCTGGAACGTGGCTCCCACCCAGCCGGTGCCCGCCGTGCGGCGGGAGGAGGATGGGCGCCATCTGGTGACCTTGCGCTGGGGACTCGTGCCCTTCTGGGCGGACGACCCGTCCATCGGGGCGCGGCTGATCAACGCGCGGGGGGAGACGCTGGCCGAGAAGCCGTCCTTCCGGGAGGCGTTCCGCAAGCGGCGCTGCCTCGTCCCCGTGGACGGATTCTACGAGTGGAAGGCCGAGGGCAAGCGCAAGCAGGGCTACGCCATCCGCCGACGCGACCGCGCGCCCTTCGCCTTCGCCGGTCTGTGGGAACGCTGGAATGGCTCGAAGGGTGTCCCGGCCCCCGCGGCCCCCCTGGAGACGCTGACCATCGTCACCACGACGGCGAACGCGGTGCTGAAGCCACTGCACGAGCGCATGCCGGTGATCCTGGACGAGACGGACTGGGACCTGTGGCTCGACCCCGCTGCCCCGCTGCCGGTGCTGGAAGGGCTGTTGAAGCCGGCGCCCGACGCGCTGCTGGAGGCCCATCCGGTGGGGCCGCGCGTCAACAACGTGCGCAACGACGACGAGGCGTGCGCGGCTCCCCTCGACGATGCACCGCCCGATGACGCGCCGACCTTGTTCTGAGTGGCTCGCCCCTTTGGTGGCAATTTTCTTATTGTGCTCAACCGCAGCGGCGTATGCCCAGGGAGGGACGACCAAAGGCAAGGTCGCCAACACCCCCAATGAAACGTTAAAAGGACAGGGCGTCGCCATGGAGGGCGATACGCTGTCCATCAAGGGCGCGCCGGTTCGCCTGATGGGGATCGACGCCCCCGACGTCGGGCAGAAATGCCGGAACCGTTACGGGCATGAGTTGGACTGCTTCCGCATCGCCACCGCGGTGCTGGCGGGCCTGATCAAGGACCAGGAGGTGACCTGCACCATCGCCGAACGCGACCGCAACGGCCAGCAATTGGGCGAATGCCGGGTGCTCGGCGTCGATCTGGGGGCGGCCATGGTGGCGCGCGGCTGGGCCTTCGCCTACCGCAGCCTGTCGCCGGCCTACGCCTCCAGCGAGGCCTTCGCGCAGAGCCGCCGTCTGGGCCTCTGGGCGGGGCAGGTGGAGAAGCCCTGGCAGTGGCGATCGCGGCAGCAGCGGGAGCAGGCGCGGTAGGCCCAGCGATGCGGTTCGGCCATGTGGCCTCTGCCAATGGAGGAAGGGGGACTCGGCCTTTTTTTTGGTTCGCCCTCCTTGGGGGGCGTGATAGTGTTTCAGAGTGTTAACAAGTTATTAATCAAGCCGACCGGCCAGCGCCCTTCGGTGCCGAAGGCCGGACGGACCCACCCACCGGCGCGGAAGAACGGGTCATGCGAGTCTACGCACGCCAGCTTTACGATCATCTCCCTTACCTGCGCCGCTACGCACGCGCGCTGACCGGAGCGACCGAGCGCGGTGACGATCTCGTGACGCGTTGCGTCGAGGTCGCCGTAATGGCCCCCTCCCGCTTCGGACTGGAAGCGGAGGCGCGGGTTCCGCTCTACGCTTTGCTGAATCTGCTGTTCGACGAGGACGGGGATGGGCGGCCGACCCCATCGCCGCACCCCATCGAACGGGCGCTGGCCTCCCTGCCGGAAGGCGAACGGCGCATGTATCTGCTGATCACGCTGGAGGGGCTGACGGTTCCCGAGGCCGCCCAGGTGCTTCAGATCCCCGCCCCGGAGGCCCAGGACCGGCTGACCGTCGCCCGCGACAAAGTGCGCAACGCCCTGACCCAGCGGGTGCTGGTGGTGGAGGACAACCCGATCCTGGCGATGGAGATCGGCTCGCTGGTCACCGACATGGGCCACGTCGTCTGCGGCACCGCCAACAACGAGCAGGAGGCCCTGGAACTGCTGGAGGCCGAGAAGCCGACGCTGGCCCTGCTGGACGTCCGGCTGGCCGACGGCGGCAGCGGGGTGGAGGTCGCCCGCCGGCTGCGCCAGAAACGCGCCATGCGGACCATTTTTGTCACGGCCTTCGACGGCGACCTGGAAGAGGCGGACGCCCGCCATCTCGGCCAGATCGTCCGCAAGCCCTTCACCAACGAGGCGATCCAGGCGGCGATCTCCCGCGCGGTCTTCATGCCGAGCCCGGTGGCCCTGGCGTAACTGCGGTTCGTAAATCGCGGCCTGTCTGGAAAGCGAAAGGGCGGCCCCGTCGGGCCGCCCTTTGCGTGTGAGATGCCTTGTGCCACCGTGTCAGACGGTGGTCCGGCGACCGGCGATCATGCGGTAGATGGCCAGGATGATGATGGCGCCGACGATGGCGCCGATGAAGCCGGCCCCTTCGCCCGCCCGGTACCAGCCGACCGCCTCGCCCAGATAGGTGGCGACGAAGGCACCCGCGATGCCGAGCAGCGTGGTGATGATGAAGCCGCCCGGATCACGGCCCGGCATCAGGAACTTTGCGACGATGCCGGCCAGAAAGCCGATGATGATCGTCCAGAGAATACCCATAACCTCTCTCCCTCCAGTATCGGTGTCCTCGATCCCACGCAGCCATAACGCCCAAAACGGCGTTTGGTTCTGCCCGAAGGAGGACCCCCTTGCGGATAAACCCACCTGGAGCATGGCCGGGAGGGAGAGGGTTAGGGGAGGAAATCAGCTCCGCAGGGCCCGGATGTTGGCGGCGTAGCGGTCCGGCCCGCCGGTGAAGGTGGCGGTTCCGGCGACCAGCACGTCGGCCCCCGCCTCGAGGGCGATGCGGGCGGTGTCGCCGTTGATCCCGCCGTCCACCTGGAGGTCGATGGGCTTGCCCAGCGCGTCGATGCGGCGGCGCAGCTCATGGATCTTGGGAAGCTGGCTGGAGATGAAGCTCTGCCCGCCGAAGCCGGGGTTGACGGTCATGACCAGAACCAGATCGAGGTCTTCCAGCAGATAGTCCACGGCCTCCAGCGGGGTCGCCGGGTTCAGCGACAGGCCGGCCTTCTTGCCCAGCGACTTGATGAGCTGGATGGTGCGGTGGACGTGCGCGCCGGCTTCCGGATGGACGGTGATGATGTCGGCGCCGGCCTCGGCGAAGGCGGCGATGTAGGGGTCCACCGGGGAGATCATCAGATGCACGTCGAAGGGTTTCGCCGTGTGCGGGCGCAGTGCCTTCACCACCGCCGGGCCGATGGTGATGTTCGGGACGAAATGGCCGTCCATCACGTCGATGTGGATGTAGTCGGCGCCCGCCGCATCGACGGCGCGCACTTCCTCGCCCAGCCGGGCGAAATCGGCGGAGAGGATGGACGGGGCGATCTTGACCGGGCGCATGGCGGAAATCCTTGGCGTGAACGGTGCAGGGAAGGGCGGTGGAAAATCCGCCTTCCCATACCACGGCTCCCCCGCCGCCCCAACCCCTCTCGCCGTCCGGCCCTCTCGTCGTTCCGGAAGAGCCGTCAGGCTGGCTTGCAGCCGGGCTTCAGCCCCGGGTCGCCGGAAAAGCTGCCGTCGTCCGCCGGGTCGCTTCCCGCGCCGTACCCGGCGTTGAGCATCCCCTCCAGCGCCTCCAGCCGGGGGGTGGCGGCGGCGAAGGCGTCGCGCTCCACCGCCCGGTAATGCTCGATCACCCGTTCGCCGAAAGCGGTCAGCGCGGTCCCGCCGCCATGCTTGCCGCCCACCGCGGCGGAAACCACCGGTTCGGCGAAGATGCGGTTGAGGTCGTCGACCAGCAGCCAAGCGCGGCGGTAGGACATGTCCAGCGTCCGCGCCGCAGCGGAGATGGAGCCGGTTTCCCGGATCCGCTCCAACAGCATGATCTTGCCCGGCCCGACGGAGCCGCCGGTGTCGAAGTCGATGCGGATGCGCAGGCGGGTCATGGCGCCCCCCAAGACGCGGCGGTCCTGCCGGACCGCGTTCGGCATCCGCCCCACTTCACCCCGGCCATCCCCGCTCCTCCGTTCCGCGCTTTTTCGGCGGGAGACTGACCGTCCCCCACCGAAAAGGCAAGGCGCGGATCAGAAGCCGGCCAGCACGATCTTGCCCTTGGCCCGCCCGCTTTCGAGCAGGGCGTGGGCGCGCGTCAAGTTGGCGGCGTTGATGGTGCCGAACGTCTCGGTCAGCGTCGTGCGGACCGTGCCGGCGTCGACGAGGCGCGACACTTCGCTGAGCAGGGCGTGCTGGGCCTCGATGTCGGCCGTGCCGAACACCGGCCGGGTGAACATGAACTCCCAGTGCAGCGACACGCTCTTGCGCTTCAGCACCATGACGTCCAGCCCCGCCGGATCGTCGATCAGAGCGACGCGGCCCTGCGGGGCGATGAGGGCGGCGATCTCCGGGAGATGGGCGCCGGTGTCGTTGGTCGAGAAGACGAAGGCCGGGGCGCCGATGCCCAAAGCCTCCACCTGAGCGGCCAGCGGCTTGCGGTGGTCGATGACGTGATGGGCGCCCAGGTCGCGGCACCAGGCCTGCGTCTCCTCGCGGGAGGCGGTGGCGATGACCGTCAGGTCGGTCAGTTGCCGGGCGAGCTGAATGGCGATGGAACCGACGCCGCCGGCCCCGCCGACGATCAGGATGGCGTTGGCCGCCCCCGACACCGGGCGCCGCACGTCCAGCCGGTCGAACATGGCTTCCCACGCGGTGATGCTGGTCAGCGGCAGAGCGGCGGCCTGGGCGAAGTCGAGGCTGGCCGGCTTCGGCCCGACGATGCGCTCGTCCACCAGATGGAACTCGGCGTTGGTGCCGTCACGGTCGATGGCCCCCGCGTAGAAGACGGCGTCGCCCGGCTTGAACAGCGTGGCCTGCGGACCAACGGCGACCACCGTGCCGGCGGCATCCCAGCCCAGCACCTTCATGGCGCCCGGCGCCGGCGGCATGTTGCGGCGGACCTTGGTGTCCACGGGGTTGACCGAGACGGCCTTGATCTCGACCAGCAGGTCGCGGCCCTGGGGCTCGGGGCGGGGACGCTCGACGTCGATCAGGGCGTCGGGAGCGTCGATGGGCAGGGATTGGGTGAAGGCGACGGCGCGCATGGCCTGAAGTCCTGTGCTTGTTGCGGCGTGTTGGGCTCTGCCGACAGACTTGCGCCTTGCAGCACCGGGGCGCAAGAATGCACATGAAACGCACATAGTGTCGAAAAGGATACCGTCATGGCCCGCATCCCCCACGCCAACCTGGACTGCTCGCCGGGCTGCCCGGTGGAGGGCGTCCTCGCCATCATCGGCGGGAAGTGGAAGGGGCTGATCCTCTACCACCTGCTGGACGGCACGCTGCGCTTCAACGAAATCCGCCGCCGCGTGCCGAACGTCACCCAGCGCATGCTGACCACCCAGCTCCGCGAGTTGGAGGCGGACGGGCTGCTGGTCCGCACCGTCTATGCGGAGGTGCCGCCGCGCGTCGAATACAGCCTGTCGCCGCGCGGGCGGAGCCTGGAGCCGATCATCCTGGCGCTGAAGGCCTGGGGGGAGGAGCATTTGCGCCCGGCTGCCCCAACAGCCGCCGCCCCGACAACCTCGGCGGCCGTCGCGGCGGCGTAGGGCAGGGACCGGTCATGAGCGCCTTCGTTCCGCCTCCTCCTCAGCGTCCCTGGGGGCACCGCCTGTTCTTCCCCGCCGCCGCCCTTTATGCGGCGCTCAGCGTGCCGCTGTGGGTGGCCGGCTATTTCGGCTGGCTCGGCATCGGCTGGACTCCGGCGCTGCACGCGCACGAGATGCTGATGGGCTACGCGCTGGCGGTGGTCGGCGGCTTCCTGCTCACTCGTCCGTCCGGGGTGGCGCTGACCGTCGCCTTCGCCGCGTGGTTGGCCGGACGGCTGGCGGTGCTGGGCGGTCTTCCGCCGGAGGTCGCGGCACCGGTGGCGCTGTCCTATCCGGTGGCGCTCTTCGTGGTGGCCGGCCTGCCCTTCCTGCGCGCCGCCAAGAGCGGCCACAACATGCTGTTCGGTCCGGTGATCGGCGCCTTCGCGCTGGCCGAGGCGCTGGTCTGGTGGGGCGGCGACGGCGGACGGACGGGAGCGCTGTTCGCGCTTCATCTCGTCGGCATCCTGATGCTGGTGATGGGAGGGCGCATCATCCCGTCGGCCACGGCGGGGGAAGTCCGCAAGCAGGGCGGGACGCTGGTGGAGCGGGTGCAGCCGCGCCTGGAATGGGCGGGAGTCGCCGGGGCGGTGCTCGCCGCCCTGACCGTTGCCGTTGGGGGGGGCGTTGGAGGGGCGGCCGGCCCCCTGGCCTGGATCGGGGCGGCGGGCGCCGCGCTGGCGGGGGTGACGGCCTGGGCACGACTGGCGCGCTGGCGGACGGGCGCCGTGCTGGGGCGTCCGGACCTGTGGAGCCTGCATCTGGGCTATGGCTGGCTCGGGCTCGGCTGGCTGTTCCTTGGGGTCGAGCGGCTGGCCCCGCTGACCGGCGGGGCGGGCTGGCACGTGATCGGGGCGGGCGCACTGGGCACGCTGGCCGCCTCCATGATGGTGCGCGCGACCTTGCAGAGGGAGGCGCTGTCGCCGAACTTTTCCCGGCCCGCCACAGCGGCCATCGCTCTGGTCGGGCTTTCCGCCGCGTTGCGCGTCGCCGCAGCCAGCACGGCGCCGGACCTGCTGATGCCCGCGGCGGCGCTGGCTTGGTCGGGCGCGCATCTGCTGGTGCTGTGGGTGCTGCTGCGCGTGCCGAAGCGGATAAGGGCCTGACCCATCCGCACTTGACGCTCCCCGCCGCGCCCCCGACACTCCGACGCAACGGCCTTGCCCAAGGGCCATGAGGAGAGGCGGGCAAACCCGCAAGGGGGGATCATGAGCGACGCGTTGGAACCGGCCCGCAGCGCGGGCGTCGTCGGGCTCGGCTCCATGGGCATGGGGGTGGCGCTGTCGCTGCTGCGCGCCGGCTTCCGGGTCGTCGGCTGCGACCTCGACGCCGCCAAATGCATGAGCCTCGTCACCCATGGCGGCGAGGCCGCAGGATCGCCCGCCGACGTCGGGCGCCGGGTGGACCGGGTCATCGTCCTGGTCGCCACGGCGGAGGAGGCGGAGGAGGTGCTGTTCGGTGCCGAGGGCGTGGCCGGCACCCTGCCGAAGGGCGGCGTGATCGTCCTCTCCACCAGCGTGCCGCCGGACATGGCCGCCGTGGTCGGGCGCCGTCTCGCCGAGCGGGACCTGCTGATGCTGGACGCGCCGGTCGGCGGCGGCCCGGTGAGGGCGGCGGAGGGCCGCATGGTGGTGATGGCCTCCGGCCCCGAGGACGCCTTCGCGCGGGCCGCCGACCTGATCGCCGCCGCGTCGGGCACGCTGCACCGCGTCGGCACGGAGCACGGGCAGGGCTCCGCCGTGAAGGCGGTGGAGCAGATGCTGACCGGCATCCACGCCGCCGCGGTGGCGGAGGCCACGGCCTTCGGTGTCCGTGCCGGAGTCGATCCGCAGCGGCTGGCCGAGATCCTCGCCGCCGGTCCCTTTCACATCCCGTCTCAGCGGCCGCTGGGCATCGTCGGGACGGATCTTGGCGGCGTGATGGACGCCGCGCGGCGGCTGACCGTTCCGACGCCGCTGGCCGCCTCCGCCCTGCAACTCTTCACCATGGCCGCCGCGGTGGGGCTTGGGCGGGAAGGCGACGGCGCGCTCGTCCGGATTTTCGACCGGCTGGCCGGCAACCCCCAGGAGGGCTGAGAAATCATGTCATCGACACGGAAATCCCTCGTCGTCACCGGTGGCGGCCGGGGCATCGGTGCGGCGGTCGCCCGCATGGCGGCGCAGCGCGGCCACGCCGTCACCTTCTCCTACATCGGCAACGAAGCGGCGGCGGAGGCTACCGTGGCGGCCATCCGCGACGCCGGGGGGCAGGCTCAGGCGGTGCGGGGCGACGCGGCGCGGGAGGAGGACATCCGCGCCCTGTTCGACGCGGCGGAGGACCGCTTCGGCCCCACCGCCGGGCTGGTCAACAACGCGGGTATCATCGGTCCCTACGGGCGGCTCGACGAGGCCGCGCCGGGCGACCTGCGCCGCATGCTGGACATCAACGTGACCGGCGCCGTCCTGTGCGCGCGGGAGGCGGTGCGCCGCATGTCCACCCGCCATGGCGGACAGGGCGGGGGGATCGTCAACATCGGCTCCATCGCCGCCGTGCTGGGCTCGCCCAACGAATATGTGGGCTACGCGGCCAGCAAGGGCGCGGTGGACAGCCTGACCGTCGGCCTCGCCCGCGAGGTGGCGAAGGAAGGCATCCGCGTGAACTGCGTGCGGCCCGGCCTGATCGACACCGACATCCAGATCATCCCCGGCATCGGCAACCGGCTCGACAACCCCGCTTTGATCCCGCCCGCCGGGCGCGCCGGGACGGCGGACGAAGTCGCCGAGACCGTGCTGTGGCTGCTGTCCGACGCTGCGTCCTACGTGACCGGCGCCCTTCTCAACGTCTCCGGAGGCCGCTGAGCCATGCCCGCTTCGAGTTCTTTCGCCATCGGCCATCACGACGTCGTGGAGGCCGCGGCGCGGCTGGACGGCTTCGCCGTGCGCACGCCGCTGTTGGAAAACGCCCTGCTGAACGAGCGGGTCGGCGGGCGCGTGCTGCTGAAGCCGGAGGTTCTTCAGCGCAGCGGCTCTTTCAAATTCCGCGGCGCCTTCAACCGCCTGTCCCAACTGACGCCGGAGGAGCGCCGGGGCGGGGTGGTCGCCTGGTCGTCGGGCAACCACGCCCAGGGCGTCGCGGCGGCGGCGGCGCTGCTCGGCATGCCCGCGGTCATCGTCATGCCCAGCGACGCCCCGGCCCTGAAGATCGCCAACACCCGCGGCTACGGCGCCGAGGTGGTGCTGTACGACCGCTGGACCGAGAGCCGCGAAGGCATCGCCAAGGCCATCGCGGAGGAGCGGGGTGCGGCCACCGTGCCACCTTACGACGATCCGCAGATCATGGCCGGGCAGGGCACGGTCGGGCTGGAGATCGTGGCGCAGGCGCAGGCCATCGGCGCGGTTCCCGACGACGTGATCGCGCCGTGCAGCGGCGGCGGGCTTATGTCCGGAGTCGCCACGGCGGTGCGCCACAGCTTTCCCGACGCCCGACTGTGGGCGGCGGAGCCGGCGGGCTTCGACGATGTGGCGCGCTCGCTGGCCGCGGGAGAGCGGGTGGAGAACGCCGCCGGGCAACGCTCCATCTGCGACGCGCTGCTGACCCCGACGCCGGGCGCTCTGACCTTCCCGGTGATGAAGACCCTGCTGTCCGGCAGCCTCGCCGTCACCGACGCGGAGGTGAAGGCCGCCATGGCCTACGCCTTCACCGTGCTGAAGCTGGTGGTGGAGCCGGGCGGAGCCGTCGGGCTGGCCGCCGTGCTGACGGGCAAGCTGCCGGCGGCTGGGCGCACGGTCGCGGTGGTGCTGAGCGGCGGCAACGTCGACGCGGCGACCTTTACGGACGCGCTGGCGTCGTCTTAGCGGCGTCGCGCTCCAGCACGTAATAGGCGGCGCCGGGGGCGAATTTCTTGCGCAGCGAGTCGCGGTGGTAGGCGATGTTCCACCGCGTCAGCGCGCAGGCCGCTTCGTCCAGCCGCACCAGCAGCGGGTTGCCGTAGGGCAGGGAGACGCCGAGCAGCGGCCCCAGCCGTTCGGTCAGCGGGAAGGAGCAGAAGCGGCGCTGCCGCACCGTGAAGCCCAGCCGGGCGAAGCGCTCCTCCAACCATTGTATGGGGAAGCCGCGCTCGTTCGCGGTCAGGCCGCGGCGGGGCCGGCGCCAGTCGCCCATGGTGCTGATCGGCTCGCGCAGGATGAACAGCCCGCCGGGCGCGGTGACGCGGGCGAACTCCGCCAGCAGGGCGCCGGCGTTGGGGATGTGGTGCAGCGTGTGCAGGCAGACGGTCAGGTCGTTCGCCCCGTCCGCGCAGTCGATGCGCCCGCCCAGCGTGGGGCGGCGGTACTCGGCCGGCGTGCCGGCGATGTCGGTCCTCCAGAAGCGCTCGATGGGCTCCACGGCCAGGAAGCGGTCCACCTGCCCGGCGATCGGCGCCACGTCGTCCCCCGCGGCGCAGCCGAACGCCAGCGCCTGCCGGAAGCGTCGTCCGCCCAGGAAGCGGAAAGCGTGACGGTGGTTCAGCGCGTGGTATTCGTAGCGGTAGCCGGGCCGATCGGGCGCCGTGCGCGCGAATTCCTCCGCCGGGTCCCGCGCCTCGACCCCGTACCAGCCGGCGATCCGGGCCGCGTCGAAGTCGTCGCCGTAAAGGGCGGCGCCGGAGAAATACTGTTCCTCGAAGCTGGCGGACACGAAACTTGCGGTCATGGGGGCTGAGGCTCCGCTGGATGGACCGCGCGACGATAACGCGCCGGTTCCGGCGGAAACATTCAGCTTGCCCGCCTAGGACGGAGGACGAGTCCTATGGCGGAGCGCGATCAGCGGTGTGAAAGGAGGCCTTCGGTTGGGGTGATGCGCCGTCCGCAAGGGGGCACTACAGCCGGATGTCGCTCTGGAACAGGCCGAGGTCGAGATGCTCCATCGGCACGCGGCGGGCGCGACGGCGGCTGAAGCGCTGCACGGCGTGGCGGGCGCGACCGATGAGGGCGGCGTAGCTCTTCAACGTCTTGGGCATGTCCGTTCTTCCCAGCCTGTGTAAAGAGTGAACGGATCACAGCTATGACGGGTCCATGTGACAAATTCTATCGCACCGCACACCGCGCCAAGGAACGCCGTGCCGCGCCGCCTGTTCGAGAAGGAATACCCCCAAAGACACGGCGCGAAGCATGGTGAGGAGGCGGCGATGAGCGGCGTTCTGAAGGCCGTCATTTTCGACGTGGACGGCACATTGGTCGACTCGGTGGATCTGCACGCCCACGCCTGGGTGGAGGCGATTCGGCATTTTGGCTACCACGCGGAGTTCGACGCGGTGCGCTCCCAGATCGGCAAGGGCGGCGACCAGCTGATGCCGGTCTTCGTGCCGGAGAAGGACTTGGCTCGCGTGGAGGACGAGCTGGACCATTTCCGACATGAGCTGTTCGCCCGCAAGTACATGCCGAAGGTCCGCGGCTTCCGCCGGGTGCGCGGCCTGTTCCAGCACCTTCACGCCGAGGGGCTGCGCATCGCGCTCGCTTCCTCTGCCAAGGGGGACGAGCTGGAGCGTTACAAGCGCGCGGCGGAGATCGAGGACTTGGTGGATGTGGAAACCTCATCCGACGACGCGGAGCGGTCGAAACCCCACCCGGACATCTTCGAGGCGGCGTTGGAGAGGCTGGGCTTGCCGGCGGACGAGGCGGTGGTGGTCGGCGACAGCCCCTGGGACGCCAAAGCCGCGGGCCGGGCCGGACTGACCGTGGTGGGCGTGCTGTGCGGCGGCTTCGCGGAGCAGGACTTGCGCAAAGCCGGCTGCGCGGAGATCTTCCGTGATCCGGAAGACCTCCAGCGCCGCTTCGCCGCCAGCCTCATCGGGAGACGCAGCCCGCGCGCCATGGGCCTCTTTCAGCCCGGTCGATCTCAGCCGGGGCGGCCGTCGGCCCGCGGGGCGAGCAGGATGGGCGCGTAGACATACAGGTAGCAGGCGAAGGCCGCGATCCAGGCGGCACCGGCACCCTCCAGGGCGGGCCAGTAGAGGCCGCCCGGCAGCTCGGGCGCCAGCACCCGCAGCAGCGCGGCTGCGGTCAGCAGGATGTAGGCGGCCACGGTCGGGCGGGTCACCACCAGCATCCGCCCGGTGTGGCCGAGCGAGGCCCGCGTCATCACCGCCAGGATCATGGTGGCGAAGGCCCCGGCCGTCAGCGCATGGACCCAGGCGGAGCTGTCCACGCCCGCCCCCAGCAGATGCGCGGCCTTCAGCGCCAGCGCCGCCGGCACCCAGGCGTAGCCGAGATGCAGCACCCACAGGATCGGCTGGTCGAGCGTCTTCGCCGGCTGCCAACCGGCCAGCCGCAGGGCGTGGGCCAGCGCCGCGGCGAGCGCCAACAGGCCGGCGATGGCGGCGCCCGGCAGAGCGAGGTCGGCGGGGATCATCAGCAGGGTCGCGGCGAGAGTCACCTTCTCCACCCAGGGGCGGGAGACGACGGTGCCGTCCAGCCCGCGCAGCCGCAGGGCGTTGCGGGTGAAGGCCGGGACGATGCGCCCACCGATCACCGCGACCATCATCAGAACGACGCCGATGGCCAGCGTCTCTCCCAGCGCGGTGCCGCCGGACAGCACGCCCAGCCAGTCCAGATGGAACAGCAGGTTGGCGGCGGTCAGCAGGCCCAGCAGGGCGAGGAAGGCGGTGTTGCGGATCTTGCCCGCCGCCACCAGCGGCCCGGCCAGCGCGATGCCAAGCGCCGGCAGGAAGGCGAGGTCGAGGATGGCCGCAACCGGCAGCGGCACGCCGACGAAGGGCAGCAGCGCCACCCGGCCGGCAAGCCACAGCCCGGTTAGGCCGGCCAGCGGCAGGCCGGACAGGGCCTTGGTGCCCGTCCAGCTCGGCACCGCGGTCAGCAGGAAGCCGGCCACGGCGGCGACCACGAAGGCGAACAGCATCTCGTGCGCGTGCCAGGAGGCCGCCGGGACGGCGCCGTCCGGCCAGGACCCGGTCGCCAGCACGGCGATCCAGGCCGCCAGCAGAACGGGTGCGGCAAGGCCGGACAGCAGGAAGAAGGGCCGGAACCCATAGGCGAAGATCAGGGGGACCGGAGGGCGGTCCGGCTGGTCGGCAACGGAACTGGTCATGGCGTTCCCCGCGCGTTTGAGGCATCGATCATGCCGTCACACTGCGCCGGGGGCGGTCACCCTTCTTTGACCGCCGTCAAACAGGCCGTCAAACAAGCCGTCAAACAGAATGCGTCGCGTCGGAGAAAATCCGCCGTCAGATCGTGATGCCGTTCTCGGTCATCAGGCGCTTCAGCGCGTCGCGGGCGGGCGCGTCCAGCACGGGAAGCCCGTCGCGGGCGGTCAGAACGAAGGCACCGGGATCGGCCAGGGTGCGCAGGGCGAAACCGGCCACGCGCGGCGGGCCGCCGCTCAACGGAGCGTCTTCATAGATGGGCGAGAAGGTGCAGCCCAGAAGCATGGCGCGGGCGATCAGCGTATCGTCCGACGAACCGCCCGACGCCGGGCTGTTGATGCCGAAGAGCAGGCGCTCGGCCTCGCCGTTGGTGACGAGCCCGCGTTCCAGCAGGATGTCCACCATGGCCGAGGTGGTCATGACCGGTGCGGCGCGGCCCTTCCAGCAGAAGCGCCCATCGTCCCACCCGATGTCCAGGCAGCGGTAGATCATGTGCGGATCGGCGCCGCCGGGCGACCCGGCGACGATGTAGTTGACCCGAAGCAACCCGTTCCACGCCCCGGCCGGAGCGACGATGCAGGAAACACCGCGCCGGGTCAGGCGCAGATAGGTGTCGTTGATGCCCGAAGGCTCGAAATCGAACAGCATGGCTGGCTCACCTTGATCGGGGACCCCGCTCCCCTCGAACGAAAAAGGTGAGCACGGGTTCCCGCAAGGCAACATGGCCATGCGGATGGTATCCCTCTCCGCACGCGCAAAAAGGGTATAGGCAAAAGCTCAGGACTTCGGGCGGAACGCCTTGCAGACCAATGGGTCAGTGTCAATGCGCGCCGCGCCGATCAGATCGAGGCAGTACGGAATTGCCGGGAAGACCGCCATCAGGCAGTCGTGAATGGCCGACGGCTTGCCCGGAAGGTTCAGGATCAGGCTGCCGCCGCGGATTCCCGCGGTCTGGCGCGACAGGATGGCGGTCGGCACCACGGTCAGGCTGACCGTCCGCATCAGCTCGCCGAAGCCGGGCATCATCTTCTCGCAGACCTGCTCCGTCGCCTCCGGAGTCACGTCGCGCGGGGCGGGGCCGGTGCCGCCGGTGGTGACGATCAGGTCGCAACGCTCCCGGTCAGCCAGTTCGATCAGGGTGGCGGCGATGCCCTCGCGGTCGTCGGGGATGACGCGGGCCACCGGCTCCCAGGGGGAGGCGACGATGCGCGTCAGCTCCTCCCGGATGGCCGGGCCGCCCTTGTCCTCGTAGATGCCCTGGCTGGCCCGGTCGGACACGGTGACGATGCCGATGCGGGCGGGCTTTGCGGAGGTCATGGGCGGCGGTCCTTATGGGGTATCCGGCAGGTTTACTTGCTGCCCGGCGCCAGGAACACGCTCTTGTAGCTGTCCCGGTCGCCGTTGTTGGTGTCGGTCAGCTGGAAGGTGACCGGGGTGGAGGCGTCCGGCACGGACTCCCGCGGCGCCGTGACGTAGACGCGGTAGGTCGCCACGCTGTCCGGGGAGGCGGAGATGTGGCTGACCGCGCTGCCGCTGTCCGCGTCGCTCTCGCCCACGACCTTCACCTCGGCGCCCGCGATGCCGCCGGCGGCCAGCGTGTAGGAGCGGTCCTGCCGGGTCTTGTTGGAGACCTTGAAGGTGTAGGCGTTGCGGATGGTGCCGTCCTGCAGGGTGACGAACAGCGGCGCGCGGTCGCG
The DNA here is from genome assembly GCF_014596085.1 of Azospirillum tabaci. Lineage (GTDB taxonomy): Bacteria > Pseudomonadota > Alphaproteobacteria > Azospirillales > Azospirillaceae > Azospirillum > Azospirillum tabaci. The sequence continues at coordinate 80,962 of NZ_JACCJY010000018.1, forward strand.
CTGCACGGCGATGTCCAGCCGCGGGCGCAGGGCGTAGCTCCAGGCCATGGCGCCGGTGATCACCAGCATCAGCAGGCCGTAGACGATGGTGCGCGGGCGGATCAGCCGCCACTGGTAGGTCTTGCCCTGGGCGCGGGTGTCCTGGGCGGCCAGGCTGTCGAAGCGGATCAGGCCCTTCGGCAGGTCCTGCGACACCATGATGTTGTCGCAGGCGTCGGCGCACAGGCCGCAATTGATGCAGTCCGCCTGCTCGCCGGTGCGGATGTCGACGCCGACCGGGCAGACCTGCACGCACTGGCCGCAGTCGATGCAGTCGCCGAAGCCCTTGGTCCGGCGCTCGTCCCAGCTCTGCGACTTGCGCTTCGGGCCGCGGGTGTCGCCGCGCAGCGTGTCGTAGGTGACGACGAGGCTGTGCTCGTCCAGCATCGCGGTCTGGATGCGCGGCCAGGGGCACATGTAGTAGCACATCTGCTCGCGCGTCCAGCCGGCCATGACGTAGGTCATGCCCGCGAACAGAGCGAAGAAGCCCGCCGCCTCGTAGGACGCGTTGAAGGTCAGGAGATCGACGGCCAGCCGCGGCGCGTCGGTGAAGAAGGCGACGAAGCCGAAGCCGGTGACCACCGAAAGGGCCAGCCAGCCGGCGTGCTTGCCGGTCTTGCGCAGGACCTTCCTCGCGGTCCAGGGGGCCTTGTCCAGGCGGATGCGCTCCGCCCGGTCGCCCTCGAAGGCGCGTTCGATCCAGACGAACAGGTCGGTCCACACCGTCTGCGGGCAGGTGAAGCCGCACCACACGCGCCCGGCCAATGCCGTCGCCAGGAACAGCCCCAGCGCCGCCACGATCAGCACGCCGGTGAGGTAGTAGATCTCCTGCGGCCAGATCTCGATCCAGAAGATGAAGAAGCGCGGCGTCGTCAGGTCGAGCAGCACCGCCTGGGCCGGCGCGTCGGGGCCGCGTTCCCAGCGAATCCAGGGTGCGATGAAGAAGACCGCCAGAAGCACCCAGGTCAGGATGGTCTTCCAGCGCCGGTAGCGCCCGGAGACGGCCTTCGGATGGATCTTCTTCTGGCTTTCGAAGAACTGGATTTTCGCCGGCGTGACAGCGCTTCCGTCTGGCATATCGTCTGCCTGGGCTCCGGATAGGGACGCAAGACCGGACAATAGCGGACAGGACCCGAGCGCCTCTTGATCGGGATCAAGACGAGAACGGATTTGAAAAATCCCTGGAGATTGTAAGGATTTTTCAGCGGCGCTGGTGACCGGCCGGGATTACGGGCTGTAATACGTCCATCGGCGGATCGGCTCAAGCTTCGTTTCGCAATGCGGAAACGTTTCCGCCATCCTCCACCGCCGTCGCGCCGTCGGACGCCGCGCCCTCCGGCGCCGGGGTGGATGGGGAGGGGCGGGTGACGATGTAGACGGCCACCGCCGCCATGCAGGTGCCGGCCAGGATGGGAACCAGTGGGCGGCTGGCGGTCAGCGCCACGATCGCCCAGCTCACGCTCATCCCGACCAGCGCCGCCGCCTTCGCCTTGCGGGGGATCGCCCCTTCGGCCTGCCAGCCGCTCAGCAGCGGGCCGAAACGCGGGTCGCGGTACAGCCGGTCGCGCAGGGCCGGGCTGCTCTTGGCGAAGGCCCCGGCGGCCAGCAGCAGGAACGGCGTGGTCGGCAGGAGCGGCAGCACCGTTCCCGCGATGCCCAGCCCAACCGCGGCGTAGCCCAGCGCCAGCCACAGCCGGCGCCGCAGGGGGGAGGCGCAGACGGGGGCGTCCTCCGGAAGGGCGGTCTGCTCATCCATGAGGTGAATGTAGGACGCTCACACGGCCAGGACCAGCACCGCGTAGCGGGCGGCCTTGCCCGCCGTGACCAGAATTAGGAACAGCCGGAGGTCCACCCGCAGGATGCCGGCCACCAGCGTCAGCGGGTCGCCGATGAAGGGCATCCAGGCCAGCAGCAGCGACCAGACCCCGAAGCGCTGATACCAGCCGGTGGCCCGCGCCACCATGGCGGCCGGAACCGGGAACCAGCGGCGGTCCTGGAAGTGCATCAGGTAGCGCCCGAGCGCCCAGTTGACCACCGATCCCAGCACATTGCCCACGGTGGCGAACAGCAGAAGCGCCAGATGGTCGTAGTTGCCGGTGGCGTGCATGCCGACCAGCAGGATTTCCGATTGGGCCGGGAAGATGGTCGCGGCGAGGAACGCGGTCAGGAACAGCCCGCCATAGGCGGCAAACTCGGACATACGGCGGTCGGTCCTTCCGGGCCAGGGGATGGCGGAGGCTAGAACATGGGTGTGCATACAGGAATGCGGGAGGCGCCATGGTGCAGCTGCGATAAACTGGTGTAGATTCATTTTGTATGAATTCGCAGCGGATGAACTCAGGGCATACGGGCCTGAGGGCGCCCGGCCAAGTCTCGTCCAGCAAGTCTCGTCCAGCAAGTCTCGTCCAGCGGGCGCCGCCGAGGAATGAATAGGGAGTGTTCGCGGATGGCCGCTGCCGGCCTTGCCCGCTTCGATGCCGACGGGCGCCTGATCTGGGCCAACGCCGCATTCCTGGCGTCGCTGGGCGGTTCTCCGGGGGACAGCCTCGATTCCCTTCTGGCGGCGGGTCCGTTGCGTGAGGCCGGTGCCCGGGCGGCGGAGCGGCTGCGCGCCGGGCTGCCGGTGACGCTCCCGGCCGCGGCGGATGGCGGGCGTCCGACGCTGATCCCGGCGGAAGGCGAGAACGGCGAGCTGGTGCTGACGCTCACCGGCGAAGGCGGCGCTCTGCCGGTCCCGCCGGAGGAGACCGGATTCATCGGCCTGGAGGATCTTCTGGGCGAGCGAGCGAGCGAGGCGGAGCGGGCGATCACGCAAGCCATCGCCGTTCCCATGGTGGTGACGCGGCTGTCCGACGGTCTGGTGGTGGCGGTCAACCAGCCAGCCGGCCTGCTGTTCGGGGTGCCGCTCGACGATGTGGTGGGGCGCAGCTTCGCCAAGGCCTACTACACCGATCCGGCGGAGCGGGAGCGGCTGCTCGCCGCCCTGCGCGATGGGGCGGGCGGCGTGGACGGCTTCGAGACCCGCCTGTGCCGGCCCGACGGCAGCGATCTCTGGGCGATGGTCTCCGCCCGGCAGTTTCGTTTCCGGGGCGAGGACGCCATGCTCGCCTGCATCAGCGACATCTCCGCCCGCAAGCGCACCGAACAGGCGCTCGAAGCCCAATGGGACCAGAGCCGGGCGGTCCTGAACGGACTTGTTCAGGGCGTCATGGCCTTCGACCGGGGGCTCCGCCTCGTCGCCTGGAATGGGCGCGCCGCGGAGCTTCTGGGGGTGGAGCCGGAGTTCCTGCGCTACCACACGCCCTACGCCGCCATCGCCGGGCGGGTCGGGGAGGGGCTGGCCTTCGGGCCGGGGAGCGTGTGTTCCGACACCCTGTCCGCCTTCCCGCTGGACATCGGCCCTTCCGCGGCCCTTGGGGAGCCGATCCCAGCCCGGCCCGCTGCGGCGGAACGGTCGTGGGAGTGCACCCGCTCCGATGGCCAGGTCGTGGAATGCCTGACCCGGCCTCTGCCGGACGGCGGCTTCGTCGTCACCTACACCGACGTGACCGAGCGGCGAAACGCCGAGCGGGAGATCATCGCCAGCCGGGAGCTGTTCGAACTGGCCATCCGCGCCGCGCGGGAGGGAATCTCGCAATGGGATCTGCGCACGGGGGAGCTGTGGCTGTCGCCCTATTGGTGGGGGATGCTGGGCTATGGCGAGGACGAGATGGACAATTCCGTCGCCCGCTGGACCGAGTTGATCCTGCCCGAGGACCGCGACGTGTCGGTGCAGATGGCCCGCGACCTCGTGAACGGGGTGACGAACGAGTGCCAGTTCATCCAGCGCTTCCGCCACAAGAGCGGGGCCGTGGTCCATATGCTGACCCGTGCCATCCGCGTGCTCGGTCCGGACGGCGAGCTGTTCCGCCTCGTCGGCTCGCACACCGACGTGTCGGAACGGGTCCGCGCCGAGGAGCGTGCCCACGCCGCGCGGGATGAGGCCGAGCGCGCCCTGCGCGATCTGAAGGAGGCTCAGGCCCACCTGATCCAGTCGGAGAAGATGGCGGCGCTGGGGTCCCTGGTGGCAGGGGTGGCGCACGAGATCAACACCCCCATCGGCATCGCCCTGACCGGCGCCTCGCTGGTGGCGGAGCGGACACGCCTCATCCGGCGGGATTTCGAGGCGGGAACGCTGCGCCGGCCCGATTTCGCCGACTTCCTCGAGATGGCGGGGGAGGCGGCGCACCTGATGTTGCTGAACATCGACCGTGCCGCCCAGCTCATCCAGAGCTTCAAGCAGATCGCCGTCGATCAGGCGAGCGAGGAGCGCCGCGTCTTCGATCTGCGCGATTACATCGACGAGGTCCTGCGCAGCCTGGGCGTCCGCATCAAGCGGGCAGCCCACGGCGTGGAGGTGGATTGCCCGGCGGACCTGCTGATCGACGGCTATCCGGGTGCGCTCAGCCAAGTGCTGACCAACCTCGTCATGAACTCGATCATCCACGGTTACGCGCCCGGGCAGCACGGAACGCTGCGCGTCGCCGTGCGCGCGGTGGGCGCCGACGAGGTGGAACTGGTCTACGCCGACGACGGGCGGGGCATTCCGCCAGACCTGCACGGCAAGGTGTTCGAGCCCTTCTTCACCACCAGCCGCAGCGCGGGGGGCAGCGGGCTGGGGCTGAACATCGTCTACAACATCGCCACCCGCAAGCTGAGGGGCCGCATCGCGCTCGACAGCGCGCCGGGCCGCGGCACGGCGTTCACCCTGCGCTTTCCCCGCGTCGCGCCGATGGAGCGTGCGCCGGCATGACGGCGCAGCGGAGCCTCACTGAGCGTCCACCCAGGCGATGCGCAGGATGTTGGTGTTGCCGGGAGTGCCGAAGGGCACGCCGGCGGTGATGACCAGCCGCTGCCCCTCCACCGCCAGCCCATCCTCGTAGGCGCAGCGGGCGGCCTTCTGGACCATCTCGTTGAAGTCGGCCACGTCGGCGGAATGCACGCTGTGCACCCCGTAGGCGAGCTGGAGCCGCCGCGCCGTTTCCAGGCTGGAGGTCAGGCACATGATCGGCACCTCCGGCCGCTCGCGGGCGGCGCGGAGCGTGGTGGAGCCGCTGGTGGTGTAGGTGACGATGGCCGCGGCCTGGATGGTGTGGGCGACCTGCCGCGCCGCCGCGGTGACGGCGTCCGTCGAGGTCTGCTGCGGGTCGGGATGCTGGGCGTCGGTGATGGTGCGGTAGAGCGGGTCCTGCTCGACCCGGCGGGCGATGCGGTCCATCATCGACACCGCCTCGATGGGGTAGGTGCCCGCCGCGGTTTCCGCCGACAGCATCACCGCGTCCGCCCCGTCATAGACCGCGGTCGCCACGTCCGACGCCTCGGCGCGGGTGGGGGCGGGGGCGCCGATCATCGATTCCAGCATCTGGGTGGCGACGATCACCGGCTTTCCGGCCTTGCGCGATTCGCGGATGATCCGTTTCTGGATGCTCGGCACGTCCTCCGCCGGCATCTCCACGCCGAGGTCGCCGCGGGCGACCATCACACCGTCCGACAGCTCGACGATGCGCTCCAGATGCTGGATGGCCTGCGGCTTCTCCATCTTCGACAGCAGGGCGGCGCGCCCGGCGATCAGCTTGCGCGCGTCGGCCACGTCCTCGGGGCGCTGCACGAAGGACAGCGCCACCCAGTCCACCCCCTGGTCGAGCGCGAAGGCCAGATCCTCGTGATCCTTCGGGGTCAGCGGCGACAGCGGCAGGACGACGCCCGGAACGTTCACGCCCTTGCGGTCGGACAGGCGGCTGCCGGACAGCACGACGCAATCGGCGTGGTCGGGACTGCAATCGACGACGCGCAGGCGGACCTTGCCGTCGTCCACCAGCAGCTCCGCCTCCGGCTCCAGAGCCGCGAAAATTTCCGGGTGGGGCAGGCCGACCCGGGTCGCGTCGCCCGGCTCGGTGGAGAGGTCGAGGCGGATGCGGTGGCCCGGCTCGACGGTGAGGGGGCCGTCGGCGAAGGTGCCCAGCCGGAGCTTCGGCCCCTGAAGGTCGGCCATCACCGCAATGGGATGGTCGAGTTCCGTCTCCAAGGCGCGCAGCGTGGCGAGGCGCTGGCCGTGGTCCTCGTGCGTGCCGTGGCTGAAGTTCAGGCGGAAGACGTCCACGCCCGCCTCGAACAGCGCGCGGATCATTTCCGGCGTCGCGGTGGCCGGCCCCAGCGTGGCGACGATCTTGGTCAGGCGGAAGCGCCGGAAGGGGATGCCTTTGCGGGTCATGGGTCTGCCTTCTGAGGTGTGCCGTTCGGGGCGAGCGGGTTCATCTCAAGTTCTGCCATCCGGCTTGTCAACCGCGGTCCGCCTCCCCACAATGGTCGGGCGCCGGGAAAAGCACGGTAACGCCGCAGAACGGCCTTGACAGATTTCCGGCTTTTTCTATAGTCGCACCCTCCCGCGGCCCAACCGGCCCGGCGGGAGACATTGTGCGTCCCGTATCCGCGTTTTGCCGTTTGGCTTTCGGGCCTCGGCGTCCGGATCGGGGATCAATCGGTGTGTAGGCGGCCCATGAGGGCTGCCGTTGAGATATCGAGGAGAGCAGGCGTGGCGCGTATCGCTGGCGTCAACATCCCCGCGCAGAAGCGCGTGGAGATCGCGTTGACCTACATTCATGGCATCGGCCCCTTCAAGGCCAAGGAAATCTGCACGAAGCTGGAGATCCCGGCGGAGCGCCGTGTGAACCAGCTCACGGACGACGAGATCCTCAAGATCCGCGAGACCATCGACGCCGACTACCGCGTCGAGGGCGACCTGCGCCGTTCGGTCGCGATGAACATCAAGCGTCTGATGGACATGGCCTGCTACCGTGGCCTGCGTCACCGCAAGGGCCTGCCGGTCCGCGGCCAGCGCACCCACACGAACGCCCGCACCCGCAAGGGTCCGGCCAAGCCGATCGCCGGCAAGAAGAAGTAAGAGGACGCACGGACCATGGCCAAGCCCTCAGCCGCTTCGCAGCGTCTTCGTCGTCGCGAGCGCAAGAACATCACCGCCGGCGTCGCTCACGTGAACGCCTCCTTCAACAACACGATGATCACCATCACCGACGCGCAGGGCAACACCATCGCCTGGTCGTCGTCGGGCACGATGGGCTTCAAGGGTTCGCGCAAGTCGACCCCCTACGCCGCCCAGGTCGCCGCCGAGGACGCGGGCCGCAAGGCCCAGGAGCACGGCATGAAGACCCTCGAGGTCGAGGTGAAGGGTCCGGGTTCGGGCCGTGAGTCGGCGCTGCGCGCTCTGCAGTCGATCGGCTTCCAGATCACCTCGATCCGCGACGTCACGCCGATTCCGCACAACGGCGTCCGTCCGCCGAAGAAGCGTCGCGTCTAAGAAGCATCGCTACTCCGCACCCGCGGGGATCCGCCGTTCCGGGACAGGCGCCGCAGCCATCGCGGCGCCATCGGATGGGAACGGCCGGTCCCCGCGGACGTGTGTCCACTCCGATGGCATGAGGTAATACCGTGGCTCTTCAGAAGAACTGGCAGGAACTGATCAAGCCGAACAAGCTGGACATCCAGCCCGGTGACGACGCCGACCGCGTGGCGACCGTCGTGGCCGAGCCGCTGGAGCGTGGCTTCGGTCTGACGCTCGGCAACGCGCTGCGCCGCGTGCTGCTCTCCTCGCTGCAGGGTGCGGCCGTCACGGCGATCCACATCGACGGCGTGCTGCACGAGTTCTCGTCGATCCCCGGCGTGCGCGAGGACGTGACCGACATCGTCCTCAACATCAAGTCGATGGGTCTGCGCATGGGCGGTGACGGCCCGAAGCGCATGCGCCTGCGCGCCGAAGGCCCCGGCGAGGTGAAGGCCGGCATGATCGAGACCGGCGCGGACATCCAGGTGATGGACCCGGACCTCGTGATCTGCACGCTGGACAACGGCGCCCGCCTGAACATGGAACTGACGGTCGAGACCGGCAAGGGCTACGTCCCGGCCAGCCAGAACCGTCCGGAAGACGCCCCGATCGGCCTGATCCCGGTCGACGCGCTGTTCTCGCCGGTCCGCAAGATCTCCTACAAGGTCGACAACGCCCGCGTCGGGCAGGTCACCGACTATGACCGCCTGTCGATGGTCGTCGAGACCAACGGCGCCGTGAAGCCGGACGACGCGGTGGCCCTGGCCGCCCGTATCCTCCAGGACCAGCTGCAGCTGTTCATCAACTTCGAGGAGCCGACCCACGCGGTCGCCGAGGAGAAGCACGAGGAGGTTCCGTTCAACAAGAACCTGCTCCGCAAGGTGGATGAGCTGGAACTGTCGGTCCGTTCGGCCAACTGCCTCAAGAACGACAACATCGTCTACATCGGCGATCTGGTGCAGAAGACGGAGGCGGAGATGCTCCGCACGCCGAACTTCGGCCGCAAGTCGCTGAACGAGATCAAGGAAGTGCTGGCCCAGATGGGTCTGCACCTCGGTATGGAAATTCCGAACTGGCCGCCCGAGAACATCGAAGAGCTGGCCAAGCGTCTGGAAGAGCCGTACTAAGTCTCGCACGATCCATCGCCCCCTCCCTGATCCTCCCCCGCCTTCGGCGAGGGAAGGGCCGGGGTGGGGGCGAATGTTCCCAGGGCCACCAACCGGCCCGCCCCGCGCCGTACCAGCTCCAACGACTGGGCGGTCGGGTTCACCATCGGCTCCCCGAGGGGGGCCACGCCATGAAGGAGGACCGTCATGCGTCACGGCGTTTCCGGACGTAAGTTCAGCAAGACCACCAGCCACCGCAAGGCCATGTTCTCGAACATGGCGAACGCCCTGATCAAGCACGAGCAGATCAAGACCACCCTGCCGAAGGCCAAGGATCTGCGCCCGATCGTCGAGCGTCTGATCACGCTGGGCAAGAAGGGTGGCCTCGCCAACCGCCGTCTCGCCTTCGCGCAGCTGCGCGATGACGCGATGGTGACCAAGCTGTTCACCGTTCTGGCCGACCGCTACAAGGACCGCCAGGGCGGCTACAGCCGCGTCCTGAAGGCCGGCTTCCGCTACGGCGATGCCGCCGCCATGGGCGTGATCGAACTGGTCGACCGCGACGTCGCCGCCAAGGGCCAGGATTCGGGCCCGGTGGAGATCAAGGACGAGGTCGAGGCCGAGGGCTGAGCCTTCGGTTGAGCTTTCGTGAAATCTTGTCGTCGCCGTTGCCCATCGGGTTGCGAACGACGATATAGGTGACCGACCGGCCCTCCCTTCGGGTTCACCCCCGGAGGGAGGGTTTCCGGTTTTCGGGCTCCGTCACTTCGGGAGGGCGCCGCGCGCGCGGTATGCTGAAACCTCTCTACAACCGGATTCTGAGGCTCTCCGCCCGCAAGGACGCCGTCTGGTGGATGTCCGCCGTCTCCTTCGCGGAAAGCTCCTTCTTTCCCCTGCCGCCCGACATCATGCTGGTGCCGATGTGTCTGGCGGAGCCCAAGAAGCTCTGGCGCTACACCAACATCTGCGCCTTGGCCTCGCTGATCGGCGGGCTGTTCGGCTACGCGGTCGGGTTCTACCTGTTCGAGAGCGTCGGACGGCTCATCATCGACTTCTACAACGCGCAGGATTCCTTCCAGCGCTTCCAGGACATGTTCGCCGAGTTCGGCCCCTGGTTCCTGATTCTCAAGGGCATCACGCCCATACCCTACAAATTGCTGACGATCACCGCAGGATTCGCGCACCTCGACCTGACGGTGTTCATCCTGTGCTCGATCGTCGCGCGCTTCTCGCGATTCTACATGATCGCGATCCTGCTGCACTTCTACGGGCCGCAGGTGCGCGACATCATCGAGAAGCGGCTGATGCTGGTGACGACCGTTCTGCTGGTCATCATCATCGGCGGACTGCTCAGCTTCAAATTCGTGTGAGCGGCGCGGGGCTTGCCCCGCGCGTCACCCGCATTCATCCGGCCAAGATCAATCCGGCATCCCGCGGTCCTGGCGGTTGCGCTCCGACGGGGGCAGGGCGTTGCGCTCGCGGCGGTCGCGCATGACCATCACGCCGATGGCCAGCGCCATGGCGATGCCGGCCAGCAGGGGCAGGACGATCTCTCCGGCGCTGACGGTCGGCATGGCGAGCATGCGCACGACGAGCAGCAGCAGGCCGCCAATCAGCAACGCCACAAAGATGGTGGTCGATGTCCGGCGGCGCGGAGACGGGCCGGGGGTGTTGGGACTCATTTGAGGCATTCCCTTATCGCTTGCGTTCCCGGCATAGTGGGCGCCGAGCCCGCGGCATGGTCCATGCGGGGGACCATCCGCCAACGTCCGGGGTCACGCAAGAACAATGGGAGTCAAAGCCGAGATGTTCCGTCCGAAACTCATTCTGGGGCCGGTGCTGGCCCTCGCTCTGGTTGCGCTCGCCGCCTGCGCGGACGCGCCGGGGCGTTCATCCGGCGCCGCCGTGGGCGGTGCTCCGGCGGCCTCCACCACGACAACCACGGGGGCACCGGCCACTCCGCGCCCGGCCCGTGGGGTCGAGGACCCATCGCTCCGTCTCGACGGCGGAGTCGGCAGCGACGACTCCTGCCGCGCCCAGTGCGAGCGCAGCAACAACTCCTGCATGGACTCGGTGGCCGCGCGCACGCAGAGCGGGCTCGACCGCCCGGACCGCGGCGGCATCTTCTCGCCGACCGACAACTGCCAGCATTCGCTGCGCATGTGCTACCAGCGCTGCGGCGCGCCCACCAACCAGTGACGGGTCCGGTACGGTCGGTGGATCGACGATGAGCAAGCGCGGCTGCTCCGGAGGCACCGGCGGCCTGTTCGAGGTGGGCGCTCCCCGCCCGCTGGCCGACCGGCTGCGCCCGCGCCGCCTGGGCGAGGTCGTGGGGCCGGAGCATCCGCTGAAGCCCGACGGACCGCTGAGCCGCATGGTCGCCGCGCGCCGGCTGGCGTCCATGATCCTGTGGAGGCGCCCGGCAGCGGCATGACGACCATCGCGCGGCTGCTGGCCCTGTCCATCGACCTGCATTTCGAACCGCTGTCGGCGGTCTTCTCCGGCATGGCCGACCTGCGCAAGGTCTTCGACGCGGCCAGAGCGCGGGGCGCGGCCGGGCAGGGCGCGCTTCTGTTCATCGACGAGATCCACCGCTTCAACCGCTCCCAGCGGGACGGCTTCCTGCCCTATGTGGAGGACGGCGCCGTCACGCTGGTCGGCTTTGTGGGATTGAAGAATCCCGACTGTTTGCAGTTGCATAATTGAGCCGTTGTCGAAGGCTCGAGGGTTGGAGCTTACAACCAATAGGACGTGGATCCATCACCCGATCCTGGCCACTCGAATCGATGCACAGATGAGCACACACTGATGAACTCGTCTCTCCTTGATGCCATAGCCCCCAAGCCGCTTGCGGAGCGGTTGCGCCCCAAGCGCCTTTCGGAAGTCATCGGCCAGGATCACCTGCTTGGGCCGGAGGGAGCTATCGGCAGGATGGTTGCGGCCAAGCGCCTATCCTCAATGATCCTTTGGGGGCCGCCGGGCGTCGGCAAGACAACCATCGCCCGCCTGTTGGCAGAAGCCGTCCGTGTCCATTATGAGACCCTTTCCGCGGTGATGGTCGGTATTCCTGAATTGCGGAAAGTCTTGGCACAGGCAAAGGAACGCCACAGTGCCGGTGCGTTGACGCTTTTGTTCGTGGATGAGATCCATCGCTGGAACAGGGCTCAACAGGACGCACTCCTTCCTTATGTGGAAGACGGAACCGTGACCCTTGTGGGTGCAACCACGGAAAATCCAAGCATGTCGTTGGTTGGGGCTTTGCTGTCTCGGACAACGGTCCTTGTGCTGAACCGATTCGACGACGAAGCTCTCGAGCAACTGATTCGGCGCTCCGAGGCCGAAGTCGGTCGAACACTTCCCGTCACCGACGAGGCTAGAGCGGCCCTCCGTCTGATGGCCGACGGCGATGGCCGCTATCTGATAAATTTGGTTGAGCAAATCTACGATCTTCGACCGCAAACGCCATTGGACGTCGCTGCCATCGGCGCAACGCTACAGAAGCGTGCCCCTCTCTATGACAAGGCGCAAGACGCTCATTACGGCCTCCTCAGTTGCTTCCACAAGGCGTTGCGAGGATCAGACGTTGACGCGGCCATGTACTACGCGGCGCGGATGATGGCTGGTGGTGAAGACCCCGGCACGATTTTCCGCCGGTTGGCCTGCTGTGCGTCGGAGGACGTCGGCATGGCCGATCCTCAGGCACTGCCACAGGTGATGGCGGCCTGGGACGCTTTCGAGCGCATTGGGTGGCCCGAGGGACGCTTGTTCATGGGACAGGCCGTTGCCTATGTCGCTACGGCACCCAAATCGAACGCGGCTTACCTTGCCTTCAACGCGGCGCTTGAACTCGCGTCGTCGTCGGGATCGCTGGCCCCGCCAAAGCATCTGATCAATGCTCCAACTAAAATGATGAAAGAAATGGGGTTCAAGGAGGGTTACAGGTATGACCATGATTGGCCGGAAGCCTTTTCCGGACAAGAGTTCTTCCCACCGGAACTCTTGAAAGCCGGCCGACCGGAATTCTACCAACCCAATGAGCGCGGCTTCGAGCGGGAAATCAAAAAGCGTCTGACCTACTGGGGACGGCTTCGGGAAAAGAGGGGCAGCGATACAAGGTGACGGCGCATACTCGGGGGAAGGCTCATTCGTTCGGCCTCTCCGGAAGTGGGGTCGAACCGGGATAACCGCATCTTCCGCTTGATACGCCGTCGCTGAGCATGGACGCGGGGCTGCTCATGTGGAGGCGAACGAAGTGAATCCGACCCTCAAGGTGTTGTCCGCTGTCAGTCCGGGAGGCCGGGCCGCAGGCCGGCTCCGACGCCAAGGCGGCTCCGGAACCGACGGCAGCTCCGGGACCGACGAGCGCGGCGCCGATCGCCAGAGCGACCGCGAGACCCGCCCACTGCGCGGCTCCCTGGGTGTCCACGCCTCGCCGCCTACGGCTTTGCCGGACCCGGCAGCGGGGCGTGGCGCCGGTTTCATCGGCCACGGCCAGGGGCAGGCGATGCGGTCGATCCTCGGGCGTTCGGGCAGGACCCGCGTCATGGCGGTCATCCTTGTGCGAGAGGTCAGGACTTGGGCATCTTCGGCGCCCCCATGGCGCGCCAAGCCGCGATGCCCCCGGCGAGGGTGCGGGCAGGCACACCACGGCGCCGGAGTTCGGCGACCGCATCCTGGCTCACCTGGAAACCGTACACGCAGTAGACCAGCACCTCGCGATCCTTGGGCACACCATCGGCCCACTCCGCGATGCGGCGGGCGTCGTGATGAACCGCCATCGGGAGCATGTCCGGGGAACGCGCCAAGTCCTCGTCCCAGCAGACATCCAGCACGAGGATCTCACCACCCTCGATGGCTCGCCGGGCTTCACCAACGCTCATCGACGGAACCTTGGTGGCGGACGGCAACGCCGGGCGAAGTCCCTCCACGGCGCGGTGGTAGCGTCCCTCGACGCGCTCCCAGGCGATGTTGCCCATGAAGGCGTCGACGTAGGCGGCGGCCTTGGCACCGAAGTCGAGGTGGTAGGCATGCTCGTACAGATCGAGCGCCAGCACCACGCGGCCGTCGGCGAGCGTGTGGGTGTGGTCGGCCGCCCAGACGTTCCGCAGCCGACCGTCCCGCTCCGACAGCGTCAGCAGCACCCAGCCGGACCCGCCGGCGAGCGCCTTGCCCATCGCGGCGAACTCCCGCCGCCACCGTTCCACCGACCCAAAATCCCGCTCAAACGCGGTGGCGAGATCGCCTGCGGCATCGCCGGCCCCACCGAGGCTGTCGAAGTAAGCCTCGTGCAGGATCATCGAATTCGCGGCGATCAGTTCCTCGCGTTTCAGGCCGTTGATCACAAAGGTCGGCGCCGTGGCCCAGTCGAGCCGGGCGAGGTCGCCCTCGATGGCGTTCAGGCGACGGACGGCCCCGCCGTAGTTGTTCTCGTAGTGGCTGGCGAGCAGGCGTTCGGACAGGCCGTACAGCCGCGATGGCTTGAACGGCAGCGGTGCGGCCTCGTAGGGCATGGCACATCTCCTGTGCACGCGCCGGAGCATCCGGCGCCACGCGAACCGTACCCCGGCGTCAGATTATGATACAAGTGTTGCATAGTTCATATCTCTGAGATACAGGTGGCCGATGAACGAAGCGCCCACCACCTCGGAGTCCCGGTACGCTTGGTTGCTGCTGGCCCACCAGCTGCCGCCGAAGCCCGCCTATTTCCGTGTGAAGGTCTGGCGCCGTCTCCAGGGGCTCGGTGCGGTGGCCATCAAGAACTCGCTCTACGCGCTGCCGGCCGGTGAGCAGGCCCGAGAGGACTTCCAGTGGCTGCTGCGCGAGATCACCGAGGGCGGCGGTGAGGCGGCGGTGTTCGAGGCGCGCTTCGTCGATGGCCTTACCGACCCGGAGGTGCGGGCGCTGTTCGACAAGGCCCGCGACGCCGACTACGAGGCGCTCGCCGCCGACGCCCGCGAACTGGCCGAGGGGCTCGCCGCCGACCCGGATTTGTGGATCGCGCGCAAGGGCGACGTCCGGACTCAAGCGACCCGCCTGCGGCGCCGGCTGGCGGAGATCGTCGCCATCGACTTCTTCGGCGCGGGCGGCCGGGAACCGGCGGAGGGGCTGCTCGCCGGGATCGAGACCCGGCTCGCCGTGGCCGAACGCGACCCGGACCAGGAGGACACGACCATGGCCACCAAGGACGTTGGGAAGCTGAAGGGGCGGACCTGGGTGACCCGCCGGGGCGTGCAGGTGGACCGCATCGCCTCGGCGTGGCTGATCCGGCGCTCCATCGACCCGCAAGCCCGCTTCAAGTTCGTGCCGGACAAGGGCTACGCGCCGGAACCTGGCGAGTTGCGCTTCGACATGTTCGAGGCGGAGTTCACGCACGAGGGCGACCAGTGCACCTTCGAGGTGCTGCTGGCGAAGCTCGTGCCGCCGGACCGCGCGCTCCAGGCGATCGCCGAGATCGTCCACGACATCGACCTGAAGGACGGCAAGTTCCAGCGCGAGGAGGCGGCCGGGATTCGGACGCTGCTCTCCGGCATCGCCGCGGCGACCGACGACGACGAACGCCGCCTGGAGCGCGGCGGCGCCCTGTTCGAGGATCTCTACCAACACTTCCGCAAAACGCGCGATCGAGGAGACGCTCGATGACCGAACAGGCCATCGCGGATACAGCCGTATCCGCGCAGAAGAACGGCGGGCATGGGGTGAGCCTCGGCGAGGCCACGCGGGTGTGGGCGCGGATCGCGGCGCTCAGCTTCGGCGGGCCGGCGGGGCAGATCGCGGTGATGCACCGCATCCTGGTGGACGAGAAGCGCTGGATCGGGGAGGAGCGGTTCCTCCACGCGCTGAACTACTGCATGCTGCTGCCAGGGCCGGAGGCGCAGCAACTGGCCGTCTACGTCGGCTGGCTGATGCATCGGACGCTGGGCGGCCTGATCGCCGGCATCCTGTTCGTGCTGCCCGGCGCCGTCGCAATCATGGCGCTGAGCCTGATCTACGCCGCTTTTGGCAACGTCGGGCTGGTGCAGGGCTTGTTCTTCGGGCTGAAGGCGGCGGTGCTCGCCATCGTTCTCGAAGCCGTGGTGCGCATCGGGCGGCGGGCGCTGAAGAACCGGGTGATGCTCGGCATCGCCGCCGCCGCCTTCGTCGCCATCTTCGCCTTCGACGTGCCCTTCCCGGTCATCATCCTGGCGGCCGGTCTGATCGGCTTCGTCGGGGGGCGTCTGGGGCGTCCGGAATTCAGGGTGGGCGGCGGGCACGGGACGTCCGGCGGCGCGGTGCTGGCCGACGCCGACAGCCGGCTCGGCGCCGGGACGCCGGTCCATGCCCGGCCGGCGGCCGGCCGGTCGCTGCGGGTCGGCGCCGTCGGGCTTGCCCTGTGGCTCGGCCCGGTGCTGGCGCTGCTGCTGGCCTTCGGCACGTCGGACGTATACAGCCAGATCGCCGTCTTCTTCTCCAAGATGGCCGTCGTCACCTTCGGCGGGGCCTACGCCGTGCTGGCCTATGTGGCGCAGCAGGCGGTGGAGCATTACGGCTGGCTGCAGCCGGGCGAGATGCTGGACGGGCTGGGCATGGCGGAGACGACGCCGGGGCCGCTGATCATGGTGGTGCAGTTCGTCGGCTTCATGGGCGCCTTTCGCGATCCGGGTACCCTGCCGCCGCTGCTGGCCGGCGCGCTGGGCGGGCTGCTGACCACCTGGGTCACCTTCGCTCCCTGCTTCCTGTGGATCTTCCTCGGCGCGCCCTATGTGGAGGCGTTGCGCGGCAACCGCGCGCTGAGCGGTGCCTTGTCGGCGATCACGGCGGCGGTGGTCGGCGTCGTCCTCAATCTGGCCGTCTGGTTCGGGCTGCATGTGCTGTTCCACGAACTGCGCCCCCTGGCGGTGGGCGGCCTCAGCCTGGACCTCCCCGTCCTGTCGTCGCTCGACCCGGCGGCGGCGGTGCTCACCCTGGGGGCGGCGCTGGCGGTGTTCGTCCTCAGGATCGGGATGATCCCGGTCCTCCTTCTGTGCGCGGCGGCCGGTCTTCTGCTGCGCGCCGTGCTCTGAAAACGGACCGGAGGCGTCAGCGGAACAGCCCGAGCGTCTCCACCGCCTAGCCGAAGCTCTGCGGCAGCGTCGAGCGCGGGACCGCGGCGTGCTGCCGGCCCCAATCCCCGATGGTGCCCTCGTTCCACAGGATGGTGACCGCCGCGCTGAGGGCCATCGCCGGCCGGTCAACAGGACGGGAGAGCGGGAGCGGGCCAGCGTCAGGCCGGGCCATGGCCTCCGGAGAGCACGGCCAGCGTGATCCCAAGGCCCTGCAAGGCGTGGAGACCGACATAGAGGCCGACGAGCACGATCACGGCGCTCGACAGGTAGGGGGCGCGCCGGGCGAAGGTGCCGAAGGCGCTCGACCACCGGCGCTCGGCATGGCGCATGCCCAGCGCGGCGATCGCTCCGGCCGCCACCAGCGTCAGGGCCAGGCCGATGCTGAAGCACAGGACGAGCGCGGCACCGAGCGTCACCTCCTTGAGCTGGAGGCACAGCAGCAGGACGGTGATGGCCGCCGGGCAGGGGATCAGCCCGCCGGTCAGACCGAACAGCACGATTTGCCCGGTGGTGACATGCCGGCCGGCGAAACGGCGCTGGATGTCGCGGGCGTGCGCCCGCTCATGGGCGTCCTGGAAGCCGTCCGGTCCGAGGTCGAGCGCTCCGGCCGTTTCATGAGCATGATCGTGCCCGTGGTGATGATGGTGGCCATGGTCATGACCGTGGGCCGCCTCATGGCGATGCGTGTGCTCGACGAAGCGCACGGGATGCTCGTGCACATGGCCGCCGTGTCCGACCCGGACGGTGGCGACGAACGCGTGCGGTTCCGGGATCTCATCGACCGATTCGAGGAAGCCGCCGGCATTCAGGAAGGCGAAACCCTGCTGCGTGCCATCGGGCCGCAGCGTCTCCACGGTAACGGTCGAGGCATCCGGCTCCGGGACCGGCCGGCCCCGCCGTTCGAAACGGATGCGGAAGCGTGGCGGGACGCCGTCCTCGAAGATTTCAAGACTCAGCGCATCGCCATGGCCGGTGTCGATGCGGTGCGCCGCTCCGTCATGGGAATGACCGTGCCCGATCGCCTCCTGCCGCTGCTCCCGCCAGGTCCGCACCGCCATCCACAGCGCCACCGCGACGATCAGCGCCGCCGAAGCGAGTTGGAAGTAAGGTTCGGTCGTTTCGGCGCTCCAGCCCTGGCCGATCCACATTCCCGCCAG
Source organism: Azospirillum tabaci (assembly GCF_014596085.1). GTDB lineage: Bacteria > Pseudomonadota > Alphaproteobacteria > Azospirillales > Azospirillaceae > Azospirillum > Azospirillum tabaci. The sequence goes on from NZ_JACCJY010000018.1 coordinate 98,723, forward strand.
GGCGACCGCCCAAACCACCAGCGTGTGGGACACGGTGGCGGCCAGTCCGAGCAGAACCGCCTGGGTGACGGTGCCGCGGATGGCGACGATGAAGGCCGCCATCATGGTCTTGGAATGACCCGGCTCCAGCCCGTGCAGCGCGCCGAGCAGGATGGCGCTCGGGATGAACAGCCAGGCGTTGGCGGCGCCCTGCTGCAGGAGGGCGGAGAAGTCGGGCATCGAAGGTCCCTACAGGTATTTGGTGATCGCCTTGAACTCGGCGATCGAAGCCCGCGTCTCGGCGGGCGTGGCGTCGACCGCGGCGTCCAGGCAGTGGTCCAGATGGTCGTGGATGAGCACCTTCTTGGCCTCGCGCACGGCGCTCTCCACCGCATGCAGTTGCTGGGCGATGTCGAGGCAGGGCCGACCGGATTCGATCATCTCGATGACGCCGCGGAGGTGCCCGTCGGCCCGCTTGAGGCGCTTGACGATGTCGGGATGGCTGTGATGCGTGTTCATGATGGAGTCGTATCCCCCTGGATAGGATAGAGTCAAGGTCTCGCCGGCAGCGGTCAAGTCTCCCCGCTTTCCCTTGATTCGCAGGCCTATAGGTCGACACTGACGGCAGCACCATCTTGCTTGATCCCCCCGGATGGGATCAACGCCGGGATGTCTGGCCTCACCAGTTCCCCCTCCGCCATGGTATCGATGCCGACCGCGCTCCTGCCAACCCTCCTGCGACGTCTCACCGTGCTGATGGTGGCGGTCGGCGTCGTGGCCTTCCCCAGCCACGCCGTGCCGACGAGCGGCGTGGCGGATGGTGCGCTGCCGTGGGCGGATGCCGGCGGGGACGGCGGACACAGCCATGACGACGATGCGGAGGGGCGCGACCGCCCAGGCCGGGCATAGCCACAGCCACAACCCGGCGGACGACTCCCACGACACCCTGGCGTCCGGTTCCCTTTTGCCGGCGACGGCCGATGAACCCACCGGTGCGTGGCACCGGGGTGGGCACGACCGGAACGCCGGTCACGGTCACCGCCCATACCGCGACGACGACCAGGATCAGCCAGAGGTCATCGTTCTTCATGAGAGGTCTCCTGCGTTCCGCGCCCATGTCCGCCGCCGAGCGCGATAATCGGCAGCGACTGGATCAACTGGAGCGCGATGATGGTGAAGACGTGCATGGCCGCGCCCAGCGCCGCGACGACACAGGGCCGGTCCATGCGGGTGCCGCGCCGACGCCACATGCCCCAGCCTGCCAGTCGACCATCGGTGTCTCAGCCGTGGTCGGGCGCGGCGCGACAGCGGTGTGCGGACAACGCCGTAGGCGGCGACCGGGATGGCGACGGCGAAAACCGTCGCGCCAACGCCAACCAGCGCCATCAGCACCGTCTTCGGAGGAGGGGGGCCGGCACGATGTTGCGAGCACTCGGCACGTATTCGGTACGCGGGTGCCAGGACGTCTCCACCGTCTTTGTCGAGACGGCGATCATGTGGTCGGACGGGGATTCGGCGGCCGGACAACACGGCGTCACGACTTTTGGCCCTTGACTTTCCAGCGGCCGGAAGGTCGATGCTGCTCCAGTAACCCTTGCGGCGACATCGAAGGGTCGGGTGGCAGAATCCTCGACTCTTCGTCGGAACCCCGGCAAGCGTGGTTGCAGAGCCCAAGGAACGGGCTTAGGTTTTATGAAGAGGACGACGGGACACATGCCCCGCCACCTCGATCAAGCATGAGGCAGACGCCATGTGGCGCGCGACGCGGTCGTCGGTGAGGAGGGTGGTGGTGAGCCTGCTGATGCTGGCCACGCTGCTCGTCTATGCCGCGCCAAGCCACGCCAACCTGGGGCCCCACCATGCGTCCCAGGCTCCTCACGAGCACGTTCTGGCCGACGCCCATGGCGACGCCATCGCGTCCGTCTCGGACCACGAGCACAAGGAAGCTCCGTGTGGGGACCTTGGCCTGCTCGACGAAGGGGCCTGCTGCAGCGTCGCTCAGTGCCTTACCATGCATGGCGGCCTCCTTGCGGTGCTGGTCGAGGCGTTCATCCCGCGCCTGAACACGGTTCAGCGTCTGCCTGCCCTGGCCACGCCGGATGGCATCGGCATCGACCCGGCTTTCCGCCCCCCCGCTCTGATCATCTGACGCCACGAGTCCGTCCGCGCCCAACCTGAGCCTCGGCTCGGCAAAGGATGCTGACTCCGGAGTCGTGCGCTTGGCTTTCGCGTCCCCGGCGCTCCCTCATGGAGTCCGTCCGGGATGGCATGAACCAGATGATCCGATGGAGGACGCCATGTCGTCTCTCACCCGCACGTTGCTCCCGGCCTTCGCACTCGCCGCCATGATGTCGGTCGCACAGGCCCAAACCACCACCGACCAGGACCACAACGCCCATCATCCCGACGGCGCCACGGCCGCGACACAGGCCCAGCCCGCTCCGGCCGCGGGCGCGACGACCGGCACGCCGGGCAACCCGCCGATGATGGGACAGGGCATGGGCAGCGGCATCATCCTTCAGCCCGGCGCCCAGGCGCAGGGTGGCCAGCCTGGCATGATGATGAACATGGACCAGATGCGCTCGATGATGGGTGGCATGATGGGCCAGCAGGACGGGCAATCCGGCATGATGGGACCCGGCATGATGCCGATGATGCGCCAGATGATGATGGGTCAGCATGGCGCCATGGGATTGCCCTTCGAGCACGTCGAAGGCCGCATCGCCTTCCTGAAGGCGGAACTCAAGATCACCGAGGCCCAGGCGGGGCCGTGGAGCGCCTTCGCCGACACCCTGCGCTCGAACGCCAAGGCCCATCAGGCGGTGCACGAGCAGATGACCAAGGGCGGCATGCCGTCCTCGTGGCCCGACCGCCTGGCGGCGCAGCAGACGATGCTGGGCAGGCGCCTTGACGCCGTGAGGGCGCTCGAGGCGGTCGCCAAGCCCCTCTACGCCGTCCTGACCGACGACCAGAAGAGGCTCGCCGACCGGCTGCTCACCGGCCCCATGGGCATGATGTGAGGAGGCGGCCATGACGCACCACGAACACACCCACCACACGCCGGAGCCGCAGGCGCGCACGCCCTGGTACCGGACCTGGACCGGACTGGCCGGGCTCGGCGCAGCCGCCCTGGCGGCCGTGTACCTGTCGCTCGACCACGTCGACCACGTGCTCGACGCGCTTCCGCTTCTCGTCCTGCTCCTCTGCCCGCTGATGCACCTGTTCATGCACGGCGGCCACGGCGGTTCGGGCAAAGATGGCAAGGGTGCCGGAGGCGAAGGCTGATGGCACTCTGGACCATGAAGAGAAGGTCCTTTCCGGCGGGGGGGCTGGCGGCTGCGGCGGTTGCCGTGTGCCTGCTGGCGCCCCCGGCCGGGGCGCAGTCGCTTCGGGACGCGGTCGAGGGCGCCTGGAAGCTCAATCCGGAGGTCAGGAGCCTGGAGGCGCGGCGGGCCGTGGCCACCGCGCAGCAGGGGGCCGGGGAGTCGCTGGTCCCGGCCGCCCCGGCGGTCACGCTGCGGCACACCAGCGACTACCTGAACCGGAACATCGGACGGCGCGAGTACGAGGCGGAACTGGGGGTTCCGCTCTGGCTGCCCGGTCAGGGAACGGCAACCGTGCGCGCCGCCGACGCGCTGTTGGCGCGCACCGACGCGGAGATCGCCGCCCGCCGACTGGCCGTTGCAGGAGAGGTCCGCACCGCCCTGTGGCAGGTCGCGCTCGCCGAACGGCGCGCCGAACTCGCCCGACAGCGCCTGAAGGTTGCCCGCCAGCTCGAAGCCGACACCCAACGGACCGCCCGGGCCGGGGAGATCGCGGAGGCCGACCATCAGTTGGCGCGCGCCGAGGCGCTCGCCGTCGCCGTGGATCTCCGTGACGAGGAGTTGGCCTTGAACGAGGCCCGCCAAGTGTTCCGGACGCTGACCGGCATGGCACCGCCGAAGGCGTCTCCGGAACCGGACATCGGCCAACCACCCCTTGAGCGGCACCCGTCCTTGCTGGCGGGGCAACTGGGCGTCCGCTCGGCTCAGGCTCAGAGGCAATTGGTGGATCTGACGACCCGCGACAACCCGGAGGTCGGGCTGATGGCCCGTCGTGAGCGCGACAGCCGCGAGGAACGCTACGACACCGTGTTCGGCGTTTCCGTCCGCATCCCGTTCTCCGTCGAGGCGGTGAACGCACCCAAGCGTGCCGAGGCGATGAGCGAGGTCGTTCGCGCCGAAGCCGAGCAGGCCAGCGTGGCCCGCACGGTCGAGTCCGACATCCAGCAAGCCCGGCTGGCTCACCAGGCCGCGACCGAGCGCTTGGCGATCGCCCGTGACCGCGCGGCGGCCCTCCGGGCCCGCCTCTCAAACGTCGAGCGCGCCAGGAGGGGCGGCGAGATCAGCCTGGTCGAGTACGTCCGCGCCCAGGAAGCGGCCTTCGAGGCCGAGCTCGCCCGTGCCTCCGCCGAAGTCCAGGTCGGCGCCGCCCGCGCCCGCCTGAACCAGTCCCTTGGAGTTCTGCCATGACCATCCGACGCCTTTTCGCCGCGGCCGCGGTCGCCGCGAGCGTCGCCGCGCCGGTCGCCTTTCCCGCCCTGGCTCACGAAGGGCACGCGCACGGTGGCGAGGAGCCGAAGCCGGTCATCGCGATGGCCGCCCCCACCCTGGAAACGTCCTCGTCCGACCTCGAACTCGTGGCGGTCGTCCAGGGCAAGCACCTGCTCGTCTACCTGGACCGCTTCGCCACCAACGAGCCGGTGAACGGCGCCGCCGTGGAGGTCACGGCGGACGGAGAGGCGGTCACCGCGTCGCCGGTGCCCGGTGAAAATGGGGTGTATCGGCTGGAAGCCGGGTGGCTGTCGAAGCCCGGTGCGCACGACTTGACCGTCTCGATCACCGCCGCCGATGCATCCGATCTGCTGATCGGAACCTTGGAGATCCCGGCGACTGCGGCCGTCGCATCGGTCACCGGAAACGGCAACGGCGTCGCCGACGTGCTCGGGCGGGTTCGCCAGGACTCCGGCCTGCTGCTCGGCGCCGCGATGGTCTTCCTGCTCGGCGTGCTGACCACCGTCGCCCTGACCCAGCGTGGGCGCTCGCGGACGGTTGCCGGAGCGGCGCTGATCGGGCTGGGCCTGCTGTTGGCCAGCGGGGCCGCGTTCGCGCACGGCGACGAGGACCACAGCCAGGACAATAAGGACAAGGCACCGGCCGCGGCCGTCGCTCCAACCGCTGCCACGACCGCCGCCATGGCCACAACCGGTGTGTCGGAGAGCCCGCGCCGTCTGCCGGACGGCAGCCTGTACGTGCCGAAGCCCTCCCAGCGCCTGCTGTCGGTTCGCACCACGGTCGCCAAGCCTCAGGAGGCCGCGCAGACGGTCCAGCTGATCGGGCAGATCGTCGCCGACCCGAACGGCGGCGGCCATGTCCAGGCGACGCAGACCGGGCGCATCGAGCCGGGAGACAAGGGGCTGCCCTATGTCGGCCAGCGGGTCGCGGCCGGGCAGATCCTGGCCTACATCGCCCCCGCGGTCACCTCGGTCGAGCGCGGCGGCCTCCAGCAACAGATCGCCAGTGTCGAGCAGGAGATCGTCATTGCCCAGTCGCGGGTGGAGCGCTTGCGCAAGCTCGTCGGCAGCGTGCCGCAACGCGACATCGACGAGGCGGAGGCGACGCTCAAGGGGTTGCAGCGGCAGCGCGCGGCCCTGTCGCCCGCGCTGACGACCAAGGAGGCCCTCAAGGCCCCGATTTCCGGCGTGGTCACCGCGAACAACGTCAAGGTCGGGCAGGTCGTGGAAGGGCGTGACCAGGTGCTGTTCGAGATCGTCGACCCGTCGCGCCTGATGGTCGAGGCGGTCGCCTTCGACCCCCGCGTGGCCAACAGCGTCCGCGGCGCGACGGCCACCACCGCCGACGGCGTCACCCTGACCCTGGAGCACCTCGGCCACAGCCTGGCGCTGCGCCAGCAGGCCATCCCGCTGCTCTTCCAGATCAACACCCCGCCCCAAGGCCTGAGCGTCGGCCAGCCGGTGCGCATCGTCGCCCAGATCCATGGCACGATGTCCGGCATCGTTCTGCCGCGCCAGAGCGTGGTCCGCGGTCCGAACGGCCAGCCGCTGGTCTGGGAGCACGAGTCCGCGCAGCGGTTCGTCGCCCGGCCGGTGCGCACGCAGCCGGTGGACGGGAACACGGTGCTGGTGTCGGCGGGCATCGAGGCGGAGGCGCGCATCGTGACCGACGGCGCCGGTCTCCTCAACCAGGTCCGGTGAGGAGCGCCCCGCCATGTTCAACTTCCTCGTCAACACCAGCCTGCGCAACCGGCTGTTCGTCCTGGCCGCCGCGGCGATCCTCGTCGTCTACGGCTCCTTCGTGCTGAAGGACCTGCCGATCGACGTCTTCCCCGACCTGAACAAGCCGACCGTCACGCTGATGACCGAGGCCGAAGGCTTGGCGCCGGAAGAGGTCGAGCAGCTGGTCACCTTCCCGCTCGAGACTTCGATGAACGGCATGCCGGGCATCACCCGCGTGCGCTCGGTGTCCGGTGTCGGCCTCTCCATCGTCTTCGTCGAGTTCGATTGGGGCACCGACATCTACCGCAACCGTCAGCAGGTCGCGGAACGCCTGGCCATCGTCCAGGGGCAGCTGCCGCCGAACATCCGCCCGCAGATGGGACCCATCTCGTCCATCATGGGCGAGATCATGCTCATCGCCATGTCCGGCGATGCCGTGAGCCCGATGGAGGTGCGCGAGCTCGCGGACTGGGTGGTGCGGCCCCGCCTGCTCGCCATCCCCGGCGTCAGCCAGGTCATCCCCATCGGCGGCCAGATCAAGCAGTACCGCATCGCCCCGGACCCGGCGCGCCTGCACGACCTGGAGATCACGACCGACGAACTCGCGGCGGCGCTGCGGCAGTTCTCGGCCAACACCGGCGGCGGCTTCATCGACCAGCACTCCGAGGAGTACCTGATCCGCAACATCGGCCGGACGACCCGGCTCGAGGACCTGCGCAACCTCGTCGTCGCCTACAAGATCGGGCAACCCATCCTTCTGCGCCAAGTCGCGGCGGTGGACTTCGCCGCCCGCGTGAAGCGCGGCGACGCGGGCGTCAATGGCAAGCCCGCCGTGATCCTGTCGGTGCAGAAGCAGCCGGGCGCCGACACCACCAAGTTGACGGTCGACGTCGAGAAGGCGTTGGGCGACCTGGCGCCGTTTCTGCCGAAGGGAGTCCACGCCGACGAGATCCTCTTCAAGCAGGCCAACTTCATCCAGACCTCCATCGGCAACGTGGAGAAGGTCCTGTTGGAGGCGGTGGCCGTCGTCGCGGTGATCCTCTTCCTGTTCCTGCTGAACGTGCGCACCACGTTCATCTCGCTGACCGCCATCCCGATCTCGATCCTGATCACCGTGCTGGTGTTCAAGGCGTTCGGCATGTCGATCAACACGATGACGCTGGGCGGCCTCGCCATCGCCATTGGCGAACTCGTGGACGACGCCGTGGTGGACGTGGAGAACATCTATCGGCGCCTCGGCGAGAATCGCCGGGCAGGCAACCCGCGGCCTATCCTGGAGGTGGTGGCCTCGGCCTCGCAGGAGGTGCGCTCGGGCATCGTCTACGCCACGGTCATCATCATCCTGGTGTTCGTCCCGCTGTTCGCCCTGTCCGGCATCGAGGGGCGGCTGTTCGCGCCGCTGGGCGTGGCCTACATCGTCTCGATCCTGGCGAGCCTCGTCACCGCCATCACGGTGACGCCGGTGCTGTCCTACTACCTGCTGCCGCGTCTGAAGCGGCTTGAGGAGCACGACAGCTGGCTGGTGCGGCGGCTGAAGGCCGGGAACGCAAGGCTGCTCGGCTGGGCCTTCGCTCACCCGCGGACGCTGTTCGCCGCCATCGCCGCCGCCGTCGCGGTCGCCGCGGCGACGGTGCCGAGCCTGCCGCGCGCCTTCCTGCCGCCCTTCAACGAAGGCACGCTGACCATCTCCATGGTTCTCAACCCGGGCATCTCGCTGGCCGAGGCCAATCGGGTCGGCCAAGCCGCCGAGACGCTCATCATGCGGGTCCCGGAGGTGAAGTCGGTGGGGCGCCGCACCGGCCGCGCCGAACTCGACGAGCACGCCGAGGGCGTTCATTCCAGCGAGATCGACGTCGACCTCGCGCCCTCGGAGCGCAGCCGGGCGGAGGTGCTGGCCGACGTGCGCGCCCGGCTGGCAGCCCTGCCGGTGTCGGTGAACATCGGCCAGCCGATCTCGCACCGGCTCGACCACATGCTGTCCGGCGTCCGTGCCCAGATCGCGCTGAAGGTCTACGGCGAGGATCTGGACACGCTGCGCAGCCTCGCCGGGCAGCTTCAGCAGAAGCTCGCGGGCGTGCCCGGGCTGGTCGACCTCCAGATCGAGAAGCAGGTCCGCATCCCGCAGGTGCAGGTCGTCGTGGACTACGAGCGCGCGGCGCTCTACGGCGTGACCCCGGCCATGGCGACCGAGGCGCTGGAGAGCCTGTCCAACGGCCGCGTGGTGTCGGAGATCGTGGACGGCACGCGCCGCTTCGACGTGGTGCTGCGCCTGTCGGACGAGGATCGCACCACCAGCGGCTTGGCGAACCTGCTTGTGGAGACCCCGGCGGGCCGGGTGCCGCTCAGCCGGTTCGCCTCGGTCGAGGAGACGGACGGCCCCAACCAGATCCTGCGGGAGAACGGCAAGCGCCGCATCGTCATCCTCGGCAACTCGGGCGGCAAGACGGACATGGCGCAGATCGTCGCGGGCATCCGCAACGTGGTCGCCGGGGCGCCGCTGCCGTCCGGCTACTTCACCAGCCTGGAGGGCACCTTCCAGGCGCAGGAGGAGGCGTCGAAGACCATCGCCGCGCTGTCGATGGTGTCGTTGGCAATGATCTTCCTGGTGCTGTACAGCCGCTACCGGTCGGCCGTGCTGGCGCTCATCATCATGGGCAACGTGCCGCTGGCCTTGATCGGCAGCGTGGCAGCCCTGTGGATCGCCGGGCAGCCGCTGTCGGTCGCCTCGATGATCGGCTTCATCACGCTGACGGGCATCAGCACGCGCAACGGCATCCTGAAGATCAGCCATTGCATCAACCTGGTCCTGCACGAAGGCGAAACCTTCGGCAAGGCCATGGTGATCCGTGGCAGCCAGGAGCGCCTGACGCCGGTGCTGATGACCGCGCTGTCGGCGGGCGTCGCGCTGGTTCCGCTGATGATCGGCGCCGACGCGCCGGGCAAGGAGATCCTGCACCCGGTCGCCGTCACCATCTTCGGCGGGCTGGTCAGCGCGACCCTGCTCGACACGGTCCTGACCCCGGTCCTCTTCCTCAAGCTCGGCGAGAAGCCGCTGAACCGTCTGGCCGCTGCCCAGGCCGGTTCGCTGCGTCCGGCCGAGGCCTACTGATCCCCATCACCCGTTCCATCCAGAAGGAAACCACACCGTGAAGTTTTCGACTTTCGTCCTCGCCGCCGTCCTGCTCGCCGCTCCGGCCACGGCCTTCGCCGACGGCCCGAAGATTGGGCCGAACGGCGGCGCGCGCACCGATGCCGGGCCCTACCACGCCGAACTCGTGCTCAAGGGCAACGACGTCGTCCTGTACGTGACGGACGGCGCCGACAAGCCGCTGGACGTGACCGGCGCCAAGGCTGAGGCGACCATCCTGGCCAACAAGCAGACCCAGAAGATCACGCTCGAGCCCGCTGGTGCCAACGCCCTCAAGGGGCAGGCGAACCTCAGCGGCGCGCACGACAGCGTCAAGGTCGTCACCGCCCTGACGATGCCCGGCCAGAAGCCGGTGCAGGCCCGCTTCGAGATGGGCCACGCGGGACACTGAGGTCAGCGCGGGCGGCATGAGACTCCCCGCCCCATGCCGCCCCGCAAGCAAGGAGATGCGCGATGAGCGCCAAAAAGAAACTCGCCATGACGGCCGCGGCCCTGCTGATCGGCGTCATCCTCGTGGAGCCCGTCCGGGCGGCCGAGACCCTCAAGCTGAATGAGGTCTCACACCTCCATGGGATTTCCGTGGACCCCACGGATCCGTCGCGCTTGTATCTCGCTTCGCATCACGGCGTGTGGCTGACCAACCCCGGCGGCACGGCCACGCGGGTGTCCGACAACCGGTCGGACTGTATGGGCTTCACGCCCGACCCGGCGCGGCCCGGGGCCTTCTACGCCAGCGGCCACCCGGAGAAGGGCGGGAACCTCGGTGTTCTCGTCTCGACCGATGGAGCGAAGACCTGGAAGCAGATTTCGGCGGGCGTCAACGGCCCGGTGGACTTCCATTCGATGGACGTCAGCCCGGCCGACCCGACGGTGCTGTACGGCCACTACGGCAGCGTCCAGGTCAGCCGGGACAGCGGCAAGACCTGGCAACCGTTCCGGTCGTGATGTGCCGGGGGATGTGGTGATGAAGGCGATGAAGATTGGCGTTGGCTTGGCCATGGGTGCGGCGATCGCGGTGGCTGGCGTCTTCCTGCTCGCTGGTCCCAAGGCAGGCGCCGATCCAACCGACGCCGCCCAGGTTGCCCAGGGCAAGGCGGTCTACGCGGAGCAGTGCGCGTCGTGCCACGGCGCGCGGCTTGAGGGCCAGCCGGAGTGGCAAAGCCGCAAGCCGGACGGTCGTCTGCCCGCGCCGCCGCACGACGCCTCCGGGCACACGTGGCACCACCCCGACGCCGACCTCTTCAAAATCACCAAGCAAGGCGTCGTTGAGTTCGCCCCGCCCGGCTACGAGAGCGAGATGCCCGCCTTCGGCGGCGTGCTGAGCGACGCCGAGATCTGGGCGGTCCTGGCCTTTATCAAGAGCTCCTGGCCCGAGGAGATCCGTCGTCGCCACGCCGCCCTGAGCGAACGCGCGAAGAAGTGAGGAGCGGGCGCGAGCGGTCTGCACAACGCGCTTGACCTTCCAATCCTTGGAAGGTGGAGCCCGGTTTCATGGATGCCATCGCACGCCGGTGCCGGGACGCTCGAACGAACGCGGGGGCACCGACGCCGGGCATGCGAAGGGAGAAGCGAACATGAACGACCAGCACCGCAGCCACGTGCCCCATCCTGACCACCACAGTCACGGTGGGCACGACCACCATGCCGGTCCCGACGACTGGACCAAGGTGAAGGACCCCGTGTGCGGCATGATGGTCGATCCCGAGCGCACCGGGCACCACGCCGAGCACGGCGGCCGGACCTTCCACTTCTGCTCGGCGCGCTGCCGGGAAAAGTTCGTCGCGGCCCCCGAGCCGTACCTGAAGCCGGAAGCCAAGCCCGCCGCGCCCGAGAAGGCAGCGCAGGCCTCGTCGCAGACGGGCGTGATTTACACCTGTCCGATGCACCCGGAGATCCGCCAGGAAGGCCCGGGCAACTGCCCCATCTGTGGGATGGCCTTGGAGCCGGTGGGCGCCAGTCTAGAGGAGGGCCCCAACCCGGAACTCCTCGATATGACCCGGCGGTTTTGGATCGGCTTGGCTCTCAGTGTGCCGCTGCTGGTCCTGGAGATGGGAAGCCACATCCCGGCGCTCGGGCTCCACGACGTGGTGCCCCCGCGGGTATCGGTCTGGGTGCAGTTCCTGCTGGCGACGCCGGTGGTGCTGTGGGCGGGCTGGCCGCTCCTCGATCGCGGCTGGCAGTCCTTCCGGCGGCGCAGCCTGAACATGTTCTCGCTGATCGCCCTCGGCGTTGGCGTCGCCTACTTGTTCAGTCTGGTTGCGACCTTCCTTCCCGGCCTCTTCCCTCAGAGCTTCCGGGGCATGGAGGGGGTGGTGGCTGTTTACTACGAGGCGGCGGCCGTCATCACGGCGCTGGTGCTGCTCGGACAAGTGCTCGAACTCCGGGCTCGTGAGCAGACCGGCGGTGCGATCCGCGCGCTGCTGAACCTGACGCCCAAGACAGCCCGCCGCATGCGCACCGACGGCGAGGACGAGGAGATTCCGCTCGACCAAGTCCAGGTCGGGGATCGGCTGCGGGTCCGTCCCGGTGATGGCGTGCCTGTGGACGGCGAGGTAATCAACGGTCGCAGCGCCGTGGACGAGTCCATGGTGACCGGCGAGAGCATGCCGGTCGAGAAGGAGCCGGGTGCCAAGCTGATCGGTGGTACCGTGAACCAGACCGGCGCGTTGGTGATGCGCGCGGACAAGGTCGGCTCGGACACCATGCTGTCGCGCATCGTGACCATGGTCGCCGAAGCCCAGCGCAGCCGGGCGCCCATCCAGCGCATGGCCGACGTGGTGTCCGGAACCTTCGTCCCGACCGTCATCCTCGTCGCTGTCCTGGCCTTCCTTGCGTGGATGGTTTGGGGGCCGGAGCCCGCCTTCGCCTATGCGCTGATCGCGGCGGTGTCGGTCCTGATCATCGCATGCCCCTGCGCGCTCGGCTTGGCAACGCCGATGTCGATCATGGTTGGCGTCGGCAAGGGAGCGACCGCGGGCGTGCTTATCAAGGACGCGGCGTCCCTGGAACGCTTCGAGACGATCGACACGCTGGTCGTCGATAAGACGGGCACCCTGACCGAGGGCAAGCCGAAGGTGACCGCCGTGGTTCCGGCGCCGGGCGTCGACGAGACGACCCTGCTGTCGCTGGCGGCCAGTCTGGAGCGGTCAAGCGAGCATCCGTTGGCAGCCGCTGTTGTCGCCTCCGCCAAGGAGCACGGCCTGCCGATGCGGGAGGTTGTCGACTTTGCCTCGGTCACCGGCAAGGGCGTGGTGGGCAAGGTTGGCGGCCGCACGGTCTCTCTCGGCAACGCGGCGATGATGCGGGACCAGGGCATTGCGTTGGGCGACCTGGAAGCGCGCGCCGAAGAACTGCGACGCGAGGGCGCCACCGCCCTCTACGCCGCCATCGACAGCCGGCCCGGTGGCGTGATTGCGGTCGCCGACCCGATCAAGGCGAGCACGCTTCAGGCGTTGGAGAGGCTGCGAGCCGATGGCGTGCGCATCGTGATGCTCACGGGCGACAACCGGACCACGGCCGAAGCGGTGGCGCGCAAGCTGGGCATCGACGAGGTCGAGGCCGAAGTGCTGCCGGAGGACAAGAATCAGGTCGTGAAGCGGCTGAAGGCGCAGGGCCGCGTGGTGGCGATGGCGGGGGATGGCGTGAACGACGCCCCGGCGCTCGCCGAAGCCGACGTCGGCGTCGCCATGGGCACCGGCACCGAGGTGGCCATCCAGAGTGCGGGCGTCACCCTGGTCAAAGGCGACCTGGCGGGCATCGCCAGAGCGCGGACGCTCAGCCGGGCGACGATGCGCAACATCCGGCAGAACCTCTTTCTGGCCTTCGTCTACAACGCGCTGGGCGTGCCGGTCGCGGCGGGGGTGTTCTTCCCGCTGTTCGGGTGGACTCTGTCGCCGATCATCGCCGCCGCCGCGATGGCCCTGAGTTCGGTGTCCGTGGTCGGGAACGCGCTGCGGCTGCGCTGGCTCACACTGTAGGAGGACGGACGGGGGCACCGGCACGTATGCAGAGTGCTTTCCTATTGGGTGAGGCTTCCGGCTTTCGCCGGAGGGATCCCGATGGAGCCATCCGTTTGTTTCCCGGAAGGTGATCGATGCGCATATCGTGCGGCGGCAAGAGGCTGTCGTGCCACACGGTAGCCCCAGCGGCCGATCCGATGAGTGATCGAGTTTGGTCATTCTGGCCACCACCGAGAAGCCGTCCTTCGAGCTGAACGCGGCGCCGCTGTCGCGGGCGGAGGCGGAGATGGGCCGCCCTTGCCGCTGCCGCCGGACGCGCGGTCCGCGCTGAAGGCGAAGGCCGACGGTGACGGGCGCTTCTGTCTGAACTTCTGCGAGGAGCTGTTCGCCCTGCCGGAGGATGGCGCGCTTCTCGACAACAACGCCCTCGCCACGGCCATCCAGCGCCGCGCCCCGCTCTACGACAAGGCGCAGGAGGGGCACTACAACCTCATCAGCGCGCTGTACAAGTCGTTGCGCGGGTCGGTGGAGCGCGGCTTCGAGCGCGAAATCAAGAAGCGCCAGGACGACGGGGCGCGGCTGCGCGGGCGCAAAGCCGCGCAAGGGGACGAGTAGTCGCGTTTCACGGCTTCGGGTAGGCGGTTCCCAGAATCCAGGCCGGCGCCTCCGGGGGACCGGAAACCTCGAACACATAGGTCACGGTTTCGCTGGTGAAGGGCCGCGCGCGAACGCAGCGCCCCGCGCCGTCGGTTTCTTCGCACCGCATCGAGGGGACCTGAACGCTCAGCGTCTTGCCGTACTGGGTGCTGCCGATCTCGTCGCCGCACAGCAACTGTCCCGGATGGCCGATCAGGGCCTGCCATGCCGCGTCCCAGGCCCGGCGGTCGGCGAACATCGGCGTGCCGACGCTCTGCCCGGCCTTGGGCGGTGGCACCGCGCCCAGAATGTGTCGCGCGAGACGCCCGCCCTCCGCCATGTTGCGTTCGGGATCGGCGGAAAGCCGGACGCTTTGGATTTCCAGGCAGGGAGCGCTCCGCGCCGGGGCGGCGGACAAGAGCAAACCGGCGATGAGCAGGCCGGCGATCTTGTGGGTGGGCATGGGGATACTCCAGTGCAATGATCCTGCGCTGACTGTCGGACGTTCCGTTTTCAGCATCGTGAAATTGGATTGGGGCGATCAGGAATGACGACGGGCGCCGCGGTGCCGGACTTGGGGCGCTTCATCGCCATCGACTGGTCGGGCGCCGCGGGCAAGCGCTACGCCGGCATCGCCGTGGCCGAATGCGGTGCGGAGGGGCCGCCCCGGATCGTCGCGCCCACGGAGCGGCAATGGTCGCGCACCGCCGTGTTCGACTGGCTGCTGGATGGGCTGGAGCGCGGGCCGGCGCTGATCGGCATCGACTGCGCCTTCTCGCTGCCCTTCGACGTGGCCGGGCGTTACTTTCCCGACCCCGACGCGGCGACGGCGTTCGACCTCTGGGACCGGGTGGAGGCGGTGGCCCGGGCGGAGCCGGACTTCGCCGGGGGCAGCTTCGCGGCGGATCCGGACTATGGCGCCGATTTCTGGCGCGCCGGAACGCAGCCGGACTGGTACCGGGATCCGCACCGGCTGACCGAGCGGGTGTGCCGCGCCGACGGCTACGGCAGCCCGCAGAGCCCCTACAAACTGATCGGCGCCAAGCAGGTGGGGAAGGGCGGTCTGGCCGGGATGCGGATGCTGCGCGCCCTGAAGCGGGCGGCGCCGGACCGGGTGGCGGTCTGGCCCTTCGACGCGCCGGGTCCGGGGCGCAGCGTCTTCTGCGAGATCTACCCGCGCCTGTTCCTGATCCGCGCCGGCTTCGGCCTGCGCAAGATCCGCGACGGGGCAGCGGTCGACGCCGCGCTGGCCGCCCTGGGCGCGCCGCCCGCCGGCTTATCCGGAGCGGTGACCGACCATGACGCGGACGCGCTGGTCTCCGCGGCGGGGCTGCGCTGGCTGGCCGGGCGGCAGGCGGTGTGGGGCCCGCCGGCGATGGACGCGCGGGCGCGGCGGCAGGAGGGCTGGATCTTTGGCGTGGGCGAGCGGGATGGCGGGGTTGCCGCGCCCGGCGCGTGACAAACCGCCGTATTTCTGGCTCTAATCCGCGCGGGATGCCCGTCGTCCCGTCCGCTCCCGGAGGTCCCGTGATCGCATCACCGTCCACGCTCGCCGCGGTTGCCGTCGGTGGGGCCGTCGGCTCCATGGCGCGCTATCTGCTGATGACGGCGGTCGGCCAATGGCTGGGCACGCAGTTTCCCTACGGGACACTGGTCGTGAACGCCGTGGGCTGCTTCACCATGGGCGTGCTGGCGGAGCTGGCCGCGCTGGCGTGGTCGCCTTCGCCGGAGCTGCGGGCGCTGCTGATGGTCGGGGTGCTGGGGGGATTCACGACCTTCTCCTCCTTCACGCTCGACGTCGGGCTGCTGGTGGAGCGGAACGCCCTGCCGGCGGCGGCGGGTTACATCCTCGCCTCGATGGTGCTGACCATCGCGGGTTTCTTTGCCGGCCTCGCGGTCGCGCGTTCTCTTGTTTCGGTGCCCGTTTGATGAGTGAGAACAAAACCCCCAGCGTTGAAACCCGGACCGTGACGTCCGACGAGGCCGATGTGCGCCTCGACCGCTGGTTCAAGCGCCATTTCCCCGACGTGGGGCACGGCTATCTGCAGAAGCTGCTGCGCACCGGCCAGATCCGCGTGGACGGCAAGCGGGCGGAGACCTCGACCCGGCTCGCCGCCGGCCAGTCCATCCGCATCCCGCCGCTGGCCGACTGGGCCAAGCCGGAGGGCGCCGCGCCGGCCCCGGCTCCGAAGAAGCCGGCCATGTCCGACAAGGACATCGCGGCGCTCCAGGCGCTGGTCCTCTTCAAGGACGGCGACGTCATCGCGCTGAACAAGCCGGCCGGGCTCGCCGTTCAGGGCGGCACCAACACCACCAAGCATCTCGACGCGATGCTGGACGCCCTGCGCTTCGACGCGAAGGAGCGGCCCAAGCTGGTCCACCGGCTGGACAAGGACACCTCGGGCGTCCTGCTGCTGGCGCGCAACACCTTCGCGGCGTCCAAGCTGACGGAGCAGTTCCGCGGCCGCGACGTGCGCAAGATCTACTGGGCCGCCACGGTCGGCGTGCCGAAGCCCTACCAGGGCAAGATCGACCTCGCGCTGGCCAAGGAAGGCGGGCCGCAGGGCGAGCGGGTGGCCGGCGACGAGGACGACGGCAAGCGCGCCGTCACCTACTACACGGTGCTGGAAAACCTGGGCAAGCAGGCGGCCTTCGTCGCCATGTGGCCGCGCACGGGCCGCACCCACCAGCTCCGCGTCCACATGAACGCCATCGGCACGCCGATTCTGGGCGACGGCAAGTATGCCGGGCAGGGGGCCTATCTTCCGGGCGCCGAGGTTCAGAAGAAGCTGCATCTGCACGCCCGCCGCCTGATCCTGCCGCACCCGCGCGGTGGCAACCGGATGATCGACGTGACGGCGCCGCTGCCGGACCACATGCTGACGACCTGGAAGTATCTGGGCTTCAGCGCCAGCCTGAAGGGCGATCCGTTCGAGGGCGTGGAGTAACGGGCACGGGATTCACGACAGAGGCGCAGAGACGCGGAGAGATGTGCAGGCGAGCGGGCTGCGCATCCTTTAGACACCTCTCGACACGTTTCTCCGTGCCTCTGCGTCCCCGCGGTTCATCGTTTCCCGTTACCCCGCCTCGCGCGCGCCCAGAAACGCAGTAAGCTGCTCCGCCGCCTGCCCGACATGCTCTTCGACGAGCCGGCAGGCCGCATCCGCATCCCCCGCCCGGCACGCCGCCAGCAGCGCGCGGTGCTCGTCCTGCGACCGCGGCAGATAGCCCAGCGCCGCGAACTGGAAGCGCAGATAGCGGTCGGCGGCCAGCAGATGCTGCTCCGCCAGCGCCAGCAGCCGGGGCCGCCCGGCCCGCGCGTAAAGCGTCATGTGGAAGCGCCGGTTCAGCTCTCCCATGCGTCCCGGATCGGCCTCCCCATCCATCTCGGCGATCAGTTCCTCCGCCTGATCGAGGTCCGCCGCCGTCAGGCCGGGAAGCGACAGGCGCAGCGCCATCGGTTCCAGCGCCATGCGGATCGCCCCGATGTCGGCGCCGTCCGCCGCCGAGATCTCCGCGACGACGGCGCCGCGGTGCGGGTGGAACTCGGCCAGCGCCCGCGCCTCCAACTGGCGCAGCGCCTCGCGCACCGGCATGCGGCTGACCCCGAAGGTTTCCGCCAGGTCCTCCTGCCGCAATGGCGTGCCCGGCGCGATGACCCCGCTCAGGATCGCCTCGCGCAGCGTCGCCTCCACGAACTCCGTGGTGGTGCGGTGGCGTGGCTGCGCCCGCGCCACGAGGCGCGCCAGCCCGTCGTTGACCGCCATGCGTGATCTCCCCTTGCCAGGATATTGGATCCAATCTATCACCCTTCTCATCGTTCCGCACCCCTGACGGAGGGTTCCGCGCCATGTCCTCTTCCCACACCGTTCCGGCAACGGGCCTTTCGACGGGGCTTTCCCTGCGTGCCGTGGGTGCGGGCCTGCTGGCGGCCCTGGTCGGCTACGCCAGTTCCGTGGCCGTGGTCATTCACGGGCTGACCGCTGTGGGCGCCAACACGGAGCAGGTGGTGTCTGGCCTCGTCCTGGTGGGATTCGCCATGGGGCTGACGGCGATGGGCCTCAGCCTGCACCGGCGCAAGCCGATCAGCATCGCCTGGACCACGCCGGGTATGGCGCTGCTGGCCGCCACCGGGGCGGTGGAGGGCGGATTTGCCGCCGCGGTGGGCGCTTTCGTGGTGACCGGGGTGCTGATCGTCCTGGCCGGACTGTGGTCGCCGCTGGGCCGCTGGATCGCCGCGATCCCGAAGCCGCTGGCCAACGGCATGCTGGCGGGCATCCTGCTGAAGCTGTGCCTCGCCCCCTTCCTGGCGGTGTCGCAGGCGCCGGGGGTGGCGCTCCTGGTGCTGGCGACCTGGGCAGTGATGGGGCGGGTGGCGCGGCTCTACGCCGTGCCCGCCGCGGTGGCGGTCGCGCTGGGGGCGATGGCGCTGGACTCTTCCGGCGGTTTGGCCGGCGGTTTGGCCGGCGGTTTGACCGGCGGGGCGGCGCTGTCCGGCGCGCTGTGGCCGGGCGTGACCTTCGTCCAGCCGGTGTTCACCTGGGAGGCGATGGTGGGCATCGCCCTGCCGCTGTTCGTCGTCACCATGGCGTCGCAGAACATCCCCGGCCTTGCCGTTCTGGCAACCTACAACTACGCGCCGCCGACCCGTCCGATCTTCCTGGCGACGGGCGCGGCCTCCGCCCTGACGGCGCTGGGCGGCGCGCCGACCGTCAACCTCGCGGCGATCACCGCGGCGCTCTGCGCCAGCCCGGACGCCGACCCGAACCCGGCACGGCGCTGGCAGGCCGCCTTCGTCAGCGGCGTCGGCTACATCCTGTTCGCCGGGCTGGCCGGGGTGACGGCGGTGATGGTCACCCGATCCCCGCCGATCCTGATCGAGGCGGTGGCCGGCCTGGCCCTGGTCGGGGCTTTCGGCTCCGCCCTGATGGGCGCCGTGCAGGTGGAGGCGAACCGGACCGCCGCCCTGGTCACCTTGCTGGTCACCGCCTCCGGCCTGTCCTTCGCCGGGGTGGGGTCCGCCTTCTGGGGGCTGCTGCTGGGCGGGGCGGTGCATCTGCTCCATTGGCGCCCGGCCGCGTTGCAACCGGCAAAGTGAGTTGCGCTTTCGCGGCGCGGCCCGCATAAGACCGGTACGACCCGCGTCCCGGAGGCGATGCCCGTGAGCAGCTCAGAGAATGCCCGTCCGCTGCGGCTGGCCCTGTTCGATTGCGACGGCACGCTGGTGGACAGCCAATTCGCCATCATCGACGCCATGACCACCGCCTGGGCCGTCCACGGCCTGGGCGAGCCGGACCCGCTGGAGGTGCGCCGCATGGTCGGGCTGCCGCTGGTGCAGGCGGTGTCGCAACTGTTGCCCGACCTGGACACCGACCGCCATGTGACCGTCGCGGAGAGCTACAAGGACGCCTTCGCGGCGCTGCGCCACCGCGGCGACCTGCACGAGCCTCTGTTCCCCGGCCTGCGCGACACGCTGGACGCGCTGGAGGCCGAAGGCGTGCTGCTGGGCGTGGCGACCGGCAAGTCGCGGCGCGGGCTCGACGCCGTGCTGGCCCACCACGGGCTGGCGCACCGTTTCGTCACCCTGCAGACCAGCGACGTCGGCCCCGGCAAGCCGCACCCCGACATGGTCTACCGCGCCCTGGCCGAAACCGGGGTGGAAGCGGCGCGGACGGTTGTGATCGGCGACACCACCTACGACATTCAGATGGCCCGCAACGCGCGGGTCGCGTCGGTCGGCGTCTCCTGGGGCTACCACGCGGTGGCCGAGCTGGAAGCCGCCGGGGCCGACCGCATCGTCCATCGCGGGCGCGAGGTGGCCGGCGCCGTGCTGGACCTGTTGCACCGATAAGAGAGCATTCGAAGGACCCCGATGAAGCGCTTCTACAAGACCGCCTCCGTCGACGAGGCCGCCGGCGGCGGCTTCGAGGTGCGCCTGGACAACCGTCCGATCCGCAGCCCGGCCAAGGCGCCGCTGGTCTTCGCGAGCTGGCCGCTGGCCCAGGCCGTCGCCGCCGAATGGGACGCGCAGCCCGAAGACATCGCCCCGGACAGCATGCCGCTGATGCAGCTCGCCAGCACGGCGGTGGACCTGATCGGCAAGGGCCGCGCCGCCATCGTGGACGGTGTGGCCGCCTATGCGGAGACGGATCTGCTCTGCTATCGCGCGGAGCATCCCAGGGCGTTGGTGGAGCGGCAGGCACAGCGGTGGCAGCCGCTGCTCGATTGGGCGACGCTGCGCTACGACGCGCCGCTGCACGTCAATGCCGGGCTGATGCCCAAGCCGCAGCCGCCCGAGGCGTTGCGCGCCCTGCGCAACGCGGTGGAGGCCTACGACGACTGGACGCTGTCGGCGCTCCAGACCGCCACCGGCTCCTGCGGTTCGCTGATCGTCGCGCTGGCGCTGGTCGAGGGGCACATCGACGCCGAGGAGGCGTTCGAGGTGTCGCAGCTCGACGAGACCTTCCAGATCGAGGCCTGGGGCGAGGACCCGGAGGCGACCAAGCGCCGCGCCGCTTTGCGCGTCGACATCGCCGCCTGCCGCCGCTTCGTCGATCTGCTGCGGGCGTGATCATCGATCGGGTGGGGACGGAATAAAGCGCCGCAGCGGGCGTCCTGTCGGTGAGGGCCGGGTCCGTCGACCCGCCCCCCATCACGACAGGGAGGTTCCATCCATGCACCGCTTCAGCCGTTTCACCGCCGCGGCGACCCTGCTCGCGCTCGGCCTTGTGGCGCCGTCCGCCTTTGCGCAGGGCGCCATGCCCGCCAAGACCGGCCAGTCGGCCGGCGGTCCCGTGCTGACCGACAGCAAAGGCATGACGCTCTATGTCTTCGACCGCGATTCGGGCGGCAAGTCCGCCTGCAACGGCCAGTGCGCCACCAACTGGCCGCCGCTGATGGCTCCCGCGGGCGCCAAGGCGACGGGTGATTACTCGGTCATCACCCGCGACGACGGCTCCATGCAGTGGGCCTACAAGGGCAAGCCGCTCTATGGTTGGGCGAAGGACGGCAAGCCGGGCGACACCACCGGTGACGGGGTGAACAACGTCTGGCACGTCGCGCGCCCATAAACGCGGCCCTGAACAGGGAAAAGCCCCCGCGGCGCAGGGCCGCGGGGGCTTTTTGTGACCGGACCGGCGATTACTGGCCGGTGCCCGACGGAGCGGCCGGCGGGGTGCCGGTGGCGCCGCCCGGAGCGGTCATGGTGCCGGTGGTGCCGGTGGAGGAGCGGCTGGCCGCGCCGTTCACCGTGTCGCCGGCCCGGTCCTTGTTCCGGTTCAGCGAGGTGGTGGTGTCGGAGTATTCGAACTCCGCCATCTCCTTCACCTGATCGCGGGTCATGCCCGAGAGCTGGACGCGCTCCTGCTGGGCGTCCCAGGTGGCGTTGTTGATGTCCACGGCGATCTGCTTTTCGCCGATGCCGAGGAAGCCGCCCGAGGAGATCACGAGCTGGCGGGCCTGGCCGTTGCTGTCCAGGATCACGTCCTCGACCTCACCGACCTTCTCGTTGTCGGAGCCGTAGACGTTCTTGCCCATCATGTTCTCGGCGCTGGCCATCTGGCCGCCGGTCAGGCCGGAGGCGCTGCCAGACGCGGCGCTGCCCGAGGCGCTGCCGCTCTTGTTCATTTCGGTTGCGGTCGGGGCGCCGGTGGCGGTGCTGCCGGTGTTCGGCGACGAGCTCTGTGCCATCGCCGTGCCGGTCATCAGCGCCAGGACGGACGCAGCCGCGATGATTTCCCTCCGCATAACTCACTCCTCTCCGTGTTTCGGCGTGTCAGTTGCGTGCCTTGGTGTGTCTCGGTAAGGCAGAACGACAACAGGGCTTCGGAGGGAATGGTCACGCGGAAAATCGAAAATATCTTTCGGCTAGTTCGTGCAAGTTTCGGGAATAAAAGCGGCGAAGAACTCAAAAGCTTGCCCAGACTGGCTTTTTCGGCGTGACTGTGGCCTCTCCGGCTGTCAAGACCATACCGTCTTGCCCCGCACGGGTGAGCTCTTCCAGCCGCAACAACGCCAGGGCGGAGGAACCATGGCCGCTGCGGATCTCGCCGACCTCCTTGCCCTCCAGCGTCACCGGCGTGCCGGGGGCGGGCAAGGGGCCGTCCAGCGTCACCGGGAACAGCTTCTTCTTGATCAGGGCGCGGTACTTGGTGCGGGCCGTCAATTCCTGACCCATGTAGCAGCCCTTGTCCCAGGAAATGGCGTTGAGGTCGTCCAGATCGTTCTCCAGGGGCAGCGCCTTGTCCGGCGTGAGGTCGCGGCTGCCCTCCGGAACGCCGAGCGCGAGACGCAGCCGGTCGTAGTCCGCCGCGTCGCGCGGCGCGAAGCCCGCCGCCTCCAGCGCCGCCGCGGCGCCGTCGCGCGGCAGGAAGGCGCGGGCGCCCAGCGCCGGCAGGCGCGGGTCGGTGAAGGCGACGCCGCCCGCGAAGGGCACCGCCGCCCCAGGCTCCTCCGGCAGGCCCAGCCGGGCGAGGGCGTCACCGCCGAACAGCGCGACGGCCACCAGGGCGCCGGCCCGATCCTCCAGCGTGATCTTGGAGCGCAGCTTGTACATCTTCAGGCGGCGCAGGAATTCCTCCCGCCGGTCCGTCTCGGGGTCCAGCAGAAGGGCGCCGTCCGATTCGGCGATGCGGAAGTCGTGCAGGAACTTGCCCTGCGGGGTCAGGAACAGGGCGTAGACGGCGCGGTCCGCTGCGACGCGGCGCACGTCGTTGGACACCAGCCCTTGCAGAAAGGCCGCCCGGTCCTCGCCCGCGACCGCGATCACGCCCCGGTCCTCCAGGATCGCGTAGCCCGCCTGTTCCGCCGTCATGCCCTTGCTCCGATTGTCCCGTTCAAGTCCCCGATAGTTGGGCGAATGGGGCTGGGGAGGCAAGGGTGGCGAGGGGTGTGCCCTTGCATGGCGCGTCCGCCTTTTCCGCGGACGCGCCACGGTGCAAGCCGTGGTCGATGGACCGTCAGGCAGATGGGCCGTCAGACGGCTGGAGGTTCGATCCGCAGGACCTGCACCGACTTGGTGCGGCCGTCGAGCGTGCCGTAGGCGATGGATTGCCCCTCGGACAGGCCGAGCAGGGCGGCGCCCACCGGTGTCAGGATCGAGATGCCGTCCTGGCGCCGGGCCGCTTCGTCCGGTGTGATGAGTGTGGCGGTGTGCCGCGTGCCCCGGTCGTCCGCGAAGGTGACCCGGCTGCCGAGCCGGACGAAGGGCGTGCCGCCGTCGTCGGGAGGGTCCGCGACATCGGCGCGGTCGACCTCGCGCTGGAGGAAGTCGATGACGCCGGCGGGCTGGCTGAGATGGGCGAGAAGGACGTCGAGACGCCCGAGGTCATGGGGGGTGATTCGGATCGGCGGCGGATCGCCGAGCATCGACTTGCGGTTCATTCCAAAAGCTCCATAAGCAAAGGCCGCCGGAAATGGCGGCCCTTTCCATAGCTGATGACGACGGCGGCCTCTTGTCAACCGTGCGGCGGCGTGGCATCTGTCCGTGTGCGAAGCAACTGCTGATTTGTTGGGTCATCTGCCGCTTTGTTGGGCTGCCCGGGCGCCTGGAACGGGGCACCTGAAACGGGGCGAATGACCGCAGGCTGGGCAACCGCTTCCCCTGTTGACGGCGAACAGCCTTGACGGGCAAGACTCTCCGAAAGTGGCATGGCTTTGGCAATGCCCTGCCGACTTCACCCCTACCCGGTCCGTCTCCTTGGATTCCCCATCCGTGTCATCCCCTCCGCACCGGCTCGAACTGCGCGGCATCACCAAGCGCTTTCCGGGCTGTCTGGCGAACGACCAGGTCGATCTCGTCCTCCGGCCGGGCGAGATCCACGCGCTGCTGGGCGAGAACGGCGCCGGCAAATCGACGCTGGTGAAGATCATCTACGGCGTGCTGCACGCCGACGCCGGCCAGATCCGGTGGAACGGGCACGACACCCACATCCCCGATCCGGCGGGCGCCCGCCGGTTGGGCATCGGCATGGTGTTCCAGCATTTCTCCCTGTTCGACACGTTGACGGTCGCCGAGAACATCTCGCTCGGCCTCGACCAGCCCGGCCCGATGGACGCGCTGTCGGCGCGCATCGCCGAGGTGTCGGAGCGCTACGGTCTGTCGCTGGACCCGCGCCGCCACGTCCACAATCTGTCGGTCGGCGAGCGGCAGCGGGTGGAGATCGTGCGCTGCCTGCTGCAGGACCCGAAGCTGCTGATCATGGACGAGCCGACCTCGGTCCTGACGCCGCAGGAGGCGACCCGCCTGTTCGAGACGCTGCGCCGGCTGGCGGCGGAGGGCTGCACGATCCTCTACATCAGCCACAAGCTGGAGGAGATCCGCGCGCTCTGCGACACCGCCACCGTGCTGCGCGGCGGGCGCGTCGTGGGGAGCTGCGACCCGCGCAAGGAAACCGCGCGCAGCCTCGCCGAGATGATGATCGGCACCGAGCTGTCGACTCCGGAGCGGCTGCCGCAGGGCGAGGCCGGGGCGGCGAAGCTGCAGGTGCGGCATCTCTCCACCACATCCGACAACCCCTTCGCCACCAACCTGAAGGACGTGTCCTTCGAGGTGCGGGCCGGCGAGATCCTGGGCATCGCCGGCGTCGCCGGCAACGGGCAGGCGGAGCTGATGGCCGCGCTGAGCGGCGAGGCTCTGGTGCCGGACCCGGCGTCGGTCGCCATCGAGGGGCGGCCCGCCGGCCATCTCGGCCCGCGCGAGCGGCGCCTGCTCGGCCTCGCCTTCGTGCCGGAGGAGCGGCTGGGCCGCGGCGCCGTGCCGGAGCTGAGCCTGTCGGAGAACGCGCTGCTCTCCGGCTACGCCCGCGAGCCGCTGGTGCGCAGCGGGCTGGTGCATTTCGGGCGCGCCCGCTCCTACGCCGAGCGGATCATCGGCGCCTTCAACGTGGTCACCCACGGCCACCGGGCGGAGGCGCGGTCGCTGTCGGGCGGCAACCTTCAGAAATTCATCATCGGCCGCGAGATTCTTCAGAAGCCGCGCCTGCTGGTGGTCGGCCAGCCGACCTGGGGCGTGGACGCGGGTGCCGCGGCGGCGATCCACCGGGCGCTGATCGACCTCGCGCGCTCCGGCGCCGCCGTTCTGGTGATCAGCCAGGACCTGGACGAGCTGTTCGTGCTGAGCGACCGCATCGCCGTGCTGTTCCACGGCCATTTGTCGGAAAGCCGCCCCACCCACCACACCAGCGTGGAGGAGATCGGCCTGCTGATGGGCGGCCTGTTCAACCACCCGCCCGACGAGGATGAGGTGGACCGTGCGGTGTGAACGCGACTTGCTCCCTCTCCCGTCCCGGGAGAGGGATGGGGCCCGCGCCGTGCGCGGGAAGGGTGAGGGTCCAGCGTGGAAAAAGCGCCTGACCCTTGCGTCACCCTCACCCGGCCGCCTGCGGCGGCCACCCTCTCCCGGGGCGGGAGAGGGGACGACGTGCGCCGGAGCCTTTTCATGACCCTCCTCCGTCTCGAACCCCGCGGCGAAGCGTCGCGCGCGATGGTCTACGCGACGCCGTTGCTGGCGGTCGCGCTCACGCTCGCCAGCGGCTTCCTGCTGTTCTGGGCCATGGGCTTCGACCCGGTGAAGGCGCTGCACGCCTTCTTCATCGCGCCGCTGCTGTCGCTGCGCGGCCTCGGCGAGCTGGCGGTGAAGGCGACCCCCTTGGTGCTCTGCGCCATCGGCCTGGCCATCGGCTTCCGCGCCAACGTCTGGAACATCGGGGCCGAGGGGCAGCTGACGCTCGGCGCCATCACCGGCGGCGGTTTGGCGCTGGCCTTCTACGGCGAGGGCGGCTGGTGGCTGCTGCCGCTGATGATTGTCGCGGGCATGGCCGGCGGCGCGCTGTGGGCGGCGATCCCCGCCTTCCTGCGGGTGCGCTTCAACGCCAGCGAGATCCTGACCAGCCTGATGCTGAACTACGTGGCGCTGCATCTGTTGAACTACCTGATGCACGGTCCCTACCGCGACCCCGACGGCTTCGCCTTCCCGGAATCCCGCCTGTTCGAGGCCGACGCGGTGCTGCCGCTGCTGGTCGCCGGGACGCGCGTGCATCTGGGGTCGCTGTTCGCCCTGCTGGCGGTGGCGGCGGGCTGGTTCCTGATGGCGCGGACCTTCATCGGCTTCCAGATCAAGGTCATCGGCCTGACCCCGACGGCGGCGGGCTACGCCGGCTTCAACCAGAAGAAGATCATCTGGCTGACGCTGCTGCTGTCCGGCGCGCTGGCCGGTCTGGCCGGTCTGGGCGAGGTCGCCGGGCCGATCGGGCAGATGAACCCGACCATCTCCCCCGGCTACGGCTACACCGCCATCATCGTCGCCTTCCTGGGGCGGCTGCACCCGGTGGGCATCCTGCTGGCCGGCTTCCTGATGGCGCTCTCCTTCATCGGCGGTGAGGCGGCGCAGATCGCGCTCGGCCTGCCCAAGGCCATCACGGGCGTGTTCCAGGGCATGCTGCTGTTCTTCCTGCTGGCGACCGACGTGCTGATCCGTTACCGCGTGCGCTTCGGCGCGAAAGGCGCTGCCGGGTCTGGGGTGGGGAGGGCCGCGGCATGAGCGCCGAACTGGCCCTTCTCGGCCCGATCCTGGCGGCCATGCTGGCCGCCGCCACGCCGCTGCTGTTCGCAGCCCTCGGCGAACTGGTGGTGGAGAAGTCCGGCGTCCTGAACCTGGGCGTCGAGGGCATGATGCTGGTCGGCGCCGTCTGCGGCTTCGCCGTGGCGGTGCAGACCGGCAGCTCCACCGCTGGATTCGTCGCGGGTGCGGCGGCGGGGGCGGGCATGGCGGCGCTGTTCGGCGTGCTGACCCTGCTCCTGCTCGCCAACCAGGTGGCGACCGGCCTCGCGCTGACTCTGTTCGGCGTCGGCCTGTCGGCGCTGATCGGGCA
This sequence comes from Azospirillum tabaci, assembly GCF_014596085.1. Classification (GTDB taxonomy): domain Bacteria; phylum Pseudomonadota; class Alphaproteobacteria; order Azospirillales; family Azospirillaceae; genus Azospirillum; species Azospirillum tabaci. The sequence goes on from NZ_JACCJY010000018.1 coordinate 125,588, forward strand.
GGGCTTCGTCGGCATCCCCATCGCCGACGTGCCGGAACTCTACATCCCCGGCCTGACCGACCTGCCGGTCATCGGCAAGGCGCTGTTCGGGCAGGACGCGCTGGTCTATCTGGCGCTGGCGGCGGTGCCGGCGGTGCACTGGTTCCTCTACGCCACGCGCAAGGGGCTGATCCTGCGCGCGGTCGGCGAGAACCACGCGGCGGCCCACGCGCTCGGCTACAAGGTCATCCGCATCCGCTTCCTCGCCGTGCTGTTCGGCGGCGCGATGAGCGGCATGGCCGGGGCCTACCTCTCGCTCGACTACACCCCGATGTGGGCGGAGGGCATCTCCGCCGGGCGCGGCTGGATCGCACTGGCGCTGGTCGTCTTCGCCACCTGGAAGCCGGGTCGCGTGCTGCTCGGCGCCTGGCTGTTCGGCGGGGTGACCATCGCGCAGCTCCACGTCCAGGGGCTGGGAATCGACATTCCGTCACAACTCTTGTCGATGCTGCCGTATCTGGCTACCGTCATCGTCCTGGTGGTGATTTCACGCGATGTCGCCCGGATCCGGCTGAACGCGCCGGCCAGCCTCGGGAAGGTTTTCCATCCGGATGCCTGACAGGCTCCGGGATGTTTGCAAGTCTTACGCTCGTGCTCAACCAAATGGATCAGGGAGCAAACACGTGAACAGAAGGACCATGGGCAAGGCCCTGATGGGTCTGGCCACCGGCGCCGCCATGCTGGCGCTGGGCGTCGGCGCGGCCGACGCGCAGGAGAAGATGAAGGTCGGCTTCGTCTATGTCGGTCCGATCAGCGACCACGGCTACAGCTACCAGCACGACCAGGGCCGTCTGGCCGTGGAGAAGGAGTTGGGCGACAAGGTCACCACCACCTTCGTCGAGAACGTGCCCGAGGGCGCCGACGCCGAGCGCGTGATCGAGCAGCTGGCCTCCTCCGGGCACAAGCTGATCTTCACGACCTCCTTCGGCTTCATGAACCCGACGCTGAAGGTCGCGCAGCGCCACCCCGACGTGAAGTTCGAGCACGCCACCGGCTACAAGCGCTCGGCCAACGTCGCCACCTATTCCGCGCGCTTCTACGAGGCCCGCACGGTCATCGGCCAGATCGCCGGCAAGATGACCAAGTCGAACATCATCGGCTACATCGGCTCCTTCCCGATCCCCGAGGTCGTCAGCGGCATCAACGCCTTCACCATCGCCATGCGCGAGGTGAACCCGAAGGCCGAGGTGCGCGTGGTCTGGGTGAACAGCTGGTACGACCCCGGCAAGGAAGCCGAGGCCGCCAAGGCGCTGATCGACCAGGGCGCCGACGTGATCTCGCTGCACACCGACAGCCCGGCGGCCATCCAGGTCGCGCAGGAGCGCGGCCTGTGGGTGTTCGGCCAGTCGTCGGACATGACCCGCTTCGGCCCGAAGGCGCACCTGACCGCCATCGTGGACGATTGGCGCGAGTATTACGTGAACCGCGTCAAGGCGGCTCTGGACGGCTCCTGGAAGTCGCAGGACACCTGGGGCGGCTTCAAGGACCACATGCTGTTCCTGGCCCCCTACAACCCGGCGCTCCCGGCGGACGTCGTCGCGGCGGCGGAGAAGACCCGCACCGACATCATGGAAGGCAAGCGCCACTCCTTCCAGGGCCCGGTGAAGGACCAGTCCGGCAAGGTCGTGATCGCCGAGGGCAAGCAGGCCACCGACGAGCAGATCCTGAAGATGGACTGGTACGTCGAGGGTGTGCAGGGCAAGGTTCCGAAGTAAGCCGGAACCGGTCTCCGACAGGAAAAAGGGAGGCTCCGGCCTCCCTTTTTTGTTGTCCGCTTCCTTTGCCGGCTGGTCGTCAGCCCGGCTGGCGGCCCAGCGCGGCCCAGCCGGCGGGGGCGAGGCGCATCACCTCCGGCCCGCTGCCGGCGGGGTTGGGCTCCATCGTCACAAGCTCCCGGTTCTCGAACCAGACCCAGCGGGGAACCTCCGCCGCGGTGGGGACCCAGCCCCCGGCCATCCGCTCCAGCACCGCCAGATCGGCAGCGGCGATCGGGAATTTCGGCTTCACCGGGGCGCGGCCGGCGGCGGCAGGGGCGGGCGGGGGCGCCGTCGGGGCGTCCTGCCCGGCGCGGGCGTGTATCCAGGCCGTCTGGAAGGCGGTCAGCGCCTGATTCAATTCGCCGCGCAGCGGCTCGGACGGGCAGCGCAGGTAGCGGTCCAGCAGGGCGTGCAGGGATTCGGCGGAGGGGGGCGGGGTCTCGGGCATGGGGCGGTTCCGTGGTCGGCGTGGTGCGGCACCGCAGCCATAAACGCAAGGGGCAGGAGAAGACAAGGGGCAGGAAAAGAAAGGCTCCGCCGCTTCAGGGAGCGCGGCGGAGCCTGTCGAGGAGGCACAATCCCCTGTGCTGCCTGAATCCAAACACGCGCGCCCGCCCGCCGGTTCCACCTTCCCTTCCGGGGTGACCCGCAAGGCTGCGGTCCGAAAGCCGGGACGATGCGTTGACAGCCGCAGGACAGGCTCTCGCGTCGGAAAGGGAAGCGCATCGTGGGGAACGGATTTCAGAAGGCGTCGCGGGTCATGTATTTCCTGGCAACCGGCGTGTTGATGCTGTTCGCCCTGGTGTTCATCGGCGTGGCCGCCTATTCGGTGTTTCACAGCCTTCTGCTCCTCGACATCGAGGCGACGACTCACGGGCTGCTGAACGGCGTCGGCATGATCGTGCTGGCCATCGCCGTCTTCGAGATCGCCAAGTATCTCTATGAAGAGGAGTTGGAGCACGACCGCGAATTGCGGCACGCCGACGAGGCCCGCCGCACCCTGACCAAGTTCCTGACCACCATCATCATCGCCGCCAGCCTGGAAGGGCTGGTGCTGGTGTTCGAGGCGCGGACCTCGGACATGAGCGACATGGTGTATCCGGCCATCCTCCTGATGGTCATTGTCTTCATGGTGCTGGGGCTTGGGCTCTACCAGCTGATCAGCCGTCGGGCGGAGACCATCGACCCGAAGGAGGGGGATTCCTGACCGCCCCTCGCGTTCCAACATTGCTGGGAGGAGTTGTCCATCCCTCCCAGCCAGTGCGGAGCGCCCCCATGTTCGACCCCGCCCAGATCGGCCGCATCTCTCCCGTGGAGCAGGCCGACGCCCTGCGCACCCTGATCGCCGTCTTCGCCACCGCGGTGGTGCGGCCCGGCGAAAAGGCGCCGCGCAACGCCGTCAGCGCCGAGATCGTCGACATCCTCGACGAGGTGCCGGCGGAGCGGGTGGAGGCGGTGGCCCAACTCTTCACCATGATGGCGCTGCGGCTGCGGCGGAAGGGGCGGCCGCGCCGCACGGCCTTCCGGCTGACCCTGGAGACCGCGCTGCTCGCCCGCTCCTACGTGGGGGAGCCGGCGCCTCAGAATGAGACCAGCTACCTGTCGTCCGACCGGCCCGGCCTGGGGACGATCGACCACGCCTGCAACGAGATGCTGGAGCGCATGGCCGGCGTGCCGGATGCCGACCAGCGGGCTTGGCTGACCGCGCAGGTGATCGCCACCGGCCTGATCGACGCCGATCGCCGCCACCGGCTGGGCGGCCCCGACCGCGACCTGGGCGACATGGCGGTGGCGGAGTTCCTGCTGCGCACGGCGGCCCAGTATCTCGCGGCCACCGCCGTCCGCACTCCGCCGGGCGACGACAAGGGCTGAGGCCAGCGGGGCGGGCTCATTGCAGGGCGATGATCGCGGCCATGGTCGCGTAGCGCTCGATCGACTGGGAGGAGGGCGAGCGCATCGCCTGCCGGGTGATGGCGAGCTGGTTCTCGTGCGAGACCGGCTGGCGCACCCCCAGATGGGCGACCACCTTGGCGAGCGGCACGACGTGGGCCGAGGACAGCTCCCAATTCACGATGGCGCCGCCCGCCGGGCGCCCGGGCGTGACGGCGGACGGCGCGACCCGCAGCGTGATCGAGGACGCCAGCGACTCCAGCCCGGTCACCGGAACGAAATACAGCGTGAAGCTCCGCGAGGTCGGGCGCCAGGGCTCCGCCGCCCGGCCGTCGGGGAATGCGAGGCCGGTTTGTTCGTGGAACAGGCGCTGGAGCGCTGCGAGGGGGCTGGTGACGCTCTCGTACCCGCCGCCGGGAACCGACCATTGGCCCGCGGCGTCGACGACCCGCGGCTCCGCCGGGCCGCGGCCCCACCAGGTGCTGACCTCGCGCCGCCGCACGATCAGGACCTTCGTCCCCTCCAGAAACGCCACATGGACATGGCGCATCGCCTCTCCCCCCGCATCCGGTTGCCGTCGCTGCCGGAGACGGGTGGGGATGGCAGGGCGTGAACGATCAAGGAGAGGGGATCACGCGGTTCCGCCCTTCGGCTTTCGCCCGGTACAGCGCCGCGTCGGCCAACCGGAGCGCGTCGTCGATGCCGCCGGGCGTCTCCGGCGTTACGGGGGCGACGCCGAAGCTGGCGGTCATGCGAAAGGAATCGCCGTTCGGCCCCATCTCCTGCGCGGCGACGCGCTGGCGCAAGCGTTCCGCCACAGCCGACGCATCCGCGAGCGCGGTGTTGGGCAACAGAACCACGAACTCCTCCCCGCCGTAGCGCCCGATCAGGTCGCCGGGGCGCAGGGCGCCGTCCAGCGTCCGGACGAAGCGCTGCAACGCCTCGTCACCGGCGGCGTGGCCGCGGCTGTCGTTGATGCGCTTGAAATGGTCGATGTCGGCGATCAGCAGGGACAGGGGCTGCCGCGACCGCAGCGCCCGCCGGATTTCCTCATCCGCACGCTCCAGAAGGGCGCGCCGGTTGGCGACGCCGGTCAGCGGGTCGGTCTGCGCCTGGGCAACCAGCAGCCGGTGCATTTCGGTGATGCGGCCGCCCGCCTTCAGCCGCGCCTTCAGGTGGGCGCGGTTGACCGGCTTGTGGATGAAGTCGTCCGCTCCGGCGTCCAGCGCCTTCATCTCGTAGAAGGGTTCGTCATGGGACGTCATCAGGATCAGGTAGCTGTATGCGGTGCGCGGATCAGCCTTCAGAAGCCAGCACACCTCCAGCCCTGACAGCCACGGCATCTCCCAATCGATGATGGCGATGTCGAAGGGTTCGGCTTGGGCGAGGTCCAACGCCTGCCGACCATCCCTGGCCAGGATCACGTCGTGCCCGTAGGACGCCACCTGCTCCGAGAGCATGGTGCGCATCAGGACCGTATCGTCGGCAATGAGCACGCGCATGGCGGGGAAATTGCCTCATCCCTTCGTCTGCGGTCAATGAGCAGCGGATGTCCGCGGCGTCATTGATAGGCGCCTGTCCCTGCCGTCCTATCGCCTTCACGGTAACGTTGCGCCTAAGGTCGTGGTCGCCCCGATGCGGCCCTTGCGGCATAGTACGGGCCGAACGGGGCGCCCATGTCCGGGCGCGCAACGCGAGAGGGAACAGCATGGCCCGCTATACGGGCGTCTACGGATTTCCGGAATCGGCTGACGGCGCGCGGCGTCTTGCCGAGGCCCTGAACGTTCCCTGCCACATCGCCGAACTGCACCGCTTCCCCGACGGGGAAAGCCTCGTCCGCCTGCCCGAGGCCGTGGAGCGGGCGGTGGTTTACCGCTCGCTCGACCGTCCGAACGACAAGCTGGTGGAGCTGACGCTGGCCGCTTCCGTTCTGCGCCGCCAGGGCGCCACGGAGCTGTGCCTCGTCGCCCCCTACATGGCCTACATGCGTCAGGATGCGGTGTTCCGCCCCGGCGAGCCGGTCAGCCAGACGGTGGTGGGGGACTGGCTGGGCCGGCTGTTCGACCGCTTCGTCTGCGTGGAGCCGCATTTGCACCGCACCCACACGCTGGACGAGGTGTTCGTCGGACGCCCCTCCGTCTGCCTCAGCGGCGCCGGGGCCATCGCCGAGCGGTTGCGCGGTGACGGGACGGCGCCCGACGCGGTGATCGTCGGCCCGGACGAGGAGGCCGCCCCGCTGGTGGAGGCGGTGGCCGGGCCGCTCGGCCTCACCGCCCTGGTCGGGCGAAAGGAGCGGCGCGGCGACCGCGACGTGACGGTGACCTTGCCCGCCGACGCACCGCTGGCCGGGCGGCCCGTGGTGATCGTCGACGACGTCATCAGCTCCGGCGAGACCATCTTCTCCTGCGCACGGGCGGCGCGGGCGGCAGGGGCCTCGTCCGTCCGGGTGTTCGGAGTCCACGCCCTGTTCGACGCCGCGGTGGCCGCCCGCTTCGAGGCGGAAGGGCTGGGGGCGCCGCTGTCCTGCGACGGGGTTCCGCACCCCAGCAACGCCCTGCCGCTCGCCCGGCTGATCGCCGACGCGCTGGCGGCCCCCTGTTGACGGCGCCCTGTTGACGGGCCGGTAACCCTTCGTCAGGCAGGATAGGGGGGACAGGGCACAACAAGGCGGAGTTTCGCCATGACACTGTCCCTCACCTTTCACGGCGCCGTCGGCACGGTCACCGGCTCCTGCTTCCGCATCCAGACCGGCGACGGCGACCTGCTGATCGACTGCGGCCTGTTCCAGGGCACCAAGACGGTCAAGGAGCTGAATTACCGACCCTTCCCCTTCAAGCCGTCCGCCGTGAAGGCGGTGCTGCTGACCCACGCGCACATCGACCATTCCGGCCTGCTGCCGAAACTGGTTCGCCAGGGCTTCAAGGGGCGGGTGCACGCCACCGCCGGCACTGCCGACCTGCTGGCCTACATGCTGCCCGACAGCGGCTACATCCAGGAGACGGAGGTCGACCGGCTGAACCGCCGCAACCGCCAGCGCGGGCGCCCGGCGGTCGAGCCGATCTACACCCAGGCCGACGCCCAGGCGGCCATCCGCCGCCTGCACGCGGTCGATTACGGGGAGTGGGTGAAGGTGCTGCCCGGCATCCGCGCCCGTTTCTGGCAGGCCGGGCACATCCTCGGCTCGGCGTCGGTGGAACTGGAGGTGAGGCGCGGCGGGACGGCGGAGACGATCCTGTTCTCCGGCGACCTCGGTCCGGGCGGCAAGTCCTTCCACGCCGACGCGGAGGGGCCGCCGCGTCCCGACTGGATGGTGCTGGAGACCACCTACGGCAACCGCGAGCGGGTGGAGGTTGGCGAGGCCGAGCGGCAGGCCCTGCTGCGCGACGAAGTGCGGGCGGCGCTCGCCGCGGGCGGCCCGCTGCTGATCCCCGCCTTCGCGGTCGAGCGCACGCAGGAGCTTCTCTACGACCTGCACCGGCTGTTCGACCGCGGCGAAATCCCACGGGTCGACGTGTTCCTCGACTCGCCGCTGGCCGACGCGGTCACCGGGGTGTTCCGCCGCCATCTGGCCGATCTCGGCACCGGCGGCGACCCCTTCGCCCGCCCCAACCTGCACCGCGTGCGCTCCGCCGCGGAGAGCCAGAAGCTCAACGCGATCAAGGGCGGCGCGATCATCATGGCGGCCAGCGGCATGTGCGACGCCGGGCGCATCCGCCACCACCTGAAGAACCATCTCTGGCGCCCGGAGGCCACCGTCCTGCTGGTCGGCTATCAGGCGCCGGGCACGCTGGGACACCTGTTGCAACAGGGGGCGGCCAACGTGCGCATCCATGGCGAGGAGATCGCGGTGCGCGCCCGCATCCGGTCGCTGGACGTCTATTCCGGCCACGCCGACCGCAGCAGCCTGCTGGCCTGGGTGGCGGCGCGGCAGGGGGTGGGGCGCGGCCTGTTCCTGGTGCATGGCGAGGAGGAGGCCCGTGCCGGTTTGCGCGACGCCTTGGTGCGCCGTGGCTGGGACCCGGCGCTGATCCGCCTGCCCGAGTTGGACGAGGTGGCCGACCTGACCGCCGCTGTTCCGGCGCAGGCGCCGACAATGACCCAGGGCGGCCCGCCGCGGCTGGAGCCGGAGGTCGTGACCGCCGGGCGGGACTGGCACAACCGCTACGCCGCCTTCCTGCTGGACCTGCACCGGGCGCTGGACGCGGCACCCGACGACGCGGCGCGCGAGGCGCTGCTCCGTGGGATGGGCGACCGCCTGCCGCAGGCGCAGGAGCGGTCGGCGGAGTGAACGTCCTGCCCTCGGCCGGGCGGTGCATGCTATAGATCGCTGACGGCGGATTGGTGACGGCTGCGAAACAAAAGGGTGACGGGGCGATGGGGAAGGTGGCGAACATCGTGGTCCAGATGGCGCGGAAGCTGACCGACGACATCGCCCGGCTGGGTCGCGTTCGCAACGCCGGCAAGCCCAAGACCTTTCCCCATTTCCGCGAGATCCGGAACGCCTATCTGGACATCCAGGGGCTGGTCTTTTCCATCCAGGAGCGTCTGCCGGAGACGGGAAAAGACCTGCCGCCGAACTTCCCGCAATGGGTGATCCGGCAAAAGCTGACGGCCATCGCGCACTTCACCGACATCAGCCACGCCTTCGTCAGCGACCCGCCTTTGGCCCTGACCAGCTCGCTCGGCGCCTTCGACGTGCTTCAGGCGGAACAGAAGGCTTTTTCGGAGACGCTGAACGCCTTCGACATGATGCTGATGGAGGCCGGCATCGACGATAAGACCGCCGACGAGCTGGATGCCACCCGCACAAAAATCGAGCAGATCCTGGGCATGATCGAGACGCTTCTGCAGAACAGCCCCAAGGTGTTGCAGGAGTTTTGAGCGACGCCGCACGCGTTGGATGATTTCGGAACTATTTATACGCTTCTCGCACGGGTCCATTCTGGTTAAGGTTTACCGGCGCGCGTCGTTCCACCGGGCGATATCCGGGTGGGCGGCGTCACAGGCAGCTTCGGTACGGCCCCATGCAGAGGTCTTCCAGCCCCGATCCGATCGACCTTGCGCCGGGCGAGTCCATAACCGATTCCATGGCGGGTTCCATGGACGATTCAGCGGCCACTCCCAAGCGCATTCCCCTTATCGCTCTGCTGGCGGCGCTTGTGCTGACCGTGCTGGTTTGGCACGACACCCGCCAGCGCGTCGCCGCGGATGCCGAAGGCCGGTTCGCCCTGCGGGTGGAGGAACTGCACCGGCGTTTCGAGAACCAGTTCCAGGTCTATGTGCAGGTGACGCGCTCGGCCGCGGCGCTGTTCACCGCCTATCCCGAGGTGAAGCGCGCGGAGTGGAACCGGTTCGTGGACGGGCTGCACCTTGCCGAGCGCTTTCCGGCGATCACCGCCGTCGCCTTCGCGCGGGTCGCCGATCAGTGGACCGGCCCGGAGCTGGTGACGGAGGCCCGGATGGACGGGCTGCGCAGCTTCCGGATCTGGCCGGAGGCGGTCGGTCCGATGCGGCTCGTCACTCTGTACGCCGCCCCAGTCAACGAACGCACCCTACGCACGCTCGGCTACGATCTGCTGTCGGAGCCCGTGCGCCGCGCCGCCGCGGAGCAGGCACGGGACAGCGGCCTCCCGACGGTCTTCCGCGACGTCGGCCTGCGGTTCGGCGAAGGGGAGCCCGCGCCGCCGGCCGTAATGGTGTTCCAGGCCGTCTACCACGACGGGCAGAGTCCCGCCACGCAGGAGCAGCGGCGGGCCGCCTTCGCCGGTTTGGTGATGACTCCGATCCAGATCGCGCCCCTGGCCGAGTCCGTGTTCGGCCGGATGGGCGACGTCGCGGCGACGGTGTTCGAAGGGCGCGGGGAGTTTCCGCTCTACCGCAGCCGCCCGGAGTCGTCGGACCGGTCGTTGCTGACCGCGAGCCGCGACATCGCCCTGGGAAACCGCGTCTGGTCGATCCAATACGAAAGCCGGTTGAGTTTCGAGGACGGCCTGGACACCTGGAGGCCGACGCTGGTCCTGGCGACGGGGCTGTCGCTCAGCCTGCTGCTGTCCGCCCTGCTGTGGGCGCTGGCCGCGACGCGCCACCGGGCGCTGGTGATCGCCGGGCGCATCACCGCCTCGCTGCGCCGGCGCGAGACGGAGCTGGACCTGCTGTTCAACCAGGCGCCGCTCGGCATCGCTCTCATCGGGCCGGATGCCAGAATCACCGACTGCAACCCCGCCTTCGCCCGCACGGTCGGGGTGCCGCGCGACGGGTTGATCGGAACCGACACGAGGCTGCGCGTCCCGGACCCGGCGGTGGCCGCCGCCGTCGACTCCGCCATCGCCGGGGAGAGCGTACGGCTGGAGGTCGACCGTCTGCTTCTGGCCGGCGGACGGCACAGCCACTTCTCCCTTCATCTTCAGCCGGTGTCCACCCCCGGCGATCCGCCCTTCGTCATGGCCTTCGTCGAGGACATCGGCGACAAGCGGCGGGCCGAGCAGCACGTTCATTATCTGGCCCATTACGACCCGCTGACCGGCCTTCCCAACCGGGTCCTGCTGTTCGACCGCATCGCCCAGGCGGCCCGGGAGGCGCGACGCGACGGCGGGCGGGTCGCCGTTCTGTTCATCGATCTGGACCGCTTCAAGATCATCAACGACAGCCTGGGCCACTCCTTCGGCGACGAGGTGCTGCGGTCGGTGGCGCGGCGGCTGCATGGCGCGATGCGTCCGTCGGACACGGTGGGCCGGCTGGGCGGCGACGAGTTCCTGATCGTCGTCCCGACCATCGAGACGCCGGGCGTGGCCGCCGCGGTGGCGGAAAAGGTGATGGGGCAGCTCGCCGCGCCTTTCGCCATCGGCGGGCGGAACTTCGTGGTGTCGCCCAGCATCGGCATCAGCCTGTTTCCCGACGACGCGGAGGATGCGGAGGGTCTGATCCGCTGCGCCGACATCGCCATGTACAACGCCAAGGACGCCGGGCGGAACGCCTACCGCTTCGTGACGCGTGAGATGGGCGCGCGGTCCCGCGAACGTCTGGATCTGGAGGCGGCGCTGCGCCGTGCCTTGCAGAACCGCGAGCTGTTCCTGGTCTACCAGCCGCAGCTGCGCATTTCCGACGACCTTGTGGTCGGGGTGGAGGCTCTGCTGCGCTGGCGCCATCCGGAAGCCGGTCTCATCATGCCGAACCGCTTCCTGCCCGTGGCCGAGGAAACCGGCCTGATCCAGGCCATCGGCGATTGGGTGCTGGACGAGGTGTGCGCCCAGATCCGCCGCTGGCGCGACCAGATCGGCCTGGCGGTGCCGGTCGCCGTCAACGTCTCCGCCCAGCAGTTCCGCGACGGCCAGCTTCCCGCCAAGGTGGCCGCGGCGCTCGACCGCTACGGTCTCCAGGGCTGGGAACTGGAGATCGAGGTGACCGAGGGCACCCTGATCGACGACATCCCGTCGGCCATCGCGACGCTGCGCGCGCTGAAGCAGCGCGGGTGCCTGATCGCGCTGGACGATTTCGGCACCGGCTATTCCTCGCTCAACTACCTGCACCGCTTCCCGATCGACAAGCTGAAGATCGACCGCTCCTTCATCCACGATCTGGAGCAGGACGGGACCGGCGATTCGATCCCGCGCGCCATCGTCGGGCTGGGCCGCAGTCTGGGCTTGTCGGTCGTCGCCGAGGGGGTGGAGACGGAGGCGCAGCTCCAGCTTCTGCGCAGCCTGAAGTGCGAGAGCTTCCAGGGCTATCTGTTCAGCCGCCCGGTGCTGGCGGAGGAGCTGGAGCTGATCCTGTCGCTGCGCGCCACCCGCGGGCGTCATCACGCACCGGAGGCGGAGCCGGCGGCGAAGGAGCCGGTTTAATGGCGGTCAGCGGGGAAAGGTGACCACGCCTTCCTCCGCCGCCTGCCAGGCCGGCTTGGCGTTGTGGCCGATGGTGCGCCGTTCCTCGTCCATCCGGTCCCGATGCCGCCGTATCGACTGGCGGTGCCGGCTCAGCCCGGATGCGTCGTCGCCCCGAACCCAGCCGCGCGCCATCGCCGCCCCGGCCAGCACGCCGAAGCCGGCGACCACCGCGGCTGTGATCCAGGGATGCATCCGAGCCTCGGTGTAGAGGCTGGTTTCACGGACGAAGCGGTGCCGGCCGGCGCGCTCCCGCCCGTCGTCGCCGTGGCTGTGCAGGGCGTCGTTGCGCGGACGGAGCGGGCCGCCGGAACGGATGACGCGCGGCAGGGTCCGTTCCATGATCCGGTCGGTGAGCCGCGGCGCGAAGGTCTCCGCCAGCGCGAACAGCTTGGCGCCGCCGCCGACATAGAGGTCGCGCATCGGCTGGCGGGCGCAATACAGGATGGCCTTCGCCACGACCTCCGGCGCGTAGACCGGGGGCGGGTTGCTCGGTTCCACATCCATCAGGTTCAGGGCGTGATCCTCGTACAGGCTGTCGACGGCCGCCGGCTTGATCAGGCTGACCGAGATGGGCGCGCCCTCCGCCTCCAGCTCCATGCGCAGCGCGTCGGTGAAGCCCTTCACGGCGTGCTTGGTGGCGACGTAGGCGCCCTGAAGCGGGATGGCGCGGTCGGACAGCACGCTGCCGATGTTGATCAGCGCTCCGCCATCCTGTCGCAGATGCGGGATGGCGGCCAGCGAGCCGTTGACCACACCCCAGTAATTCGTCTCGAACAGGCGGCGATGGTCGTCCGGAGCGGTGTCCAGGAGCTTGCCGATGATCGCCACGCCGGCGTTGTTCACCCAGGTGTCGATCCGGCCATAGCTGCGGACCGCCGAGTCGGCCACCCGCCTCAGGGCGTCGGGGTCGGCCACGTCGGCGACGCAGTGGATCGCGTCCCCGCCTTCGGCGCGGATCTCCTCCGCCACCTGGGCCAGCGCGTCGCGGTCGCGGGCGGCCAGAACGACCTTTGCGCCCTGCCGGGCGGCCATGCGGGCGGTGACCAGCCCGATGCCGCTCGATGCGCCGGTAATGACGATCACCTGCTCGTCAATGGGTTTGAGCCGCGGTTGCATGGGTACCGTTCCTCCATCGTTCGATTGTCGGAATCCCTGCGTCATCCGCTGTGAACAGACGGTCCGGCGGAGCGTTGCCGCCGGGCGGTGCGTCCGGGCCACTCCGAAAGGAGGGTTGGCGGCCCAGCGAAGCGGCACAGCTTTACCGGAACCTGACAGGCGGGGGAGGACACAGCGCCCATGCTCAGAACAGCCGCCGAAACCGGCGGACTTGCCGACCATTTCCGCCGGGTGCGCGCCACCTCGGCGGAGTTGGCCGGTGGGTTGTCGCCGGAGGATCAGGTGGTGCAGTCCATGCCGGACGCCAGTCCGGTCAAATGGCATCTGGCCCACACGACGTGGTTCTTCGAAACCTTTCTGCTGATCCCGAATCTGCCGGGTTACCGGTCCTTCGATCCGGCCTTCGGCTATCTCTTCAACTCCTATTACGAGGCGGTCGGCGCCCGGCATCCGCGGCCCCGGCGCGGTCTGGTGACGCGGCCCGGCGTGGCGGAGGTGGCGGCCTACCGCGACCATGTGGACGCCGCCATGCTGACCCTGCTGGAACGCGCCGACGCCGAGCGGCTGGCTTCGCTGGTGACGCTTGGCCTCGCGCATGAGGAGCAGCATCAGGAACTGATCCTGATGGACCTGCTGCATCTGTTCTCCTGCAACCCGGTCGCGCCGGCCTACCGGCCCCATCGGCCGGCCTTGCGCGGCCCCGCCCATGAGGGGCGCTGGATCGCGGTGGACGGCGGGATCGTCGCGGTGGGTCATGACGGCGAGGGGGGCGGCGAGGGCTTCGCCTTCGACAACGAGAGGCCGCGGCACGAGGTGCTGCTGCGTCCCTTCCGGCTCTTCTCCCGCGCGGTGACCAACGGCGAGTGGCGGGCCTTCGTCGAGGACGGCGGCTACCGCAACCCGGCGCTCTGGCTGTCCGACGGCTGGGCCACCGTCAACGCGGAAGGGTGGGAGGCGCCGGCCTACTGGCGGCGCGGCGAGGACGGCGGCTGGCGGGAGTTCACCCTGCTGGGCGAGCACCCTCTGGACGAGGATGCTCCGGTCTGCCACGTCGGCTTCTACGAGGCCGACGCCTTCGCCCGCTGGGCCGGCAAGCGCCTGCCGACGGAGGCCGAATGGGAAACCGCCGCCTCCGGGCTTTCCCCCACCGGCAACACGCTGGGCAGCGGCCTGCTGCGCCCGGCCGCCGCCGTGGAGGGTGGTGGCCTCGTCCAGATGTTCGGGGATGTCTGGGAATGGACGGCCAGCGCCTACAGCGGCTATCCGGGCTTCCGTCCCGCTGCCGGGGCGGTCGGCGAATACAACGGCAAGTTCATGGCCAACCAGTATGTGCTGCGCGGCGGATGCTGCGCCACGCCGGACGGCCATGCCCGCGCCACCTACCGAAATTTCTTCTATCCGCACCAACGCTGGATGTTCAGCGGCGTGCGCCTTGCGGAGGACGCCTGATGACCGCAAATTCCGCCGCCCGCGCCCATTCGGCACAGGGGCCGGCGCAGGACGACGTGTTCCTGTCCGACGTGCTGGAGGGGCTGTCCCGCCCGGACAAGAGCCTGCCCTGCAAGTACTTCTACGACGCCGAGGGCTCGGCCCTGTTCGACGCGATCTGCACGCTCGACGAATATTACCCGACGCGGACCGAGACCGCCCTGCTGCACGCCCGCGCGGAGGAGATCGCCGGTCTGGCCGGGCGCGGCGCCACCCTGGTGGAGCTGGGCAGCGGGTCGAGCGTCAAGGTGCGAATCCTGCTCGACGCGCTGGACACGCCGGCCATGTATGTGCCGGTGGACATCAGCCGCGAGCATCTGATCACCGCCGCCGCCCGGCTCGCCGGCGACTATCCCGCGGTGACGGTGGTGCCGGTGGCCGCCGATTATGTGCGTGGCTTCGCCCTGCCGCGGGGCGTCGCGCCGGAGCGCACCATGGCCTTCTTCCCCGGCAGCACCATCGGCAATTTCCGGCCCGCCGAGGCGATGACCTTCCTGGACGGCCTCGGGCGGCGGCTCGGCTTGGGCGCGCGGCTGCTGATCGGGGTCGACCTGCGCAAGGACCCGGCGGTGCTGGAGGCGGCCTACGACGACGCGCGCGGGGTGACCGCCGCCTTCAACTTGAACCTGCTGGCCCGCATCAACCGCGAACTGGACGGCACCTTCGACCTGGACCGCTTCGCCCATGTGGCCCGCTACGACACCGCGCGCGGACGGATCGAGATGCATCTGCGCAGCCTGGACGACCAGACCGTCCGCATCGCCGGTCATCCCGTCCGCTTCGCCCGCGGCGAGACGATCCACACCGAGAATTCCTACAAATACTCGGTGCCCGGCTTCCGCCGCCTTGCCGCCCGCGCCGGCTGGCGCACGGAGCGGAGCTGGACCGACGAGGACCGGCTGTTCAGCCTGCACTGGATGGTTCGGCATGGCTGACCCCGTTTGGCACCGGGAACACCGGGATCGGGGCTTGGGTTGATTCCCGTCGAGACACCGCAACAACGGGACAGGACCGATGACCAGCATCTTCGACCGGATCAAGCAGGACCACGACACCATCCGCCGCCTGCTCGACGAGGCCGAGAAGGCCGACGGCAACGGGCGCGCCGCCTATGAGGACCTGCAGCGCGAACTGTGGGCGCACGGCAAGATCGAGGAGGCCGTCTTCTACCAATCGCTGTCCAAGGCCAAGAACACCAAGCAGGAGACCACCGAGGGCCTGAACGAGCACCACATCATCAACGGCTTCCTCGACGAGTTGAACGCCATGCCGGCTGACAGCACCGCCTGGAAGGCAAAGCTCCAGGTGCTGGGCGAGGTCACCCGCCACCATCTCGACGAGGAGGAGGAGGAACTGTTCGAGGAGGCCAAGAAGGCGCTCGACGACAAGCGCGCCGAGGAACTCGGCAGCATCTACGGCGAGCGCAAGAAGCAGATGCTGGCCGCCCTGGCCCCGCTGCCCAAGAGCGCATAACAAGCGCGTAACGCCAAGCACGACAGCTTTCCAGCGAAGCGGAGGACCGCAGTCTCTTGCGTCGGGGCTTCCCGTCGTGACAGGCTGCGGTCTTCCGTTCCGCTGCACGAACCGTCGCCATGCCTCCGATCTCCAAGCCCGCCCCGAAGTCAGCCGCCGGCTCGCTCGCCTCCTTCGCGCCGTGGGCGGGGGAGGGCGGTGTCCGCGTCTATCTGAGGCCGGTCGGGCTGCTGCCGATCGCCGCCTGGAGCGCCGGGGCGGCGGTGCCGCTTGCCGGTGGGCGCTTCGCCTTCGCCACCGCCGAACTGATCGTCCGGCAGGGGGCGCGGATCGAGAGGGCCTTCGCGCCGCTGACCGAGATCATGGCCTGGGGGTGGGAGCGTGGGACCGCCGTCGCGCAGAGCCTCGACCGGCGGCTGGGCGCGCTGACCCGCGGGCGGGCGCCGTTCGGCGGGCTGGATCTCGGGCGTCCGCGGATCATGGCGATCGTCAACGTGACGCCGGACAGCTTTTCCGACGGTGGCGACTTCTTTGACGCCGGAGCGGCCATCGCCCATGGCGAGGCGATGCTGGAGGCCGGGGCCGACCTGCTGGACGTCGGCGGTGAGTCCACCCGTCCCGGCTCCGCCCCGGTGTCGCCCGACGAGGAGGAGGCCCGTGTCCTGCCGGTGGTCCGCCACTTCGCGGCCAAGGGCGCCGTGGTGTCGGTGGACACGCGGCACGCGCGGGTGATGCGCGCGGCGCTCGACGCCGGGGCGGCGCTGATCAACGACGTGGCCGGGTTGCGCGACCCCGGCGCGCTGCCCCTGGTGGCGGAGAAGGCGGCTCCCGTTGTCGTCATGCACATGCGGGGCGAGCCCGGCACCATGCAGCAGAACCCGGTCTACGAGGACGCGGCGCTCGACGTTTTCGACTGGCTGGAGGAGCGGGTGGACGCCTGCCTCGCCGCCGGGGTGGCGCTGGAGCGCATCGCCGTCGATCCCGGAATCGGCTTCGGGAAGACGGTGGAGCACAATCTCGACATCCTGCGCCACACCGCGCTTTATCACGGGCTGGGCTGCGCCCTGCTGATCGGGCTGTCGCGCAAGACCCTGATCGGCAAACTGTCGCGGAGCGAGCCGCCTAAGGAGCGATTGCCCGGCTCGCTGGCCGGCGGTCTGGAAACGCTGAACCAGGGCGCGCACCTCCTGCGTGTCCATGACGTGCCCCAAACGGTCCAGGCGCGCGCCGTCTGGGAGGGGCTGCATCCCGCACGGGTGCCGTGATCGCATGACGCGTGTAACCCTTTGGCGTCTGCGCGGAAGGGTTCTTGACCCTGCCCCCCGTGCCAAGCGATGACATTTTCACACATCCGCGATTGCGGTACAGTGACTGGGCCATTCCCGAGGGTTTTCATGACGCGACACCTGTTCGGCACCGACGGCATCCGCGGCACCGCCAACATCGATCCGATGACGGCGGAAACCGCCCTGCGCGTCGCGATGGCGTCCGCTTTGCAGTTCCGCCGGGGCGACCACCGGCACCGCGTGGTGATCGGCAAGGACACCCGTCTGTCCGGTTATCTGCTGGAGCCGGCGCTGACCGCGGGCTTCATCTCCATGGGCATGGACGTGGTGCTGCTCGGCCCGCTGCCGACGCCCGCCGTCGCCATGCTGACGCGCAGCCTGCGCGCCGACCTCGGCGTGATGATCTCCGCGTCGCACAACCCGTACCAGGACAACGGCATCAAGCTGTTCGGGCCGGACGGCTACAAGCTGTCGGACGCGGTGGAGGTGGCCATCGAGACGCGCATGGGCCAGCCCTTCGCGCCGGACCTTGCCGGCTCCGCCGATCTCGGCCGCGCCTCCCGCCTGGAGGACTCGACGGGCCGCTACATCGAGTATGTGAAGAACACCTTCCCGCGCGGCCTGCGGCTGGACGGGCTGAAGATCGTCGTGGATTGCGCCAACGGCGCCGCCTACCGCGTCGCACCGAAGGTGCTGTACGAGCTGGGGGCTGACGTGATCCCGGTCGGGGTCAGCCCGGACGGTCTGAACATCAACAAGGACTGCGGCGCCACCGCCACCCGGACCCTGCAGGAGCAGGTGGTGGCTCACGGCGCCCATCTGGGCATCGCGCTGGACGGCGACGCCGACCGCCTGATCATGGTGGACGAGGCCGGGCGCGTCGTCGACGGCGATCAGGTGATGGCGCTCATCGCCTCCTCCTGGGCGCAGGCGCAGACTCTGAAGGGCGGCGGCGTGGTCGCCACGGTCATGTCCAACCTGGGCATGGAGCGCCACCTCCAGGGGCTGGGCATCGCGCTGGTCCGCACGCCGGTCGGCGACCGCTATGTGGTGGAACATATGCGCGAGCACGGCTACAACGTCGGTGGGGAGCAGTCGGGGCACGTCGTGCTGTCCGACTATTCCACGACCGGCGACGGGCTGATTGCCGCACTCCAGGTTCTGGCGGTGCTGATCCAGTCCGGCGGCCGGGCGGCCAGCGAGGTCTGCCAGGTCTTCGCCCCGGTGCCGCAGAAGCTGACCAACGTCCGCTTCGCGGCCGGTTCGAAGCCGCTGGAGATCGCCTCCGTCCAGGCGGCGATCCGCGACGGCGAGGCGCGGCTGAACGGGTCGGGGCGCATCCTGATCCGCAAGTCGGGGACCGAGCCGGTGATCCGCGTCATGGCGGAGGGCGACGACGAAGGGCTGGTGCACGCGGTGGTGGCCGACATTGCCGGCGCCATCATGGACGCCGCCCGGCTGGAGACCGCCTCCTAGGCGCACCATCCAACCAGACGACCAGACGGAAGCAATCCCGATGCAGGCCCACCCAATCAACGGCCGTGTTCTCATCGTCGCCGGGTCCGATTCCGGCGGCGGTGCCGGCATCCAGGCGGACATCAAGGCGGTCAGCGCGCTGAACGCCTTCGCCATGACCGCCATCGCGGCGCTGACCGCGCAGAACACGACCGGGGTCTATGGTGTGCTGCCCGTGGACCCGGCCTTCGTCGCCCTGCAGATGAAGGTGGTGCTGGAGGATCTCGGGGCCGACAGCATCAAGATCGGCATGCTCGCCAACGCCGCCGTCATCGAGGCGGTGGCCGGCGAGTACGAGGAGCGGGCGATCAACGTTCCGCTGGTCGTCGATCCGGTGATGGTCTCGAAGAGCGGCCATTTCCTGCTGGAGCCGGACGCCGTGCAGACCCTGCGCAAGCGTCTGCTGCCCCATGCGGAGCTGGTCACCCCCAACCTGCCGGAGGCGGAGGCGTTGACCGACATCCCGGTGCGCAACCTGGACGACATGCGCCGCGCCGCCGAGATGATCCGCACCTTTGGGCCGAAGGCCGTTCTGCTGAAGGGCGGCCATTTGGAGGACGAGCGGCTGTGCGACCTGCTGCTCACCGAGGATGGCGAGGAGGTGTTCGAGGGGCGGCGCATCCACACGCCGCACACCCACGGCACCGGCTGCACCCTGGCCTCGGCCATCGCCGCCGGTGTCGCCCAGGGCTTGAGTGTGCGTGATTCGGTGGCCCGTGCCCGCGCCTACGTGGACGAGGCCATCCGCTCCGCCCCCGGTTTCGGGCACGGCCACGGCCCGCTGAACCATCTGCACACGGTCCGGCCGTTCCCGTAAGGGCGCGGCCGTTCCGCCTCCTCACACGATCGACAGCATCGCCGTCTGCGGATTCTCCAGAAGGTCCGCCAGCGTGCGCAGGCCGCGCGCCAACTCGTCCCGGCTGTGCGGGTGGCACAGGCCCAGCCGCACGGCGTGCGGGGCGGCGGCCCGGCCAACGGCGAACACGTCGCCGCCCGTCACCTTCACGCCGCGCCGCAGCGCCTCCGCGATGAAGTCGTCGCGCCGCCAGGGCTCGGGCAGGACCAGCCAGAGATGCTGTGCCGAGGGGTGCCCGCAGACGGCGCTGGCGGGCAGGATGGAACGGGCGATCTGCTGGCGCGCCATGGCCTCCCCGCGCTGGGCCTCGGCGATGCGGTCGGCGCTGCCGTCGGTGATCCAGCGCGTCGCGACCTCCGGCGGCAAGGGCGGGGAGGAGTATTGCAAGGCGCGGATGACCGCCTCCACCCGCGGCACAAGGGCCTGCGGGGCCACCACGTAGCCGACCCGCAGCCCCGCCGACACGCTCTTGGACAGGCTGTTCACATAGACCGTGACGTCGGAGGCGATGGCCTGGATGGGCTTCGCGTCATGGACCAAGAAGCCGAAGACGTCGTCCTCGACCAGCATCACCCCGTAGCGGCGGGCGATGGCCGCGATCTCCACGCGCCGGGCCTGCGGCATGACGGAGGCGGTGGGGTTGTGCATGGTCGGCACCAGATACAGCGCCTTGGGCGCCAGACGGCGGCAGGCGCTGTCGAAGCTGTCCGGGACCACGCCGTGATCGTCGATGGCGATGCCCTCCAGGTGATAGCCCTCGACCGCGCTCAGGGTCTTGATGCCGTAATTGGTCAGCCGCTCCGTCAGCACCACGTCGCCGGGGCGCGCCACCGCGGCCAGAGCCACCGCCATGGCGTTCTGCGCGCCGGTGGTCAGCAGGACCGTATCGGCCGACGCCGCCACCCGGTGTTGCCGCACCAGCCATTGCGCCCCGGCGGCGCGGTGGGCGGGCAGGCCGGCGTGCGGCGCGTATTCCAGCAACGCCCCCAGGTTCGGCGAGGCGCCGATGGCGGCCAGGGTGGCGCCCATCATCGGCACCGACATCGGGTGCTCGGGCGTCACAACCGTCATGTTGACGACCGACGGTTCCGGCCGGGGTGTCCAACTGAAGGGGTCGGAGGGGGGCATGTGCCGCTGCCCCTGCACGAAGGTGCCGCGCCCGACTTCGCCGCCGATCAGTCCGCGCTTCTCCGCCTCTGTGTAGGCCCGGGTGATGGTGCCGACGGTGACGCCGAGGCGGTAGGCGAGGTCGCGGTGGGTGGGAAGCCGCGTGCCGGGGGCGAGCCGTCCGTTGGCAATGTCGTCGGACAGGGCGTCGGCGATGGCGCGGTAACGGGGGCCTTGCCGGCCCTCCAGATCAGGAACCCAATTTGTCATAGGGACAATGATGACATTGTACCGATCAGTCGGCAAGTGTCACCGCATTGTCGCGATTGTCCGTGTCCGGTTGCCCTGGGCGCTCGGGAACCCGGATGGCCGGGCGGGCGTTGCAATCAGAACCGCCCGGCGCCGCTTCGGCATCCCTTTCACGCCGGGCACAGCCGGGAGATTGAAGGCATGAGCGCCGAAAACGCCATCCGACACACCTACGACCGCTTCTTTGGGGGCGCGCGGAATCTCGGGCCGCTGGAACGCGCCGTGTCCACCGGCCTCGGGCTCGTCATGGCGGCGGGCGGCGTGCGCCGCGGTGCCGATTTGCGGGGCGCCATCATGGGGTTGGCCGGCGCCGCCCTGGTGGCTCGTGGCATGAGCGGCCACTGCCCGCTGAAAGCCATGGTAGCGGACAAGGACCACGACCGTCTGTCCGGTCCGCGATCGGAGCGCTACAGCCCCGGCGAGGGGGCGCTGGAGCGCACGCCGGCCCACACCGGGTCCTATCCCTGACGCGCTCCTATTCCTGACGAAAGGGGGCGGTCACGAGGATGAGGAAGCGGCGCGGCGCCGCCGCTTCCATTCCTTCCAACGCCGTTCTCCGCGCACCAGCGCGCGGTTGATCGGCGGGCGAAGGAACGGAACGTCGTAAGCGAGCAGAACGAGGCCGAGGGGCAGCATCCAGATGCCCAGCACGGGCAGGAAGCTGAACAGGCCACCGAGAATCAGCAGCAACCCGGCGGGGACGCGCACCCAGGTCGCTCGCGGCTCGCGGAGCCAAGCCAGCACCCGCGCCATGGAGTCGGGAAGCTTCTCCTGGATGCGATCCACCCGCCGTTCGAGGCGTCTGTGGTGCTGGTCGCTCAACGCGGCACTCTCCATGTTGTTGATCCGGCTCTGAAGGTTGTTGACGGGTGAAGCGGCGCCCCGGCTTGCCGGACCGGTCGCTCCCAAGCCGCCATATGGGAACAGGCGCGCGTGTTCCAAGCTCCCGTTTGTGTGGAGTCCATCGGCGGGCGGGTATCTTGAAAGGCGCCGGCCACACGGCCAACTATTAGGGCAATCAGGGTCCGGGCCCCTCTGGCAGCCGAGTCGTCGGCTGCGATGTCGGATCTCTTCATCTGCTTTTGCGCCGACGGGCGTGACCGCATCTGGAGGGCTCTTTGATGGACAGCGCAGCCATCCCTTCCCGCCGCTTTTTCGCGGCCGACCCGCCGCCATGCGCCCGCCGCCGGTCAGAGGCTTGCCGGTCAAAGGCTTGAACGAGGGAGTTTTCGCAATGTTCGACCAGTATCCCAACCAGAGTCGTTGGGGCGCGGGCGCCGCGGGCGTGGACCGTGCGGCGTTCGACGAGGGCCTGCGCAAGCACATGCTGCGGGTCTACAACTTCATGATGCTCGGCCTGGGCGT
>NZ_JACCJY010000019.1 GCF_014596085.1 Azospirillum tabaci
GGACGCTCGACCTTGATGACGTCGGCGCCGAACCACGCCAGAAGCTGGGTGCAGGTCGGACCCGACTGAACATGGGTAAAGTCCAGAACCCGCACGCCTTCGAGTGCCTTGCCCATGCAGTCTCTCCCTGTTGAGCCGCAGGCATACGGAGCCTGGCGGCGTGGCCAAACCGTTCGTCATTGAAGCGAGCAGGAGTGGAGGGCGCGGACGGTTGATCCCCGCGGGCTTCTGGGCGGCTATCGAAGCCAACCCTTTATTTCCAAAATCCGCTGATCACCTTTTTCCGTTCTCGCATATTGCTTGCCGCATTGTGTTGCATACTCCTGGACAAAACCCAGCCTGACCAATTCGCCGAGTACCGGCCTCACAATGGCCGGCTTCAAGCTTGCCGCCTTCGTGATGGTCAGCAGCGAGACTGGAGGTGTCGTGGCCTCGGGACCCGGCATGGCACGCAGCGTGTTCAGCATGGTCCAATTGACGGATGTCGGAGAGATCACACACGCCTCCCTTGGTGCGCTGGGGATCGCTGCCTTTCGCAGTCCGTGTTGCAATCGGCTCTGGCATGCCAGATCCAATGCGATCAGGCTAAAACCTCAAGCTCACTTGAGGTCAAGAAGAATTTTGGGGCAGCGAATCGGCCTGATCGGGCCTAAGGCGCATCCGGTCCCCGAGGCTCCAATTTCGGCGTTGGTGTGCATGTGGGATCGAGCCGAGTTCAGTCACTCTTGCGCAACGGCAAGCGCTTTCCTTCAGGCTCCCTGTCCGAGGCGCCGGTCACAGGACGATGGAGAGAACTCCGCTTTGAAATGGGAGGGAAAGCGGTTGTCCACTGTTGTGGCAATGGCACTGGGGAGAGCCTGCATGGTTTCATCCGCTTCGATGCCGCATATCGTCCTGCTGGGCGATTCGATCTTCGACAATTCCGCCTATGTGGAAGGCGGACCGGACGTGGCGGCACAGCTTCGCTTGCGTCTGCCGTCAGGCTGGCGCGCGACTCTCCGAGCGGAAGACGGTGCCGTGACCAGCAGCGTAGCGCGACAAGTCCAGCAATGTCCTCCTGACGCAACCCATCTCATCGTGAGCGTGGGCGGCAACGATGCGTTGCGCCACTCCGGACTCCTGGATGAGGGTGCGCGGTCGGTTGCCGCGGTGGTCAACAGGTTGGGCGAGGTACGGGAGCGGTTCCAAAACGACTATCGGGCGATGCTCGACGCCGTCTTGGCTTCGCGCTTGCCGACGGCCGTGTGCACGATCTACGACGCGCGCTACCCCGACCCGCTTCGGCAACGATTGGTCACTACCGGCCTGACCATCTTCAACGATGTCATCACCCGTGAAGCATTCGTACGGGGCTTGCCGCTGATCGACTTGCGCCTGATCTGCGACAAGGCAGAGGACTACGCAAATCCAATTGAGCCGTCCGTCCAAGGTGGTGTGAAAATCGCCGCCGCCATCGCCGCTCTGACCACCTCCCACCATTGGTCACAACGACGATCGACCGTTTTTGCGTCCTGACGGGGGCAACCGCCATCCATGCCGGGATCGACGTTACGGGCTCGAAGGCTCTGTTGCGGCGTTTGCGAATGAGCGGAGATCACGTGGAACGTCAGCCGGATCGGCGTCTGGGGTTGATGCGGTGATGCGCGGTGCAAGGAGCCCGTTCAAGGAACGGCACTTCACGGTCGCGGTGATCTTGTGGGCGGTGCGCCGGTGCCTGCGGTTCGCGATCCGCTACCGCGATCTCGAACGGATGCTGGCCGACCATCCTCGGCCAGACCGGCAACGCCGCCCCCTGGTTCGGCTGAGGCGCCTCGAGTCCATTGCATACCTTGGGGGAGGGTCAGTACAGCGCGCTCAGCCGGCAGCGAACTGGGGGCGCGATGATGTGGCGGGTCATGGTGGAGGTGACGGGCGAGGACGGCGCGAAGGACGTTCGCGCTCCCCGTTGCTGAGTCCATTACAGGGGAAGACGCTCCCCTTCCGCGGCGGTCAAGGCCCCCGCCGTCTTCGCCTGTTTCGCCATGGCGCGGTCCAGAACGCGCCGGAGCTGGCGCGGCGTCACCGGCTTGCGGACCACCTCCAGCCCGTGCGCGGCGGCGTCCGTCTCGCACTCCGGGCCGGCTTCCCCGGTCAGGATCATCGCGGGCACGTCCCATCCGGCCATGGCGCGGACGCGCACCACCGCTTCCGTCCCGACGCGCCCTTCACGCAGGCGGTAATCGACCAGCATCACGTCGGGCATGCGCCCGTCGGCTTCGATCTTCGCCACCGCCTCGTCGGTGGAACCGGCGATCCGTACCTCATAGCCCCATTCGCGGAACATGTCGCGCAACCCCAGCAGGACGATGGCGTCGTCGTCCACCAGCAGGGCGTGCGGAGCCTCGGCGCCGCCGGTGAAGGCGGAGGCGGTCATCGGCGGGGGAGGCGGCGCCGTCTCCACCGCGGCCAGCGGAACGGTGATGGCGAAGACGGAACCGCGATCCGGCTGGGATTTCACCTCCACGGGGTGGTCGAGGATCGTCGACAGCCGCTGCACGATGGCGAGGCCGAGGCCGAGGCCGCGCGCCCGGTCCCGTTCCGGGTTGTTGATCTGATGGAATTCCGCAAAGATCTGAGTCAACTGGTCGGGCGGAATACCGATCCCGGTGTCGCTGACCTCGATCCGCACCCGGCCGTCCTGCGTCTTGCCGTCCTGCGTCTTGCCGTCCTGCGTCTTGCCGCCCTGTGTCCGCACGGCGATCTGCACCGCCCCGCGTTCCGTGTATTTGACGGCGTTCTCCAGCAGGTTTCGCACCATGCGGCCCAGCAGCACGCGGTCGCTGAGCACCGTTGCCGCGCGGTCCTGCACGATGCGGAAGGCCAGCTTCTTGCTCTCGAGGATCGGCGCGTAGGAGGCGGCGATCTCATCGAGCAGGCTGTTCAGGGCGAAGGGCTCCAAACGCGGATCGACCGCCCCGGCGTCCAGCCGCGACACATCCAGCAGGCTGTCCAGCAGCCCCTTCAGCGTGTCCAGGCCGCGCTCCAGCATTTCCAGGCTGCGCTGTCCCCGCTCGTCTTTGATGAAGCGGTGCAGGATGCCGGTGAACAGGAACATGGACTGCATCGGCTGGCGCAGGTCGTGGCTGGCCGCGGCGAGAAACTTCGATTTGGCGCGGTTGGCCTCGTCGGCCTCCTCCTTGGCGCGTTGGAGCGCCAGCTCCATCGCCTTGCGCTCCCCAACGTCGCGCAAGGTGCAGATCGCCAGGGTCACCCGTCCATCGGAGGCGCGGACCGGGGTGGCGCTGACCGACAGGGTCATGGCAGTGCCGTCGGGCCGGGTGTAGGGCATGTCCTCCTGCTCCACCGTCTCGCCTTGCCGCAGGGCGCGGGACAGCGGGCAGCGCCCCTCGCCGAAGCAGGCGCCGCCGTCGCAGGCCCGTTTGTCGTCGCAGCCGCAGCCGACGTTGGGCGGCGGCGTGCCGCCCAGCAGGTGGAGCGCGGTGTCGTTGACCTTGACGATCCGCCCGGTCGGAGCCTCCGCCACCAGCAGCCCCGAGGGCAAATGGTCCAGAATGGCCGTCAGCAGGCTGCGCTCCGCCTCCAACTGCCGGGTCAGGAGCGTGCGTTCGTCCTCCAGGCGCCGGCGCTCCGTGGCGTCCCGGAAGTACAGGGCCAAGCCCTTGCGCGACGGGAAGGCGCGGACGGCGAACCAGACCCCGCTGCGTGGTCCCTGCGTCTCGAACTCCACCGCTTCGCGGTGCTCCATGGCCTGTTGCAGGGTCCGCCCGGACTCGCCGGCCATCAGTTCCGCGAAGGCTTGGCGCCCGTTCCGCCCCACGGCGTCTCCGGAATCGGGCAGGAGGGTCCGCGCCCGTTCGTTGATGAAGACGACGCGCCAGGACCGGTCGAGTTCGGCCACGGCGTCCGTCGTGCTTTCCAAGACCGACGCCTTCTCGACGACGGTCTCCAGCATCCGTTCGCGCACGCGCAAAAACTGCCGCATGCCCCAGGCGGCGCCCAGGCAGGTGAGCAGGAACACCCCGCCGAACAGCGCCAGCGAAGAGAGCATGGCGTCCTCGACCGGGCGCATCGCCGCGTCGCGGTCGATCCCGATGGCGATCATCGATTCGCGGGTGCCGGTGTCCAGGGGGGCGGAGACCACCATCCGTTCCGTTCCACCGGTGTCGAAGACGGCCACCGACCGTGTCCCCCGCGCCGCATGCATGGCCTGAAGCATGGCGGCGGGCAGAGGCTGCCCGATGGCCTCGGGGGCCTCCGGCAGGCGCGCCACCATGTGGCCCTGTCGGTCGGAGACCACCATCTCCATACCTGAAGGCAGGGGGCGGCGACCGAGATTCTCCTCCAGCCAGCGGGCGTCGAGAAGCACCGTCACCACGCCGCCGGGGGGTGCGCCCGGCGTGCCGTCCGCCGACGGGTAGGCCAGGCGGAAAGGCAGGATGGGGCGTTGGTTGGGATCGCGCAGCCCATACTCGCCCGTTGTCAGGGCACCGGTGGCCAGGGCGCTCTGGAAGGTGCGGATGCCGCCGAGATCGACGCCCAGCGAGACCGGGTCGGTCGCGCACCACACCCGGCCCTCCCGGTCGGCCACCTCCACCGACAGATAGGCGGGATAGCGGGCGCGCAGCCGGTCCATGGTCCGCTGGCAGTCCGGCGGTCCCGCCTGCGGCACGCCCGATTCGACGATCGTGGCCAGCACCTGCCGCGCCTCGGCGGCGATGCGCTGCTGCTCGGAGTCCAGCAGGTCGAGAAGGCGCAAGGTGTCGTTCCGCACCTCGTTCTCCCGATCCTGCCGCAGGCTGTGCTGCGTCATAAACTGGAGCGCCGCGAGCGGCACCACGGCGGCCACGATCAAGAGAAACAGACGCAGATAATGGGGCATCGCCAAGGAAATCTGATGAAGGAGAACGGCCATCCTCGCACTCGGGTGGGTCGAACCGTCACGGGTGCAGCCGGAACAGGGCCATCGGCGGTGGATGTTCTTCAAACTCCACAAGGCGTTCATGCCACATGGGAGCGGAGATGCAACGATTAACGGACCGGATAACTCTATTTTGCTTCGGCGCCGGGGCGCTCCTCAGCGGCGTCCCATAAAAAAGCCGGCCAGAGCGCAGCACAGGGCGGTCACGATGACGCGCAAGGGCGTCGGATCATAGGAGACCACCGCCACCAGAAAGGCGAGGGCCGTCACCACCATCAACGCACCGGTCGTGCCCATGCGCACCGCCTCTCCCAAAGCCATCCGCTCCGGCAAACAGCCGTACGCGCG
This sequence comes from Azospirillum tabaci, assembly GCF_014596085.1. GTDB lineage: Bacteria > Pseudomonadota > Alphaproteobacteria > Azospirillales > Azospirillaceae > Azospirillum > Azospirillum tabaci. The sequence continues at coordinate 5,267 of NZ_JACCJY010000019.1, forward strand.
ATGCGTCGCGGCGGCGGTGCACGTAACCGTTCCGAGCAGTCCAGGGTCCCGTTCGCAACGAAGAATTTTCATGGCGCCGCTCGCACTCCCGTAATATTTCTCGATTGTAATCGGAGCCCCCGCCACCGTCTTTCCGCGCGAGCCGACCATGCCGTGGAGCCGCAACCCCTCCTACCAAGCCATCATCCTGCTGCGCCGGCACAGCCGGGAGTGCCGCGGGCTGGAAACGCGCGAGTATCTGGTCGCCGTGGAACGCCGGATGGTCCAACTCATCGATTTGGAGCGGCGAGAGGTCCGCGGCGACACCATGCCAGCGATCCGTCGGGCTGCGGAGTGACCTCGACTTTTGTCATATTTCAAAACGGTAACGTCGCAAGCCGCTCCTGAAACACAACCGACACAGATCGGTGTTAAAGGCCAAAGTGTCGTTCATTGACACGAGGCCGCCGCGTTCATGGCTCTCCCGACCGAAATGGCCGGCAACGAGACTGCCGACGGCAGGGAGGGTTGCGACGTCGCCCTTTGCACCGTCCCCGCCGAGTCCATCCACAGCCGCATCCGCCGCGTCCACCAGCGCGCCACCGCGATGCTGAGCGACGCGCTGACCGGCTTCAACCTGACGGCGCCACAATGGGCGGCGCTGGCGGCGCTGCACCAGCATGGGCCGATGTCGCAGATCGACCTGGGGCGCAGCATCGCGATGGACCCCGCCACCATGCAGGGGGTGGTGGTGCGGCTGATCGACCGCGGCTATCTCCTGCGCAGCCCCGACAGCCTGGACCGTCGCCGCAACCTCGTCAGACTGGCCGACAGCGGGCGCCGGGTGGTCGAGACGGCGGGGCCGGCCATCGCGCGGGCGGAGGCCGAACTGACCGGGCGCCTTTCGGCGGATGAACGGAGCCGGCTGGCGGAACTGCTGGGCCGCCTCTGCGGGTGAGCCCCGGCGTTGCGGCTGAAACCGTGGGCTGGGTCAATGGTCCGGGCTAGCCCAAGTTATGCACATTAACCTGAACGGCGTCCTTGACTCTCCGAATGTTGCTTTTTTGTTTTTCCAAACTCGCCGGAGGCCGGCGAAGACCGCAAAAGACGAGCAAATCCGCCACTTCAGTCGTGCCTGAATTTTAGGCAATTCGGTCGGGGCCGCGGATTCACGGCCATGCTCACAGGTTGCCCCCGGATTCGCTCACAGAGTTACCCACAGCTTCTGGGGATATCCCGATATTGCGGGTAGAGTTGCCCGCCCGCATCCCGTCCCGTCAGCCGATCACTCGCCATTGCCCGTCCGGGTCCAGGCACGCGGTTCCGACCAGCGTCACGGGGCGTCCGCCGACGACGCCGGGCATCTGGAAATCGCGGCAGTAGCGCCCACCGGGGCCGAGATAGGTGGGGGAGGTCCGGGTGGCCAACGGGGCCGCCGGCGCCGGCTGGGGGACCGGCACATAGACCACGGGGGGCGGCGGAACGTAGACGGGTGGCGGAAAGCCGAAGGCCAGCGGCAGGGTGATGCTGAAACCGAAGAAGTTGCCCCCGTGCCAGCCGCCGGCGAACACCGGGGCCGGCATCATCAGAAGGGCGGGCAGGAGCAGGGCGCACAGCCGCGCAGAAGCCGGGAAGGGGATCATGGCGCACCTCCGCCGCGGCGCGGGACGGGGCGCCGCCGTAAGAAAGATGGGTACGAAAAAGGCGCCGTCGAGACGGCGCCTTTTCTACGTTTCCCGGAGCATGGTCCTGCGCGACGGCGTCACATCGCCGTGCGGACGGCCTCGGCACCGTTGCGCGTGTCGGCGGCGCGGGCCGGGGTGGCCGTGGACGAGGACTGGGCGGGCGCCGGAGCCGGCTGCGGAGCGGCGGCCGGGGTCGGGCGGACGGGCTTCGGCTCCACCCGGCGCGGGGCCGAGACGGTTCCCGCGGCGGCGGGCGCCTGGGTGGCCGACGGAGCGGACGGGCTGGTCGGCACGTCGTCGTAGATGCCCGGATGCACCCGCACGGTGCCATCCGTCTCCACCGTCGAGGTCCAGTAGACGAAGCGGACCGGCACGGCGTTGGGCAGGGACACCGTCTTGGTCTTGCCGCTGTCCAGCTGCCGCTCGATCGCCGCGGAATCGAGCTTGGCGGGGCGCAGCAGCGTCTCCGCCACCATCCGCGCGTCGGCCAGCCGCACGCAGCCGGAGCTGGCGGCGCGGAGGTCACGCTCGAACAGCCGCGGATCGTTGGTGCCGTGCAGGAAGATGCCGTCGCCGTTGGTCAGGTTGAAGCGGAAGCGGCCGAGGGCGTTGTCGTCGCCCGGCTTCTGGACGATGCGGATGCGCTCTGGCGTCACCTGCCACCAGTTGATGCTCTCCGGCACCACCTCGACCCCATCCAGATAGACGACGGCGTCCTTGATGCCGGTGTTGCCCTTCTTGCGCAGCACCGGCAGCTTGTCCTCGACCAGAACGGTCGGCGGCACAGTCCAGGTGGGGTTGATCGTCACGCTGGTGACGCGGTCCTGGAGCAGCGGGGTCTGGCGCGACGGGCGGCCAACCACGGCGCGCATGGTGAAGTTCAGCTTGCCGCGCTCGATGTAGGACACGGTCTGGCTGGGCAGGTTGACCAGGATCACCGTGTCCGGAACCGACGCCTGGAAGGCGCGCATCGACGCGGTGGCGCCGCGCATCAGCTTGGCGGCCTCCTTGGGCGTGCGGTCGAGCGCCTGGCGCGTGACCTCGCCGACCTTGCCGTCCTGCATCAGCCCTTCGGAAAGCTGGAAGGCGCGGACGGCCAACTCAAGATTGTCGTCGAACGTTTCCGTCCACTGCTCCTGGTTCAGGAAACCCAGCTCGATCAGCCGGGTGGACAGGCGGCCGACGCGGTCGGCGCTGCGCGCCCGCACCTGGATGGTCAGGGCCGGAGGCGGGGGCAGCACCTCCACCACCGTGCCGGGCGTCGCCGATCCGCTGAGCGCGTTGCCGGGCGTCGCGGATGGATCGGCCTGCGGGATCGGTTCGGCGGGCGGGGTCACGACGACCGTCGGAACCGCCCCGGCGGCCGGGGCCGTGCCCTCCGGCACGTCGGACGGGCGCACGGGGCCGGGCGCCACCACGTCCACCATGCCGCCGTCACCCTTCTTCAGGACGGAGCCATAGCCCACGCGCGTTTGCTGCACGCGGGGCATGGTTTCCAGTTCAGCGGCGCGCTGGTCGATCCGCGCGATCCAGGTTCCCACGACATCCCGGCCCGTGGAGGTGCCCGAAGCGGTGGACGGCGCGGCCTGCGCGGGCAGGGCGAGCAGCCCGGCGAGGAGGCAGGCCGCCACCCTCGCTCCGAGGGCGGGCCGAGCGCAGGTGCGAATGGTCGTCAGCATAATCGAAGCATCCCACGCGGCGATGAACAGACGGCTAACGAAAGGCTCTGTCCATACGTGAGGTCGCACGGACGACACGCGGGAACCAGCGCCCTTTCGGCATAAGACATCTGACGCCCACGGCGGCGCGGCACAAGTGACATCGCGCCGGATGATGCTTCTGTGCCACAATGTGCACAGCAGAGTTGCCGCTGCGACACAGGCAATGGCGAAGCCGTGTGTGATCGAATGGTAAATGGCGCCGCTCGCGCTGGGACCGCAAAATCACACAAGGCGCCAGAGATTCGACACATTTTTTGTTAACCGCTTTCAGGGTACAGGAGGCGACCATCTCTCCATCCGGTCGCCATCATGCCGCGTTCGCCGTACGGTTTCGTCCTGCCGCTGCTTCTGTCCCTGGCCATCGCCACGCCCGTCGCCTTCACCCCTGCGGACGCCCTCGCCAAGGCGGCCCAGGAGACGGTGCGCAAGCAAGCGCCCAAGCCCACCACCAAGACGGCCGCCAAGACAGCGCCCCAGAAGGCCGCGGCGAAGCCCGTCGCCGTTCGGACCGTGCACAAGGCAGCCGTCCACAAATCGGCCACCCAGAAGGCCGCCGTCCGCAAGGCCGCCGTCCACCGCACGGGCAAGGCGCGCCGCGCGGGACGCGTCGCCGCCGGGGCTGCCGCCGGCACCGTGGCGGGCGCCGCCGTCTTCCGCCCGGTCCACGCCTATGTGCTGATGGACGCGCAGTCAGGCCGGGTCCTCGATTCGGAAAACGCGGACACGCTGACCTACCCGGCGTCGCTGACCAAGATGATGACCCTGCTCCTGACCTTCGAGGCGCTGGAGCGGGGCACGCTGCGTCTGGACCAGGAACTGCCGGTGTCGCGCCACGCCACCAACCAGAAGCCGTCGCGCCTGAACCTCGCCGTGGGCTCGACCATCCGGGTGGAGGACGCGATTCTCGCCCTGACGGTGAAGTCGGCCAACGACGTAGCCGTCGTGCTGGCGGAGGCGCTGGGCGGCAGCGAGGAGCAGTTCGCCGAGATGATGACCGCGAAAGCGCAGGCGCTGGGCATGACCAGCACCACCTTCCGCAACGCCTCGGGCCTGCCGCACAAGGAGCAGCGCACCACCGCCCGCGACATGGCCCGCCTGTCGCGCGCCATCGTGTCCCGTCCGGCGCGGGAATACGCCTATTTCTCGCGCACGCGCTTCGACTGGAACGGGACCGTGGTGCCCGGCCACAACCGGCTGCTCGGCCGGGTGGAAGGTTACGACGGCATCAAGACAGGCTTCATCAACCTCAGCGGCTTCAACCTCGCCGGCAGCGCCAGCCGCAACGGCCAGCGTCTGGTCGCCGTCGTCCTGGGCGGCACCACCGCCGCCTCCCGCGACCGTGAGGTCGCCGAACTGCTGGAGCAGGGCTTCGGCTCCGCGCCGCCGAAGCAGACGGTGGCCGTCACCGACGTGAAGGCCGTCCGCTAGGCGTTTCCTCTCACGGGTCCGCCGGCCGCTTGCGGTCGGCGTGGCCCAGAGGCTTGTCCGGGGCGATGTGGTCGCGCACCCGCTGCTTCAGTTCGGTGATGTCGGGGAAGCGGCCCTCCTCCTTGCGCGACCAGATCACCGCCGCGCCGCGCCGGACCTCGAAGATGCCCCCCGTGCCGGGCATCAGGGTGACGCCGCCCAGTTCGTCCTCGAAGGTGGTCAGGAGTTCCTGCGCCATCCAGGCGGCGCGCAGCATCCAGCGGCACTGGCGGCAATACTCGATCTGAAGGATGGGCCGGGCGGGGGCGTCGCTGGTCACGGTCCTTGCTCCTGTCGCTTGGGCTATCGCCCGTAAGGGTGCTGCCGAGCGGCCTGTCTTCCAAGCCCTTCGTGCGACTACGTTCGAAGAAGGGGCACCCTGGCCTCCCCACACTGCGGTATTGCCAAAGACGTTTTGCTTCCTGGGCCCTCTCGCGCTTTGCTGGAGTCGGAGCAACGAGGTGGAGCATGCCGGTACACACCGCGAAGCGCTTGTGGCGTCAGGAGACGGGATGCGGATTCTGCATGCGGTCGGAAACCGGTGCCCTGTGGTGCCGCGGCTTGTGCCGCGACATCTCCCTGGCTGAACTGGTCCACCGCGTGCACGCGGTCCGCGACAACGCCATGCGGTTGGAGGTCTCCACCCTGCTGGTGACGAAGCCGACCCCCCTGCACGCCGTACCGGGCGACGAGAACGCGCCCGCCGCCCGCGCCGCCCAACTCCGCGGCGCTGCGGTGGACAGCATGGTCCGCAGCCTGCACCGCCTGCGCAAGAGCGCCAACGCCGTGGCGCGCTCCGCCGACCGGCTGGAGGCCACCCGCAACGCGCTGGCCGTCGGCAAGGACGACCCCGCCTCCTGCGCCGCCTCTCCATGCGCCGCGCATCCCCATACGCCGCCCCATTCCTCGCCTCTTTCCCTGCGCCGTCCCAATCGGGTATGACGCTGAAGACCGTCTGGAACGGTCGCCGTCACGCGGCTGTCATGGTTCTGGCGTAAACAAGGGCCTTCGTCCGCATACCGGGGCACTCCAGTGGGGCTCCGGACCGGCGGAGACGACCAGAGAGGGAAACGGGAGACATGAAGGCCAAGCGCACACACCTCGCCGCGGCGCTCGCCGCCATCGGAACGACCATCGCCGCCGCCGCGAGCGCGCTTCTGCTGGCCTTGCCCGCCCAGGCCGCCGCGGACAAGCCGGCCGGCAAGCTGGTGCTCTACACCTCGCAGCTCGAAGCCGACGCGAAGCAGACGGTGGATGCCTTCAAGGCGAAGAACCCCGGCGTCGAGGTCGAGTGGGTCCGCAGCGGCACGACCGAGCTGATGAACAAGCTCCGCGCCGAAATCGCCGCGGGCAGCCCGCAGGCCGATCTGCTGCTGATCGCCGACGCCGTGACCATGGAGTCGCTGAAGGCGGAGAAGCGCCTGCTGGCCTACAAGGACGCGCCGGTCCAGGGCTACCGCCCCGGCACGCACGATCCGGACGGCACGTGGTTCGCCACCAAGCTGATCACCACCGGCATCGCCTACAACACGGCGGCGCCGATGAAGCCCTCCTCCTGGCTCGACCTGCTGAAGCCGGAGGCCAAGGGCACCACCGTGATGCCCAGCCCCCTCTATTCCGGCGCCGCCGCCATCCACATGGCCGCCGTGAAGGAACAGCCGGATCTCGGCATGGCCTTCTACGAGAAGCTCCAGGCCAACGGGGCCACCGCGGCCAAGGGCAACGGCGGCATCCTGAAGTCGGTGGCCAGCGGCGAGAAGCTGTACGGCGTCATCGTCGACTATCTGCCGATCCGCGAGCAGGCCAAGGGCGCCCCCGTCGCCTTCGTCTTCCCCAAGGAGGGCGTCAGCGCGGTGACCGAGCCGGTCGCCATCCTGAACACCACCAAGAATCCCGACGCCGCCAAGGCTTTCATCGCCTTCCTGCTCAGCAAGGAGGGTCAGGAGCTGGCCTCCCGCCAGGGCTTCCTGCCGGCGCTGCCGGGGGTGGCACCGCCGGCCGGTTTCCCGGACACCTCCTTCATCTCGCTGATGCCCTATGACCCGGCCAAGGCGCTGAAGGACGACGAGGCCAACAAGAAGGACTTCGCCGACCTGTTCGGCGGCTAAGGATGAGTCTCGCTGCTTTTGGCGACCGGCGGCCCTTCCGCGCCGCCGGTCGTTTTTCCGTTTCCGGGGCGCCGCTGCTCTTCGCGCTGGCCGGGCTGATCGTCCTGCTGCCGATCCTGCGGCTGGTGTGGGAGGTCGCCGGGCCGATGGCGGCGGGCGACCTGACGGCGCTGACCCGCGTCCTGAATTCCCCCATGACGTGGCGCGCCACCGGCAACAGCGTCGCCATCGCGGCCGGGGCCACGGTCGTGGCGGCGGCGCTCGGCGTGCCCTTCGCGCTGCTCTGCGGCATGACCGACCTCAGGGGCAAGACGGCGCTGGCCTTCTGCCTGATTCTGCCTTTGATGATTCCGCCGCAGATCGTCGCGCTGTCCTGGATTCACCTCGCCGGGTCGGGCAGCCCGCTGTTGAAGCCGCTGGGCCTCGCCCCGGTGCCGGGCACGCCGAATCCGGTCTATTCCTCCGCCGGGATGATCCTGGTGATGGGAATCGAGCACGCGCCGCTGGTCTTCCTGGCGCTGCGCGCCGCTCTGCGCGCCGTGCCGCGCGACTTGGTGGAGGCGGCGCAGGCCGCGGGCGCCCGGCGCGGGCGGGTGCTGCGCACCATCGTCCTGCCACTCAGCCTGCCGGGTCTGGCCGCCGGGCTGGCCCTGTCCTTCGTCGCGGCACTGGGCAATTTCGGGGTTCCGGCGCTGCTCGGCATCCCGGCGGGCATTCCGGTGCTGCCGACGCTGATCTACCGGCGGCTGGCCGGGTTCGGCCCGTCCGTCCTGCCGGAGGTGGCGGTGCTGGCCGTGCTGATCGGCGCCATCGCCTGCGTCGGCATCGCCGCGCAGATGGCGCTCCAAGCGCGGGTGGACGCGCGGGTGATCGGCGGTTCGGCGCCCGCGGCGGTGCTGCGGCTGGGCCGGGCGCGGCGCCCGCTGGAATTCCTCTGCTGGACCGTGGTGGCGCTGATCCTGGCGGCACCGCTGGCGGCGCTGGCCTCGACCAGCCTGATCCGCGTCTACGGCCTGCCGCTGGGGCCGGAGACGGCGACGCTGGCGCATTACGCCACCGTGCTGGGGCTCGATCAGGTGGGGCGGGCCTTCACCAACTCCTTCGTCCTGTCGGGGGTGGCGGCGCTGCTGCTGGTCCTGCTGGCGATCCCGCTGGCCCACGCCATGGCCGGGCCGGGAAAGGGCGGGCGGCTGGTCCGCGCCATCGGCGTGCTGATCGAGCTGCCGCACGCGGTGCCCGGCGTGGTTCTGGCCATCGGCTGCATCCTGGTCTTCCTGAAGCCGCTGCCGCTGCTGGGCGTCAGCCTCTACGGCACGCTGGGGATCATCCTGGCGGCCTATCTGGCGCGCTTCCTGTCGCTGGCCCTGCGCCCGGCCCAGGCCGCCTGCGCCGCGCTGGACCCGGCGATGGAGGAGGCGGCGCGCGCCTGCGGCGCCGGGCCGCTGCGCCGCCTGCGCACCATCGTGGCGCCGCTGGTGGCGCCCGCGGCGGCGGCGGGCGGGGTGCTGGTGTTCCTGACCGCCTTCAACGAGCTGACCGTGTCGATCCTGCTGTGGTCGCAGGGCCGGGAGACGCTGGGCGTCGTCGTCTACGCGCTGGAGGAGGGCGGCAGCCCGACGCTCGCCGCCGCGCTGAGCGTGGTGACCATCACGGTGGTGGTGGCGGTGCTGCTGGCGGTCGGCTGGCTGGGGCGGCGGTTGCCGGCGGGGATCATTCCCTGGCGGGGGTGAGACGCTCTTGAGACGGGCCCCCACCCAACCCTCCCCCGCTCCGCAGGGGAGGGCTTTTCTCCTTCCCCTGCGAAGCTCTCGCGCAAACCAGAGGTTTGCGCTGACGCGGCAGGCGGACCTTCGGTCCGCCAAGAGCGGGGGGCTTTAGGCCACCACCTCACGCCCCCTCCGGCACCACCCATCCGTCGCGCACCGCGAGGCTCAGCGCCTCGCCCGGCGCGACCTGCGCGTCGCCGGACACCCGCAGCAACAGGCGCACGCCCGGCGCCGCCTGCGGTTCGGCTTCCACCAGCACGAATCCGCCTTTGTAGGCGGCGCGCACCACCGTCGCGGCGACGGGACCGTCCGCCGCCGGCTCCAGATCCTCGGGCCGCAGGCAGACCAGCGCCGGCCCCTGCGACTGGCCGGGGCGGCAGCGGACCAGCGCCTCCGCTCCGAACAGGCGCACCCGCGCGCGGCCGTCCGCAACCGGACCCGTCACAACGCCGTCCACCACCGCGCCCTGGCCGACGAAGCCGGCGACCATGCGGGTCGCCGGTTCCCGGTAGAGCGTGCGGGGGGCCGCCACCTGGGCCAGCCGCCCGCGGTCGAGCACCGCGATGCGCGTCGCCAGAGCCATGGCCTCCGCCTGATCGTGGGTGACGTAGACCATGGTGGCGCCGGTCTTGGCGTGGAAGTCGGCGAACTCCTCTTCCATCGCCGCGCGCAGATGCACGTCGAGGTTGGCGAGCGGCTCGTCCAGCAGCACCAGCTCCGGGCTCATCACGAGGCAGCGGGCCAGCGCGACGCGCTGCCGCTGGCCGCCCGACAGCTCGGCGGGGTGGCGCGCGTCAAAGCCCGACAGCCCCACCGTGTCGAGCGCGGCGCGCACCCGCTGCTCCCGCTCCGCGCGGGGCACGCGGGCGGTTTCCAGCGGGTAGGCGACGTTGCCGGCCACCGTCATGTGCGGCCACAGCGCGTAGGACTGGAAGACGAGGCCGATCCGCCGCTCCTCCGGCGGGACGTGGGTGCCGGGGCCGGACAGGGTGCGCCCGCCGACCGTGATGCGCCCGCCGTCCAGCCGCTCGAAGCCGGCGACCATGCGCAGCAGCGTGCTTTTCCCGCAGCCCGACGGGCCGAGCAGGGCGAGGAACTCCCCCGCCGCCACGTCGATGGTCACGCCGTCCACCGCGGGGGCGGGGGTCCCGGCATAGTGACGGGAGGCGGCGTCGATCAGCAGGGCGGGCGTCTGGATGGTCATGGTGCCGGAAGTTGCGCTATTCAGGAACGTGGCGAGGGATAGGCACAGTGCGGAACGGGGGCGTGATGTCAAGTGACGCTGCTATGACGGGGGCGATGAGGGGGCGTGGGAGCAAGGTCCGGCTGCGCGCCCTGTCGGGTCTGGGGAACAAGGGGCCGGCCTGCTTCCTGGCGATGATCGGCGGGGTGCGGCTGCTGCTCGACCTCGGCGAGGGGCCGGACGCCGGGCGCCTGCCGCCGTTGAGCGGGGCGGGGCGAGTGGACGCCATCCTGGTCACCCACACCCACGGTGACCATGCCGGCGCCCTGGGCCTGCGCCACCGGCTCGGCAGCCCTCCGGTCTACGCCACGCCGCTCGCCGCCCGCCTCCTGCCGCCGACCATCGCGGCGCAACCCTTGCCGGTCCGTGGAACGGTGGAGATCCAAGGCGTGCCGGTGACCACCGGGCGGTCCGGCCACGCGCCGGGCGGGGTGTGGATCCACCTGGGCACGGAGGACGGCGGGATTCTCTACATGGGCGACCATTCCGACGAATCGGCCCTGTTCCCCTTCGACCCGCCGCCGCCGGCGCGGCGGGTGATCCTCGACGCCTCCTACGGGCTGGATGACACCCCGCAATCGGAGCGGCTGGCCGCGCTGGAGCCCTTCCTGCACGCGGGCGGCGCGCTGTTCCCGGTGGCGGCGGACGGGCGCGGGCCGGAAATGGCCCTGTGGGCGCTGGACCATGGCGTCGTCCCGGCCATCGACGACGCCCACCGCACCGCCATCGCCCATCTGCTGGCGGAGGCCGACACCGCCCTGCGGCCCGGCACGGATGAGCGCCTGCGCCGGCTGCTCGACCGCGCCAAGGCGCCGGGCGACCCGCGCGACATCACCTTCGCCGCCGGTCCCAACGCGACCAGCGGCACAGCCGCCGAGCTGGTGGAGCACTGGGCCGGTCCGGGCGGGCCGGACATCGTCTTCACCGGCTACCTCGCGGCGGGCACGCCGTCGCGGACGCTGGTCGACGCCGGCCGCGCGCGGTACCTGCGCTGGAACGTCCACCCCACGCTGCGCCAGTTGACGGCACTGGTGGCCGCGACCGGGGCGGAGCTGGTGCTGCCCGCCTTCGGCGACATTCGGCACCGGGAGGGCTGGCGGACCGCCTTCGCCCCGGCGATCCTGGAGGGGCTGGACGGTCCGGAGGACTGAGCGCGAGAGGATCGCGGCGGGCGTCCTGTTGGCATGGCTTGTCTCTTTGCCGACGGATGTTCATGGGCACGTTCGAGTTGCTGTCCATCCTGCTGACCCTGGCGGCGCTGTTCAGCTTCGCCAGCCGCGGGCTGCTCGGCCTGCCGGCGACGGCGGGGGTGTTCCTGCTGGCCTTCGGCTTCGCCTTCGCGACGGCGGTGGTCGGGACGCTGGTGCCGGCCATCGACATCCGCGCCTGGGAAGAGCGTCTGGTGACCAGCGCCCACCTGCCCGAAGCGCTGCTGGAAGGAATGCTGGCCTTCCTGCTGTTCGCCGGGGCGGTGGAGCAGGACAGCGGCACGCTGTGGCGGCGGCGCTGGGCGGTGGCGCTGCTGGCAACGCTGGGCGTCGTGGTCTCGACCGCCGTCATGGGGATCGGCATGTGGCTGGTCTTCGACGCCATGGGCCAGCCGGTGCCGCTGATCTGGTGTCTGGTGCTGGGGGCGGCGCTGGCGCCGACCGACCCCGTGGCGGTGCTGGCCGTGCTGCGCAAGGCGCCGCTGCCGGAAGGGCTGCGCACCGCCATCGCTGGGGAGAGCCTGTTCAACGACGGCATGGGGGTGGTGCTGTTCGCCCTCCTGCTCGGGCTGGCCACTGGGACCGACACCGACCTGACGGTGCCGGGCGTCGCCTGGGACATCGTGAAGGAGGCGGGCGGCGGCGTCCTTCTGGGGCTGGCGACCGGCTCCCTGGCCTTCTGGGCGAAAAGCCGGGCGGACGACCCGGCGGTGGAACTGTCGATCTCGCTGGCCCTGGCGGCGGCGACCTACAGCCTCGCCCAGCGGCTCGGCCTGTCCGGCCCGATCGCGGTCGTGGTGGCGGGGCTGCTGATCGGGAACACCGCCAAACACCATGTCTCATCAGAGCGGTCGGGCTTCATCATGAGGGCTTTCTGGTCGATGGTCGACGCGATCCTGAACGCCATCCTGTTCATGCTCGTCGGGCTGGAGGCCGCGCTGGTGCTGTCCTGGCAGGCGCCCGTGATGGTCGCGGCGTTCCTTGCGCCATTGCTGGCGCTGGTGGCCCGGCTGGCGAGCGTGCTGCCCGTCGTCGCCGTCCATCTGCGCAGTCAGCGGAAGGCGGCGGCGATCGCCGTACTGACCTGGGGCGGGGTGCGCGGCGGCATCGCGGTGGCGCTGGTCCTGTCGCTGCCCGGCAACCCGCACCGCGACCTGCTGCTGGTCGCCTGCTACGCCGTGGTCGCCTTCACCATCATCGTGCAGAGCCTGACGCTCGGTCGGCTGGCCCGGCGCCTGTTCCCCGAGGGCTGACGGATAAACCCCGCGCAGGACAGGAATGCGCAGAACGGCCTTTCCTGTGGAAAGCATCCCATTATCTACTGCACCCAATCAGGGCAATCGCCTTTATCAACTCATCATTTTTGTTGTTTTGGAGTGTCGGGATGACGGACACGACTCTGGGCCGGGCGGCGGGTTCGGCCACGCTTCTGCCGGGCATCGACTGGCGGGTGGTCACCGTGGCTCTGCTCGCCCTGGTGGGCGGCGGCCTGTGGATCGGCGACGCCGTGTCGGGGCGGCAGGCGGCGCTCTATCTGGTGGGCGGCGCCATGGGCCTCGTGCTCTACCACGCGCTGTTCGGCTTCACCTCCGCCTTCCGCGTCTTCATCGCGGACCGGCGCGGGGCGGGGCTGCGGGCGCAGATGGTCATGCTGGCCGTGGCCTGCGCGCTGTTCTTTCCGGTGCTGGCGGCGGGGACGCTGTTCGGCACCCCGGTGAAGGGGCTGGTGTCGCCGGTCGGCCTGTCGGTGGTGGCCGGCGCCTTCCTGTTCGGCATCGGCATGCAGTTGGGCGGTGGTTGCGCCTCGGGCACGCTGTTCACGGTGGGCGGCGGCAGCACGCGCATGGTCGTGACGCTGGCCTTCTTCATCGTCGGCTCGGTGCTGGGCGCCTATCACCTGCCCTGGTGGCAGGCGCAATGGACCACCGCCCCGGTGTCGGTGGTCGCGGCCTGGGGCTGGCCGGTGGCGCTGGCGGTGAACCTCGTCCTCTTCGCCGCCGTCTATGCCGGCACCCTCGCGCTGGAGAAGCGGCGCCACGGCCGCCTGATCGAGGGCGCTCCGGCGAAGACCGAGGGGCTGCGGCGTTTCCTGCGCGGTCCCTGGCCGCTGGTCTGGGGAGCGGTCGCGCTGGCCGTGCTGAACTTCGCGACGCTGGCGCTGGCCGGGCGTCCGTGGGGCATCACCTCGGCCTTCGCGCTGTGGGGCAGCAAGGGGCTGGCCGCGCTGGGCGTGGACGTCGCCTCCTGGCCCTTCTGGCAGGCGCCGGCCCAGGCCAAGGCGTTGCAGGACAGCGTGCTGGCCGACGTCACCTCGGTGATGGATTTCGGCATCATCCTGGGCGCGCTGCTCGCCGCCGGTCTGGCCGGCAAGTTCGCCCCGGTGTGGAAGCTGCCGCTGCGGTCGCTGGTGGCGGCGGTGGTCGGCGGGCTGCTGCTCGGCTACGGTTCGCGCCTCGCCTACGGCTGCAACATCGGCGCCTATTTCAGCGGGATCGCCTCGGGCAGCCTGCACGGCTGGGTGTGGATCGTCGCGGCGCTGGCCGGCAATTACCTGGGCACCGCGCTGCGTCCGTTCTTCGGCCTGGAGGTCGAGCGCACGCCGCGCCAAACCGCTTGCTGAACGACCGACTGCCGAGCGGTCAGCGATACTCCGGCCGCCGGGCCAGCCCTTCCTTGAGATGCTGGATCAGCAGCCGCACCTTGGGCGACAGGTGGCGCTGCGGCGGGTAGACGGCCCAGACGGCGGTGTTGGGCGGGCGGTGGGCCTCCAGAAGGGAGACCAGCCGCCCGGCCGTCAGATGCTCCATCACATAATAATCGGGCAACTGGCACAGCCCGAAGCCGCGCAAAGCGGCGTCCAGCACCGCCGTGCCGCTGTTGCAGCGCCAGCGCCCCTGCGGCCGGAACAGCCACTCCGGGCCGCCATCCTCCAGCGAGCCCGCGTCGAAGGTCCAGCCGTCCGCGGTGCCGGTCAGGCAGTCGTGTTCGGCGAGGTCGGCCAGCCGGCGCGGTGTCCCGCGCCGCTCCAGATAGGACGGTGCGGCGCACAGATGCATCACCCGCGGCGCAATCCGCGTGGCGACGAGGCTGGAATCCATCAGCCGCCCCAGCCGCACCGCGAGGTCCACCCCCTCATGCACCAGATCCAGACGTCGGTTCGTCAGTTCGATCTCGACGCGGAGCTGGGGGTGGCGCTCCAGGAAATCGTTCACCAGCGGGACGACGAACCGCTCGCCGTAGGCCACCGCGCAGGTCAGGCGCAGCAGGCCCTTGGGCTCCGCCTGGAGGTCGCTGACAGCGAGCAGCGCCTCGTCCCGCTCCTCGATCAGGCGGCGGCACTGGGTGAGCAGGGAGCGGCCGGCCTCGGTCAGAGTCACGCTGCGGGTGGTGCGGTAGAACAGGCGGGCCTGCAGGCGGTCCTCCAGCCGCGCCACCTGCCGGCTGACCTGCGAGGAGGAGATGCGCAGCCGCTCCGCCGCGCGGGAGAAGCCGCCGCACTCGGCGACCGCCACGAACTCGTCGATGCCATCCCAGCGGCTCACCCGTCCGGCCCCCTTCCGCGCTGATTATCCCCATACGGCAACAATCCTCTCCAACATTGCAGCGTTGTCAACGCGCGCGGAATGCTAACGTCGACCATCAAAGAAACGCGAACGCATGGAGACGGTGGGATGGTGAAGTCACGCGCGGCGGTGGCCTGGGAAGCGAAGCGCCCCCTGGAGATCGAAGAGGTCGAGGTCGCGGCGCCCAAACAGGGCGAAGTTCTGGTGCGCATCGTCGCCACCGGCGTCTGCCACACCGACGCCTACACCCTGTCCGGCATGGATTCGGAAGGCGTGTTCCCGGCGATCCTGGGCCATGAGGGCGCCGGCATCGTCGAGGAGGTCGGGCCGGGCGTCACCTCCGTCCAGGTCGGCGACCATGTCATCCCGCTCTACACGCCGGAATGCGGCAAGTGCAAATTCTGCCTGTCCGGCAAGACCAACCTCTGCCAGGCGATCCGCGCCACCCAGGGCAAGGGGCTGATGCCGGACGGCACCACCCGCTTCACGGCGAAGGGCCAGCCGGTGTTCCACTACATGGGCACCTCCACCTTCTCCGAATACACGGTGCTTCCGGAGATCGCGGTCGCCAAGATCAACAAGGCCGCTCCGCTGGAGAAGGTCTGCCTGCTCGGCTGCGGGGTGACCACCGGCATGGGCGCCGTGCGCAACACCGCGAAGGTCGAGCCGGGCTCGACGGTGGCCATTTTCGGCCTGGGCGGCATCGGCCTGTCGGCGATCATCGGCGCCGTCATGGCCAAGGCGTCGCGCATCATCGGCGTCGACATCAACCCGGACAAGTTCGAGATCGCCAAGCAGCTCGGCGCCACCGACGTGGTGAACCCGCAGGACTACGACCGCCCGATCCAGGAGGTTCTGGTCGAGATGACCGACGGCGGCGTCGATTACAGCTTCGAGTGCATCGGCAACGTCAAGGTGATGCGCGCGGCGCTGGAATGCTGCCACAAGGGCTGGGGCGAGTCGGTGATCATCGGCGTCGCCGGGGCCGGGGAGGAGATCAGCACCCGCCCGTTCCAGCTCGTCACCGGGCGCGTCTGGCGCGGCTCCGCCTTCGGCGGCGTGCGCGGCCGGTCGGAGCTGCCGGATTACGTGGAGCGCTACCTGAAGGGCGAGTTCGAGCTGGACACCTTCATCACCCACACCATGGGTCTGGAGGACATCAACAAGGCCTTCGACCTGATGCACGAGGGCAAGAGCATCCGCTCCGTCATCCTCTACAACCCGTGAGGACCGGATGGAGTCGCAACTGACCCAGATCGCGGCGAACCGCTGCTTCGGCGGTTGGCACAAGCGCTTCCGGCACCGCTCCGCGGTGCTGGACTGCGACATGGTCTTCGCCGTCTATCTGCCGCCGCAGGCCGAATCGGGCAAGGTGCCGGTGTTCTACTGGCTGTCCGGCCTAACCTGCACCGATGAGAACTTCATGCAGAAGGCCGGCGCCATGCGGATGGCGGCGGAACTCGGCATCGCCATCGTCGCGCCGGACACCAGCCCGCGCGGCCCCGACGTGCCCGGCGACCCGGAGGGCGCCTGGGACTTCGGGCTGGGCGCCGGCTTCTACGTCAACGCGACGAGGGAACCGTGGGCGAAGCATTACCGCATGCACGACTATGTGGTGCGGGAACTGCCGGAGCTGGTCGAGGCCGAACTGCCGGTGACGGACCGGCGCTCCATCGCCGGCCATTCCATGGGCGGGCACGGCGCGCTGGTCTGCGCGCTGCGCAATCCGGGCCGCTACCGCGCCGTGTCGGCCTTCGCGCCGATCGGCAACCCGGCGAGCGTGCCCTGGGGCGAGAAGGCGTTCGAGCGCTTCTTCGGCACCGATTACGCGGCGTGGCTGGAGTGGGACAGCTGCGCCCTGCTGGGCCGCGCCACGGAGAAGCTGCCGATCCTGGTGGACCAGGGCGACGCCGACAGCTTCCTGGAGAAGCAGTTGAAGCCGGAAAACCTGCAGCGGGCGGCGGAGGCGGCGGGCCACCCGCTGACCCTGCGGATGCAGCCGGGCTACGACCACAGCTACTTCTTCATCGCCAGCTTCATCGACGACCATCTGCGCCACCACGCGGCGGCGCTGCTGGCGGACTGACGCGTTTCGTCGCGTCATACGGCCCACTTAATCACGGAATGGGCCGTATGACGCGACGGGACACCCATTCGTATCGACAAGCCTCCTACCCAAAGGCATCATTTCGTTACGACGCGAAATAATTGGGAGGTTGTCGTGAACGTCTTGTCCAAGACCCGCCGTTTGGCCTTCGCCGCCGTGGCGGGCGTGGTCGCCATCGGCGCCACCATCGCCGTGGCGCAGACCCCGGCCTTCTTCCGCATCGGCACGGGCGGCACCGCCGGCACCTACTACCCGGTGGGCGGGTTGATCGCCAACGTCATCTCCGGCGCCAACGGCGGCGTACCCGATCTGGTGGCGACCGCCGTGGCCTCCAACGGCTCTGTCGCCAACATCAACGCCATCAAGGGTGGTTCGTCCGAGTCGGGCTTCTCGCAGTCGGACGTCGCCTATTGGGCCCACACCGGCACCGGCCTGTTCGAGGGCAAGGGCAAGGTCGAGGACCTGCGCGTCATCGCCACGCTCTACCCGGAAACCATCCATCTGGTCGCCCGCAAGGACGCCAACATCAAGTCGGTCGCCGACCTGAAGGGCAAGCGGGTGTCGCTGGACGAGCCGGGTTCCGGCACGCTGGTCGACTCGCGCATCGTGCTCGGCGCCTTCGGCCTGACCGAGAAGGACGTGAAGGCGGAGTATCTGAAGCCGGGCCCGGCGGGCGACCGTCTGCGCGACGGCGCGCTGGACGCCTACTTCTTCGTCGGCGGCTACCCGACCGGCGCCATCTCCGAACTCGCGACCTCCTCGGGCATCTCGCTGGTTCCGATCACCGGGCCGGAAATCGACAAGATGCTGGCCCAGTACCAGTTCTTCGCCAAGGACACGGTTCCGGCCAACACCTACAAGGACGTTCCGGAGACGCCGACCATCTCCGTCAACGCCCAGTGGCTGACCAGCGCCAAGCAGCCGGACGACCTCGTCTACAACATCGTCAAGACGCTCTACAACGAGAAGAGCCGCGCCGCGCTCGAAGCCGGTCACGCCAAGGGCAAGCTCGTCACGTTGCAGACGGCGACCAACGGCCTGGGCATCCCGCTGCATCCGGGTGCGGAGAAGTTCTACAAGGAACAGGGCGTCCTGAAGTAAGACGCGCTGATCCCGCCGTTTTTAGCCCTCTCCCCTTTGGGGAGAGGGAGGCCCGAAGGGCCTCTCGCGCAAACGATGTTTGCGCTGACGGCGTCAGGCGAAGCTTTGCTTCGCCGAGAGCCGGTGAGGGGGCCGTGCCTTTGCCGGACATATCTCCATGCGCAACCCCCTCACCCTAACCCTCTCCCCAGAGGGGAGCGGGGAACGGAGCATCCATGACCGATACCCATCGCGATCCGCCATCCGACATCCGGCTGGAGTCCGCGTCCATGGAACTCGACGAGGCCAAGGCGCGGGAGTTGGAGGAGAAGTTCGACTCCGAGATCCGCTTCCGGCCGCTGTCGCCGCTGGCGGGAAAGCTGGTCGGCGGATTGCTGATCGTGCTGTCGCTGTTCCATTACTACACCGCCGGCTTCGGCCTTCTGCCGGAGATGGAGCATCGCGGCATCCATCTGTCCTTCGTGCTGGGCCTCGTCTTCCTGGTCTTCCCCTTCACCAAGCGTGGCTACGGCGAGCCGGTGATGGGCACGCTGCTGCGCCCGCTGGGCATCGGCCTTCAGGACTGGGCTTTGGCCATCGGCGCGGTGGTCGCGGTGATGCACGTGCCGCTGATCCCGCTCGACGATCTGGCCTTCCGCGTCGGCAATCCGACCACCACCGACGTCATCCTGGGCTCCATCCTGATCGTCGTGCTGCTGGAGGCGACGCGCCGGTCGGTCGGCTGGCCGCTGCCGATTATCGGGCTGGTCTTCATGGGCTACGCGATCTGGGGGCCGCAGATGCCCGGGCTGCTGAAGCATCCCGGCGCCACGGTCTCGCAGCTCGTCGATCACCTGTACCTGACGACGCAGGGCGTCTACGGCATCGCGCTCGGCGTGGTGGCGACCTACGTCTTCCATTTCGTGCTGTTCGGCGTCTTCGCCACGCGCATCGGGCTGGGGCAGCTCTTCCTCGACTGCGCGGCCTGGGTGGCCGGGCGCTACGCGGGCGGTCCCGCCAAGGTCGCCATCTTCGGGTCGGCGCTGTTCGGCATGATCTCCGGTTCCTCGGTCGCCAACACGGTGACGGTGGGCTCGCTGACCATCCCGGCCATGAAGCGGCTGGGCTACAAGCCGCATTTCGCCGCCGCCGTGGAGTCGACGGCGTCCACCGGCGGCCAGATCACCCCGCCGATCATGGGCGCCGCCGCCTTCCTGATGATCGAGTTCCTGAACCTCCCCTACACGACCATCATCATGGCGGCCATCGTTCCGGCCTTCATGCATTTCTTCGGCGTTCTGGTTCAGGTGCATTTCGAGGCCAAGCGCAACGGCCTGCGCGGTCTGCGCCCCGACGAGATGCCGGATCTGAAGGAAGCCTTCCGCCGCGACTGGCCGACGGTCATCCCGCTGGTCGTGCTGATCGGCATCCTGATCGCCGGCTACACGCCCTACATGGCGGCCTTCTGGGGCATCACGCTGTGCATTGCGGTCGGCCTGCTGAACCCGCGCAAGCGCATGACCATCTGGGAGGTCCTGGACGGTCTGCGTGACGGCGCCAAATACGCGCTGGCGGTGGGTGCCGCCGCCGCCACGGTGGGCATCGTCGTCGGCGTGGTCACGCTGACCGGCGTGGGCTTCAAGATCTCCTACATCGTCACCTCCACCGCGGGGGACATGGCGGCCTGGGCTGGGGCCTTCCTGCCGGGCTGGCTGGCCGACGCCAAGGGGCTGACCCTGCTGTTCACCCTGATCATGACCGGCATCGTCTGCATCCTGATGGGCTGCGGCATCCCGACCACGGCCAATTACATCATCATGGCGACCATCGCCGCCCCGGCGCTCGGCCTGCTGGGCGTGGCGCCGATCGTGGCACACTTCTTCGTCTTCTATTACGGCGTGCTGGCCGACATCACGCCGCCGGTGGCGCTGGCCGCCTACGCGGCGGCGGGCATGGCGGGGGCCGACCCCTTCAAGACCGGCAACACCGCCTTCCGGCTGGGTCTGGCGAAGGCGCTGGTGCCCTTCGTCTTCGTCTTCTCGCCGTCGCTGCTTCTGGTGGCGCCGGGCTTCAACTGGCCGGACTTCTTCATCGCCTTCCTCGGCTGCATCGTCGGCATCGTCTGTCTGGGCGCCACCCTGACCGGCTGGCTGCTGACCCACATGCGGGGGTGGGAGCGGTTGCTGCTGGGCATCGCCGCGATTCTGCTGGTGACGCCGGAGCTGTATTCGTCGCTGCTGGGGCTGGCGCTGATCGTGCCCGTCCTGCTCCGCCAGATGTCCGCCCGCCGCCTGACGCCCGAGGTTGCCTGACCCCCGAAGCCTCCTGATAAGAACAACCGGTCTCTTCGAGAGGACCCGACTATGAACATTCCCCACCCCTACCTGATGTTCCTCGGCGATGTGCAGGACCAGCTCGGCGCCAAGACGGCGCAGGGCATCGTGGACTGGCGGCGCGACTGGTGCCTGGGCCAGATCCGGCTGGAGGGCTGCAAGGCCGACCTCGGCATCCCCGACATGACGATCGCGGAGGCGGCGGGGCAGGGCGCCCGCACGCTGGTGGTCGGCGTGGTCAACGCCGGCGGCGTCCTGCCGGAGCATTGGACGACCGCCATCGTCCAGGCCATCGAGTCCGGCATGGACGTGGCGAGCGGCCTCCACACGCGGCTGGAGAGCATCCCCGCCATCGCCGAAGCGGCGGCGAGCCACGGCCGCCAGCTCTTCAACGTGCGTCATTCCGACCAGCGCTTCGCCACCGGCAAAGGCACCAAGCGTCCGGGCCGACGGCTGCTGACGGTCGGCACCGACTGTTCCGTCGGCAAGAAGTACACGGCGCTGGCCTTGGAGAAGGAAATGCGCGCCCGCGGCATGGACGCGGATTTCCGTGCCACCGGCCAGACCGGCGTCTTCATCTCCGGACGCGGGGTCGCCATCGACGCGGTGGTGGCGGACTTCATCTCCGGCGCGGTGGAGTGGATCGCCCCGGCGGCCGACCCGGCCCATTGGGACCTGATCGAGGGGCAGGGCTCGCTCTACCATCCGTCCTTCGCCGGCGTGTCGCTGGGGCTGCTGCACGGCGCCCAGCCCGACGCCTTCGTCGTCTGCCACGAGCCGACCCGCAGCACCATGCGCGGCGTGCAGCACCCGCTGCCCTCGATCCAGGAGGTCATCGATCTGACCATCCGCTGCGGACGGCTGACCAACCCCGCCATCCGCCCGGTCGGAATCGCCATCAACACCAAGGCCTATGGCGAGGACGAGGCGCGCGCCTGCCTGGAGGCGGCGGCCAAGGCCCATGGCCTTCCGGCCAGTGACCCCATCCGGTTTGGTGTAGGCAAAATTATTGACCGTCTGACGGAAGAATTTGCCACTGAGTAACGTTAATAAGGGATGATCATGGTGCCGACGGGCGGCACGGAGCACAGCCGCCCATCGTCATAAGAATGATCGCCCGCCATCCCATTCAGCCGAATTGGATCACGGGTCAGGCCTTCCCACTTGGACATGATGAGCAGCCGCACTCCCGCCACCCAATACGCCGCCCTTCCATTCCGCCTTCGCAACGGCCGGCCGGAAATCCTGCTGGTCACGTCGCGGGAAACCAAGCGGTGGATCATCCCCAAGGGGTGGGCGGAGGAAGGCGTGAAGCCTTGCGCCATGGCGGCGCGGGAGGCCTACGAGGAAGCCGGCGTGCGGGGCACCGTCGATCACCGGCCCTTCGGCAACTTCCGCTACATGAAGCGGCTGAGCGTCAACAAGTCGGTGCTGTGCGCGGTGACCGTCTTCCTTCTGGAAGTCGATGAGGTGCTGGACGAGTGGCCGGAAAAGGGCCAGCGCGAGCGCCGCTGGCTGACCCCGTCCCAGGCCGCTCTGGCAGTGGGGGAAAGCGGCCTCGTGGAGATGCTGCTGCGGCTGGGCATTCCGCCGGACTGAAACTGTCCGGCGACGACGGCGGCAGGGAAGCCGACCTCCAGCCCAGCCGCCTCGGGCTCCGTCAACCGGTGTTCGTTTGCTCGGGCAGTGCATGCCGCTTGCTTATCCCTTTGGAATGCGATAACAGGGCGCGGCGCGCACGGAAGGGTGCGCGGGCGGGCTGGAAAGGCCTGTCGGCGGCTTGTCCGCAAGATGAGAAAGTTGTTGCATTCCGATGCGGCGCCGCGTAACGTCCCGCGTAGGAAAGCAAAGTAATTCAATGGGTTGGACAGTCATGCCCAGCCCATTCGAACGATGAAGTCGCGGTCGTGGCGGAATTGGTAGACGCGCAGCGTTGAGGTCGCTGTGGCAGAAATGCTGTGGAAGTTCGAGTCTTCTCGACCGCACCATCCTTACCGTCGGCGCGTTGCCGGATGGTTATGAAAACCGGGGCCTTCTCAGGCCCCTTTTTCATGCCCGCAAGGAGCGGGTCCTTCCCATCACTCCTCCCCCATCACTCCTCAAGGGTCCAGTTCCCGGCGGTCCGGCAGGTGCGCAGCGCGGTTCCGGCGTCCCGTCCGGCAGGGGTGGTGACGACATGGGTCAGCGCGAAGCACAGCCGTCCGCGATCCTTCGGGTCGGCGATGCGGCCCGTCACGGTGATCCGCCCCGATCGCAAGCCGTCTCCCGATATCCACTCCTGGCCGGCCGCTCCCCGCTCCGTGCCCGACGCGGCCAGCGCGCCGAGGAAAGCCCCGGCGACCAGCGGCTGGTCATCGCGGTTCATGCGCAGGCGGGTCGCGTTGCTCCAGCCCGGTCCGACCAGCAGTTCCGGCGTCCGGACGTTGACGGCCACCCGGTCGGCGGCGATGGCCACCACGAGATCCAGCGGGTCTTCGGGCGCCACGCCCGGCGGCGTGTCAACCAGCCCGGTCAGGCTGGCGAGCCCCGTCCGCGTGCCCTCGCCCATCTTGCCGTCGATGGCCCCGTCATAACGGCCCAGCCGGGCCAGCGCCCGTTGCGCCGCCATGATCCGTTCCTCCGGCGTCAGGACGCGCGGGGCGGGCAGCGGAGCGCGGCCCTCGGTGATCGCTTCCACGTCGAGCCGGTGGTTCAGCCGGCTGAAGCCCGGCCCGCCGTTCCACCAGGTCAGCAGGCCGAGATGGATCGCCGCCGCGGCGGACAGCAGGACGAGCGGCCACGACCCCTGGTCCGGCGCGCGGACCGGCCCGCCGAAGGCCGCGCCCAGGGCCCCGCGCACCACCCCGCGCACCAGCGCCCAAAGGCCCAGCCCGGCGGCGATGGGAAGCCCGATGTCCCAGCCCAGCCGCAGCCCCGCCGGTGCTGGCTGTTCGGGTGTCGCGCCGGTCAACAGGGCCGGACCGTCCACGCCCGCCACCAGAAGAAGGACCAGGGCGAGCAGCCCCGCCGCGGCGATCCAGCTTCGCGCGACGGCGGTGCGGCTGGTCTCGGCGAACCGTTCCGCCAGCACGGCAGCGGCTTCCTTCACGAAGGCGGGGCTGACGCAGCCCTCATGGTCGGCCACGATCGCCGCGGCGTCCGGTTCCCGGCCCCGCAGGACCGCTTCGGCGATGGAGCGGGTCAGGCGGTAGGCGCCGGCCAGGGCGAAGGCGTCGGCGGGCGGCAACGCCGCGATGCGCGCCAGCACCGGGGCCAGCACGGTGTCCAGGAAGGGAGGGAGGGGGGCGGAATCGCCGTCCGGCCCGACGGTTTCCACCTCGAACGGCACGCCGTCGCAGTCCCAGGACAGCGCGACCACCGTCAGCGTGCCGCTGCGCTGGTAGAGAAGCTGCGTGCCGGAATGGCGCACCGTGGCGGGCGCGGGGTTGGCGAGCGCGGCGAAACCGGCGAAGCCGGCCTCCTCCAGCGCCATCCGCACCGCCGCCGGGGCATCCGGCGGGGCGGTGAGGCTGTAGGACGGGTGGGCGGTCAGGCGGGGGTGATGAATGTGGGTGAACTGCCCGACCCCGCCGCAGGTCTCGCAGGCGACCACCCCGTCGCCCGCGCAGACCGGGCAGCGGTGCTGGCCGCGTCCGCCGCACTCCGGGCAGTCCGGCGTCTCGGCGGTCGCGGAGTGGGTGCAACGGATCTTGCCGCCGCGGCAGCCGTCGCCCCCGCAGGCCCGCACCCCGCCGCCGTTGCAGCCGGTGCAGACCTCGTGCAGGTAGTAGGGGCCGCGCAGCGAGGGCAGGGGCGGCAATGGCTCCTCCGCCGCGGCCATCGCCTCGACCCGCTCGTCCAGCGGGCCGAGCAGCGTGGCGAAGCGGTGGGCCGTTTCCAGCGAGGCGGCCTCGGCGTCCAGGTCGCGGGCCAGCGTCGCGTTCAACTCGGCGGCGTTGCGGCAATAGATGGCGAAGCGCACCATCTCTGCGCCCAGCCGGACCTCCACCTCGGTCGCCCAGTCGATGCTCAGGGTCAGATGGGCGCCGACCATCACCTCGCGCTGCTGGGCTTGGCGAAGCGTCACCCCTTCCGGTGCCGGGACGTTGCCGGACGCCGCCCGGCGCAGCCGCCGGATTAGGGCGGTTTGAGGAACGGTCGGGGCGGCAGCGGGCCGGTGACGATCGTCCGGAGGCGGGTCGCCGGGAGGGAGATCGCTCGGGTCCAGTTGGACTGGACCAAGGCCGTTCCGGTCGAAGTCGAGGCTGTCGGGCATGGGGCGTGCGTGTCCGCGAACAGGGGCGCCGGCACAGGAATAGGCCGCGGACGCCGGAACGGAAGGTCAGGCGGCGACGTCCGGCGCCGGGCCGCCGGTGCTCGGCGCCCGGTCTTCGGATTCACGGTCGCCGAAGTCCTCGTCCTCGGGCGCGTCGCCGGAGGTCGGCGGCGCCGCAAGGCTCTCCGGGGCGGGGGCATGGCGGACCCAGCGGCGGCCCTCCATGGCGAAGCCGTGATCGCGGAACCACAGCCGTTCCGCCTCGTCGGCGGCGCGGAACAGCACCAGTGTCCAGGCGTCGCTGTCCTGCGTCCCGTCGCCCCCGTTGTCGGGCATCGCGTAGGGCTGGAGCGAATAGGGGAAGTCGTCGCGGGTCACTGCATGCCCCCCTTATTGGAGCCGCCGGAGCCGGATGGCCGCGCTGAGGCGGGCGGGGGTTCGGAGCCGTCCCCCTCGATCGGTTCCAGGTCGCTTTCGGCGGCGTATTTGATGAGACGGCCGTCGGCCAGACGGATGTCGTAGGTCGGCTCACCGGCAAGGGTTCGTGCGACGACGAGGGCCTCCTGGCCCGCAAACCTCACCCGTGTTCCCAACCGCAGCATTCCGCCCCCGACTGTGTCTTGCTCGTCGTCGCAGGCTAAGGATTCGGCCGGGGGTGTGCTGTGTCAAAAACCGGACGCCAAAGGAGCAGGGCTGTGCTTGCGGGGTTCTCCCCTTGCGGGGCTTGGTGCGCCGGGCCCTTTGCGCTGTTGATGATGCAAAAGGACAGGTGTGGTGCAACGATGGAGGTGTTCATGCCCGCACAGCAGGACAACGGCAGCCAGAAGCCGTCCGTCATCGATCTGGTGACCGATCCCGAGAAGTTCGATCAGTGGCAGCGCCAGCGGGAACGCGACGAGGCGTCGTCGGACGGCGACCGTGGCCAGGAGCGCGGCCGGGGAGACGATCGTGGCGGTGAGCCTGGTCGGGGCCGGTCGGACAGCCCTGGCGGACGGGACTGACCGCCTGAGACGATGGCTCGGGATTGATCGGGCGGTTACTCGGCGGCCTCACGGGACGGCTGCGCCTCCGCCGGAATGCCGAGCGGGGCGCCGCAATGGAATTGAATGAGCCGGCGCTCGACCCGGATCAGATAGGCGCGCGCGTCCAATCCCACAGGGCCGCGGCTGTGTTCGCGGACAAGCCTGATGGCACGACAGGCATAGCCGCAGTCCGGTGTGGCATACTCGCACAAGGGGATCGTCCGCCTAAGGGTGTCGGTCCCAAAGTCTTACTCCCTTCGATAAGTCTCGTCGAGCTTCGGTTGCGACTCGAACACAATGTCACAACGCAACGTTCGGTTCGTGCATCGGTCTGACGCAAACCGGTAGCATACTATTGTATGCAACGCTGAATTCGCACGTCCTGCCATTGCCGGCCAAGCAATGGTTGAGGGGGTCAGTTCGACCCTGGATTGCTCTCGGTCAGCGCGCCGGGCTGCGCGCCTTCCAGAACCGCGAGATACTCCAAAAGCCGTTCCAGCGTTTCGGTCGGCATCCCGACGGACGGGACGTCGTTGCGTTTGGCGGCCTTCAGCGCGGTGCGGAGCAGGGTGCGGTCGATGTCGGTCAAGCCGGCCATGATGATGACGTGCGTATGAAGCGACGATACGCAACCTGTATCATCAAGACCCGCAACCACGCCATGCCCAATCCGAAGGCAGGCGCACGAAACGGCGGACCCGCAGCCGCGCCTCCGGTTCGCGCAAGCGGATCCGCACTTCCAAACGGCTCTGTCACATCCTGGTGACACGACGTGCCATACTTTTGCCGCGACACCGAAGAGTATAGGTATCCCTTTTCCCGGTTCGCCGGGGCCGCAGTCATTGGCCAAGAAGAGACTTCGAACGGTGATGCAGACCTCCTTCGCCTTCCGTCGCCGGATCGGCCGGCTCCTGGCAGTCCTGATGCTGTGTGGCGCGCTCGCGGCGGGCGCCGTCGTTCCATCGGCCCTGGCCCAGTCCGCCGCTCCGGCGGCGGAAGCGGCGGCGGACTTCAAGACCAAGCTGCCGCAATGGCAGAACGCGTTGGAGAGGGCGGCCAACCGCATCGCCGGCGGCGATCTGGCGAACACCGAATACGAGACCCTGCGCGCCGATCTGGCCAAGATCCAGCAGGAGGTCCGGGAGGCCGGAGCCGCCGCGTCGGCCGCCCGTGACACCGCGCAGCGCATGCTGGACGCTCTGGGTCCGCCGCCGGCCCAGGGCGCTCCGCCGGAGGAGGCGGGGATCGCCGCGGAGCGCAAGCGCCTGAGCCAGACCATCGGCGAGGCGGAAGGGCGGGCCAAGCAGACCGAGCTGATCGTCACCCGCGCCGACATCCTGCTGCGCACCGCCGCCGACCAGCGCATGACCCAACTCACCGAGCAGATCGTCCGGCGTGGCCCGGTGCCGCTGCTGCCCGCCACCTGGGCCGCCCTGCCCGAGCAGACGGCCTATGTGCAGGAGCGCATCGGGCGGGCCTTCGGCATCGTGATGGGCGACGATGAATGGCGTGGCCGTCTGTACGGTCTGGGAGCGCTCGCCGCCATTCTGTTCCTGGTGGCCTGGCCGGTGCGCCGGGTGCTGCTGCGCCGCTATGGCCATCGCGATCTGGAGGAGCGGCCCAGCTACCGCCAGCGGGTGGTGGCGATGGCGGTGGAGGCGCTGGCCCGCTGCCTGGTGCCGCTGGTGCCGACGCTGGTGCTGAGCGGCGCCCTGGTCGGGCTGCTGCGCGACGCGGCGGACGCCGGGCCGCTGACCGCTCTGGTGGTCGGGGTGTCGGGCGGCCTGACCGCCTATTTCCTGGTCACCGGCGTCGCCCGCGCCACCCTGGCGCCCGACTACCCGTCCTGGCAGTTGGCCAACCTCGACCCGGAGAGCGCGCGGCGTCTGGTCCGCCGCGTCCCGCTCGTCATGATCGGGCTGGCGCTGGCCGGCACCGGCATCGCCCTGTCGGAAGGGATGTTCACCCCGCCGGAACTGCGGTCGATCACCGGCTTCGGCACCATGGCGCTGATCGCCGTGTCGCTGCTGTTCCTCTACCCCGATCACCTCTGGCTCGCCGCCCCGCCGCCGGACGCCGAGGAGACCGACGATTGCGGGTGCCCCGAGCCCACGCCCGCGGCCGGAATCGACGTCACCCTGCCGCCTCCGGCCGCGACTCCCGCCGTGGCGGAGGCCGAGGACGTGCCGCCCGTCCGCCCGCGGGTCGTCGGGCTGCGTCTGCGGCTGCTGATCGGGGCGGTGGCGCTCGCCTCGCTGGTCGCCTCGGGCGCCGGTTACCTGGTGGGCGCGATCTACGCCTCGAAGCTGATGCTGACCACCCTCATCCTCGGCGGCGTCCTGCTGGTGGCGCGCGGCGTCCTTCGCGAACTGCTGTGCGTCCTGCTGGAACGCGGCGGCGGGCAGGTGGCGGAGGTGCGCGACATCGTGATCGCCACCGATCGCGGCCGGCGGATGCTCGGGCAGGCCGGGCGGACGGTGATCGACGGGCTGCTGCTGACCGTGGCGGCCTTCTTCCTGCTGCCGCTGACCGGCATGACCCTGTCGGAGATGAAGGGGCTGGCCGACGGCTTCCTCAGCGGCGTCACGGTGGGCGGCGTGCGCATCGCGCCGGGCGACATCATGTCGGCGCTGATGGTGCTGGGCGTCGTCGTCGCGGTGACCCGCTTCATCCAGCGTCAGTTGGACGAGCGCATCCTCGGTCGCGTCAACATGGACGACGGGGTGCGCAACTCCATCCGTATGGGCGTCGGCTATCTCGGAACCACCATGGCGGTGCTGATGTCGGTCGGCACGCTGGGGCTCGACCTGTCCAGCCTTGCCATGATCGCGTCGGCCTTGTCGGTCGGTATCGGTTTCGGCCTCCAGAATGTCGTCAGCAACTTCATCTCCGGCCTGATCATGCTCGTGGAACGCCCGGTGAAGGTGGGCGACTGGGTGGTCGTGAACGGGCTGGAGGGCACGGTGCGCCGCATCAGCGTCCGCGCGACGGAAATCCAGACCTTCCAGCGCGCCTCCGTCATCATCCCCAACTCGGAGTTCATCTCCAAGGCGGTGGTGAATTGGACGCTGAAGGACAAGACCACCCGCATCGAGATCAAGGTCCGCGTCACCTACGACACCGACGCGCGGCAGGTCTACGCGCTGCTGCTGAGGATCGGCTACGGCCACGCGCAGGTGCTGCACAACCCGGAACCGATCGTGATGTTCCGCGACTTCGGGCCGAGCGGGCCGGAGTTCGAACTGCGCTGCTTCGTCGCCAACACCGAACACATCATCCCGGTCCGCAACGAGCTGCGCATGCGCATCCTGGAGCAGTTCCGCGAGCAGGGCATCCAGATGCCCTTCGACCAGCAGACCGTTCACATGCCGAAGGTCGAGGCGATGCTGGAGGTTCTCCTGGCCGAGCGCCGTGCCCAGACCGGCGTGCCGGAGCTTCAGGTGGTGGCCGACGGCGGTGGCAAGGTCGTGCCGCTGGCCGACACGCTGGCCAATACGCTCAACGACCGTGGACCGCGCACCGCTACGTAAGTCTTAGGCGCGGTGTCCAGAACCCCAGCACGGCGCTGAGGCGTCCTCCTCGGGCGCTTGGGAGCGCAGGAGAAACTCATCAACGCTCTCCTGCGGCTAATCAGGGGGTGATGCGCGGCATCCCGTTCAGCGCATTTCATCCTACGCAAGAAGGGTGATGTTTCGCTACCTTGGCGGGTAATTTCCCGGCTTGGAGAGAAGACGGCGCTGAAATCCGAAGATCGGCTTCAGAAGCCTAAGCCTATAGACTAGGATGGGGCTGGACGGCGAATTTCTTTGTCATACTTCTGATTATGCAGGGCTCAGCTTGCCCAGCTACATGACGTTGGAGGTGTGTCATGAAGATCTTGCGCAATGCATGCGTGCTGATCGCTGTCTCATCCCTTGCGATGGGAGCTGCCGCTCAAGCCCAAGACTTCAAGAATACTGTCCAATCGGCTGCCTCAAAGTGGGACGAAGCGTTCAACAAAGGTGATGCCGAACAACTCGCAAAGATGTATGGCCCCAAGGGGGCTCTCCTGCCTCCTGGCAGTCCTGCCGTGGCCGGTGACTCAAACATCCAGCAATTCTGGAAGACGACAATCGGCAAGGGCTTCGGCCAGCACAAGGTCACTGTTCAGCAAGCCGAGACCAAAGGAGACATGGGCTACGCTTATGGACGGTGGCAGGCGATTGGTCCTGGTGAGGGCGGCGCCAAGAAGCAGTATGAGGGCAATTGGTCCAACGTGCTGGAGCGTCAAGGCGGTGAGTGGAAAACCGTGCTCCATGCCTGGAACTGACAAAGCGATGGGAGGACGTCATGCAGCACGTCTTGCGCTGTGGCTTGCCCATAACTGCCCTACTGATCGCCTGCTCAAGTCCGACTTGGGCTGAGCAAGGTGGCCCGTGGCGCGGCCGAGCCGTGCTTGTGGTCACCTCGGAGAAATCGGTGCCGGTGGCCGATAAGGAGAAGCATACCGTGTCCGTCACCGAATACGATGGGGCGGTGTTTACGGAAGTGGGGGGAGCGTTCCTGGCAAATGCTCGATATCAGGTCACGGATCTGACCGACACAAGCGGCATGGTTAGCGGTGGCTATAAGACGTTCACCGATGCCGATGGGTCGAAAGTGTTTGCGAGATACGCCCTGAAGCAGATGGCCCTCCCTGTGCTAAAGGGGGAGTGGGAGTTCCTCGACGGCACAGGAAAGTACAAAGGTATTTCCGGCAGAGGGCGATACGAAGTTCATGTCGTATCGAACACTGTGCTGTGGGATCTGTTGGAAGGCGAGTACAAGCTCCCGTAAGATCCGTGCGTGGGCGCCGGTGCATATCGGCGCCCGCCTTTATTGCACCGCTGCCAGTATGGGCCATGGACGTGAGGGGAGCCTCGTAAACAGAATTTTCCGGGAAACAACATTGTTGCTCCGGCATTTGATGATCTCGCACAGTTCCCCTGCCTCTGGCATGGGGAGGCCGGTATGGGATCGACGCCGGTGGACTTGGTGGCAGGTGTTATTGACCAGATGGTGTGGGCCGACACGGGAACGGGTCGACCTCCGGTGCCGACCAACACCGTCCTTGAGACGCTCCGCTTCTTCCCGCGCAAAGGCGTGCAGTGGCGGGAATTTCGGGCCTCACCGGCTCGCGCCTCCGGATCAACGTTGCGCCGTCGGCTGACGGAATGGGGCGCAACGGCCCTGACGCCGCCGCCCAGACATGGGACGTTGTTGTGGACAGTCGCTCGGTGTGCGCAAAACGGGGCGGTGCCTTGATCGGTCCGAACCCCACCGGCCGCGGCAAACCGGGAACCAAGTACCACTCGGTCGTTTCGACGGACGGGGTTCCGCTGGCGGCGTTGCCCTCCGCGGCGAACGTTCACGACACCAAGCTCTTCCCCGACCTGCTCCGGCTGGCCATGGTGGTCTGCGCCAGCATCGCGCGCCTGTATGCGGACGCCGGATACGTCAGCGCCGACAATCGGTGGCTCTGCCTGCGTGAGGGCATCCAACCCAGCAAGATTGGCCAACCGCACGGCTCCAGTCTCGGTCAAGTCCGCTGTATCGTTGAGCACGCCAATGCCCGGTTGCTCGCCAACAAACGCTTGTGTCGTCGCCATGACCGGTTGGGTGCCATCGTCGATGCGCTGCTCACCGCAGCCTGCATCTTCGTCATCGCGACTCGCCTCGTTCAGTTCTGAAAACCGTGCTTTAGGGTTGCGGCTCCGTCGGCTTGCGGCGTCGCAGCGGAGTCACTTTGGGTGAAGCCGCTGCGGGGTCGGGGAGGGGCTGCCAGCCGGCGATGGCGCGCACGCAGCGCAGCGCCTCCGGGTTGTTGGCGAAGACCGGGAACAGCCGGCGCAGTTCCACCACGGCGGACCATTCCCCGCGTTCGTGGAAGGCCCGGCGGATCGTTTCGGCTTCGTTTTCGCTGACGGTGAACATGGCGCCAGAGTGCCCCGCGGACCGGTGGCGCGCAAGTCGTCTCGGCGCCGGGAGCAGCCCTTTGCCGTGGCCCATAGACCCTGTCAAGGAAAGTTGTTCACAGGTGGCCACATCCTTCGCTTGACTCCCGTTGCGGGGCGGGGCAGCCGCCGGGCCAGGGCTGGAGAGGCGAGGAGCGCGCGAAAAACCCTTTGTTGGCGCCGTTTTCTAATGTGCCTAAAAACAAGGCATTTCCATTGGAACCCTTGAGGGGCCGCCTGTCCGTTCGGTTACCCCTCGATTCGCCAACAGAGTTATCCACAGAATCTGGGGATATCCGAAATATCGAAATATCAGTCAGCCCGATTCATCTGGCCCATCCATCATGTTGGCCGACGGATCACCCGCACGGCCCCGACACCCAGCAGCATGGTCAGCACGCCGCCGAACAGGAACAGGGCGGGCAGGCCGACCCGGTCGGCGACCGCGCCATAGACCACCGGTCCGATCCCCTGTCCCAGAAAGAAGGAGGAAGCGAAGAGGGCGAGCGCCGACCCGCGCGCCGTCGCCGACAGCTCCGTCGCCTGCGTCTGCATGGTGTTGTGCAGCATGTAGAAACCGAATCCGGCGATCAGGAACAGCAGGGACACCACCGGCCAGGGCACCGGGGCGAGCATGGCCAGATAGGACCCACCGGCCACCAGACCGCCGGCCCCCATCATCCCCCATTGGCCAAGCGTGCCGAGCAGCCGCCGCACCACGAAGCTGTAGACGACTCCGCCGATGGCGAAGGCGGCGAGCGTCAGTCCGGCTTCGAAGGCACCCTCCGCCCCGTGGCGGGACAGCATGGGGGCGACGAAGGGGAAAACGCCGAAGATCAGCAGCCCTTCCGCCGCCACCGTGGCGAAGACCCAGAGCGACACCGGATTCGCCAGGACGGAGGCGTAGCGCGCCCGCGCGTCGGCCACCGACAGGGGGTGCCGCTCCTCCCGCTGGCCCCGCAGGACCAGGAAGGCGGTCAGCGCGATCAGGCCGGTCACCGCCGCCGCCAGGGCGAAGACGGTGCGCCAGCCCGCCACCTCCGACAGGGCGCCGGCCACGGCGGAGCCGGACATCTGGCCGAGGATGACCGCCAGCAGGAAGCGGCTGATGGCGAACTGCCGCTCCGTGTAGACCACCCGGTCGCCGATCAGCGCCATGGAGGCCGGGATGATCCCCCCGGCGAAGGCGCCGGCCAGCATCCGGGACGCCAGAACGGTGTAGTAGCCGGGCGCCACCGCGGACAGCGCCACACCGACGGTCAGGACGACCAGCGACAGCCGGATCAGCCGCGTCTTGCCGATGGCGTCACCGACCGGCCCCAGGATGAGCTGCATCGCCGCGTAGGGCAGCGTGTAGGCGGAAGAGAGCAGGGCCGCCTCGGCCACGCCGATGCCCAGATCCGACGCGATGACGGTCAGCATCGGGTCGGTGGTCCGCAGGGAGAAGGCGCTCGCGAAACCGGCGAGGCCGAGCATCAGGATGAGGAGGCGCATGGGAGGGCGTCGGCCGGTCTATCGTCTGGGGCGTGCGGGGAACACAACCCTAAAGCAGTGGCGCCCGTCCGACGCACGGCAACATGGCCATGGCACCCATGCGCGTGCATGGTCCGGCGGCGATTCGCGCCGGGATGCATGATCCGACGCGCCTCGGCCGCCGTATAGAACAGGGCCCTATAGACCAGCGCCGCGAGCGCGGCCATGGGCCGCGCCATGCTCCATGCCGCCGACCGGGAGACCTTCATGCCGACGATCCGCGATGCCGCCCGATCCACCGCCGTGATGCTGTCCGCCGTCCTGATGCTGTCCACGGCCGTACCCGGCGCGGCGGTGGCGGATGGCAGCCGGGCGGCGCCCGGCGCGCTCGATTGGGCGTCGCTGCCCCTGCCGTCCATCGACGGCGGCACGCTCGCGCCCGATGCCTTCCGGGGCAAGGCGGTGCTGGTGGTCAACACGGCGTCGCAATGCGGCTACACCGGCCAGTACGAAGGGCTGCAAAAGCTTTGGGCCGGACGGCGGGACCGCGGGCTGGTCGTGCTGGGCGTGCCGAGCAACGATTTCGGCGCACAGGAGCCCGGCAGCAACGCTCAGGTCGCGTCCTTCTGCGAACTCAACTACGGCGTGGACTTTCCCCTGATGGAAAAGCAGTCCGTCACCGGACCGCAGGCCCATCCGCTCTACCGCTGGGCAGCGGAGATTACCGGGCCGCAGGGCGTGCCGCGCTGGAACTTCCACAAGATCCTGATCGGCCGGGACGGACGGCTGCTGGAATGGTTCGGCAGCCCGGTCACGCCGGAGTCCGCCACGTTGACCGCGGCCGTGGACAAGGCGCTGGCCCAACCCTCTCCGGAACCGTAAGCGCATGGACGCGCGGTCCTTCGACGGGCGCCGGGCCTCGGTCGTCCGGCTGCTGTCCTACGGCGGGTTGGTCCCCTTCGTCGGCGGCACCGCGCTGGCCTGGATGGCGGAGGGCGACGGGCAGGCCGCCGTGGTGCGGGCGGTGGTCGTCTACGCGGTGTCGATCCTGTCCTTCATCGGCGCCATCCACTGGGGCCGCATCCTCTCGGGGCGGGACGGCGAGACGGGCGGGCCGGCGTGGCTGGTGTGGGGAGTTGCGCCGTCGCTTCTGGGGTGGGGCGCGACCCTGCTGCCGTCCGGCCTGACGATACCGGCGCTGATCCTGTCCTTCCTCCTCGCCTGGGCGGTGGACCGCAGCGCGGCGGCGGACGGGCGCTATCCCCGCTGGTTCGGCACGCTTCGGACCCGCCTGACCATCGTCGTCTGCCTGACGCTCGCCGCGCTCATCCCGCTCGCTGCATGACCGCGTCGCGGTGGGGCACCAGCGCCGCGGCCTTCAGCAGCACCTCCGGCCCGGCGCCGGGAAGATGCGCGTTCTCGCTGATGTGGCGCCGCCACGCGCGGGCGCCGGGCAAGCCCTGGAACAGCCCCAGCATGTGCCGGGTGATCGCCGACAGCGGCGTCCCCTGGCGCATCCGTTTCTCGGCGTAGGCCGCCATCGCCTCGACCACCGCATAGCGGTCGGGGCCGGGTTCCCCGCCGAACAGGCGGCGGTCGGCGTCGGCCAGGATGTAGGGGGTCTCGTAGGCGGCGCGCCCGATCATCACGCTGTCCAGCGTCGCGAGATGCCCTTCCGCCTCGTCCAAGGTGCGGATGCCGCCGTTGATGGCGATGGTGAGCTGCGGGTTCTCCTGCTTCAGCCGGTGCACGAGGTCGTAGCGCAGCGGCGGGATGTCCCGGTTCTCCTTGGGGCTGAGGCCCTTCAGCCACGCCTTGCGGGCGTGCACGATGAAATGGGTGCAGCCGGCGGCGGACACGGTGCGGACGAAATGGTCCAGCGTCGGCCATTCCTCCATCTCGTCGATGGCGATCCGCGACTTCACGGTGACGGGAATTGACACCGCCTCGCGCATGGCGCCGACCAGCCGGGCAACCAGATCGGGCTCGGCCATCAGGCAGGCGCCGAAACGGCCCGACTGCACGCGGTCGCTGGGGCAGCCGACGTTCAGGTTGACCTCGTCATAGCCCCATTCCTCGGCGATGCGGGCGCAGGCCGCCAGCTCCGCCGGGTCCGACCCGCCGAGCTGGAGCGCCACCGGATGCTCCGCCGCGTCGTAGCCGAGCAGCCGCTCGCGGTCGCCGTGCAGAATGGCGCCGGTGGTAACCATCTCGGTGTAGAGCAGCGTGTTCTTCGACAACAGGCGATGGAAGGTCCGGCAATGGCGGTCCGTCCAGTCCATCATCGGGGCGACGCTGAGGGCAATGGCGGGCATGGGCAGGAACTGTCTGTGAATCGGGAACGGCGGCGCATCAATTGGACGAAGCGGGCGCGAATGGCAAGGGCGGACCCACCCCGGAGACGGAAGGGAGGTTGCGCCAAAAAAATGTAACGTTATAACGTAACGCGCGCTTGTGGGGCGCCACCCGCCTGCCCCTGCCGCGGCGGGCGGGTGTGCCGCGCCTCCCAAACCGCACCGCTAGGGTCTGAAAACGAGGTTGCACATGAATCGCCTGCCCATTCTCTCGACGCTGCTGTGGATCGGCGCCACGGCCGGGGGCCTCGCCGCCGGCGCGGCTCTGGCCGACGACCACAAGCACGCCGGGAGCACGACGCATCACCGCCTGTTCATCGGCGATCACGCCGACGGGGTCGTCCGTGCCGTCGATCTCAAGGACGGAGCGAGCGCGGGAGCCTTCCGGCTCGACCAATCGCCGGCCCTCGCGCGCAGCGCCAGCGGCCGCACCGTCTTCGCCGTTCAGGGCGATGCCGGAAAGGTCGCGGTCATCAGCACCGGACTGTCGTTCGAGGACCATGGGGACCACGCCGACATCGCGATCGACGGCGCCAAGCTCCTGCCCACCGTGATCACGGGGACCAAGCCGGCCCACGTCGTGGACGGCTCCGGCACCATCGCGCTGTTCGACGACGGCACGGGCGAGGTTGCCCTGTTCCGGGAGAGCGACCTGCTGGAAGGGACGGTCAAGGCCCGCAACCTGAAGCCGGGCGCCGCCCACCATGGTCTTGCCGCGCCGATGGGCGAGTTCCTTGTCGTTTCGGTCCCGCACGACGATCCCGAAAAGCCGCGCGTCGGCCTCAAGGTCATCGACTCGCAGGGCAGGCCGGTCGGTGGGGTGGTGAATTGCCCGGCAGTGCACGGACAGGCCCAGTCGGCCGGAGTGTTCGCCTTCGGCTGCAAGGACGGGGTTGTCTTCGCCCACCCGGCCGGCGGCTCGAAGCCGCCGACGCTGCACCATGTTTCGACCGCGACGCTTGGGGACGGCAACGTCTCGACGCTCAAGGGCGGAGCGGCGATGCAGTTCTTCCTCGGCAATTACGGTCCGCGCGCCGTCGTCATCATCGAGCCGGGCGCCGAGCCGAGCTTCCGCAAAATCGACCTGCCGTCACGCCGCGTGGACTTCGCCCTGGACGACGCCAAGGCCAACCACGCCTACGTTCTGACTGAGGACGGCAGGCTGCATCGGCTCAACGTCGTGTCCGGCGAGATCGAGACGAGCGTCCAGCTGACCGCCCCCTATTCCATGGACGGTCACTGGCGCAACCCGCGGCCGCGATTGGCGGTGGCTGGTGACCATGTGGTGGTGACCGATCCGCTCAAGGGTCTGCTGCGGGTCGTCTCCACCGAGACGTTGCAGGAGGAGCGCACGATCGCGGTGGCCGGCACGCCCTACACCATCGTTGCCGTCGGCGGGTCCGGGGCGCAGCACTGACGACGGTCCGGGAGCAGCCTGTCGAAGGCTTAAGGCTGCTCCCCCGTCCGATCAGACTCGGGAGATCATCGGGCCGGGCCGATCATGCCCGCTGGCGTCCCCTGGCGGGCTTGCCGTGGGAGGAGCGGGTGCCGGACAGCACGGCCTTGACCTTGGCCAGATGGTGCCGGGCCTCGGCGCCGAGCTTCAGCGCGACGCCGGTGGACAGCACGTCGATGATCGCCAGATGGACGAGGCGGGAGGCCATCGGCGTGTAGATCTCCGCGTCCTCGACCGGCGTGTGGCCGATGGCGACCGACGACACCGCGGCCAGCGGCGACTCCGGCGCGGTGATCGCGATGACCGGGATGCCCAGATCGCGGGCCATCTGCGCCAACTCCGTCACCATGATGGTGCGCCCGGTGTTGGAGATCGCCAGCAGGACCCCGCGCGCTCCCAGATTGACCGCCAGCATGCGGACCATCATCGGGTCGGCGCTGGCCTGCGCCGCCATGCCGAAGCGCATGAACTTGTGCGCCGCGTCCTCCGCCACCACCGCCGAGGCGCCGGTGCCGATGCACAGGATGCTGGAGGCGTCGGCCAGCAACTCCACGGCGCGGGAGACGGCCGCCATGTCCAGCGCACCCGCCGCGTCGTTCAGGGCGGCGGCGGCGGATGAAAAGATTTTTCGCGCGACGGTCGGGGTTTCGTCGTCCGGCGCCACGTCCTGGCTGACGAAGGGGGTGCCGCGGGCCTGCCCCTCGGCCAGCCGCAGCTTGAAATCCGGGAAGCCGGCGCAGCCGATGCTGCGGCAGAAGCGGACGACGGTCGCCTCGCTGACCCCGGCGGCCTGGGCCAGCACGGTGATGCTCTGCCCGAGCACCTTCTGCGGTTCGGCCAACACGATCTCGGCGACCTGGGCTTCGGAACGCTTCAGCTCCGGCAGGCGGCCGCGGATGTGATCGAGGATGTTCACCGGCTGGAGCATCGAAACGGACCATCCATCCCTAAAAGCGTTCTTGCTCCCAGGCGTTCTTCGCGCCGGGGCGTCTTTGGGCGGCGGACCGTACCACCGCCGGCGCGAACGGCACAGCTCTCCCTCGCCTTTCGGCGGGGTTCGTCGGGCCGCTACCCATGGTCCCCAAGCTATGCGGAGCAGGGTGGTCTGTGAAGATAATTTTCGTCGCTATGCCTATTGTCCGGCGGTTTTGGCACCGTTATGAAGAAAATCTTCTTCACTCGGATGCGGGACTCCTCTATTTTCCGCAACAGAAAATTCAAGGTCCCGGCAAGAGACCGCGAGGGAGGAACTCCGACCCGCCGCCCGGCCCCGCTGCCGGTGCGTCGCGCCGCCCGTGTCCTCCCGCGCTGTCCCCTCGCTGCCGCCCTTTCGATCAGGTGAGCCCCGCCGAGAGGCAGGCCGAGGAGTGTGCATGAAGCGCATGGTGGAAGCGCTGGAGATGGTCACCGAATGGATCATGGCGCTGATGCTCGCCGTGATGGTGGCGCTGGTCTTCGGCAACGTGGTTCTGCGGTACGGCTTCAACAGCGGCATCGTCGCCGCCGAGGAGCTGGCCCGCCTGATGTTCGTCTGGCTGGTCTTCCTGGGCGCCACGCTGGCGCTGCGCCGTCACCAGCATTTGGGGCTGGACATCGTCCAGGCCCGCCTGCCGGCCCGTGCCCGCCGGGCCTGCGCGGTGATCAGTCATCTGCTGATGATCTACGCGTTGTGGCTGTTCATCGAGGGAAGCTGGTTCCAGCTTCTGATCGGGATGGAGACGCGCTCCACGGTGCTCAGCTTCCCCATGGCCTTCTACGCCGCCGCGGGCTTCTTCCCGGCGATCGCCATGGCGCTGACGATCATCACCAACCTCTGGAAAATCCTGTCGGGCGACGCGACGGCGCACATCCCCGGCAACGGCGACCCCCACGGCGTCACCGCCCCGCAGGGCGGCGCCATCGCCGAGCATTGATTCCGTCCGGCCTTCTGAAAGCGGAGCCCGTTCCATGGCCCTTGCGGTCTTCCTCTCCTCGCTGTTCGGCCTGATGCTGCTCGGCATGCCCATCGCCTTCGCCCTGATGCTGACGGGCGTGGCGCTGATGGTGCATCTCGACTTCTTCGACGCCCAGCTCGTCGCCCAGAACATGCTGAGCGGCGCCGACAACTACCCGCTGATGGCGGTGCCCTTCTTCATCCTGGCCGGCGAGCTGATGAACGCCGGCGGCATCTCGCAGCGGATCATCAACCTCGCGGTCAGCCTCGTCGGGCACATCCGCGGCGGCCTGGGCTACGTGACCATCGGCGCGTCGGTGATGCTGGCCAGCTTGTCCGGCTCGGCCATCGCCGACACGGCGGCGCTCGCCACGCTGCTGATCCCGATGATGCGCGACAACGGCTACCCGGTGCCGCGCTCCGCCGGCCTGATCGCGTCGGGCGGCATCATCGCCCCGATCATCCCGCCCAGCATGCCCTTCATCATCTTCGGCGTGACCACCAACACCTCGATCAGCGGCCTGTTCATGGCCGGCATCGTGCCCGGCCTGCTGATGGGCGCCGGTCTGGTCATCACCTGGATGTTCGTGGTGCGCGGCATGACCGTGAAGCTGCAGCCCAAGGCGAGCTGGGGCGAGCGCCGCACCGCGCTGGTCGAGGGCGTCTGGGCGCTGGCTCTGCCGGTCATCATCATCGGCGGCCTGCGCGGCGGCATCTTTACCCCGACCGAGGCCGCGGTGGTCGCCGCCGTCTACTCGCTGGTCGTTGCGCTGTTCGTCTACCGGCAGGTGACGCTGAAGGATCTGGTGCCGCTGCTGGTCCAGGCCGCGCGCACCACCAGCACGGTGATGTTCCTGTGCGCGGCGGCGCTGGTGTCGTCCTACATGGTGACCCTGGCCGACCTGCCGCAGCAGATGAACGAGATGCTGGCCCCGCTGCTGCACGAGCCGAAGCTGCTGATGGTCGCCATCACGCTGCTGCTGCTCGCCGTGGGCACGGTGATGGACCTGACGCCGACGATCCTGGTGCTCGGCCCCGTACTGACCCCGCTGGCCGCGGCGGCGGGCATCGACCCGACCTATTTCGGCGTGATGTTCGTCCTGACCGGCACGCTGGGCCTGATCCATCCGCCGGTCTGCACAGTGTTGAATGTGGTGTGCGGCGTCGCCCGCATCTCGCTGGAAAGCGCCACGCGCGGCATCTGGCCGTTCCTGCTGACCTATCTGCTTCTGCTGTGCCTGCTGATCGCCGTTCCGGAGATCGTCACGGCCCCGCTGAGCCTGTTCCACCGCTAACCACAAACGCTACAGGGAAGAACCGACCCATGAAGCTGCTCCGTTCCGTCCTTCTGGCGACCGGCCTCGCCGCCGCCATCCTCGCACCCGTCGCCGCCTCCGCCCAGGACATCAAGCCGCGCCTGATCCGCTTCGGCTACGGACTGTCGGAGAGCAGCAACCAGGGCCGCGCCGTGAAGTTCTTCGTCGAGGAGCTGTCCAAGCGCTCCGGCGGCAAGCTGAAGGTCAAGGGCTTCGCCGACGCCAGCCTGGGCAGCGACATCCAGATGCAGAACGCCCTGATCGGCGGCGCGCAGGAGATGATGGTCGGCTCGACCGCCACGCTGGTCGGCATCGTCAAGGACTTCGCCGTCTTCGACCTGCCCTTCCTGTTCAACAACGAGCAGGAGGCCGACGCCGTGTTCGACGGCCCGTTCGGTCAGAAGCTGGCGGCCAAGCTGAACGACAAGGGCCTCGTCGGCCTCGTCTATTGGGAGAACGGCTTCCGCAACCTGACCAACAGCAAGCGCCCGGTCGAGAAGGTCGAGGACCTGAAGGGCATCAAGCTGCGCGTCATGCAGAACCCGGTCTACATCGACATGTTCAACGGCTTCGGCGCCAACGCCGTGCCGCTGTCCTTCTCCGAGCTGTTCACCGCCATGGAGACGGGCACCGTGGACGGCCAGGAGAACCCGGTCACCACCATCCAGTCCTCGAAGTTCTACGAGGTCCAGAAGTACCTGACCATTTCCAAGCACGTCTACAGCCCGTGGATCGTTCTGGCCTCCAAGCGCTGGTACGACGGCCTGTCCAACGACGAGCGCAAGATCATCAACGAGGCCGCCGTCGCCTCGCGCGACTTCGAGCGCAAGGACAGCCGCGAGGCGTCGAAGCAGAGCATCGCCTACCTGAAGGACAAGGGCATGCAGATCAACGAGCTGAGCGACGCCGAGCTGGGCCGCATGCGCGAGATGGTCAAGCCGGCCATGGACAAGTTCGCCGCCGACGGCGGCGCCGACCTGCTGAACGAGCTGCAGGGCGAAATCAACAAGGTCCGCAAGTAAGCCTCGAGTTTTCCCCTCTCCCCACTGGGGAGAGGGTCAGGGAGAGGGGGCGGCCGTAGGCCGGAAACGCAACCTCAATGCGGTGCGTATCCGCCCTGCGGGCGCCTTCTCATCCCAACCTTCTCCCCGGAGGGGAGAAGGAGTTTCTTTACTTCACCCGTTCGCCGGTGAACGGGTTCCAGCCCACGGCGGCCAGGACCGTCCAGGCCGTCGCCGCCAGATGGGGGCGGCGGTAGTAGCGGAAATCGTCCGTGGTGCTGTCCGGGCCGATGGCGAGGCCGGTGGTGATGCTGTCCTCGCGCGTCGCCCAGACATGGCCGCCGCGGCTGACCTCCTTGCCGACCTCAGCCAGAAGCCGCTGCGCGTCGTCGGACCGCCCCAGGAGCCGGTAAACCAGCGCGGCCTGCGCCGTGCCCTCCACCCACATCCCGTCGCGGTCGTCGTTGAAGTCGAAACCGCCGTCGACCCCGTGGGCCTTCTCCGCATAACCCAGCGCCGCCCGCCACGCCTCCGGCGCGCCGCGCAGCAGCAGCGGCCAGAGCTGGGCGTCCAGACCGGACGTGGCCCGGTTCACCGTCACCCCGTCCGGCGCCGTGCCGGTTGGGAAATGCCCGCCGCCGTCCACCCACATGCGGTCGAGGAAGCCGCGCGCCGCCTTCTCCGGACCGGCCCAATCCCCGGCCGTGCCGCTGCGCTCCAGCCAGCCGAACAGGGCGGCGAGGTCGGTGTTGTGCTCCGTCGCCTTCCAGGTCAGGGCCTGCGGCTTGTCGTCGAAGCCCTGGACACCGCCGTTGAAACCGCCCGGCCCGCGCGGGTCGGCGGTGTTCGCCACCACCCAGCGGGCCAGCTCCGCGGCGCCGTTGCGGAATCGCTCCTCGCCCGTCGCCTCGCCCAGCGTCATCAGGGCCAGGCCCGCCCAGGCGACGTTGCCGGTGGCGGAGCCGACCTGATAGGCATCCTCGAACCAGCGGTTCGCGGTGACGTCCCACCAGCCCATGGGCGGGATCGGCTTCTGGGTCTGGGCACCCGCGCGGTAGGTGTTGCGCAGCCGGCCCTGGCGCCGCGCACGGTCCAGCGTGGCGGCGGAGAGCAGCGACTCCCCGATGCGAAGCGCCGGCTCCGTCTTGCCGCAGGCGACCAGGGCGATGACGGCCAGCGCGTTGTCGTAGGTGAAGGCGGCCTCGCGCAGCGGCAGCTCCGACGTCTGGCCGACGCCGAAGCTGCTGTCGTAGCTGCGCAGGAACACCGGGCCTGAACCGGGGATCTCCGCCACGCGCGCCTCCAGCGTGCCGCAGGTCTTCCCGGCCAGCGCCGCGGCGCCATCCTCGGCCCGTGCTGCGCCAGATGCCGCCGCCAGGGTGCCGACACCGGCGGCAAGCAGCCACGCGGCCAGACGGCTTTTTCGCTTCATCGAAGACACTCCCATTCCCGTCCCGGCGCCGCTCAGCCTTCGAAGGCGCGGACGGACTGGCGCTGCTCGCCCAGCCCTTCGACGCCCAGGCGCATGGTCTGACCGGGCTGCAGCCAGGGGTGGTTCGGGCCGCGGCCGAGCGCCACGCCCTGCGGCGTGCCGGTGGCGATGACGTCGCCCGGCAGAAGGGTCATGAAGCGGCTGATGTAGGACACGATCTCGGCGACGCCGAAGATCATGTCGGCGGTCGTGCTGTCCTGCATCGGCTGGCCGTCCACCTCCAGCCACAGGCGCAGCGCCTGCGGGTCGGGCACCTCGTCGCGGGTGACCATCCAGGGACCGATCGGGCAGAAGCTGTCGGCGCTCTTGCCCTTCACCCACTGGCCGGTGCTCTCGATCTGGAAGGCGCGCTCCGACACGTCGTTGAGGACGCAGTAGCCGGCGATGTGGTCGAAGGCGTCGGCCTGATCGACGTAGCGGGCGGTGCGGCCGATGACGATGCCGAGTTCCACCTCCCAATCGAGCTTGGTGGCACCCCTCGGCATCTGGACCGGGTCGTTGGGGCCGCAGATGGAGGTGGTCGCCTTCATGAACAGCACCGGCTCGGCCGGTTCGGGCAGGCCGGATTCGGCGGCGTGGGCGCGGTAGTTCAGCCCGACGCAGACCACCTTGGACACGCCGGCGACGCAGGGGCCGAGCCGGGTCCCGTCCGGCACCTGGGCCAGCCGGTCGGTGTCGAGCGTGCGCAGATGGGCCAGACCGTCCTCGGTCAGGGTGGCCGGGCCGATGTCCGACACCACGCCCGACAGGTCGCGGATCACGCCGTTGCGGTCAAGAAGACCCGGACGCTCATGGCCCGGCGGGCCGAATCGCAGAAGTTTCATCAGGCTAAACCCTTCCCGTTCCCGAAGGTTGAGCCGCGCCTCTCCTCCGGTGAGTGCTGTCCGGTTCCGGCCGAAGCCGGAAAGGGGCTGTTCCGTCGCGGTCCGGTCTGGTGTACCCTTTTTTCAGCCCATGGGGAAACCAGACGGGAGGCGGAGATGCCGGTGTGGCGCCGTTACCTCGTGAAGGAACCGACCGGGCGGCTGGTCGAGCTGCCGAGCCGCCAGTACGACCGCGCCGACGACGGCACGGCGCCGATCCCCGATTACGCCGGCCGTTGCGTTGAGCTGGTGTCGGCGGTGCTGGTCGGCAAGCAGGGCGCGACGCCCACGGTGACCGAGGTCGCCTTCACCAAGCTGTATTTCGACCAGTCGGGATTCGTGGACGCCGCCAAGCGGGAGCGGATGATCCGCCTGATGCTGGAAAGCTGCGCCGACCGGCGCGGCCGCAAGCCGGTCCGGCGAACCGGCGGCACCGACGGCAAGGCCCTGGCGGAGCGCGCCGACGCCGCCCGCAGCGAGTTGATGCGCGACTTCGAATGGGCCCCGGCCCCGGCGGAGGTCACCGCCGCGCTGTTCGTCCTGGGACCGCCCGGCAGCGCTGCCGCGTTGCATTGACGCTCCCCTTTTCCCCACCCACTCCCCCGAAAAGTCACATCCCCCGGCCTCTTTCCCTGTGCCCGTATGCCCCCATATGGCTTCCAGCACAGGAGGAGGAGCCCCGATGCATCGTCGCGCCACCATCTCCCGCTCGCTTCTCGCCCGGCCCACGCTGGCGCGTGTCCGGCAACTCGCGTTGATCGGTGCGGGGTGGAGCCTGATCGGCCTGGGCGCCCTGATGTCGCCGTTGCCGGGGCCGTTCGGCTTCCCGGTGGCCCTTGCCGGCGGGGTGATCCTGTTGCGCAACTCCGCGGACGCCCGCCGCCTGTTCGTGCGGCTGAAGCGCCGCCACCCCCGGCTGCTCAGCCCCGTCGAGCGCATCCGCGTCAAGTTGCGCCACCGCCGCAACGCCGCCAGGGCCAAGGCCGCCGCCACCGCCTGACCGCCCGGCATCCACCGTCCCCGCCGGGCCGCTCTGCAGACGGGACGCTGGACAGCGCATGGCCGCTGCGGCATTCCTGTCCGCTTCGGTGGTCAGGAGGCTCAAGGTGAAGTCCGGCAACGCAATCCTGTCGAGCTACGGCACGACGATCTTCGAGGTGATGTCCCGCCTGTCGGAAGAGCACAAGGCGATCAATCTCGGCCAGGGCTTCCCCGACGAGCGCGGCCCCGCCGACGTGCTGGACGTGGCGGCCAAGGCCATCCTGGAAGGCTGGAACCAGTATCCGCCGATGATGGGCACCCCGGAGCTGCGGCAGGCGGTGGCCGCGCACGGCAAGCGCTTCTACGGGCTGGACATCGACTGGAGGACCGAGGTGATGGTGACCTCCGGCGCCACCGAGGCGCTGACCGCCAGCCTGCTCGGCCTCATCAATCCGGGCGACGAGGTCGTGCTGTTCCAGCCCATGTACGACAGCTACCTGCCGATCGTCCGGCTGG
This sequence comes from Azospirillum tabaci, assembly GCF_014596085.1. Lineage (GTDB taxonomy): Bacteria > Pseudomonadota > Alphaproteobacteria > Azospirillales > Azospirillaceae > Azospirillum > Azospirillum tabaci. The sequence goes on from NZ_JACCJY010000019.1 coordinate 50,161, forward strand.
CCGGCGGCGTGCCGCGTTTCGTCAGCCTGAAGGCCCCGGACTGGAGCTTCACGCGGGCCGACCTGAAGGCGGTCTTCTCGTCCAAGACCAAGCTCGTCCTCATCAACGACCCGCTGAATCCCGCCGCCAAGGTCTTCACCCGCGCGGAGCTGGAACTGCTGGCGGAGTTCGTCCAGCGCTTTGACGCCTTCGCCGTCTGCGACGAGGTGTACGAGCACATCATCTTCGACGGGCTTGCGCACATCCCGCTGATGACCCTGCCGGGCATGCGCGACCGCTGCCTGAAGATCGGCTCCGCCGGCAAGACCTTCTCGCTGACCGGCTGGAAGGTCGGCTACGTCACCGGCGCGCCGCACCTGCTCCAGCCCGTCGCCAAGGCGCACCAGTACATCACCTTCACCACGCCGCCCAACCTCCAGGCGGCGGTCGCCTTCGGGCTGGGCAAGGACGACGCCTACTTCACCGGGCTGGCCAAGGGGCTTCAGGCCAAGCGCGACCGGCTGGCCGACGGGTTGCGCGCCGTGGGGTTCGAGGTGCTGCCGTCCGCCGGCACCTATTTCGTTGTCGCCGACGTGTCGCCCTTCGGCTTCGACGGAAACGACGAGGATTTCTGCCGCCGCCTGACCGCCGAGGCCGGAGTGACGGCCATCCCCGTCGGCGCCTTCTTCGTCGAGGACGCGCCGCGCAGCTTCATCCGCTTCTGCTTTTCCAAGAGGGACGAGATCCTCGACGGGGCGGTTGAGCGCCTCTCCGCCCACTTCGCGCGGCGATGATCGGGGGGCGGTTCGTATCAACGCCGGATGGAGAGGCTTGCCCGGCGCTTCCATAGCGTGATACCCCTTGTGCTCTAGGGTCGATGCCGGGCCGGAACGGATCATGGTCCGGACTGGCCGCGGTGGACCGCCTGTGGAAGAGCCGGGATGCGCCTGCCGATCTCGTTCCGCTGGTGTGTGTTCGCCATCGCCGCCGTCGCGATCACGGTGGTCTGGGGAGCCTACGCGCAGGTGGTGCGGGAGCTGCTCGACGCCCAGACACGGGAGGCGGTGGCAAGGGCCGGGATCATGGTCCGGGCCTTCGCCAAGAGCACTCACCGCGCGGTGCACGAGGTCGACATCACGCTGCGCTCCCTGGCGCTGGAGTTCGGGGAGAGCGGCCTGCCCGGTGTCCGCAACTTCCTCGACCAGACGCTCTACGATCCGACGCTGATCCATCACTTCACCGTGCTCGACGCCGACGGGACCGTGCTGCTGCGCAGCGAAGGGCCGGGCGGTCGGGCGAACGAGCGGGACGAGACGGCATTCGCCTTCCACCAGGGCACCGGCCGCGACCTGATGCACATCGGCACGCCCTTTCCCGGAACGACCGGCGGCGGGCCGCTTCTGCGCCTCAGCCGGCGGCTGACCGATGGGGATGGCGGCTTCGCGGGCATCGTGATCGCCAACATCGACCCCGACATCCTGGGGGAGTTCTACCAGCAGGCCAATCTGGGGCCGCAGGGGGCGGTGACCTTGATCGGGATGGACAAGGTGATCCGTGCCCGAGGCGCGTCGCGAGGAGTCGAGGCGGTCGGACTCGCCATTCCCCAGTCCCGCCTGTGGGAGGAGCTGGGCCGGTCGCTCTCCGGGGTCTACTGGCAAAAGTCGCAAACCGACGGCGTCCTGCGCGCCTTCGCCTACCGCGTGGTGGAAAATTACCCGCTGGTTGCCACGGTCGGCGTCGCGCAGGCGGACATCGAGGCGGCGGTGGCCGACCTGCGCAACACGCTGTTCCTCCTGGCGGCGATCCTGACCGTGTCCATCCTGCTGGTGACGCTGTTCCTTCTGGTGCAGCACCGCACGGCGGAGCGGTTGCGCGCCGCTCTGGCGCTGAACCGCAACTTCCTGGCCCGCGTCAGCCACGAGCTGCGCACCCCGCTGAACGCCATCCTCGGCTTTTCGGAGATCATCCGCGATCAGATGCTGGGGCCGCAGGCGGGGGTGCGCTACGCCGACTACGCCCGCGACATCCATGAATCGGGGCGGCATCTCCTGGGGCTGATCAACGACATCATGGATCTGTCGCGGCTCCAGGCGGGGACGTTGCCTCTTCATCCGGAAGATCTGGATGTCGCTCCGATCGTCGAATGGGCGTTCCGCATGGTGGCGCCGCAGGCCGATGCCAAGTGCATCCGGCTGGACATGAACGTCGAGCCGGGACAGCACAGCGTCTCGGCGGACGAGCGCGCCCTGAAGCAGATGCTCCTGAACCTGCTGGCCAACGCCATCACCTTCACGCCGGACGGCGGGCGCATCCTGGTGACGGTCGGCGGCGGAACGGACGGCGGATGCCGCGTGCGGGTGGCGGACAACGGCATCGGCATGACGCCGGAACAGCTCCATCAGGCCGCGGAGCCCTTCGGGCAGGTCGAGGTGCATGTGGCGCTTCCGGGGCAGGGAAGCGGGCTGGGGCTGTCCATCGTCAAATCGCTGATGGAGGCCCATGGTGGGCGTCTGCGCATCGACAGCCGGCCCGGCGAGGGCAGCCAGTTCACGCTGGAATTCGTCGCCTGATCCACACCCAATCCATCCTGCGGGATTTTCCGGCCGGCGGCGCAAAGCCGTGGCGAAACCAGGGGCGCTTCGGCATACTCCGCGCCGGTTTGCCGAAAGCGGTGCTTTCGCAGACCCGGAGTTTTCGTCGATGCCCGCGCGCCCCGCGCCGGGCGGCTGGTCCAGGGAAGATCGAATGTTGCGTGCAGTGGCGCGTGTCTGTGCCGTCCTCGTCGCGTCCTCAACCCCCGTCATCGCCGCCGACGCGCCGCCCGAGCCGGTGCCCTTCGGCGTCTCCTCCGCCGAGGTGGTGGCGGAGCGCGACGTGCCGCAGGCCTGCTTCACCTTCACCGACCGGCTGGAGAAGTCGCGCGCGGTGAACTACCGCGATTACGTGGAGGTGACGCCGACGGGCGATGGGGCAACCGGTGGGGCGGCCTTCGACGGGACCGCCGTCGCCCGCGACCGCACGCTCTGCGTCGAGGGGTTGAAGCACGGGCAGAGCTATCGCATCACCTTGCGCGACGGGCTGCCGGGCAGCGACGGGAAGCGCCTGCCCAACCCCGACGCGCGCGACGTCGAGGTGCCAAACCGCAAGCCGGCGCTGGCCTTCCGCGGGGCGGGCTACATCCTGCCGCGCATCGGCGCGGACGGGCTGCCGCTGCGCTCCATCAACCTCGACCGGGCGAAGCTCCAGGTGCTGCGGATCAACGACCGCAGCCTGGTCGAGAAGATCTATTTCGGCCGCATCGGCCAGCAGATGTCCGACCATGAGGTGGGGGAGATCCTCGACCGCTCCGGCCAGGAGGTGTGGCGCGGGGAGATGGCGATCAGCAACAGCCGCAACCAGGCGGTGGTGACGCCCTTTCCCATCGACGCCGTCTTGGGCCGGCTGGAGCCCGGCGTCTACATCGCCGTGGCCAGCACCGAGGACATCAAGCCCGGCGGCTGGGACCACAAGGCGACCCAGTGGTTCGTCGTCTCCGACCTCGGCCTGAACGCCATCACCGGGGAGGACGCCCTGGTCGTCTTCGCCCGCTCCGTGAAGGGCGCGACCCCGGAGGCCGGCGTCGAGCTGCGCCTGCTCGCCCGCAACAACGAGGAGCTTGGCAAGGCGTTGACCGGCGCGGACGGGCTGGCGCGATTCGACCTCGCCGCCCTGCGCGCCGCCGGGCGGGAGCCGGTGCAGGCGCTGTTCGCCTACCGCGGGGCGGGGGATTTCGGCTTCCTCGACCTCGTGACGCCGACGCTGGCCAGCGCGCCGCCGCCGGGCGGGGCGCCGAACGCGGCGCCGGGCGGTGTCGCGGCGGTGGTCCCGGCGCGTCCGGTCCCCGGCCAGCCCGACGCCTTCCTCTACACCGAGCGCGGCATCTACCGCCCGGGCGAGACGGTGCATCTGGCGATGCTGCTGCGCGACGCCGACGCCAAGCCGGTCACCGGCCGTCCCGTCACGCTGAAGATCCAGCGTCCGGACGGCTTCGAGGTGGACCGCCGTCCGCTCTCCGAATCCGGCGGCGGCAGCTTCGCCGCCCGCGTCGAAATCCCGGCCAACGCCATGACCGGCACCTGGGCCGTCACCGCCCACGGCGAGCCGGAGGCCGGCGCGCAATCAAGCACGACGGGGCCGAACACGATGGGGCCGGTGCTGGGCCGCGCCGAGTTCCTGGTCGAGGACTTCGTGCCGCCGCGGCTCGAGGTCGCCCTCGCCGCCGAGGCGGCGGAGCTTCCGGCGGACGGCAAGACGACCCTGACCATCGACGGGCATTTCCTCTATGGCGCCCCGGCGGCGGGCCTGCCGGGCGAGCTGGCGGTGACGCTGCGCGGCGCGGCGAACCCCTATCCAAACCTGCCCAGCTACCGCTTCGGCCTCGCCCAGGAGGAGGTGAAGCCGCTGCGGACGGACCTGCCGGGCTTCACCACCAACCGCAACGGGCAGGCCAAGGCCGACCTCGCCCTGCCCAAGGCGCCGGAGAGCACCAAGCCGCTGGAGGCGGTGGTCCGCGCCACCCTGCTCGACATCGGGGGACGCTCGGTCAGCCGCGATCTGGTCCTGCCGGTGCGCCACCAGCCCTACGCCGTCGGCATCCGCCCGCGCTTCGAGGGGGACGGGGTGCCGGAAGGCGCCACCGCCGGATTCGACGTGGTGGCGGTCGGGCCGGACGGCCAGCCGATGGACAAGGAGGACCTCTCCTACGAGCTGTTCGAGGAGGAGTACGACTACGCCTGGTTCGAGGCCAACGGGCGCTGGGACTACAAGGTCACGGTGCGCGACCAGCGGGTGACCGGCGGCACGCTCGCCGCCCAGGCGGCCAAGCCGGCTTCGGTGGAAGCTCCGGTGACCGCCGGCCGCTACCGGCTGGAGGTGTTCGATCCCAAGACCGGCGTGGCGAGCAGCCTGCGTTTCGCCGCCGGCTGGTGGATGACCCCGACCGCCGGCGAGCGTCCCGATCAGGTGGACGTGACCGTCATGCTGCCCGCCTACAAGGGTGGCGAAACGGCGTGGGTCTATGTCAAGCCGCCCTACGACAGCGAGGTGCTGATCGCCGTCGCCGACCGCAAGATCCGTCACGCCTCCACCCGCCGCATCGGGCCGGAGGGCGCTTTCCTGGAAATCCCCGTCGATCCGACCTGGACCGGCGGCGTCTATGTGCTGGCGACCGCCTTCGGCGCTCCGGACGCGGCGGGCGGCCCGTCGAAGGGCGTGGCGCGGCGCGCCGTCGGGCTGTCCTGGCTGGCGGTGGACGGGGACGAACGGGCGCTGGACGTGCGCGTCGCCGCCCCGGCGCAGACCGAACCCCGCCGCTCCGTCACCGCGGAGGTGGTGGTGGAAGGCGCGCCGGAGGGCCAGCCCGCCTATGTGACGGTCGCCGCGGTGGACGACGCCGTGCTCCAGCTCACCGACCAGCATTCGCCGAATCCGATCGACCATTATCTGGGCAAGCGGCGCCTGGGCGTGGAACTGCGCGATTCCTTCGGGCGGCTGATCGATCCGGCGGTCCTGGACGCCACGCGGACGCGCCCCGGCGCCGCTCCGCGGCTGCGTCAGGTCGGCGTCACCGTTCCGCAGAAGTCGGAGCGCGTCGTCTCCCTGTTCTCCGGCGTGCTGACCGTGGGGCCGGAGGGCAAGGTGGCGGTGCCGCTGGACGTTCCCGATTTCCAGGGCCGGCTGCGCCTGATGGCCGTGGCCTGGAGCGGGGACAAGCTGGGCCGCTCCGAATCCTCCATGCTGGTCGCCGACCCGGTGTTGGCTGACCTCGGCCTGCCGCGCTTCCTGGCGCCGGGAGACCGGGCGGTGGTCCCGGTGACGCTCGACAACGTCGCGGGACCGGCGGGCGCCTACACCATCTCCCTGATCGCCAGCGGCGCCGTGTCGCTCAGCGAGGGGACCATTGCCGTGCCCGAGCTGGGCAAGGGCAAGCGGGCCACCGCCGGGCGGGTCCTGACCGCCAACGGCGTCGGCACGGGGCACATCGCGCTGGACGTGACCGGACCGGACGGCCTGCGCATCACGCGCCAATGGGAAATCCCGGTGCGCCCGGCCTCGCCGCTGGTCACCCGTCGCACCGCCTCCATGCTGGCCCCGGAGCGCAGCGTCGAGCTTCCCGCCGACCTGCTGAACGGCCTGCGGCCGGAAACCGCGACGGCTGCCCTGTCGCTCGGAAATCTGCCGGACCTCGACGTGCCCGGCCTGCTGACCGCGCTGGAGCGTGGCGGTCCCGGCGGTCTTGAGATGACGGCCAGCCGCGCGCTGCCGCTGCTGTCGCTGGGCGACGTGGCGGTCGCGCTGGGCGTCGCCTCGGACGAGCGGCTGAAGGCGCGGGTGCAGCGGTCGGTGGACCGCGTGCTGACCTTCCAGCGGATGGACGGCGCCTTCGCCGCCTGGTCGCCGAAGGGGGAGGCCGATTCCTGGCTGACCGCCTACGCGCTGGACTTCCTGGGCCGCGCCAAGGCCGCCGGCTACCGCGTGCCGGAGGGGCCGTATCGCAAGGGGCTGGACGGGCTGCGCGGCGCGCTCGACAACGCCTGGGTGGAGGCCGACGAGCAGCCGGCCCGCGCCTACGCGCTCTATGTGCTGGCGCGCGCCAAGATGATCGACGCCGGTGCGGTCCGCTACTTCCAGGAGACCTTCTGGGACAAGCTGCAGACCGACTTCGCCCGCGCCCAGGTCGCCACGGCCATCGCCGCGCTGGGCGACAAGGACCGTGCGGCGGAGGCCTTCGGGCGGCTGTCCGGCGCTCGCGTCGTGTCGGCCAGCCTGCGCGACTACGGCTCATCCCTGCGCGACGAGGCCGGCGTGGTGGCTCTGATGGGCGAGAGCGGCGTGGTCGAGCGGGAGCGGCTGACCCAGGCGACCGAGCGCCTGTCCAAGACCTACGCCGCCGTCCGCACCACCGGCGTGCAGGAGCAGGCGTGGCTGCTCCAGGCGGCCAGGGCGCTGATCGACCGGGCGCCGTCGATGAAGATCGCCCAGAAGGACGCGCAGGGGGCCGATCAGGTCACCGAGGGGGCCAAGCCGCTGTTCCAGCGCATCGACCCGGCGGCTCCGCCGGCCATCCGCAACGCCGGGGGTGAGCCGCTGCGCCAGGTCCTGTCGGTGTCCGGAATCGCCGATGCGGCGCCGGGCGCCGAGGAACAGGGCATGACCGTCACCCGCAGCCTGTTCGACATGACCGGCCGCCCCGCCGATCCGGGCGCCGTCCGTCCGAACGACCGGCTGGTGGTGATTCTGGAGGGCAGCGCGTCCGATCCGGTGGACCGGCAGGTTCTGGTGTCCGATCCGCTGCCCGCCGGCTTCGAGATCGAGGCCGCCCGCTTCGCCGGGGGCGGGGCGCCGCTGGGCGACCTGTCCTGGCTGGGCGAGCTGACCGCGCCGCGCGCCGTCGATTACCGCGACGACCGCTTCGTCGCCGCGTTGGACATGACGAAGCAGGTGCCGCGTTTCCGGCTGGTCTATCTGGTTCGCGCGGTGACGCCCGGCGACTACGCCCAGCCCGGCGCCGTGGTGGAGGATCTCTACCGCCCACACCAGTCGGCCCGCACCGCCGCGTCGCGCCTGCGCGTCCTGCCGGAGTAAGCGGCCCGAACGGAAAGGCCCCATCGCCCGCCGCGCGCGGGCGGTGGGGGCTTCTCTTTTAAAAGTGGCCATTCCGGCCCCGGCCGGTGTCAGACGATCGTCTTGTGCTCGTCGTCGCGCTGACGGGTGACGAGCATCAGGATGGCCACCACGACCGCGAAGAAGGCGGTCAGCGCCACATAGAACAGCAACGCGACCCCGACCGTCAGGGTGCCGATCAGCACCATGGCGAGTATCCAGACGCCCAGCGATACGATGGCGCGCGACGACATCGGCTGTCCCAACCCTGCTTGCCGTGACTCCGGTTTGTCCTGCCCTGTAACCGGTCATTGCGCCCGACCATTCCTGGCCCGGGTTCGCCGGCGGCTTTTTTGTTGAATGACCCGAGCCTGCCATAGCTGGGTAGGCTCGCCGCCCGTGGCATCCTGTCACAGCGCGCCCGCGCCGCACCCCCGGATGGGGACCGGGTTGGGCATCGGATGGGAGCGGGCTGCCCGCTTGACAGCACGTGGCAAGTGCCTTACCTTTACGTAAACGTCAACCAATGACGATCAAGGGAAGGGCGGGAGGATGTCGCAACCGGCACGGTTGATGGGGCTGGGCACGCGTGGCGACGCCGGGCTGGACCCCGGCACGGACGGTGCCGGACGCTCCTTCGCCATTGGGGAACTGGCCGACGAGTTCGGGCTGACCCACCGCACCATCCGCCATTACGAGGACGAAGGATTGCTGGCGCCGGAGCGCGACGGCACCGCCCGTGTCTACGGCCACCGCGACCGCGCGCGCCTCGCGCTGATCTGCCGGGGCAAGCGGCTGGGCTTCAGCCTTGCCGAGATCAAGGAGTTCCTCACCCTCTACGACGCGGACGAGATCCAGAAGGAGCAGATGCGCTTCATGCAGCGCATCGCCCGCCGCCGCATCGCCGACCTGGAACGACAGCTTCAGGACGTCCAGCAGACGCTGTGCGAACTGCGCATCATCGACACCCAGATCTCCGACCATTTCCGCAAGAACGGAATCACGGAGACGCAGACCACGGAGGACACGCAACCATGACTTCGGCGCCTTTGACCACGCCCGCAAATCCGGTCGTCATCGCCGGCTACGCCCGCTCCCCCTTCGCTTTCGCCAACAAGGGCGAGCTGGCGAAGGTCCGCCCCGACGACCTGCTGGCCCATGTCGCCGCGGCGCTGGTCGAGCGCACGGGCGTCAACCCGCAGGACATCGAGGACGTCGTCGTCGGCTGCGCCTTCCCCGAGGGCGAGCAGGGCATGAACATCGCCCGCACCGTGTCCTTCCTGGCGAAGCTGCCGCTGACCGCCGGGGCCACCACGATCAACCGGTATTGCGGCTCCTCCATGCAGGCGATCCATCAGGCGGCGGGCGCCATCCAGATGGGGGCGGGCGAGGTCTTCCTGTGCGGCGGCATCGAGTCGATGAGCCGCGTCCCGATGATGGGTTACAACCCGCTGCCTCATCCGGGCCTGAAGGACCATTACCCGGAAGCCTACTGCTCGATGGGCGTCACGGCGGAGAACGTCGCCCGCCGTTACGAGATTTCCCGCGCCGATCAGGAGGCGATGGCCGCCGAGTCCCACACCAAGGCCGCCGCGGCGCAGCAGGCCGGGCGCCTCGCCGAGGAGATCGTCGCCATCCAGACCGCCGCCGGTCTCGTGGAGCGCGATGGCTGCATCCGCCCCGGCACCAGCGGCGAGACGCTGAGCGGCCTGAAGCCCGCCTTCCTGGCCGACGGCTCGGTCACCGCCGGCACCTCCTCCCCCCTGACGGACGGCGCCTCGGCGGTTCTGGTGACGACGGAGGCCTACGCCAAGGCCAACGGCCTGCCGATCCTCGCCCGCATCCGCTCGGTCGCGGTGGCCGGCTGCGCGCCGGAAGTGATGGGGCTCGGCCCGGTCCCGGCGGCGCGGAAGGCGCTGAAGCGCGCCGGCCTGTCCATCCGGGACATCGACGTGATCGAACTGAACGAGGCCTTCGCCGCCCAAGCCATCGCCTGCATGCGTGACCTCGACATCGACCCGGCCAAGGTGAACCTGGACGGCGGCGCCATCGCGCTCGGCCACCCGCTCGGCGCCACCGGCGCCCGCATCACCGGCAAGGCCGCGGCCCTGCTGAAGCGCGAAGGCAAGCAGTTCGCTCTCGCCACCCAGTGCATCGGCGGCGGCCAGGGCATCGCCACGGTCCTGGAAGCGGTCTGACGGCGGCGGCACAGGGAGGCACCAACCATGCAGATCAAACGCGCCGCCGTGATCGGCTCCGGCGTGATGGGCAGCGGCATCGCCGCCCATTTCGCGAACGCCGGCATCCCCGTCGTCCTGCTCGACATCCCCGCCAAGGAGGGTGACGACCGCAGCGCCATCGCCAAGGGGGCCATCCAGAGGCTTCTGAAGACCGACCCCGCACCCTTCATGCACCCGAAGAACGCCAAGCTGGTGACTCCGGGCAATCTGGAGGACGACCTTGCCCTGCTGGCCGATGTCGACTGGATCGTCGAGGCCATCGTCGAGAACCCGGCGGTCAAGGCGGACCTCTACCGGCGCATCGACCCGGTGCGCAAGCAAGGTTCGGTGGTGTCGTCCAACACCTCGACCATCCCGCTGGGCGTGCTGGTCGAGGGGCAGTCGGACGCCTTCAAGCGCGACTTCCTCATCACCCACTTCTTCAACCCGCCACGCTACATGCGGCTGCTGGAGATCGTGGGGGGCGAGGCCACCCGGTCCGACGCTCTGGCCGCCGTCGCCGACGTCTGCGACCGCGCGCTGGGCAAGGGCGTGGTCCGCTGCAAGGACACGCCGGGCTTCATCGCCAACCGCATCGGCGTCTACTGGATCCAGACGGCGATCAACGCCGCCGTCGATCTCGGCCTGACGGTGGAGGAGGCCGACGCCATCGTGGGCCGCCCCATGGGCATCCCGAAGACCGGCGTGTTCGGTCTGGTCGATCTCGTCGGGCTCGACCTGATGCCGCACATCGCCAAGAGCCTTTTGGCGACCCTGCCGGACAACGACCCCTACCGCGCCGCCTTCCGCGAGCATCCCGTCATCACCCGGATGATCGCGGAGGGCTACACCGGCCGCAAGGGCAAGGGCGGTTTCTACCGCCTGAACCGCGACGGCGGCGCCAAGGTCAAGGAAGCCATCGACCTGTCCACCGGCGTCTACCGCCGCTCCGACAAGCCGAAGCTGGAGAGCGTGTCCGCCGCCGGGCGCGACCTGCGGGCGCTGGCCGACTTCCCCGACAAGACCGGGCAGTACGCCCGCCGGGTGCTGGCCCGCACGCTGTCCTACGCCGCGTCGCTGGTGCCGGAGATCGCCGACAGCATCGTCGCGGTCGATGAGGGCATGCGGCTCGGCTACAACTGGAAGCAGGGCCCGTTCGAGCTGATCGACCGGCTGGGCACCGCCTGGTTCGCCGACCTCTGCCGCAGCGAGGGCATCCCCGTCCCGCCGCTGGTCGAGCAGGCCGCCGGGCGGCCCTTCTATCGGGTGGAGGACGGCAAGCTCCAGCATCTGACCACCGCCGGCCTCTACGACACGGTGGTGCGGCCCGACGGCGTGCTGCTGCTGTCCGACATCAAGCGGGCGTCGAAGCCGGTGTGGAAGAACGGCTCGGCCAGCCTGTGGGACATCGGCGACGGCGTGTTGTGTGTCGAATTCACCAGCAAGATGAACGCGCTGGACGGCGACATCATGGCCGCCTACGGCAAGGCGATGAAGCTGATCGGCGATGGAAAGGGCGACTGGAAGGCGCTGGTCATCCACAACGAGTCCGACAACTTCTCGGTCGGCGCCAACCTGGGCCTCGCCCTGTTCGCCCTGAACGTCGGGCTGTGGCCGCAGATCGAGGAACTGGTGGAGGGCGGCCAGCGTGCCTACCGCGCCCTGAAATACGCCCCCTTCCCGGTGGTGTCGGCGCCCAGCGGCATGGCGCTCGGCGGCGGCTGCGAGATCCTGCTGCATTCCGACCATGTGCAGGCCCACGCCGAGACCTACATGGGTCTGGTCGAGGTCGGCGTTGGGCTGATTCCCGGCTGGGGCGGCTGCACGGAGATGCTGGCCCGCCACGCCGCCAACCCCCGCACGCCGAAGGGGCCGATGCCGCCCATCGCCGGGGCTTTCGAGACCATCAGCCTCGCCAAAGTCGCCAAGTCGGCGGCGGAGGCCAAGGATCTTCTGTACCTGCGTCCCGGCGACGGCATCACCATGAACCGCGACCGCCTGCTGGCCGACGCCAAGGCCAAGGCGCTGGAACTGGCCGCCAACTACACCCCGCCGGAGAAGGTCACCTACACGCTGCCCGGCCCCAATGGGCGGGCCGCGCTGGAGCTGTTCCTGGAAGGCTTCGCGCTTCAGGGCAAGGCGACGCCGCACGACGTGGTCGTCTGCGGCAAGCTGGCCGAGATCCTGACCGGCGGGCCCAAGGCCGACGTCACCCAGCCGGTGACCGAGAACCAGATGCTGGCGCTGGAGCGCCGGGTCTTCATGGAGTTGGTGCGCACCGAGGGCACCATCGACCGGGTGGAGCACATGCTGACCACCGGCAAGCCGCTGCGGAACTGATTGGGGGAGGACTGAGCAATGCCGATCTACAAGGCTCCGCTGGAGGATGTCCGCTTTGTCCTCGACGAGATCGTCGGCGCGGGCAAGCTGGCCGAACTGCCGGGTTACGAGGACGCCACCCCCGACCTGATCGCCCAGGTCCTGGAGGAAGGCGCCAAGCTGTGCGAGGAGGTGCTGTTCCCGCTGAACCAGTCCGGCGACGGGGAGGGCTGCACCTTCGAGAACGGTGTGGTGCGCACGCCCAAGGGCTTCAAGGAGGCGTACGGCACCTACATCGAGGCGGGCTGGCAGGGGCTGTCCTGCGACCCGGCGTACGGCGGGCAGGGGCTGCCCAAGCTGGTCAACACCATGCTGGAGGAGTTCATCTGCTCCGCCAACCTCAGCTTCGGCATGTATCCCGGACTGTCGCTGGGCGCCTACAACGCGCTCTCCACCTATGGCTCCGAGGCGTTGAAGCAGCGCTTCCTCGGGCGGCTCGTGGACGGCACCTGGGCGGGCACCATGTGCCTGACCGAGCCGCATTGCGGCACCGACCTGGGGCTGATCCGCACCAAGGCGGTCCCGCAGGAGGACGGCAGCCACAGGATCACCGGCACGAAGATCTTCATCTCCGCCGGTGAGCATGACCTGACCGAGAACATCCTGCATCTGGTGCTGGCGCGCCTGCCCGACGCGCCGGCCGGGACGCGCGGCATCAGCCTGTTCCTGGTGCCGAAGTTCCTGCCCAACGAGGACGGCACCGTCGGCCCGCGCAACGGCGTCGCCTGCGGCTCCATCGAGCACAAGATGGGCATCAAGGCGTCGGCGACCTGTGTGATGAACTTCGAGGACGCCACCGGCTGGCTGGTCGGCGAGCCGCACAAGGGCATGCGGGCGATGTTCGTGATGATGAACGCGGCGCGCCTCGCCGTCGGCATCCAGGGACTGGGGATGGCCGAGGTCAGCTACCAGAACGCGGTGGCCTACGCCAGGGAGCGTCTCCAAGGCCGTTCCCTCAAAGGCACGGCGCACCCCGACAAGCCCGCCGATCCGATCATCGTGCATCCCGACGTGCGGCGGAACCTGTTGACCGCCCGCGCCTACACCGAGGGCGCCCGGGCGCTCGGCGCCCTGGTCGGCTACAAGCTGGATGTTGCGGAGAAGCACGCGGACGAAAAGACGCGCAAGGAGGCGGACGAATTCGTCCAGCTCATGACGCCGATCGTCAAGGCGCTGTTCACCGACATCGGCTTCGAGTCGGCCAACATCGCCGTGCAGGTGCATGGCGGCCACGGCTTCATCTGGGAAACCGGCGTGGAGCAATATGTCCGCGACGCTCGCATCTGCCAGATCTACGAGGGCACCAACGGCATCCAGGCGCTGGACCTCGTGGGGCGCAAGCTGCCCCAGGACATGGGCCGGCTGCTGCGCCGCTTCTTTCACCCCGTCGGCGTCGAGATCGAGGCCGACATGGAGAAGGAGGAGTTGGGCGAGTTCGTCCTGCCGCTGGCCAAGGCCTTCGCCAAGCTCCAGCAAGCGACCGCCGTCATCGCGCAGAAGGGACTGAAGGACCCGGAGGAGGCGGGGGCCGCCGCCACCGACTATCTGCGGCTGTTCGGTCTGGTGGCGCTCGGCTGGATGTGGCTGAGGATGGTCAAGGCCGCCCAGGCGAAACTGGCGGCAGGAGAAGGCAACACCGCCTTCCTTGAGGCCAAGATCAGGACGGCCCGATTCTACACGGCGAAACTGCTGCCGCAGACGAACGCCCTGTTCATCACCATCATGGCCGGGTCCAAGCCTCTGATGGAGATGGAGGAGGCCGCCTTCTGAGGATCAGCCTTACGGGGTCTATGTCTTTGGTCCGGGATCGGTGTATGCTACACCGGTTCCGGCTTTTTCGTTTCGAGAGATGCGAAAGATAGAAAGTACGAATGCGGCGGGTCTTTCTCATGAACAAGCCTATGGCTTGATACAATCGTGTTCACTTTCGTCATGGAAGGTCGATACGCGAAATGGATATTGCTGTAGCGCAGCAACGCCATTGCTCAGAGCCTGCAATGTGACAAAGGTTAAATTCGGGTTGTCCAACCCCGCCGAAACGTGGTACATCTGATGTGACATTACCCTGCATAAGGACTTTCTACACCTTTTGGAATTGGGTCATATGATGCTTGAAAATGACCTGCATTTTTTCCGAAACTGAGGGTTGGAACACTGGCCTTGTGTCAGGGCTGTACGTTCGGACCATTGAAAGCACTGAGTACGGGGGCACCACCAGATGAAAATCCTGATCGGAGACGACCATGTGCTTTTCCGGGAGGGATTGCGCAGGCTGCTGGAGCAGCTGAAGGAGGGTGCCAGCTTTGAGGAAGCCAGCAACTTTGATGAGCTTCTGGAAAAGGCTGGCAAGGGCGAGACGTACGATCTCGTCCTGACCGATCTGCGCATGCCCGGTTGGCCCGGCTTCTCCGGCATCCAAGACCTGCGGGGAAAGCAGCCCGACTCCAAGGTCGTGGTCGTGTCCGCGTCCGAAGCGCATCACGACGTCCGCGACGCGCTGGAGCATGGCGCCGCAGGCTACATCCCGAAATCGTCCAGCGTGAAGATCATGCTGAGCGCGCTGGATCTCATCTTCTCCGGCGGCGTCTATGTGCCGCCGACCGTGCTGCGCGAATCCGGGGAGTCGGAGGTGCGCGTCGGCGCCATCCCGCCCAGCGACCCGCAGCTCGACCATCTGCTGACCCAGCGTCAGCGCGAGGTTCTGGACCGCCTGCGCGAAGGCAAGTCCAACAAGCAGATCGCCCATGAGCTGGGCCTGTCGGAAGGCACGGTGAAGATCCACATGACGGCGATCTTCAAGTCGCTGGGTGTGCGCAACCGCACCCAGGCCGCCATGGCCTTCCCGCAGTCGCACTCTGCCTGACCGATCGGCTGCTCTATCTTTGAAAACGCCCGCGGGATCGTCCGCGGGCGTTTTCGTTTTTTGGAATGGTGCCTGTGCGGCGGTGGGGCGCCTCAGCCCATCCCGGCGACGTAGCCGCGCAGGGACTCGACCTCCAGTTCCGCGTCGTCCAACCGCGCCTTGACGATGTCGCCGATGCTGACCAGCCCGACGAGTTCACCGTCCTCAAGGATCGGCAGATGGCGGATTCGGCGTTGCGTCATGACGCCCATGATCTGGGACACCGTGTCGGACGGGCTCCCGGTGACGAGGTCGCGGGTCATCAGGTCGCCGACTGGCCGCTCCAGGGCGGTGGCCCCATCCGCGGCCACGGCGCGGACGATGTCGCGTTCCGACAGGATTCCGGCGGGCCGGCCGTCGTCCCTCATGACCAGGACGGCACCGATTTTGTGATGGGCGAGTTTGCGGGCGACCGCGTCGATCCGGTCGTCCGGACTGGCGGTGATGATCTCCGTGCCCTTCCTTTTCAAGACGGCGGCAATGTGCATAGTTGTGCTTCCTCCCGCGCGGATTCACGAAAGGGAATGCTCCCCCACCGTCGCCTCCCTAGGAAGTCGCAAAAAGGAACAGGCCGGATACCCCTTTCGGAGTAACCGGCCTGAAGCCAGGGTTTCGCGAGGCCTCCCGCGGGAGGCCCCGGAGGTGTCGATCAGAAGCGGTAGCCGATGCCCAGGCCGACCAGCCACGGGTCGATCTTGACGTCCGAACGGACGGTGGTGCCCAGGTTGGTCTGCGCCGTGACGTCGGTCTTCAGGAAGATCTTCTTCACGTCGAGGTTCAGCGACCAGTTGCCGGTCAGAGCAACGTCCACACCAGCCTGCAGAGCCCAGCCGAAGCGGTTCTCGTAGTCGGTGTCGGTGATGCGCAGGCCGATGCCGTTCGCCTTGTTGGCGGCGTCTTCGCGGTAGAACAGGGTGTAGTTGATGCCGGCGCCGACATACGGGCTGACGCGCTCCTTCGGGAAGAAGTGATACTGCGCGGTCAGGGTCGGCGGCAGCAGCGACACCTTGCCAACGTCCACGGAGCCGCCGAGGCCCGGCAGGATCGAGCCCTTGACGTTGTGGCGGCTGGTGCCGGCGATCAGCTCGAGAGCGATGTTGTCCGTGACGAAGTAGGAGAAGTCGAGTTCCGGAATGTAGTCGTTGTTGATCCGGGCCTCGCCGATGTTGGTGGTGCCCTGGTGAATCAGGTCGCCCGACTCCTGCGGGATCACGGCCAGGGCGCGCGCGCGCACGAGGATGTCACCGGCGGACTTGCCCTTGAAATCCTGGGCCAGCGACGGGGAGGAAACGGCGGCAAGAGCCGTGGTCGCCAGCAGGGCGGCGGCGGCGCGCTTCAGGAAAGTCATGGGATTCGCTCCAGGGCAGAATTAGCTGATGTCGTTTTTTTGGCTTAAAGCCTGGAGATGTATTACCAGAGTTTTTCTAGGGTTGCTATGCCGCCTCAACCAAAACGTCATAGTGAGGCGGCTTTGCAACAGCGACGAGTTGTCGCATGGACTGCATCTCTTAACGCGCTGGTGCCATAGATGGTTGTGGGGACTGGGAAGGGATTTGCGTCAGGCAGTTCTGTACGATCACGTAGCACTGGCCGAGTCGGCTTCCGCCGCTGGACGAACCGCCATAAACGATGCGTTCCACCGCGCCATTGCGCAGGGTGAAAGTCGCATCGCAGTCGATGCTTCTCACGTCATAGCCGTAGCCGCCCCAGGCGCCATAGGGATAGCCCCAGTAGCCGCCATAGCCGCCCCAGGACGGGTAGGAATACAGCCGGTTGCTGCGGTAGGTGAAGAATTCCAGATCCCCGGCGGTAGCCTGCCGTTCCGGAACCCCGGCGCAGGACAGCAGCGTCTGCTTCGGCATGCCGACCAATGCGTTCTGGGCGACCATCGCCTGATCGGCGGCCGGATTGGCGCAGCCGGCCAGAAAGCCGCCGGCCAGAAGAACCGCAACGAAACCGCTTCCCGTCATCGTCCCGCGCATCGCCGTTTCTCCCGTCAGGGGCGCCGCAGCCGGGCCGGCGCCAGATCCTCCTCACGCACGCCGAGTGCCGCGACCTCCACCGGCAGGCCGCTTCCGGTAACCAGCGCCGCCGCGGTGCGGCCCATGGCCGGCGCCGTCTGGATGCCGTAGCCGCCCTGGCCGGCCAGCCAGAAGAAACCGTCCGCGGACTCGTCGTAGCCCACCACCATCACCTTGTCGGCGACGAAGCTGCGCAAGCCCGCCCATTTGTGCGTGATACGTCGAACGGAAAACCGCACCGCCTGTTCCATACGGTCGATGGCGACGGCGATGTCCAACTCCTCCGGTTGCACGTCGCAGGGCTCCACGGGCGTCTCGTCGGCGGGGGAGAGCAGCAGCCGGCCCGACTCCGGCTTCATGTAGAATTGCTCGTCCACGTCGATGATCATCGGCCAGCCGGCGAGTCCCGCCGTGTCCGCCGCATCGTCGAACACAGGATCGAACGTGACGGCGGTGCGCCGCTTCGGCACCAGCCCGACGGGGCGCACCCCGGCCATCCCCGCCAGACCGTCGGCCCAGGCGCCCGCCGCGTTGACCAGAATCGGCGCGGTGAAAAGGCCCGCCGGGGTGGTGGCGATCCACAGCCCGTCGCGCCGCTCCAGCGCCGTCACCCCGGCGTCGGTCACCAGCCGTCCGCCGCGCGCCTTCAGCCCGCGCAGATAGCCGCTGTGGATGGCGTGGACGTCCATGTCCATGGCCGTCGGTTCCCACACCGCGCCATCCACGTAATCGGCTTTGAGAAAAGGCGCTCGGGCAAGCGCCTGGGCGCGGTCGAGGCGCTCGACGGTCGGGGTCAGCCGGCGTCCCTCGGCGAAGTCGCGGTCCAGCGCGGCGGTCTGGTCCGCGCGCCCGATCAGCAGGACGCCGCGCGGAGTCAGCAGCGGGTGCTCCGAAAAGCCCTCCGGCGGGTTGGTGTAGAAATCCCAGCTCGCCACCGTCAGCGCGCGGACCACCGGATGCCCGTAGGTCTGCGTGTAGAGCGCCGCCGACCGGCCGGTGGAGTGGTAGCCGGGCTGGCTCTCCCGCTCCAGCACGGCGACGCTGCCGTGCGCCGCCAGCTCATAAGCCGCCGAGGCGCCGGCCATGCCGCCGCCGACGATCAGGAAATCCACCCGTTCCACGTCCACTCTCCCTTTCCGGCGCCCGGCCGGTCATTCATCCGCCATATCTTATGCGTCCGGGAGTGCGGAATGAAGCCGTGAAAGCCTGCGAATAGGAATTGCAGCCGGTCACGCCGCGCCGCGCAGTTCCTCGGCCTTCTGCAAATCCACGCTGACGAGCTGCGACACGCCCCGTTCCACCATCGTCACGCCGAAGAGCCGGTCCACGCGGGCCATGGTGAGGCGGTGGTGGGTGATGATGAGGAAGCGGGTGTTGCCCTCCCGCGCAATGTCCTCGACCAGATCGCAGAAGCGGCCGACATTGGCCTCGTCCAGCGGCGCGTCCACCTCGTCCAGAACGCAGATCGGGGCGGGGTTGGAGCGGAAGACGGCGAACAGCAGCGACAGCGCCGTCAGCGCCTGCTCGCCGCCCGACAGCAGCGACAGGACCTGAAGCTTCTTGCCCGGCGGGCTGGCGTAGATCTCCAATCCGGCCTGCAGCGGGTCTTCGGCGTTGACCAACTCCAGATGCGCTTTGCCGCCGCCGAACAGGCGGATGAACAGCTCCTGGAAATTGCGGTTCACCGTGTCGAAGGAAGCGACCAGACGCTCCCGCGCCTCGCGGTTCAGGCTGGCGATGCCCTGGCGCAGGCGGGCGATGGCGCTGACCAGATCCTCGCGCTCGGTTTGCAGGGTGCCGATCTGCGTTTCCAGCTCGGCGGCCTCGATCTCGGCGCGCAGGTTCACCGGCCCCATGTTCTCCCGCTCGCGGGTCAGCTTGTCGAGGCGCGATTCCACGATGGCCACGTCGGGCATCGGCTCGTCGGGGGAAAGGTCGGCGGCGGCGCGGGTCTGCTCGGGGCGGCAGTTCAGCCGCTCGGCGATCCGCTCGGTCAGGGTCTGGCCGTTCTGAAGCGCGGCGGAGACGGCGGCCTCGGCGTGGGCGCGGGCCTCGCGGGCGTCGGCCAGCCCGGATTCGGCCTGCTTCAGCAGCTTCTCGGTTTCGGCCAACCGGTTCTCGGCGTCGGCCAGAGCGTCGGCGGCGCGCTTGCGGGCGCGTTCCGCCTCGCTGATCCGGCCGAGCAGGGCTTGGCGGTCGGCCTCGATCGCCGCCGGGCGGCTTTGCAACTGCGCGAGATCCGTTTCGGCGGCGGCGGCACGCTGCTTCAACTCGGCCACGCGCCCGCCCGCTCCGGCGGAGCGGGTGCCCCAGGAGGCGACGTCCTGCTGGATGGCGGACAAGCGCTGGCGGCGGGACTGCGCCTCGCGGGTCAGGCGGTCCAGCGCGTTCTGCTTCTCGGACAGGACGGCGCGGTGCTCGGCCAAGGTGGCTCGGCGGTCGTTGACGGCGTCGCGGCCCTCGCGCGGGTCGGGCAGGGCGTCCAGCAGCTCCCGCGCCTCTTCCAGAGCGGCCTCGGCCTCCTGCCGGTCGGTCTCCAGCCGCGCGATGCCATCGACCACCGCCGCCAGCTTCGACGCGGCGGCGTCGGCCTCGCGGGCCAGCTTGGCGTGGCGGTCGCGGGCGGCGGTCACCCCGGCGAAGGCCTCGCGCACCGCGTCGCGGGCGCGGCGGTCGGCCTGGGCGGCCTCCTCGACGGCGCGCTTGGCCTCGTCCAGAGCGTCGCGGGCAACCTCCAGCCGCTCGTCGGCGAGGTCCAGCTCGCCGCGCAGCTCGTTCAGGCGGTTGCGCTGCTTCAGGCGGACGGCGGCGGCCGTCGGCGCACCGGCCTGCACGGTCAGCCCGTCCCAGCGCCACGCCCCGCCGTCGCGGCTGACCAGGATCTGGCCGGGCGCGAGACCGGAGGCCAGAGTGGCGCCCGCCGCGTCGTCGCCCACCACGCCGATGTGCGACAGGGCGCGGGCGGCGGCGTCCGGTCCCTGGACGCGGGCGGCCAGCGGCTCGGCCCCTGCGGGCAGGGGGGCGGCGTCGGTGTAGGGCGGCAGGGGACGCCAGTGGACCGGGGCGGCCTCGTCCAGCGGGGCGGTCAGCGCGTCGCCCAGCGCCGCCGCCAGGGCGCCCTCATAGCCGGGTGCGACGGTCACAGCGTCGACCAGTGGCGGGAACAGGTCCCCGGCCCCGGCGGAGAGAAGCTCGGCCAGCGCCTTCTCCTCCGCCTTCAGCTTGGCGCGTGCGGATTCGGCGGCCTGCAGGGCCTCGCGGGCGCGGGCTTGGGCGGGTTCGGCGTCGGACTTGGCGCGTTCGGCCTGCTCGGCGGTCTCGCGGGCGTCCTCCAGCCGCTGTTCGGCCAGCTCGACGGCCAGTTCGGACTCGGCCACGTCGGCGCGGGCGGCGATCTCGCGCTCCAGCGCGTCGCGTTGCGCCTGCTGCTCGGCGAGGCGCTTGGCGAGCCCGGAGGCCCGCGTTTCAAAATCAGCGACCTGCCGCTGGGTGGCGGCGCGGCGTGCCTCGTCGGCGGCGGTCTGCTCGGTCAGGCGGGTCAGCTCGCGGTCGAGCGCGTCCACCGCCTCCCGCGCGTCGGCCAGCGCCTCGCGCGCGGCCTCCTCCAGCATCTCCTCGTCGGCCTGGGCTTCCAGCAGCCGGTCGCGCTCGGCCTCCAGCCGGGCCAGGGCGTCCCCGGCGTCGGCGGCCAGAGCTTCCTCGCGGCCGAGGTCCCCGGCGATCTGCTGCAGGCGGGAGAGCAGGGCGCGCTGCTGCTCGGCGACCCGTTTCTCCTCGGCGTCGAGCTGTTCCTTGGCGATGACCAGCCTTTGCAGGGCGGCGGCGGCCGCCGCTTCGGCCTGGCGCTTTTCCGGCAGCCCGGCGGCATCGTCGGTGCGGCGGGTGGTCAGCTGGGTGACCGCCAGCATCAGCTCCCGCACCGCGCCCTCGGCCTTGGCGAAGGCGCCGCGGGCGCGCGCCAGTTCGCCTTCATGGGCGATCCAGCGCAGATGCCAGAGCACCGCTTCCGCCTTGCGGATCTGTTCGGAGAGGTTGCGGTAGCGGGCGGCCTGCCGCGCCTGCTTCTTCAGGCTCTGAAGCTGGGTGTCCATGGCCCCGATCACGTCGTCGAGGCGCATGAGGTTGCTTTCGGCCGCCTTCAGCCGCAGCTCCGCCTCGTGCCGGCGGGAGTGCAGGCCGGTGATGCCCGCCGCCTCCTCCAGCAGCATGCGGCGGTCCTGCGGCTTGGCGTTGATGATCTGGCCGACCTTGCCCTGGCTGACCAGCGCCGGGGACCCGGCGCCCGAAGCATTGTCGGCGAAGAGGAGCTGGACATCGCGGGCGCGCACCAGCTTGCCGTTGATGCGGTAGTCGGAGCCGTTGCCGCGCTCGATCCGCCGCGTCACCTCCAGCTCGTCATGCTCGTTGAAGCCGGCGGGGGCGGTGCGCGTGCGGTTGTCGATGAGGAGGGCGACCTCGCCCAGATTGCGGGCCGGACGATTGGCCGTGCCGCCGAAGATGACGTCGTCCATGTCGTCGCCGCGCATCCGCTTGGCGGAGGTTTCCCCCATCACCCAGCGGAGCGCCTCCACCAGATTCGACTTGCCGCAGCCGTTGGGTCCGACGATGCCGGTCATGCCCGGCTCGATCACCAGATCGGTGGCGTCGACGAACGACTTGAAGCCGGACAGGCGGAGGCGCGTGAAGTGCACGGGATCGAAGCCTTCTGCGCGGCCTTACTTCACCAGCTTGTCGATGGCGGCGGCGAAGGTCTCGAAGGACTGCGCGCCGCTGATGGTGGCCGCGCCCTCGTTGAGGACGAAGGTCGGGGTGGCCTCCACCTTGTACTTGTCCTGGCCGACCAGACGGCTCTGCAGGATGCCGTCGGCCAGCGCCTGGTTGGCCATGCAGGCGTTGATGACCTGCTCGCTCATGCCGGCGAGCTTGCCGTACTGGGCCAGCGCCTTGGCCGGGTCGGCGGCGCGGCTCCATTGGCCCTGGCTTTTGAACAGGACGTCGAGCAGCGGGTAGTAGCGCTCCGCCGGGGCGCAGCGGGCCAGCATGGAAGCGCGCAGCGCCGCCTGATCGAAGGGGAAGTCGCGGAAGATCAGCTTCGCCTTGCCGGTATCGATGTAGGCTTCCTTGATCTTCGGCAGCGTCTCGGTGTGGAAGGCGGCGCAGTGCGGGCAGGTCATCGACGAATAGTCGAGGATCGTCACCGGCGCGTTGGGGTTGCCGAGCACCCGGTCGGCCAGCAGATCGGCCGTCGAGGGCGCCGGGGCCTGCGCCGTCTGCACGGGCGGCTGCACCGGCAGAGTCTGCCCGTTCGACGGCCGGGAGCCGACGACGGCGAGCCCGATGATCAGCGTCATGCCGACCGCGATCAGGGCGGTGATGCCCAAAAGGTTGCGGTTCACTTTGGCCTCATCCCTACCAGATGTTGATGGTATAATCGAAACTCCCCTTTTGCGGCAAGAGTATGGCCCAGCCCGAGCCGGCTCCTGCCTCCCAAGGGGATCGCACGATGCATCGCTCGATCTTCAGCGGCGGCGCGGCGCCGGACGCGGGCGGGCCAGCAGCGACCGCCCGAAGCGCTCCAGCGTGGCCCGCAATTCCTCATCCTCCACCGTGGCGGTGGTGGTCATCACCGACAGCTCCTCGTCCATGGTCAGGTCGCGCGGGCGCACCGTCGGCTTCTGTATGGTCAGCGGGGCGGCGTGGATCAGCTTGATCTTCGCCACCGCGCGGTAGCCGAAGAAGCTGTTGATCCGCTCCACGATCTGCGGTTCCAGATGCTGAAGCTCCAGCGCGATGGCGCCCATGGCGCGGATGTGCAGGACGGCGTCCTCCCGCTTGCCGCGGGGAAAGCTCAGCTTGTCGGGGGCGGTGCGCAGGCTCAGCTGGTGGCCGACGATGGACGGCCAGTCGTTGATGAGCGAGCCGAAGGCCAGCCCGCGCTTGCCCAGCGCCTTGCCGGCCACCTCGGGGACGGTCTGGCCGATTCGCCGCGGTCCGTTCATGTCAGGGTTTCCTGGTGATGGTCCGCGCACCCTAGCGCAAGCGGGCAGGGCTTCGCCAGCGCCCCCGCGGGTGCCCCTTTATCGGCAGCCCTTTATCGGCGTCCGGGTTCGCCCTATGTCTTGCCGCCATGACGACGTCTCCCCACAACACCCCCAAGAGCGCCCCTACGGACGCTCCCAGGGACGCCGCCCGACGGCTGCTCTCCTGGTACGATCACAACCGCCGCGACCTGCCCTGGCGCGCCAAGCCGGGGGAGGTCGCCGACCCGTACCGGGTCTGGCTGTCGGAGATCATGCTGCAGCAGACCACGGTGCCCGCCGCGGCGCCCTATTTCCGCGCCTTCACCGAGCGCTGGCCGACGGTGCGCGATCTGGCGGCGGCCCCGCTGGACGACGTGCTGGTGGCCTGGGCCGGGCTCGGCTACTACGCGCGGGCGCGCAACCTGTACAAATGCGCGCAGGTGGTGGCGGCGGAGCGGGGAGGGCGCTTTCCCGACAAGGAGGTGGCCCTGCTGGAACTGCCGGGCATCGGCGCCTACACCGCGGCGGCGATCACCGCCATCGCCTTCGGCCACAAGGCGACGGTGGTGGACGGCAACGTGGAGCGGGTGATCTCCCGGGTCTTCGCGGTGGAGGAGCCGCTTCCCGGCGTGAAGCTCAAGCTGCGCGCGCTGGCCGCCATCCTGACGCCGGACGAGCGGCCCGGCGACTACGCCCAGGCGATGATGGATCTCGGTGCAACGGTCTGCACGCCGCGCAAGCCGAAATGCATGCTCTGTCCCTGGTCGGACTGGTGCGCCGCCCGTGCCGCCGGCATCCAGGAGCAGCTTCCCCGCAAGGCCGCCAAGGCGGACAAGCCGACCCGGCGCGGCGTCGCCTTCTGGCTGCTGAACCCGGAGGGCGCCGTGCTGCTGCGTCGCCGGGCGGAGGATGGGCTGCTGGGCGGCATGACCGAGGTGCCCTCCACCCCCTGGGCCGGCCACGCGCCGACCGATGCGGAGATCGCGGCGGCGGCCCCGCTGGATTTGTCCTGGCGCCGCCTGCCGGGCGTGGTCCGCCATACTTTCAGCCATTTTCACCTCGAACTTGAGGTCGTCGCGGCCAAGGCCGGCGATGGATGGCGGACGGCCGAGGGGCTGTGGGTTCCGGTGGATCGGCTGGGTGGGCAGGCCCTTCCCTCCGTCATGATGAAGGTGGTGCGCCACGCGCTGGCCCACGCATAAGGAAAGGTGGACGGAGCATTATGAGGCGGCGGACGATCCTGGCCCTGCCGGCCTTCCTGGCCGGAGCGTGGCTTGCCGGACCCCTGCGGGCGGAGCCACCCCTGCAGGCCGAGTCCAAGGCGAAGAAGGCCCCCGCCGGGCGTCGCGTCGCCCTGGAACTGGTGCTGGCGGTGGACGGGTCGGCCTCCATCACCGATGGGGATCTGGAGTTCCAGTTGCAGGGCCACGCCGCGGCCTTCCGCGATCCGGATGTCAGCGAGGCGGTGATCGCGGGTGGTGCTGCGGCGACCCTGGTGGTCTTCTCCGGCCCGCACAGCCTGCGCGTCCTGGTGCCCTGGACTCCGCTGACCAGCGCGGAGGAGGTGGCCGCCTTCGCGGACCGGATCGACAAGGCGCCGCGCGGATTCCAGGGTGATTCGACGGCGCTGGGCAGCGCCATCGAGGAGTCGGCGAAGCTGTTCGCCGGCAACGGCTTCGACGCCGCGCGCAAGGTCATCGACATCGTGTCGAACGGCTTTTCCAACAGCGGCCCGGACCCCGCGGGCGTCCGCGACCGGGTCGAGCGGCAGGGGATCACCATCAACGCCCTGGCCATCCTCGACGAGTTTCCGTGGCTGGAAGAGTACTACCAGGAAAACGTCGTGGGCGGCATGAATTGCTTCGTGAAGACGGCAATGGACCGCGGCAGTTTCGTCGAAGCGCTTCGGCAAAAGCTCATCCAGGAAATCGCCGCTCTTCCGGCGCCGCGTTCCGCCATCGCGACGACCGCCCATGTCGCGGTGGCGCGGATGGAATCAGCCTAACGGCCCGCCCCGAACGTCAAGCCCGGGCGCGCTCGATCTCGACGCCGACGCTGGCGGCGTCCGGGAACACGTCGAGCTTCTCCACCCGCACCCTGACGCTGGCGATCCGTTCGTCGGACAGGCAGCGCTCGGCGATCCGCTCGGCCAGCGTTTCGATCAGGGTGACGTGCCCCTGGCTGACCAGCCCCTTCACCACCGCCGCCATGTCCTCGCCGGTGACGCCGGGGGCGGCGATGTCCAGGTCGAGGCTCAGGCGGATGCGCTGCGGCTTGATCCGTTCGTGGGCATAGACGCCGATCAACGCATCCATGACCAGATCGCGCACGAAGCAACGGGTGGAAAGCGCCGCCGGGGCCGAACGGGGCGCCGGAGCGGTGACGGTGGCGAAGAGCTTGTTCATGGCGCACACGCCTATCACGCCGTCCCCGTCCTGCCAAGGCATGCGGGCGGCGATCGATGAGGGGCTTCAACACCGAACTTGTGGGAACGGGGCGGCACGGACGGCCGCCCCGCTTCAAGTCGGGCGCCGAAAATCAGGCGGGGGCTTCGGAGCGGATGCGCTCGCGCAGCACGTCGATGGGGCGCAGGTCGCCGCCATCCTCATAGTGCCAGAAGGTCCAGCCGTTGCAGGCCGGCAGCCCGGCCATGGCGGCCCCCACCTGATGGATGGACCCGCGATGCTCGCCACGCGGGCCGGCCCCGATCAGCGTGCCGTCGGCGCGCACCCGGGCGACCACGCGGCGGCGCAGGTCGAACAGCGACGTGCCCGGGCGCAGCAGGCCGCGCTCCACCACCCAGCCGAAGGGAATGCGCGGGGCGGACCGCTTCGGCGGCGTGTCCAGGACGGCGGCGTCGGGCGCTTCCTCCACGGCCTCGATGCGGGCGGTGGCCGCCTTGGCGTAGGTCGGGTCGCGCTCCAGCCCGATCCAGTTGCGGCCCAGCCGCTTCGCCACCGCACCCGTGGTGCCGGTGCCGAAGAAGGGGTCCAGCACCGTGTCGCCGGGGCGGGAGGAGGACAGGATGACGCGGTAGAGAAGCGATTCCGGCTTCTGCGTCGGGTGGGCCTTGCGGCCGTCCTCGTCGCGCAGGCGCTCCGCGCCGTTGCAGATCGGCAGCAGCCAGTCGCTGCGCATCTGCAGGTCGTCGTTCAGCGCCTTCATGGCGTCGTAGTTGAAGCGGTAGCGGGCGTCCTTTTCGCGCGAGGCCCAGATCATGGTCTCATGCGCGTTGGCAAAGCGCGTGCCGCGGAAGTTCGGCATCGGGTTGGTCTTGCGCCACACGATGTCGTTCAGAATCCAGAAGCCCAGATTCTGCAGCGTGGCGCCGACACGGAAGATGTTGTGGTAGCTGCCGATCACCCACAACGATCCCTCGGGTTTCAGGATGCGGCGGGCCGCGGCGAGCCAGTCCCGCGTGAAGCGGTCGTAGGTCTCGAAATCCTCGAACTTGTCCCAGTCCTCTTCCACTCCGTCGACACGGGAATGGTTCGGACGCAAGAGTTCGCCCCCCAGCTGGAGGTTATAAGGCGGATCGGCAAAGACAAGGTCCACCGATTCAGCCGGCATTTCATTCATGAGGGCGATGCAATCGCCCACGAGAATTTTGTTCAGGGGGAGCATTGACGAAACCAAAACAGCGAATCAGTCGTTGGGACAATGATTCGCCGCCGAGTCGCCGTCAACTGATTTCTTGCGCCGGAATCGCGGCGTTCAGCCGGCCCGTTCGATTTGGGCGCGGACTGGTGCAAAAGTGACTCGGTGGTGGGGCGTGACGCCGTGGCGGCGCAGCGCCTCCAGATGCTCCGGCGTCGGGTAACCGGCGTTGCGGTCCCAGCCATACTGCGGGTGAAGCTCCGCCAGCCGCATCATCTCGCGGTCGCGCGCCACCTTGGCGACAATGGAGGCCGCGGCGATCGACTGGCTGCGCCCGTCGCCCTTGACGATGGCTTCCATCAGGCAGGACAGGTCGGGCTTGAACTTCCCGTCGATCAGAGCGACGGCGGGCGGCTCACCGGGCAGCGCCTCGTAGGCGCGCTTCATGGCCAGCAGCGTGGCCTTGTGGATGTTGAACTGATCGATCTCCGCCGCGGACGCCTCGGCCAGTGCGACGGCCAGGGCGTGGGCGCGGATCTCCGGCTCCAGCGCCTCGCGGGCGCGCAGGCTCAGCGCCTTGCTGTCGTTGATGGCGCGGGCCAGCGCGTCGGGCAGGCCGCCCGCCGGCAGCACAACGGCGGCGGTGACCACCGGGCCGGCGAGCGGGCCGCGCCCCACCTCGTCGATACCGCAGACCAGCCGCCCCTGGCCCAGCGCGGTTTCGAAGGACAGGTCGGGTTGCGGACGGGGGACTTTGACGCGGACGGCTTTGGTGGTGGTCTTGGACGTCATGGAGAGTCGGTTCTTGCGGGTTCGGCGTGGTGGGGCAGGAGCCGTCCGCCGGACAGCTGTTCGATGTAGATGCGCGTCAGCGAGCGCAGGATGGGCGGCATCGTCTCGATGGCTTTGGCGAACTGGTCCTTGCGGATGATTTCGCAGACCGTGGCTTCCAGCGCAACGATGGTGGCGGCGCGGGGGCGGTTGGCAAGGAGAGCCAACTCCCCGAAGATGCGCCCCGGGCCGAGCACGCCGAGGTCGGCCCCGTCGCGCTGCACGCCGACCGAGCCGGACTGGATCAGATAGGCCGCCGTTCCGGGGTCTCCCTGGCGGAAGAAGCTGTGGCCGCGGCGGAACATGCGGCGGTCCGCCACGGTGGCGAAGGAATCGGAGGAGCGGATGCCGGCGCCCCCCTCCTGCCGTTCGGGCTGGGACAGGCCATAGCTGCGGCGGATCGCGGCGACGAGGCTTTCCAGCAGGTAGGAGGCCAGCGGCGGGCAGCGGCCGCGCAGCGCGCGGAAGGTCTCGCGCGACAGCTCAACCGCGTCGACGGGCGTCAGGGCGCGCACCGTGGCGCTGCGCAGCCCGTCGTCCAGCAGCGCCATCTCCCCGACGATGGCGTTGGCGCCGACGGTGCCCAGGCGGAGCGGGCCGTCCGGACCGTCCAGCAGAACATCCAACTCGCCCGACTGGATCAGCCAGGCGCAGTCCCCGGCCTCGCCCTGGCGGATCAGCACGGTATCCGCGGCGATGCGCCGCGTGGGAAGGTCGGGTCCGCTTCTTGTCATCGCCGGTTCCATCGCTCCGGGCCGGCCGGCCGCGTTTTGTACAGATTAGCGCGAATGCCGATCCGGTTCAGGCGAATTTGCGGTGGCCACCATGTGGCGGCGGTGACGCTTGGCGGAGGCCGCCGGCTGCGCTATGCATGGCGCCCTCAAATCGAGAGGCCGGAAGTCATGACCACCACCGCCACCACCGAATGCCCCTGCCGTTCCGGCAAACCCCTGGACGCCTGCTGCGGCCCCTATCTGGACGGCACCGCGTCGGCACCGACCGCCGAAGCGCTGATGCGGTCGCGCTACTCGGCCTTCGCCTGCGGGAAGATCGACTATCTGCAGGAGACGCTGCTCCCGGAGACCCGCGAGGACTTCGACCGCAAGGAGATCGAGACCTGGGCCGCCAACAGCCAGTGGACCGGCCTCGAGGTCCGCGCCACCGAGGCCGGCGGGGCGCAGGACGAGGACGGCGTGGTCGAGTTCGTCGCCCACTTCACCATGAACGGCAAGCCGCAGAAGCATCACGAGACCAGCCGTTTCACCAAGCGGGACGGCCGCTGGTACTATGTGGACGGCACCTTGGGCGCCCGCCCGCGCAGCGGTCCCAAGGTCGGCCGGAACGATCCCTGCCCTTGCGGCAGCGGCAAGAAGTACAAGAAGTGCTGCGGGGCGGCCTGACGGCCCGGTCTTGATGGGGCGGTCTTGAGGGACCGGTCTTGACCGGCAATCCGCCGATTCTCGCAGCAATTGCGATATTTTTGGTCGCCCGGACACCGCCGGGCGGCCCTTGGCCGGGTTTTTGCCGAATCTTTCTTTCCGGCGCGCGCGATCTCAATTGAAAAGCGCGGCGGAACGGATCATCTTCGGGGGGCCATGTTCCGCCGGTTGGGGCATGGCCTATCACGACAGATGAGACCACGTATGTTCGACCGTCCGCAGCGCAACAGCTTCCGCGCTCCCGAGATCACCCAGCGCAACATCCGCGCCACCGTCAAGTGGTTCAACGCGACCAAGGGCTTCGGCTTCGTCACGCCCGAAGACGGCTCGCCGGATGCCTTCCTGCATTCCACGGTTCTGCAGTTCTGCGGACACGACAGCCTGCCCGAGGGTGCCACCATCACCTGTGATCTGTCCCGCGGCCCGAAGGGCCCGCAGGTCGCCACCATCCACGACGTCGACACCTCGACCGCCAGCGAGTCCCCGCGCCCGGCGGCGCGCGCTCCGCGCGGCGACAGCTACGGCGGCGGCTACGGCGGTGGCAGCAGCTACGGCGGCGGCGCCGAGGAGACGGTCGACGGCACCGTGAAGTGGTTCAACGTGTCCA
This sequence comes from Azospirillum tabaci, assembly GCF_014596085.1. GTDB lineage: Bacteria > Pseudomonadota > Alphaproteobacteria > Azospirillales > Azospirillaceae > Azospirillum > Azospirillum tabaci. The sequence continues at coordinate 79,796 of NZ_JACCJY010000019.1, forward strand.
AGGGCTTCGGCTTCATCGCCCCGTCGACCGGCGGCAAGGACATCTTCGTCCACATCCGCGCTCTGGAGCGTTCGGGCCTGGACGTGCTCGCCGACGGCGAGCAGGTGCGGGTCACCGTCCGCCAGGGCGTCAAGGGTCCGGAAGCGCAGCGCGTCGAAGTGGTCTGACGTCGAACAACCGGGTGTGAGGGGGCGGGGCGGACCCATCCCCGCACACCCGGTCGCGGAAGCAGCACCATTCCACACCGTCTGGATCCGTCCTTAGGGTCCGGGCGGTCGTGGGGCACAAAGAGAAAGCCCGCCGTTCCATTGGAGCGGCGGGCTTTTTTGTGGCGGGCTCTTTTTGTTAGGCCTCGTTGAGGGAGCGGCTCAAGGCCGCCCGATCAGCGTGCCCATCAGGCGGGTGCGGATGGCGGCGACGGCGCAGTCCAGCGGGCGGTCGGCGTCCGGCTTCGACGGGGCGGCGGCCACGTCCGGGCACAGATCCTCGATCCTCCAGGCGCGCGGCGGCGGCGGCGGCGTGGCGTGCGGGTCGCAGGTCGCCGGATCGGGATGCGTTTCCTCGCTGTTGTCGTTGGCCGGCTTGATCTCCAGGTTCGGCGACACGCCGAAGCAGTCGACCAGCCCGCCGGACGGGCGGAAGTAACGCGCGGTGGTCAGGCGGATGCCGATGTCGCCGGACAGCGACGAGATGGTCTGCACCGACCCCTTGCCATAGCTGCGCGTGCCGAACAGAAGCGCCCGGCTGTGGTCCTGTAGGGCGCCTGCGACGATCTCCGACGCCGAGGCCGATCCGCTGTTGACCAGCAGGACGATGGGCAGCCCGGCCAGCAGGTCGCCCGGCGTGCCGGTGTAGCGGCGGTTCTCGTCCGGATCGCGTCCGCGCACCGACACGATGTCCACCGCCTCCAGGAAGCGGTCGGCGACGTTCACCGCCTGATCGAGCAGGCCGCCGGGGTTGTTGCGCAGGTCCAGCACCGCCCCGGCCAGCCGGCCATGGGCCTGCCGGCGCATCTCCTCCACCGCGTCGTCCAGCGCGTGCGAGGTCTGCTGGTTGAAGGCCGCGATGCGGATGTAGGCGACGTCACCCTCCAGCCGGTAGCGGACAGGCTGGATCTTCACGATGGCGCGGGTCAGCGACACGCGGAACGGCGCGTCGGGGCCGCCGTTTCCGTTGGTCCCGCCGTTGCGGCGCATGGTCAGGGCAACGGAGGTGCCGACCGGACCGCGCATCCGCGCCACCGCATCGCGCAAGTTCATGCCCTTGACCTGGGCCTCGTCGATCCGGGCGATCAGGTCGCCGGTGCGCAGGCCGGCGCGGGCGGCGGGAGAACCGTCGATGGGGGATACGACACGGATCAGGCCGCTGTCCTCGTCCATCGTCACCTCGATGCCCAGCCCGCCGAACTCGCCCTGGGTCTGCTCCCGCATGTAGCGGAAATGCTCGGAGTCGAGGAAAGCCGAGTAAGGGTCGAGGGAGGTCAGCATCGCGTCCAGAGCCGCCTCGGTCAGCACCCGGTCGGTGGCCCCCGGCTCCTCCTTCTTCTTCTTCTGAAGGCCAGCGACGGCCTTCTCGACCAGGACCTGAGGCGTGCCCGGCTTCACATGTTCGGCCAGCACGCGGCGCAGGACGTCGGAGAAGAGAAGGTAATTGCGGTCTGCCGGGGAGGGGAGGGTGGAGGTGCCCTTGGCCTTCGCGAATTCCTGCCGGTAATGGTCCAGCGCTATGCTGGTGTCCGCGCGGGAGGCGGGCGCCACCGCGCAGGCGGGTCCCATCGCCACCATCAGCAGCAACAGCGCCGCCAGCAGTTTCGCCATCCTGCGCCCCTCTCGACAGGCCGGCCCGGCCGGCGGAATCAAAGCCATCAACGCGACTGCAAGCCTTATTGTACCAGGGGTTTCGCCTGCCGGACGCCCAAGGCCGGTCCACATGTGCTTTTGTACGGTGGAACATGGCCTTCCGGCCGGTCCCACCGGTCGTCCAACCGCAACCTAGCACGTTGACCGGGCAATCTCAAATCCTGCCCCCTGGTGCCGCGGGACCCGCCGCCTTGCCCGGGATAGGATATGTGTCTCCGCCGCCCGCGCTGCCACCCTCCGGGCGGGGAAGGGCGGCGGCGCGGGGATTCTACGCCTTAATAGGCACCTTTTCCGCTGAGCATCACGCCGACCGTGCGCAGCAGGATGCGGATGTCGCCCCACAGGCTCCAGCCCAGCAGATAGGCGGTGTCGAGCTGGACGCGCCGCCCATAGTCCACGTCGTTGCGGCCGCTGACCTGCCACAGCCCGGTCAGTCCGGGGCGGCAGCGGGTGTAGAAGGGGAAGCAGACGTGATAGCGCGCCACCTCCTCCTGCACGATGGGGCGCGGGCCGACCAGACTCATATCGCCGGTCAGAACATTGAAGAGCTGCGGCAGCTCGTCCAGGCTGGTGCGGCGCAGGAATCGGCCGATCCAGGTGATGCGGGGATCGTTGCGCAGCTTGCGCGTGGCCTCCCATTCCGCGCGGGCCTCGGCGTCGGACTCGATCAGCTTCTCGAAGACCTCCGGCGCGTTGACCACCATGGAGCGGAACTTCCAGCAGGTGAAGTCCCGCCCCTCCGTCCCGATGCGCCGATGGCCGAACACCGCGGGGCCACCGTCCAGCGTGATGAGAAGCCCGACGATCAGCATCAGCGGCCCGAAGAACAGGATCAACCCGACCGCCCCCACGAGGTCGAAGGCCCGTTTCACCCGGTTGCGGTGCAGCGGTGCCGTGGCCGGCAAGCGCGCGACCAGTTCCGCGGCGGACGCCGTGCCGGCGAGCGTCGCCGGCTCCAGCGGTGCGGCACCCAACTGGATGGACTGCGGAATACCCATCGATCCCCCGTACTCACAATTCGGCTGGCGGAAACACGACCGCCTTCCGAGGGAGGCAACGCGCGGGGCGCGTCCGGGGTCCCCCGGCCGGGCCGATCCGCCGCAGTTCCATCGCGGTACGCCGGGTGGTGGGTGTGGAGCCGGCGGGGTGCCTCTTTCGGCGGAAGCGGGGGCTCAGCAGATACGGGGAAGCTGCTCGCCGGACAGCCAGTCGACGATGCGCTTGCCGCCGAAGCGGGTCTCCATCTGAACGAAACGGTGGGTGTCCTCGACCACCTTGCCGACGACCGCGGACTCGGCACCCAGGGGATGGGCGCGCATGGCCGCCAGCAGGCGCTCGGCGTCCTCCGCCGCGCAGATGGCGATCAGCTTGCCCTCGTTGGCGACGTAGAGCGGGTCGAGCCCCAGGAGTTCGCAGGCCGCCGCGACCTCCGCCTTCAGCGGAATGTCGGCCTCGCGCAGCAGCATGCCGACTCCCGACTGGTGAGCGATCTCGTTCAGCGTCGTCGCCAGACCGCCGCGGGTCGGGTCGCGCAGGACATGGACGTCCGGCACCGCCGCGACCATGCCGGCCACCAGCCCGTGCAGCGCGGCGCTGTCCGACCGGATGTCCGTCTCGAAGCTCAAATTCTCGCGGGTGGACATGATGGCGACGCCGTGGTCGCCCATGGTGCCGCTGACCAGGATCGCGTCGCCGGGCCGCGCCCGGTCGCCGGACGGGGCGACGCCGGGGGGCACCACGCCGATGCCGGTGGTGGTGATGAAGACGCCGTCGCCCTTGCCGCGCTCCACCACCTTGGTGTCGCCGGTCACGATGGACACGCCGGCCTCACGCGCGGCGCCTGCCATGCTGTCCACCAGCCGCTTCAGGTCGGCCAGCGGGAAGCCTTCCTCCAGGATGAAGCCGGCGGTCAGATAGAGCGGCACCGCGCCGGCCATGGCGACGTCGTTGACCGTGCCGTGCACGGCCAGCGAGCCGATGTCGCCGCCGGGAAAGAACAGGGGCGAGACGACGAAGCCATCGGTCGTCACCACCATGCGCCCGGCGGGAGGGTCGAAGGCCGCCTGGTCGTTGTCCTGGTCGAGCAGCGGGTTGGCGAAGGCCGCGGCGAACAGCTCCCGCACCAGCTGGGCCATGGCCTTGCCGCCCGATCCGTGGCTCATGTCCACGGTGCCGCGGGCGAGGTCGAGCTTGCGGGTGAAGAGGCGGCGGTCGGTCATGGCGGGGTCCGGAATTCAGGCGGCGTCGGAGGCGGGGAGGGTGCCGGTTTCGGCGAGCAGGGCCAGCGTGCGCTCCGCCTCCTCCGGGTCGAGCTTGGACAGGGCGTAGCCGACATGGACGATCACATAGTCGCCCACCTCCACCCCCTCGACCAGCGCCAGGGAGCAGGCGACCTTCACCCCGCCCAGGCTGACGGTGGCGCGGTCGTCCGCCAGAAGCTCGATCACGCGGGCGGGGACGGCGAGGCACATCGGAGTGGTCCTTCCTGAAGCAAACTCTGCATGGCGACCCAGGCCTGTCCCAGGCTGAGCCCGCCGTCGTTGACCGGTGCCCGGCGTGGCAGCAGCGCGGTGACGCCGCGCGCCGCGAAGCCGGCGGTCAACCCCTCCGCCAGAACGGCGTTCATCAGGCAGCCGCCGGACAGGGCGATGCGGTCGAGGCCGTGCGCCGCCAATTCCGGCATGGCCCAATCGACCAGCGCCGCGGCCAGGGTGCCATGGAACCGGTCGGCCCCCTCCTGCGCATTGATCTGCAACAAATTCTCCAGCAGGGGGGTGAGGTCCAGAACGCCGCCGTCGATCCGCCAGCCACCCTTCAGCACCGTGGGGCGGCGAACCAGCGATTCCAGGGCCATCGGCGCCTCGCCCTCGAAGCCGGCGACGGCGCGAACCCCCAGCAGACCGCAGGCGGCGTCGAACCAGCGCCCGCAGGAAGTGGTGGGCGGCGTATTGACGCCGGCTTCGATCATCCGCCGCACGCCGTCGGCCGGGCCGCAGGCGGCGAAGCGCCCGGCGATCTCCGCGCCGCGCCCCATGCGGGCCAGCGCCGCCGCTCCCATGCGCCAGGGCTGGCGCGCCGCCACGTCGCCGCCCGGCTGGGCCAGCGGCGCCAGATGGCCGAGGCGGGTGAAGCCGGCGCCCTCCACCAGCAGCATCTCCCCACCCCAGGACCCGCCGTCCGACCCCAGCCCGAACCCGTCCAGCGCCAGTCCGAGCGCCGGGCCGTCCACGCCGTGTTCGGCCAGGGCCGCCGCGATGTGGGCGTGGTGATGCTGCACCGGCCGTGTCGGGAGGCCGAGCGATTCGGCGAAGCGCGTGCCTTGAAAGTCGGGGTGAAGGTCATGGGCGACGGCCACCGGCTCCACCGCCAGGATGCGGCGCAGATGGGCGACGCTCTCCTCCAGAAACTCCAGCGTCGCGGCGTTGTCGAGGTCGCCGATGTGCTGACTGAGGAAGGCTTCGTTCCCACGGGTCAGGCAGACGGTGGCCTTCAGATGCCCGCCCACCGCCAGCACCGGCGGTCCGGGGCGCGGCAGGCGGATGAACACCGGCACATGGCCGCGCCCCCGCCGTAGAAAAGCGGGGGCGCCCGCCACCACCCGCATCACGCTGTCGTCGGCGCGGATCAGGATGTCGCGGTCGTGGTCGACGATCAGGTCGGCGATGCCGTCCAGCCGTCGCCGCGCCTCGTCGTTGCCGATGGCGAGCGGCTCGCCGCCGGGGTTGGCGGAGGTCATGACCAGGGCGAGGTCCTGCGGCCGCTCCAGCCACTCCGTGCCGTCCGGCCGCTCGGCGGCCTCGTGGAACAGCAGATGATGGATCGGCGTGTAGGGCAGCATGACGCCCAGCCAGGCGAGACCGGGGGCGATGGCGTCGGGAAGTGTCCGGGAGGGAGACGCTTGCCCCCTCCCTAACCCTCCCCCGCTTCGCAGGGGAGGGGATTCACGCCGCCGCAACAGCACCACCGGCCGTGCCGTCCCCTCCAGCAACGCCCGCTCCGCCGCCCCCACCTCCACGAACCGTTCCGCGGAGGCGACGTTGGCGACCATCAGGGCGAAAGGCTTGCCGTTGCGTTGCTTGCGCGCGCGCAGCCGCTCCACCGCCGCCGCGTCGAACGCGTCGCAGGCGAGGTGGAAGCCGCCCAGCCCCTTGATCGCGACGATCTTGCCGCCGCGTAGCGCGGCCAGCACCTCTTCGATGGAGTGGGACAGGCGCGGGCCGCAGGCCGGGCAAGCGGTCGGTTGGGCGTGGAAGCGGCGGTCGGCGGGGTCGGCGTATTCGGCGGCGCAGTCCGGGCAGAGGGTAAAGCCCGCCATGGCGGTCTGCGGCCGGTCGTAGGGCAGGGCGCGCGTGATGGTGAAGCGCGGGCCGCAATGGGTGCAGTTCAGGAAGGGATAGCGGTAGCGCCGGTCCTTCGGATCGAACAGTTCGGCCAGACAGGCCGGGCAGACGGCGGAGTCGGGGGCGACCCCGGTGGTCACCGCGCCGCGCCGCGAAGCCAGAATGGTGAAGCCCGCCTCGTCGGGGCGGATGGGGCAGTCTTCCGTTTCGATGGCGTCGATCCGCGACAGCGGCGGAGCTTCTTCCGTCAGCACGGCCAGGAGGCGCTCCAGGCCATCGCCCTGCAACTCCGCCAGCACGCCGTCCCCGTCGTTCAGCACCCAGCCGGTCAGGGCGAAACGGTGCGCCAAGCCGTGCAGAAAAGGCCGGAAGCCGACCCCCTGCACCTGCCCGCGGACGCGGAGGCGAAGCCGGATCACCGCGCGGCGACCGCCACGCCCGCGCCGATCATCAACGTGCCGGCGCCCTGGTTCAGCGCCTTCATGGCCCGTTCGCTGCGGAACAGGTGACGGGCACGCGACGCCGCCATGGCGTAGGTCAGCAGGACGGCGCTCAACACACCCACCACGATGCCAGCCATCAGCACGGCGTCGGTGGCGGAGACGCGGGTCAGGTCCACGAAGGCCGGGAGGAAGGCCATGTAGAACAGGATGGTCTTCGGGTTGGAGAGGGTCAGGGCCAGACCGCTGGCGAAGCCCCGCAACTGGGCGCCCTCGGCCGCCGGCAGGTCTCCGCTGAGGACGACGGGCGCGCGCCAGGTGCGGATGCCCAGCCAGATCAGATAGCCGGCGGCGGCGAAGCGCAGCAGGGTGAACAGGCCCTCGAAGGCGTGGGCGACGGCGGCCAGCCCGCCGAGGGCGAGCGCCAGCAGCACGAGGTCGCCCACCACCATCCCGCCGAGAAAGCCCAGATTGCGCCGCCAGCCCAGGGCCAGGGAGCGGGCGACCACGGCGAAGATGCCGGGGCCGGGCGTGGCCATGAAATACAGGCAGGCCCCGGCCATCAGGAGGAAGTCGGCTGGGCTCATGCGCCGCGTCCCGCCGCCGCCTTCGCAAGCCCTTCCTCGATCCAGCCGTACCACGCCTCCAACCCCTGGCCGGCGGTCGCGGAAACCTCGATCACGCGCAGACCGGGCTTCAACTGGCGGGCGTAGGCGATCATGCGCGCCACGTCGAAGGTCAGGTGCGGCAACAGATCGACCTTGTTGACCAGGAGCAGGTCGGCGCCGGCGAACATCGCCGGGTATTTCAGGGGCTTGTCCTCCCCTTCCGTCACCGAGAGCACGACGACCTTGTGCGCCTCGCCGAGATCGAAGCCGGCCGGGCAGACGAGGTTGCCGACATTCTCGATGAACAGGACGCTGCCCGTCTCCACCGGCAGGCGGCCCACCGCCTGGGTGACCATCTGGGCGTCGAGATGGCAACCCTTGCCGGTGTTGACCTGGATGGCCGGCGTGCCGGTGGCGCGGATGCGGTCGGCATCGAAGGAGGTCTGCTGGTCGCCCTCGATCACCGCCATCGCGAAGCGCCCCTTCAGGTCGGTCAGCGTGCGGGTCAGCAGGGTCGTCTTGCCCGAACCGGGGCTGGACATCAGGTTCAGCACGAACACGCCCTTCGCCGCGAACAACTGGCGGTTCACCGCGGCGAAGCTGTCGTTCTTGGCAAGGATGTCCTGTTCGATGGCGACCAGCCGGGTCTGCGACAGGCCCGGCACCTCCGTCCCCGCCGGGCCGCGCCCGAGGTCGATGATGCCGTGGTCGTGCTCATCATCGTGGGCATGATCGTGATCGTGCGTGTGCCGGTAGACCTTGCCGTCCGGGCCGACATGCTCGTGGCTATGGTCGTGATGATGATGGTCATGACCATGATGGTGATGGTGGCCGTGCGCGTGGCCGGCTTCGATTTTCGTTTCGCCTTCGGCGCAACCGCAGACCGTGCACATCACTCCACCTCCAGTTCCTTGACGCGCATTTCCTCGCCGCCGGTCACCATGAGCTGGTGGCCGCCGCATTCCGGGCAGGGGTCCGACCGCTCGGGCAGCGGGACCGGCTTCTCGCAGGACAGGCAGAAGGCCTGACCCGGCGGGCGCTCGATGTCCAGGACGGCGCCCTCCGCGATGGTGCCGCGGCTGACCGCGTCGAAGCCGAAGGCGATGGCCTCCGGTTCGACATGGGACAGGGTGCCGATGACCAGCCGCACCGTTTTCACCTTCGTGAAGCCCTGGACCGCGGCCTGATCGCGGACCACGTCGATGATGCCTTGGCTGAGCGCCAACTCGTGCATCGGTCAATCCTCGTCCTGAATCGTGACGACGCAGGCAACACAGGGATCGAGCGCCGCCACCAGCAAGGCCGTGCGCTCGGCCAGAGCGCCGTCGGCCTCGACACCGGCCAAGCCCTGGGCCAGCGGACCATCCGCAGCGAAGTTCCACTCGGTCGGCGCCACGATTCGGTAATCCGCGATGCGACCATCCTCAAGCCGCAGCCAGTGGGCGAGGCGCCCGCGGGCCGTTTCGACGACACCGCTTCCCGCGCCGTGCCGCGCGGTGCCGGTGCCTGGAGCCGGCTCGGCGTCGGTGAGGCGGTCCGCCCGGGATGCCAAGCGCTCCGCCAGTCCCGCCAGCTCCACGAGCCGGGCGGCGCCATGAGCGGCGAGGCCCGAGCCGTGCCGGGCCAGCAGAGCGGCGACCAGCGGATGCGCGGCCTGGCGGGCCAGCGGGCCGGTGTGGGCCGGGGCGCCGTCCTGCCGGGGAAGCCCGGAAAATGCCGCGTCGGCGGACAGTTGCTCCCCGAACCATTCTGCCGGATGCGGAGCCAGCGCCGACACGCCGCAGGCGCCGAAGCCCGCCATGTCCGGCGCCAGGAGGCGATGCATCAGCCGGGCCGCGGACGTCCCCCCCGTGCTGGCCCAGCGCTCCAGCCCCGCCACGTCGACGGGGGCAGGGGTGGCGAACACGGCGCGTTCCAGCCCGTCGCGCAGGATCGCGATGGCGGTGGCCAGGGCGGTGCGGTCGGGCCGCAGCGAGCCGCCGCCGGGCCGCAGCCCGTCGCGGGCCGGGTAGAGCGCGGGATGGATCGCCGCCGCCGCGGCGCGCAGGCCCACCAGTGCCTTGGGTTGCGGCGCCTCGCCCAGCCGTGCCGGCCAGTCCATCAGGACTTGCCACGCGTGGTTCGTCGCGGCTTCCGCGTCGGCCAGCAGGGCGCGGGCGGCGTCGTGGGGGCGGGTGTCAAGGCCGAGCGCATCCTCGAGAGCCTCAAGCGCGGCCAACGACTGGGCGGTTCCACACAGGCTGAACAGCAGCGGCACGAGGCGCATCGCCTCCTCGGGCGTGCGTCCGCACAGCGCCCGGGCGGCCGCGGGACGGCGGACCTGCACCGACGCGGCGCGCACCCGCCCCTGTGCGGTTTCCAGTCGCACCGACACGCTGCCTTCCGGCCCGGCGCCCGTCCCGCTCATCGGCGCCCGCCCCCGAACAGGGAACGGCGGGACAGGGCGGGCTTCGCCGCATCCGCGTCGCTCGGGGCCGGCTGACCGGACTGCGACGCCGGTTGCGGCGCCCGCATCAGATGGCCGAGCGCCAGAACGGCGGCGGCGCGGGCATCCTGTTGATCGGCGAACACGTTCATGGCCGAGGCGAGCGGGATCACCGTCAGCGTTCCCAGAACGCCCACCCGCGCCGCGGTGAAGCGGTAGGCGCCGGAGGGCAGGGCGATCTCCACCTTGTCGCCGTCGCGCCGGTCCGCCCACAAGGCGGGATCGCGCGGGATCAGCACGGCGTTCAGGAACCAGGGGGCGATGACGCAGCCGATCCAGCCCGGCCCATAGGGGCTGAACCCCAACGCCTCCACCGACAGGGCGGCGTTGCAGATGGGAATGCCGGCCATGTCGCGTTCCGCGATCAGGCGGTAGCTGGCGGTCAGAGCGGCAACACGCGCATCCATAGGACTGGCGCCCGGCGAAGCCGCGACGGTGAAGCCATGCTGCGGGCCGCCGCAACCCGGACAGCGCCAATAGTCCGGCAGGCCGCCGAAGGGCGTTCCCGGCGGCACCTCCCGCCCCGGATCGCCCGCCACCGGGTCGTAGACCGCGCCGCAGGACCCGCAGGCGGGACGCGCGTCGACGGCGAAGCCCGCCTCGGGGCCGCCGGCGGTCACACGTCCACCTTTCCCATGAGATCGGCGAACAGGTGGTCCACATTCTCCCCCTTCGCGGCCAGCAGGATGGCGTCCAGCGCGCGGTTCAGCGGTTCCACCTCCTCGACCTCCAACGGGCGGACGGCGCGGTCGAGATGGACCAGGACCCAGCCGCCTTCCGGAACCTCCTCGATCAGCATGACGTTGACGCGCCGCTCCTCCCCCCGGCCGGCGCAACGCGCGGTGAAGCCGTCGGTCTCCAGGATCTGCATCGGAATGCCGAGACACATGCGCGCATCCTCGCACGGGGAAGCCAGTCGTCCTGACTCGATCGGTGTAACTGCGGCATCTTGACCGGGGGTTGAATCCGCACATTGATGTGCGTCAAACATGCGGTCCGGCGTAATTTCCTAGCGCTCCGCCATTTCCAATCGGAACGGTTCTGCTAAAGTGGCGACCGCTTCGCGCGCGATGGGGTAGGGGTCGGTCGTGCGCCGCTCAACGATACAGCAGGGGTTTTCACGGATGAAACGTTTCGCTCTCGCGTCGGCCACCGCGGCGGCGGCTCTGGCCGCGCTGCCCAACGCGGCGCTCGCCCACACCTTCGGCGCCCACGACGCCGGGCTCGTCCATGGGTTCCTGCACCCGATCGGTGGTTGGGATCACCTGCTGGCGATGGTCGCCGTTGGCCTGTGGGCCGCGCAGCGCGGCGGCAATGCCCTGTGGGCGCTGCCGACGGCCTTCGTCGGCGCGATGATCGGCGGCGGCCTGCTGGGTCTGGCCGGCATCGACCTGCCGCAGGTCGAACTTGGCATCGTCCTGTCCGTGGTCGCCCTGGGCGCCCTGATCGCCCTGCAGTCCCGCCTGCCGCTGCTCGCCTCCGCCGGTGTGGTCGCCCTGTTCGCCGTGTTCCACGGTCACGCCCACGGCGCCGAGATGCCGGAGGCGGCGGAGCCGCTGCTCTACGGCCTGGGCTTCGCCCTATCCACCGCGCTGCTGCACGGTGCCGGCATCGGCGCCGCCCTGTCGCTGCGCCGTCTGGTGGAGGACCGCAAGGGCGCCCTGGCGCTGCGCGGCACGGGTGCCGTGGTCGGTCTGGCCGGCGTGGCGCTGCTCGCCCTGGGCTGATCGCCTGAAGGACGGAAGGGGCGGGTGGCAAGAAGCCCGATCCAAAGGAAGGCCCGGCGAGACGGTTCGCCGGGCTTTTTTTGTGCGGTTTCTCGAAAGTCCCGCAAAAATCTGTTCGTTTCTGGCGTTTTTCCTGGCCACGAACCGAATATTTAAAGCTGCCCTTCTTAGTCAGTGACCAGTCAGGGGTCGTGTGTCGCCGATGATGCCGCCGACCTTCGCCAGCCTGCGCAAAGCCCTGCCAGCCCGGCGACAGCCTCGTGCCGGGCGTGGAGTCGGCGGCCTACGGCCACACGCCGGGACACAGCGGCTCTCTGTTCCGCTCGAAGGGGCAGAGCATCCGGCTGTGGGGCGACACCGTGCACAGCCACGCCTTTCCGTTCGTCCGGAGGTCGTCATCGAGTTCGACGTCGACAAGGAGGAGACCATCGCCTCGCGCCGGCGGCGGCTGGCCGAGGCGGCGGCGCAGAAGCTGTGGGGCGGCGGTGCGCATCTGCCCTTCCCCGGCATTGGCCATGTCCGCGCCGAAGGGGACGGCTACGCCTGGGTTCCCATTGGGTTCGGCCCGATCCGCAGCGACCGCTGAGCGGCCCGATTCGGCGTCCAGGCTCGGCGGGTCGCCTCGCCGAGCCGCTTCCGCGTTTGTCCCGGCGACGAAAATCCGAAGCGAATCCAGTTGCTTGGCGCATTCCTCCCGGGACGCTTCCCCGGCGCGTCCAGGACGGCCATGCTGGGCGCCGACCGTCCTGAAGGGGAACCACGCCGATGACACCGCCGACCTTCGCCACCCTGCGCAACGCCCTGCTCGCCCTGGCCGTCGCTCTTCCTGCCGGTGCCGTCCTGGCCTCTGCGGCGCCGGCCCTGGCCGAGGTGCCGGGCCAGCAGCGGACCCAGGCGCCGGGCTTCTACCGCATGGCCATCGGAGACTTCGAGGTCACTGCGCTGTATGACGGCTTCATCGACCTCGACCGCAAGATCCTCAGCGGCGCCAGCGCCGACGACATCCAAAGCCTGCTCGCCCGGATGTTCCTGGCCGACACGCCGGGCGTACAGACGGCGGTGAACGCCTATCTGGTGCACACCGGCACGAACCTCGTCCTGGTGGACACCGGGACGGCCAAGGCCTTCGGCCCGGCGCTGGGCTTCATCGCCGACAACCTTCGCGCCGCCGGCTACAACCCGGAACAGGTCGACACGGTTCTGCTGACCCACCTGCACCCAGACCACGCCAACGGCCTGCTGCGTCCGGACGGCGCCATGCTGTTCCCCAACGCCACGGTCCATGTCGCCAAGGCCGACGCCGACTTCTGGCTGAGCGAGGAGGTGGCGGCCAAGGCCCCGGCGGACAGCCAGCCCTTCTTCGCCATGGCCCGCGCCGCGGTGGCCCCTTACGCCGCGGCGGGCAAGCTGAAGCCGTACCAGCCCGGCGACAGCCTCGTTCCCGGCGTGGAGTCGGTGGCGGCCTACGGCCACACGCCGGGGCACAGCGGCTATCTCTTCACGTTCGGGGAGCGCAGCATCCTGATGTGGGGCGACGTCGTGCACAGCCACTCCGTGCAGTTCGCCCGCCCAGAGGTCGTCATCGAGTTCGACGCCGACAAGGAGCAGGCCATCGCCTCCCGCAAGAAGATCTTCGCCGACGCTGCGGCGCAGAAGCTGTGGGTGGCCGGCGCCCATTTGCCCTTCCCCGGCATCGGCCATGTCCGCACCGAAGGCAAGGGCTACGCCTGGGTCCCGGTGGAGTTCGGCCCGATCCGCGCCGACCGCTGAGAAGCGGAGACCGCCACGCTCAGGGTCTGGGCGTGGCGGTGACCCCGAGGCGGGCCAGTTCCTCGACGATCATCGTCACCATCCGCGGGATCACCGCCTCGATCTCCGGCGACATAATCAGGCCGGTGCCCAGCGCCATCGGCACGCAGCCGACCACGGTCACGCTCTCCGGCGCCTCGTCCTGCAGACGCAGCGAGGCCAGCAGGTCGCTGAGGCCGAGCTGGTGGGGCGACAGCTTGCCCTTGAAATAGGCCGGCACCTCGTCGCCGCGCAGCACGGTCAGGCTGGCCGGCGGCGCACCGGTCTTCACCGCGTCCACCGCGATCAGATGCTTGTGGCTGGCGATCAGGTCCAGCATGTCCATGCCGCAGGTGCCGCCGTCCACCACGCTGACATGGTCGGGCACGCTCCAGGCGGCGTCGAACGCCTCCATGGCGCGCACGCCCACCCCTTCGTCCATCAGAAGGATGTTGCCGAGGCCGAGGACGAGGATGGGCATGGGCATGGGACGCGCGCTCCGTTCGTAGATTTTGAAACAGAAGGATGAAGCGGGACCGGCGCCGGGCGCCGTGAACTGGATCAATCGACCTGCATGGCTGATGCGAAAAGCCCCTCCTCCGCGGGGAAGAGGGGCTTTCGGCCGATCAGAAGGCTTGGATCAAACGACCTTCACCTGATAGTGCGACTTGGTTTCCGTGTCGGTCAGGTGCACGGCGCAGGCCAGGCACGGGTCGAAGCTGTGCAGGGTGCGGATGATCTCCAGCGGCTGGTCGGCGACCGCCACCGGGTTGTCGAGCAATGCCGCCTCGTAGGCCGAGATGTTCCCGTCCTCGTCGCGCGGGCCGGCGTTCCAGGTGGTTGGCACGACCGCCTGATAGTTCTTGATCTTGCCGTTTTCGATCACGACCCAGTGCGAGAGCATGCCGCGCGGCGCCTCGTGGAAGCCGAAGCCGCGGATCTCGCCCTTCGGGAACACCGGCTTGTTGAAGGTCTTGGTGTCGCCCTTCGCGATGTTCTCCATCAGCAGCGTCCACTGGTTCTGCAACTCCTCGTGCAGGACCACGCAGCGCACCGCGCGGGCGGCGTGGCGCCCGATGGTGGAGTGCAGCGCGTCGACGCCCACCTTGCTGCCGAGATGGCCCGACACCGCGTCGAGCACCGCGTTGACCCAGAACTGCGTGCGCTGGTGGCCCGAGGCGTACATGCCCAGCACGTTGGCCAGCGGGCCGACCTGGGCGCGCTTGTCGTAGAAGGTCGGCGACTTGATCCAGCTGTACTTGCCGTCGTCCTGCCAGTCCGTGAAGTTCGGGATCGTCTCGCCGTCGTAGGGGTGCAGGGGACCCTTGCCGCCCTGATACCAGGAATGCTTCACGCTCTCCTTCACGCCCTTCTCGAAATAGGGGTCGTGGAAGTCCTTGATCGGGGTGAACTTGGCGAGGTCGCCGCCGTCGATGTAGCCGGCAGGCAGGGCGAAGACGGTGCCCTTGGTGTCCAGCGGCATGTCCGGGATGGACAGATAGTTCACCACGCCGCGGCCATACTGCGTCCAGTCAGCGTAGAAGGCGCCGATGGCCGCCACGTCGGGGATGTAGACCTGGGTGATGAAATCGCCCACCTCGTCGATCAGCTGCTTGATGTACATCAGCTTTTCGAGCGTCAGCGTGGACTGGCTGTCCATGTTGATCGGGTTGGTGACGCCGCCCACCGCCATGTTCTGGATGTGCGGGGTCTTGGAGCCGAGGATCGCCACGACCTTGTTCATGCGCCGCTGGTAGTCGAGCGCCTGGAGATAGTGCGCCGCCGCCATCAGGTTGGCTTCCGGCGTCAGCTTCATCGCCGGATGGCCCCAGTAGCCCGAGCCGAAGATGCCGAGCTGGCCGGAGTTGATGAAGGCCTGCAGCTTCTTCTGGGCGGTGGCGAACTCCTGTGTGCTGTTCCGCGGCCAGCCGGAGATTGACTGGGCCAGCTTGGCGGTCGCCGCCGGGTCGGCCTTCAGCGCCGAGACGATGTCCACGAAGTCGAGCGCGGACAGGTGATAGAAGTGGACGATGTGATCGTGGACGTTGTGGGCGCCCTGGATCATGTTGCGGATGTATTGGGCGTTGAGCGGCACCTCCAGCTTCAGCGCGTTTTCCACCGCGCGGACGGAGGTGATGGCGTGCACGGTGGTGCAGACGCCGCAGATGCGCTGGGCGAAGACCCAGGCGTCGCGCGGGTCCTTGCCCTGAAGGATCAGCTCGATGCCGCGCCACATCTGGCCCGACGCCCAGGCCTTGGTGACCTTGCCGCCGTCCACTTCGCAATCGACCCGCAGGTGACCCTCGATGCGGGTGACCGGATCAACAACAACTCGCTGAGCCATAATGAAACTCTCCTAAACTCAGCCGTGCTCGGGATGGACGGCGTGCATGACGGGCAGCTTCTTCACGAAGAGGAGATACAGCGCGATCTCCAGCGCGAAGACGCCGACGGTGACCATGATTTCCTTGACCGAGGGGAAGTAGTGCCAAGGGCCGACCGCCGGCGTGAAGCCGATGAGATAGACGTTCAGGCGGTAGAGGATGCCCGCCGCCAGCAGAAGCGAGGCCGACAGGAACAGCGCCCGCGACCGGTTGCGGTTGGCCTTGGGGATCAGCAGCGCGAGGCCGGAGATCATCAGGACCATCTCCACCACGAACCAGCCGGACTGCGGACCGCCGAAGATCTGGCCGATCTGGCCGCGCACGATCAGGTCGACGAAGCGCAGCACGACGAACAGCGAGGCGACGACCAGCATCAGCCCCGCCAGCTTCGACAGCACCGGCGTTTCCATCGGGCGGCGGAAGTTCAGCGAGGCCATCACCGACTCCCACACCACGATGGCGAAGCCCATCAGGATGGCGGTCAGCAGGAAGAAGACCGGCAGCATTTGCGACTGCCACAGCGGCGACAGCTTGTGCCCGACGATGACCATCATGGTGCCGAGCGACGACTGGTGCATCGTCGGCAGCAGCACGCCCAGCGCGATGAAGACCCACAGCACCTTGTTCAGCTTGGCGCGCAGCCCCTCGATGCCGAAGCGCTCCAGGAAGGCGGGGGCGAACTCCACCACCAGCACCAGCGTGTAGGTCGCCACGCACAGGCCGACCTCCAGCATTACCGAGTTCGGCTGCGCGTACCACGGTAGCATCATGTGGTAGAAGTTCCAGTAGCGGCCGAGATCAACCAGCACCGCCAGACCGGCGAGGCCGTAGCCGAACAGGCTGGCCAGCACCGCCGGGCGGACCAGCGGGTGGTACTCGCCGCGGTTCAGGATGTAGCAGAGCAGCGCGATGACATAGCCGGCGCAGCCGAAGGCCGAACCGATCACCACGTCGATGGCGACCCAGATGCCCCAGGGATAGCCGTCGTTCAGGTTCGACGCGGCGGCCAGACCCTGCGTGTAGCGCTGGAACAGGATGACGCCGGCGACGGCGACCAGCGCGGCGCAGATCAGGAAGGGAAGGGTGAGGACCCGGCCACCGAGCGGTTGATGCTCATGAGCTTGCGAAGACATGGCGTGGCCCCCTCACTCGTCGGTGTGGTTCTTGGTGTTGCGGTGCGCCAGATAGGCGAGACCGGCGAACACCGTGGCGGGGGCGATCATGCCCGCGTAGAGCGTGTGCTGGATGCCTTCCGACAGGGTCGGATAGCCGTTCTCCGGCACATTGGTGGGCAGGTTCAGCTTGTCGAACGGTACGGCGGACACCGCGAGGCACTGGGTGCCGCCCAGCTCCTTCTCGCCGTAGATGTGCGGCTGATAGGCCGCTTCCACCAGCTTCTCATGGCCGTCGCGCGGGCCGCCGACCTTGCCGGCGATGTCGCCGCGCGGGAAGTGCGCGTGTTCGCCCACCTTCAGCGCGGTGCGGCGCTTGGCCTCCGCCTTGAGGTCCTCCGTACGGCCGAACAGCGTCGCCCCGGTGGGGCAGACGTCCGCGCAGCCCGGAAGCTCGTTCTTGGCGAGCTGCTGCTTGCAGAGCTGGCACTTTTTGATCTCGCCGAAGGCGTCGTTGTAGTCGTACTTCGGCACGCCGAACGGGCAGGACAGCACGCAGTAGCGGCAGCCGATGCAGGCGCTCGGGTCGTGGTTGACGATGCCGGTCCTGGTGTCCTTGGTCATCGCCGACACCGGGCAGACCGACACGCAGGACGGATCGGCGCAGTGCAGGCACTGCCGCTTGATGAAGGCGAAGCCGTTCTCCGCCGCGTCCTTGGTGGCGCCGGTGCCGTGGCTGTAGGCCTTGATGACGTTCAGCGTCCTGGCCGACAGCTCCACCGGGCTGTCGTAGATCGGCTTGTCGCCGCCCCCGGCGTTCCAGCCCTGCTGGGCCGGGCCGACGTCGGGCGGCATGTGGTTGACCTCCTTGCAGGCGGTCACGCAGGCCTTGCAGCCGATGCACAGCGTGCTGTCGTAGAGCAGGCCGACCGCGTCGGGCGGCAGCGGCTTGGGCGGGCGGACCAGCGCGTTGGCCTCCGGTGGGGCGGCGACCATGGTGGTGCAGGCCGCGGCGGCGGCGGCCGCGCTGCCCTTGACCGCGTTCCGCAGGAAGCCGCGCCGTGAGACCGATGTCTCGTTCTTCGACATCATGTTCTTTGACATCATGTTTTTCGACATGGCGTCACCTCACTCGGCGGCGGTGGAGGAGGATTCGGTCTTCGCGTCCTGCTTGCCGAGCCGGCTGGAGATGACGGCGCCGGCGCCGACCGCCGCGCCGGCGATGCCGGCGACCACCGCCGCGGCGCCGGCGGACATGCCCTCGCCCTTGTCCACGGCGACCGCCGGGTAGCTGTTCGGCGGCGCCACCGACTTCAGCGAGGCCAGCTCATGGATGCCCTTGGTGAAGCCGACGCCCTTCTCGGTGCAGCCGAAGCAGGGATGGCCGGTGCCGACCGGCCAGGTGCCCTGGCCGACGTCGTTGAAGCCGACGGACGGACAGTTCGCGTAGGTCTCCGGCCCCTTGCAGCCGAGCTTGTAGAGACAGTAGCCCTGGCGGTGGCCGTAGTCGCCGAACTCCATGGCGAAGCGCCCGGCGTCGAAATGCGGGCGGCGCTCGCAGTTCTCGTGGATCAGCCGGCCGTAGGCGAACTTCGGGCGCATCTTGTCGTCCAACTCCGGCAGCTTGCCGAAGGCGACGAAATGCAGGACCAGCGAGAGGAAATTGTAGGGGTTCGGCGGGCAGCCGGGGACGGAGACGACCGGCTTGTCCTTGATGATCTCGTTCAGGCCGACGGCCCCCGTGGGGTTTACACCGGTCGACGGCCAGCCGCCCCAGGAGGAGCAGGAGCCCATGGAGATGACCGCGGCGGCGCCCTTGGCGCACTCCAGCACGGCATCCTTGTAGGTCTTGCTGGCGACCTTGCAGTAGACGCCCCCGTCCTTCGTCGGGATGGAGCCGTCGGTGACCATCAGGTACTTGCCCCAATTGTCCTTCATCGCCTGCTGTTTCCAGTTCTCGGCCTGGTGGCCGGAACCGGTCATCAGCGTCTCGTTGTAGTCGAGCGAGATGGTGTCGAGGATCAGCGTCTCGAGCGACGGGTGGTGGGTGCGCAGCAGCGATTCGGTGCAGCCGGTGCAGGCCTGGCCCGACAGCCAGATCACCGTCGGACGCGGCGCCGCCACGGCGGCGTTGGCGATCTTCACGCCGAAGGCGGGGGACAGGCCCAGCGTGGCGGCCACGCCCGTGCAGTAGGTCAGGAATTCCCGGCGGGACAGGCCGGCCAGCGCACCCTCATACTCGTCGAGATCGCCGATGTGCTCGGCGTCGAGATCCACATGTCCATCGGGCATGACTTTCCCCCAAAGACCCTTTTGCATTGATCCGCTGGCCGCCCGTTTGCCGGACGCCGGATGCGCAGCACGCCACGGCGCGTCCTGGGGAACCCGAGGCGGGAAACCCACGGCGCGGCGTAATCCCTATCGATTGTAGGGGTATTTGGGCGCGAAACGCTCGCCGGCATTGCACCAGTTTCGAAGCTGGCGCGGCATTGATCTACATCAAAAGGGGTAATCGGCGGGTAAGCTTCGAACGCTTGGGGCGCGTCAGTGGAAAGGATGC
Source organism: Azospirillum tabaci (assembly GCF_014596085.1). Taxonomy (GTDB): domain Bacteria; phylum Pseudomonadota; class Alphaproteobacteria; order Azospirillales; family Azospirillaceae; genus Azospirillum; species Azospirillum tabaci. Next base: position 99,099 of record NZ_JACCJY010000019.1, read on the forward strand.
GTCGGGAAAAGCCTCCTCCCCGGCACAAAGTCCGGGGAGGAGGGGGAAGGGTCAGACCGCCTTCATCTGGCGGGTGAAGTCGTCCACGTCGGTTTGCAGGGTGCGCGCATGGACCGACAGACCCTTGGCGGCGCTCAGCAGGCCACCGGCGGCCTCGCCGGTGTGGTCGGCGGACTGCGACACGCCGGAGATGGTCGAGGAAACCTCCTGCGTGCCGATCGCCGCCTCCTGCACGTTGCGGGCGATCTCCTGGGTGGCGGAGCCCTGCTGCTCCACCGCGGCGGCGACGTTGGTGCTGATGTCGCTGATCCGCTCGATGGTGCCGACGATGCCACTGATCGCGCCGACCGCCTGCTGGGTCTCGCTCTGGATGGCGACGATCTGGGCGGAAATCTCCTCGGTGGCGCGGGCGGTCTGGTTGGCGAGGCTCTTCACCTCCTGCGCCACCACGGCGAAGCCCTTGCCCGCCTCGCCGGCGCGGGCCGCCTCGATGGTGGCGTTCAGCGCCAGCAGGTTGGTCTGGCTGGCGATCTCGGTGATGAGGTTGACCACCGCGCCGATCTTCTCCGCCGCCTGGGCGAGGCCCTGGATGGTGCTGTTGGTGCGCTGGGCCTCGCGCTCCGCCTCGCTGGCGATGCGGGCGGCCTCGCCGAGGCGCTGGCTGATCGAACCGATGGAGGTGGACAGCTCCTCGGTCGCCGCCGCCACGGTCTGGACGTTGCCGGTGGCCTGCTCCGCCGCCGCGGCGACGGTCGAGCTGCGGCGCGAGGCGTCGGCGGCGGAATGGGTCAGCGACTCGGCGCTGCTGCGGATGTTGTCGGCCTCACCGTTCAGGGTGCGGCACAGCCCCTCGATCTTCTGGGTGAAGCCGTGGGTCAGGGCCTCCAGCCGTTCCTGCCGCTGGCGGCGCACGTCGATCTCGCGGCGCTCCTGCTCGGCCAGATTGTTGGCGCGCCGCAGCCCGTCGCGGAAGACCAGCACGGCTTCCGCCATGTCGCCGACCTCGTCGCCCTGACCGGTGCCGGGCACCTCGGCCGCGGTGTTGCCGGCGGCGATGGTCTTCATCGCGGCGGTCATGCGGGCGATGGGGCGCGCGATCATGTCGCGGGCGACCAGAACGGCCAGCAGGACGCCGAAAAGCACGCCGCCGACGCCGATGGCGAGCATCAGGGTGGTCCAATGCTGACGGGCCGACACCAATTCGTTGTGCAGGCGGTCGATCATGCCGTCCTGATCGGCGCTGAGCGCTTGGATCGCGCCGTTGAGCGCCTGGCGGTTGCTGCGGTTGGCGTCGTTGTCGCCGTAGGTGCGGGCTTCCACGGCGCCCTTCTCGCGGGCGAGGCGCACCAGTTCCGTGCGGAAGCGGATGAACTCCTCGGCCTTCGCCGCCACCGGGGCCAGCGCGGCCTGCCCCTCCGCCGGGGTGAGGCGCTTCAGGGTGCCGAGCCGCTCGCCGAGGGTGTTCAGGCTGTCCAGCAGGGGCTTGCCGAACTTGTCCACCTCGGCCCGGTCGCGGGCCATGTAGACGCCGCGCGAGTCCATGACGACGGCCAGGACGAGGCCGTTGAGCTGCTCGCCCAGCACCTGCCGGTCCGACGCGCGTTCGATGGCCTCGGACTTGCCGGCCAGATCCTGCATGGCGGCCAGACCCATCAGGCCGGTCACCGCGGCCACCGCCGCCTGCAGCCCCACGAGAAGATAGACCTTCGGTCCGATCTTTAGATTCTTAAGCGCTTTCAACATTTTGGACGCCCCCATTGCGGCGGTCTTGGGCCGCCTCTGTGCATGACGATAATGAGGTGCCCATTGGTTTCCGAAGCGTTAAATCGTTCTATGACACGTTGACGCGTCACCATTGGAGCGGAACTAGGCAAAGCGCACATTGCGTTTTGAGCGAACTAATTTTTTGGGAATACTGAAGGTTCCGGCGTGTTTGTCTTCATGGGAGCGCAACGCGTCGGAACAGGCTGGTGGATCATGAAGCCCATGACAGCCATCATTGGAAGTTTCGCTCAATTCTTCGTTGCCGCTCTGTTTCTGATGTTGACGGCTTGCGGAGACGAAGGGGGGACCCGCTGGGCGGATTACGGCGTCGGCTATGGTGGAAGCGGGCCGGTCTACTCGCTGGGCAATGGCCTTCCGGCCTACCGGCTGGAGCCGCGCACCTATTGGAACTACCCGGACTACCGCGGCACCGGACCGGTGATCGAACTGGCAAGTCGCCCGGGTGACTGAGCGCGCAATTGATGTTACGGAAAATACGATTGAAGGGTCCCGTCCGGCCATTTACCTAAAGAAGAGTTGGAATGGGCAGGACGAGGCGGAGCTATGGCGGTCACCCGGGACGAACTGAAGACGCGCATCGGCCAGGCCCTGGGCGAGACGAAGGCCGATCTGGTCATCAAGAACACCCGCTTCCTCAACGTCGTCACCGGCGAGACCGCCGCGGGCGACATCGCCCTTTGCGGCGACCGGATCATCGGCACCTATGAGTCCTACGACGGGGCGGAGGAGATCGACGGGCGCGGGCTGACCGTCGTGCCGGGCTTCATCGACACCCACGTCCATTGCGAGTCCACCTGCGTCACGCCGATGGAGTTCGACCGCTGCGTCCTGCCGCGCGGCACCACCACGGCCATCTGCGACCCGCATGAGATCTGCAACGTGTTGGGCGAGAAGGGCCTGCGCTACTTCCTCGACTGCGCCGAGGGAACGGTGCTGGACCTGCGGGTGCAGCTCTCCTCCTGCGTCCCGGCGACGGAGCTGGAGACGTCGGGCGCGCGGCTGGAGGCGGCGGACCTGCTGCGCCACAAGGACCACCCGAAGGTGCTGGGGCTGGCGGAGTTCATGAACTTCCCCGGCGTCTTCCACAAGGTGGACGGGGTTCTGGACAAGCTGGCCGCCTTCGACGGGCGCCACATCGACGGCCACGCCCCGCTGCTCAGCGGGCGGGAGCTGAACGCCTATCTCTCCTGCGGCATCCGCAACTGCCACGAGACGACCAGCGCCCCGGAGGCGATGGAGAAGCTGCGCAAGGGCATGCAGGTGCTGATCCGCGACGGGTCGGTGTCGAAGGACGTGCACGCGCTGGCCCCGGTGATCCAGCCGGAAACTTCGCCCTTCCTGGGCTTCTGCACCGACGACCGCAACCCCCTCGACATCGCCGAGGAGGGGCACATGGACCATCTGATCCGCAGCGCGATCCGGCTTGGCGCTCCGCTGGCCCACGTCTACCGCGCCGCCACATGGTCGGCGGCGCGCGGCTTCGGCCTGTTCGACCGCGGGCTGATTGCGCCGGGGCAGCGCGCCGACCTCGTCCTGCTGGACGACCTGGAGGAGTGCGCGGTCAACCGGGTGATCCGCAACGGGCGCGTGGTGACGCCGGAGACCTTCGCCGGGCGTCCGGCGATCAGCCCGGTGGGCCTGCGCTCGGTCAAGCTCCACCCGGTGACGGCGGAGGATTTCGCGGTGCCCGCCCGCGGCTCCGTCCAGTCGGTGATCGGCGTTCTGCCCGGCAAGATCATCACCGCCCATCTGCGGTTGGAGGTGCCGGCGAAGGATGGGAAGCTGGTGGCTGATCCCGACCGCGACATCCTGAAGATCTGCGTCTTCGCCCGCCACGGCACCAACCAGAATGTCGGGCGCGGCTTCGCCAGCGGCTTCCAGTTCCGCGAGGGCGCGCTGGCCTCCTCGGTCGGGCACGACAGCCACAACATCTGCGTGGTCGGCGCGTCGGACGAGGACATGGCCATCGCCGTCAACCGCCTGATCGAGCTTCAGGGCGGTTTCGTCGCGGTGCGCAACGGTCAGGTGGTCGGCGAGCTGGCCCTGCCGCTGGCCGGGCTGATGAGCCTGGAACCCTTCGAGACGGTGGAGCGCCATCTGCGCAGCCTGCGCGCCTCGGTGCGCGAGATGGGCTGCCCGCTGGCCGAGCCCTTCCTGCAACTGGCCTTCCTGCCGCTGCCGGTGATCCCGCATCTGAAGATCACCGACCGTGGGCTGGTGGACGTCGACAAATTCGCGCTGGTGGAAGCGTAACCCCGGCAATTCCTGCCGCACGGCGCGCAGATCTTGCCGGTCCTCGTGATGCGGCTGCCGCTCAACCCATTGAAAATCATGGAAAGCCTTTTGGCCCGCCGTCTGCAAGAGGCGGCCCGACGAATGCGAGGACTGTCGGTCGGAGGGGCGTGCCATGGTTGGAATGAGCGACATCAGCGGCTTGGCGCAGAGCCTTCAGACGTCCATCGACGCGGCGATGAAGCGCGTCCAGGAGCAGGCCAAACAGGCGACCGACGCCAAGCCCAGCGGCGAGGTTCAGGAGTATGAGCAGACCGTCCGCAAGTCCGCCCTGAACGCCGCGCCCTTCGCCACCAACGTCGGCACCCTGGTGAAGGACACCAGCCGCCTGAACGTGCTCAGCACGCTGGCCGCCAACGATCCGGCGGACTTCTACAAGTTCACGCTGGCGACGCCGGGCGAGGTCGCCCTCGGCCGGGTCGGCGACACGGGCGTGCGCGTCCAACTGATGGACAAGCAGGGCAAGATCGTCGCCGACAGCAACAGCGAGGCCGGCTCCACCTACGACGCCTACAAGAAGTTCGAGGCGGGCACGCTGTCGCTCGACCGCGGCGACTACACGCTGCGCGTTTCCCGCGACAAGGGCGTGGCGGCCAAGGAGGAGAAGAACTATGGCCTCCAGCTCCGCATGGGCGACTACAGCAAGGACTACGACACCATCGCCAAGCAGCCGGCCAAGGGCGACAACCCGCTCCAGCAGACGCCGCAGCTTCAACGCCTGACCTCCCTGCTGACCGGCGGCACCACGGCCAGTTCCGGGGCGCTGGGCATCCTCACCGGGGGAAGCGGCGGCTACAGCGGGCGCGGGTCTCTGCTGAACGGGCTTTTCTGAGGCGCCGGAACGCCCTCGCCGTCCTCCCGTAGACCGGCTGATCGGTGGCGCCGTCAGGCTGCGAGGCGCAGCGACACGGCACCGAGCGCAATGACGGCTCCCGAGGCCAGCCGCACCGGGCCGACCCGCTCCTTGAGCACCAGCGCGGCCAGCGCCATGGCGAACAGGATCGAGGTCTCGCGCAGCGCCGCCACCACGGCGACCGGCGCCAGGGTCATCGCCCAGAGCGCGAGCCCGTAGGAGGCGATGCTGGCCGCCCCGCCGGCCAGCGCCACCATCCAGCGCCGGCGGGCGTGGCTCAGGAAGCCCCGCGCGTCGCGCAGCAGAGCCCCGCCCACCATGGGCACGCTCAACAGCAGGAAGCACCACAGCGTGTAGCCGGCCGGGGCGCCGGACAGCCGCACGCCGATGCCGTCCACCACCGTGTAGGCGGCGATCACCAGGGCGTTGGCGAGCGCGCAGGCGTTGCCCCGCCATGATCCCGACAGGGCCGGTCCCCGCCCCAGCAGGGTCAGCCCGAGGATTCCGCCGCAAACCAGCAGCGTTCCCATCCAGGCGCCGGCGGACAGCCCCTCGCCCAGCAGCAGGCCGCTGCACAGCGCCACGAGCAGCGGCGGCGTGCCGCGCATCAGCGGATAGGCGTGGCTCATCGCCCCGTCGCGGTAGGCGGCGGCGAGCAGCCGGAAATAGGCGACGTGCAGCACCGCCGTCACGCCGAGATAAGGCGCGCTGGCGAGCGACGGCGCCGGAACGACGGGGAGCAGCAGCAGGGCGATGAAGGCGGAACCGGCGACCACCAGGACCGCGTCGGAGGCGTTACCGCCGCCGGCCTTCAGGGCGGTGTTCCAGCCGGCATGGAGAAGGGCGCCGGCCAGGACGGCGAGAAGGGCTTCGGTGGGCAAGAGGGGAGCCGTGGTCGGGGGAGGGGACGATGCGGGCGGAGGGGCGGCCTGCGGCCCGCCGGACGGCAGGATACACGCACAGGTTCGGTGCCGGACAGTCCAATTGCCTGCCGTCCTTCTTTGCGCTAAGCGTTCGCCATGTCGACCGATAGCCTCCCGACCGAAAACCTTCTGCCCCGGAACCACCCGACCGCCGCGGCGTCCGACCCGGCCGCGGTCCGCCGCGCCACCGCCATCGGCGGTCTGGCCATCCTGATGTGGTCCACGCTGGCGCTGCTGACCGCGCTGTCGGGGACCATTCCGCCGTTCCAGCTCGTGGCGATGTCCTTCGGCGTCGCCTTCGTCGTCGGGACGGCGGCGGGGGCCGCGCGGGGCAAGGACGTGATCGGCGTGCTGCGTCAACCCTGGCGGGTCTGGCTGCTCGGCGTCGCCGGGCTGTTCGGGTACCACTTCTTCTATTTCCTGGCCTTTCGCCTCGCCCCCGGTGCGGCGGTCGAGGTCAACTTGCTGAACTATCTCTGGCCGCTGCTGATCGTCCTGTTCTCCGCCCTGCTGCCGGGAGAGCGGCTGAAGCGCGGCCATTTGCTGGGCGCACTGTGCGGGCTCGCCGGGACGGTGCTGATCGTGACGGGAGGCGGGCGCGGCCTGTCGCTCGACGCCGCGGACACGCCGGGCTACCTGTCGGCCATGGCCGCGGCGGTGCTCTGGGCATCCTATTCGGTGCTGTCGCGCCGCTTCGGCGATGTCCCGACCGAGGCGGTCGGCGGCTTCTGCCTCGCCACGGCGGTGCTGGCCGGGTTGTCGCACCTGCTGTTCGAGACGACGGTGGCACCGTCCGGCGGCGAGTGGCTGGCGGTGCTCGCCATGGGGATCGGGCCGGTCGGCGCGGCCTTCTTCGTGTGGGACCACGGGGTGAAGCGCGGCGACATCCGGGCGCTGGGCGTGCTGTCCTACGCCACGCCGCTGACCTCCACGCTGCTGCTGATCCTGTTCGGGCAGGCGGCGGGGGGCTGGACCGTCTGGGCGGCCTGCGCCCTGATCATGGGCGGTGCCGTGCTGGCCAGCCGCGACGTCCTGCGCGGTGACCGGTAGGGCGGCGGCCGGCCGCACGGTGACAGCGAATTCATAGGCTTTTCATGCGGCGCGGTGCTATTCGGCAGGGACGGTTTCCTCCTTGCCGGACCAGCCCGCCATGCCGACCGAGGCCAATCCAAAACGCGCCGCCGCGCTGTCCCGCAGGAAGCGGGACGTCTGGACATTGTTCCGCTTCCTGCGGGATGTCTGGACGCTGAGCCGTCCCTATTGGTCGTCGGAGGAGCGCTGGACGGCGTGGGGGCTGCTGGCCGCCATCGTCGCGCTGAATCTGGGCGTGGTCTTCATCACCGTCGAACTGACCGAGGTCAACGGAGCCATCTTCAACGCGCTCCAGGAGAAAGACCAGAGCGCCTTCGTCGATCAGCTCCTGCTGTTCGGCGGGCTGGCGCTGGTCTACATCGCGGTCGCCGTGTACCGGCTCTACCTGAATCAGATGCTGCAGATCCGCTGGCGGCGCTGGCTGACCCACCGCTGTCTGGGCGACTGGATGGAGGGGCAGACCTATTACCGGCTTCAACTCGCCGGCACCCCGACCGACAACCCGGACCAGCGCATCGCCGAGGATCTGCGCGGCTTCGTCCAACTGACGCTGAGCCTGTCGCTGGGCTTCCTGACCAACCTCGTCACGCTGGTGTCCTTCCTGGCGATGCTGTGGAGCCTGTCGGGGACGTTGAGCGTGGCGCTGTTCGGTGTGGAACTGGCGATTCCCGGCTATATGGTGTGGGTGGCGCTGGCCTATGCGGTGGTGGGGACGTGGCTGACCCACCGGATCGGGCGTCCGCTTGCCCGGTTGAGCTTCGACCAGCAGAAATACGAGGCCGACTTCCGTTTCGCGCTCGTCCGCCTGCGCGAGAACGCGGAGAGCGTCGCCCTGCAGGGCGGCGAGGCGCAGGAGCAGCGCGGCTTCGCCCAACGCTTCGCCCGCGTGGTGGACAATTGGTGGGCGATCATGCGCACGCAGAAGCGGCTGGTCTGGTTCACCTCCGCCTATGAACAGGTGGCGATCATCTTCCCGCTGCTGGTCGCCGCGCCGCGCTATTTCTCCGGTGCGGTTCCGCTGGGCGCGCTGATGCAGACCGCGCAGGCCTTCGGGCAGGTGCAGAGCGCCCTGTCCTGGTTCATCGACGCCTATGTGAGCCTGACCGACTGGCACGCCACGACCAGCCGCCTTGTCGGTTTCCGCCAGGCGGTGCAGGAGGTCCGGCGGGTGGCGCGGACCGCTCCGCAGATCGAGCGCGCCGCCGGGCCGGACCGCGCCTTGCGGATGGAGGGGGTGGAACTGGCCTTGCCTCGGGGCGGGGCGCCGTTCCTTCGCGCCGACCTGACGGTTCAGCCGGGGGAGCGCGTGCTGGTCACCGGCCCGTCCGGCTCGGGCAAGAGCACGCTGTTCCGCGCGCTGGCCGGCATCTGGCCGTTCGGGCGCGGGCGCATCGGCCTGCCCGCCGGGGCGGACGCCATGCATCTCCCGCAGAAGCCCTACATGCCCATCGGCTGCCTGCGCGCCGCCGTCACCTATCCCTCGGCACCGGAGGCGTTCGATGGCGAAGCGGTGCGCGCCGCCCTGGACGCCGTGGGGATGAGCGCTTTCGCCGAGCGGCTGGACGAGGAGGATCATTGGGCGCTGCGCCTGTCCGGCGGCGAGCAGCAGCGCGTCGCCTTCGCCCGCGCCCTGCTGCACCGGCCCGGCTGGCTGTTCCTGGACGAGGCGACATCCGCCTGCGATCCCGCGACCGAAGCGCGGTTGTATGGCCTGCTGGCCGAACGTCTGCCCGGCACCACGGTGGTCAGCGTCGGGCACCGCGCGAGCTTGTCGGCGCATCACGGCCGAACCGTCACGGTGGGAAAGGGCGGTGACGGGGTGGGGCAACTGGTCGGGTGTTGAGGTCCGCGCCAGCCCTCGCCCTTCGGACGGGGGCGCGGCTGGGTCGAGCCTGATCCCGCTCGCGCCCTGTTGCGAAGCGCCCAGCCTGGGGAGACGCCACATGGCGGGCTTGGCCTTCGGCCCACGCGATCAATATCGGTGTCGTCGATCCATCACCAACCGCCGTGGTCCGATGCCGAAGGTTGTCCGCCGCAGGTCGCTGGCCGCCGCGCTCGCCGTCAGTCTGATCGCCTGCTCCGCTTCGCGGAGTTGGGCAACGACCCCGGACACGGTTGATCCGAAGGGGCTGATCGTCCTCATGAGGCACGCGGAGGCGCCCGGAGTCGGCGATCCGCCGCACTTTCAACTCCGCGACTGCGCGACCCAGCGCAACCTGGACGCAAACGGCCGTGAACAAGCCCGGCGAACCGGCGATCTGCTGCGGAAGGTCGCCGGCCGGCCGGCCGTCGTCTATTCAAGCCAGTGGTGCCGCTGCCTGGAGACCGCGCGACTTCTGGAGATCGGGCCCGTGCAGGAGCTTCCGGTGCTCAACTCCTTCTTCGAGCGGCGAGACGAGCAGGCGGCACAGATCGCGTCGCTGCGCCGCTTCCTGGCCGGGTTGCCTGCCGACGGCGCGCCGGTCGTGCTGGTCACCCACCAAGTGGTGGTGACCGCCTTGACCGGCGTCTTTCCAGCGTCGGGCGAGGCGGTGCTCCTCCGCGCCAACGGAACGGGCGAGCCCGCCATCGAGGGACGCAAGAAGGTTGAAGGCTCCAAGTAGGGCATGGAGCCGTCCACGCGACGGAAGCCAACGGCGACGGCCTCCCCGTCGCCATCGTGCCTACGGATGGCGTGAGCGCCCGGGGTCGGTTTTCAGAATGCGGCGAGGCGCTTGGCGATGAAACGGATTGCCGCTGCGGTGAGCAGGGCAAATGTGATCCACCCGGCCCGGGGAGTATCCGGGCCGCGCGCCCGCGCGGCTCTGTCACTCGGCGGCTATGGCCAACCCGTAGCGAGCCTCTTCCGGCCTCGGCGTGGCTGCCCTGAAGTACTCCAGCACGTAGACCCGGACGGCGCTGGACAGGTTGCTGGCATCCACGGCCTCCACCCGTTCGGCGAGGCGGTTGCACAACTCTCCCAATGTGAGGCTTTCCTTCTGCGCGATTTCTTCCAGACCCTCCCAGAAGGCGTCCTCCAGCCGCATGCTGGTGCGCTTCCCGGCGACATAGACGTTCCTAAGCTTCTTCGATGACATGGCATGCCCGCCGCGCGACACGTTGCACTCTTATGTGTGAACCGTCGCGGAGTCCGAGCTGAAAAACATGTGATGAACTTCACATAAAACGCAGGGAATCACGCCGCCGGACCACAAAGTCACAGCGGCGCCCGCCATCAGCCTGCTCGCGCTCCGGCCGTTCCGGTGTGTCCGTCGCTGTGCAGCGCATCGAGCCGTGACAGCGCCGAAGGGGATGGCCACACCTTTACATGCACCATGCTGCTCCAGCCGGCTTGGCTGGCGGGTCGCCGCCGCTCTGCTTCCCGAAGAATGTCCAAAGAATGCAGACCACCATTACAAAGTGGTGAATGCATCATTCCAGTTCGCCGTCACTCCGTCCTGGCTCATAGACATGGCGTAGTTCCGCGCGTCGCTGTAGGCGAGTCCTTCGAGCTTAAAACGGGCCGTGTTTTCGAAATGAGTGAACACGAACTCGACACCGGCCCCGCCATCGACCGAATTGACGCCCTTGAGGAGCCATTCGTTCTTGAAAACGTAATCGACGCCCATCTGGAAATCTTTGATGATCGCCGACAATTGGTCGGCTACGCCGTCTTCGGCGATCGCGTAGGCATAGGCGTAATCAACCCCGAACAGGTCTTGTCCGCCGCCGCCCCACATTTGGTCGACGCCGTTCCTGGAATCGATGGTCAAGAGATCGTCAGAAGCGCCACCATGCAGGAAGTCGGCCCCGGCGCCACCAAGAAAGCGCGTGCCACCGGAATCGCCGCCGTACAAGGTGTCGATCCCGTCGCCGCCGGCCAACTCGTTGTAACCGTCGCCGGCGTACAGCATGTCGTTGCCGCTGCCTCCGTTCAGGGTGTCGTCACCGTTGTCGCCATACAGCCGGTCATTGCCCGCCTCGCCATGCAGCTCCTCGTTGCCGTCGCCGCCCGATATGGTGTCGTCACCATTGCCGCCGTAGGCGCGGTCGTTCCCCCAGCCGGGGCCCCAATCGGAAAAGATGCGATCGTTGCCGTCACCACCCCAAAGGCTGTCCGCTTCGCTCCCCCCATAAAGAGTGTCGGAGCCACCGTCTCCATAGAGGCGGTCAGCGCCTTGTTCGCCGTAGATTTGATCGTTGCCTTCGCCGCCTGACAACGTGTCGTTGCCGTTGCCACTGTAGACGGTATCGTTGCCCCAGCCGACCCCCCAGTCCGCGTAGATGCGGTCGTTGCCGCTGCCGGCCAGGATGCGGTCGTTGCCGGCCCGACCATAGCCCGTATCGTTCCCGGCATATAATTCGATTGTGTCGGCGCCGTCGGTGCCGTAGCGGGTGTCGTTTCCGGATGTTCCGAGAATAATTGCCATGGCGTTCCTCCTTCCTGATCCGGAGACCCTGGCATTGATAACCATTGCTTGGCGTTCGCGCTGTCGAACATAATCTTTGGTTCTAAGCCCGCGGAACGAATTCCGGATTCGTCAGAGCCCGTTTGGAAATGGTGATGGGCGGCTGTTTCTGTTCCAAGCTCTGCCAGTCGATGCCGTCCCTCCGCGGGCGGACCCCGCCCCCGAACTCGTCCAGCCGGCCGGTCATCACGGTCGGTTTGCGTGCGGCTTCGGCGGCCTCGGCGGCAAGCCGCTGGCGTTCCCCGACCTGGGCAAGGCGACGGCGCAACCCCGCGCAAAGGGCTCGAAATCGGCGCGCTCGAACAGCCCCTCGGCGCGACAGGCCGCACAACCTTCTGTCCACCGCTCCAAGGAAAGCTCCGGACGGAACAATCGGCGGGCCGGCGTCGGTGTACTCACGGCATCGGGATTGCGGTCCGAGTGGCCTACCCGATCGCCCGCGCGAGAATCGCCAAAGCCCGGTCCAGCTCGGTGCGTGAAACGGTCAGAGGTGGGGACAAGGTCAGGACCGTTCCCTGCGATATCTTCAGGCTCAATCCATGGCGGAGAGCCGCATAGAAGGCCGCCTCAGCCCGGTCGGCGGCGTCGCGGCCCTCGTGATCGGCCAATTCCACGCCGATCAGCAGCCCCGCTCCCCGGATGCCGGCCACGCCGGGCGTCTTCGCCGTCAGGTCGTGCAGACGGTCCAGCGCATGGACTCCCAGTTCGGCGGCCCGCTCCACCAGCCCTTCGTCCCGAACGATGTCCAGGGTGGTCAGACCGGCACGGGCGAGCAGCGGGTTCTTTTCGTGGGTGTAATGACCGAGCGCGCGGTCGGCGGCCACGTCCAGCCCGGCGCGGGCGATCACCGCCGCCAGCGGCAGCATGGCGCCGCCCAGCGCCTTGCCCAGAACCAGGATGTCCGGCCGCGCACCGAAGGGTTCGTGGCTGAACAGGCTGCCGGTCTTGCCGAGGCCGGTCGGAATCTCATCGAAAACCAGCAGGGCGCCGGCCGCGTCGCAGGCCCGCCGCACCTCGGCCCAGAAGCCCGGCGGCGGAACGTAGGGAACGGCGCGCACCGGCTCCGCCACGACGGCGGCGACATCTCCCTCCTTCTCAAGCACATAGCGCAGCATGCGCGCGCAGGTCATCCGGCAGGCGTCGAGGTCGGGGCCGCCGCCGGGGGCGGGGGCGAAACCGTAGGGGCAGCGCGCGCAGGCGAAGGGCGCAACATGCTCGGTTCCCGGCAGCAGCGGCCCGATCCCGTGCGAGCGGAACAGCGCCTCGCCGCCAACGCCGGAGGCGCCGAAGCCGGCGCCGTGAAAAGCGTCCCAGAAGGAGACCGTCTTGAAGCGGCCGGTGGCGACGCGGGCGAGCTTCAGCGCGATCTCGATCCCTTCCGATCCGCCGGGGGCGAACAGCACGCGGCTGCCGGGGCCGGTCGGCGCCAACGCCGCCAGACGCTCCGCCAGTTCCGCCGCGGGTTCGCAGGCGAAGCGGCGTGGGGCGAAGGTCAGCCCATCCATCTGCGCCTTCAACGCCGCGACCATTCGAGGATGGGCATAGCCGATGTGATGAACGCTGTTGCCGTGAAAATCCATAAAGCGGCGGCCGTCCATGTCCTCGATCCAGATGCCTTCCGCCTTGCGGATGGCCGAAAGACAGGGCGTGGACAGGGATTGCCGCAGGAAGGCGGCGGCGTCGCGCTCCACCAATGCGCGCGACCGTGGGCCGAGCGCCTCCGCCATCCAGCGGGCGCGGCGTGGCCCGAGATTGATGTCGCCTTCGGAGCGATCGGCCTGCATCGGAGCTTCCTCGTGGATCAGCCGGCGGTCTTGCCGGAACGGGCGGCGGCGCAGGCGGCGCGCAGCGATGGAGAAAAGGGATCGACCGCACCCAGTCGGCCGGGAGCGAAGGGGGAGAGGTCGATCGGTGCCACCTCTCCCAGGGCCAGCGCCGCCACCGCTTGCCCGATGCCGCCCGACGCAGCGATTCCGGCACCGCAACAGCCCGTCGCCATCAGCAGGCCCTCCACTTCCGGAACGGCTCCCAGGACGAAGCGGCCGTCAACGGTGTAGGTCGAGAGGCCGGACAGATAATGGGCGATGCCGGCCTGGAACAGCGGCGGACAGAGCCGGGCCAGTGGCCGCCATCCCTCCTCCAGCGTCTCCCAGCCGCCATCGGAGTCAGCGAGGTCGAGGCCCCCGGTGTCGTTGGGCAGCGCCGCCGGATCGAAGGCCACCGACCGGCGGCCCCGCAGCCCGAACAGCAGCGCCCCCAGCTCGGGCCGGGCGTAGGCGCCGGCGTCGGGCATCACCAGCGTGGGCAGGCCGTGCGGGAACAGGTCCGGGCGCGGTTCGGTGATCCAGTACTGGCTGCGCACCGGCGCCTGCGGCAGCCCGACCCCGACGGTCCAGGCGAGCCCCGCCGCCCAGGCCCCGGCGGCGTTCACCACAACCGGCGCCGCAATGAAGCCCCGGTCGGTGTCGATTCCGGCGACGCGGCCATGCTCCATGCGCACCGCCCGCACGGACAACCCACTCCGGACCCGGACGCCGGCACGCCGCGCCGACCGGCGGTAGGCGTCGGCCAGCCGCACAGGGTCGATGAAGCCGTCCAGCGGCATGAAGAGGGCGCGCCCGACCGCCTCCGCCGACAGGCAGGGGGCGAGGCGGGCGGCCTCCTCGCCGTCCAGCCATTCGAAGGGATCGGTGCCATCGGCAGTCAGGCCGTGCAGCGCCTCGACGCGAGCCGAGCTGGCGGCGACATGCAACGTGCCGAACCGGCGCAAGCCGAGATCCTCGCCCAGCTCCTCTTCCAGCGACGCGATGGCGTCGTAGGTGCCGCGCACCAGCGCCGCCGTCGCCGCGTCGCCGCGGGCGCGGGTCAACAGGGCGGCGGCCCGCGCCGTGGCCTGGGTAGCCGGCGGGTGGCGGTCCACCACCAGCACCGACCGGCAGCCGCGCCGGCCCAACGCCCAGGCGACCGCGAGCCCGAGTATTCCGGCGCCGGCCACCACCACATCGGCCCGGTCGATCGCCGGAGCGGCGGGGTGACCAGCCGTCACGGCTTCTCGCCGCGGGCCAGACGCGCCTCGATGGCGTCGAGCAGCGGCAGCGCCTCGGCCAGCGAGCGGGCCACATAATGGGCGCCGGCCCGCGCCAGACGGTCGGCGGCGGCTTGGTGCAGAGCCTCCCGCCGCTCGGTGGACAGCGCCTGCCAGTCGGCGAGCGGCAAGCCCACTTCGTTGCCGGTGTCGGCCACCGCGATGGTCCACATGCCGGCGTTCAGTCCCTCTTCCACATCCACCACGGTGTCGCCGATCTTCACGCAGGCTTCGACGGGAGACACCGACAGTTCGATCACGCAGCGCAGAGCCATCGCCGGCCCCGGCCGCCCGGCCGGCGTCTCGCCCGCGCAGACGGTGACGTCGGGCTTGTAGCCCTGGGCGGCGGCGACGCGCTGCACCACGTCCATCACCGGACGGGGATAGCCGGTGGTCGAGCCGATCTTCAGCCCGCGTGCCCGCATGGCGGCGACCGTCTCGGCGGCGCCGGGGATCAGGTCGGAATGCCGTTCCACCACCTCGACCTGCAAGGGAAGGAAGGTGTCGTAGAGGCGGTCGACGTCGGCATCGGTCGGGGCGGCGCCATGGACGGCGATCCAGGCGTCCGTCACCGGGGTCATGCGGGTGATCGCCTGGATGTGGTGCCATTTGGCCATGCCCATCGGGGCGCGGGCCTGCTCCAGCGTGATCGTGACGCCAGACCGGCGGAACGCTTCCATGAAGGCGCCGGCCGGGGCGAGGCAACCATGGTCCACCGTGGTTCCAGCCCAGTCGAGGACCACCGCCTGGAGCGGACCGGTGTAGCGGCGCGAATAGACGAAGCTCATGGGATCGGACTTTCGTGGGACAGGGAGGATCAAGGAGCGCCCGACGCGACGCCCATCTCGGCCAGCGTGGCGCGGACCGCGGCGACGGCGGCGGTCATCTCTGCCGCCCCCAACTGACCGATGCAGCCGATGCGGAAGCTGTCGGCCACCGTCAGCTTGCCGGGATAGATGACGAAACCGCGCTCGCGCAGGCGGTCGTAGAATTCGGCGAAGACGAAGGCCGGGTCGGCGGGCATGCGGAAAGTGACGATGATCGGCGCCTGCAGGGCGTCGGGCAGCAACGTCTGGAATCCCAGCGTCCGCATGCCGTCCACCAGGATGCGGCAGTTGTCGGCGTAGCGGCGGCCGCGGCCCTCCACTCCGCCTTCAGCCTCGTGCTCGGCCAGCGCCCGGCCGAAGGCGGCGATCACGTGGGTGGGCGGGGTGAAGCGCCATTGGGCGTTGGCCTCGAATCCGCGCCACTGGTCGTGCAGGTCGAGCGTCAGCGCGTGGGCGTTTCCAGCGGCGGCGGCGAGCGCGTCGCGATCCACGATCACGAAGCCGAAGCCGGGCGCCCCCTGCAGGCATTTGTTGGACGAGGCGGCCACCGCCTCGAACGGCACGGTGGCGCGCGACAGCGGCAGGGCGCCGAAGGAACTCATGGCATCGATCAGCAGGCGCCGGCCGTGCGTCGCCGTCACCCGCGCCACGTCCTCCACCGGGTTCAGCAGGCCGGCGGTGGTTTCGCATTGGACGACGGCCACATGGCTAACCGTCGGGTCGGCGGCCAGGGCGGCGTCAAGCGCCGCGGGAGAGGCCGGCACGTCTTCCGGCGTTTCGATCATGGTGACGGAGCGGCCCGCCACCTCGGCGATGCGGACCATGCGCTTGCCATAGGCGCCGTTGACCAGAACCAGCAACCGGCCCGTGCGCGGCACCAACGTGCCGATCATGGCCTCCACGGCGAAGGTGCCGGAGCCCTGGACCGGAACCGCCACATGGGTGCCGGCGGCGTCCACAAGCTGGGTCAGGCGGGCGCGCATGTGGGTGTTGATGGCGATGAATTCCCCGTCCCGCGAACCGTAGTCGCGCAGCATCGCCTCTTTCACGGTGCGCGTGGTGGTCAGGGGGCCGGGGGTGAGCAGCAAGGGATCGGGCATCGCGCCTCTCCTCCTTTTGGGGGGCGGTGGGGTGGACCTTTCTGACGCGCTCGGGCATCATAACTCCAATCAATTCTGCCTATGGTCTCATAGATGAAATCCATGAACGTCGCGCAACTCCGCGCCTTCCACACCGTGGCGGCGGAGGGAGGGTTCACCAAGGCGGCCCGGCTGCTGAAC
The DNA here is from genome assembly GCF_014596085.1 of Azospirillum tabaci. Taxonomy (GTDB): domain Bacteria; phylum Pseudomonadota; class Alphaproteobacteria; order Azospirillales; family Azospirillaceae; genus Azospirillum; species Azospirillum tabaci. Next base: position 115,684 of record NZ_JACCJY010000019.1, read on the forward strand.
GTCACCCAGCCCACGCTGTCGCAGGAGGTGAAGGCGCTGGAAGAGGCGTATGGCGTCCTGCTGCTGGACCGTTCCCGCCGCACGGTAACCCCGACCAGCATCGGCGAGGGGCTGTTCGCCATCACCCGCCGTCTGTTCGCGGCGGAGCAGGAGGCGCTGGAACTGCTGGCCGGGGCGCGGCTTCTGGACGCGGGGACTCTGACGGTGGGGGCGGACGGGCCGGTGCACGCCATGCCGCTGATCGCCGCCTTCACCCGGCAGCATCCGGGACCGAGGATTTCGCTTACCGTCGGCAACACCCAAACCTTGCTGGCGGGGCTTCTGGACACGCGCATCGACGTGGCGGTGCTGGCCGACGCGCCGGGCGATTCACGGCTGCATGTGCTGCCGCTGCGCCGCGATCCGGTGCAGGCGTTGTTTCCCCGTGGCCATGCGCTGGCCCGGCGGCGGGCGGTGTCGTTGAAGGATCTGACCGATCAGCGGTTGATCCTGCGCGAACCGGGATCGGTCACCCGCCGTTTGATCGAACGGGCGTTTGAAAATGCCAGCCTGCCCATGGGCGATACCCTGGACATCGAAAGCCGCGAGGCGGTGGTGGAAGCGGTGGCCGCGGGCCTGGGCGTCGGCTTCATCTCGGCGGCGGAATTCACCGGAGACCCGCGTCTGGTGCTGGTGCCCGTCGCCGGTGCGGCGCTGGAGATGGACGAATACGTCATCTGCCTGCGCGAACGCCGCCGTCTGGCGGTGGTGCGCGCGTTCCTGGACATCGCGCGGGAGAGGGCGCCGGCAGCCCTGTGACCGTGCCGGCGCTTCACGCGACGATCAGCGTCTCCGCCATGTCTGGGTGCGCTGGGACAACCAGTGGGACGCGCCGGTATGCAGCAGGCGCACGGCGGCGGAGGTGTAGACGATCATCATCGCCATCGCGGCCGCCCCGGCGATCTCACCCGCATCGTCCATGTTCAGAACCGCGACCGAGGCGGGCTTGGTGTCGGGAGCGTAGAGGAACACCACCGCCGACACCGTGGTCATGGCGTTGACGAAGAAATAGAGGGCGATGTCGAGGATGGCCAGGAGGCACAGCGGCACCGTCACTCGGAAGAAGGTGCGCCACACCGGCACCTTCAGGCTGGCGGAGACGGATTCGAACTCCGCATCCAACTGCTTCAGCGCCGTGGCAGCGGTCAGGTGGCTGACGGTGTAGAAATGCACCACCGTGGACAGCACCAGGATTCCCATGGTGCCATAGAGCGCGTTCATCGGGTTGCCGGGGTGGTTGAAGAAGAAGATGTAGGCCAGGCCCAGCACCATCCCCGGCACCGCCAGCGGCAGGATCGCCAGCAACCGCACCGCCGCCTTGATCCCCGCCGACGCCGGGCCGCGTTCCACCAGATAGGCCCCGGCGAACACCGTCACGGTGCCGATCACCGCCGTCAGCCCCGCCAGGATCAGGCTGTTGCCGTAGGACCGCCACCCCGTCTCATCCACCTCGGCGAAGGCGTAGTGCGCCAGCGTCGGGGTCAGATCGTACGGCCAGTAGCGGATCAGGGACGCGAAGGCCGCCGTGCCCAGGATGCCGGCCAGCAGGCCGGCGATGAGCGTGCACAGGGCGAACATCGCCCCATCGCACCACGGGCGGCGCGACGGGACATAGGGCACGGAGCGGGCTGACAGCAAGGCGGTCTGCTTGCGCTGGCCGATCCAGTCGGCGGCAAAGGCGAGCACCGCCGGCAGCAGCAGCACCATGCCGACCACCGCCCCCATGCCGAAATTCTGCTGGCCGACCACCTGCTTGTAGACGTCGGTCGCCAGCACGTTGTACTGGCCGCCCACCACCTTGGGCACGCCGAAGTCGGTGATGACCAAGGTGAACACCACGAACACCGCCGAAATCAGGCCATAGCGCGCGCCGGGCACGGTGATGGTGAAGAACCGCCGCAGCGGCCCGGCCCCCAGGGATTCCGCCGCCTCGTAAAGCCGGGCGTCGGCGGTGGACAGAGCGACCGTCAGGATCATCACCGCATGGGGGAAAGTGTAGAACACCTCCCCCAGGACGATCCCGATGGGGCCATAGATGCTCTCTCCCATCAGCAGGAAGCGCAACGGCCCCTGGTTGCCGAACAGATAGACCAGCGATATTCCCGGCAACAGCGACGGCGCCAAAATGGGGATCTGCGCCAGCGCCTTGAACACGCCCTTGCCCGGCATGGCCGTGCGGGTGATGGCGTAGGCGTAGGCGAAGGCCAGGAGCGTGGTGATGATGGTGGACACCAGCGCAATGGTCACGCTGTTGCCGATGGATTGCGACAGCGACGGCGTGTCGAGAAAGGCGATGTAGTTCGCCAGCCCGACGAAGGCGTCGTTGCGGTCGTACACGCTGCGCAACGCGACCATCACCAGGGGCAGCACGATGAAGGCCACCAGGAACAAACCCAGCAGCACCAGCACCCCATCCAGAACCAGGGAGTCGCCGGTGCGCTTCATGCGCAGGGGAAGGGTTTTGGCGTGCATGGGGTCACGCCACCGGATAGACGCGCAGATGCTCCGCCGGCAAGGTCACCGGCAGGCGGTCGCCGGTGGCAAGCCGGTGGTCGCGCACGAGGTTGGCCGAGAAGTCGGCGGTCAGCGGCTGCGCCCCGAACCCGTCGGCGGCCAGCCGCACCCGGTGGAACGGCCCCAGGAATTCCATGGCTTCGATGCGCATGTCGACGGTGTTCACGGGGCCGGGGCGGTGGATCACCACATCCTCCGGCCGCACGCACACGGTCACGTCGGCCCCCGGAGTCAGAGGCTGATCGCTGTGCAGATGGACCGATCCCAGACGGATACGCCCGGAGTCGTCCACCGAGCCCTTCAGGAAATTCATGGTGCCGACGAAATCGGCGATGAAGGGGGTGGCCGGCGCCCGGTAGATGGCGCCGGGCGTGCCGGTCTGGACGATCTCGCCGTGGTTCATCACCACGATGCGGTCGGCCATGGTCAGCGCTTCCTCCTGGTCGTGGGTGACCATGATGGTGGTGATGCCCAGCCGGCAATGAAGCTCGCGGATCTGCCGGCGCAGGTGCAGCCGCACCTGGGCGTCCAGCGCCGACAGCGGTTCGTCCAGCAGCAAGAGGCCCGGCGACGGCGCCAGCGCGCGGGCAAGCGCCACCCGCTGTTGCTGTCCGCCGGAAAGCTGGGAAGGGAACTTCGCGCCGATGTCCGGCAGACCGATCAGGGCGAGCAGCTCGCGCACCCGCTCCTCCTCCGCCTTGCGCTTGAGCTTCAGGCCGTAGGCGATGTTGCGGGCGACCGTCAGGTTGGGGAACAGGGCGTAGGACTGGAACACGATGCCGTAGTCGCGCGCCGACGGCGGCAGCCGCGACACGTCGCGCCCACCGATTTCCACCGTCCCTGCCGTCTGCGGGTCCAGGCCGGCGATGATGCGCAGCAAGGTGGTCTTGCCGCAGCCGGACGGCCCCAGGAAACAGACGAATTCACCCCGTTCGATGTCGAGCGAGACATCCTTGAGCGCCTGGAAGGCGCCGAAGCTCTTGACGACGTTGGAAAGGCGCAGGTACGGCGTCGCGGTCATGGCAGCCTCATATGCGTACGAACACGCTCGCCACGGCCCCCATCGGACGGGAGCCGCGGCGAGGCGGAGCGGTGGACTTACTTCGGTTCGGACTTGGCGTTGTAGCGCTTGCTCCACTCCGCCAGGATGGCGTCGCGGTTGCTGGCGGCCCAGGCGAAGTCGTTCTTCTTGATCATCGCCGCTTCGGCGTTGGCCGGGTAATTGGCGGGATAATTGCTCACCCCCTTCACCGCCGCCACGGCGTAATACTGGGTGTAGAGCTTGGCGGCCTTGTCGGTGGAGGCCCAGTCGGCCAGCTTGCGGGCGGCGTCCAGGTTCTTCGTGCCCTTGACGATCGCGGTGGCCTCCATGTCCCAGCCGGTGCCTTCGGAGGCCAGGATCACGTCGATGGGGGCACCCTTGGTCTTCTGCTGGGCGCCGGTGTATTCGATGGACAGGCCGATGGGGTATTCACCCGCCGCCGCCATCTTGCACGGCTTGGACCCGGAATGGGTGTAGACGGCGACGTTGTCGTGGAGCTTGTCCATGTACTCCCACGCCGGCTTGTCGCCCATGATCTGCATCCAGCCCGACACGGCCAGGAAGCCGGTTCCGGACGACGCCGGATTCGGCATCACCACCTGTCCCTTGTATTCCGGCTTGGCCAGGTCTGCCCAAGACTGGGGCTTGGGCAGGTTCTTCTTGCCGGCTTCCACCGTGTTGAAGCACAGCGCCGCCATCCAGGCGTCCATGCCGACCCAGGTCGGCTGGTCCTTGGCATCGCGGAATTCCGGCTTGATGGTGGCGAGGCCGGCGGGGGCGTAGCCGTCCAGCATCCCCTGCTGGTCCAGGATCATCAGGCTGGAGGCGGCCAGGCCCCAGACGACGTCGGCCTGGGGGTTGGCCTTTTCCGCAAGCAGTTTGGCGGTCACCACGCCGGTGGAATCGCGCACCCACTGGATGGTGATGTCGGGGTTGTCGGTCTCGAACGCCTTCTTGTAGGGGCCGAGCTGTTCGGGTTCGAGCGCGGTGTAGACGGTGAGCTTGGTCGCGGCGGCAGCGGTGCCGGTGGCGAGGACCACGGCGGCGGTGGTGGCTACGGCAAGTCGGAGGGTCATGGCGGCACAATGCTCCCGGATTGGCGTGAGGATCGGTTGTCGGATGCCTCGTCTTGTACCGGCGGTACCGCTGCCGCTTGCGTTAATGTTCAATGACAGCCGTCGCCGGGAGCCGCGGTGGTGGCGCACGAAGTCAAAGCGCTGGCCGCCCAGACCGCGCAGGCCGCCGCCGGGGCCCGCACCGTCGCCGGTTCCATCGACAGCGTGGCGAAGATTGTTTTGATCGCCGATCATTCGGCGGGCGCGGTGTTGGAAGCCAATCACCTCGTGACCCACAGCTTCTTGGCGTTGGAGCACGAAGTGCGGCATTTCTCTGAAACGGTGCGGAGGGCTTGAAGCGCCGGTTCCACCGGTCCTGCACTCCAAGGCAGGAACAGCCGCACGCTATCGCCGAGGCCGCGCCAGCACGAGCTGAACCCGTCGGGATGACGCAGAAGGAGCGGCAACCCGGGACATCAGCCGGCACCTCCTATCAAGTGGCAGACAACACCGAACCGCATCGCTCCTTCATGAAGACACAGGCAAAGTTCTTCATCGTGGGCCGAGGGTGGGGAAAGTCTATGCCTTTGGCATCCCAGGTGGCTGAAGTCGCTTGGGAGCTATTTGATAAAGGAACGGGCTTGAGATCGAATCGCTTTGCCTTCGCCACGCGGGTCATGGGCGCCGTGAATGGTGTCTGCATCGGTGAGGCTGATGGCCCCTGCCTGGCCGAAGATCGGCGACAAGGCCGGAAGGGGCGCCACCTCATGCCCCAGAGCGGCAAGTTCCTCGATCGCGGCCTCGCCCAGGGACGCCTCGATCTTGAGGCTGTCTCGGCTGTCGGAGAATGTCTTTCCCAGAAGGAAGCGGGGCTGGGCAAGCGCCTCCTCGGGCGTCATGCCGTAATCGATCAAGCCGGTGAGCAGCACGGAAAGGGTCTGCGGCTGGCCGTCCGCACCCTGGGTGCCGTAGAGAAGGTGGGGCTCCCCCTTGTTGAGGGCGATGCCAGGGTTCAGGGTGTAGAAGGGCCGCTTGCCGGGCTTGATCGCGTTGCGGTCGCCGGAAACGGTCGAGAACGCCGCGCCACGGTTCTGCCAGAGGATGCCGGTATCGCCAATCAGGACACCGCTGCCCCAGTCGAAGTAGGTGCTCTGCAGAACACTCGCGCAGCGCCCTTGCTCGTCGGTTGCGGCGAAGAAGACCGTGTCGCCATGGCGGTAGGGATGGGGCCACGCCAGGGCGCGCGTCGTTTCAATGGCCGAGGCCCTGCCGGCCAGACGCTGCGGGTCGAGAAAGTCCCTGGGCAATGGCTCGGAACAATCGGGATCGGCGATGAGCGGCCGGTCCAGAAACGCCTGCTTCACCGCCTCGACCAGCAGGTGGTAGCGGAGCGGGCTCGAAGGGGGCAGGGCCGCCAAGTCGAAGTGGGAGAGAATGCCCATGATCGCCAGCGTGGAAAGGCCCTGCGTCGGCGCAGGCGGGGCCAGCAGGGTCAGCCCGCGGTAGTCCAGGCTGACGGGGGCCTCTTCCCGCGTCCGGGTCGCCGCCAGATCCGCGGCACCAAGGGGAGAGCCCGCGGCGGCCAATCCCTCGGCCAACTGCCGTCCGAGCCGCCCGTCATAGAAGGACCGGCAGCCGTCCTCGGCCAGCAGGGAGAGGCTGCGGGCGAGACCGGGCTGCTTGAAGAGTTCGCCGGGGACGGCGCTGAAATGATCCGCAAAACGTCCCCAGTGCGGGATCTCGCCGCGCCGGAAATCGAACCAGAAATGTTGCGAGCGGCTGGGGACATAGCCGTCCCGGGCCTGGGCAATGGCGGGGGCGAGGAGATCGGCGAAGGGTTGGGTGCCGCCCCATTGCCCAGCGCTGTAGGCAAGCGCACGACCCCAGCTGTCGACCGCGCAGGCCGAGGTGACGGTCGAGGCGGGGCCGCGCAGGGGGATCGCAGCCTCATAGGCGGGAAGATGGCCCGCCGCCTGTCCGATGCCGAGGAAGCAGCGTTGCCGACCCTGCCGGTCCGCCACCAGCCAAATGGCGTCGCCGCCGATCCCGCAGAAATGCGGCATGACGACGGACAGGCTGGCGGCGATGGCGACCGCCGCTTCGATGGCGGTACCGCCCCTCGCCAGAACGGCGGCCCCGGCTTCGGATGCCAGGGGATGCGGGCTGGTGACCATTCCCGGCCGGGCGACGTTCATCTTTTCCCCCATGCGTGAAGCCCGGCCGCTGTTCCGGCCGGGCTTTTCCTGCGATCAGTTGGTCTTGTAGGCGAGTTTGCGGTCGGCCGGCGGCGGCAGGAACTGGCGGGTGAAGACCTGTTCCGGCTTGGGCGTGGCGGTCAGCTGGTAGCCTTCGACCATGATGCCGATCGAGCGGGCGAGGCGCGCGTCGTCCACGTCGCCAAGGCCGAGCCGCTCGACTTCGGGCGACAGGATGAGCTGCTCGTAGGAGAACTTCATGCGGGCGCGCTCAAGCTCCTCCTTGGCCAGATTGTCGTAGGCAAGGACCGCCTTCACACCGGCCTCGGCATCCACGCCGATCTCCACCGCTGCCTTGTTGACCGCGCGAACGAGGCCGGCGACGGCGTCCGGGTTTTCCTTGATCAGCTTCTGGGAAACCATCATGCCGTTGGAATAGAGGTCGAGGCCGAATTCGCCGAACAGCAGCCAGTTGTAGTCCTTGGCGGGATCCTGGCGGTTGTTGATCAGGTTGAACCAGCTGGTGATGTTGAAGACCAGGGCGCCGTCGATGTCGCCCTTGATCAGCATCGGCTCCTGCAGGTTCGGCCCCATGTTCTCGATGGCGACCTTGCCCATATCGACCTTGTTGAGCGTGCCGAGCACGGTCACGAGGCGGGTGGTCGGGGTGCCCTGGGCGCCGCCCAGCTTCTTGCCGACGAGATCGGCGGGCTTCGTGATGTTGGTCGTCTTCTTCGAAACGATCGCGAAGGGCGGCTTGTTCCAGAGCTGATAGACCATGATCGGCACATCGCCGGGGCGGGTCGCCGCGTTCTGGATGATCGCGTTGATGTCGCCGAATCCGGCGTCATAGGCACCCGACATGATGCGGGTCACGGTGGCCGCCGACCCTTCGCCCTGGTCGATGGTGACGTTCAGCCCTTCGGCCTTGAAGTAGCCCTTCTGCTGCGCCAGCAGGAAGGGAGCGTCGGAGCCCTGGGTCTTCCAGCCGAGCGTGAACTTGATGTTGGTTTCGGCCAATGCCGGTCCGCTCAGGCCCGGCCCGCTCAGACAAAGGCCGAGCGCAAGCGTCGAGAGAAGCTTTTTCAACATGGGAGGCTCCGTTTCGGGGTGAAGGTTCAGGCGGCAGCAAAGCCCTGGCGGCGGGTGGCCCAGCCGGTGACGCGCGCCTCGACCAGCGAGAAGGCGACGTAGAGCAGGATGCCGAGGGCGGCGAGCAGGAAGAGGCCGGCGAAGACCAGCGGCACGTCGAAGTTCGAGGAGGCCGTCATCATCACGTTGCCGATGCCCTTGTTGGAGGCGACGGTTTCGGACAGCACGCTGCCGACGAAGGCGAAGGTGACGGCGATCTTCAGCGAGGCGAAGAAGAAGGGCATGGTGCGGGGCAGGCCGACGTTCCAGAGGATGTCGAGCTTGCTGGCGCCGAGCGACTTCAGGACGTCCTCCAGTTCCGGCTCGGTGGTGGCGAGACCGGTCGCGATGTTGACGACGATCGGGAAAAAGCACATCGCCAGGGCGGTGAGGATGGCCGGCGTCGCGCCCGATCCGAACCACAGCACGAAGATCGGCACCACCGCGACCTTGGGGATCGAGGAGAAGCCGATCAGCAAAGGATAGACCGTGTCGTAGGCGGTGCGGGAGACGCCGATGGCCGCCCCGATGATCACCCCGACAGTGACGCCCAGGACGAAGCCGATCATCGTGGTCCAGAGGGTCTGCAGCACATGCGGCCAGAGGATGCCGAGGCGGGCAACCAGCGTCGCGAAGACCTGGCTCGGGCGGGGGAGGACCAGATCGGAGACCTGAAGGGCGAGGCAGAGGAATTCCCAGGCCGCGAAGAAGCCGAGGATGAGGATGGCCGCCCAAAGGCGACGGCGCAGTTCGTAGCTCATGGCTCAGGCTCCGCGGATGGCGGTGTCGGTGCGCGCGTCGATGATGAGGTCGCGCAGGCGCTGGTTGAGGGCGACGAAATCAGCGTCGAAGGTCATCTGGATCGTGCGCGGGCGGGGGAAGTCGACGGCGCTGTCGTTGATGATGCGGCCGGGGCGGGCGCTCATCACGCAGACGCGCGAGGCGAGGAACCCCGCTTCCTTCAGGTCGTGGGTGATGAGCAGGACGGTGGGTTTGCGCTTCAGCCACAGGGATTGCATCGTCCCCCACAGCTCCTCGCGCGTGAACTGGTCGAGCGCGCCGAACGGCTCGTCGAGCAGCAGCAGGCTCGGTTCATGGATGAGGGCGCGGCAGAGGTTCGCGCGCTGCAGCATCCCGCCCGACAGCTGCCAGGGGTAATGGCCGGCGAACTTGTCGAGCCCGACATCGGCCAGCAGGGCGTGCACCCGGTCGCGATACTCCGTCTTGCGCTTGGCGCGGTAGTCGGAGCGGAAGGGCCGCACGATCTTCAGCGGCAGCATGACGTTCCGCTCGATGGTGAGCCAGGGCAGCATGGTCGGATTCTGGAAGGCCATGCCGATGCGCAGGGCCTTGGCCGCCACCTCGCGCCCGCCGACGAGGACAGCCCCCCGGGTCGGCTGCAGCAGGCCGGCGGTCAGCCGCAGGATCGTCGACTTCCCGCAGCCCGACGGGCCGACCAGGGCGACAAATTCGCCATCGGCGATCCGAAGGTTCGTCTCCTGCAGGGCTGGAACGGCCTTGCCCGGCTTGCCGAACGAAACGGCGGCCTGCGAAAGCTCGACGGCGATGGAAGAGCGGCCTTGCTGGATGGCTTGGGATGGGGACATGCGGCGCACCTCGTGACGGACTGATCAACTGTATGCAACAGGTGCGCCAACTTTCGAGACCGGCCGCACTCCACGTCGGGGGTGACAGGCTTTTGGCAAGAAGAAGTGTGTACAATCGGTGTATGCATTTCATTTGTGCAGGGTGGTGAGGCTGTTGCATTCAAATGCGGCACTTGGCGAGTTGAATTCCCGCCTGACCTCCCTTATGCAGAGCGGAGTAGGAGAGGGCGGTGATGGCCGAGGAAAAGCGTTCGAGGAAAACCGGAGGCGACCGTGTCGCGGTGATCTGCACAGCCTTGCGGCGTGCAATCATCGAACGGGCGCTTTCGCCGGGGGACCGGCTGCCGGAGGATTCACTGGGCGAACGCTTCGGCGTCAGCCGGACCATCGCCCGCAGCGCGCTCGGGCAGTTGGCGGCGGAAGGCCTTGTCGATTTGCGCCGGAACCGCATCGCCGTGGTCGCCGTGCCATCCTTCGAGGATGCACGGGACATCTTCGACATCCGGGTCGATCTCGAGCGTCAGGTCGTCCGGCATCTGGCCGGCAAGCTGACCGAGGCCCAGGTGAAGCAGCTGAAAGCCATCGTCGAAGCCGAACATCAGGCCCGGCATGGCGCCGAGGGGATTTCGATCCGCCTTGCCACGGAATTCCATGTCCGGCTGGCGGAAATGACCGGCAAGCCCGTTCTGATCCGCTATGTGACGGAGATCTGCTACCGCGCGGGATTGTCCCTGGCGGTCTTCAGCCGGCCCCATTCGTCCGAATGCGCGGTCAATGAGCATCTGGAACTGATCGAGGCGATCCGGACCGGCCCCGCCGACAAGGCCTGCGCCCTTATGGATGACCATTTGGAAGCCGTGGCCTCCCGCGCGCTGCTGCAAAGCTCGGGCGCCAGGAGCCGTGACCTCATGGATATTCTGGCGCCCTACACCGAATAAGGGCGCCAGGATTCGAGGTCAGCGGGCGCAGGACGGATCGAGGATCCATTCGGCGCTGTCGTTCCAGACATCGGTTTCGACGATCAGACCGTCCCGCACCACGAAGCGGTCGACATAGCGGTTGTTGTCGAAGGGCGTGCCGTCCGGCCAGGCGCCATACAGGTAGCCGAGGCTGTAGACGATGGTTTCCGTCTCGCCCGGCACCACGTCGTAGCGCTCGATCCGCTTCTTCACCCACTTGTAGCGGGCGGCGTTGAAGCCGGTCGGTCCGCTCGGCGTATCGAAAACGCGATGCCCGGTAAAGCGGCAGATGAATCCCGGGGCCACATATTTCGCCGCGCGCACGGGATCGGGGGCCATGGAGGCATCCAGGTAATCCTTCACGGCCTGCAGATCGCGTTCGGTCATCTCACTCATTGGGAACTCCGCAAGTGTCGTCATGCTGGCACCGAAAGTGCATACGATTCATGCATGCAAATGTCACGCCGGATCTGAGATGCCCCAGAACCAGATTTTCGACCTCCTCTTGCGCAACACCCGCCTAAGGGGAGGGCAAGCCCTGCAAGACATCGCGGTCAGACAGGGAAAGATCGCCGCGATCGGCCCTGCCTTGGCCGGGACCGCTGTCCTTGAGGAGGACATCGGTGGGCGCCTCGTCCTGCCGGGGCTGGTCGATACGCACATCCATCTCGACAAGTCCTGCCTGCTCTGCCGATGCCGCGATGCCGGCGGCGGACTCAAGGAGGCAATCGCCGCGGTGTCCCGCCTGAAAAGGGATTTCACGATCGAGGATGTCTACGAGCGCGGCGCCCGCACCCTGGAGCGGGCGATCACGCAGGGCACCATGCACATGCGGGCCCATGTGGAACTCGATCCGCTGGTCGGTCTGCGCAGTTTCGAGGCCATGAAGCGGCTCAAGCGGGATTATGCCTTCGCCATCGATCTGTCGATCTGCGTCTTCCCGCAGGAGGGGATGACCCACGATCCGGCTGTCGAACAGCTGCTGGTCCAGGCCCTGGCGGAGGGGGCCGACCTCCTGGGAGGCTGCCCTTACACCGATGTCGATCCTTCGCTGCAGATGAAGCGGATATTCGCCCTGGCGGTCGCGCATGACGTCGATCTCGATTTTCATCTGGATTTCGATCTCGACCCCAGCTGGTCCCATCTCGAGGAGATCTGCCGGCGGACGGTGGCGGCGGGCTGGCAGGGGCGGGTCGCCGTCGGCCATGCCACCAAGCTCGCGGCCATCGATGATGCCGCGCTGGAGCGGATGACCGCAATCCTGGCCGATGCCGGAGTGGGTGTGACGGCCTTGCCCGCGACGGATCTCTATCTCAACGGGCGCGATGTCAACCATCGGGCCCCACGCGGGGTGGCGCCGGTTCATCGGCTGGCGGAGGGCGGCGTCGCCGTCTCGGTCGCGACCAACAATGTCCTGAATCCCTTCACGCCCTTTGGCGATGGTTCGCTGATCCGGATGGGCAATCTCTATGCGAACCTCATGCATCTGGGGCCTGAGAGCTTCGGCGATTGCCTCGATATGATCTCGACTGGGGCCGCCCGACTGATGCGGATCGCGGATTATGGTATCGCGGTCGGCGGACAGGCGGACATGATCGTGCTCGACGCCGAAGACGAGGCCGACGCCTTCGGCGGGTTGGCCGCGCCCCTCATGGGGTTCAAGCGCGGCCGCAAGAGCTTTGTCAGACCTGCGGCAATGCTGGTGAGGTAGCGGGCGCCCCCGCCACCAGCGTCAGGGATCGGAGCTTGCCGAGTTCCGTCGCGCGGGCAGAAGCCGCGGCAATGGCTTGGGGCATCAGTCCCGTCAAGCCGGTTGGCCTGGAGGATTTTGACCGCCTGACGCTGGCGCTGCTCGTCACCCCGCAGATCGACGTGACACCGGCGAGCCATCGTTTCGAGGAGGGTCAGATCTCGATCTGTGTTCCGAGCTCGACCACTTGTCCGGGCGGCAGCTTGAAGAAGCGCGTCGCATCCCCGCTCAGGGCATGAAGCATGATGAACACGTGTTCACGCGATCGCGGCAACGCCGGGTTCTTGGACGGGATGAGCGTCTCCCGGCTGAGAAAGTAGGAGACTTCCATTGGCTCAATCGCCAGCCCTTGCGAGCGACAGGCCTGAAGCATGGCCGGAACGTCGGGGTCCTCCATGAATCCGTAGCGCGCGAGCACCGTATGGAAACCTTTGCCGAGCCGCTCGACCGTCACGCGCTCCTCCTCGGCAACCCTCGGCTCTTCCTCGACATCGACCTTCATGAGAATGACCCGCTCGTGAAGAACCATGTTGTGCTTGAGGTTGTGCAGGAGCGCTGCGGGAACCGTCGTCAGATCGCGGGTCATGTACACCGCCGTCCGAGCCGTCCGGACCGGCAGCCGCTCCGAACGGGACAGAAGGTCGGCGACCGGGAGGGCATCCTGGAAGCGGCGCTGGTGCAGGGTGGCACGGCCCCTGATCCAGGTCGAGATCATGAACCAGACCAGCCCGGCGATGAGCAGCGGCACCCAACCGCCATGCAGGACCTTCAGCAGGTTCGCCCCGAAGAAGGCGAGGTCCATCGACAGGAATCCCGCCACCAGCAGGAGCGCCAGATGCTTGCCCATACGGCCGTACCGCCTCGCCACCTCGTAACCGAGAAGCGTGGTCACGATCATCGTTCCGGTCACGGCGATCCCGTAGGCGGCCGCCAGATTGGTGGATGACCCGAATCCCAGCACCAGCGCGATCACCGAAGCCAGCATCAGCCAGTTGAGGGCGGGCACGTAAACCTGGCCGATCTCGGCTTCGGAGGTGTGCAGGACCTGGAGGCGGGGCAGGTAGCCAAGGCGCACGGCTTGGTTGGCCAGGGAGAACGCGCCGGAGATGACCGCCTGCGCCGCGATGACGGCGGCGGCCGTGGCGAGCAGCAGCAGGGGAATGAGCGCCCAGTCGGGGGCAAGCAGGTAAAAGGGGTTCTCGATGGCTTCCGGATGGGCGATCAGCAGGCCGCCCTGGCCGAAGTAGTTCAGGATCAGGGCCGGCCAGACCAGAGCGAACCAAACCTTCCGGATCGGCTCCCGGCCGAAGTGGCCCATATCGGCATACAGCGCCTCCGCGCCGGTCACGCACAGGACGACGGCGCCGAAGACCAGCAGCCCCGTCCAGCCCTGTTCGGCCAGGAACAGAATGGCATGGTGCGGCGAGATGGCCGACAACACGACCGGCGTCACGACAATCTGCGCAGCGCCGAGCAGCGCCAGCGTCAGGAACCAGACGAGCATCACCGGACCGAACATCCGGCCGACCCCGGCCGTTCCGAAACGCTGGACGGCGAAGAGCGCGGCCAGGACGGTCAGTGTCAGGGGCAGCACCCAGGTCATGAGGGCCGGGGAGGCCACTTTCAGCCCCTCGATGGCGCCGAGGACGGAGATGGCCGGTGTGATCACAGCATCTCCGTAGAACAGCGCGGCGCCCAGGATGCCGAGGGTCAGGATGGTGGCCGACCGTACCCCTCCCTGGCGGCGGCGGAGCGCCAGGGCGGTGAGCGCGAGCACGCCGCCTTCCCCCTTGTTGTCGGCGCGCATCACGAAGATGACGTACTTGACGGTGACGACCAGCAGGACCGTCCAGAAGATCAAGGACAGTGCGCCGAGCACGTGGGTGCGATCGGGTGTGATGCCGCCTTGGATGAAGATTTCGCGCAACGTGTATAGCGGACTGGTCCCGATGTCGCCGTACACAATGCCAAGCGCTCCCAGAAGGAGAGCGGCGCCCGGAGACCCCTGATCGCTGCCGGTGCGGTTGTGAAGGCGTTCACGTGTCATTGCGCTCTCGGCTTTCTCCGTGGGAGTGCTGCGCATGATTCTGTCTCGTCAACCCGTTGCCGTTGGACGTCCCTGATCGCTCCTGAACGCCGTCCAGTGATCTACAGAGTGTGCGGCACGCTGTCTATCGCCGCAGGGAACCGGCCGTCCGGCCACTTAAGGCACGGTTTCCAACGCACCGCACCGAGGCGGGTTGCGATGTCGAGGCAAGACGCTGCGATGAGCAGGACGATGGTGGGCGGATCATGCCTGTCGTGACGCCGATTGCCGAAATCAGCCCTCAATCGTGGCGGACCGGCCGGCGCGAAACCGTCGCCGTCTTCCTGGCTGTAGTTTCAGAGGTTGCATCATGGCATCCTGAAGCCCGGCATGTGCTTTACCTCAAACGAACATCATCGATTTTATATGCCGAATGGGCCTTCTTTCAGGGCGATCAACCCTGAAGGAGACACACATGCCGAGCGCGACCATCGTGGTCGAACGCCTGCACGACTTCCGCTGGCCGATGGATGGCCACCGGGTGATCACCATGGACGAGTGCGCAGCGAACCCGCGTGCCGTCCCGACGGGCTCGACGTTGGTGAATCTGTGTCGAAACGGGTACCTGTCGCGGGGCTACTACTGCTCCCTGGGAGGGGTCGGCCTGAGACGCCACCGGATCTGATCACATGCTTCATCGTGCCATCATTCTGCTGGCGCCGCTGCTGGCCGGGGCCTGCGGCACCGTTCAGGGCTCCGGCGCCTCGCCCGGCGAACCGGTTCCGACGTTGTGGCGGATGACGTCCGGCCTCGCGTCCTGCACGCCGCGATCCCAGGTCGCTTTCGCCGCGTTCGGCCTGGAAGGCTGCATCACACCATCGTTGTCCGTGGCGCCGCGTAGCCGCAGGATCCTGTTGCGACCGAACCATTTCAACCTCAATGAACACTTGGCAGCAGGGGCATCCATGGGGGAGGCCGTGGAGTGAAATCCAGCTCTCTGGGCGCTCGGAATGACAATGAGTTTCCGCATGCTCCGGTGTCGATCGAGCGCACCAAGGTCGACCGTTTGATCCCGGCGTGAGGTTGGAAGAGGAGGACTGGCACTCGACGCCAGGAAAAATGGAAGCCGGCGCATCAACATGCTCTCCAAGGCGCATGGATTTTGTATGAGCATCTGACCAACCGCCGCGTTGCGGCGCCCTCTCGGGAGATGACGCCACCGTGCTCGGCTGTCTTGCCCAAGGCGGTGATGGCTGCATCTCGATGACCTCGACTGTGTTGCCGGGCCTGTGCGTTCGCATGCACACCGCATTCCCAAACGGTGACATCGCGGAAGCGCAGACCACCGCCCTCGCGCTGACCCCGCTGGTGAACGCGCAGTTCGTTGAAAGCAACCCGGTGCCGGTGAAGCACGCCTTGAACACGCTGGGATGGATAACCGAACGCGGTGCGGCTGCCGCTTTGTGAAGCCGGCCGGGAGACCCCTGGAGCCATCGCCTATGCCCTGAGCCGGCTCGGCTTCGAGGTGGCTTGACCCATTCCAAAGGAGACCACCGTGCGAAGGAGAAATCCGACCGACGGAACCGATGCGATGTGGAGTGCTCCGTCGTGTCCCGTGCCACCGGTGTGGGATCAGGAACGCGAGATGAGAGATCTTTGAGACGCGGGTTCAAGGCGATGCGAACCGTCACGGGCTGCATCGTCAACAGTCCATCGGTCACCGCCGCGCTGCTGACCCTGGCGGGAGGCACCGTGGGTCTCGTCCGTTTCCTGTGGCCCGATCAGCTCTCGGGTCGGCAGGCCATGGTGCTGCTGAGCTGGTTGGCGTGGGCGGGCTTGGTCGCCGTTCTTCTTCATCGGCCGCCTCGGATCACCGGCCGCCCGGCGCGGCTGGAAACGATAGCCATTCGGCGTTTCGTGGCGCGCCTGGACGCCCCCGCCCGTATAGCCCGTCTATATTCCACGCTCTTCGCGCGCCCCATCGCTTTCATATGGGCAACGGCCTTCTTCTAGGAAGTCGGCACCGACCGTCTTCATGATGGCTGTGAGGGCTCCATGCTTTCGAAACTGAACCACACCGTGTTCGACCGGCGCAGCGGACGGCTGACCTTCTTGGAAAAGCTGTCGGCGTCGGAAGAGGCGTTTCCCACGCCCGGCGAGGTGTTCGGCGAAATGGCGATCACCATCGTCGTGTTCCTGGCGATCGGGCTGCTGGCGAATGTGCTGAGCAACATACCTGGGCTGTAATGTAACCCACGGCTGCTCGGTACGGGCGGCCGCAGCCCATCGGGCGACTTCGGCGTATATGGAATCTATACGCGCCGAGCGTTCCTTCCCCCATCGAATCTATATGCGCTTCCGGCGCATCGTCGCCAAGCCGGACAGGCCTCCCACCCCGCGATCGTCGGGCGAAGGGCCCGTCCGCGCCTGCGCCGCAGCTCCGCTCGCAACAGCGTCGGAGCGCGCCCTTGGGAGACCAATCATGCACGACCTTCTTGCCCTGGTGATCACCGTCGGCTTCTTCGCCGGATCGATTGCCTACGTTCACGCTTGCGACCGGTTGTGAGGAGACATCCATGATCCTCGATTACACGCTGGCCGGTCTCGTGACCGCCGGCCTCCTGGCGTATCTCGTCTACGCCCTGATCCGTCCCGAACGGTTCTGAGGACCTCCCCATGACCGTCAACGGCTGGATTCAAATCCTGGTCTTCATCGCCCTGGTGGTCGCCGTGGCGCGGCCCTTGGGCGGCTTCATGACCGGCGTCTTCAACGGCGAGCGCAATTTTCTGTCCCCGGTGCTCGGGCCGGTCGAGCGTGGCCTTTACCGCATCGCCGGTGTGGACGCCAAGGCGGAGCAGCACTGGCTGACCTACGCCGTGTCCATGCTGCTGTTCAGCGTGGCCGGCATGCTGCTGCTCTACCTGATGCAGCGCGTCCAGGGCGTTCTGCCCCTGAACCCCACGGGCGTGGGGGCGGTGCCCGCCGATCTCGCCTTCAACACCGCCGCCAGCTTCACCACCAACACGAACTGGCAGAACTATGGTGGCGAAAGCACGATGAGCCATCTCGTGCAGATGGCCGGGCTGACCGTGCAGAACTTCGTCTCGGCGGCCACCGGCATCGCGCTTGCCGTGGCGCTGGTGCGCGGCTTTGCCCGCGCCTCGGCCCGCACGGTGGGCAACTTCTGGGTCGACCTGACCCGTGCCACCCTCTACCTCCTGCTGCCGATCTGCATTCTCTACGCGCTGTTCCTGGTGTGGCAGGGCGTGCCGCAGACCCTGGCCGGAACGGTGGACGCCACCACACTGGAGGGGGTGAAGCAGACCATCGCGCTGGGTCCCGTCGCCTCGCAGGAAGCGATCAAGATGCTGGGCACCAACGGCGGCGGCTTCTTCAACGCCAACTCCGCCCATCCCTTCGAGAATCCGAACGCCCTGACCAATCTGGTGCAGATGCTGTCGATCTTCGCCATCGGAGCCGGGCTGACCAACCTGTTCGGGCGCATGGTCGGCGACGAGCGGCAGGGTTGGGCGATCCTCGCCGCCATGGGCGTGCTGTTCGTCATCGGCGTGACGGTGGCCTACTGGGCGGAGGCCCAGGGCAACCCGGCCTTCGCCGCCTTCGGCGTCGACGGTTCGGCGGGCAACATGGAGGGTAAGGAGACCCGCTTCGGCGTCGCCATGAGCGCGCTCTTCGCGGTGGTCACCACGGCGGCCTCCTGCGGGGCGGTCAACGCCATGCACGACAGCTTCATGCCTCTGGGCGGCATGGTGCCGATGGTCAACATGATGCTGGGCGAGATCATCGTCGGCGGCGTCGGCGCCGGGCTCTACGGCATGCTGCTGTTCGCGATCGTCACCATGTTCGTCGCCGGGCTGATGGTCGGGCGCACGCCGGAGTATCTGGGCAAGAAGCTGGAGGCGAAGGAGGTCAAGATGACCATGCTCGCCGTGCTCTGCCTGCCGCTGATGATGCTGGGCGGCACGGCCTTCGCCGTGGTGCTCGACACCGGCACCGCGTCGATGGCCAACGCCGGTCCGCACGGCTTTTCGGAGGCGCTCTACGCCTATGTCTCGGCGGCGGCCAACAACGGCAGCGCCTTCGGCGGGCTGACCGGCAACACCCTCTGGTACAACCTGACGCTCGCCGCCGGCATGCTGGTGGGCCGCTTCCTGGTCATCGTGCCGATGCTGGCCATCGCCGGGTCTCTGGCGGCCAAGACGCGCGCCCCGGCGTCCGTCGGGACCTTCCCCACCCACGACGGGCTGTTCGTCGGGCTGCTGGTCGGCGTCATCCTGATCGTCGGCGGCCTCACCTTCTTCCCGGCCCTCGCCCTCGGACCCGTCGTCGAGCATCTCGCGATGAACGCCGGCACCCTCTTCTGATCGGGACCACCCCCATGGAAGCCATAAGCAAGAAAACCGGCCGGTCGCAGGCAAGCACGCTTCTCGATCCGGTCATCCTCGGTCCGGCGGTGGGACAGTCCTTCCGCAAGCTCGACCCGCGTCTGATGGCGCGCAACCCGGTGATGTTCTGCGTCGAGGTGGTCGCCGTCCTGACCACCGTCCTGCTGCTGCGCGACGTGGCGGCCGGGCAGACCGGCATCGGGTTCGGCGTGCAGATCGTTCTGTGGCTGTGGTTCACGCTGCTCTTCGCCAACTTCGCCGAGGCGGTGGCGGAAGGGCGCGGCAAGGCCCAAGCGGCCAGCCTGCGCAAGACCAGAACCGAAACCAGCGCGCGGCTGCTCGGCACCGACGGCAAGGTCGTCCAACTCGTCCCCGCCACCCGCCTGAAGCCGGGCGACCTCGTGCTGGTGCAGGCCGGCGACCTTATTCCCTCCGACGGCGAGGTGGTGGAGGGCGTGGCCTCCGTCAACGAGGCGGCGATCACCGGTGAATCCGCCCCGGTCATCCGGGAATCCGGCGGCGACCGCTCCGCCGTGACCGGCGGCACCCAGGTGATCTCCGACTGGATCAAGGTGCGCATCACGGCGGCCCAGGGCAACACCTTCCTCGACCGCATGATCGGGCTGGTGGAGGGCGCGCAACGGCAGAAGACGCCCAACGAGATCGCCCTGAACATTCTGCTGGCCGGCATGACCATCATCTTCGTCATCGCCGTGGCGACCATCCCCAGCTTCGCCGCCTACGCCGGCGGTTCGGTGGGGGTGCTGGTCCTGGCGGCGCTGTTCGTCACGCTGATCCCGACCACCATCGGCGCGCTGCTGTCGGCCATCGGCATCGCCGGCATGGACCGTCTGGTGCGCTTCAACGTGCTCGCCATGTCGGGCCGTGCGGTGGAGGCGGCGGGCGACGTGGACACGCTGCTGCTCGACAAGACCGGCACCATCACGCTGGGCAACCGCCAGGCGGCGGAGTTCCTGCCGATCTCCGGCGTGGCCGACCGCGATCTGGCCGACGCCGCCCAGCTCGCCTCGCTGGCCGACGAGACGCCGGAAGGCCGCTCCATCGTCGTTCTGGCGAAGGAGAAGTACGGCATCCGCGCCCGCGACATGGCCGGGCTGCACGCCCAGTTCGTGCCCTTCGCCGCCCAGACGCGGCTGAGCGGCATCGACAGCGACGGCCTGACCATCCGCAAGGGCGCGGTGGACGCGGTGCTGGCTCATGTCCGGAGCCTCGGGCACAACATTGCCGCCCAGGGCAACACGGTCACCGCCCTCCGTTCCGATCCCACGGCGGACGCGGCGGCACGCGAGGTGCAGGCCATCGCGGAGCGCATCGCCAAGTCCGGCGGCACGCCGCTGGCCGTCGCCCGCGACGGCAAGCTGCTCGGCGTCATCCATCTGAAGGACATCGTCAAGGGCGGCATCCGGGAGCGCTTCGCGGCGCTGCGCCAGATGGGCATCAAGACGGTGATGATCACCGGCGACAACGCCATGACCGCCGCCGCCATCGCGGCGGAGGCCGGGGTGGACGATTTCCTGGCCCAGGCGACGCCGGAGATGAAGCTGCGGCTGATCCGCGACGAGCAGGCGCGGGGCAAGCTGGTCGCCATGTGCGGCGACGGCACCAACGACGCCCCGGCGCTGGCCCAGGCCGACGTCGGCGTGGCGATGAACAGCGGCACGGTCGCGGCCCGCGAGGCCGGCAACATGGTGGATCTGGACAGCGACCCGACCAAGCTGATCGAGATCGTGGAGATCGGCAAGCAGTTGCTGATGACCCGCGGCGCGTTGACCACCTTCTCCATCGCCAACGACGTGGCGAAGTACTTCGCCATCATCCCCGCCATGTTCCTGGCCTTCTACCCGCAGCTGGGCGCCCTGAACGTGATGAACCTCGCGAGTCCGGAGAGCGCCATCCTGTCGGCGATCATCTTCAACGCCCTGATCATCGTGGCGCTGATCCCGCTGGCGCTGAAGGGGGTGCGCTACCGCGCGGTCGGGGCCGGCGCGCTGCTGCGCCGGAACCTGCTGATTTACGGGCTGGGCGGCCTGGTGGTGCCCTTCGCCGGCATCAAGGCGATCGACATGGTCATCACCGCCATCGGCCTCGTTTGAAGAGCGTGAGGGAAATGGACATCATGCTGAAGGAACTGCGTCCCGCGCTGGTGATGACCGCCGCCTTGACGGTCATCACCGGCCTCGTCTACCCCCTGGCCATCACCGGCGTTGCCCAGACCGTCTTCCCCCGTCAGGCGAACGGCAGTCTGATCGAGCGCGGCGGGGCCGTGATCGGATCGGAGCTGATCGGCCAACCCTTCGCCGGCGAGCGCTATTTCCAGCCGCGCCCGTCGGCGACCAGCGGCCCCGACCCGGCTGACCCGTCCAAAACGGCGTCCCAGCCCTACAACGCCGCCAGTTCCAGCGGTTCCAACCTTGGACCGACCTCCAAGGCTCTGGCTGAGCGGGTCCAGGCGGAAACCGAACGGCTCAAGGCGGAGAATCCCGGCGTGCCGGTTCCGGTGGAACTGGTGACGACCTCGGGCAGCGGCCTCGATCCCGACCTCTCGCCGACCGCCGCCGATTTCCAGGTCCCGCGCGTCGCCAGGGCGCGCGGCATGACCGAGGACGCGGTCCGCCGGCTGGTCGCCGCCAACACCACGCCGCGCACACTGGGGTTCCTGGGAGAACCCACGGTCAACGTCCTGAAGCTCAACCTCGCCCTCGACGGGGCCGCCGGACGCTAGAGGCTCAAGGCAACCGCCATGCGCAACACAGGTTCACGCCGTCTCGTCGTCGACGGCGATCCCGCCATTCGGTTCCACCTGCGAAAGGTTCCAACCAATGAGGGCTACGCCGCCGTCCTATCGGCGGACGGCGAACCGGTGTTGTGCATGGTGGCGGAGTCGTCACCGGATCTCATGCTTCTCGACCTCGATCCGCCCGACAGGGAGGGGATCGGCGTGATGGACGCGATCCGCACCTTGCGCCGGACGATCGAAGCCGATCCCGAGCGGGGAAGATGGGAGTCCGCTTGGGTTTGCCTTCGAGACCGTCCGGCATGCGGTGCGGGTGCCTCTGGTGGATACCAAGACGCCCCTGGATGGGTTGGCTGCCGAGAGCAGCGCCGAACGGGAAACCTTCAGACGTCGGTTCCTGGACGCTTGCCGACCTCATGCGGAGGCGCCGCGGCCCCGCGGGCGTCGTTCCCTGCGGTGGTGCCCGGCGTGTCGTCCTCGTTCCACCCGGCCTTGAAGCTCCGGACGCTCTTGCCGAGATCGCCCATGACCTGCGGCAGCTTGCCCACCCCGAAGATGATCACGACGATCAGCAGCAGGATCAGGATTTCCCAAACGCTCAGCCCCACAGGCGCCCCCATGTCCAATCCATGAACCAGTCCATCAGGCCTCGGCCGTCATTTGGCCGACTGCTCCCGCGCCTTGGCCGGCGCCGGGCGCTCACGCTTCCGTTTGGCCCGCCTGGACAGCAGATTAAGCCCCTCGATCAAGGCTGAAAAGGCCATGGCGGCGTAAATGTAACCCTTAGGGACATGCGCTCCGAAACCTTCCGCGATCAGCGTCGTGCCGATCAGCAGCAGGAAGCCCAGCGCCAGCATCACCACCGTCGGGTTGGCGTTGATGAAGTTCGCCAGGGGGGTGGCCGCGAACAGCATGACGGCGACGGTGACCACGACGGCAACCACCATGATGGGGACGTGCTCGGTCATTCCGACGGCGGTGATGATGCTGTCGATGGAGAACACGAGATCAAGCAGCAGAATCTGGCCGATGACCGCCGCGAAACTCACCGTCGGCGCCCTGGTGTCGAACAGGTCGGGGTTGGGGTCCGGGTCGACGTTGTGGTGGATCTCCTTGGTCGCTTTCCAGACCAGGAACAGGCCGCCGGCGATCAGGATCATGTCCCGCCAGGACAGGCCCTTGCCGAACAGGCTGATGACCGGTTCGGTCAACTGCACGATGACGGCGACAAGGCTGAGCAGACCAAGGCGCAGCAGCATGGCGGCGCCGATGCCGATCCGTCGGGCCCGCTCGCGCTGGTGTTCCGGCAGTTTGTTGGTCAGGATGGAGATGAAGATCAGGTTGTCGATGCCGAGCACGACCTCCATCGCGATCAGTGTAGCGAGCGCGGCCCAAACAGCGGGGTCGGCGGCCAGTGCCAGCAAGCCGTCCATCAACGGGTATCCTTTGGTCAGGGTGATTGGAACAGGGCGAACGGCCGGTTGGAGACCAGCGGGGAGGTTCCACACATCATCCCACCGGCGATGCGCGGCTTGCCCGGCGGGCTCCCATATGCTTGAGGCATCAAGTTCGGTATCGGCGATGACCCGTCAAGACGCATTCGGCCCCTTCATTGAACATCTTGGCGCGCTCACCAGTGCCGTCGCCAATCCGGTCACCGGCCTGGCGATCGCCGTGTTGGCGGTGCTGATCGTCCGACGGCAGCGCCTTTTGCTTGCCGCCGTGGCGGTCGGCACCGCAGAGGGGGCTTTGATGTCGCTGCTTGGTGTCGCCCACGTTGGCGTCGTCGCGGCCTGCACCACCGGAGCGGCTGGCTCGGTTCTGCAAGCCTTGGTCATCTGGCCATTCGCACACACCGTACGGCGCCTCAGCCGGCGTATTTTACGACCACCGGAAGCCTGAAGGTCGAAAGCCGGCGTGGCAAGGAAGCCGGCTTCCGGCCATGGTTCAGAGTTCCTCGTCGTCGCCGAAGCCGGGATCTTCATCCCACGCTGACGCTTCGGGTTCGGCGGTCGGTTCCGGTTCCGCGGCGTTCGCCTCGCCACCGGAAAAGGCGCTGGACAGCGCGCTGCCGATCAGCATGCCGCCGGCCACGCCCATGGCGGTCTGCATGGCGCCGGC
>NZ_JACCJY010000020.1 GCF_014596085.1 Azospirillum tabaci
GATAGGAGGCATGTGGACGGGCGGCAACGCCTGAAGCTGAGCCTTACTAATCGCTCGATCGGCTTGATCCTTCATGAACGTCGCGTGCAGCGGCAAACCGCTCATGCGCCATGACAGTGCATCCTCACATTCTCGACTTTGTGCACGACCCAAAACGACAAGGGCGCCCGCAGTGATGCGGGTGCCCTTGTCGTTTTGGGCAAAACCGCTTATTCGCCGAGATCCTTGAAACCCATGTCGCTGTCGGCGGCGGTGACGAACCAGTTCTTCGGGTCGCCGATCAGCGGGGTCAGTTCCGGACGGTCGACCGCGGGACGGGCCATCATCCGGGTCGGCTGGCGCAGACCGTTCTTCAGGCAGAGAAAACCCAACATCGACAAAGGCCGGGCCGCCTGGGCGTTCAGCGTGCGGCAGACCAGGGCAGCCATTCGCTCCCGCCGGGCGCGCTCAACCAGCAGGGCGAAGGCGGGCATCAGCCAGCCCGGACGGGCCAGGTAATCGCACACCACCCCGACGCTCTCGCCGCGCCAGCGGTCCACGCGCAGAACCACATAGGCCACCACCGTGTCGCGGCGCATGACAAGGAAGCGACGGTGCCGCGCCGCGTTCGGGATCTTGTCGAAGCGCCACTGGAGATAGGCGTGGTCGCGCCGGGCCGCGCAGAGATGCTGCGGAGCCGCGGCCTCCCACAGGCCGTCCATCCGCTCGTCGAAGCGGTCGACCTCGACCAGCCGGGCGCCGAAGGTCCGGGCGGCCGCGTGGCCCACCAGCGAGGCGGCGCTCATCGCCGGCTTGCCCAGCCGCGCCACCAGGCGGGCCAGTCCGCCGCCGTAAGGGCTGACGCGCAGGCAGCGCGGCGGGTCGATCACGCGCAGGTAGGTCGGGATGTTCCCCAAATCCAGCCAGCCCGCCCGCTTGTAGGATTTGTAGGCGGCGTCGGTCATCGACAGGGAGACGCTCACCTCGCTGGCGGCGGCGTGGGTCTCCGACAGGCCCGGCCCGACGCCGCGCAGCCGCCATTCCGGGGCGACCATCAGGTCGATCGCCCAGGAGGCGCGGCGCACCCGCTGCCCCACCTTCAGTGCGAAGGGAATGCCCGCCTGCTGGCCGACGATCCCCCCGTTCCGCTTGCAGACCCAGAGCTGCATCCCCTCCGGATCGGGGGTCGGCGGCTCCTCGAACAGCCAATTGAAGTGGGTGTCGTCCAGCAGCGGGGAGTCCGCGCCGAAGTGGTCGCGCTGGAAGGACTCCAGCGCGACGCGATCCTCGGACATGAACCGTTCCACACCCCGCTGAAGCCAGGGCATTGCGGTCATGCGTCGCTCCCATCCACCTCGACCGGCTGCACCAGCGCGGCGTTGCGCAGGATGCGGCCCGACGTGCGGCGCTTCAGGACGATGTCCTTGTAGACGCGGCGGACCTGATCGACCGACAGGTTGAGGGCGCGGGCCGCCTCGTCCTCCGGCACGCCGCGACCGTAGGCGCAGAGCGCCAGGTCCAGCTTGTCGTAGGGGATGGCGTAGTAGAACTCCTCCTGCGACTGCGGCAGGGTGTAGGTGTCGGTGCTCGGCGACTGGCTCTGGATGTCGTCGGGCAGGCCGAGATAGGCGGCCATCTGGTAGACCTGGGTCTTGAACAGGTGGGCGATCGGCTTCAGGTCGGCCAGACCGTCGCCGCCGCGCACGAAGAAGCCCAGCTCATATTCCAGCCGGTTCGGGGTGCCGAGGACCGCGTAGTTCAGCCGGTCGGCGTGGGTGTATTCCATGGTCTTGCGGACGCGCTGCTTCAGGTTGGTGGCGGCGACCACCGACAGATAGACGTCCACCGGCATGCGGCTGGTCTGGCGGTCACCCTCCGGCGACTCCACCGTCATGGTGAAGTAGTTGACGCGGTCGGCGTCGAGCAGGCCGGCGGCCAGACCGATCTTCTGCTTCCAGCCCGGCCCGTATTCCGGGAAGAGGCGGCGGATGGCGCTGTCGCGGCGGTCGTAGCAGCCGAGCGCGGTTAGCGGAGCGGTAAGGTTCTCCATGATCGGCTCGATGCCCAGGCTCTCGCAGAGCAACCGGCCGCGGCGGGTGCTGTCCGGCGAGGATTCCTTCTCCGGCATCAGGATGGCTAGGACGCGCTCCGGCCCGAGCGCGCGCACGGCCAGCGCCGCGCAGACCGAGCTGTCGATGCCGCCGGACACGCCGAGCACGATGCCCTGGCGCTTCAGGTCATGGGCGACGGTGCGCTGGATGAACTGTTCGATCTCCCGGGCAGCCGCCGCGCAGTCGAGCGAGAGGGCGTTGGCGTCGAAGGGATGCAGGGCGTTCAGCATGGTGTCGGTTTTCCCGGTTGGCGTTGTTGCATCAACTGTGGATGGGACTGTCGAAAGGACTGTGCCTTAGGGACCTCGCCGATCCGCCGGATCAGGCGGCGGCGCTGTCCAAATGCTCTTCGAGAATGTGGATGGGCGCGGCGTCCAAGCGGGCGCGGAGCGACGAGGCCCGGCCCGGCAGCTCGTCCAGCACGTTGCGGGCGAGCATCTGGAGGGTGAGAACGCCGACCAGGGCCATTTCCTCGCGCTCGCCGGCCATGCGGCCGTCCGTGCGGTGGGCCTTGGCGGCGAGAGCGGCGACGCCGGCGGCGTCCACCAGCCCGTAGCGGTTCAGCGACTCCTCGGACAGCAGGTCCTGGACATAGGCCGGGGCCTGGGCGCCGAAGAGGGCGGTGGTCATCGGGGCGCGGTAGGGGCGCTTCGGGCGGTGAAAGATTTCCGCCGGCAGCAGGCGCGAGGCGACGCGGCGCAGCGCCAGCTTGTCGCGCAGCCCCAGCATCTTGACCCGGTCGGGCAGGGCGGCGCAGAGGTCGTCCACCTCCGGATCGAGGAAGGGATAGCGGACCTCGATGCTGTTGGCCATCGCCACCCGATCGCCTTGGCTGGTCAGCAGGTAGGGCGACATGAAGGCGGCGATCTCCGTCCATTGGGTGCGGGCAAGCGGGCTCCAGCGCGACCAGCCGGCGGGCAGATGGGCGGACACGACGTTGTCGAAGGCCTGCGCGTTGGCGGCGGAGCGCACGTCCGGGGCCAGCAGGCGCTGGGTCCAGGCGGTGTTCTGCCAGCGGATGCGATGGGCGTAGAAGGGATCGTCAGTCTCCGTCATGCCGCGCTTCCAGAAGGCCTGCCAGAGCGGGCTGTCCTTCTGGCCGCTGGTGGCGGCGTAGGGATGGATGCGGCTGAGCAGCTTCGGGCGTGCCGTCGATTGCGGCTGCCGCGCCCAGAAGCGGCGGACCTTGTCCTCCTTGAAGATGTCGTAGCCGGCCAGCCACTCGTCGGCGCCCTCGCCGGACAGCACGACGCGGATGCCGCTGTCGCGGACGAGGCGGGAGAGCAGGAAGAGCGGCGCCGGGGCGGTGCGGACCAGCGGCGATTCGCCGTGCCAGATCACGTCGGGCAGAGCGGCCTGGATGTCCTCCGCCGTGCAGAGGATGTCGTGATGCTCCGTCCCGACATGGCCGGCGACCAGCCGCTGCTGCGGCGTCTCGTCGAAGGCGTTGTCGGCGAAGCGCACGCCGAAGCTGTGCATCTGCGTGGTGTCGAGCTTGCGGGCCAGCGCCGCGATCACCGAGCTGTCCAGCCCGCCGCTGATGTAGACGCCCACCGGCACGTCGGCGCGCAGCCGCAGGCGGATGGCGTCGAGCAGCTTCTCCTCCAGCCGGTCCGCTGCCTCGTCCAGCGTGATGCGGGACAGGGCGGGGTCGCCGGCCATGTCCGGCTCCCAATAGCGGGCCTCGTGCAGGCGCAGGTCGGCGTCGATGCGGATGGCGGTGGCCGGCGGCACGCTCTGAACCCCGGCGAAGACGCTGCCCTGGGGGGCGACGCTCCAGTGGGTGAAGACCTGGGCGAGGCGGGCGGCGTCGAAGCGCGGTTCGATGCGGCCGCCGCCGAACAGGGCCTTGGCCTCCGACGCGAAGGCGAGATGGTCGCCGCTGCGGGCGTAGAACAGCGGCAGGATGCCCAGCCGGTCGCGGACCAGCCACAGCTCGCGCTTCACCGCGTCCCACAGGCCGATGGCGAACTGGCCGTTCAGCTTGGCCCAGGCGGCGGGGCCGTACTCCTCGAAGGCGTGGACGATCACCTCGGTGTCGGTGCGGGTGTAGAAACGATGCCCGCGCGCCTCCAGGTCACGCCGCAGCTCGACGTGGTTGAAGATCTCGCCGTTGAAGGTGATCCACAGAGTCCGCTCCTCGTTGTGGATCGGCTGGAAGCCGCCGGCCAGACCGACGATGCTGAGGCGCGCGTGGGCGAGCCCGATCCGCCCGTCGCGGTAGAAGCCGTAGCCGTCCGGGCCGCGGTGCCCGATCATGGCGATCATGCGCTTCAGTTCGTCGAGTCCGGCGGGCTCGGCACGCGGCCCGGCGAGAACTCCGGCGACACCACACATCGCACGCTCTCCTGTGTGTTGAAGGCCAGCGGAAAAGGATCAGGCGGAAAAGATGGTCAGGCGGTTTCGGCGAGCATCGCGCGCTTGATCTTGCCGGACTCGGTCTTCGGCAATTCGTCACGGATCTCGATGAATTTGGGCACCAGATGGCTTTCCAGACGGCCCCGGCAGTGCTGGCGGATTGCCATCTCGGTCAGGGTGGCGCCGGGGCGGACGACCAGATAGGCCTTCACCGCCATGCCGTCGGCGGTGTCCGGCACGCCGAGGACGGCGGCCTCGACCACGGCTTCCAGCTCGTAGAGGGCGTTCTCGACCTCCTTGGGGCTGACCTTCTCGCCACGGCACTTGAACACGTCGTCCTTGCGGCTGACGAAGTAGAGGCAGCCGTCGGCGTCCATGGTGAAAAGGTCGCCGGTGTAGAGCAGAGTCTCGCCCTGCGGCCCGCTGCGCAGGCGCTTGGCGGTTTCCTCCGGGCGATTCCAGTAGCCGCGCATCAGGTTGGCGCCGCGGACCACCAGTTCGCCGACCTCGCCGGGGGCGGCGCGGTTGCCCAACTCGTCCACCACATAGGCTTCGCAGTTGGGGATGGCCCGGCCCACCGAGGCGGTCTTGGTGCCGAGATCGCGCGGGTCGAGGTAGCAGATGCGGGTGCAGCATTCCGTCATGCCGTACATCGAGTAGAAGGCGGCATCCGGGAAGCGCTCGCGCAGGCGGTCGATGTGGGCGGTCGGCAGGGGGGCCGCCGCGTTGGTCAGATAGCGCAGGGAGGACAGGTCGGCGGTCTTCAGCGCCTCCATCCCCAAGAGGGTGGAGAAGAAGGTCGGTACGCCGGGCAGGCCGGTGATGCGGTGCTTCACCATGCGCGCCAGCGTCTCCGCCGGGAAGGCGAAGGAGCGTTCCAGCACCACCGTGAAGCCGACGCGCGCCCCGGTCAGGATCTGCGACAGGCCGTACCCGAAGGTCAGCGGCAGGACGCACATCACGACGTCGTCGGGCGTGTTCTCCAGATAGGTGGAGATCGACCAGGTGGTGTTCACCAGCGCGGCGTGGCTGAGCATCACGCCCTTGGGCCGCCCGGTGGTTCCCGAGGTGTAGAGGATGGCGGCCAGATCCTGATCGATCAGGCCCCGGCTTTGCGGCTTGGTGCCTCCGGACTGGGGGTCCGGGTGGGCGGCCACGATATCTGTGAAGGAGAGCCCGCCGGCCCCGGCCGGCACGGCGGGCCCGACCCACAGCGTGGTGGCGAGGTGGGGCGCCTCGCCAGCCGCCGGCACAACCTGCCGGGCGAGCGCGGAGGGCGCGATGAGCGCCCGCACGCCGGCGTCGGTCAGGATGTAGGCCAGCTTGTCCGCCTTGGTGGACGGGTTGACGGGGACATAGACGGCCCCGGCCTTCAGCGCGCCGAACAGGCCCGCGACGTACTCGATCGAGTTCTCCAGCATGACCGCCACACGGTCGCCGCGCACCACCCCGGCGGACTGGAGCGCGCAGGCGACGGCGTCGCTCTGGCGGTCCAGGTCGGCGAAGGTGACGGCGTTCTCACCCGCGACCAGCGCGGTGTGGTGAGGCCGCCTTGCGGCGGTTTCGCTGAGGAACTGATGAAGCAGGTGCGCCATGACGCTGTTCCCTTGCCTGGCTTCGGTGTCTGTCCCGATGGTCCGTTCCGTCCTGGCGGATGGATCAGGCCGCGTCCTTCAGGGTCCGCTTGCGCTCGACATAGGCGGCGATGCGGCTGACCGACTCGAGGTTGTCGGCCACCATGTCCTCGTCCTCGACGATGATGCCGAAGTGTTCCTCGAGGAAGGCCACGACATGCATGATGCCGGTGGAGTCGATGATGCCGGTCTCCAGCAGGGATTCGGCGTTGTCGAAGCCGGAGTCGCTGCCGAGCAGGAAGTTCTCCACGATGAAGGCGCGGATCTCCTGGGTGGCGGGGGCGCTCAGGGTCGTCGTCTCGGTGGTGATGGCGGTCCGCATGTCGCTGGCAACTCCTGTGGGTTTGATCGTCGATCCTTGGCCGGCAGTTCGGGACGGTGGTCGACCTCGTTGGGAGTTACTCCAAAGGGGGCCGTTCCGTTCCTTTCGGTGTTACCGCCTCGTTGCGTGGGATCGGGAAAGGGATTTCCCGTTCTTTGCAGAGAGGCTTCGGCAACGCCGCCGAGTACGTCATTCTTTATTGCATTCAAATGCGGTGTTTTCGAGAGTGCAAAGGACGATCGGACGGTGAAGACAGTGGCTAACCACTCAGGGTCATTGCAATTGAGCAGGGAATACCTTCTCGTACTCTTGGAGAGCCCTCTCTGACTTGCGGCGTAGGCGGGCCTACCGCTCTCGTCATGGTTGCCGAGGGGGCGTGCCTTCCCTCGCCCCTCCGGGGAGAGGGTGGCCCGAAGGGCCGGGTGAGGGGGTTGCGCGTGGCGGTACGTCCGGCACAAGCGCACCCCCCTCACTCTGACCCTCTCCCCAGAGGGTAGAGGGGACATCGGAGGCGATTGTCATAAGGCCGGGATCAGGCCGCCGGCAGCGGATCGCCGTGCGTCGGGGCGGGGGCCGGCGCGACGCCGCCGTTCTTGCGCTTGCGCAGCCAGGCCGGAATGCCGGTCACCTGCACCGACAGCCAGTCCACCGAGGCGTCGTCGGAAATGGGGACGGCGCGCAGCCGCAACGGGTCCGCCTTCGGGCCGTTCCAGCCGGGATCGATGGTGCGCGCGGTGCGGTAGCCGGCCTGCCGGATGATCGTCACCTCGCGGTCGCTGAAATCGCCGTTGGGGAAGGCGAAGTGGCGGCAGGGCTGGCCGGTGGCCTCCTCCAGCTCGGTTTTGCACAACGCGATCTCCTCGGCGCAGCGCTGGTCGTCGCATTGCAGGAGGATCGGATGGGTGCGGGTGTGGGCGCCGTAGTCGGTGACGGAGGCCAGATGCCGGACCTCGTCCCAGGTCAGCGACTGGCGGTCGGGGCCGTCCAGATCGGGGTCGTCGCCGGCTTCGGCCAGCCGGCGGCGGCGTTCGGGATCGGAGAGGCGCTTCAGCGTCTCGACCCCGATTCGCCCGGCGGCCCCGGTCTTCCACCAATAGGGGCGAGCGGTGCCGACCACGCGGCTGCACAGGTAGATGGTCGGGCGCACCCCGAATTCCTTGAACAGGGATTCCAGGCGGGCGTTGTTGCGGTGGCCGTCGTCGAAGGTGACGACAAGAGGATAGGGCGGCAGGTCGCCCCACCGCCCGCTCTCCAGCGCGTCGGCCACCGCGTCCAGCGTGGTGAAGCTGTAGCGTTCGGCGTACCAGGCGAGGTGCGCGCGCATCACCTCCGGGTCCGGGTCGTGATACACGACGATGGTCACGTTCCGGCGCGCGAACAGGTTTCGGAACAGGGCACCGACTCCCGTCCAGCGCACGATTCCGGCCGCGATGGCTTGCTTCATGGGGATTGGACCTCTGCTGTGTGTCCGGTCCTTTGTTCACGGCTGGCAAGGCGGTTGCGGACCGGTTGAAAGGCAGGACGGGCCCGGTTCGGAACCGGACCCGGATCGGCGAGGATGTCAGCCGGAGCGCGCCCGGCGCGGCCCGATGGACGCCGTGGGCGCCGGCTCGGACATCCAGCCGCGGGCGTTGCGTCGGTAGATCTCGACGATGCGCTCCCGGTAGACGGCGATGTCGAACTGGCGTTCGAAGCGGCGGCGGGCGCCCTGGCCCAGCCGGCGGCGCAGTTCCGCGTCGTCGATCACGCGGGCCAGCGCCTCGGCCAGGGCCGTCCGGTCGCCCGGCGGCACCAGCAGGCCGGTCTCCTCGTCGGCGATGGCGTCGCCCACGCTGCCGACCGGGGTGGCGACGATGGTCAGGCCGTTGGCCATGGCCTCCAGCACCGACATCGGCAGCCCCTCGAACATGGAGGGCTGGACCAGCACATGGGCCTGCACCAGCTCCTTGCGGCAGCCGGTCTGGTCGAGCCAGCCGGTGAAGCGCACGCGCCCCTCAAGCCCCAGCGCCTTGGCCTGCGCGCGGTAGGTCTCCAGGTCGCCGTCGCCGGCGATGGTCAACTGCCAGGAGCGGCTGCGGCAGGCCTCCGACGCCAGGGCGTCCAGCAGGACGTCGATGCCCTTCAGCTTGATCAGGCGGCCGAGGAACAGCAGGCGCACCGGCCCGTCCTCCGCACGCTCCGGGATCGTCTCCGGCCCCGGCACGGCGTTGTGCAGCAGGGTCACGCGGCGCACGGCCGGGAAGGTGGTGACCACCCAGTTGCGCCAGTACTCGCCGAGCACCACCACCTCGCTGGTCATCTCCATCATGTGGCGGATGGCCCAGCGGGACAGCGGCTTCGCGTCCTCGTAATGCTTCGGAAAGCGGCCCCCGTGCAGATGCAGGACGACCGGCACGCGGAACAGCGAGGCCATGGCGACGATCAGCCCCTTGCGCAGCACGCTGCCGTATTCGGCCATGTGGATGTGCACGAGCTGGGCCTTGCCGGTCACGAAGCAGCCGAACAGGCGCAGCATCGCGGCGGCGAAGTAGAAGGGCATCAGATGGAATTTCGCGTCCGGCCCGTAGCTGTCGATCACCTCGAACTTCACGTCGGGCCGGTGTTCCTTCAGGTCCGCCGTGAAATTGTCGACGATTCGCCCCATGCCGCCCTTTTCGAGCGTGCCGCCGGGTGAAACGATGTAAATCATATCCGCTCCTGACTGTCGCGCTCCCCTCGCGAAGCTTCAGGGAGGAAGGAATGGGGACCCCGCGGAAAAATGGGTTTCTATTGACGGCCCGCGCGGGTCAGCGATGGCTTTGCCGCCGCGGCGTCGGGCAGCGCCCCCAGAGAGGGGCGCCGAACGGCGTCGGGACGGTTCAGCTCCGCATAGATGTCCTGAAGGCTGCGGCCATAGGACTCGATCACGAATTTCTCCAGGAACAGTCGCCGCCCCTCCGCCGACAGGCGCGCGTAGAGCGCCGGCCGGGTGGCCAGGTCGCGGACCGCCTGGGCCAGCGCCTCCGGGTCGTTGACCGGGACGATGCGCGCGGTCTCCCCGTCGGTCAGAACCTCCGGGATCGAGCCGACCGGGGTGGTGACGACCGGCATGCCGGTGGACAGCGCCTCCAGGATCACCATGGGCAACCCCTCGTGGGTCGAGGGCAGAAGCAGCATGTCGTGATCGCGCAGGTGGGCGTGCGCCTGCTCGCGGGAGATCCAGCCCTCGAACCGGCATTCGCCGTCCACGCCCAACTCCGCCGCCATGCGGCGGTAGCCCTCGACGTCACCGCCGCCGCCGATGGTCACGCGGAAGCGGAAACCCTGGTCCTTCATCAGCCGGCAGGAGCGCAGCAGCGTGCCGATGCCCTTGCGCTCCGACAGGTTGGCGAGCACGAGGAGCGACACGATCGCCCCCGGCGGCGGGGCCGCGCGGACGGGCAGGTGGGCGCCGATGTCCGGCACGGCGTTGTAGAGCACGCGGACCTTGTGCGGGTCCGTCCCGACCGACTGCACCAGGAAGTTCCGCCAGCTCTCGCCCAGCACCAGCGCGATGCCGCAGCGATCGAACAGCCAGCGGCTGATCGCGCGGGACACCGGCCCCTTGTCGAAATACTCCATGAAGGACGCGCCGTGCAGATGCACCACCGTGGGACAGGAGAACAGCCCGGCGAAGAGCTGGACCACCGCCTTGCGCCAGACACTGGCGTTCTCCGACACGTTGATGTGCACAACCAACGGGCGGTGCCGCAGCATCATGGCGACCAGCCGCGCCAGGGTACCGGCCAGATAGACCGGCGACAGCAGGGCGCTGCCGGTGCCGCGGGTGTCGAGCACCACGGTTTTCGGGGCGGAGGGGCTGTTCTGGAAGGCGTCGACGATGTAGCCCGTCATCCGCCCGATCCCCCCGCCGCCGTCCAGGGCGCCGGGGGTGGCGAAGACAATGCAGGCGCGGGCCGCCTTCTTGCGTCGGAAACCCCTGTCGATCAAACCCATTCTGACCTCACGCCGCGCCGGGAGCCGAGAAGATGGCCTGACGCAGCCGGCGCCGCAGCCCGACCGGCATCAGCGAATGCATCAGGAAGGTGGTCAGCGCCATCGGCGTCGGCGCACCGTCCCGCAGCGCCGATTTCAAAATGCGCTTGCGCACCGCCGGGGTGCGCGCCGCCTGCTCCCCGCCGGTGGCCTGGAGCAGCAGGCTGGCGTAGGCGCGCGGCGACAGCTTGGGCCGCACCGACTCCGCCCAGTTCAGGGCCATGTCGATGTTGTGGCAGGTCGACAGGGTGATGCGGTCCGATTCCGTGTAGTGGATCGCCAGCACCTCCGGCACCGTCACCAGGGCGCAGCTTTCGATCTGCCCGCAGGCGATCAGCCACTCCCAGTCGTCGAAGGCCGACTTCGGGATCGGCTGGCGCTGGAGCAGCGCCTTCGGGGCCAGCAGGGTGGTGGTGGGGGCGAAGGTCTCGCCCTTGAACAGACCGTGCCGGACGAACAGGTAGTCGCCGATCCGGTCCCGCGGGGTGCACAGGCGCCGCGGCCATTCAAAGTCGCCGCGGGCCGTCACCACCTTGCAGCGGCAACTCATGATCGGGTAGCGCACGCCGGGCGGGCGGGCGGCCATCTGCAGGGCGATCTTGCCCGGCATCCATTCGTCGTCGTCGTCGAGGAAGGCGATCCAGGCACCCTTCGCGCGCTCCACGCCCAGATTGCGGGCGCCGGCGGCGCCACGGTTCTGTTCCAGCGCGATCACGGTCAGCCGGGGATCACCGAACGCCCTCAGGCGCTCCTCGGTGGCGGGGTCGGGCCCGTCGATGACGACGACGACCTCGAGCGGAGCGTAGGTCTGGGCCAGCGCGCTCTCCACGGCCCGCGCGACCATGTCCGGCCGGTTGCGGGTTGGAATGACGACGGTGACCATCTCTTGCGGGGCCAATTCTTGCGGGCCCATCTCTTGCGGGGGCGTCATGACATTACCTTCTGTCGCGACGGAATTTCGGGGCGGAACATGAGGGGGCCTCCTTCCGTCAGCCGGGCCGGACCGGACCGCTCCATCCGGCGGCCGGCGGCCCGCCATAGGAGGTTCCGTAAGGGGAGGAACTGGCGAAGGCGGCGTGGGACGCCTGATGCTGGTCCTGCATCCGGGCCTGCATCTTCGCCCAGCGGCGGCGCTGCACGAGGCGGGTCGCCGCGATCACCAGCACGATCCAGTTCAGGGAATGGCGTTCCAGGAACACGCTCTCCGACACCGAGATCAGCATCAGCGCGCAGCCGACGGTGAAGATCCAGGCGGGTTCGGAGCGGTTCTCGCTGTAGCGGACGGCGGCGAAGCCCTGGATCAGCAGGCGGCCCATCAGCATCGCCGTCAGGATCACGCCGGGCAGGCCGAGATCGAGCCACGCCTCCATCCACCCGTTGTGGGCGGAGTTGATGCCCCAGCCCTGGGTGAAGGTGCTGCCCGGACCGTAGGCTCCGTACCAGTAGGCGCCGTAGCCCCAGCCGAGCAGGAAGCGGTCCTGGATGGACATCAGCGTGTGTTCCCACAGCACCGTGCGCCCGGTCAGCGTCGGATCGCGGCCCAGCATGTAGAGGATGTCGTGCCAGAAGGTCGTGCCGCTGGTGATGCCGATCACCGCGACCAGCAGGATGAAGGCCATGCTCGGCGCGAAGCTGCGGATGCCGCCGCGCACGAAGCCGCTGACCAGCAGCAGGCCGGCGACCAGGATCGAGGTGACCAGGCCGGTGCCCGACCGGCTCATCACGATCAGCAGCAGGGCCATCAGCAGCAGCGGGCGGACCACCCAGCGCTTGCCCTCGCGCATCCAGTCGAGCCAGAGCAGGCAGAGCACCAGCCAGACCATCATGCGGCCCGTGACGTTCTTCTGCCAGAAGATGCCCTTCCAGGCGCCGACATGCTGCTCGTGGTCGAGCCCGACCGCCGGCATGGCGAAGACCGAGACGTAGGACAGCACCATCAGGATCGACAGGCCCGTCGCCAGCATCCGGACGATCTCCGGGAACGTGTAGCGCAGGGCCAGATAGACGGCGAAGGCGGTGGTGAACAGGAAGGCCACCGCGCGGCGCAGCGTCACATCCGGGTAGATCGACCACAGGGCCGACAGGAAGGCCAGCGCCACGATCAGCGACACCGCCGGGCTTCCCGTCGGGATGCGGAAGGCCAGGCTGGGCCGCAGCGCGATCAGGCCCAGGATCATGACGTAGACGGCCATGAAGTAGATCACCGCGCCCGGCGCGTCCGGGTCCGTCGTGCCGCCTCCGGTCAGCAGAGCCGGCAGCACCGACCCGCCGAACGAGACGATGCAGAAGACGGTGATGCTCTTTTCCAGAACTTCGAGGACTTTCATGGGGCCGCTGTTCCGGTGAAAAGGGCTGTGATGGGCAGTGAACGCCCATGACGGGCGCACCGCATCGTTTTCTGAAGATGCCAACCCGATGCCCGGACCTGTAGCCGGGCGGAGGCATTAGGCCTAAGGAGGCCGTCCCCGTCGGGGCTACCTCCGGTCGGGCCATCCACCCCGATCTTGCGGGTCCCGCAGGGCATATGAGGGCCGGTGCCGCCGGTCCCGGAAAGGGGTCCAGAAAAGGGAAAGCCCCTCTCCCGCGTGGGAAGAGGGGCCCGGATGGAGCGCCGCAGGGTCATGACCCGTCGCCTTTGAGGACGATCACCGCGGTTTTGCACAGGATGTAGAAGTCGAACAGCAGGCCGCAGTTGCGGACGTAGAAGACGTCCATGGCGACGCGTTCCTGGAAGGTGGTGCGGTGGCGCCCCGACACCTGCCAGTAGCCGGTCAGGCCCGGACGGACGGAGCCGATGACCTCCGCGGAGGCGCCGACCTCCGGCAGTTCCTTCGGCATGTAGGCGCGCGGGCCGATCAGGCTCATGTCGCCCATCAGGATGTTCACCAGCTGCGGCAGCTCGTCGAGCGAGGTCTTGCGCAGGAAACGGCCGACCGGGGTGATGCGCGGGTCGTAGGTCAGCTTGTGGTAGGTCATGTACTCTTCGCGCATCTTCGGATCGTTCTCCAGCAGGCGCTGGAGATGCTCCTCCGCGTTGATGTGCATCGAGCGGAACTTCAGCACGTCGAAGGTCTTGTCGCCGCCAGCCCAGCGCTTCTGGCGGAACATGACCGGGCCGGGGCTGTCCAGCCGGATCGCCGCGGCGATGCCCAGCATCAGCGGCGCCACCGCCACCAGCAGGATGCCCGACAGCAGGATGTCCAGCGCGCGGCGGATGCGCAGGTAGCTGGTCGGCGGACGGACCGAGACGCGCAGGGCCAGCGAGCCGTGCAGGTTGTGGTAGGTGGCGTCCACCGCGCTGACGTTGCCCTCGCCGAGCAGGCAGTAGACCTGCTTGAAGGGCAGCCGCTCGACCAGCGCCGTCAGCTCCTTCTTGTGGCGCCCGATGTCGGCGACGATGGCGGCCTGGGCCTGCTGGGCGTAGGCCGGAGACTTGGCGAGCAGGTCGGTCGAGCCGACCACCGGCAGGTTGGCGACGCGGGTCTGCCACAGCGTGTCGTCGTCGTCGAAGAAGCAGACCGGGCGCATCCCCAGCCAGGGCAGGCGCTGCAGCTTCTCTGCGATGGCCGCCCCCTGCGGGCCGGCGCCGACGATCACCACCGGGGTGCGCCAGTTGAGCGCGCTGGCCATCAGGCCGTGCACCAGCAGCAGGTCGGCGGCGTAGGTGATCGCGAAGCCGATCAGGGCGACCGACAGCGCCTCGACGAAGAAGGAGCGGAAGCCGTCCATCACGATGAAGGGCACGGCCAGCACGGCGACCGACAGCAGGGCCGCCTGGAAGGTGCGGCGGGTCCGCTCCAGATAGTCGAAGCGGCCCAGCGAGTAAATTCCGAAAACCGATTTCACCAGCGGCACCAGCATCAGGCCGGTGACCAGGGCGCGCTGCGACAGGTCCGCCTCGGCGGACAGGGTGTCGCTTCCGAACAACTGGATGAGTGTCCAGCCGAGCAGGGCGAGCATGAAGCCGTCGGACAGCGCCAACAGCAGCCCGGGTCCCACCGTCGGCATGGCCGTCTTCTTCACCGGGGCCAGATTGATGACCGCTTCTGGGTCGAGTTTGCTCATCGCAGGTCCCATTTATGTGTGAAACGGAATGTCATCCGTCTCGCGCCTGACCTAACGCGCCGCAGCGTAAGACGGTCTCTCATCAGCTTTTTCTTTGAGTCTTTCTGTGTTCCGAAAGACACACAAATATCAGCGCGTGCCTTGCCTCTGTGCAGACAGATCAAGAAGTTGCGCTGTTCTCCACGAATTAGGATAAAGGCTGCCGTCAATCAACAAATCACAAGAGGCTTCCTCGGCCAGCGGCGATACCCCTTACATCCAGAGTGGATTCCCTTGGATGAGATTGAAGAGCTTAAGGAAAGCGGGTGACTTCGTCCGAGTCATCCGGATCGGTGGCGGCGCTGCCTCCGCCGTTCCTCCACTACTCCTTTCCTCCCCGCAAATTGGGGGTATTCGGGGGATGTTCCGCGTCTCCTACGGTGGGGTGCGGGGCCGGGCGGCGGTGGTGCGTCCCGAGTTGGTCTGCCTGTCCCGCTGAGGCGGCGGCGCGGACGTATCCCATAAGAAGCCGCTGAGCGCTTCCGGATGAGACGGTGTCTCCAACGCCCCGTTGATCGCGGTGGAATGCCCTCGCAGGCTGGGTGGATTGTCTGCTGGGTCTTGCCCCATCCCCTGCGATGGCGGGGGAGGGCCGGGGTGGGGCACGGGGTGCCATCGGGATAAGTCCGAAGAGGACGCCGACGGTGCCAACGCGAAATTGAAACGTCCCGGTCCGGTTCCAATCATCGGAATTGCGTTCGCGGGTGCGGCAGCGCCGCCCCACCGGAGTTCTAGGCGGAGTTCCTGATGGCGTCCGAAGCAGCGACGATCTTGAAACACGGTTGGCTGTTCATGCTGGCCAACGTGGTGAACCGGGCTGCCGGGCTTCTGCTCCTGCCCCTCTACACACGGCTTCTCAGCCCTTCCGAATTCGGCGTCTACGCGCTGGTGGTGGTGGTCGCCGACCTGCTGGCGGTCATGCTGATGATCGGCATGAACAACGCCTTCACCGCCGTCTATTTCGAACATGCCGAGGAGAGCGACCGGCGGCGCGTCGCCAGCACCTGCCTGCTGGCGGTGGTCGGCACGTCGGTGGCGATGGTCGGGCTGGCTTGGCCGCTGGGCATGGCGGGAAGCTGGGCGATGTTCGGCGACACCGGCCATGCGGCGGTGATGGCGATCGCGCTCGCCGGCGTCGCCCTGACCACCCTGTTCGAGCTGGCGCTGGCCTATTACCGGGCGTGCAAGCGGTCGGGCCTGTGCCTGCTGGTGTCGCTGGCGAAGGTGGTGGCCCTGCTCGCCTTCAACCTGCTGTTCCTGTGGGCGCTCGGCCTCGGGGTGGAGGGCATCTTCCTGGCGAACGGCGCGTCCTTCCTGGCGCTCGGCCTCCTGCTGGTGGTGGCGATCCTGAAGGACACGGGGTTTTCCTTCTCCTTGCCGATCCTGAAGCGGGTGGCGGCGCTGGGACTGCCCTACGCGCCGCAGTCGCTGCTGGACATCGCCAACAACTTCGTCTCGCGCTGGCTTCTGAACATCCTGCTGTCCACGGCGGCGGTGGGGCTGTTCGCCTTCGGGATGCGGCTGTCGCAGATCCTCTTCATGTTCCTGACCGCCTCCTTCCTGCAGATCTGGTCGGTCAGCCGGCTGGAGGCGCAGCATGGCGCGGCGGACCACGCCCAGGCGGACTTCGTCTTCCACCTGTTCGTCGTCCTGCTGACCGGGGCCGGGTTGGGTTTGGCGCTGACCGCGCCGGAGATTCTCTGGCTGATCGCGTCCGCCGACTACACGCCGGTGCTGACCAGCATGCCCTTCCTGGTGCTGGCCTATGTGCTGCACGGGGTGCGGATGAACCCGGAGGTGGCGATCCTGAAGGCCAAGCGCGTCGGCGTGCTGCCCTGGATCTCCGCGGCCAGCCTCGCGGTGGGGTCGGCGCTTGCCTTGGCGCTGGTCTGGCAGTGGGGCCTGCTCGGCGCCGCGCTGGCCAACCTCGGGCGCGAGGTCTTCCAGATCGCTTTGACCGAGACGGTGCGCCGCCGCATCTGCCGCGACGAGGTGCCGCTGAACGCCGTGCGCATCGGCTGGATCCTGGTGCCGGCGGCCTTCGCCTACGCGGTCGGCTGGTACCTGTTCGGCACGGAGGTCGACCCGGCCTTCACCGCCGAGAAGGTGCTGCTGGTGCTGGTGTTCCTGACGGCGGCGGTGTTCGGTCCGGGCATGGGGTCGGCGGGCCGGGCGATGCTGAGCAAGTTGCTGCTCGGCCGCGTCCGACGCCTGCAATCGGCTTCCTGAAAGCGCATCCTCCGAAAAGGAAATGGCCGGCGGATTGCTCCGCCGGCCATTTCTCGTGGTCCGCTTCCGCGGTCGTTACGCGGCCTGATGCTCGAGCATCAGGTTCGCGGCGTCCACCGTCATCATGTGCGAGAAGTCGATCGACGACAGATCAATGGCGGACTGCACGCCCACCGACTGCACCGTCGCCGTGTCCTGGGCCAGGCTGTGGGCCAGCAGGTCCGCCGACAGGGCCTGGGCGGTGCCCGGGGGGTTGATGGTGCCCACACCGGTCCCGTCGGTGATGGTCGCCTGGGTCGGGTTGGAGAGCTTCAGGGAGAAGTTCTCGATCCCCTCCGTCACGTCGTCGCTCAGCACCTTGACGGCGACCGTCTTGGTGGTCTCGCCGGCGGCGAAGGTCAGCTTGCCGCTGGTCGCCAGATAGTCCGACCCGGCCTTGGCCGTGCCGTCCGCCGTGGCGTAGTCCACCGTCACCGCCTGGCTGTAGGCCTGGGACAGCTTCACCGTGAACACCGCGTCGGTGGTGACCGGGCTGGCGGCGGTGCTGCTGTACAGGCCGGACTTGATGGCGTTGTACTTGTTGTAGTCCACCTGCCAGCTGTCGTTCATGATGCCGCCGGTGTCGCCCGAACCGGGGCTCCAGGCCCAGTAGGTCCAGCTCGCACCCTGGTCGCCCGCGGCGAGGTCGATCTTGCCGTCGCCGTTCCAGTCACCGTTCATGTACTGGACCAGCTTGGGCATCCACGCCTTGTCGATGGCGGTCTCCATGCGGCTGCCGAACTCGCCGACCAGGATCGGGGTCTCGTCGTTCTGGATGAAGTGGCCCCACATCTGGTTCCACTTCGCCGGCATGTTGTTCGGGAAGTTGGCGTCCTTGAACCAGTCCATCATGTAGAGCGACGGGCCGTAGTCGTGGACCGAATACACCAGCTTGTCCGGCGTGTTGAACTTGACCTCGTAGTTCTTCTCGCCCAGCAGGTTGCCGCCCCACCAGTACCACTGGTTCTGATAGGTCTCGATGCCTTCGACGATCAGCAGCCAGTCCTTGTTCACCGACTGGATGGCGTTGCCGATGCGCTCCGCGGCGCGGGCCCAATCGTTCGGGCCGCCGTCGCCCCAGGTGGCCGGGTTGTGCGGCTCGTTGTGCAGGTCGGCGCCGATGACGGCGTCGTTGCCCTTGTAACGGGTCGCCAGCATCTTCCAGTTTTCGATCATCTTCGATTCCGGGTACTGGCTGGTGTACCAGAGCCCGTTCTCGTTGGCCGAGGCGCCGTCGCCGGAGCGGTGATGGTCGAGGATGATCTTCATGCCGATCTTGTCGGCGTACTCGATGATCTTGTCGAACACCTCGAGGCTGGTCTTGCCGACCAGATCGGGGTTCTTCGAATAGTCGATGCCGGTCGGCTTGCGCCCGGCGTCCAGCATGGCGTCGGAATAGGGCAGGCGGATGGTGTTGAAGCCCAGATCCTTCATCTGGTTCATGTGGCTCTGGTAGCTGTCCATCCACAGCCCCTGCGGCGCGAAGGCGTAGCCCTCGGCCCCGAACCAGTTCACGCCGGTCAGCTTCACGGCCTTGCCGCTGCTGTCCATGATCTGGCCGCCTTCGGTGTGAAGGAAGCCCGGCGCGATGCCGGCGGTCTTGCCGGTCGGCTCGGTCACCGAGACGTCACTGACCGACAGGGTCGGCTTCGTCGGGGTGGGGGCCGGCGGCGTGGTCGGCGTGGTGGGGTTGGTCGGGTTGGAGGAGCCGGGGAAGAAGCTCTTGTCGGCGTCCACCACCAGCGTGCCGTTCCACCACATGCCGGACTGGCCCTTGACCACGTCCTTGCCGTCGAGCGCGCCCTTGTCATAGGTGACGTTGCTGTCGGTGGGCAGGACCGACTTGCCGTTGATGGTGATCTTGTTGACCTGCAGGTTGCGGTCCTGGCCGTTCACCGTAGCGTCGTTGTCGTACTGGATCTGGACCTTGTGCGCCTGATCCGCCGTGGCGTTGATCGAGAAGGCGTAATCCTTGGCCGAGGTGCCGGCCATGCCCTCGCCGACCTTCTTGCCGTCGATCAGCAGGTTGAAATGCGCGTTGACGCCGGCCGCGGCGTTGCCCTGCAGGTTCAGCACGACCTGGGTGTTGCCGGCGGGGGCCGGCGGAGTCGGCACCGGGAAGTGGTCCTTGGTCAGCGCGAAATCGAGCGCGCCGTCCCACCACATGCCTTCCTGGCCGGGGATCACGTCCATGCCGTCGATGGCGCCCTTGTCGTAGCTGACCAGCGAGCTGGTGGGGGCGACGGACTTGCCGTTCACTTCCAGCGACTTGACGAGCAGGTTGCGGTCCTGGCCGTTCACATAGCCGTCGTTGAAGTAGACGATCTGAACCTTGTGGGCCTGATCCGGAGCGACCTGGGCCTTGAAGGTGTAACGGCCGGCGCTGGTCGAACCGACCGTCGCCTCGCCCAAATTCACACCATCCAGGAGCAGCCGGAACTGCGGCCAGATCCCGCCGGCAGCCTGCCCCGAGGCGTTGACGACGAAGGTCGTGTCGACGAGACCCGTGGTGGTCGTTGCCATTGGAAGTAACCTCTCTCCATTTTCGGTGGAGCAAAGGTGAGGCCCAATTGGTTAACGAGGTATTTCGTATTTTAGGGAAATGCGGCTCAAAAGCCACGGCGGGCTGTGAAAAGAATGAGGCGCGAAAAACCGCTTTTGCTGCGGTTTCCGCGCCACAGTGGGGCCTTGCGGCCACGGGGAGGGAAAAGTGTAAAGTCTTGTTACAGAATGGTTTCCGAAACGCGCCGCCTCAGCTCTCGTGACTTTTGTGAGCCACCATGAAGACCTCCGGCCGGAACAGGTAGAGCTGGCCGAGCTTGCCGAGCTTGCGCCGCAGGGTTAACGGCATCGCCCCCATGACGGATTCCACGGCCTTCACATAGGCCAGATAGCCAGCACCGGAGCCGTGGATGGGCAGGCGCTTACGGACCGCCATCGGGGCGACGTAGACGGCTTCCATCCGGGTGAAGCCGG
This sequence comes from Azospirillum tabaci, assembly GCF_014596085.1. GTDB lineage: Bacteria > Pseudomonadota > Alphaproteobacteria > Azospirillales > Azospirillaceae > Azospirillum > Azospirillum tabaci. The sequence goes on from NZ_JACCJY010000020.1 coordinate 19,767, forward strand.
CCTCGCGCAGCGCGCGCTCGGTCTCCGCCCAGGTGTATTCGCGCAGATGCATGCAGATCGGTTCGTCCAGCCCGAAGACCTCCGACAGGTCCATCGGCCCGGCGTGCTTGTGCGGCATGCTGAGCACGTAGCGGCCGCCCGGCTTCAGGATGGCGTGCACGTTGGACAGATGCACGGACACGTCCTCGGGGTGGAGATGCTCGATGACGTGGGTGGAGACGACGGCGTCGTAATGGCCGCGCGGCTCGAACTCGGCGAGGTTGACGCCGTCGCAGCAGCGCCACGTCACGTTGGATCGCTCGTCCGTCCAGCGCTCTCCGCGCTCGCGGGTGATTTCGGTGGCGACGCAGCGGTGACCGTGTCGGGCCAGATAGCTCAGAAGCCGCCCCTTGCCCGACCCGACCTCGTAGACGTCCCGCGCCCCCTTGAGCAGCGTCAGGAAGTGGCGGAAGTCCAGCTCGTCGTTCTGCGCCGCCGTGTCCACCGCGTCGTTCAGCCAGGGGCATTCGCTGTAGAGGGTGGTGTAGTTCCGCTCGAACACCGTCCAGCGCTCTTCGCGGCGGGAGTCCAGAAGCTCGCGGGCGAGCTGGCGTTCCAGGTCCCAATGCTGGCGGACCATGGTTTCGCTGAGGGGGTAGTTCGGGGCCAGACCGAACTTCCGCTTGTAGCGGGCGACCAGCTCATCCGACGTCAACGTGTCCACAGATCACCTCGTTGGGAGAAACGCCGCTGTTCCGCTAATCTAAGGGCGCTGTCGGAAATCCTTACAGGCGCGGACGGCGGAGCGGGCCGCGCGATCGGGCGGGGTAGCTGGGTCGGAAGGGGTACCGCAGTGGCTCCCGACCGGACTCACCCAGACCGGCTGCGCCCGCGCAACGCCTGCACCGACGCCTCGTACAGCGGCAGCGGGCGCGACGCCGCGTCGTAGGGGGAGGGGTGGGGCTTCAGCTCCGGCATTTCCCGCGCGATGTAGTTCAGGTCGGAGCGCAGGTGCCACCAGCACAGCTCGGCCAGCCGGGCGTTGCCGGCGATGTCGCCCAGATACTGCCCGGCCAGGAAGGCCATGGCGCGGTCCTTCTCCGCCCGTGACCAGGAGCGCGGCAGATGCTTCTCGTTCACGTCGAACTCGGTGACGTGGATGGGCAGGCCCAGCCGGTCCATGGTCCGCAGGAAGCCCTTCATGCCCTCGCGGTCGTAGGGCTTGCCGGCCATCAGGTGGCTTTGCAGCCCGACACCGTCGATCGGCACGCCGCGCTTGACCGCGTCGGTCAGCCAGCTCTGGAAATAGGCGCGCTTGCGCTGCTGCCAGCCCTCGTCGATCTCGATGCCGAACTCGTTGATGACCAGTTTGGCAGAGGGGAATTCCTTGCGGATGTGGTGGAAGAAGGGGTCGAGCCACTCCGGCCCCTTGGCGCCGCCCGCCACCACCCACCACATGCCCTTGCGGAAGCCGTATCGGTCCTGCTCCTGCGGATGGCTGCGCTCGGTCTCCCAGAAGAAGGCCTCGTTCATCACGTCGATGCGGTAGAAGCTGTCGCCGTAGCGCTGCTTGACCGCCGCGACCATGGCCGTGAAGCGCGGCCAGTAATTGTCCTCGGACAGCGTGCCGTCGGCCGAGAAATAGGCGCTCTCCGCGATGCCCAGCGCGCGTTGGCGGCTGGCCGGCAGCGTCATGTAATCGGGCATGCCCATGTGCTGCCACAGGGCGCAGTGCCAGTTGGGCTTGGCGCCGATGCGGCGGGCCAGCTCCACCCCGGCGTCGAAGCGGCCCCAGTCGAAGTTGCCCTCCTGCGGCTGGAAGACGGCCCATTTGCCGCCGTTCTCGGGCGTCACCACGTCGCATTCCCGCGCCATCAGCGTGTCGAGCATGGGGTCTTCCGGCTCGATCAGATGGTCGCGGGCGGCGCCGTGGAGGATGCCGGCGGCCCGGCAGGCGTCGCGCAGGGAGGGGTTCGGCATGGCGGCGGACGCCGCTTCGGCGACGGCGGGGCCGGCGGCGGCCTTGCAGCTCGCCAGCACCGCGGCCACGGCGGCGGCACGCAGCGCGTCGCGGCGCGTGAAGGAGAATGCTTTCGGCGAGGTGGTTTTTGGCGAGGTCTGGGCCATGGGCGTCGGGCCTCGTGTGGTTTGAGAGGAAATGAGAATTCCCTCTCCCCCCTGGGGAGAGGGTCAGGGTGAGGGGGGTGCGCGTGTCGGGACGTCCCCCACAAGCGCAACCCCCTCACCGGCCCTCCGGGCCACCCTCTCCCCGGAGGGGAGAGGGCTATGCGGACAAAGGTGAAGCAGGCGTCGCTTACGGCGCGGCGCGCAGGGTCTGGTCGCCGTAGTATTTCCGCGTGGCGACGTAGCTGTTGTACGGACCCTGGTAGCCCTTGCTCGCGGCCTTCTTCAGGTTCACGTCGGTCATCACGCAGACGAACTTGCTGTGGTCGATCGGCCCCAGGTCGGCCACCGCGTCGAGGTCGCTCGCCGTGGTGTGGCCCCAGCGGGTGACGAACAGAACCTTGGAGGCGGCGCCGCAGACGATGCGGGCGTCCGACACGGCCAGCGCCGGGGCGGTGTCGAACACCACCAGATCGAAGCTGGGCGACAGGCCGGCCATCAGCTGAACCAGGCTATCGACGTTGAAGCGGTCCAGCGTCATCGGGTTCAGCTTGCCCGCCGGAACCATGGCGAAGGGCACGTCGTCGGAGGTGTGGACGATCTCGTCGAGCGTGGCGTCACCGGCGATCCAGTCCGACAGGCCCTTCTTGGTGGACAGGTCGAACAGCCCTTCCATGCGGGAGCGGCGGAAGTCGGTGTCCACCACAACCACCCGGCGACCGGCCTGGCTGGCGACCTGGGCGACGGCGAGCGTCAGCGAGGTCTTGCCGTCCTGCGGGCGGGCCGAGGTCACCGCCAGAGCGCCGACCGGACCGAGATCCGACAGATGGTTGCGGAACAGGGCGCGCAGGGATTCGCTGAACAGCGAGAAGGGGTGGCGCTGGAAGATCTTGTAGAGCCGGCCCTTGGCCCCGCGGTCGCTGTGGTGCGGCACGATGTGGACGGTGCCGACGCCCAGGATGCGGCGCACGGCGTCCGGGGTGTGGATGCGGCGCTGGAGAAGCTCCAGACCGAAGACGCTGAAGATGGCCAGAGCGAGGGCGGCGACGAAGCCGGCCAGCAGCAGGAGGATGCGGAGGGGACCCGACGGCTCGTGCGGCACCTGCGGCGCGGAGACCAGCTTGACGGCGGCCGGGAAGGCGCGGCTGTCCTTCTGGGCCTCGACCTCTTCCAGACGGCCCAGCAGGCTGTCGAGAAGCTGGCGCTTGGCGGTCGCCTCGGACTCCAGGGTGCGCAGCGGGATGGCCTGCTCCTGCATGGTGGCGTAGCTGCCCTCCATGCGGGTGATCATGGAGCGGAGCGCGGTCTCCTGCTCGACCGCGACCTGGGCGGCCTCGCGGACGCCGTTGATCTCGCGGCGGATTTCCTGCTGGAGCGAGGAGTTGGCCTCGTTCAGGCGGCCCTGAAGCTCGACGATGCGCGGGTGCTTCGGCCCGTACTGGCGGGAGAGCTGGGCCATTTCCGTGGAGATGGCGGCGACCGTGGCGCGGAGCTGGGCGACGACCGGGGAGGCGATGCTGCCGCCGATGGCGTTCCAGTTGCCGGCCTTCAGGTTGCGCTCCAGCGTGTCGGCCTGGGCGACCGAGCGGGCGCGGATGGCCGACGCCTCGCTCAGGCGCAGGCGGGTCTGCTCAAGCTCGTTCTGGGCCATCAGGCCGGTGCCGCCCTTCAGCAGGCCGCCCTTGACGCGGGCCTCCTCGACCTTGGCGTCGGCCTCGGCCACCTCCTTGCGCAGCAGGACGATGCGGTCCTGCAGCCAGGAGATCGCGCTGGTCGACAGGTCGCGGTCCATCTGCTGGCGGGTTTCCATGTAGCGGCGGACGATGCCGTCCACCACGTCGCGGCTGAGCTGCGGCTCCTTGGAGGTGAAGCGCACCTGGATCACGCGCGACCGGCCGACGATGGCGACGTCCAGCTTGCGGTGGATGCGCGCGATGATCTGGTCGTTGCCCAGCGCCGCGTGCGCCTCGCGCGCCCGGATGTCCTGCGCCACCTCGTCACCGTGGCTCAGCAGCCAGGCGACCGGGGCCGGCGGATTGCCCTCCCAGAAGCGCCCGGCGACATCGCGGCCGTAGGCCACCGCGCGCTCGACGAGCGGGAGCGTCTCGTCCTCCTGCGCCGGCGGGTTGAATTCCGGATGCTGGGCGAGCTGGAGATCGTTCACCACCTGGTTCAGAACCTGCGGCGACTTCAGGATCTCGATCTCGCTCAGGATCGCAGCGTCCTCGGTGGGGATCGCGCCCACCACCTGCTCGACCTCGCGGACGACGCGGACCTGCCGGTTGTCGACCAGCAGAAGGGCTTCGGAGGTGTACTGGTCCTTGAGCGTGGAGACGCCCAGAGCCGACAGGCCGGTCAGCACCACCACGATGGCCGCGATCAGCCACTTGTGGCTGCCCAGCACGCGCAGGATGAAGCGGAAGTCGGGACCCATGGACGGGGTCTGGGATTCGAACTCGCTGCGCCGGGACGGGCCAGGGGCGGCGGGCCATGCCGGAACCGGAGCCGGCGGACCGCCGTGATGGCCGCCATGATTGACTTGGGGCAGATTTTCCACGTCTCAAAGCTCCTTATGCATGGGCGCTGGTGCTGGGGCGCTGGACGAACGCATGGCGGCACGGCGCATAAGCATGACGGTGTGGGCGAAGCCGAAAGCGCCGACGCAATAGCGGCGAAACAGGCGGCGGGGCTCCTGGACCAGCCGGAACGCCCATTCCAGCCCGATGCGCTGGACGGCGGCGGGGGCCCGGGTGAAGCGCCCGGCGAGGAAATCGATGATGGCGCCGCCGTTGACGATCAGCACCTTATGGTCCAGCGCGCGCTTGAGCTGCACCGCGACCTCCTCCTGGCGGGGCATGCCCATGGCCAGGATGATGACGTCGGGCTGAAGCTCCCGCGCACGGGCGATGTAATGCTCCACGGAATGGAACCCGTGCTGGGCATCGACATAGTCGTGCGGGGTCCGCTCCTTTAGCCGCTCGATCCCCTCGTCCAGCCAGGGCGCCGCGGTGCCGTAGACGGCGACCCGACGGGGCGACAGCTGGCGGAGGAGAAGCGGGATGAAGTCGGTGCCGTTCATGTTCAACCCGACCGGCTGGTCGAGCCACGGCAGGGCCATCTCCAGCGCCACCCCGTCCCGCAACAGGACGTCGGAGGCGCGGAAAACCGACCACGCGGCGGAGGACCCCGCGCAGAGGTTCACGCCGTGAGCGTTGAGGAACGACAGGATGGTCGGACGCTCGACGGCTGACAATGTCTTTATCAATGCATGGCGCTCGTCCTCGCAAGAAATACACCGTATTCTCTCGATCAGTGCCAGGACGTCACGAGGGGTCGGCATGCACATCTCCTAACCAAATCTGCGAAGCGACGACGGTTACGTTGTCTCTGCAACGATGATGCCCGACGGTTTGCGGTGCAGTAAGACGATATTGCTTGCTAACACTTTCGATTGGTGGCAGGCGGTAAGCACGTTACCGGGTACCCCTTTCGACACGACCGCCGGACAACAGGGAATGATGTGGCCGGCACCGCCCCTTTTTCGCAGCGGTGGGATGGGAGAGGGGAAAGTTCAGGCGAATTAGCCCGGCCACGCCGGAGAAACCCCTGAATCGGCTTGCCCTATCCTATGGCTCCGACCATATAGGTACGCCCGTGGGGCGCCGGTGTGCAGAAGAGGGGGTGGGCGTCCGCCCCGCGGCGCGGCACTGTTTCAGGCCCGGCAGAGCCCCCATCAGACCGCCAGCCTCTTGAATCCACAGGCCGATCTCTCCGGGGCCGGCGACGGAAGAAGACCAGTCCATGAGCAACGACGAGACCACTCCCCGCCAACCCGGCACGGCCCCAGGCACGGCCGACGAATTCGACCGCCGCGACGCGCTGCGCGCCATCGCCGCGGTGGTGCGCGGCGACGGGATCGAGGTGGACGCCGACAGCACCCCGGCCCGCTGGTCGGTCGCCGTCGTCCATGAGGTGGTCGTTCCCGGAACCGACCGGAAGCTGAAGCTGCGCTTCCGCGTGGCGCTCGGCCCTCTGCCCGACATCGAGGCGGAGCTGTGGGGCCTGATGACCGCGGAGGAGGGCTTCGGCCGTCCCCAGGCGAAGACGCTGGGCAAGCGGGTCAAGGCGGCCTGTTTGTCCTCCGCCGCCATCGAGAAGGCGCGCGGTCGGGTGGACGGCTGGTTCGCCTCGATGGCGCAGCGCGCCAATGGCTTCGGCGAGGCGTGGCGGCCCAAGGGCTTCGCCGACGAGCTGGGCCGGGTGATCGGCTTCGGCGGGCGCATCCCGCGTCTGCAGACCCTGCTGGACGCGCTGGAGGAGGCCTTTTCCACCGCCGCCGCCCGCGCCGGCTTGAAGGTCCGGCGGGAGCGGCTGGAGAACGCCTCCGGCCTCGGCGTCTATCTGGACAGCTTCGCCACGGCCCGCGCCATGGTGCGCAAGCTGCGGCTGTTCGTCGGCCCGACCAACTCCGGCAAGACCCACGCCGCCATGGACCGGCTGGCCGAGGCGCAGAGCGGCTGCTACCTCGCCCCGCTGCGCCTGCTGGCGCTGGAAGGGCAGGAGGCGCTTGAGACGCGCGGGCGCCCGTGCAGCCTGGTGACCGGCGAGGAGCGCGACGTGCGGCCCGGCGCCTCCTTCACCTCCTCGACCATTGAGATGGTCAACACCTCGAAGGTGTGGGGCGCCTGCGTCATCGACGAGATCCAGATGATCGGCGATCCCGACCGCGGCTGGGCCTGGACCCAGGCGGTGGCCGGCGTGGCCGCCCCGGAAATCCTGATGACCGGCTCCGCCGACGCCATCCCCTACGTCCAGCGCCTCGCCACCGCTCTGGGGGAGGAGCTGGAGGTCGTGGAATTCACCCGCAAGTCGCCGCTGCGCGTGCAGGAGGAGCGGGTGCCGCTGGAGAATGTCCGCCGCGGCGACGCGGTGATCGCCTTCTCGCGCAAGGACGTGATGGGGCTGCGGCGCGAGCTGCTGGCCCGCGACCACACGGTGGCGGTCATCTACGGCGCCCTGTCGCCGGAGGTGCGGCGGGCCGAGGCGCGGCGCTTCCGCGACGGCACGGCGGACGTGCTGGTGGCGACCGACGCCATTGGCATGGGCCTGAATTTGCCGGTCGCCCGCGTCGTCCTGTCGACCACCCGCAAGTACGACGGGCGGGAGGAGCGCGAGCTGAACTCCTCCGAGATCCGCCAGATCGGCGGGCGGGCCGGGCGCTTCGGCATGCACGAGGAAGGCCGCGTCGCGGTGCTGGAAGGGGAGAACATCAACCCGGTGCGCCGGGCGCTGACCACCCCGCCGGTCCCGCCGGAGGACCCGCGGGCCTGGATCAGCCCCAACCTGACCCATGTCGAGGCCATCGCGCGGGAGCTGGACACCGACAGCCTCGCCAAGGTGCTGCGCACGGCGGGGCAGGAGCTGTTGCGCGCCAACCAGACCTTCCGCATGACCGACCTGGAGCAGCGCATCCAGGCCGCCGCCGCGGTGGACCGGGCGAAGCTGCCCCTGGCGGTGCGCGACATGCTGGCGCGCTGCCCCATCGACGTGCGCGACCAGAACAACCTGCGCCTGCTGGCGCTGTGGGCGACCAACCAGGGCAAGGGGATACGCAATTCCGCCCCCGACGCCGCCGAACGATTCCACCACCGCGTCGGCACCGACGTGGAGCTGGAGAAGGCGGAGCGTGCGGTGAAGGAGCTGACCGCCTACGCGTGGCTGGCCTACCGCTTTCCCGACGCCTATCCGGACATGGACCTGTGCCAGGAGCGCCGCGCCATGCTGAACGCCTTCATCGAGCGGACCCTGGCCGAACGCTCGCTGGCTCGGGCCTGTCCGGTCTGCGGCACGCGGCTGAAGGCGAACCACCGTTTCCGGGTCTGCGACAACTGCTACGCCGGGCGTGTCGAGGAGCGGCAGGGCGAGCGGCGTGGACGCCGTCCGGACGGGGCGCGTGGCCCGGACAGGGGCGCGGCTCCGGCGGAGGGCGGCCACCCGCCGTTCCACCACCCGCTGCCGGGCCGCAAGCGCGGCAAGGGCGGGGCGGGGCATCGGGGGCGACGGCCCGCGGGGGGATGAGTTCGTTCCCTCTCCCGGGGCGGGAGAGGGATCGTTCAGTTACGCCGCCACGACGCCGCTCGGACCGGTGTCGTCCCGGCGGGTCCAGGTGATTTCCTCGGTTCCGCCGCCTTCGGTCAGGAAGTAGCGGCGCAGCGGCACCAGATCGGCGCCCAGCTCGTAGACCAGCGGACGGCTGGTCGGGATCTCGAACAACGGGATGTCCTGGTCGGGCACCTTGTCGAGATGCTTGACGAGGCCGCGCAAGCTGTTGCCGTGGGCCGACACCAGCACCCGCGCGCCGATCCGCAGGGCCGGGCAGATGCCCTCCTCCCAGAAGGGGATCACCCGCTCCGTGGTGTCCTTCAGGCTTTCGCCGCGGGGCAGGTTCGCGCGGCCGATCCCGGCGTAGCGCCGGTCCGACACCGCGGAGCACGGGTCCTCGGGCTCGACCGGCGGGGGCGGGACGTCCCAGCTCCGCCGCCACAGGAAGACCTGATCGGCGCCGTGGCGGGCCGCCGTCTCCGTCTTGTTCAGCCCCTGGAGCGCGCCGTAATGGCGCTCGTTCAGGCGCCAGTGCTTGTGCACCGGCAGCCACATCCGGTCCATCTCCTCCAGCACGATGTCGAGCGTCTTGATCGCCCGCTTCAGGACGGAGGTGAAGGCCACGTCGAAATCGAATCCGGCCTGCTTCAACAGCCCGGCGGCGTGGCGCGTTTCGGCCACCCCTTGTTCGGTCAGATCGACGTCGGTCCAGCCGGTGAACAGATCCGAGCGGTTCCAGACGCTCTGACCGTGCCGCAGCAGCACGAGCCGATGCATGGTCCCTCCTCCTGACGTGACGGTGCCTCTCTCCGGGAACGGGAGGGCGTGGGGAAGGGTTCCGGCCGGGGCGTCACAAATGGCGTGGCTTTGTGTCAATTTGGAAACACGCGCGACACATTCGGACAACAAAGGCGGGGTAACCTGCGGAGCAAGCGAAATTATCCGTCCGGTGCCTGCGCAGCCGGACTGCGACGCCGAGCCAACTTGCGTTCCGAGGCCGCCATGCAGCATCATGACCTCCTCTCCAGGACCGTTTCGACCGATCGGGACATCACCCTGGAGGCGCTTCGTGTGTTCACCTATCTGAGCCGGCGGCTCCATTTCGACCGTCCCGTGCCGGTGCTCCAGTCCGAACTGGCTGATGCGCTCGGCATGCAGCGGCCCAACGTCAACCGGGCCATCAAGCTGCTGGAAACCAAGCAGATCCTTCTGCGGGATTCCAAACTGGGGCGTGCGATCACGTTCCGGTTGAACCCGGAGCTGGAGGGCGGCCGGGCCTGAAACTGGTCCGGAATGATCTTCGAAACCCGTCACCTTGTCTTCACGAACTCGGCCCTCAAGAAAGCCTTCGCCTGGTATCAGAAGGTGCCGAATCAGACCGATCTTCCGTTCGGCCTGATCGCCTCCGTCGTTCCGAAATCGGACGGGGGCGTGGTGGTCATGGTGCAGCAGGGGGCCGCGAAGGTGCGGGACGTCGCCTTCATGCCCAGCAAGACGCTCGGCATCCTCCTGCTTTTCTGCCGCCGTCAGAAAATTCCCATTCCGCGCGACGCCGACAAGGACATCTTTCCGTCCGACGACGGGATCATGCTGACGATCCGCGGCAGTTGCAGCACCACCGCGCCGCCGCCGTGACCGCACCGCCCGTGCTCAGTCGGTTCCACAGCCGGCGGGTTGGCCCACGGCCAGGGGAATGTCCGCCTCGGTGAAGCGGTAGCCGTGACCGGCGGCGAAATCCACCAGATCTCCCAGGGTCAGCAAGCCGCGCGACGCCCGCCGCAGCGCCGCGCGCAGGGCCGGGTCGGCCTCGGTGGCGACCAGGAATCGGATGTAGTCGCCATGACACATGCCCAGCCTCCCTGGAATCGTTGCGGCTGTCCCTCGTTCCAAAGCGCGGGAACGGGGTCATTGCGGCGTTGCGGACACAAGCAATGGACCGAGGCGAACAGTCTGTCGCCTTGATATCGCTTATTTGCCTAAAATTGTATATAAAAGGCCCGAAGAACGGTGCGGCGTCCTGCCGCACCGTTCGTTCTCCACGGCCCATGCGGACCGGCGATCACTCGCCCGGTTGCTGCACCGTCTCGGCGGGACTGGCGCCCGACGCGATGCTGTCCGGCGTGATGGCCGCCACCGGTTCGCCCGGCCCGGAGGCGGCGCGCAGAGCCCGCGCGGCGGCCTTCAGCCCGATGTCGGAGCGGCGGTCGGGCATCAGCTCGAACAGCAGCAGGGAACGCCCGTTGACCGGGATCTCGTCGCCGGTCTGGGCGGTGGCGACCTCAAGCCGGTCCGGCTCCGTGGTGTCCACCAGGGTCAGCCAGCGGCTGCCGCCGGCGACCTCTGGCAGCTTGAAGGGCACCACGTCGTGGTAGGCGTTGATGATGAGCAGCAGCGTGGCGTCGGACGCCACCTTCTTGATGCCGGTGGCCTGCGCCCGCCCGTCGAGAAGCATGCCCAGGCAGCGTGCCATGGGGTCCTGCCACTGCTCGGTCGTCTTCTCCTCGCCGGCGGGGGTGATCCAGGTGAGATCCTTCACCTCGAGGTCAGGGTTGTAGGCGCCGGTGAAGAAGCGTCCGCGGCGCAGCAGCGGATGGCTCTGCCGCAGCCCGATCAGGTGGCGGACGAAGTCGGTCAGCGCCCAGCCCTCGTCGCTGACGCCCTCCCAGTCGATCCAGCTGATCTCGTTGTCCTGGCAATAGGCGTTGTTGTTGCCGTTCTGGCTGCGGGCGAACTCGTCGCCGGCCAGGATCATCGGCGTGCCCTGGGACAGCAGCAGCGTGGCCAGCAGGTTGCGCATCTGGCGGAAGCGCAGGGCGTTGATCTCCGGATCGTCGGTCGGACCCTCCGCCCCGTGGTTCCAGGAGATGTTGTGCGAATGGCCGTCGCGGTTGTCCTCGCCGTTCGCGTCGTTGTGCTTGTCGTTGTAGGAGACGAGGTCGTGCAGCGTGAAGCCGTCGTGGGCGGTGACGAAGTTCACGCTGGCCCAGGGCTTGCGCCCACGCCGGTTGAACACGTCGGCCGAGGCGGCCATGCGGGTCGCCAGCTCGGGCAGCTTGCCCTCGTCGCCCTTCCAATAGGAGCGCACGGTGTCGCGGAACTTGTCGTTCCACTCCGCCCAGCCCGGCGGGAAGCCCCCGACCTGATAGCCGCCGGGGCCGCAGTCCCACGGCTCGGCGATCAGCTTGACGCGCGACAGCACCGGATCCTGCCGGCAGGCGTCGAGGAAGCCGCCGCTGTGGTCGAAGCCGTAGGTCTCCCGCGCCAGGATGGTGGCGAGATCGAAGCGGAAGCCGTCGACATGCATCTCGGTCACCCAGTAGCGCAAGGAATCGGTGACCATCTGAAGGACGCGCGAATGCACGAGGTTCAGCGTGTTGCCCGTGCCGGTGTCGTTGATGTAGTAGCGCGGGTCCGGCGCCAGCCGGTAGTAGGAGGCGTTGTCGATGCCCTTGAAGGACAGCGTCGGCCCCATCTCGTTGCCTTCGGCGGTGTGGTTGTAGACGACGTCGAGGATCACCTCGATCCCGGCGTCGTGCAGGCGGGCGACCATCTCCTTGAACTCGTGGATCGCGCCGGTCGCCAAGTAGCGCGGGTCGGGCGCGAAGAAGGAGATGCTGTTGTAGCCCCAGTAGTTGCGCAGCCCCTTTTCCAGCAGATAGCGGTCGTCGACGAAGGCATGGACCGGCAGAAGCTCCACCGCCGTGACGCCCAGCGAGCGGATGTACTCCACCACCTCCTGCTGGGCGAGGCCGGCGAAGGTGCCGCGGTACTGCGGGGGCACCGCCGGGTGCCGCATGGTGTAGCCGCGCACATGGGTCTCGTAGAAGATCGACTTCTCCCAGGGAATCGCCGGGTGGCGGTCGTGGCCCCAGGTGAAGGCCGGGTCGATCACCACGCATTTCGGCATGCCGGGGGCGCTGTCGCGCCGATCGAAGGACAGGTCGCCGCGCGGCGAGCCGACGCGGTAGCCGAAATGCGCGTCCGACCAGCGCAACGGCCCGACCATGTGCTTGGCGTAGGGGTCGAGCAGCAGCTTGTTCGGGTTGAAGCGGTGGCCGGCCTTGGGCTCGTAGGGCCCATGCACGCGGTAACCGTAGACGGTGCCCGGCCGGGCGTCCGGCAGATAGCCATGCCACACCTCGTCGGTGTATTCGGGCAGCTCGATCCGTTCCAGCTCGCGGCGTCCGTCCTGGTCGAACAGGCACAGCTCCACCTTGGTGGCGTTGGCGGAAAACAGCGCGAAGTTGACGCCCAGCCCGTCCCATGTGGCGCCGAGAGGGTAGGGAAGACCTTCCCGGATGCGGGACTGGCGGAAAACCTTAGGAGCGAACGGCGGCTTCTTCACGGTTGAACCTCGTGTGGGCGCGTTGCGGCATGAAGCAGCACAGGAACGCGCGAACCGTCCCGGTGATCCCGTCATCGGCGCAATTTCCGATGTTTGCCGGGGCTTCAACTCATGACCGAACCAATTCGTGCCCCCTCACCCAAAGAGTGGGTTCGGTATGAGCATGGTCATAGTCGTCATGGCGAGTCGCGCCGATATCTATAGCATGCTATCATCGGTTCCAGACAATAAAGGCAAATAAACTTCTGGGGAGTGTCCGGGAGCTTTTCGATAAAGGGCCGATGAAGCGGGTGTGACGCAAATGACAACTTTCGCCTTTCCATGCCATCACCGGGTCTTCAGGGCTGAAGACGCGGAGAGATCAATGAAGGGCAGGTCCGGCGGCCATCCCTCTCCGGTTTTTTCGGCCAAAGCGCGATTTGCTGTCCGACAACCCGCGAACCATTGAATTTGCTTCCCACACATCGATCATCGCCACAGGCACAGGCTTCGCCGGTGCCCCGCGGCATCGTGCATCCGGCGGACCGGCAAGACCGTCCCCGCCCCGCTTTACCAAGACGCCCCCGCCCATGATCCGGCTCTCGGTCAACGCCCTGCTGAACTTCCACTCAAAGGCCATCCTGGCAGCCATCGTCCTGGTGATGACGCTGCTCGGCGGTGTGGCTTGGGGTGGGCTGTCGCTGGTCGATTACGTCAGCACGCTCGACCGGGCCGAACGCGGCACCCGGCAGGCCGCCGCTTTTCTCGAAGGGCACGCCGATGCGGTTCTGGACGGTGGCTCCGCCGCCCTGGCGCGGGTGGCCGACCGTCTGGAGGAGGGCGGGTTCGCGTCGCTCGCCGACCGCGCTCTGGGCGAGGCGCTGGCGGCGTCGCGGTTCGGCGCGCTGTCCATCATGGATGCCGGCGGCCGGACGGTGTTCGGCCCTTCGATCCACCCCGACGGCGGCACCGCCAGCCTTTTCCAAGGGGCGGTTCGCGGTGTCGAACTTTTGCACGGGCAGGTCGACGGGCTGGATGCCATCCTGATGGTCCGCCGCATCCTGGGGCGCGAAGGTGCCCTGGAGGGGGTGGTCCTGCTGGCGCTTCCCTCCTCCAGTCTGCACACGGTGCTCGACGTTTTTGGCGACGGCCGGCACAGCGTCGCCGGGCTGTTCCGTTTGGACGGCACGCGGCTGGCCGGCGTTGGGGGCGCCGGTGCCGGGATCGGCCCGCTTCCCGCGCTGGAGCCGGGGGCGGAGAGCGGCGACGGCGACTGGAGCATCGGCGGGGAGGGCGTGGTCATCGGCCTGAAGCGGATGCGCGATTTCCCGGCGATCGCGGCGGTCGCCCTGCCGCGCAGCGTCGCTCTGGAGCCGTGGAGCAGCCGCCTGCAGCACGGCTTCATGATGGTTGGCGTCAGCGTCGTCGCGCTGTTCGGGCTGGCCGCGCTGGGGTGGGCCAGCCTGCGGCGCGAGGCGGCGGCCCGCGACGCCCTGCGCGACGCCAACGCCCGGCTGGAGCAGCGGGTGGAGGAGCGCACCGCCGACCTGCGCTCCCTCAACCAGAAGCTCGTCCGCGCCCTGGCCGAGAAGGAGCGGGCCAACCAGGCCAAGGCCCGCTTCCTGTCGGCGGCCAACCACGACCTGCGTCAGCCCTTCCAGGCGCTGCGCCTGTTCCACCATCTGCTGATGGAACGGCTGAAGGAACCGCGCGAGCGCTCCATCGCCGAGAAGATGGGCGAGGCGCTGGACAGCGGAGAGAAGCTGCTGCACGCGCTGCTGGAGGTTGCCACGCTCGACGCCGGCGTCGTTCGCCCGAACATCGCCGACGTGTCGGTCGCCACCGTCCTGGACGGCGTGGCGGCGGAATTCCGGGGGCTGGCCGCGGACAAGCATCTGGATTTGCGGGTGCGCGGCTGCGCCGCCATGGTGCGCACCGACGCCACCCTGCTGACGCGGATGCTGTGCGACCTGCTGCGCAACGCCATCGCCTACACCCCGGCGGGCGGTGTGGTGGTCGGCTGCCGGCGGCGCGGCCAATGGCTGCGCATCGAAGTGTGGGACACCGGCCCCGGCATCGCGGCGGAGCATCTGGACGCCATTTTCGAAGACTTCGTGCAGTTGGGCAACCCGGAGCGCGACCGTCGCCGCGGCCTGGGGCTGGGGCTCCCCAAGGTGCGCCGCAAGGCCGCGCTGTTGGGCCACGCGGTGGAGGTCCGCTCGCGCCCTGGCCAGGGGTCCGTCTTCTCGATCATGGTCCCGCTGGCGGCCAGCGAATCGCGGACGGACACGGTAACCCCGACTCCCGTCGGGCGGGCGGAGGGTCTTTCCACCCGCCTGATCCTGATCGTGGAGGACGACCCGGTGCAAAGCGCCGGGATGCAACTCCTTCTGGAAAGCTGGGGACACGACGTTCTGGTGGCGGCGGACGGGCCGGCGGCGCTGGCGACGCTGCGCGCGGCGCCGCGCTGTCCGGACGTGATCCTGTCGGATTTCCGCCTGCCGGGTCCGCTGACCGGGGCGGAGACGGTCACCCGCGCGGCGGAGCAGGAAGGACGGCCCATTCCCGGCATCATCCTGACCGGCGACACCGCTCCCGAACGCATCCGCGAGGCGGTGGCCGCCGGCTGCCGCCTGCTGCACAAACCCGTCACCCCCGACGTGCTGCGCGACGCGCTGAACGCCCTGGGCACGGAACGCCAGCCGCTCCGCCAAAGCCAGTCGTCCGCCGCGTGACGGCAGGAAAGCGCTTTCCTCGACAGGAAGACCCTCCTGTCGAGCGCCGTATTAATCATTCGTGAAGGCCGCAAATGGTACTCTGAAACCGTGATCGGAGGCGAACACGGCCATGCAGCAGCGTCCTCTCACCCGTCTGGATCAGGTCCAGCTCGACGCGGTGGTGCGCCGGCACGAGATGTTCCGGAACGCCCGCATCGGCGGGGCGCGGGCGACGTTGTCCTTTTTCGACCTGAACGGGCTGGACCTCGCAGGGCGTGACCTCGCGCACGCCGACTTCGTCGGGGCCAGCCTGCGCGGCGCCAATCTGGCCGGGGCGCGGCTGGACTGCGCGTCGATGTTCGCCACCGACCTGCGGCTGGCCAACCTGGAAAACGCCAGCCTCATCAAGGCGGACCTCCGCGGCGCCTGCCTGCGCGGCTCCATCCTGATCGGCGCCAACCTGTTCGAGGCGGACCTGCGCGACGGCTCGCTGGCGGAAAAGGACCGCGACGGCAGCCTGCGCATCATCAAGGTGGAATCCCAGCCGACGGAGGCGTCGGGAGCGGACCTGTCCGGCGCCAACCTGACCAACGCCCGGTTGTCCGGGGCCATGGCGATCCACACCGACTTCACCGATGCGCTGATGCGCGGGTGCAAGATGGTGCGCGCCACCATGCGCGGGGCCAACTTCACCGGATCGAACCTGGAAGGGGCGGACCTGTCGGGGGCCGACCTGCGCGGCGCCTGCCTGCGCGGCGCGGTGCTGACCGGTGCCACCATGGTCATGACGGAACTGGCCGACGCCGACATGGAGGACGCCCTCACCGACGATCCCGTCGGCCGCGTCGTCGCCGAACTCGGACGCCCGCTCGATGAGCTTCTGCACGATCACATCCGCTGGGTCGGGTCCAGCGGGGCGGAAGGAATGGCGCTCGACCTGTCGGGCTTCGACCTGCGGCACGCCCCGTCGCTGGCCCACACCTGCCTGACCATGCTGCGGGCGGTCGGGGCGACCCTGTATGGGCTGGACCTGACCAACGTCCAGCTTCAGGCGGCGGTCCTGGAGAAGGGCGATCTGCGGCTCGCCAAGCTGGTGGGCGGCGACCTGCGCGGCGTGAACCTGCGGCTCGCCAAGCTGAACAACGCCGACCTGCGCAAGGCCAACCTGCGCCCCCTCTACTTCGACGAGAAGCGGTCGATGCAATCCGACCTGTCGGGCGCGCGGCTGCGCTACGCCGACCTGCGCGGCGCCTGCCTGCGCGAGGTGAATTTCGCGGGCGCCGACCTGTCCTTCGCCAATCTGGCCGGCTGCGACCTGACGAAGACGGACCTGACCAACGCCCGCATGTTCGGGGCGAAGCTGGAGCGTCGCGCCCTGTCGGATGGCGCCATTCTCGACGGTGTGGCGGGGCTCAAGCTTTAGGACTATATCTGTTCCGGATTTCCTGCGGGAGTGCGGTCCCATGTCCGGGCGCGTCGGTGCGGTCTGCGGTGGCGTGGTGTTCGGTCTGGCGCTGGCGGTCGGGCTGACGGTCCCGTCCGGGCCGGCGCAGGCACGGTCGTCGGTGTTCCTGTCCTTCGGCGGGCCGGTCTATCCCGACCATCCGCCGCCCTACCGGCATTTCCACGGCTATCCGCATCCGGCCTACGGGCATCCGGTCTACGGCCCGCCGGTCTATGTGGTGCCGCCCCCGCCGCCGGTGGTTTACGTGCAGCCGGCGCCCATTCCAGCCCCGCCGCCCGCGGTCGTCTTCACCGAGCCCGCGCCGGCCCCCATCGCCGCCACCCCGACCGGCCCGGCCTACACGGCCCGCAACGGCCAGCTCTGCCGGGAGTACCAGACGACGGTGATGGTCGGCGGCCTCGCGCAGCCCGGTTATGGCACCGCCTGCCGCCAGCCGGACGGAAGCTGGCGGGTGGTCAACTGACCGGCGGGCGCGGCCGTCGAAAGCGTCGTTAGACCGCGCCGCCCGGCGTGCCGATGGTGGCGCTGCCCTTCTCATGCTCGTCGGGGTCCATCGTATCGGCGTAAGGCTTGCCATCCGGCGTCGTCGTTTTCGGGTGGCGGCCTTCCTTTTCGGCCTGAAGACGTTCGGAGATGCCGGTCGGCGCGTCGTCGGAGCGGCGCGGGTCGGCGTTCGGCGCGGGGCCGCCCGTGCTGCTGGGGTCGCCTGGGATCTGCAGGCCCCGGGGATTGACCGGCTGGTTGGAACGGTCCTGTGCCATGGCGTCTGTCCTTTCCTGGAAAGGCGAATCCAACCGGTCCGGGTGGAGCGAGTTCCCCATTTCATCGACGGACAGGGCCGTTCCGCGCCGCACTATGCCTCCTAAGACCGTGACGGCGGCGCGGAATGTGGTATATCCGGGCAGCGGTTCAGCCCGAGGAGAGTTCTTTGCCCGCCGATACCCGTGCTCTTGGCGTGCCGGCGCCCAGCACGCCGACCGATGCGTCGCCCGCAAATGCGCCAGTCGACGCGCTGGCCGGTCAGCCGCTGGTCCTGGCCCTGCCCAAGGGACGCATCCTGAAGGAGCTGCGCCCGTTGCTCGCCCACGCCGGCATCGAGCCGGAAGCGGCGTTCGACGACGCGGACAGCCGGCTCCTGCGCTTTGCGACCAACATCCCGAATCTCAGCATCATCCGCGTCCGGTCCTTCGACGTGGCGACCTTCGTCGCCTTCGGCGCCGCCCATCTGGGCGTGGCCGGCAACGACGTGCTGATGGAGTTCGACTATCCGGAAATCTACGCGCCGCTCGACCTCGGCATCGGCAAATGCCGCCTGTCGGTCGCCGAACCCGTCGAACTGGGGGAGAGCGACGATCCGTCGCGTTGGAGCCACGTGCGTGTCGCGACCAAATACCCGGAGGTCACCAGGAAGCATTTCGCGGCGCGCGGGGTGCAGGCGGAGTGCGTGAAACTGAACGGCGCGATGGAACTTGCCCCGACCCTCGGCCTGTGCCGCCGCATCGTCGATCTGGTGTCCACCGGCTCGACGCTGAAGGCGAACGGGCTGGTGGAGATCGAGCACATCGCCGACGTCACCTCCCGCCTCATCGTCAACCGGGCCGCCTTCAAGACGCGGCCCGAGGAAATCTCCGGCTGGATCGACCGCTTCCGGGAGGCTGTGAATGCCCGTCAGGCTTGATGCCCAGGACCCCCGCTTCGCCGATGGCTTCGAGGGCCTGCTGCACGCCAAGCGCGAGACCAGCGAGGACGTGCAGGCCCTGGTCGCCGGCGTCATCGAGGACGTCCGCAAGCGCGGCGACGCGGCGCTGATCGATTACACCGCCCGCTGGGACCGCCAGACGCTGACCCCCGCCACGCTGCGCATCTCCCAGGAGGAGGTGGACGCGGCGGTGGGCAAGTGCAGCGACGACCTGCTGCGCGCGCTCGACACCGCGGCGGAGCGCATCGAGAGCTTCCACCGGCTCCAGGTGCCGGAGACGACCGACTACCGCGACGCCCAGGGCGTGCGGCTGGGCGCCCGCTGGACGGCGGTCGGCGCCGCCGGCCTCTATGTGCCGGGCGGCACGGCGTCCTACCCCAGCTCGGTCCTGATGAACGCGCTGCCGGCCAAGGTCGCCGGGGTGGAGCGCATCGTCATGGTGGTGCCGACTCCGGACGGGGCGATCAACCCGCTGGTTCTGGCCGCCGCCAAGCGCTGCGGCATCACCGAGATCTACCGCATCGGCGGCGCCCAGGCCGTGGCCGCGCTGGCCTACGGCACGGAGACCATCGCGCCGGTGGACAAGATCGTCGGCCCCGGCAACGCCTTCGTCGCCGCCGCCAAGCGGCTGGTCTACGGGACGGTGGGCATCGACAGCATCGCCGGCCCGTCGGAGATCCTGGTGGTCGCCGACAACCGGAACGACCCGGACTGGATCGCCATGGACCTGCTGTCCCAGGCGGAGCACGACACCTCGGCCCAGTCGATCCTCATCACCGACGATCCGGCTTTCGCCGACGCGGTGGCGGCGGCGGTGGACAAGCACCTGGAGACGCTGCCGCGCGCCGCCATCGCCGGGGAGAGCTGGCGGGAGCACGGCGCGATCATCGTGGTGCGCGACCTGCTGGCCGAGTCGCCCGCCCTGATCGACCGGCTGGCGCCGGAGCATCTGGAACTGGCGGTGGAGGACCCCGACGCGCTGGCCGCGCGGGTGCGCAACGCCGGGGCCATCTTCCTCGGCCGCTACACGCCGGAAGCCATCGGCGACTACGTCGCCGGTCCGAACCACGTCCTGCCGACGGCGCGCTCCGCCCGCTTCTCGTCCGGTCTGAACGTGCTGGATTTCATGAAGCGGACGACCTTTGTCGCCTGTGACGCGGACAGCGTGAAAGCGATCGGCCCGGCGGCAGTGACGCTGGCCCGGTCGGAGGGTCTGGACGCGCACGCGCTGTCGGTGGCGCTGCGCCTGCCGGGGGGAGGTCAGGGGTGAGCACGAAGGGCAACCGCCGCATCGTCCATGTGACGCTCGACGAAAAGACCGTGATCCGGCGCAAGCCGGAGGTGGAGCACGAGCGCGCGGTTGCCATCTTCGATCTGCTCGAAGACAACGAATTCTGCCCCTGCGAACACGCCGATTGCGGTCCCTACCACCTGCATCTGTCGATCGAAGACAACCGGCTGGTCTTCGACATCCGACGCGACGACGACAGCGCGCTGGACAAGATCACCCTGCCGGTGACCGGCTTCCGGTCCATCGTCCGGGATTATTTCCTGATCTGCGAAAGCTACTATCAGGCGATCAAGCGCTCCACGCCCTCGCAGATCGAGGCGATCGACATGGGCCGCCGCGGTCTGCACAACGAAGGATCGGAGATGCTGCGCGAACGGCTGGCCGGCAAGGTCGAGATGGATCTTCAGACGGCGCGGCGGCTGTTCACGCTGATCTGCGTCCTCCACATCCGCGGCTGACGGGGTCGGGCGGCGCATGGCCCCGGTGCTGCAACCGCTCCCCGTGACGAGCGTGTTGTTCGCCTGCACCTACAACATGATCCGCTCGCCGATGGCGGCGGCGATCATGCGGCATTTCCATGGCACGCGCGTCTATGTCGACTCGGTCGGCGTGCGCGAGGGGGACGAGGTCGACCCCTTCGCCGTCGCGGTGATGGAGGAATTGGGCATCGACCTGTCCCGCCACCGCTGCCGCAGCTTCGAGGATCTGGAGGACACGAATTTCGACCTGATCGTGTCGCTGTCGCCGGAGGCGCAGCACCGCGCCATCGAAATGACCCGCACGATGGCCTGCGAGGTGGAATTCTGGAACACCTTCGACCCCACGCTGGTCGACGGCAACCGCGAGGCCATGCTGGACGCCTACCGCAAGGTGCGCGATGGCCTGTTGGGCAAGATCAAGGAGCGCTTTCCACTGTCCCGCGGTCCGACGGTGTGATCATCCGTGGGTTCGGCGGCGGGATTTTGCGAAGTCCTTTTTCAAGGATGGGTTGAGGTGCTATTGAGATGAATCATCGAATGACATGCGGCCGTCCCCATAGACTCTAGCGGCCCCTGAGAGGTTCCCCGCCTGATGCCCGCCGGTTTGCCGTCCCGCCTGCTTCGTGCCACCGGCCTGCGGAGCCTCCGGCTGCGTCTGATGGGCGTCGTGCTGGCGTCCCTGGCCCTGCCGCTGGCCGGGGCGCTGTATTTCTTCGACCAGCAGCTCGACCAGCGCCTGAGCAGCGCACGGGAACTGGCGCGGCATCTGACCGAGGACGGGGTGGAGCGCCAGCGCGACCTGATCGGCGAGGCGCGGAACCTGCTGAGCGTTCTCTCCCTGGTGCCGGCGGTTCGCGACGCCGCCCACGGCAACACCGACGCCTGCGTCGCCACGCTGGCGCCGATGCCGCGGCAGCACCGCTGGACGACCGGCGTGTGGGTGACCGACCCGAACGGCCTCCTCATCTGCGACACGACCGGCCCCGGCTCCGGGATAAGCCTGCGCGAGCGCGAGTATTTCCAGCGGGCGCTCGACACCAAATCCTTCGTTCTGAGCGAGGTGGTGATCGGCAAACGGTCGGGGAAGCCGCTGATCCTCGCGGTGCAGCCGGTGTTGGTGAACGGCGGGATCGAGCGGGTGCTGGGAGTCGCCATCGATCTGGCTTGGCTGACCGATCTCGTGAAGGTGACGAAGCAGGACGACGCGCGCATCATGGTGCTGGACCGTCACGGCGTGGTGATCGCGCGCCAGCCCGATCCGGAAGGCTGGGTCGGACGCAGCATGGCGGATTTTCCGCACATCCGGCGCATGCTGGCCGAGGGCAGCGGCGCGTTCGAGGGCGAAAGCGCCGACGGGCTGAACCGCATCTGGGCCTTTCGCCATTCCCCGGAAACCGACACCGTCTTCGCCGTGGGCATGCCTACTGGGCCGATCGTGGCGGACGCCCAGCGCGACCTGTTGCGCGGGTTGATCCTGCTCGGCATCGCCGCGCTGCTCAGCGTGGCGGCGCTCTGGTCGCTGCTCCACGCTTCGGTCCTGCGTTGGATGCGCGTTCTCAGCCAGGCGGCGACCCGGATCGGTGCCGGCGATGTCGGGACCGTGGTGGAGGCCCGCGGTGCGCCCGACGAGATCCGGCTGGTGGCCAACGCCTTCAACGACATGTCGGGCCGGTTGAAGCGGCGCGAGCAGGAACTGCGCGCCGCCATGGAGGAGGCCCGCGCCGGCAGCCGCGCCAAGGAGGACTTCCTGGCGACCATGAGCCACGAGATCCGCACGCCCATGAACGGCGTGATCGGGTTCGCCGACATGCTCCTGGAAACCCCGCTGACGGCGGAGCAGCGGCGCTATGCCTCCCAGGTGCGGGAAGCCGGGCGCTCCCTGCTGACCGTCATCAACGACGTGCTGGACCTGTCGAAGCTGGAGGCGGGCAAGCTCGACCTGGTCCGCGTGCCGTTCCGGCTGGACGATCTGGCCGACCGCTGCCAGGCCATCGTGCGTCTGGCCGCCGAGCAGAAGGGGCTGGAGATCCACACCTCCGTCTCCGCGGCGGCGCGCGGTTATGTGCTGGGCGATCCCGACCGGGTGCGCCAGATCCTGCTGAATCTGCTGGGCAACGCGGTGAAGTTCACCGACACGGGCAGCGTCCGCCTGACCGTGAAGGCCATGGGCGACGAGTCCGGCCCGCGGCGCTACACCGTCACCGTCAGCGACACCGGCATCGGCGTGCCCGAGGACCGCCAGCGCGAGCTGTTCCAGCGCTTCAGCCAGATCGATCGCGGGCGCGGCGGCACCGGGCTGGGGCTGGCCATCTGCCGCCGCCTGGTCGAGCTGATGGGTGGCGAGATCGGCGTGGAAAGCCGCCCCGGCGTCGGCAGCACCTTCTGGTTCAGCCTGCCGCTGCAGCCCGCCAGCGCCCCGGAACGGGACGACCATGACGGCGGTGCCCCCCACGATCACCAGCCGTCCAGCCGTGGCGCGCGAATTCTGCTGGCCGAGGATCTGGCGATGAACCGCGATCTGGTCATCGCCATGCTGACCCGGGCCGGGCACCATGTGGACGCGGTACCGGACGGCGCCGCCGCCGTGACCGCGGTGCAGGAGCGCGTCTACGATCTCGTCCTGATGGACGTGCAGATGCCGGTGATGGACGGGTTGGAGGCGACGCAGCGCATCCGGGCGCTTCCCGGTCCGCTGGGCCGCATCCCGATCCTGGCGCTGTCGGCGGGCGTGCTGGCCGTGGAGGTGGAGCGCTGCCGGCAGGCCGGGATGGACGATCATCTGGCCAAGCCCTTGGAGAAAAGCCGGCTTCTGGCCGCCGTCGACCATTGGAACGGCGAGGGGCGGCGAACGGCGGTCGACACCGACCCCATCCGCATGGCCGACACGCCGGGCGATTGAATCCTCCGCGCCGATCCCGACCAATGATTAAGAAAAATTAAGGCCTTTGTGCTAAAGCTGCGACGAAGGGTTCCGCGAGAGCGGTTCCGGTTTGATGGTTCCGGTGTTCCATGAAGGTCGCGCTGCCTCCACTCGCCCCGATTCCCGAGCGCAAGCCGGATGTCCCCGCGTCGCCGTCCTCCACGGGCGCCGCGTCGGGCGGGTCGTTCCAAAGCGCGCTGGCGGAGTTCCAGCCGGTTCCGCGCGGGCGGCTGGCCAATGGACAGAAGGCGCCGCCCCCGCCGTCGGCGAAGCCCGAGGCGCCGATCCAACTCGCCGACGGGACCCGCGTGCCGTTTCCCGCCCGCAAGCCCGAGACCGCCCCTGGCGCCGTTGCGACGGCGGTCGCCGCGTCGGGGACCCAATCGACCGTGATCGGCGCCGCCCTGGCGAACAGCCCCGCCGCCGGGCAGGTGGTTCTGGCGGCCCAGCAGGTCGCGGGCCTGTCGGGCCACAGCTTCACCGCCATCCTGGCCCAGGCGACCCAGGAAAGCGGGCTGGACCCGGCGGCCCGCAACCGCTCCAGCTCCGCCGCCGGTCCGTTCCAGTTCCTGGAGCGCACGTGGCTGGACCTGTTCCGCCGCCATGGCTCCGCCTACGGCCAGGGGGAGCTGGCGAGCGCGATCCAGAGCCGCAACGGCATCCCCTCGGTCAAGGACCCGGCGGTGCGCCGCCAGATCCTGGCGCTGCGCCACGATGTCGACCTCTCCGCCGGGATGGCCGCGCGCTACCTGTCCGAGGGCCGCGACCGGCTGGAGGAGCGGCTGAAGCGCCCGGTGTCGGAGACCGAGAGCCGCATCGCCTATGTGCTGGGCGTCGGCGGGGCCGCCAAGCTGATCCGAGCCGCCGAGTCGTCGCCCAGGGCCGCCGCGGCGGAGCTTCTGCCCACCGCGGCGCGGAGCAATCGGGGCCTGTTCTACGACCGCGCCTCGGGCCGGGCGCTGACGGCGTCGGAAACCGTCGCGCGGCTGACGCGCCGCATGGACACCGATCAGAAGGAGATGTTCGAGCGCATCGCCCAGGCCGCGGAACCCCGTGTCCGGCTTGACGGCGGCCCGTCGCCGCTCAGTTCTTTCCAGTCGGCGACGCTTGGCGGCACCGCGGGCATGGACGCGGACGGCGCGGCGGAGTATGAAAACGGCGACGGAAACCCGCTCGGCTGAACCGCCGGCTGTTTGCGTCCCATCTGGAAGGCTTTGGCCAACCCCCACGCCGGAGGCTCACCGCCCCCGGTGGAATCCCCCTTGACCGGGCGGCTTCGGGAGGTCAGTTATTGCCTCGAAACTGTTACGGACTTAAGGGGCTATGGCTAAGGAAGATCTGATCGAGTTCTCCGGGACCGTCGTCGAGCTGCTGCCGAACGCGATGTTCCGTGTGAAGCTCGACAACGAGCATGAAGTGCTGGCGCACACCTCCGGCAAGATGCGCAAGAACCGCATCCGCGTGCTGGCCGGTGATCGCGTCAACGTCGAGATGACGCCCTACGACCTGACCAAGGGCCGGATCACGTTCCGGTTCAAGTGATTGAACCGGTTTCCCGCGTTGAACCGGTTTCCACCGTCGGCCATCCTCCCCGCGTTATGAGCACCGAAACCACCCACCGGCTTGTGCTGGCGTCCGCCTCGCCCCGCCGGCTCGACCTGTTGCGCCAGATCGGCGTGGTGCCCGACGCGGTCGACCCCGCAGACATCGACGAATCGCCCCTGCCGCGGGAACTTCCGCCCCAGCACGCGCTGCGTCTGGCCGGCGAGAAGGCCGCCGCCGTGGCCGCGCGCCACCCCGGCGCCTTCGTGCTGGCCGCCGATACGGTGGTCGCCTGCGGCCGCCGCATCCTGCCCAAGGCGGAGGAGGAGAAGCAGGCCCGCGCCTGCCTCGGCCTGCTGTCCGGGCGTCGGCACCGGGTGTTCGGCGGGGTCGTGCTTCTGTCGCCCGCGGGGGAGGGGCCGGCGGGGGAGGGGGAAGCGTTGCGCCGGTCGGAACGGCTGGTGCGCACCGACGTGACCTTCAAATCGTTGTCCCACGAGGAGACCGAATCCTACATCGCTTCCGGCGAATGGCAGGGCAAGGCCGGCGGCTACGCGATCCAGGGCCGGGCGGCGGCCCATGTCCGCTGGATCGGCGGCTCCTACAGCAACGTGGTCGGGCTGCCCCTGTTCGAGGTGGCGGCGCTGCTGCGCGGCGCGGGGTTCCCGCTGCCGTGACGGGAGCCGCCGTCGCTGCCGCATCGGAAATCCTCATCGACCGCGACGGTCCGCTGACGCGGGCCGCCGTGCTGACCGGCGGCCGGCTGACCGACCTCTACATCGACCATGCCGAGCGTCCCTCCCTGCTGGGCCATGTGTTCCTCGGCCGGGTGGAGCGCATCGCGACGGGGCTGGACGGCGCGTTCGTCGATCTCGGCACCGGAAAGTCGGGCCTGCTCTCGGCGCTGGACGCCCGCGGGCCGAAGGGGCGCCCGAAGGCCAAGGGCGAGCGGATCGGCAACCTGCTGCGCACCGGCCAGACCGTGCTGGTGCAGGTGAAGGCCGACGCCACCGGGTCCAAGGGGCCGTCCCTGACCATGGACATCACCCTGCCGGGCCGCTTCCTGGTGCACGCGCCGCTGGGCCGCGACGTGGCGGTGTCGAAGCGGCTGGGCAGCGGGCCGGAGCGCACCGAACTGGCCCGCCGCATCCAGGACATCGCCCCCGGCGCCGGCTGGATCGTCCGGGCGGGCGCCGCCACCGCGCCGGACGGGCTGCTGGCCGCGGAGTCGGACGCGCTGCATCTGGCGTGGCGTTCGATCCGCGACGCGGCGGAGCGGGGCGGCGGACCCGCCCTGCTGCTGCCCGGCCCCGACGCGCCGCGCCGCGCCCTGATCGAGCATGGGGCTGCCGCCCCGTCGCGGATCATCGTGGACGACGCGGCTCTGGCCCACGACCTCGCCGGCTGGTGCGCCGACCGTGCGCCGGACCTGGAGGAGCGGGTGGAGCCCTTCGACGCCCGCCTCCTGGCCGCGCCGTGCCCTGATCGAACAGGGGGCGGCCGGCAACGGCTGTTCGACCTGCGCGACCTCGACGCTGAAATCGAAACGTTGCTCGGCACGCGGGTGCCGCTGTCCGGCGGCGGCTCGCTGGTCATCGAGCGGACGGAGGCGATGACCGTCGTCGACGTCAACGCGGGGGAACGCGGCAACCCGCTGGACGTCAATCTGGAGGCGGCGGCGGAGATCGCCCGGCAACTGCGCCTGCGCAACGCCGGAGGAATCGTCGTCGTCGATTTCGTCAACATGCGCAACCGGGGCGACGCCGAACGGCTGCTGAACGCCCTGTCCCGCGCGGTGGAGGACGACCCGGCGCAGACCCAGGTCTATGGCCTGTCCAAGCTGGGTCTGGTGGAGATGACCCGCGCCCGGCGCGGCACGGCCCTGGCCGATCTGCTGGGCGCCGGCCGCAGGGCCGCGGCGGAGGATTGAGCGATGAACGACAACCAAAAGCCCGCTGGCCAGAAGCCCATTGGCCAAAAGCCCACCGAGAAAGCCTGCCCGATCTGCGGCCGTCCGGCGCTAGAGGAGGCCAAGCCCTTCTGCTCCAAGCGCTGCGCCGACGTGGATTTGTCGCGCTGGCTGGGCGGCGTCTACCGCATCGAAAGCCCCGACCGTCCGGACGCCGAGGAGGCGGACGAGCGGGAGTGACGGGGCGGCGGATTTCTGCATTTTAGGGCTGGACAGGCCCGGCGAATTTGCCTACAAAGCGCGCCTCGACGCGCCGCGGTCTCCACCGCGGCCTCGGTGCCCAGGTAGCTCAGTTGGTAGAGCAGGGGACTGAAAATCCCCGTGTCGGCGGTTCGACTCCGTCCCTGGGCACCACTTCATTCCCTTGAGGGATCGTGGTGTTTCGAACGCTCCGTCGTCCGCGGGGCGTTTTTTTGTTGTCCGCGTCGCTTCGCGCGACCTGACGAGCGCGCGGAAGGGGTGGCGTTCCCGTCGCGGCGACCGTATCGTGCGTCGCGCAACGATCCGGCACGGATGGCGGGATGCTCGATCAGCGGACAAGCGCATTTCTTGAGGAATTCCTTTCAAAGCCCGGCGGCGACCCGGAGCGGCTCGACCGCTTCCTGCTGCACGGCCCCTTCCGCGGGCGGCGCGGCGGCAAGCCGCGGCTGAAGCTGGCCTTCCACGACTTCTGGCCGGAATTCGACAAGGGCACGAATTTCTTCATCGAGATCCTGTCCAGCCGCTTCGACCTGTCGGTGGTCGAGGACGACAGCGACCTCGCCATCGTGTCGGTCTTCGGCGGGCGGCACCGCGAGGCGCGCAGCCGGCGCACCCTGTTCTTCACCGGGGAGAACGTCCGCCCGCCTCTGGACGGCTTCGACATGGCGGTGTCCTTCGACCGCATCGACGACCCGCGCCACTACCGCCTGCCGCTCTACGTCATGCACGCCTACGAGCACATGCGGGAGGGGGCGGTGCCGCATTTCTGCTCCCCCGTCCTGCCGCCGGTGCCGACGACGCGGGCGGCCTTCGCGGAGCGCAATTTCTGCGCCTTCCTCTACAAGAACCCGAACGGCGAACGCCGCAACCGCTTCTTCCCGGCGCTGGACGGGCGGCGGCGCGTCGATTCGGTGGGCTGGCACCTGAACAACACCGGCAGCGTCGTCAAGATGGGCTGGCTGTCGAAGATCCGCGTCTTCGAACGCTACCGCTTCGCCTTCGCCTTCGAGAACGCCAGCCACCCCGGCTATCTGACGGAGAAGATCCTCGACGTCTTCCAGGCCGGGGCGGTGCCGCTCTATTGGGGCGATCCCGATCTGAGCCGGGAGGTGGCGGCGGGCAGCTTTATCGACGTGTCGCGCTTCGCCACGGACGAGGAGGCGGTGGAGCACATCCTGGCGGTGGATGACGATTACGACGCCTATTGCGCCCACCGCGCCGTGGCGCCCTTCCTGGGGACGGAGGAGTTCCATTTCGACGCCTACCGCCTCGCCGACTGGATCGAGAACCGGCTGTAAGGGCCGGAGGGGAGGGGAAATGGCGCGGGTGCTTCTGAATTACGCGGACGGGGCCTTTCTGGCGGCGCAGAAGCGCAACGCCCGCAGCGGGCTGGAAATCGGTGGCTTCGATTCCGTGGCCATGATGGGGCGCGGGCACATCGACCCGGCCTTCGTCGAGCGCAACCGCTTCATCCTCGACCAGCCGCGCGGGGGGGGCTATTGGCTGTGGAAGCCCTGGGCGGTCTGGACCCTGCTGCGCGACCATCTGAAGGACGGCGACGTGCTGTTCTACTGCGACAGCGGCGCCCATTTCGTGCACCGCGCCGATCCGGTGATCGAGCTGTGCCGGGAGCGGCGCGACCTGCCCATCCTGCTGTTCACGCTGCAGGACGAATTCAAGAACCGCGGCTGGACCAAGCGCGACTGCTTCCACTTCATGCGGCTGGACCGGCCCGAATACACCGACGCCACCCAGATCCTGGCGAGCTTCATCGTCTGCGAACGGACGCCGGAGACCATCGCCTTTGTCTCCGAATGGCTGCGCTTCGCCCAGGACGAGCGCATCCTCACCGACGCGCCGAACGAGTGCGGCAAACCCAACTACCCGGAGTTCCGCGCCCACCGGCACGACCAGAGCGTCCTCAGCCTGCTGGCCCGCCGCCGCGGGGTGAGCACGATCCCCGACATCTCGCAATGGGGCGACGACCGCCGCCCGGCGGCGATTCCGCGGATCCTGCTGCACACCCGCCAGCGGGACTGAGAGGGCGCATGGACCGTCCCGAAACCGCCGAACGGGCCGCCGCGCTGCACCGGCAGGCCGTCGCCGCCCAGCGCGAGGGCCGCGTCCGCGAGGCCGTGGCGCTGTTCCAACAGGCGTTGGCGCTGCGCAAGGACGCGGAGGTCTATTTGGATTTCGGCAGCCTGCTGGCCGGGCTGTCGCAATGGGGGCCGGCGGGGGCGGTCTACGCCGCGGCGCTGAAACTGGCGCCCGACTCTCCCGACGCCCATTACGGGGTGGCGCTGTCCCTCCACGCCCAGGGGCGTCCGGCGGAGGCCGAACCGCATTACCGAGCCGTTCTGGCGGCCTGCCCAGGGGTGGGCGCGGTGTGGAACAATCTGGGCGTGGCGCTTCAGGAGCAGGGCCGCCCCGGCGAGGCCGAAACCGCTTACCGCGAGTCCCTGCGCCACCGGCCCGAGGACGCCGGCACCTGGAAGAATCTGGCGGTCGCCCTGGAAGCTCTGGGCCGGACCGGCGAGGCCGAAACCGCCTACCGCGAGGCGCTGTCGCGCAACCCGGAGCACGCGGTGTCGCTGAACAACCTCGGCGGCCTTGCCCTCGCCGCCGGGCGCCGGGACGAGGCGTGGTGGATCGGCTACCGCATGGCGGCGCTGAATCCGGCGGACCGGCACGGCTGGATGCTGCTCGGCAACGCCGCCCACGCAGCCGGCCGCTGGGTCGCGGCGGTGCGGGCGAACGCGGTGGCGGTGCGGCTGGCGCCGGACGATCCCGCCCTTCGCCACAACCTCGCCAACGCGCTGGCCGCCGCCGGTCGGCGGGAGGAGGCGGTGGCGGAGTATCGGGCGGCTCTCAGGTTCCAGCCCGACTCCCCTGCGGCGGCGGTCGATCTGGCGGTGGAATTGCTCGGCCTGCACGACACGTCGGGCGCCCTGGCGGTGCTGCGCGGCGCGATCGGGAGGCACCCGGACCACGCTGCGGCGTGGCGGATTCTCGGACAGACGCTGAGCGGCGCCTTGCGGCCGCGCGCCGCGCTCGACGCGCTGCGCCGGGCGGTGGCCCTCGACCCCGGTGGGCAAGCGGGGTGGGAGGATCTCGCCGCCGCCGCGATCCTGGCGGACCGGATCGCGCCGTCCATCGAGGCCCTCCGCCGCGTCCGCCGGCTCTCCCCCGCCTACAACCCGGCGCTGGCGCAACTGGTGCAGCAGCAGAGGCACGCCTGCGACTGGCGCGATCTGCCAGCCCTGGAGCGCGACCTGATCGGGCGGATGCGCGCCGGGGCGCTGGGCGTGCCGCCCTTCGGCCTTCTGGCGGTGGACACGAGCTTGGCGGACCAGCGGGCGGCGGCGGAACGCTGGGCGCGGCAGAAGGCGCGCGGCGTGCCGGCGGTGGCACGGCCTGCCGTCCCCGGAGACGGGCGCCTGCGCATTGGCTACCTCTCCGCCGACTTCCACGAGCACGCCACCGCCTATTTGATGGCGGAACTTCTGGAGCGGCACGACCGGACGCGCTTCGCCGTCACCGCCTATTCCACCGGCGTCGACGACGGCAGCCCGATGCGCCGCCGCCTGACCGCGGCGGTGGAGCGCTTCGTGGACCTGCGCGACCACGCCGACCGCGCCGCCGCGCAAGCCATCGCCGCCGACGGCATCGACATCCTGGTGGACCTGAAGGGCTACACGGCCTTCGCCCGCACGGCGATCCTGGCGGCGCGGCCAGCCCCGGTGCAGGTGAACTGGCTGGGCTATCCCGGCACCATGGGGGCGGACTTCGTCGACGTGATCCTGGCCGACGCGGTGACCATCCCGCCGGGCGAGGAGGGCTTCTACAGCGAGGCGGTGGTGCGGCTGCCCCACTGCTACCAGCCCAACGACCGCCACCGCGCCATCGCCGAGCGCACCCCGTCGCGCGCCGACTGCGGGTTGCCGGAGGACGGCTTCGTCTTCTGCTGCTTCAACAGCCCTTACAAGCTGACGCCGGCGCTGTTCGACGTCTGGGCGCGGCTGCTGCGCGCCGTGCCGGGGAGCGTGCTGTGGCTCTACGTCGGCAATCCGCTGGTGGCCGGCAACCTGCGGCGCGAGGCGGCGGCCCGCGGGGTGGCGCCGGAGCGCCTCGTCTTCGCGCCGCCGCGCCCGCTGGCGGAGCATCTGGCGCGGCACCGGCTGGCCGACCTGTTCCTCGACACGCTGCCCTACAACGCCCACACCACGGCCAGCGACGCGCTGTGGACCGGGCTTCCGGTGGTGACCTGCCGCGGTGCCACCTTTGCCGGGCGGGTGGCGGCCAGCCTGCTCAACACGGTTGGGTTGCCGGAGCTGGTCACCGACTCACTGGCGGCCTACGAGGCGTTGGCCCTGGACCTCGCCCGCGATCCAGCACGGCTGGCCGGGCTGAAGGCGCGCTTGGCGTTGGCGCGGACGGCCAGTCGGCTGTTCGACGGCGACCGCTTCGCCCGCGATCTGGAGGGCGCCTATCGGGCCATCTGGCAACGCTTCGCACCGGCAGGAGATGCGCGATGACGACCAAGGACCGGCGGCTTCACATCGTCGTGCCCTACCGCGACCGCGAGGCCCATCTGCGGGCCTTCGTGCCGCGGGTCGGCGCTTACTTCGCAACGCTCGCCGAGCCCATCGATTACCGCGTCACCATCGTCGAGCAGGAGGCCGGGCTGCCCTTCAACCGGGGCGCCATCAAGAATGTCGGCTTCCTGCTGGGGGAGGCGGAGAGCGGCTACACCTGTCTGCACGACATCGACTATCTGCCCATCGACGCCGATTACTCCTGGGTCGACCGGCCGACGCCCATCCTGTCCTTCGGGGCGGAGCAGCGGCCGGTGGCGCCGGGCCGCTCGGACCAGACGGTGACCACCGACCTGGAGAGCACGATGGGCGGCGTCCTGCTGATGCCGAACGACGTGTTCCGGCGGATCGACGGCTATTCCAACGCCTATTGGGGCTGGGGCTACGAGGATTTCGACCTGTCGCTGCGCATCCGCTCCCGCCGCATCCCGACGGCGCGGCGACCCGGCCGGTTCGAGCCGCTGGACCACGACAATGAGGGCTTCAACCCCGACGCCTCGGCCTCGCCCATCTCGCGGGTCAACAAGCGGGTGTTCCAGGCCAATTGGGCCGGCGGCACGATCCCGGAGGAGGATGGCCTGTCCAGCCTGTCCTTCGACATCCTCGATCGCCACCCCTGCGACGGGGCTCCTCCCGGTGCCGAAGGACGGTGGGAGATCGTGCGTGTCCGCCTGACCATGGCGCCGCTGCCCGGCCAGTTGGCGGCCTTCAAGGCACGCTGAAGCTGTTACCTTTAAAGGCTGTTACCTTTAAGGGATGTCGGCGCATCTGCGGGAAGACACCGGCGCGTTCCAATGCGTATAGTGCGCCGCTTTCGGCGGCTCTTGGCCCGCAGGACGAACACCCGCGAAACGACGAAGCGGAATGGACATGACCAGCCACGAAGACGTCTTCGACGCGCCGGAGACGCGGCAGCCGACCATCCTGGCGGTGTACAACCAGAAGGGCGGCGTCGGCAAGACGACCACCTCCGTCAACCTCGCCCTGGCGCTGGCCGCGCTGGGCAAGAGCGTCGTCCTGATCGACTTCGATCCGCAGAGCAGCGCCACCAGCAACTTCCTGCTGCGGGAGAAGGCGCGAGTCGGCATCAACGACCTGCTGAGCCAGGACACCTTCGTCGAAGACGCCATCACCCCGACCAGCTTCGACGGGCTGTCGATGATCGTCGGGGCGCGCAAGCTCTATTCGCTGGAGCACGCGCTGGACGCCCGCGGCGGGTCGCAGCGCGGCCTGCGCAAGGCGTTGCATTTCTCGCGCAACCCGCCGGATTACGTGGTGATCGACTGCCCGCCGGCGCTCGGCCATCTCGCGGCGGGCGCGCTGGCGGCGTCGGACCGGCTGGTGCTTCCGGTCTTCCCGGGGCGCTACGCGCTGGACGGGCTGAAACGCACCCTGTCGGTGGTCGAGCACATCCAGAAGGGCATGAACCCCAACCTGTCGGTGGCCGGCATCCTGATGCTGTCGATCACCAACGACGAGGTCGGGCGGGAATCGCTGACCCTGCTGCGCTCCGAATTCCCGGAGCTGATGTTCCGCACGGCGATCCCCTACGACGTGGATGTGGTGAAGGCGACCTACCGCCGGATGCCCGCCGCGATCTTCAGCCCGGAGGGGCGGACGACCACGCGCTTCCTGGCGCTGGGCTGGGAGATCGTCCACGGCCGCGGCTCCTCCCCGACCGACGAGCAGCTGAAGCCGGCGCAGGACCGCATCCGCGCGTGGCACGCCGACACCGACTCCTCCTACAGCGCCCGCCGCGCGGCGGCGCCGGACGAGGGCGACGACCCCACGGGCGGCGGCAACGGGCGCGGCGCGGGAGCGGAGGCGCCCAAGGGCGGCGGCCGGGCGCTGGTCGCGGCGGCGGTCGGGCTGATCGTCGGATTCGCCTTGGGGGCTTTGTTCGGTCAGCCGCTTCTGGGCGGCGTTCTGGCCGGTCTCGGCGGGTAGGCTACAGCACCGCCTTGCGGGCGGAGAGCAGGATGCTGGTCTCGGTGGAGGCGATGCCGGCGATCTGCCGGACGCGGCGCAGCGTGTCGTCGAAGGCCTCCAGCGACTCCGTTTCGATTTCAGCGACGACGTCCCAGCGCCCGTTGGTCGTGTAGACCGTCCGCACCTCCGGAAAGCCGTGCAGGCGGGCGATGACCGTTTCGGCGGCGCGGCCCTCCACCTCGATCATCGTGATGGCCCGGACCATGGCGGGCCGCAGATCCTTGCGCAGCAGCACCGTGAAGCCGGCGATGACCCCGCTTTCGACCAGACGGTCGATGCGGGCGCGCACGGTGGCGCGCGACACCTTCAGCGCGGCGGCGAGGCCGGCGACGGGCTGGCGCGCGTCGGCGCGCAGCAGGCCCAGCAGGCGGTGGTCCAGGTCGTCCATGCCAGAATGATAAGCCGGACTTGCCAGACTGTCAAAAAGGCCGCCGTTCGTTGGCACTTTTCCGTCTTTCTGCCGCCTGCTCCGCCCCCGATAGTCATGGGAGGCAGACTCACACAGAGAGGGACGGCATGGCGTCGCAGGCGTCGCAGGATCGGGACGATCAGCGCTTCGTGGAGATCATCGGCGTTCCCATCGAGGCGGGGGCCGGCCATCCCGGCGCCCTGATGGGGCCGGCGGCGCTGCGCACGGCGGGGCTGGTCCGCGCCCTGCGCGAACTGGGGCACGAGGTCCGCGACCTTGGTGATTTGACCCCCCATCGCTGGAGCGAGGGTGACGCCGCCACGGCCCGTCTGGCGGAGATCACCGCCTGGTCGCGGGCGCTGGCCGACCGCTCCTACGCCATGATGCAGGCGGGCGGCGTGCCGGTGTTCCTGGGCGGCGACCACAGCCTGTCCATGGGCTCGGTCACCGGGGTGGCCCGCCATTGCCGGGAGATCGGCAAGCCGCTGTTCGTGCTGTGGCTGGACGCGCACGGCGACTTCAACACCCCCCACACCTCGCCGTCCGGCAACATGCACGGAATGCCGGTCGCCCTGCTCTGCGGGGAAGACGGCTTCGACGACGTCTTCCCGCCGGAGCAGAGGGCCACCGTGAACCCGGCGCATGTGCATCTGTTCGGCATCCGCTCCCTCGACCCCGGCGAGCGTCGCCTGCTGCGCGCCCGCGGGGTGGACGTGGTGGACATGCGGCTGATCGACGAGCACGGCGTCGGCGTCCACATGCGCCGCATCATCGAGCGGGTGCGGCAGGCCGGCGGCCATCTGCACGTCAGCCTGGACGTGGATTTCCTCGACCCCGCCATTGCCCCGGCGGTGGGAACGGCGGTGCTGGGCGGGGCGACCTACCGCGAGGCGCACCTGATCATGGAGATGCTGCACGACGCGGGCGTCGTCGGCTCGCTGGACGTGGTGGAACTGAACCCCTTCCTGGACGAGCGGGGCAAGAGCGCCCTCCTGCTGGTCGATCTGGTGGCGAGCCTGTTCGGGCGCCGCATCATCGACCCTGCCGTCACCCAATCGCAGATCGGCGGCCAAGCCGTCTGACATTCGGCCAAGAAACGAACCCCGGAGAGAACGCCATGCTTCAGCACGCCGCCGACCTGATCGGGACCGAACACCGCCTGGGCGCCCACAATTACAAGCCGCTGGACGTCGTGCTGGCGCGCGGCGAGGGCGTCTATGTCTGGGACACCGAGGGCAACCGCTATCTCGACTGCCTGTCGGCCTATTCCGCCGTCAACCAGGGCCATTGCCACCCGAAGATCCTGGAGGCGATGGTGCAACAGGCGTCGAAGCTGACCCTGACCTCCCGCGCCTTCCGCAACGACCAGCTCGCGCTGTTCTACGAGGAGCTGGCGGCGCTGACCGGCTCCCACAAGATCCTGCCGATGAACAGCGGGGCGGAGGCGGTGGAGTCGGCGATCAAGACGGTGCGCAAGTGGGGTTACGAGGTGCGCGGCGTGCCGGAGAACCAGGCGGAGATCATCGTCTGCGCGGACAATTTTCACGGCCGCACCATCTCCATCGTCAGCTTCAGCACCGACCCGGACGCCCGCGGCGGCTTCGGCCCCTTCACGCCGGGCTTCCGCACCGTGCCCTTCGGCGACGCGGCGGCGCTGGAGGCGGCGATGACCCCCAACACGGTGGCCGTCCTGCTGGAGCCGATCCAGGGCGAGGCCGGGGTGGTCATCCCGCCCGCCGGCTATCTGCGCCGCGTGCGCGACCTGTGCACGGAGCGCATCGTCGTGATGATCCTGGACGAGATCCAGACCGGGCTGGGCCGCACCGGCAAGCTGCTGGCCGAGGAGCATGAGGGGGTGGAGGCCGACGTCACCCTGATCGGCAAGGCGCTGTCCGGCGGCTTCTACCCGGTGTCGGCGGTGCTGTCGAACTCCGAGGTGCTGGGCGTGCTGAAGCCCGGCCAGCACGGCAGCACCTTCGGCGGCAACCCGCTGGCCTGCGCCGTCGCCCGCGCCGCCATGCGGGTGCTGGTGGAGGAAGGCATGATCGACAACGCTGCCGCCCAGGGCGCCTATTTCCTGGAACAGCTCGGCGCCATCCGCAGCAACGTGATCCGCGAGGCGCGGGGGCGCGGCCTGATGCTGGCGGTGGAGCTTCACCCGGAGGCGGGTGGGGCGCGCCGCTATTGCGAGGCGCTGCGGGCGCGCGGCGTCCTGGCGAAGGACACCCACGACCACACCATCCGCATCGCCCCGCCGCTGGTCATCACCCGCGAGCAGGTCGATTGGGCGCTGGAGCAGTTCGACGCCGTGCTGACGGGAACCGCCCTTCCGTAAAGCGGCCCGGCGGAAAAGGTGCCCGGCGGAAAAGGTACTTGCGGCCCGCCCCGGCCTTCGCCACGGTGGGGGCGGGCTTCCCATCCATCCAGCAGCGATCCGCCATGCACAGCGCCATCATCGACCTCCCGTCCGCCACCCCCGGCACCCGGCGGACCCTGACCGTCCAGCGCTTCGGCACGGCGGGCGCGCGGCCCTGCGCCTACATCCAGGCGTCGCTGCACGCCGACGAGATCCCGGCGATGCTGGTGGCCGACAAGCTGCGCCGCATCCTAACCGCGCTGGAGGCCGAGGGGCGGATCGCCGGCGAGGTGATCCTCGTCCCGGTCGCCAACCCGGTGGGGTTGGGCCAGTCGCTGATGGACCATCACCTGGGCCGCTTCGACCAGGACGACGGCAAGAATTTCAACCGCGACTATCCCCACCTGACCGAGGCGGTGGCCGAGCGCGTCGCCGACCGGCTGACCGACGACGGCGAGGCCAACAAGGCCGCCATCCGCGCCGCCCTGGCCGACGCGCTGGCCGAACGCACCCCGCGCACCGAGACGGAGCACATGAAGCACCGTCTTCTGGAACTGGCGCTCCAGGCCGATTGGGTGCTGGACCTGCATTGCGACCTGGAAGCGGTGATGCACCTCTACACCCTGACGCCCTCGGCGGAGGCCTTTGCCCCGTTGCAGCGGCTGCTGGGCGCGCAGGCGGTCTTCCTGGCCGAGGAATCCGGCGGCGACCCCTTCGACGAGGCGGTCAGCCGCCCCTGGAACGAGCTTGCCAAGCGCTGGCCCGACCGCCCGATCCCCTTCGGCTGCCATTCCGTGACCGTGGAGCTGCGCGGGCAGGCAGACGTGGAGCACGCCCAGGGCGAAGCGGACGCCCAGGCCATCGCCGGCTTCCTCACCCATGTCGGCGTCCTGTCCGGCGAGCCGCCGGCCCTGCCGGAGCCGCTGTGCGCCCCGACCCCGCTGGAATCCTCCGAACCGCTGACCGCCCCGGTGGGCGGCGTGGTGGTCTTCCACCACAAGGCGGGTGACCGCGTGGAGGCCGGCGCCGTGGTCGCCGACATCCTCGACCCGCTGACCGGCGAGGTGACCCCGGTGCGCAGCGAGTCGGCGGGCGTTCTCTACGCCCACAGCGCGACCCGCTTCACGCTGGCGGGCAAGCGGATCGCCAAGGTGGCGGGGACGACGTTGCGGCGCACGGGGCCGTTGTTGAGTGCGTGAAAAAAAGCCGACGGTTAAAACTTCGCCTCAGAGAAGAATTTTTATAAAATTTTGCATTATATTGAATTAGATCAATGTCTTGAAGCTGCCAAACCAGAGTTTTGACCCAAGCGCTCTGGCAGGATTCTGGCAAGAAGGGTAGCCGTTTGCCAAATCAGCTTAATGGCCAGAAGCCATAAAAATTCCCTTGTCAGTTGCATGCCTAGGCGACTAGCCTACTGTTAGGCTTTCGTGGGGCACGATAATGAAACAAATTGCGATTTTTAACCATAAAGGTGGGGTGGCTAAAACCACGATGACCTTTCACTTAGCGTGGATGCTTGCCGCGCAGGGAAAGCGTGTAATGGTTGTTGATTGTGATCCTCAATGCAATCTTACTGGAGTGTTTCTAGGTGATATTGACGCTGATGAGTATCCGTTTGAAAGCGCAACGCCTTTAAAGCCGCGTAACATTCGTGATGCTGTCAGGCCGGCTTTCGAGTCGCGCCCTTACATGATCGAAGCAACTGAACTATTAGAGTCAGATAAGAGGCCAGGATTGTTTCTTCTTCCTGGCCATGTCGGGCTTTCCGAGTATGAAAGTCAACTCGCTGTCGCGCATGAATTAAGCAACACATTATCTGCATTGCAGAATATTCCTGGAGCGCTCCATCATGCCATTGTGAAGGCTGGAGAGTATAATTTTATAGATTACGCACTGATAGATATGAGCCCTAGCTTGGGAGCCATCAATCAGAACCTCTTTATGACTAGTGATGCATTCATTATTCCAATGGCACCAGATCTATTTTCTGCAATGGCTTTGAAATCTCTTGCTCGTACTTTACCAAAATGGGCTGAATGGGGCAAAAAGGCTTCTGGTAATACGATTCTTAGATCTGCAGATTATCCATTCCCGGATGTGATTCCCAAGTATCTTGGTTCCACAGTGCAAAACTTTCGAAAACGCTCAAGGGGAGGGGAAGAGGCTCAGCCAACAAAGGCATTTAAAAAATGGTTTGATAAGCTTGCCGAAGCACGTGCGAGTGATCTTTTCACAGCATTGAAGGGAGCTGACATGCT
The DNA here is from genome assembly GCF_014596085.1 of Azospirillum tabaci. Taxonomy (GTDB): domain Bacteria; phylum Pseudomonadota; class Alphaproteobacteria; order Azospirillales; family Azospirillaceae; genus Azospirillum; species Azospirillum tabaci. The sequence continues at coordinate 58,189 of NZ_JACCJY010000020.1, forward strand.
CCTCGAAGATGAAATTTACAAAGTTTCAAACGCGCCAACGGATAAGTTTTTGATGGAGGTTAGCTCTCTGGATGGCTTGATTGCAACAGCTCAAGAACTAGCTAAGCCAGTTTTCTCAATTGACATTAATGTTGATACACAGCATCGCGGTGTAATCGCCGACAATTACCAAGTAAAGATAAATGATGTGCGAGATATTTTCTATTCGGGAGCTGATAAGATAATCAAACTAACTGCGGCGTTTTAAGCATGGAACGCTTTTCTTATGCCATTACGACTTTTGAGCACGCAATTGAGCGTGCTCGACAAATGGTCAAGCTCTATGATGCACTTGTTGCGTTAAGGCCAAGAGAACCTGCCAACGATGATGCGTTAAGGTCAGCTTACTTTCAAACAGTAAGCTCGTTTGACTTCTTTGCGCATGAATTGGCTGCTGTGGAGGCTAAGTATCGATTTTCAAATGCTATACGAACTAAAAATATTTCTTTGCCAATGGATATTATGATGATTCTCGACAAAGAAGAAAGAATATCCGCGGCAGAACAGTGCATAAGACAGATCAATTCCTATAAAGCGTTTGTTGATCCAGGAAAACTTGCTGAGGCATTGTCATGCTATTGTGAGAAACCATGGATCAAAATATGTGAATTAATGAATAAAGAAAAATCTGAGGCAGATAGACGAACGGCAGAACAGATAAAGGGTCAGCTGAAAAATATATGGAGAAGAAGAAATCAGATTGCGCATGCTGCTGATGTAAACCCTGCGTTAGCAGGCATTGAACTATGGCCTATTGATAAGGAAGATACTGAAATTACTATTAATTTTATAAAGGAAATTGGAGGAACTCTCCCATATGTAATTTCTGATAGTGCTTTTTCTGAAAGGGAATCTATTATGGATTGCGTACCTAACTAGAGTCCGGACTAATAACCAGTAAGCCGCGCTCGCCCAACGCGTGGGGATGTCGCGCCGAAGGTTGTGGCAACGTTTCTCCACGCTTGACGCACATACCAACCGACCGGTATGTTTCAACCCATGCCGAGACCTGTCAAACATCACCCCGAACGTGGCGACGCCCGCACCCGGCTTCTTGAAGCGGCGCGGGACGTCATCCGGGCCAAGGGCTTCGCGGCGACCTCCGTCGATGATCTCTGCAAGGCGGCGGGGGTCACCAAGGGCGCGTTCTTCCATCATTTCGAGACCAAGGAAGCGCTCGGCGTCGCCGCCGCCGCCTATTGGGCGGAAACCACCTCGGCCTTCTTCGCGAACGCGCCGTACCACCGGCTCGACGACCCGCTCGACCGCCTGTTCGGCTATGTCGAGTTCCGCAAGACGATCATCGACGGCGATCCCGCCGAATTCACCTGCCTCGTCGGGACCATGACGCAGGAGGTCTACGGGTCGCATCCGGCGATCCGCGACGCCTGCGCCGCCAGCATCTTCGGCCACGCGGCGACGCTGGAGCCGGACATCGCGGCGGCCATGGCGGCGCGCGGCATCGAGGCCGACTGGACCCCGGCGAGCCTCGCGCGGCACACCCAGGCCGTCCTCCAGGGCGCCTTCATCCTCGCCAAGGCGACAGGCGGGCGCGAGGAGGCACTGGAGAGCGTCGATCACCTGAAACGCTACCTCACGCTGCTCTTTTCACAACCCCGTTCGAAAGGGACTCCCCATGACGGAAGGTGAGCGCGACCTCGTTCTGACCCGCAGCCTCGACGCGCCGCGCGGCGCGCTGTGGCGTTGCTGGACCGAACCCGAACTGCTGAAACAGTGGTTCTGCCCCAAGCCCTGGTTCGTGTCCGAGGCCCGGATGGACCTGCGGCCGGGCGGCGAGTTCTTCACACGGATGAACGGTCCGAACGGCGAATCCTTCGGCGAGCCCGGCGTCTTCCTCGACGTGGAGGAGGGGCGGCGTCTGGTCTTCACCGACGCCTTCCGCCCCGGCTGGCGGCCGTCGGGTCGGGCCTTCATGACCGCCGACGTGCGGTTCGAGGACGCGGGCGCCGGCCGGACCCTCTACACCGCGCGCGCCATGCACTGGAGCGCCGAGGCGCGCGATGAACACGAGAAGATGGGCTTCCACGAAGGCTGGGGCCAAGCGACCGATCAGCTCGAAGCCCTCGCCAAGACGCTCTGACTCAAAAAGCAAATTGACCGGGAGGAAACGAAACCATGGAACCGACGATCTACCTGTTCTTCAACGGGACCTGCCTGGAGGCGATGACCCACTACGCCGAGACCCTCGGCGGCAAGGTCGTCTATGTGTTCCGCAACGGCGACGCCCCGGACGCGGAGAGCCGGATGCCCGGCGGCGATGACCTTGTGATGAACATGCTGGTGACTCTGGGCGCGGCCAAGGTGATGGCCTCCGACTCGCCGGACAGCATGTACAGCAAACCGCAGGGATTCCGGGTGTCGATCGCCCCGCAGTCGCTCGCCGAGTTCGACCGCGTCTTCGCGGCGCTGGCGAAGGACGCCCGCGCCGTGGAGATGCCGCCGGGCGAGACCTTCTGGGCCGAGCGCTTCGCCATGTTCACCGACCGGTTCGGCACGCCCTGGATGCTGAACTACGAGGGCGCGAAGAACACGGGCGCGGCGGCCTGACGGGCGGGGCCGAACGCTCAAACAAAAAGGGAGGAAGGACATGGCTTACATCGACGGGTTCGTCATCGCGGTTCCGACGGCCAACAAGCAGGCCTTCATCGACCACGCGACTAAGGCCGATAGCCTGTTCAAGGAACTCGGCGCGATGCGGGTCATCGAATGCTGGGGCGACGACGTGCCCAACGGCAAGCTCACCGACTTCCGCCGGGCCGTCCAGGCGACGGATGACGAAACCGTTGCCTTGTCCTGGGTCGAATGGCCGGACAAGGCCACGCGGGATGCCGCCATGAAGCGGATGGACGAGCTGATGAAGACCGACGAGCGGTTCAGCCAAGAGAAGAATCCGATGCCCTTCGACGGGAAGCGGATGATCTTCGGCGGGTTCGCGCCGGTCGTCGAGCTGTGAGCGGGCGCTTCAGGAGCCGGTGAGCGCGCCGGCTTCACTGTTTGAAAGACCGAGGTCCGCGGCGGCGCCGCGCATCAGCGCCACCGCGTCCCGGTCCCTCATGCGCCGGTATCCGGCCTCGGCCAACGCCGCCCGCCGCGCACCGTCGGCGACCAGCGCGCAGGCGGCCTCGACCAGCCCGTCGTAGGGGGCGAAGGCCATGGCGTCCAGCAGGTCGGGGTCGATTTCGGTGTCGGGGTGGCGCTCGGCCAGCACCGCCTTGCGGTTCGACAGCAGGTGCGAGACGCGGACGATCTCGAAGATGCCCGCCTCGTAGTAATGCAGGTTCAGCACCAGCTTGGCGTCGGCGACGAAGCGGTCGCGCAGATCGCCGTAATAATGCTGGAGGCTGACCACGGTCAGGCCGCGCTCGCCCAGCGCGTCGAGGATGGCGCGGCGGCGCGGGTTCACGGCGCCGTAGAACAGCACGTCGATGCCGGGGGCGGGGCTGTTCGGGATGCGGGTCATCGCGTCGGCGTGCCCGATGGGGACGAGGCGCGCCCGGATGCCCTGACGGGCCAGATCGGCGATGTTGCGCGGGCTGTAGTCCCACACCCGGCAGCGGCGCAGCAGGTCCAGGTAATGGGCGTTGCGCGGGTGGAGCGTGGCGATCTGCTCCAGATTGTAGAGGATGGTGCCGCTGGGCAGCCGGTCGCCTTCCTCCGGCGACAGGTCGTGCCCGCCCAGAACGATGGCGCGCCGTCGCCGGCCGATGCGGTTCCACACGATCTCCGCGTCGATGCCCAGGCGGCGAAGCGCGAAACGCAGGGTTTCCGCGACCTCGGCGAAGACGCTGACCCCGGCGTCGCCCAGGCCGTTCTTCTTGATGATGACGATGTCGATCCCGCCGGCCATGCGCCCGTCCCTCCGCTCCGCGCCCTCATCCTAAAGCGTGGGCGGGCGGGCGCACAAAAAGAAACCCTCCTCCCCTTGCGGGAAGGAGGGCGTGCAGTCAGGGGACTTCGCGAAAGGATCAGGCCGAAACCAGCTCCTCCAGGGAGCGCTCGATGATGTCCAGGCCCTCGTCCACCAGCGCGTCCGACGCGGTCAGCGGAACCAGGATGCGGATCACGTTGCCGTAGGTGCCGCAGGACAGCAAGACGAGGCCCTTCTCCGCCGCCTTGGCGACCAGCGCCTTGGTCAGCTCCGGCGCCGGCTCCTTGGTGCCGCGGTCCTTCACCAGCTCCATGGCGATCATGCCGCCCAAGTTGCGCACGTCGCCGATCACCGACAGCGTGTTGCGCTGGGCCATGCTGCGGAAGCGGCCGGCGATGCGCTCGCCCAGGTCGTTGGAGCGCTGGATCAGCTTCTCCTCCTCGATGACGTCCAGCACGGCCAGCGCCGCGGTGGTCGCCAGCGGGCTGCCGGCGTAGGTGCCGCCGATGCCGCCGGGGATCGGGGCGTCCATGATCTCCGCCTTGCCGGTGACCGCCGACAGCGGGAAACCGCCGGCCAGGCTCTTCGCCATGGTCATAAGGTCGGGCTCGACGCCGGAATGTTCGATGGCGAACATCTTGCCGGTGCGGGCGAAGCCGGTCTGGATCTCGTCGATGATCAGCAGGATGCCATTGTCGTCGCAGACCTTGCGCAGGGCCTGGAGGAACTCCGGCGGGGCGATGTTGAAGCCGCCCTCACCCTGCACCGGCTCCACGATGATCGCGGCGACGCGGGTGGCGTCCACGTCCGACTTGAAGAGCTGCTCCAGCGCCTTCAGGCTGTCCTGGACGCTGACCCCGCGGTAGGCGTTGGGGAAGGGCGCGTGGTAGACCTCGGCCGGGAAGGGACCGAAGCCGACCTTGTAAGGCACGACCTTGCCGGTCAGCGCCATCGCCAGCAGCGTGCGGCCGTGGAAGGCGCCGGAGAAGGCGATCACGCCCGGACGGCCCGTGTGGGCGCGGGCGATCTTCACGGCGTTCTCGACGGCTTCCGCACCCGTGGTGAAGAAGGCGGTCTTCTTCGGCGTGGAACCCGGAACCAGCGCGTTCAGCCGCTCCGCCAGGGTCACGAAGGACTCGTAGGGCGTGACCATCGCGCAGGTGTGGGTGAAGCGGTCGAGCTGGGCCTTCACCGCCTCGATGATCTTCGGATGGCGGTGGCCGGTGTTCAGCACCGCGATGCCGCCCGCGAAGTCGATGAAGCGGTTGCCCTCGACGTCCCACAGCTCGGCGTTCTCGGCGCGGTCGACATAGACCGGCATGGCGTTGGCGAGGCCGCGCGGAACGGCGGCGTTGCGACGATCCTGGAAGGACTGGTTGCTCATCTCAAACCCCCGATTGGAAAGGATGGCGTCAGGCGCCCAGGCCGACGCACAGGTACTTGATCTCCAGGAAGTCCTCCACGCCGTACTTGGAGCCTTCCCGCCCGATGCCCGACTGCTTGATGCCGCCGAACGGCGCGACCTCGGTCGACAGGATGCCTTCGTTGATGCCGACCATGCCGTATTCGAGCTGCTCGGCCACGCGCCACACCCGGCCGATGTCCCGGCTGTAGAAATAGGCGGCCAGACCGAACTCGGTGTCGTTCGCCATGCGGATGGCGTCGGCTTCCGTCTCGAACTTGAACAGCGGGGCCACCGGGCCGAAGATCTCCTCGCGGGCCACGCGCATATCGGTGGTGACGCCGGTCAGAATGGTCGGCTCGAAGAAGGTGCCGCCCAGGCCGTGGCGCTTGCCGCCGAGAGCGACCTTGGCGCCCTTGGCCAGCGCGTCGCCCATCAGTTCCTCGACCTTCTCGACGGCTTGGCCGTTGATCATCGGGCCCTGGGTGACCCCGGCCTCCATGCCGTTGCCGACGCGGATCTGCTTCACCGCCTCGGCGAGCTTGGCGGCGAAGGCGTCGTAGACGCCGGCCTGGACCAGCAGGCGGTTGGCGCAGACGCAGGTCTGGCCGGAGTTGCGGTACTTGGACGCCAAGGCGCCCTTGACCGCCTCGTCCAGGTCGGCGTCGTCGAACACGATGAAGGGCGCGTTGCCGCCCAGCTCCAGAGACACCTTCTTCACCGTGTCGGCGGACTGGCGCATCAGGATCTTGCCGACCTCGGTCGAACCGGTGAAGGACAGCTTGCGCACGATCGGGCTGGCGGTCAGCTCGCCGCCGATGGCGACGGGGTCGGACCCGGTGACGATGTTAAACACCCCGGCCGGGACGCCGGCGCGCTCGGCCAGCTCGGCCAGCGCCAGGGCGGACAGCGGGGTGTCCTCGGCCGGCTTGACCACGATGGTGCAGCCGGCGGCCAGCGCCGGGCCGACCTTGCGGGTGATCATCGCGTTGGGGAAGTTCCAGGGGGTGATCGCCGCGACGACGCCGATCGGCTCCTTCAGGACGACGATGCGCTTGTTGCCGGCGAAGCTGGGGATCACGTCGCCGTAGACCCGCTTGCCCTCCTCGGCGAACCACTCGATGAAGCTGGCGCCGTAGGCGACCTCGCCGCGGGCCTCGGCCAGCGGCTTGCCCTGCTCCAGCGTCATCAGGACGGCCAGATCCTCCTGCGCCGCCATGATCAGCTCGAACCAGCGGCGCAGGATGGCTGCGCGCTCCTTCGCGGTCTTGGCGCGCCAGGCGGGCAGGGCGGCGTCGGCGGCGTTGATGGCCTGCCGCGTCTCTTCCGCGCCGACGTCGGCGACCCGGGCCAGCTCCTCGCCCGTCGCCGGGTTGGTCACCGCGAAGGTCTTGCCGGAGAAGGCGTCACGCCACGCGCCGTTCACATAGGCTTGTGTCCGAAGAAGGCTCTGGTCGTTCAGCGACAGCATGGGATTCAGCCTCGATTTGCGAAGTGAAGGGAGCGTACCCATGTTTAATAAATTAAACAACCCTAATCGGGTGTTGAGTTTTTGATGACGCACACACGCGAATCCGGTATGCCTGCCGGTCAGGAGCGAGGAACCGATCCATGGATGTGGACGCTGTCGATTTCAACGTGGGCGCGCGCCTGAAGCAGGTTCGCGAAGCGCACGGCCTGTCCCAGCGTCAGTTGGCGCAACGGGCGGGCGTGACCAACGGCACCATCTCGCTGATCGAGCAGAACCGGTGCAGCCCGTCCGTGTCCTCGCTGCGCAAGGTTCTCCAGGGCATTCCGATGACCCTGGCGGAGTTCTTCTCCTCCGACGACCTGCCGCCGCGCGAGCAGATCTTCTTCAAGGGCGGCGATCTGGTCGAGCTGACCGGGTTGGTGAAGAGCCGGGTCGGCTCCATCTCCTTCCGGCAGGTGGGCGACCTGCGCGGCCGCAACCTCCAGGTGCTGCACGAGAAGTACGCCCCCGGCGCCGACACCGGCGGCCGCACCATGCTCCAGCACGAATCGGAGGAGGGCGGCATCGTCATCAAGGGCCGGATCGAGCTGACGGTCGGCGACCGCAAGGAGATCCTTGGCCCCGGCGACGCCTATCTCTTCGACAGCCGCATCCCGCACCGCTTCCGCAACCTTGGCGACGAGGAATGCGAAATCATCAGCGCCTGCACCCCGCCGTACCTGTGACATCACTCCACCGGATTTGAGGAAGGGCCGGGCCGCCCATCGGGACCGCCCGGCTTGTTCAGGTCAGCGCAGGTTGCCCTTCAGCCGCTCGTTGCGCCGGCGCAGCGCCTCCAGCGTGGCGAGCAGGATGACCGAGATGGTCGTCAGGATCACCGCCGCCGCCGTGATGGTCGGGCTGATGTTCTCGCGGATGCCGCTGAACATCTCGCGGGGCAGGGTGCGCTGCTCCGGTCCCGCCATGAACAGCACCACCACCACCTCGTCGAAGCTGGTGGCGAAGGCGAACAGGGCGCCCGACGCCAGACCAGGCAGGATCAGCGGCAGGATCACCCGGCGGAAGGCGTAGAGGGGCGAGGCGCCGAGCGAGGCGGCGGCCCGCGCCAGATTCATGTCGAAGCTCTGCAGCGTCGCGCTGACCGTGATGACCACGAAGGGCGTGGACAGCGCGGTGTGCGCCAGGATCAGACCGGCGTAGCTGCCGGTCAGGCCCAGCGGCGCGAAGAAGAAATACAGGCCGACCGCGGTGATCACGCCGGGCACCACGACCGGCGACAGCACGATGGCCAGCACCAGCGGCTTGAACTTGCTCTTCCACTGGGCGAGGCCGAGCGACGCCAGCGTGCCCAGCACCATCGACAGGATGGTCGAGGCCACCCCGATGATGACGCTGTTCTTCAGCGACGACACCCAGCGCGGGGAGTTCAGGAAATCCTCGTACCAGCGCAGCGACAGGCCCGGCAGCGGGTAGGTCAGGTAGGAGCCGGAGCTGAAGGACAGCGGCATGATCGCCAGGATCGGCGCCATCAGGAAGACCAGCACCAGCGACGCGACGACCACGGTGGTGATCCAGGCGATGCGCTGGCTGGCGGTCCGGGGGGAATGGTTGTCGCTCAATTCTTCATCCCTCCCGTGACCTGCTGGCCGTGGACCAGCTTTCCATAGACGACAGCCAGCAGCAGCGTGGCGAGCAGAAGCACAGCACCCAGCGCCGAGGCCAGACCCCAGTTGACGGTTTCCGTCGTGTAGAAGGCGATGAAGTAGCTGATCATCTGGTCGGCGGCACCGCCCACCAGGGCCGGCGTGATGTAGTAGCCGATGGCCAGGATGAAGACGAGCAGGCTGCCCGCCCCGATGCCGGGCACGGTCTGCGGCAGGTAGATGCGCAGGAAGGCGGTGACCGGCGAGGCGCCGAGCGACGCCGCGGCCCGCATGTAGGCCGGGGAGATCGAGCGCATGCTGCTGTAGAGCGGCAGGATCATGAAGGGCAGCAGCACGTGCGTCATCGCCACATAGACGCCGAAGCGGTTGTAGATCAGCCGCAGCGGCTCGTCGATCAGGCCGATCCAGCGCAGGCTGTCGTTGACGATGCCCTCGCTCTGCAGCACGACGATCCAGGCGCAGGTGCGCACCAGAAGCGAGGTCCAGAAGGGCAGCAGCACGAAGATCATCAGCATGTTCGACTGGCCCGTGGGCAGCGTCGCCAGCATGTAGGCGACCGGGAAGCCCAGGACCAGGCAGAGGACCGTGACGCCCAAGCTGATGGTGAAGGTGCGCCCGAAGACGTCGCGGTAGATCGCCTGCTCCTCGGGGGCGGCGACGATGGCGCCGTCCACGTTGCGCGTCAGGTCCAGCGCGCCCAGCAGGTAGAAGCTGGTGAGCGGCCCGCTGGCGCCCTTGATCGCCGCCCAGGTGGCGCGTTCGCCCCAGGCCGGGTTGATGCCGATCAGCGTGTCCTTGGCGGTGCCGGGTTCCGGCAGCGTCTTCAGGTTGCGCGCGGTGCCCGCCATGATGGTGCGGAAGCCGTTCAGCGCGTAGTTCAGCCGCTTGGACGCGATGGCGACGGTGCCGGCGTCGCGCGCCGTGCGGATGTCGCCCGCCAGCGCGGCGAAGGCCGGCTCGCCCGGAACGTCCTTGCCGTCCCAGTCGGCCAGGGCCGCGACGGTGTGGGGCAGGACCTGACGCACCTCCCAGTCGTCGACCGACCGCCAGAGCATGCCGGCGATGGGACCGAGGAAGGTGAAGAGCAGGAAGAGGAGGAGCGGCAGGATCAGCGCCAGGGCCTTGAGCCGGCGCGTCCGCTCCGCCCGTTTCAGGCGGCGCTTGAGAGGCACCTCGGACGACGCATCGGCGCCGGCGACGAACGCGGCTGTCATGGGCGGCCTATTTCGAAAATGCGGTAGAGACGTGTGTAGGGTGGTCGAGGTGGGCCCTCACCCCGGCCTTCCCAGCTGACGCGGGGGAGGGTTAGGGTGGGGGCCCGTCGCAACCAATCAGAGACTGAAGCGGCTTACTTCGCCGCCCACTTGTTGAAGCGCTCGGTCAGGCGGTCGATGTTCTCCAGCCAGAAGGGCACGCTGATCTCGACCGCGTTCTTCATGTTCTCCGGAGCGGTCGGCAGGTCCTTCAGGACGGCCGGGGCCAGCTTGGACGGGGCATCCTTGTTGGAGGTGCCGTAGGCGATGTTCTCGGACAGCTTGGCCTGGTTCTCCGCCTTGCCGACGAAGTCGAGGAACTTGTAGGCGGCTTCCTTGTTCGGGCTGCCCTTCAGGATCACCCAGCTGTCGATGGTGTAGAGCGCGCCGTTCCACACCATGCCGAAGTTCTTCTTCTCCGCCTTGTTGGCGGCGTCGATGCGGCCGTTGTAGACCGAGGTCATCACCACCTCGCCCGAGGCCAGCAGCTGCGGCGGCTGGGCGCCGGCCTTCCACCAGACGATGTCGTTCTTGATGGTGTCCAGCTTCTTGAAGGCGCGCTCCAGACCCTCTTCGGTGCCCAGAACCTTGTAGACGTCCTTCGGCGCGACGCCGTCGGCCATCAGGGCGATCTCCAGGGTGGTCTTGGCGCCCTGGCGCAGGCCGCGCTTGCCCGGATACTTCTTGGTGTCGAAGAAGTCGGCCCAGCTCTTCGGCGCGTCCTTCAGCTTGTCCTTGTCGTAGCCGAGCACGAAATCGTACACGATCGCGCCGACGCCGCAGGCATCGACGGTCTGCGGCAGGTAGGCCTGCTCGCCGCCGATCCTGTTGAACTCCATCGTCTCGAACAGGCCCTCTTCACAACCGACGGCCAGCTCCTCGCTTTCCACCTGGACGACGTCCCAGGTCGCCGCACCGCCCTGGACCTTGGCGCGCAGCACGCCGATGCCGCCGTCCCAGGCCTCGTCGTTCATCGGGGTGCCGGCCTTCTTGAACGGCTCGAAATAGACCTTCTTCTGGGCTTCCTGATAGGCGCCGCCCCAGGACACGACCGTCAGGTCGCGGGCCTGCGCGGCGGTGGCCAGCGCCACACCGGCGGTGAACGTCGCAAGGAACCCAACTGCCACCTTAAGCTTCGACATCGTCCCCGTTCCTTCATTATGCGTGGTTGCGTCAGGAGGTGTTGCGCGCCCCCGGTCCCCCCTCCCGGAGAGACCGGACGGACGGGTGCGGCCGATCACACGGGATCGAGCGCCCGGCAGTCCTCGGGGCGGAAGCCGATGGACACGCTCTGGCCGTGGCTGAGGCCCGCGTGGGCGCCCGGCGGCAGCTTGACCATGAATTCCCCGTTGCCGGCGACCTTCAGCACGGCCAGCGCGTGGTCGCCGAGATAGATGGTGTCCTGCACCTGGGCGGGCAGGGCGTTCATGCCGTCCGGGGCGTGCCCGTCGGTCAGGATGCTGATGCGCTCCGGCCGGACCGACAGCGCGGTGGCGGCACCCGCACCGGCGACGTTGACCGCCTGGGCCACGACCGAACCGCCCGAAGCCAGCGCCACCCGGCAGAAGCCCTGTTCAATATTCTCGACGGTGCCGGCCAGCACGTTGTTCTCGCCGATGAAGTTGGCGACGAAGCTGTTGACCGGGCGTTCGTACAGCGCGTCCGGCTTGTCGATCTGCTGCACGATGCCGTCGTTGAACACCGCGATGCGGTCCGACATGGTCAGCGCCTCGCTCTGGTCGTGCGTGACGTAGACGACGGTGATGCCCATCGTCTCGTGCAACTGCTTGATCTCGAGCTGCATGTGCTCGCGCAGACGCTTGTCCAGCGCGCCAAGCGGCTCGTCCATCAGGACGAGCTGCGGGTTGAAGACCAGCGCGCGGGCGAGCGCCACGCGCTGCTGCTGGCCGCCCGACAGCTGGCCGGGATGGCGGTGCGCCAAGTTCTCCAGCTTGATCATGCGCAGCGCCGACCGCACCCGCTCCTTCACCTCGGACCGCGGCATCTTGCGCACGGTCAGCGGGAAGGCGACGTTCTCCTCGATCGTCAGGTGGGGGAACAGCGCGTAGTTCTGGAAGACCATGCCGATGTCGCGCTTGTGCGGCGGCATGTTCTTGATCGGCCGGTCGGCGAGATAGATCTCGCCATGGGTGGGGACCTCGAAGCCGGCCAGCATCATCAGCGTGGTCGTCTTGCCCGAGCCCGAAGGGCCGAGCAGGGTGACGAACTCGCCCTTCTTGATGTCGAGGTCGAGGTTCTTCACCACGAGGTGCTCGCCGTCATAGGTCTTCTGGACCCCGACGAAGCGCACCAGTGCCTGTGCGGTCGTGACCATGCCGCCGTCCATCATCCTCCCCCCGTCCGAGGTGTCCCGAGCGCAGTCCAGGGCCAGGGTTGCGTTCCCGACACAGGACCTATGCAATGGGTCAGACGGTATACCCGTTTAATAAATTCGACAAGCCCGATGCTCGCGTTGTGATCAATTCAACGGTTCGGCATCGGTCTGGCGAAATTTTGTGCATCTGCGAAGGCCGTGCACGCGGTTTGAACGGGAGTTTGCTCCTTCCTTGACCGCTTGAAAACCCAGACTTTGGGAGGTTCAGGGTCCGGACGGGCGATTTTTCCCGAGTCGCCGGTCACGCGCCGGGAATGGGCGGAACAAAAGGAACGATCCGCTCCACGAGGCCGGTGAATTTTTTCACCAGTGGCGAACTTTCGTTGCTCCGTTGAGCCAATTGCAGGGTGGTGACGGCGTCCGGCGTGTCGAGCGGCCGGTACACCACCCCCTCCAACGCCACCTGCCGAAGCTGGCCGGGCAGAATCGACACGCCCAGCCCGGCGGCGATCAGCCCGATGATGGTGAAGGCCTCGCGTGCGTCCTGGGTCACGTTGGGACGGAATCCGGCGGCGGCGCACAGCGCGAAGACCTGCTCGTGCGTGCTGGTGCCGAAATCGGCGGGGTAGAAGACGAAGGGCTCGTCGCGCAATGCAGCCAGCGGCACGACCTCCCGCCCGGCCAGCGGATGGTCGGCGCGCATCACCGCCAGCAGCGGCTCCCGCACCACGTCGTGGAAGCGGAAGGACTCGGGATCGGGGACGAAGCGCGGCTCGCGGATGAAGCCGACGTCGAGGCGGCGGTCGGCCAGCGCCGTCAACTGCTGCTTGGACGGCAGCTCGACCAGGGTCAGATGCACGTCGGGATGGGCGCGGCGGTAGGCGTCGATGATCCACGGCACCATCGGCAGGAAGGGAGCCGCCGCGGTGAAGCCGACGCGCAGCTCGCCGACCTCGCCCTTGGCGGCGCGGCGGGTCAGCACGGCGGCGCGCTCCGCCCGCGCCAGGATCTCCCGCGCCTCGCCCAGCAGGAGCTGGCCCGGCTCGGTCAGTTCCACCCGGCGCTTGGTGCGCTCGAACAGGCGGGCGCCCAGCTCGGCCTCCAGCGCCTGGATCGACTGGCTGAGCGGCGGCTGCCCGATGCCCAGCCGGGCGGCGGCGCGGCTGAAATGCAGCTCTTCGGCGACGGCAACGAAATGGCGGAGATGGCGCAGGTCCATGCCAGTGTCTTATATGAGGATCATATTAAAGTCCCCTGATAAATGTATTTGAACCATGAAAGCGACCGCGCCATGTTGTGGCGCATCGGACCTAGGGAGATTTCAAACATGGCCGCCAAGACCGGAGCCGCCTCCGCCAAGCTCGCTTCCTTCGCCTGGGAGGACCCGCTGCTCCTCGACGAGCAGCTGACCGAGGACGAGCGGATGATCCGCGACGCCGCGCGCAGCTATTGCCAGGACAAGCTGCTGCCGCGCGTGACCGAGGCCAACCGGCACGAGATCTTCCACCGCGAGATCATGAACGAGATGGGCGAGCTGGGCTTCCTCGGCTCGACGATCGACGGCTACGGCTGCGCCGGGGTCAACTATGTCTCCTACGGTCTGGTCGCCCGCGAGGTCGAGCGGGTGGACAGCGGCTACCGCTCCGCCATGTCGGTGCAGTCCTCGCTGGTCATGCACCCGATCTACGCCTACGGCAGCGAGGCCCAGCGCGAGAAGTACCTGCCGAAGCTCGCCACCGGCGAGTGGATCGGCTGCTTCGGCCTGACCGAGCCGGACGCCGGTTCCGACCCCGCCGGCATGAAGACCCGCGCGAAGAAAGTCGCGGACGGCTACATCGTCAGCGGCGCGAAGATGTGGATCACCAACTCGCCGGTCGCCGACGTCTTTGTCGTCTGGGCGAAGAACGACGAGGGCAAGATCAACGGCTTTGTGCTCGAGAAGGGCATGAAGGGCCTGTCGGCGCCGAAGATCGAGGGCAAGTTCTCGCTCCGCGCCTCGGCCACCGGCGAGATCGTCATGGACGAGGTGTTCGTGCCGGAGGAGAACCGCCTGCCGAACATCGAGGGCATCGTCGGCCCGTTCGGCTGCCTGAACCGCGCCCGCTACGGCATTGCCTGGGGCGCCATGGGCGCCGCGGAGTTCTGCTTCCACGCCGCCCGCCAGTACCAGATCGACCGCAAGCAGTTCGGCCGTCCGCTGGCCGCGAACCAGATCCCGCAGCTCAAGCTCGCCAACATGCAGACGGAGATTGCGCTCGGCCTCCAGGCCGCGCTGCAGGTCGGGCGTCTGCTCGACGCCGGCAAGGCGGCGCCGGAGATGATCTCGCTCATCAAGCGCAACAACTGCGGCAAGGCCCTGGAGATCGCCCGCGTCGCCCGTGACATGCACGGCGGCAACGGCATCGCCGACGAGTTCCACGTCATCCGCCACGTGATGAATCTGGAGGCGGTGAACACCTACGAGGGCACGCACGACATCCATGCCCTGATCCTGGGCCGCGCCATCACCGGCATCCAGGCCTTCGCGTGAGGTGATGTTGTCCCTCTCCCGCCTCGGGAGAGGGAAGGGGCCCACGCCCCCCGGCGTGGGAAGGGTGAGGGTGCCGCCAAGGATCAGCGCGACGATCCTCGTCCGACCCTCACCCGCCCGCTGACGCGGGCACCCTCTCCCGGGACGGGAGAGGGAATGAGGCGCTTTTCCATAAGGACCCCACCATGCCCGGCCCGCTTTCCCATGTCCGTGTCCTGGAACTCTCCCGCGTGCTCGCCGGGCCGTGGGCGGCGCAGACGCTGGCCGATCTCGGCGCCGACGTCATCAAGGTCGAACGGCCCGGCGCCGGCGACGACACGCGCGCCTGGGGTCCTCCCTGGGCCGGGGAGGAGTCGGCCTATTTCCTCTCCACCAACCGCGGCAAGCGGTCGATCACCATCGACTTCGAGCGCCCGGAAGGCCAGGAGCTGGTGCGCAAGCTGGCCGCCCAGGCCGACGTCGTCATCGAGAACTTCAAGGTCGGCGGGTTGGTCAAGTACGGGCTGGACTATGACAGCCTGAAGGCGATCAACCCCGGCCTCGTCTACTGCTCGATCACCGGATTCGGGCAGGACGGCCCCTACGCCAAGCGCGCCGGCTACGATTTCATGATCCAGGGCATGGGGGGGCTGATGAGCATCACCGGCCAGCCGGACGCCGAGGCGGGCGGCGGGCCGGTCAAGGTCGGCGTCGCGGTCACCGACGTCTTCACCGGGCTCTACGCCACCATCGGCGTGCTCGGCGCGCTGGCCCACCGCGACCGGACGGGGGAAGGGCAGTGGGTGAATCTCGCCCTGCTCGACGTGCAGGTGGCGGTGCTGGCGAACCAGGCCATGAACTATCTGGTCGGCGGCAAGGCGCCGCAGCGGCTGGGCAACGCGCACCCGAACATCGTGCCTTATCAAGCCTTCGCCACGCTGGACGGCCACATCATTCTGGCGGTCGGCAACGACGGGCAGTTCGCCAAGTTCTGTCAGGTCGCCGGGCGTCCGGAACTGGCGCAGGACCCGCGCTACGCCACCAACCCGGCCCGCGTCGCCAACCGCAAGGAGCTGGTGCCGATCCTGGAACTGCTGCTGGAGCAGCGGACCAGCCGCGACTGGCTGTCGGCGCTGGAGGCGGTGGGCGTGCCCTGCGGGCCGATCAACGACGTGTCGCAGGTCTTCGCCGACCCCCACGTCCAGGCCCGCCACATCCACCAGGACCTGCCGCACCCGACCGCCGGGACGGTGCCGACGGTGGCGAGCCCGATCCGCTACTCCGCGACCCCCATCAAGCATACGGTGGCGCCGCCGACGCTCGGCCAGCACACCGATGCCGTGCTGGAGGAGACTTTGGGCCTATGCGCGGCGGACATCGCGGCCCTGCGGGAGAAGGGCGTGGTCTGAACCGCGCGCACCCGTCATTTTGCCGCCCCTTTCCCATCCCTCCTTCCGCGCTGCTTGCGGGGGGAGGGATTTTTTGCGTGAACCGAGATGACTCCCGTCACCACCCCGTCCTCCGCCGCCACCGACACCCGCCTGGGCATCCTGCTGATGCTGCTGGGCATGTCGCTGTTCACCGTCAACGACGCGCTCGGCAAATGGCTGGTCGCCGACTATCCGGTGGCGATGCTGCTGGCCATCCGCAGCCTGTTCGGCGCGATGCTGCTGGCGCCGCTGATCCTGCGCGAGGGGGTGCGCTCGGTCTTCGCGGTGAAGCGGCTGCCGTTGCATCTTCTGCGCGTCGGCTGCGTGGCGGGGGAGGTCGCGTGCTTCTATTGGGCGGTGCGGTCGCTGCCGCTCGCCAACGTCATGACCATCTACATGGCCGCCCCGCTGATCGTCACCGCCCTGTCGGTGCCGCTGCTCGGCGAGAAGGTGGGATGGCGCCGCTGGGCCGCGGTGGTCGTCGGCTTCGCGGGGGTGGTGATCGTGCTGAACCCCACGGGCCAGTTCGACGCGGTGCCGTCGCTGGTCGCCCTGTTCGGCACGTTAGTCTTCTCCACCGGCCTGATCTCCACCCGGCTGCTGCGCGATTCGAGCAACCTGTCGCTGGTCAGCTTCCAGACCTTCGGCACCGGCCTGCTCGGCGGGGCGGCGCTGCCGCTGGTCTGGGTGCCGCCGCCGGGGCTGGACTTCCTGCTGCTGGGCGCGCTGGGCGTCACGGCGCTGGCGGGGCACGCGGCGATGAACCGCTCGCTCCAGCTCAGCCCGGCGGCGGTCGTGGTGCCGTTCCAGTATGTGTCGATCATCTGGGCGGTGGTGCTGGACCTGCTGGTCTGGGGCACGGCACCAACCCTGCGCATCATCGTGGGCGCGCTGCTCATCATCGGCAGCGGTCTGTTCGTCTTCCACCGCGAGCAGGCGCTGAACCGCGGCGCTGCGGCGGAGGCCAACGCCAGCGGCGGCCCCGGCGCGTAGAAAAGGGCGCCTAGAAAGGGAAGAAGCGCGGCTCCAGCCGGACGGCGACGGGCTCCACCGGGGTCCAGCCGAGGCGGGCGATCACCGCGTTCGACTCCACCGCGCGGCGGCCCGGCCCCAGCGACCAAGTGACGTGAAAGGTCCCGCCGCCCGGCCGGCCGGTCGTCCCGGCGATGGCGACCACGAGGGCCTGCACGCCGTCCCCGTCATCCGCCAGGCCGACAACGGTCCCCTCACGCTCCGTGGGCAGCGGATGCCGTGCCCCGACGCCGTGGGCCAGCGTGACGTGATGGGCGACGGCGCGGGCGTAGCGCGCCGGGAACAGCGCCAGCAGACGGGCGCGCTCCGCCTCCGGCAGCGCCCAGCCGACATAGCCTGCGCGACGCGTCATGCGATCTCCCCGGCGTCCCTCAGTGGCGGTCACCTCTCAGGATGTCGTCCATGACTTGGTTCGCCTCCGCCGGTCCGGCAATCAGCTCGATCATGCGGATGGCGGTGTAGCCGGTCCGCGCGTCGCCGATGCCATCGGCCAGCGACTGCCGCGCCGTGCCGGTCAGGGAGGCGGTGGCCTGCTGGGTCACGCTCTTCAACTCGCCGCGCAGGCCCAGCGTGTCGGCGATGGTCGAGCATTTGCGCAGGGCGCGGGCCTGATTCTCGGCCTGAACCATCCGCGCGGTGTCGGCACCGGGAGCCAGGGTCTCCACCGCGGAGAGGATTTCGGCGTCCGCCCCGTCGAGCACTTGGGTGCGCACCAGCTCGTGCACGGAGTTCCGGATGATCTTCAGCCGCTGGTCGAAGTCCTTGTTGCGGCTGTGCTCCATGGCGTTGCGCGTGGCCTCCAGGCTGGCCACCAGATCGACCGCGAGGTTCGCGGCGGCCATGCGGTCCACCGTGCCGCCGGCGGCAGAGGCGACGCTACGCGACCGCTCCTCGATCTGCGCCACCACCGTGCCGCTGAGATCCAGGAACAGGGCGGCGCGATCGCTGGACTTCTGGCCCAGATCCATGTCCCACAGGCTGCCGAGCAGGATCGACGGGTCGGACAGGCGGACCGCGGCCAGCAGGATGAACAGCTTCAGCGCCTCGGGCCGCCCACGCGCGACCTGCCGCCCGATGGCCTGGATGCCGTCCAGATGATCCTTGTGCAGCTTCTGGATCGGCTTGGGCGACAGGACGGCCTTCAGCTCGGCCACCGGCTGGGCGATGGTCAGGATGCGGGCGATGTCCTCGATGGTGCGGACGCGGTCGGGGTTCAGCCGCAGCCCCAGATCGTCGGCGAAGCGCCCGGTTTCCGTCTGCTCAAGGATGTCGGCCACGGCGGCGGCGGCCATGGACCAGAAGGCGCGGGCCGGCTCCGCCCGCGACGCCCCGTCGCCCAGCGCGCCGGCGACGCCGCGCAGCCGCTCCTTGCCGATGTGGGCCTCCACCAGCGGCCACAGGGCGTTGACCACCCCGCGGTCCACCTTGTTCAAAGGCGCGGGCTGATCGCCGCCGGGAAGCTGGAACATGTCCTCGAACGGTTCACAGAACAGCCGCTTGAAGGTCGCGCGCCGCTTGGGCCGCACCTCCGCCAGACGCGGGCGGATCAGCGAGAAGGTGTGCTGCACCTCGGGATGGTCCCCGATCTGCTGCAGCAAATCGACCACCTGCCGGAAGCGGGCCTCGTCGATGTCCAGAAGCTTGGTGCCGAGGCTGAGGAGGGCCTTGGGGTCCGTGGTCATGGTCAGGCCGCCTTCCCCTTGATCGCCTCGATCCGCATCACGAGGTCCATGTCGAGCTGGCCGCTGCGCCAGTCCACATAGGCGCGCACCGTGCGGCGGTTCGCGGCCAGCAGCCCGTCGGCCAGCAGCGCGTGATCGGACTTCTCCTCGTCCTTGGGCAGCAGGGGCAGGACGCGGAACAGCTCGTGCACGGCCATGTCCTGCTCGTGCTTGCTCCGGGTCTGGGCCTCCGCCCAGCTCGTGATGATGAAGTCCCAGCCGTCGAGCAGCCAGGACAGCCGGGTGGTCGACTTCCGCACCAGCGTGCGCTTGGTGTCCCACTGGCGCAGCAGCAGTTCGAAGGCGGCGACCGACTGGTCGAGCTGGTTCACCACGTTGCGGACCTGATTGAGCGTGTGCTCCGCCACCTCGGCGCAGAAGGTGCCGATGGGGGCGGCCTCCGACACGTTGCCGTTCACCCAGTCGGTCATGCTGTCGCGGAACTGCAGCAGGTCGCGCGCCAGACGGCGCAGCCGCGCCGGTCTGGGTGAGGTGGCGATGCCCACCGGTTCCATGAAGGTCGCCAGCTCCGCCACCCGCGCGTAAAGCTCGGTCGGTTCCAGGGCAAGGCTCTGCGCGGCCTTGGTCATGTAGCTGCGGGTCAGGTGCTCCCCCTTCTCGGAGCCGAGCCCGGCGCGCAGGATGTCCGTGGATTCGAGCCCGACCGCCTTCAGCACCTCGACGATGAGCTGGTAATTGATGAGCAGCCGCTGTTCGTCCTCGTCGCGCAGAGCGGCCTCCGCCGCCTCCACGGCCAGCGGACCGGCGAGGCCGCAGCGTGCCGCCTGGAGCACCGCCTTGCGGATGTCGTCCGGGGAGCAGCCGTCTCCCTTGCGGATCAGGTCCTGCAACATGCGGTCGTGGACCGTCATCGGGAAGGCGAGCGGCAACCCCTTCCACGGCACCACATAGACGCCGTGCCCATCCGAGAGGTTGGGAATCAGAACCTCCAGCTTATCCCGGTCATCCTTGCGCACCCGCGTCTGCGCCAGCACCGGGGTGGTGAAGGCCACGGCGGCGCCGCGCTCCTCGAAGGTGGAGGGAGCAAAATTCGTAAGTGAACGCATGGTTCTCGGGTCGGGAGGAAAGTGGAAATCGGCACGGTACCACCCGTAGCATGATTCTTTCAATTTTTCGTTAAATCCGCGCAAGATCCGCCTCTCTTCTGCCCTTTGGAGGTAAGGCGTCACGCTGCCGGTCTTTTGCCCGTTATTTAGCCAGAGGGTGCGGAGCAAGCAGGGGGGGCGCGGCGGATGGCCGTGGTGAAATGGATCGGTTATGGCCTTTTGGGGCTGGTGGTGACCGTGGCGGCGGGCGTCGGCATCGCCTTGGCCGTCTTCGACTGGAACGACGCCCGCGGCTTCATCGCCCGGCAGGCGTCCAAGGCGCTGAACCGCGAGGTCGCCATTGACGGCGATCTCAACGTTCAGTTGGGCGATCCGCTGCGCATCCGTGTCGAAGGCTTGCGCGTCGCCAACGCCGACTGGAGCGACGACAGGACGATGGCGGAACTGCGGGTGCTGGACCTCCAGCTTCGCGTTTGGCCGCTGCTGCGCGGTGACTTCGAGTTTCCGGAAATCCGCCTTACCGGTCCCAAGCTGCTTCTGGAGAAGAACCGGGAGGGCGCGGCCAACTGGGCCTTCGGGCCGGACCCGCGCAAGGAGGCGGCGAAGGAGACGGTCAAGCCGGAAGACCGCAACGACCTGCCGATCATCGAGACGCTCGTGGTCGAGGAGGGGCGCCTGCGCTTCCGCGACCCGATCCGCAAGATCGACATCGACAGCGGCGTCAACACCGCGGTCGGCGGCAACGGCGACCAGGAGGTCCGGCTCGAAGGCAAGGGAGACTTCGCCGGAAAGCCCTTCACCCTGACGGCGGCGGGCGGTTCGCTGGAGTATCTGCGCGACGATCCCAAACCCTATCCCCTGCGGGTCGAGACCGCCATCGGCAAAACCCGCGGCAAGATCGAGGGCTCCATCGCCGAACCGGTGCTGCTCCAGGGCGTCGACCTGTCGGTGGACCTGCGCGGCGACGATCTGGCCGACGTCTTTCCGATCCTGGGCATTCCCGTGCCGACGACGCGGCCCTACGCCATCTCCGGCCATCTCGGCCGCGAGGGCGACGTCTGGCGGTTCGAGGGAATGAACGGCAAGGTGGGGGAAAGCGACCTGTCCGGGCAGGTGGCGGTGGATCTGGGCGGCGAGCGCCCGCGGATCACCGGTGACCTGACCTCGCGGAAGCTGGCAGCGGTCGATCTGGCGGGCTTCATCGGCGCCTCGCCGGAAGGCCGCGGCGACTACCCGACCAAGGGGCGGGAGCGGATCATCCCGGCCACCGAGGTTCCGCTGGAGAAGCTGCGCACCGCCGACATGGACGTGAAGTTCCGCGGCGAGCATGTGGAGGCGCCCTTCTCCACGCTGGACGATCTCGACGCGCGGGCCAAGCTGGAGAACGGGCGGCTGGTGCTCGACCCGCTGTCGCTCGGCGTCGGCGGCGGTCGGGTGGCCGGCACGGCGGTGCTGGACGGTGGCCGCAAGACCCCGGCGCTGGACGTGAATCTGGATATCCGGCAGATCAAGCTGGCCCGCCTGTTCCGCGAGACGGCTTTCGCGCAGGAGATGGGCGGCACGGCCAGCGGGCGCATCCAGCTGAAGGGGCAGGGGACCACCGTCGCCAACATCCTGGGCGCCTCCGACGGCAAGCTGGGCGTCGCGGTGGACGGCGGGCGGATCACCAGCTACGCGGTCAAGGGACTGAAGACCAACATCCTGGAAACGCTGGGCGTGGTGCTGTCCGGCGACCGGCCCTTGCCCTTCAACTGCCTGGTCGCCGACGTGACGGTGAAGAACGGGCTGGTGGAAAGCCGCGCGCTGGTGCTCGACACGCCGGAAACGCTGGTGACGGCGGAAGGCACGATCAACCTGCGCAGCGAGGCGGTGGACATGACCGTGCTGGGGCGGGCCAAGAGCCCCCAGATCTTCGCCACCCATGTCCCTGTCCATGTGCGCGGCACGCTGGGATCCCCGGACATCGGCGTGAACGCGACGGAGTCGGCGGCCCGTGGTGCCGCCGCGGTGGCCCTGGGCGTCCTGCTGACGCCGCTGGCCAGCGTCCTGCCTTTTCTTGACCCAGGCAGTGACGAGCAGCCACACTGCGGCGAACTCGTCCGGAACGCCCGTTCCCCGTCGAACTCCAACACCGGCTCCAGCGGGACCGGCAAGGGGCGCGACGCGGCTCCCTCGGGCTCCCAATCCGGCAAATCCCAATAACGACGCACCAACAATCCCCCAAAAAAAAGGGCTGCATGACGCTCGACCAGGGACTCGCCTTCGGCATCATCGGCGCGGTGATCGCGCTGCTGATCTGGGACAAGCTGCGTTACGATCTCGTCGCCATGCTGGCGCTGCTGGCGGCGGTGGCCGTCGGGATCGTCAAACCAAAGGACGCTTTCAACGGCTTCTCCGACGACATCGTCATCATCGTCGGCTCCGCGTTGGTCGTCAGTGCGGCGGTCGGCCGCTCCGGCATCGTCGAGGAGGTGATGCGCCCCCTCAGCGCCCGCATGAAGACCGTGCCGGCGCAGATCATCGTGCTGACCGGGGCGGTGACGCTGCTGTCCGCGGTGGTCAAGAACATCGGGGCGCTCGCCATCTTCATGCCCATCGCCATGCAGGTGGCGCGGCGCAACGGGACGAATGTGTCGGCGCTGCTGATGCCCATGGCCTTCGGCTCGTTGCTGGGCGGCCTGATGACGCTGGTCGGCACCTCCCCCAACATCATCGTCAGCCGCGTGCGCAGCGAGATGGTGGGCGAACCTTTCGGCATGTTCGACTTCACGCCGGTCGGGCTGATCGTCGCGGTGGCGGGGGTGGCCTTCCTGACGGTCGGCTACCGCCTTTTGCCCACCGGTCGTCAGGCGGCCTCGGGCAGCGCGGGGGGCTTCTCCATCGACGACTACACGGCGGAGGCGCTGCTGCCGGAGAAGTCGCCCTTCGTCGGCAAGACGGTCGCCGACCTGGAAGCCTATGGCGAGGGCGACGTGACGGTCGCGGCGATCATCCGCGAGCGGCATCGCCGCTACATCCCGTCCGGCCATTGGGTGCTGCTGCCGGGCGACGTGCTGGTGCTGGAGGCCGATACCCAGGCGCTGGGCGACCTCGTGAAGCACGCCGGCCTGGAGCTGATGCACGAGAAGGAGCTGGAAGGGGTGCAGAGCGACGAGGATCTGGCGGTCCTCGAGGCGGTGGTGGAGCCGCGCTCCCCCCTGATCGGCAGCAACGTGGAGGATGTGGAACTGCGGGAGCGCTACGGCGCCAACCTGCTGGCCCTCAGCCGGCGTGGGCGGCCGATCCGTCAGCGGCTGCGCCGCGTCCGTTTCCAGCCGGGCGATCTGGTGGTGCTTCAGGCGCGGGCGGCGGGGCTGTCGGACACGCTGAACGAACTCGGTTGCCTGCCGCTGGCGGAGCGCAATCTGTCCATCGGGCGGCGGCGCAAGCGGCGGATCGCGCTGGCCGTGATGGCGGTGACCATCGGGCTCGTGGCGACGAGCCTCGTGCCGGTGACGCTGGCCTTCTTCGGCGCCGCGGTCGCCATGACGGCGCTGCGGGTGGTCACGCTGAAGGAAGCCTATGAATCGATCGAGTGGCCGATCCTGGTGCTGCTGGGCGCCCTGATCCCGGTCAGCGAGGCGCTGCGCACCACCGGCGGGACGGAACTGATCGCCGGCTGGCTGTCCGTCGCCGCGCAGGGTCTGCCGCCCGTCGGGGCGCTGGCCCTGATGCTGGTGGCGGCGATGGCGGTGACGCCCTTCCTGAACAACGCGGCCACCGTGCTGGTGATGGCCCCCATCGCGGCCAGCCTCGCCAACCATCTGGGCTTGCGGCCCGACGCCTTCCTGATGGCGGTGGCGGTGGGGGCGGGTTGCGATTTCCTCACCCCCATCGGTCACCAGTGCAACACGCTGGTCATGGGGCCGGGCGGTTACCGCTTCAGCGATTACGCACGTCTCGGCCTTCCGCTGTCGCTGATCGTCATCGTGCTGGGCACGACGGCGATCGCGCTGTTCTGGCCCCTGATGTCGCATTAGAAGCCCTCTCCCGGGTCGGGAGAGGGCTTCTTGTTCGGTCTCCTCAGTCCCAGACGGGCGCCAGACCGTCCGGGCTGACGATCCGTCCGTCGGGGCGGGCGAGGCCGTGGATGGCCGCCATGTCCGCCTCCGACAGCGCAAAATCGAAGACGGCGAGGTTCTCGGCGGCGCGCTTCTCGCCGACCGTCTTCGACAGGGCGATCACCCCCTCCTGCTGGACCAGCCAGCGCAGGACCACCTGGGCGGGGCTCCGGCCCAGCCGGGCGGCGATGTCGGTCAGCACCGGGTCCTTGAAGACCTTGCCGTCGGCCATCGCGTAATAGGCGGTGATCGACTGGCCGTGGCGGCGCGCCGCCTCCAGCATCGCCGACTGGTCGAGATAGGGGTGGTACTCGATCTGGTTGGTCACGATGGGCGCCCTGCTGAGGCGCACGGACTCGTCCAGAAGCTTGCGGTTGAAGTTGCTGACGCCGATGTGGCGGGTCTTGCCGGCGGCCTGGACGGCGTTCAGCGACTCGATCTGCTCGGCGAGCGGAACGGCCTCGTTCGGCCAGTGGAGCAGCAGCAGGTCCACGTAATCGGTCCGCAGCTTCGCCAGGCTCTCGTCCACCGAGCGGCGGAAATCGTCCGCCTTGTAGTTGCTGACCCAGACCTTGGTGGTCAGGAAGACCTCGCCGCGCGGCAGGCCGGACGCCTTGATGGCTTCGCCGACCTCGCTCTCGTTGCCGTAGATCTGGGCGGTGTCGACGTGGCGGAAGCCGAGCTTCAGGACCTCCGGCACCATGCGCAGCACGTCGGGGCCGCTCATGCGGAAGGTGCCGAAGCCGAGGGCGGGGATGGAGGCGCCGTTGGCGGTCACGTTGTGCATAGGTCTCGATCCTCTCGAAGGCGGTGTTTTTCTCAGTGCATCAGGCAGATTGCGCGATGGCGGCGCCGTGGCGCACGTCCTTGCGGTCGAGCGCGCCGCTGAGCAGCGTCAGCGCCAGCCCACCCAGGACGAACAGCCCACCCACCCACGGTGTTGCCGCGAGGCCGAGCGCGCTGTCCACCACCTGCCCGCCGAAGAAGGCGCCGGCGGCGATGCCCAGGTTGAAGGCGGCGATGTTCAGGGCCGAGGCGACGTCCACCGCGCCCGGCGCGTGGCGCTGCGCCAGCTGCACGACGTAGAGCTGGAGCCCCGGCACGTTGGCGAAGGCCAGCGCGCCCATGCCGGCAAGGGTGACCAGCGCCGGGACCGGGCTGGATGCGGTGAAGGTGAAGACGATCAGCACGATCGCCTGAAGGGCGAACAGCCAGGCGAGCGCGCGGACCGGATTGCGGTTGGCGACCTTGCCGCCCACCATGTTGCCGACCGCGATGGCGGCACCGTAGAGCACCAGGACGAGGCTGACGGTGCCGCTGGAGAAGCCGGTGATCGTCTCCAGGATCGGCGCCAGATAGGTGAAGGCGACGAAGGTCCCGCCATAGCCCAGCGCCGTGATGGCGAAGGCCAGCAGCAGGCGCGGCTTGGCCAGCACGCGGACTTGCGTGCCCAGCCCGGCGGCGGGCGGCTGGCTGAGCTTCGCCGGGACGAGCGCTGCGACGCCCAGCGCACCGATCACGCCCAGAGCGGAGACGGCCAGGAAGGTGGCGCGCCAGCCGAAATGCTGACCGATCCAGGTGCCCATCGGCACGCCGGTGACGATGGCGATGGTCAGGCCGGAGAACATCATGGCGATGGCCGAGGCGCGCTTGTCCTCGGGCACGAGGTCGGCGGCGATGGTCGCGCCGACCGAGAAGAAGACGCCGTGCGCGAAGGCGCTGAGCACGCGGGCGGCCAACAGCGTCTCGTAATTGGGGCTGACCCCGGCCAGCAGGTTGCCGGCGACGAAGAGGCCCATCAGGCCGAGCAGCAGCGGCTTGCGCCGCAGCCGGCCGGTCAGCGCGGTCAGGACCGGGGCGCCGAAGGTGACGCCCAGCGCGTAGACGCTGACCACCATGCCGGCCATCGGCAGGCTGACGTTCAGGTCGGTGGCGACGGTCGGCAGCAGGCCGACGACGACGAACTCGGTCGTCCCGATGGCGTAGGCGCTGATCGCCAGCGCCAGCAGTGCGAGTGGCATGACTGAAGGCTCCATCCATGCGAGCTGTGCAGGACGCATCAGATGAGCCAAAAAGTCAGGATGCGGAATGCCATCCGTTTTCGCATGATTGTGTCATTGAGTGACAAGATCGCTGAAAAGGGCAATGCGATGAGCGACAGCCGCGCTTGGGACATGAGGGTCTTCCTGCGCGTCGCGGCGTTGGGCAGCTTCAGCGCCGCCGGGCGCGAGGTCGGCATGACCCCGTCCTCCACCGCCAAGCTGGTGACCCGGCTGGAGGAACGGCTCGGCGTGCGGCTGGTCGAACGCTCCACCCGCCGGCTGCGCCTGACCGCGGAGGGCGAGCTGTACCGCGAGCGGGCCGAGAGCCTGCTGGGCGACCTCGACGCCATGGAGGCGGAGGTGGCGGGCGGCGCCCGGTCGCCCACCGGGACGATCCGCGTCAGCGTGTCGGTGCCCTTCGGGCGGCACTGCCTGCTGCCGCTGCTGCCCGACTTCACGCGGGCCTTTCCCGGCATCCGGCTGGACCTGACCCTGACCGACGAGGTGGTGGACCTCTACGCGGCGCGGACCGATGTGGCCTTCCGCGCCGGGCGGCTGTCCGACTCGGCGCTGCTGGCGGTGCGGCTGGGCGACGTGCGGCGGCGCATCGTGGCGTCGCCGGACTATCTGGAGCGCAACGGCCGGCCGGAGAACGCCGCCGATCTGGAGCGTCACGACTGCCTGGGCTTCAACTTCCGCCGCGCCGCCGCGGTCTGGCCGCTGAAGTCCGGCGGTCGGCTGGTCGACCGCGAGATCGACACCCGCATCGTCGCCAACAACGGCGAGACGGTGCGCCACTTGGCGCTGCTCGGCCTCGGGCTGGGGCGGCTGGCCGAATATCACATCCGCGCCGACCTCGCCGCCGGGCGGCTGGTCAGCGTCCTTGACGACGTTCTGGTCGACCGCGAGGAGATCCATGCCGTTTACACCGGGCGGGAACGGGTGCCCCACCGGGTGCGCGTCTTCCTCGATCACATGACACCGCGGATGCGCGCATGCCTGCAATGACCGAGCGGCGGGGTGGGGCGCCTTGCCGAAAATAGATAGCAAAGCTATTAAATAGGTATGCAATCGAATAACCCGTCCACCCCCGCCCCGGACTTTCCGTCCAACTTCGGCATCCACCTGTTCCGCGCCGCCCATCTGTGGCGGCGGGAAGCGAACAAGGTGCTGGCGGAGAGCGGCTTTTCCTCCTCCGTCATCTCGCCGCTGATGCTCCTGAACGAACTCGGCGATGGGATGCGCCAGCGCGAACTGGCCGAGGAGATGGGGGTGGAGGGGCCGTCGCTGGTCCGCCTGCTCGACAGCCTGGAGGCCGCGAAGCTCGTCGAACGCCGGGAGGCTCCGGACGACCGGCGGGCCAAGACGCTGCACCTGACGGACGAGGGCCGCGACCTGCTGGCCCGCGTGAACGCCGCGTTGAACGACGTGCGCCGCCGCCTGCTCCAGGGCGCCTCCGGCCCGGAGATCGCGGGCGCGGTGCGCGTCATGGCGGCGATTGAGTCAAACGCCCGAGCCATGAAGGGCTGACGGCGGTTCTACACAGCAGCGCGTCCCGCAGCGGCGGGATACGGAACGATCGCTCCCGGCCGCGCCGGTGGAGCGCAAGGACGAACCACGGTGAAACTCTTCTCCCTCCTCATTCGGATCACGGTCACGCTGGCCGTCACGCTGGGCGCCGTCGGCGGCGGCTGGTGGCTGTGGGATTACTACATGAACGAGCCCTGGACCCGCGACGGGCGGGTGCGGGCCGACGTGGTGCAGGTGTCCTCCGACGTCGCCGGGCTGGTGACGGAGGTGCGGGTCATCGACAACCAGGCGGTCCGCAAGGGCGACGTCCTGTTCGTCGTGGACCCCAGCCGTTACCGCCTCGCCGTCGATCAGGCCGGGGCCAATCTGGAAAGCGCCCGCGCCGAGCTGTCCTTCCGCAAGGCCGAGGCCGACCGTTACGCGCAGCTCGGCAACAACGTCGTCTCCACCGCCCAGAGGCAGGAGGTCGCTGCCGCCCAGGCGAAGGCCGCCGCCGCCGCCCGCCAGATGGAGGCGGCGCTCGACCTCGCCCGCTTCAACCTGGAGCGGACGGAGGTCCGGGCGACGGTCGACGGCTTCGTCACCAACCTTCAGCTCAAGGCCGGCAACTACGTGACGGCGGGCCAGCCGGTGGTCGCGGTGATCGACCGCCATTCCTTCTACGTCGTCGGCTATTTCGAAGAGACCAAGCTGCCGCGCATCCGCGTCGGCGACCCGGTCCGCGTCACCATCATGGGCGAGCCGGAGCGGCTGACCGGCCGGGTGGACAGCGTGACCCACGCCATCGTGGACCGCGACCGCACCGAAGGCGCCGGCCTGCTGCCCAACGTCAACCCGACCTTCAACTGGGTCCGTCTGGCCCAACGCATCCCCGTGCGCGTCGCGCTGGAGCAGGTGCCCGACCCCCGCGACCTCGTCGCCGGGCGCACCGTGACCGTCGAGGTGGTGCGGGAGACCGAGCAGGGAGCGCCCGCCAAGCGGGTGGCCGAGCAGTGAAGGCGCCCGCCCCGAAACTGGTCTCGCTGAACGAGGCGCTGTTCTCGGTCAAGGCCTTCGCGGCGGCCATGGCGGCGCTCTACATCGCCTTCTCCATGGGTTTGCCGCGGCCCTTCTGGGCGATGGCGACGGCCTACATCGTCTCCGGCCCGCTGTCGGGGGCGGTGCGGTCGAAGGCGGTCTTCCGCGTCGCCGGGACGGCGCTGGGCTGCGCCGGGGCGATCGCCCTGGTGCCGGCGCTGGCCGATTCGCCGGAGCTGCTGACCCTGGCGCTGGGGCTGTGGGTGGCGGTCTGCCTGTTCATCTCTCTGCTCGACCGCACGCCGCGCAGCTATCTCTTCATGCTGGCCGGCTACACCATCGGTCTGATTGGCTTCCCCGCGGTGACCGACCCGTCGACCATCTTCGACACCGGTCTGGCCCGCGTCGAGGAGATCCTGATCGGCATCCTCTGCGCCACCGTGGTGCACAGCGTGGTCTTCCCGCAGAGCGTCGGGCCGGCGCTGCTCGGCCGTCTGGACGCCACGCTGCGCGACGCGGAGCGCTGGACGCGCGAAGCCCTGTCGCGCGAGACGGCGCCGGAAGGGGCGGCCAACGCGCAGGAGCGCCAGAAGCTTGCCCGCGACATCACCGAGCTGCGCGTCATGGCGACCCATCTGCCCTACGACACGTCCGACGTGCGCTGGATGACGCGGGCGGTGCGGGCGATGCAGGACCGCATGGCCTATCTGCTGCCGCTGACCGCGGGCATCGAGGACCGGCTGGACGCTCTGCGCGGCCAGTTGCCCGCCGAGGTCTCCGTCCTGCTGGCCGATCTCGACCGCTGGGTGGGCGGCGAATCGGTTGGGGGGGAAGACGCGGAGGGCGGCGCCGACCGTCTGCGCGCGGAGATCGCCCGGCTGTCCCCGGCCATCGGCGAGGGCACCGGCTGGAAGGAGGCGACTCTTCTCAACCTGCTGACCCGGTTGCGGTCGCTGGTGGACATCCATCAGGACTGCCGCGACCTGCGGGCGCACATCCGCGACGGCAAGAGCAGCCTGCCGGAGCGTCTCGACCCGCTGACCCGCCGCCGCTCGCGCGACGTCTTCCATCTCGACGCCGGCATGGCGCTGTGGTCGGGCTTCGCGGCGCTGCTCGGGATCGCGGTGGTCTGCGCCTTCTGGATCGGCACCGGCTGGTCGTCGGGATCGGCGGCGGCGATGATGACCGCGGTCTTCTGCTGCTTCTTCGCCTCGCTGGACGATCCGGCACCGGGCATCCGGCTCTTCCTGGTCTTCACCCTGCTGTCGGTGCCGTTGGCCGCCTTCTACCTGCTGGTCGTGCTGCCGTCCTTCGACAGTTTCCCCATGCTGGTGCTCGGCCTCGCCCCGACCTTCCTGACGCTGGGGGTCTTCGTGGCGCGGCCGGCGACCATGGGCAAGGCGATGGCCCTGCTGATGGGGGTGGTCGGCTCGCTCAGCCTGCTCGACCTCGGGACGGGGGACTTCGCCTCCTTCCTCAACAGCAACGTCGCGCAGGTGGTGGGCATCGCCACGGCGCTGCTGGTCACCCAGCTCTGCCGCTCGGTCGGCGCGGCCTGGAGCGCCCGGCGGCTGCTCCGCGCCGGCTGGAGCGAGATCGCGGCGATGACCGCCGCCCGCTCCGGCATTCCGGTGGGCAGCTTCGAGAACCGGATGCTCGACCGGGTGGGGCTGCTGTCCTCCCGTCTGGCCCTGGCCGGTCCGCAGCAGGATCTGGCGGCGGCGGACGCGGTGAACGACCTGCGCGTCGGGCTGAACGTGGCGGAACTGCAACGCGCCCGCCGCGCGCTGGGCGGCCCGGCGGCGCCCCATGTGGCGCGGCTCCTGGGCGCGGTGGGGCAGCATTTCCGCGGACTGTCCAGCCGCCGCCTCGGCACGCCCCCGGCGGAGGTCCTGCCGATGATGGACGCCGCTTTGTCCAACCTGTCGGCCGAGCCGCGGTCGGCGGAGCGCGACCGGGCGGTCATCGCGCTGGCTGGGCTGCGCCGCGCGCTGTTCCCGCACCTGACCTTCGCCGCCCCCGACCCCTCCAGCGAATCGCTCCGCGAACCGGTGACCGCATGATCGGCGAGATCGACATCTACGGACTGTTCATCCCCCCGCTGCTGATCCTGGCGATCGTCGCCTGGTTCGTCTCGGGCCTGCTGCGGCGGGGCTTGCGCGCGGTGGGGTTCTACGGCTGGGTCTGGCACCCGCCGCTGTTCGATCTGGCGCTCTATGTGCTGGTGCTGAGCGCGCTGACGGCGCTGACCGCGTGGCTGCGGTAGGGGGGACGGCGGATCGGGGCGCTTATTGTTATGGACTTCCCTCCGACGCCCCGAACCACCTATTCCCATCCAAACCGTAAGGTTTAGAGACGTATCGGTTACCGGTGATATAACAGTTTGTCAAGCGACGGGACGGTTGGGGGCAGTTCCCTCTCCCGTCCCGGGAGAGGGCGGCCGCAAAGCGGCCGGGTGAGGGTCATGCGAGGATTAAACCACCAATCCTTGGCGGCACCCTCACCCTTCCCACGCTTCGCGCGGGTCCCTTCCCTCTCCCGGGGCGGGAGAGGGCTATCAATGCCGCCGCGCCTTGGCGTCTCTGTGAGCGACAACGGTTGGACGGACCCGCCTCCGCCTTGCCGGTGGGGTGCTGGTTGCGGTACATACCGGACATGGTTGAAACGCGACGCACCGGTGACCGCTCCAACGAACCGATCCGCTCCGAGGTCGGGGGCGGGCGCGTCGCGTCGCCCGGTTCGGTCGGCGTCCGCAATCGGGCGGAGCAGGTTGGCGGCGGGCGCCAGCGCATCCCCACCGTCCGTGAACTGGCCAGCCTTCTGGTCAACGGCATCCTGACGCTGCCGCGCAATTACCGCCGCGGCATGTATCTCGACGTTCAGGTCTGACCCACCCCACCCCCGGTGTAAGGCGCAACCTCCGGTCCGAACAGGCGTTCCAGCAGCAGGGACGGCAACTCGTATTGCGGCAGGCACAGGCTGGTGCTGCGGGCGTGCAGGGTGTGCAGGCACAGCCCATCGGCGTCCGGAAAGGCGGCGAAGCGGAAGCGCTCCCGCGCCGCCTTCATGAAAGGGGTGTCCTCGCAGGCGTTGACCGGCGGGAAGCGCACCGCTTCCCACACCGACCGCCGGTAGGCGTAGGAAAAGCCGTAGCCCAGCAGATTGTCGTCGGACGGCGGCGTCTCCGGCGCCTCCACATAGGTGCGGGTCGTCCGGCCCCAGCGATGGTGGGAGCCGCCGCGCGCCGTGTCCCAATAGCCGAAGGTCCCGTGCACCGCGCTGTGCAGGAACCAGCCGGACAGGGTCACCGCGTCGTGGCCCGCCCCCAGCCAGCCGAGCAGCCGCTCCACATAGTGGGGCGCATAGAAATCGTCGTCGTCGAAATGGACGATGATCTCGCCGCGCGCGTGCTCGGCCAGGATGTTCCGCTTCTCCCCGATGGCGTAGCGGCGCGGTGCGTAGAAGTACTTCAACCGCGGCCCGGCGAGCGGCTGGAGATAGGCGGACGGGCGCGGGCTGTCGTCGAACACCAGCCATTCGATGTCGGGGACGGTCTGCGACAGGACGCGGGCGTGGCACAGCGGCAGGAAGGCTTCCCGTCCCCAGCTTGGCGTGATGACGCTGACGAGCGGCCGGTCGGCCATGGTCTCTCCTTAGCAACGGCGATCAGCAACTTATGGCGCCCCCGACCGCGGCGCCGCATGGACTCCGGCCCGGCGGCGCGTGTAGACAGGCGGCATGGTGACACTTCGGGATGCCCTGGCCGCCGCGGTCGGCCACCATCAGGCGGGCCGGCTGGACGCGGCCCGGCCCCTCTATCATAGCATCCTGCGCAGCCAGCCGGGCCATCCCGACGCGCTTCACCTGCTGGGTGTTCTGGAAAGCCAGAGCGGCCGCCCGCGCGCGGCGCTGCCGCTGCTGCGCCGCGCCGTGGCGCTGCTGCCCGGCGACGCGGATTTCCTCGGCAATCTGGCGCGAACCCTGCGCGCGGCGGAGCAGCCCGACGCGGCGGAGCGCGCCTTCGCCCGCACGGCGGCGCTCGACCCCACGGATGTCCAGGCCGCTTTCACGCTGGGCTCCCTGCGGCTGGAGCGAGGGAACGCGGCGGGCGCCGCGGCGGCCTTCGCCCAGGCGCTGGCCCGGCGACCCGATTTCGCGGAGGCCCGCATCAACCGCGCCAACGCGCTGGCCGCGCTGGGCCGGCCGAAGGACGCGGCACGGCTGCGCCGGCAGGCGGTGGCCCTGGCGCCCGCCCATCCCGACGCGCTCCACAACGCCGCGGTGAGCGCGCTCGCCGACGCCGGGCTGGACCGCCCGCTGTCGCACGCCCGGCGCCTCGACCCGGAACGGGTGGAACGCGCGGTCGGCGCCCTGGTCCATGCCCTGGTCGCCGATCCCCATCATGGAGCGGCGGCGGACGCGCTGATCGGAGCGGCGCTGGCGCTCGTCCAGGCCGGGCAGGCGCCGGACAAGCTGCTGGACCGTGCCGCCCGCACCGCCCTGACGGTCCTGCGCCGGAACCCGCGCGACACGCGGGCGGCGGCCGTGATCGCCTACCGCTTCTACCGGCGGGGACGGACGGATCTCGGCAGCCGCTTCATGCGGCGCGTCTCCGGGCGCTTCACCGCGGCGGAGGTGGCGGCGGATTTCGAACTGCGCCTGTGGTCGATGGTGCGGGCCGGGCGCCACGCGCTGGACGGGCTGCCTGACGCCGACTCTCTGCTCGACGCCTTTCCCCCGCTGGAGTTGCTGGCGGAGCCGCCGGCGGGGAGAGGGCCGTTGCTGGTGGTGTCCTGCGACGATGGATACTACCGGCGCTTCGCCACGGGCCTGCTGGATTCGGTGGAGGCGGCGGGCGGCGGCGCGGCGGTCCATGTCCATGTCCATGTCGTGAACCCCTCGCCTGAGACCCTGGCCGATCTCGCCCGGCGGCGGGAACGCCTGCCGCTGGGCACCAGCCGGGAGGACTTGGACTTCACAGGTTGGGACGACCACCGGCGGACCACCTACTACGCCTGCATCCGCTTCCTGCGCTGGCACCAGCTCATGACGCGCTGGGAGCGGCCCTTGCTGCATCTGGACGCCGACTGCACGCTGGCCGGGGGACTGGATGCGCTGGCGGCGCGGCTGGAGGGGGCCGACGTCGCGCTGCTGCGCGACGCTCGCTGGCGCGGCCCGACGCGGGAGATCACCGTCTGCTTCGCCGCCTTCCGGCCGACCCCCCGAGGGCAGGCTTTCCTGGCGCTGACCGCGGCCTACATCGCGGCCTTTCTGCGGGAGGGGCGCGGGTACTGGATGCTGGACCAGGCCGCGCCCTTCGCGGTGCTCGACGCGCTGCAGTGGCGGGGGGAGCGGCGGGAGGATGGATTGCGGGTGCGCTGGTTCGACGTCCTGGACTTTCCCTGGGTCCGCTTCATCGGGGAAAAGTGACTCAGCAGGGAAGCCGGGCGCAGCGTCCCTCCGGGCAGTCACGGCAGCATTGCCCGCAGATGTCGTCCAGATCGACGGCGATGCCGTGCCGCTTGAGAATTCCCTGGGCGTAGGCTGTGTAGAGACGCGCCAGTGCCCGCCGGTTGGCGGCCACCGTCTTGGCGGTCAGCGCTTCCGGCGCCAGCATCGCAGCGATGGCCTGCTCCACATCCTCGATGGCCGTGCGGACAGCCGACAGGTTCAGCATCCAGGACTCCCTGGGCGTCACGACCCTTGATGAATCTGATATATAACATGTGACGAAAATGCGGTGACTAAACAACCCCAAATTTAGGGTGTGAGGCTGTCCTATCCGGAAAGGCTAGGTGTCCTTCATCAGGGCTCGCAGAGACTTTGCCAGCGCCTCGGCCAAAGTTCGCCCGTTGCAGAGCGGTCCAGCCGCCATGCGCGGGCGCAGGGTCCGGCGCAGTTCCGCCAGTCGCGCCGGGTCGGCGGCCCAGCCGGCGGCAAGGTTCACATAGTCCGCCGGGTCGCGGGCGACGCAGCCCTCCACCCCCGCCACGCTCAGAAAAGCCAGGGAATGGCGGCTGGAGAAGGTGTCGCCGGGCAGAGTGACGACCGGCACGCCCATCCACAGCGTCTCCAGCGTCGTCGTGCTGCCGGCGAAGGGGAAGGGGTCCAGCGCCACGTCCACGCGGGAACACCAGCCCATATGCTCCCGGCTGCCGGTCGCCCCGGCCAGGATCAGCCGCTCCGGCGCGATGCCCGCCGCGCCCAGCCGTCCGCGCCACTGGGCGGCGGTCTCGGGGCAGGACAGCGCCTTGGTCTTCAGCAGCAGGCGCGACTCGGGCACCCGGTCGAGCAGGGCGGCCCAGGTGGAGAGAACCTCGTCCGTCAGCTTGGTCAGGATGTTGAAGACGCCGAAGGTGACGGGCTGGCCGGTCAGGCAGGGCGGCGGGCCGGGCTCCGGGGCGTCCGGCGGCGGGTCGTAGGCGATGAAGGCGCCGGGCATGCGCAGGATGCGCTCGGTGTAAAAGCGCTCCGCCCCCTCCGGCACATGGTGGGCGTCGGCGACCAGCGCGTCCATGGCGGCAAGGCCCGTGGTCGCCATGTAGCCCGACCAAGCGACCTGGACCGGCGCCGGCTTGCGCGCGAAGACTCCCAGCCGCCCGCGGGCGTTGTGCCCGGCGAGGTCGATCAGCGCGTCCGGACGGTCGTTCCGGATCAGCGTTGCAAGTTCAGCGTCGGTCCGGTCGGCGACCGGCACCCAGCGCGCCGCCGCGGCGCGGAAGCGGTCGGTCAGGTCGTCCGCCTCCATCTGGTTGGCGTAAAGGGTCAACTCGACGCCGAAGTCCGGCAGCGCCTCCACCGCCCGCACCGCGAACTGGCCCGCCGGATGGCGGCGGAAGTCGCCGGACAGGATGCCGACGCGCAGCGGGCGGGAGTCGTCCCGAACCGCCGGAGCGCGCGGCGCCCATTCGGCGCGCAACGGCGCCCCGTGCACGGCGTCCCAGCCGCGGTGCGCCTCCAGCACGCGGGCCAGCGTCACGCCGGTCCGGAACAGCTCCAGATAGGCGAGGTTGGAGCGCACCTCCGCCAGATCGGGCCGCAGCGCCAGCGCGCGGCGGTAGCCGGCCTCCGCCCCGTCCAACTCGCCCTGCGTCTGGCGGACCAGCGCGAGATTCGCGTGGGCCTCCGCCAGATCGGGGCACAGGGCAGCGGCCCGGGCGTAGGCGCGGGCGGCTTCGGCCAGACGGTTGCGCTTCTGCAGCGCGTCGCCCCGCCGCAACGCGGCCTCGGCGAAGTCGGGTCGCGCGCGTTCAGCGCGGCGGGCCGCCTGTTCGGCGTCGGGGGGGGCGTCGAGGGCCAGCCGGGCGGCCGACAGGTTGGCGAGCGCCGTGGCGTGGTCGGGGCGCAACGCCAGCGCGCGGCGCAAGGCCCGCTCCGCCTCCGCCGCCCGGCCGCGTTGCAACATCAGCGAAGCCCGGTTGGCGTGCGCCTCCACGAAACCGGGATCGTCGGCCAGCGCAGCGCGGAAGGCGTCGTCCGCCTCGGCCAGCCGGCCGAGCGCCGTCAGCGTGTTGCCGAGGTTGAAGCGCGCCCGCGCGTAGCCGGGGCGCAGCGCGGCGGCCTGCCGGTAGGCGTCCGCCGCCGCCTCCAACCGGCCCAGCCGGTCCAGCGCGTTTCCGAGGTTGTAGTGGGCCTGCGCGAAGGCCGGGCGCAGGCGGATCGCCGCGCGATGGGCCTCCGCCGCCTCCGCCGCCCGGTCCAGGGCGCGCAGCGCGCTGCCCAGGTTGTCGTGATAGTCGGCCACGGTCGCGTCGGCGCGGAGGGCGGCGCGGATGCGCGGCTCGGCCTCCGCCGGGTGTCCGGCCTGGAGATAGACGACGCCCAGCAGATGCAGCGCGTCGGGGTGGTCGGGCAGCGTGTCGAGGACCGCCTGATAGCCGGCGGCGGCCTGCGCCAGCCGGCCGGCCTGATGATGGGCCAGCGCCGCGGCCAGCACGTCCTTGATCGTCGCCATGCCCGACTGTCTAGAGCATTTCCCCGCATGGTTGAAGGCGTATGGTTGAAGGGGCCGTCTCAGCTCATCATGCGCCATCTTCCGTCCGGCTGGCGGCAGGCGGTGCCGTAGCCCTGCTGGAGCTGGCCGCCGACCACGATGCTGGTCTGGAACTCCCGGCACGGCTCGCCGTAGGGGCCGGTGCCGTCGCGGGTCGGGGTGTAGCTCCCCCAATTGCCGGTCTCCGGGTTGTTCCATTGCACGGTGGCGCCGGTCGGCGCCATGTAGGCCTGCCCCGCCGCCTGCTGCGCGTAAGCGATGTCGGCGCGGTCCATCGACTGGCCGGCGGCGTTGCCGAGCGCGGCGCCGAGCAGGGTGCCGACGCCGACCGCCACCAGCTTGCCGGTGCCGCCGCCGAAGCGCGACCCGGCGAGGCCGCCGACCACGCCGCCCAGCAGCGTGCCCGCCGTCGCCTTGTTGCCATAGCCGGGGGCGTAGCCGCCCCCGTAATTGGCCCCATACCCGCCGCCATACCCGTAGCCATAGGGGCTGGCGCAGCCGGCCAGCAGGCCCACGGACAACACAACCGCAACGATCCCCTTGGCCTTCATGTCGAACCCCACGGAACGGAACCTGTGTTCATGAACATGGCTGCCCCGCAAACTATTCCGTCCACGTGACGGACCGCCGCCGTTGCCCCTATGATGAAGGAAATGGCCGCGCCCAAGCGGCCGGCAAGAACCTGCCGGGAGGAAAAGCATGCTGCCGGAAGCGGACAGCTACGAGGGATTGCGCGACCGTTTCGTCTGGTCGGTGCCGGAGCGTTACAACATCGGCGTGGACGTCTGCGACAAGTGGGCGGAGCGCGATCCGGACCGCACCGCCCTGATCCACAAGCGCCGCGACGGCGCGGTGGAGACCTACAGCTTCGCCGACATCCGCCGCCTGTCGAACCGCCTCGCCAACGCGCTGGCCGCCCACGGGGTGGCGCGCGGCGACCGCGTGGGCATCCTGCTGCCCCAGGCGCCGGAGACCGCGGTCAGCCACGTCGCCGTCTACAAGATGGGCGGCGTCGCCGTCCCCCTCTTCTCCCTGTTCGGGGTGGAGGCGCTGGAATACCGCCTCGGCAATTGCGGGGCGCGGGCGGTGGTGACCGACGCCGTGGGTGCGGCCAAGATCGCCCAGATCCGCGACCGCCTGCCCGAGCTGAAACTCGTTCTGCGCATCGACGAGGCCGGGGAGGGCGAACTGGACTGGCACGCGCTGGTCGAGGCCGCGTCGGAGGATTTCACGCCGGTCGATACGGCGGCGGACGACCCGGCGGTCATCATCTACACCTCCGGCACCACCGGCCAGCCGAAGGGGGCGCTGCACGCGCACCGGGTGCTGCTCGGCCATCTGCCGGGGGTGGAGATTTCCCACGACCTGTTCCCGCAGCCGGGCGACCGCATCTGGACCCCGGCGGACTGGGCCTGGATCGGCGGCCTGCTCGACGTGCTGATGCCCGCCTGGCACCACGGCGTGACCGTCGTCTCCCACCGCTTCGAGAAGTTCGACGCGGAGGAGGCCTTCCGCCTGATCGCCGATTTCCAGGTGCGCAACGCCTTCCTGCCGCCGACCGCGCTGAAGATGATGCGCGCGGTGAAGGACCCGCAGACGCGGTGGAATTACAGCATGCGCTCCGTCGCCAGCGGCGGCGAGACGCTGGGGGCCGAGCTTCTCGACTGGGGCCGCCAGACCTTCGGGCTGACCATCAACGAGTTCTACGGCCAGACCGAGTGCAACATGATCGTGTCCTCCTGCGCCACGGTCATGCCGCCCAAGCCCGGCGTCATGGGCCGCCCGGCGCCCGGCCACGACGTGGCGGTGATCGACGGGCAGGGCAACCGCCTCGCCCCCGGCGAGTTGGGGCTGATTGCCGTTCGTCGCCCGGACCCGGTGATGTTCCTGCAATACTGGAACAACCCGGAGGCCACCGCCGCGAAGTTCATCGGCGACTGGCTGGTCACCGGCGACCAGGGCGAGTTGGACGCGGACGGCTACATCCGCTTCGTCGGACGGGACGACGATGTCATCACCTCGGCGGGGTACCGCATCGGCCCCGGCGAGATCGAGGATTGCCTGATCGGCCATCCCGCCGTCCGCATGGCCGCCGTGGTCGGTGTGCCCGACCCTTTGCGCACCGAGATCGTGAAGGCCTTCATCGTCCTCCAGGACGGCGTGCGCCCCAGCGACGAACTGGCGGCGGAAATTCAGGCCCATGTGAAGACCCGCCTCGCCGCCCACGAATACCCGCGCGCCGTGGAGTTCGTGGACAGCCTGCCGATGACGACCACGGGCAAGATCATCCGCCGTGAGTTGAGGGGAAGGGGGTAGGCTTCCCAAACCCCTCTCCCGTCCCGGGAGAGGGAGGGACCCGCCGCACAGCGGCGGGAGGGTGAGGGTGCAGCCAAGAATACGGTACCGATCCTCGTGCGACCCTCACCCGGCGCCTTCGGCGCCACCCTCTCCCGAGGCGGGAGAGGGACGAAAAACAACAAGAAACGAAAACGACCCGAACGATGGTGACGACATCCCTGCTCCTGCTCGCCGCGGCCTTCCTGGCCGGGGCGATGAACGCCGTTGCCGGCGGCGGCAGCTTTCTCACGCTTCCCGCGCTGATCTACGCCGGGGTCCCGCCCGTCGCGGCGAACGCCACCGGCACGGTGGCGCTGCTGCCCGGCTACGCCAGCGGCGTCTACGGCTACCGCCACGACCTGGAGCCGGTGGGAGGCGTCGGGCTGGTCACGCTGTCGGTGGTCAGCCTGACCGGCGGGCTGATCGGGGCGGCGCTGCTGCTGGTGACCCCGGATTCGGTGTTCCGCAGCATCGTTCCCTGGCTGCTGCTGGTCGCCACGGCGCTGTTCGCCTTCGGCGGGATGCTGGCGGCCCGGCTGCGGGCGGTGGGGCTGCACGGGACGGGGGCGATGCTCGCCACGCTGTTCGCGGTGTCGGTCTATGGCGGCTACTTCAACGGCGGCCTCGGCATCCTGCTGCTGGCGCAGCTGAGCCTGTTCGGGATGACCAACCTGAACGCCATGAACGCGCTGAAGAACCTGTTCTCCGCCGTGCTGACCGCCATTGCGGTCGCCGCCTACGCGGTCGGGGGGGCGGTGGAGTGGTCCTACGCCGCGCTGATGACCGTCGCGGCGGTGGCCGGCGGCTATGTCGGGGCGCGGGTCGGACGGAAGATCCCCTCGCGCATCCTGCGCGCGGGCATCATCGCCGTGGGTCTCGCGATGAGCGTCCTGTTCTTTCTGAAGTAGGGCGGGCTGAAGCAAAAGCCGTTCGGTTCCGGCGGCGCCTGCGCTAAGGTGGCGGCCCTTCTCCCAAGGCCGCCACGACGCAAGACCCCGCATGCTGACCGTATCCGACCTCGACCTCTTCTACGGCGACGCCCAGGCGCTCGACGGCGTGTCCATCGCGGTGGCGGAGGGCACGACGACGGCCATCGTCGGCGCCAACGGGGCGGGCAAGACCTCGCTGATCCGCACCATCTCCGGCATCCTGAAACCGGCCCGCGGCACCATCCGCTTCCGCGGCAAGGACATCGCCGGCCTGCCCAGCCACGTCGTCTGCGATCTCGGCATCGGGCAGGTGGCGGAGGGGCGGCAGATCTTCCCGACGCTCAGCATCCGTGAGAATCTGGAGATGGGCGCCGTCATCCCGCGCGCCCGCGCCGGGGCGAAGGAGACGTTCGAACGCGTCCTGACCCTCTTCCCCCGCCTGCAGGAACGGCTGGAGCAGGCCGCCGGCACCCTGTCGGGCGGCGAGCAGCAGATGCTGGCCATCGGGCGCTGCCTGATGGGCAAGCCCGACCTGATCATGTTCGACGAGCCGTCGCTCGGCCTCTCCCCGACCATGGTGCAGGAGCTGTTCCGCACCATCCGCGCCCTGGCCGCCGAGGGCATGACGATCATCCTGGTCGAACAGAACGTCGCCGCCTCGCTGAAGTTGGCGCAGCGCGCCTATGTGCTGGAGAACGGGCGCGTCGTTCTGGCCGGCACGGGCGAGGAACTGTTGGCCGATCCCGCGGTGAAGCAGGCTTATCTGGGCCTGTGAGGCGTCGGCGGTCGCGATGGCGGAATCACTCTTGACTTAGAGCGCGCTCGAACCCGTAGCGTCCCGTGCATCATGATGAGAAGCAGACGCGCATGAAGATCGGAGACCTCGCGAGACGTTCGGGACTGACGGCCCACACCATCCGCTACTATGAGCGGATCGGGCTGCTGCCCTATGCCGACCGGAACCAATCCCGCCACCGCGATTACGACGCCTCGATCTTGACCTGGATTGAATTCCTCGGCCGTCTGAAGACGACCGGCATGCCAATTCGCGACATGCTCCGCTATGCGGCGCTTCGCGAGGAGGGTGCCGGGACCGAGGCGGAACGGCGGGCGTTGCTGGAGCAACACCGCGAGCGCGTGCGCGCGCAGGTCGATGAACTGAACGCCTGTCTTCTCGTCCTCGATACCAAGATCGACGGTTATGTCGAAACGGAACAGAGGAAGAATGACGATGACGCACCTGTCCAGAATCGAATCCGGGGTCGAAGAAAGCCGGCTTGAGCGCGGGCAACGGGCGCTTGCCGAAATCGACGGCGAGGCCGGCCATAAGGTCGTGGCGGCGCTTGCCGACATCGCGCCGGACTTCGCGACCTATCTGTTCGAATTTCCCTTCGGCGACATCTATTCGCGGCCCGGACTCGATCTGCGCTCGCGCGAGATTGCCACCATCGCGGCGCTTGCCGCCATGGGGAACGCAGCACCTCAGCTCAAGGTGCACATCGAGGCCGGATTGAACGTCGGGCTGACCCGCGACGAGATCGTCGAGATCCTCATGCAGATGGCGGTCTATGCGGGGTTCCCGGCCGCTCTCAACGGGCTGTTCGCGGCCAAGGAGGTGTTTGCGGCGACCGACGGGCAACGGCCGCAGGGACCGTCATGAGACCTACCGCGCCAGCAGGTCGTGATGCTCGCGGTGACGGTGCATCCAGTTGGCGGCGTAGCCGCAGATCGGGACGATGGTCAGCCCCTCCGCGCGGGCGATGGCCATCACCCCCTCCAGCAGCCGCCCGGCGGCCCCGGTGCCGCGCAGGGACGGCGGAGCCTCCACATAGGGGATGTGCAGGATGTTGCCGCGGCGGCGGTAGGTCGCGAAGACCGTCTGGCCGTTCACGTCCAGTTCGAACCGGCTCATGGCCGGGTTGTCGGTCACGGTGTCGCTCATGCCCATTCCAACAGCCGAAGCCTGAGGTTGTTCGCAACGAATATTAGGAACCGGGGGCGCGCGGCGCGCTCCAGCCGCGCAGCACGCTGACCACCCGCAGCAGGAAGGCCGCCGCCGCCCCGGCGATGGCGACCGGTGCCTTCGGCAGGTCCAGCATCGCCCCGCCGATGACGATCGCCGCGCCCAGCAGAGCCGCCACCGCGTAGATCTCCTCGCGCAGCACGCGCGGCACCTCGGCCACCAGCACATCGCGCACCAGCCCGCCGCCGCAGGCGGTCAGCACGCCCAGCAGGATGGCGGGCAGCGGACCCAGCCCATAGGCCAGCGCCTTGCCGCAGCCGGCCACCGCGAAGATGCCGAGGCCCGCCGCGTCCAGCACCATCACCGGCTTGACCAGCCGGTTGATGAAGGGGTGGAAGAAGAAGGCGAACAGGCCCGAGGCCAGCGCCGTGATCAGGTAGCGTTCGTCCTGCATGGTGGCCGGCGGAATCGCCCCGATCAGCAGATCGCGCAGCACGCCGCCGGCCAGCGCGGTGACCAGCGCCAGCACCATCACGCCGAAGATGTCCAGACGGTGCCGCACGGCCAGCGTCCCTCCCGTCAGCCCGAAGATGAAGATCCCGGTCAGGTCCATGGCGAGGAGGAGGGGCGAAACATCGGTCATGATGGCGGTCGGCGAAGCTGGTTCAGGGGAGCCGCCATCATAGCCGTTTGTTGCGTCTCATGGAACAGATAAGCCGCAACTCCGGCAATTGTTGTTTTGCGGAAACGGGAGCACATTCCTCTCCAGACGAGGGGCCACAGCGCCTCACAAGGGAACAGGAGGAGCAGAGATGATCACGATCCGCAACCGCGACGAACGGGGCGCCGTCAACATGGGCTGGCTGAACAGCAAGCACAGCTTCTCGTTCGGCCATTACTACGACCCGGCCCATATGGGCTTCCGCGCGCTGCGCGTCATCAACGACGACCGCGTGATCCCCGGCGCCGGCTTCCCCACCCACGGGCACGCCGACATGGAGATCGTGTCCTATGTGCTGGACGGCGCGCTGGAGCACAAGGACACGCTGGGCACCAGCTCCGTCATCCGCCCCGGCGAGGTGCAGCGGATGAGCGCCGGGTCGGGCATCCGGCACAGCGAGTACAACGCGTCCAAGAAGGACCCGGTGCACTTCCTGCAGATCTGGATCCTTCCCAACGAGGAGGGGATGGTCCCCGGCTATGAGCAGAAGGCCTTCGAGCGGGAGGAGAAGCAGGGGCGCCTGCGCCTCGTCGGCTCCCAGGACGGGCGCGACGGCAGCGTGACCATCCACCAGGACGTGGACCTCTACGCCACGCTTCTGGACGAGGGCGACAGCGTGACCCACGAGCTGCGTCCGGGCCGCCACGCCTGGGTGCAGGTCGCCCGCGGTCAGGTCCGGCTGAACGGCGCGGTCCTGAAGGAGGGCGACGGCGCCGCGATCAGCAATGAAAGCGCCCTGACGCTGGACGGCGTGGTCAGCGCCGAGGTGCTGCTGTTCGATCTGGCCTGACGAGCGGAAGGCCCTTGCCCCATCGCGGGGCGGGGGCCCTCACATCCCCTGCGGGGCGGCTAGGCGGATG
Source organism: Azospirillum tabaci (assembly GCF_014596085.1). GTDB lineage: Bacteria > Pseudomonadota > Alphaproteobacteria > Azospirillales > Azospirillaceae > Azospirillum > Azospirillum tabaci. The sequence continues at coordinate 101,493 of NZ_JACCJY010000020.1, forward strand.
CCCATGCGGCGCGCTTCCAGCATGAAGGCGCGGGTCATCTGCACGAGGTCCGTCCGCCAGTAGAGCTGCTCCAGCGGGTTGTCGAGGAAATCCTCGGGCAGCATGGCGTAGCAGTAGGTCTCCACCACGCGCCGGTCGGGCTGCCAGGGGTCGGCGCCGTCACGCCAGCCGATGGTCCAGCCGGCGTGGCCGGCGCCGATGGCCCAGCGCTCGAAATGCGGGGAGATGGTGGCGCTGGCCACCGGATCGGCGACCGGCACCTGATAGATCGCCACGAAGCGGCGGACGTTCAGTTGCAGCCGCATCACCAGCGATTCGTCGAAAGCGTCCACGCGGTACAGGCAGTCGGACGCCCCCTCGACATGGCTGAAGCGCACCGCGGCCCGCCGTGCCGCCTCCAGCGTCAGGCCGGACGGCTGGTCGGCCAGCGGCGGCGATTCATAGTCCACGGCGCGCAGCGCCTCCACCATGTCGCCGGTCAGGAAAAGGCGGATGCGCTGCTGCGCCTCGTCGATGGTCAGGCGGGTCATCGCGGGGTCGGTGTCCTCTGTTTCCGGTGCCAGGACAACAGGCCGGAGCCCGCTTGGTTCAGGGCTCCACGTAGCCCAGCACGCGCAGGCGCACGTCATGCGCCCGCGGGTCGCGGTCGAAGAACAGGCCGCCTTTCTGTTCGGACCCGGCGGGCACATAGTCGAACTCGGCCACCGAGGTTTCGAGCGCCTCGTCGCCCGCCATCAGCTGGCCCTCCACCTGGACCTTCGCGCCGGTCTTGCCGCCGTCGTTGGTGACCCGGATGTGGGCGAGCCAGCGTGGGCCGGCGGGAACCACTTCCTCCACCATGGCGGTGATCACCGGGGGGCCGTTGCCGCGGGTGATCCCCTCGTAACCCAGCACCCCGACCGACCCCAGGAACAGCAGCAGCCCCAGCCCCGACGAGATCCAGGCCAGCCGCGACACCGAGGCGCTGCCGTCCTCGTCTCTGGAAGCAACGTCGTTTTCCCGAATGTCGGCCATTGGTGACCCTCCCGTCACACGATCAGGCGGGCGGTGGCGGCGCCCAGCGCGCTGGGGAAACCCAGCACCACCATGGCGGTCACCAACTCCATCATTGACAGGCCGGCGATCCGCTCGAAGGTCCACAACAGATAGAGGCTGATCAGCAGGGCGATGCCGTAGCCGGCGACCGAGAAGCGCAGGAAGACGGAGAGGAACCCGTCGTCCCCGGCGTTCTCTTGCCCGGCGAAGCCGACCGTGTAGACGAAGATGTGCAGCAACCCCAGCGACAGCACCGCCAGCGCCACCGCGTGCCAGGGCGACATCTTGTAGGAGATCAGGATCATCTCCTCGGTCGGTGCGACGTTGAAGCCGACGAACAGCGCCCCCGCCCCCATCAGGAACAGTTCCCCCGGATAGCTGGAACGGATGCGCCGCTCCTTGTCGCTGTCGTCCTGCTGGCCGAGCTGCTTGCGCGCCAGCATGGCGCCGATGCTGGCCGGCACGGACTGGAGCGCGATCTTGCCGATGATCTCCGGCAACGGCTGGTCCAGACGCACGATGGCGAAGACGGTCAGCAGCACCGCCGACATCAGGAAGCCGACGGCGAAGGCCGACAGCGCGTCGATCAGGTCGTCTTGCCAGCAGAAGGTTTCCTCGAACCCGGCGAAGTAGGACAGGCCGAACAGCACCGGCAGCGTCACCAGGATGAACAGGGCGAGACGGAAGCGGTCCATGTAGAAGCCCAGCTCCCACATCTCCATGGTCATCAGCAGGGGCAGAGCGAAGATGATCGCCCCCGCCGCCGCGCGGGCCAGCGCGTGGGCGAATTGCTTTTCGTCATGGAGAAAGCTGCGCTGGCGGGTGATGTCCATGACCCATGAATGCGCGAGCGTGGCAGTTGGTTCCGGCGGTACCACGGCAGTGATTGCGGCAGTGATTGCGGCAGTGATTGCGGCAGTGATCAGGTCAGCGAATTTTCTCTTGACCTTCCAATCGTTGGAAGGCGGAAGCTGACGGCAACACCACCTCGTGGGAAGGAGTTCGTCATGGTTGCGTTCAAGGTTCCCGGCATGACCTGCGGCGGTTGCGCCGCATCCGTCCGCCGCGCGCTCGGCGCCGTCGCCGGGGTCGAGGATGTGCAGATCGATCTGGACTCGAAGGACGTCCGCGTCAGCGGGACGCCCAGCGCCGACGCTCTGCGGATGGCCCTCGACAAGGCCGGCTTCGAGGCCGAAGGGCTGCCGGGCGCGTGACGGTTTTCGGCGCCCTTGACCTTCCAGTCATTGGAAGCTTTATCTGGGGTGTCGGTTGACGACGAAGAAAGGACGATCATGTCCGCCACCACCACCGACCTCGACATCGGCATTTCCGGCATGACCTGCGCGTCCTGCGTGGGGCGCGTGGAAAAGGCGCTGTCGCGCGTGCCGGGCGTCACCAACGTGTCGGTCAACCTCGCCACCGAACGGGCGCGGATCGCCTTCGCGGGCGATCCCGATCCGCGGGCGGTGGCGGAGGCCATCGAAAACGTCGGCTTCGAACCGCAGAAGCAGGAGTTCGACCTGACCGTCGGCGGGATGACCTGCGCCTCCTGCGTCGCGCGCGTCGAAAAGGCGCTGCTGCGCGTGCCGGGGGTTGAGAGTGCCGCCGTGAATCTCGCGACGGAGCGGGCGCACGTCACCGCCTATGCCGGGACGGTGGACGCCGGCCGGCTGGCCGAAGCGGTGGAGATGACCGGCTTCACCGCCGCCCCCGTCGCCGATGCCGACTCCGCCGTGGCGGCGGAGGACTCGGCGCAGGACCGCAACCGGCGGGACCTCCACCATGTGCTGATCGCCGCCGCCCTGTCGTCGCCGCTGGTCCTCGGCATGGCGGGGGACCTGCTGGGGCTGAGCCTGATGCTGCCGCCCTGGGCGCAGTTCCTGCTGGCGACCCCGGTGCAGTTCTGGCTGGGCTGGCGCTTCTACCGGGCCGGCTTCATGGCGGCGCGCGCCGGGTCCGGCAACATGGATCTTCTGGTGGCGCTCGGCACCTCCGCGGCCTGGGGGCTCAGCGTCTACATGATGCTGACGGCGCATCCGGGCCACACGCCGCATCTCTATTTCGAGGCGTCGGCGGTGCTCATCACCTTCGTGCTGCTGGGCAAGTGGCTGGAGGCCCGCGCCAAGGGCCGGACGGCGGCGGCGATCCGCGCGCTGATGCAGCTTCGCCCCGACACCGCCCGCGTCCGCCGCGATGGCATGGAAATTGAGCTTCCCATTGCCCAGGTGCGCGTCGGTGACCGCGTGGCGGTCCGCCCCGGCGAACGCATCCCGGTGGACGGGCGCGTGGCGGAGGGGGCGGGCAGCGTGGACGAATCCATGCTGACCGGCGAAAGCCTGCCGGTGGAGAAGGCGCCGGGCTCCCGCGTTACCGGCGGCTCCATCAATGTGGACGGGCTGCTGCTGGTCGAGACGGTGGCGGTGGGCGCCGAGACGATGCTCGCCAAGATCGTCCGCATGGTCGAGGGCGCCCAGGCGTCCAAGGCGCCGATCCAGCGGCTGGTCGACAAGGTGGCGGCGGTCTTCGTGCCGGTGGTGCTGGGCATCGCCGCGGTGACGCTCGCCGGCTGGTGGATCGGCACGGGGAACGTCGAGACGGCGATCATCACGGCGGTGTCGGTGCTGGTCATCGCCTGCCCCTGCGCGCTGGGCCTCGCCACGCCGACCGCGATCATGGTCGGCACCGGAGCGGCGGCCCGCCACGGCATCCTGATCAAGGACGCGGAGGCGCTGGAGCGCGCCCACGCCATCACCGCCGTCGCCTTCGACAAGACCGGTACGCTGACCGAGGGCAAGCCCCGCGTCACCAATCTGGTGCCGGCCTATGGCTTCGACGACGTGGAGTTGCTGCGGCTGGCCGCGGCGCTCCAGACCGGCAGCGAACACCCGTTGGCCCGCGCCGTCCGTGGCCGCGCGGCGGAGCGGGGCGTGGCTGCCGCCGCACCGGAGGGCTTCAAGGCGCTGGCCGGGCGCGGCGTGTCGGCGACGGTGGAGGGCCGCGCCCTTCTGCTGGGCAGCAAGCGGCTGGTCACGGAAAGCGGCCTGTCCGACGCGGCATTGGAGGCACGGGCGGCGGCGCTGGAATCCGCCGGGCGCACCGTGTCCTGGCTGGCCGAAACGGCGCCGGAGCGGCGCGTGCTGGGCCTCGTCGCCTTCGGCGACAAGGTGAAGGAAAGCGCCCGCACCGCCGTGCGCTCCCTGAAGGCGCAGGGGGTGGAGACGGTGATGGTCACCGGCGACGGTGCCGGGGCCGCCCGCGCGGTGGCCGCCGACCTTGGCATCGACCGCGTCTTCGCGGAGGTGCTGCCGGACGGCAAGGCCGACGTGGTGGCGACGTTGAAGGCGGAAGGCAAGGTGGTCGGCATGGTCGGTGACGGCATCAACGACGCGCCGGCGCTGGCCGCCGCCGACGTCGGCATCGCGATGGCGACCGGCACCGACGTGGCGATGCACACCGCCGGGGTCACGCTGATGCGCGGAGATCCGGCGTTGGTCGCCGGCTCCATCGACGTGTCGCGCCGCACCTATTCCAAGATCCGCCAGGGGTTGTTCTGGGCCTTCATCTACAATCTGGTGGGCATCCCGCTGGCGGCGTCGGGCCTGCTCAGCCCGGTGTTGGCCGGGGCGGCGATGGCGCTGAGTTCGGTCAGCGTCGTGCTGAACGCGCTGTCGCTGCGGGGGTGGAAGCCATGAGCGCGAGCGGCATGACCATCGGCGACGCGGCGAAGGCGTCCGGAGTCAACGCCAAGCTGATCCGCTATTACGAATCCATCGGCCTGATCCCGGAGGCCGGGCGGACCGCGGCGGGCTACCGCGTCTATTCGTCCAGCGACGTGAATGTCCTGCGCTTCGTCAAGCGGGCGCGGACGCTGGGCTTCAGCATCGAGCGCATCCAGATCCTGGTCGGGTTGTGGCAGGACCGCAGCCGCTCCAGCGCCGAGGTGAAGCGCGTGGCGCTCGACCATGTGACGGAACTGGAGGCCAAGATCGCCGAACTGCGCGCCATGAGCGACACGCTCAAGCATCTGGCGCACGCCTGCCACGGCGACGAGCGGCCGGATTGCCCGATCCTGCGGGATCTGGAGGAGGGTGGGGGGAGTTGTTGCCACGAGCCCCAACCCTGACCCTCCTCCGCTCACGCGGGGGAGGGAAGGGGCTTGCGGCGAAGCCGTGGGAAGGCGGGGGCTGTCCGCTATTCCAACGCCGCCCTCAAACTCGCCTCCAGCGGCCGGACCGTGTAGCCCAACTCCCGCATCGCCTTGCCGCTGTCGAAGCCGCCGCCGCCCAGCGCCAGCCGAATCCCGGTGACCGACGCGGTGGGGGGGCGGTGGGTCACATGGTCGGACAGCCATTCCTCCACCCGCGCGGCACCCAGCGCCAGGGGGGGCGGCACGGGATGGCGACGGATGGGATGTCGCCCGCACAATCGGTCGATCCGCCCCACCAGATCGCCCAACCCGATGTCCTCTCCCCCCAGAATGTAGCGCTCCCCGACCCGCCCCCGCTCGGCCGCCAGGATCATCCCCTGCGCCACGTCGCGCACGTCCACGAGATTCAGAACGCAATCCAGGATCAGCCGCGGTCCGCCGCGCCGGAACAGGCGCAGCATGGCGTTCGGCGGGGTCGGCAGCCGGTCGCCGGGGCCGATGGGCGCCGTGGGGTTGACCACCACCACCGGCAGCCCTTGCGCTGCGGCGGCCAGCGCGTCCTTTTCCGCAAGATACTTGGACCGGCAATAGGGGCCGGCCAGCGCCTCCAGCCCCGGATCGGCGCTCTCGTCCAGACGGCGGGGCGGCGGGTGGCCGATCATCACGGCCTCGGTCGAGCAATGGACGAAGCGCCGCAAGCCCGGCGCCCGCGCCGCCGCGTCCAGCACCACCCGCGTGCCGTGCCGGTTCACCCGGTCGAAGACGGTCGGGTCACGGTCCCACAGCGTGGCCACGGCGGCGAGGTGATGGACACGCTCCACCCCATCCAACGCGCGGGTCACCGCCGCCGCGTCGAGGATGGAGCCGCGCCGGAACTCGACGCCCGGCGGCGTGTCTTCCGGCGGCTCCTGCCGGTCGAGGATTCGCACCCGCTCGCCCCGCGCCGCCAGCGCCGCCACCAGATGCCCGCCGATAAAGCCGCTGCCCCCGGTGACGAGGGTGATGCCCATGCGCCTACGCCCCGCCGAGGATGCGGTCGGCGTTGCTGTTGAGGTCGCGCGTCAGGGCGGCCAGCCCGCCGCCGCGCAGCGTGTTCTGGAACTCCGAGCGCTGGGTGGCGAGTTGGCTGACCGTCCCCTTCGCCAGCACGTCGAGGATGCGCCAGCGGTCGCCTTCCGGACGGAGCAGGTAGCTCAGCCGCACCGGCGTCTTGCCCGCGCGCACCAGATCGGTGTCGACCAGCAGCATCCCGCGCGGGGCGGGCCGTTCGCCGACGATCTCGATCCGCTGGCCGTCGTAGCTGTCGAAACGGTCGACATACTGGGCGGCGCTGCGCCGGGCGAAGGCGTCCAGCGCTTGCCGCTTCTCCGGTTCCGCCGACTGGTCGAAGTAAGGGGCGGCGGCGACGCGGAGCGCCGCTTCCAGGTCGAAGGTGTCGAGCATCACCGGCAGGAAGCGCTGAAGCCGCGCCCCCGCCGGTTCCCGTCCCGCGGCCTCCCGCATCAGGGAGAGGATGGCCTCGTTCAGCCGGGCCACCGTGGCGCGGGCGCCGGGCGTGGTGCCGGCTTGCTGCGCCACGGCGGGGACGGGCAGCAAGCCCGCCGCCAGGACGGCCAGCGCGAGCGCGGCGCGCATCCATGTTCGGCGTGAGGAAGACCCAGTCATCGCGGTGCGCCCCGTCCTGTTCCGGCAAGAGTCGACGGAAAATCTGCCCGTTCGGGGCAGGCGGATTCAACCGTCCGTGTGGGATGTAACAGCGTCCGGGCCGGTCTATCCTCCTGCGCGATGCTGTCGAAGGGAGGTGTCCGGATGGGTGGACCGGCGAAGAGAGGAAGTGGATGGATGCCGATCCCGGACCATCCGCTCTACGGTTGCGACGCCATCACCCTGCTGACCGTGCTGGCGCGCAACGGCGGGCCGCGGGGGCGCGGCTGGCCCACGGCGCTGGCGGCGCTGGCCTCGGCCCTCGCGCGCGCGCCCTTCTCCCTGGCGGAGGCCGGGTGGGTGGCGGCGCGGCGCCGGAAGGACGCCGGCCTACCGCCGCCGGTCTTCATCCTGGGCCATTGGCGCAGCGGCACCACCCATCTCTACAACGTGCTGAGCCGCGACCCGCAATTCGGCATCATCGACCCCTTCGCGGTGGGTCTGCCCTGGGACATGCTGGGGCTGGGCTCGGTCCTTCGGCCGCTGCTGGCCCGCGCCCTGCCGGAGCGGCGCTACATCGACAACGTGCCGGTGAAGGCCGACAGTCCGCAGGAGGATGAGATCGCGCTGGCGAACATGTCGCCGGTCTCCTTCTACCACGGGCTCTATTTCCCGGAACGGTTCGACGAGAACCTGCAGCGCGGCCTCTATTTCGACGGCTGCACGGCGGCGGAGCGGGACGCCTGGAGGCGCCGTTTCCTCTATTTTCTGGAGAAGGTGTCGATCGCCCAGGGCGGGCGCTGCATCCTGCTGAAGAACCCGGTCTACAGCGCGAGGGTCGCCATGATGCGGGAGATCTGGCCCGATGCCCGCTTCGTCCACATCCACCGCGACCCGCGGGCGGTGTTCGTGTCCACCGTGGGCTTCTACCGGACGCTGCTGGGGCGGCTTGCGCTCCAGCCCCATGAGCACATCGACGTGGAGCGGGTGGTGCTGGACCATTACCCGCGCATCATGCAGGCGCTGATCGACGACACGGCGGACCTGCCGGCGAACCGCTTCGCCGAGGTGCCCTTCGAACGGTTCGAGCGGGCGCCGCTGGTGGAGGTGGAACGGCTGTACCAAACGTTGGACCTGCCGGGATACGCGGCGGCGCGGCCGAATTTCGAGGCGTATCTGGGGGCGGTGAGCGATTACGCGAAGAACCGCCATCGCCTGTCGGAGGAGGGGCGGGAGAGGGTGGACCGCGAATGGGCGCCCTTCGTCGCGCGCTGGGGGGCCGGTGTGGCGTGAGGGGTGTGGCGTGAGGGGGGTGGCGTGGCGGAGTTTTGCCCCCACCCTGACCCTCCCCCGCTCTCGGCGGACCAATGGTCCGCCTGCCGCGTCAGCGCAAATCAAAGGTTTGCGCGAGAGCTTCGCAGGGGAGGGAATGTGGCCCTCCCCCGCCCAGCGGGGGAGGGAGGGGACCCACGCAGTGGGGAGGGTGGGGGCAATGACCTTCCTCCTCATCACTCTCCTCACCCACCCCGTCCACGCCGCCTGCCGCACCGTCTCCGTCACCGCCAACGGCGCCCCCGTCACCGGCATCGAGGACATGGCGCTCGACGCCGCACGCGGTCAGGCGGTGCTGTCCGCCTACGACCGCCGGGCCGGAACCACGGGCGGGCTCTATCTGCTGAACCTGGAAACCCTCGACGCACCGACCGTCGCTGCCATCCCTCTCGCCATCGGCCTGCGCCCGGCGGGCATCGACCTGCGCGTGGAACCGGACGGCTCGCGTTCCCTGCTCGCCATCAGCCGTCACGAGGACGGGTCGGCCACGGTCGAGCGTTACCGCCTGGACGGCGCCACCTTGATCCACCAAGGCACCACCGCCGGTCCTCTCCTCTGCCGGGCCAACGATGTGGCCTTCCTCGACGGGGAGCGTTTCCTGTTCACCAGCAGCCACGGCGGCTGCGGCTGGGGCGCCGTCATGGAGGACAACGTCCTCGGCGGGCGTCACGGCTTCGTCGGCCTCGTCGAGAACAACGACGCCCAAGTCCTGATCGGCGGGATCGGCTTCGCCAACGGCCTGCTTCCCGACCGGAGCCACGACCGGCTGACCGTCGCCGCCACGCGGGAGGACGCGCTGCTCGTCTACCGCCTGTCCGACCCACAGGCGCCGCCGCGGCGCATCGCCGTGCCCGGCGGGCCGGACAATTTGACGGCGGCTCCGGATGGGCGCCTGTTGGTGGCGCTGCACCCGTCGCCGTTCCAGCTGGCGCTGCACCGTTACGGCTGGCTGGGCGGGGCGGCGGCACCGATCCGCGTCGCGGCGCTCGGCCCCGCCGGGACGGAGATCCTGCTGGACGAGGACGGGCGGCGCTTTCCCGCCGCCACGGTCGCTCTGTCCCGGAACGGGTGGCTGATCGTCGGGTCGGTCACCGCGCCGGGACTTCTGGTCTGCGACGCAGCCGCCAGCGGTGCCACAGGATCATCAGCGCCGGCAGAACCACCAGCGACGAGATGACCGTGTAGGTGATGGAGACGGCCAGCAGCACCCCCATGCTGGACAGGCCGCGGTGGCTGGACAGCGCCAGCGTGGCGAAGGCGGTGCTGGTGGTCAGCGTGCTGACCAGGACGGCGCGCGGCGTGCTGGTCACCAGCAGCTCGATGCCGAAATCGCTGTCCGACGCCCCCTCCCGCACCAGATCCTGCCCGCGCGTGACCATGTGGATGCTGCTCGACACGCCGAGCGCGAACAGCAGCGGGATGACGATCACGTTGGCGAAGTTGAAGGGGATGTCCAGCAGCCCGGCGGTCGCCATGGTCCACAGGGCGGCCAGGACCAGCGGCGCCAGGATCAGCACCATCCCGGTCACCGAGCGTTGCACGGCGACCAGCAACAGCACCATCAGCACCAGCGTCAACGCCGTCGCCTCCAGGAAGGAGGAGCCGACGACCCGGGCCGCCTCCGTCACCGTGACCGGGGCGCCGGTGGCGTTGGGCGCCACGGCCAGCACCGCGTCGGCGAAGTCGGCCATCTCGCGGCTGTCGGAAACGTCGTGGGTGGGCAGCACCTCGACGCGGGCGCGCCCGTCCGCGGCGATCCAGCGGGCCTTCAAGCTGTCCGGGACGTCGTCGGCGGTGACCGGCTGCTCCACCGCCATGCCCTCGCGCAGCCGGTCGAGCAGCGGCGGCACGCCCCCGGTCAGCGCGCCGTCGAGCGTGGCGAGCTGCGCCGGCTGGATGCGGGCCAGCGCGTCGCTGAAGCGCTGCACGGCGGCGCGAAGCTCGGCCGGACCGTCGCGCTTGTCCGTCACATAGCCCCCCAGCACCGTCGTCAGCGTGGCGAAGGCGCGCTCCAGCCCGCTCTGATCCAACACGGTCGACGTGGCGGGGGCGGCGAGGCCGGGGCCGAGCAGCAGCGACATGTCCGCCAGGATCGGCAGCTTGGCCTCCTGGTCCTTGGGGATGAAGCTGGTGAAGGTGCGCACGCCGCCCGATTCCGGCAGGGGGCGCAGCCGGTCGGCCAGAGCCTGCGCCGCCGCGAGGTCCGGTGTCAGGATGTTGACGGAATAGGGAGAGGTGCGCGGGGTGGTGGCCAGATCGCGGTAGGTGGCGACGGCCTCCGTCCGCTCGTCCTGCAGGTTCAGCGGGTTGACGTCCAGCCGCACCAGGGGCAGCGCCGCCATGGACAGGACGGCGCTGCCCCCGGCCAGGGCGAGGACGGCGCGGTGGTGGCGGGTGACCCAGCCGGCGAAGCTGCGGTCCTCGCGCTCCGGCGCAGGGACACCGGGGCCGGGGCGGAGCAGGACGATCAGGGCGGGCAGAAGGGTCAGGCTGATGAGCAGGGCCACCACCATGCCGACGGCGGAGATGATGCCGAACTCCGCCAGCCCCAGATAGGCGGTCGGGACGAAGGACAGGAAGCCGATGATGGCGCACAGGGTGCTGAGCACCAGCGCCGGCCCCACCGCCTTCACCGCTTCGATGGCGGCGGCCAGCGGCGGCAGGCCGCGGCGAAGCTCCTCCTGGTAGCGCAGGCCGAGATGCCCACCATAATCGTCGCCCAGCCCGAAGAACATCACCGCGCAGGTGACGGAAATCAGGTTCAGGCGCCCCACGGTCAGCGCCGCCGCCCCGGCGCTCAGCGTCAGGCCCAGCAGCAGGACCACCATGATGCAGGCGATCAGCCGCCCCGACCGCATCCCGGCGATCAGCACCGCCGAGACCAGAATGAAGGACAGGATTGTGGCGACGCCGGCGCTGTTGGCGACCGTGTCCAGCTCCGTCTGGCGCAGCGGCACGGCGCCGGTGACCCGCATCTCCACCCCTTGACCGACGGGCTCCGCCATGACCGCGCCGATGGCCTCGTGCACCGCGGTCACCGCGGGCCGTCCCCGCCCGAAGGAGCTGTTGTCCAGGATGGGCCGGGCCAGGACGAAGCGGCGGTTGGCCGCCCGGTCCTCTTCCTCCGCGGCCTGCACGAGCCCGGTCCAGGACAGCGGCACCGGATGCCCGTCCGCCACCGTCGCGCTGCTCACCGCCAGTCGGTTCAGCAATTCGGCTGGGGTGGCCGGCGCGCCTTCGTCCGCGTGGGTCAGAATCAGGTCCAGCAGATCGGCCAGTCCCTGAAGGTTCGGCGCGGCGTTCAGTGCCCCCAGCGCCGCCTGCGCGCCCGCCAGCCGGGTGGCGAGATCCTGCAACTTTTCCGTGTTGAGAAAAAGCAGGCCGTACCGGCGGAAGTACGGATCGGCGGAGGGCACCTCCACCGTCGACAACACGTCGCTGCGGGTGGACATACGCTCTGCAAGACGTACAGCGGCGGCGTCCGATTGGTCCGGGGATGGGCTGTCCACCACCACGACGATCTGATCGTCGGCGAAGGGAAAGGCCTGCCGGTACTCCTCCGTGTGCTTGCGGAAGGCGGTGTCCGGCGAAATCATGTCCGCCGTGCTGGTGCTCATCGTCAGATTGGTGGCGGAATACCAGCCGGCCAGGACGGACAGCAGCACGCCGACGGCCAGCGTCATCCGCGGCCTTTTGCAGGACAGCGCGCCCAGGTCCCCGATCATGGAGCGGCCGAAGTCCGCCATCCGGACCAGGACACCTTGCCGTTCTGTCACGCCGTACGTCTCCCTTGGAAGTGTACGCAGTCTGCCAGGACAACCTTTGGCACCCAACGTACGCTACTGTATGTTACTTCCAACCAATGGGCGAAGCGCGGCACCTCGTTACCCAGATACCTCCACCACGGGGAATACCGGGGCAAAGCGGGAGCGCCGATGCAAGACCACAACGCAAGCACAACCTTGCGGGTCCAACGAGCCGAGCCATCGGCCAAGGCCGTGAGCGACGCCGTGGCCGGAGCCACGGACGCTTTGATCCGCCGCCAGCAGGCCGACGGCCATTGGGTGTTCGAGCTGGAGGCCGACGCCACCATCCCGTCCGAATATCTGCTGCTGCACCATATCCTGGACGAGATCGACCCGGAACTGGAAGCCGGCTTGGCGGCCTTCATCCGCGGGCGGCAGGGCAAGGACGGCGGCTGGCCGCTGTTCTTCGGCGGCGCCATGGACATCAGCTGCAGCGTGAAGGCGTACTTCGCGCTGAAGGCCGCAGGGGACAGTCCCGACGCGCCGCACATGCGCCGCGCCCGCGAGGCGATCCTGGCGCGCGGCGGGGCGGCGCGCTGCAACGTCTTCACCCGCATCCTGCTGGCCCAGTTCGGGCAAATTCCTTGGCGAGCGGTGCCGGCGATGCCGGTGGAGGTGATGAACCTGCCGCTCTGGTCGCCTTTCCACATCTCGCGCATCTCCTACTGGTCGCGGACGGTGGTGGTGCCGCTGCTGGTCGTCATGGCGCACCGGCTGCGCGCCCGCAACCCGCGCGGCATCGGCATCGCGGAGCTGTTCACCGAACCGCCGGAGCAGGTGCGCAACTGGCACAGCAACAACAGCCGCGGTGGCTGGGCCACCCTGTTCCGGGCTCTCGACGCGGCGCTGCACGCGGTGGAGCCGCGCCTCCCGGCCAACGGGCGCCAGACGGCCATCGACCGCGCCGTGCGCTTCGTGACCGAGCGGCTGAACGGGGAAGACGGGCTGGGCGCCATCTTCCCGGCGATGGTCAACGCTGTGCTGATGTTCCATTGCCTGGGCGTGCCGCCCGACCATCCCGACGCGGCGACGGCGCGCCGCGCGTTGCGCGGGCTGGTGGTTCAGCAGCCGGGGCGGGTCTATTGTCAGCCTTGCCTGTCGCCGGTCTGGGACACCGCGATCATCTGCAACGCCTTGCTGGAAACCGGAAGTCCGCTGGCCCGCGCTGCGGCCCGGCGTGGGGCCGACTGGCTGATCGAGCGGCAAATCCTGGACGTGGAGGGTGATTGGGCGTGGCAGCGTCCGGGGCTGGCGTCGGGCGGCTGGGCTTTCCAGTACAACAACGCCCATTACCCGGACACCGACGACACCGCCATGGTGGTGATGGCCCTGCAACGGCTGGACGCCGACCGCTATGGCGAACCGATCCGCCGCGCGCGGGACTGGATCGTCGGCATGCAGAGCCGCAACGGCGGCTGGGGCGCCTTCGACGCCGAGAACCAGCACGATTTCCTCAATCACATCCCCTTCGCCGACCACGGCGCCCTGCTCGATCCGCCGACCTCCGACGTGACGGCCCGCTGCGTCATGATGCTGGCCCGGTTGGGCGAGGGGCGCGACACCGTGCCGACCCGCCGCGGCCTGACCTTCCTGGAGCGCGAGCAGGAGAGCGACGGCGCCTGGTTCGGGCGCTGGGGCACCAACTACGTCTACGGAACCTGGTCGGCGCTGGAGGCGCTGAACGCCGCCGGGGTGCCGCACGCCGCACCGGCCGTGCAGCGCGCCGCGCAGTGGCTGCTGGCGCATCAGCGCGCGGACGGCGGCTGGGGCGAGGACGGCGCCAGCTACTGGGCCGGCAACCCGCGCGGCGAGGGGGCGGTCTCCACCGCCTCGCAGACCGCCTGGGCGTTGCTGGGGCTGATGGCGGCGGGCAAGGGAAACCATCCGGCGGTGGGCCGTGGCGTGGACTATCTGCTGTCGGTCCGCAACGCCGAGGGGCTGTGGAGCGAGGAGCCCTTCACCGCCGTGGGCTTCCCGCGCGTCTTCTATCTCAAGTACCACGGCTACGCGGCGAGCTTCCCGTTGTGGGCGCTGGCGCGCTACCGGGCCTTGAGGGCGTGAAAGGAGCGGCGGCGGTTCTGGCCGCGGCGCTGACCGTGACCGTCCAGGGTGTGCGCAACGGCGAAGGCGAGATCGTCCTCGCCGTTTGCGAGGAGACGGCCTATCCGGCGGGGCGCTGCGCCTTCCGGATCACCGCCCCGGCGGCGGAGGGTTCGGTGCGCGTCACCGCGCCCGACGTGCCGCCGGGGACTTACGCATTGCGCGCCTACCACGACGAGAACGGCAACGGGCAACTCGACCGCAACATTCTGGGCGTGCCGCGGGAAGGGTTCGGCTTCGGCAACGACGCCCCCGTGCTCCTCTCGCCGCCGAGCTTCCGCGACGCCGCCGTGACGGTGGGGGAGGATGGCGTAGCGACGGCGTTGACGCTGCGTTACTGGATATCGCCGTAGAGGCTGTGGCGCTTGTTCCCTTTCCCCTCCGGGGAGAGGGTTGAGTTGCAAGGGAGAGGTTAAAAGAGAAAACGATGGTCGCGGCGATCCTCACCGGCATGGCGTTCGAAGCCCGTCTGGCCCGCCGCACCGGGCTGCCCGCCGTCTGCGCCACGGGAGACGCCGCTGCCGCGGTGGCGGTGCATCGGCTGCTGGAGGGAGGGGCTTGCGGGATCGTCAGCTTCGGCATCGCGGGCGGCCTGGCGCCCGGCCTGCAGCCCGGTTCACTTGTTCTGGCCACGGCCGTCGTCGATGAGGACGGTGCCGTCTATGAGGCTTGTCAGCCCTGGCACGACCGCTTGCGTCATGCCCTGCCGCAGGCGCGCCCTGCCGCGGTGGCCGGCGCCCGGATCCCTGCAGCGACGGTTGGGGACAAGGCGCGGCTGCGCGCTCTGACCGGCGCGGTGGCGGTCGATCTGGAAAGCCTTGCCGTGGCGCGGGCCTGCCAAGCCTGGGGACGGCCCTTCGCCGTGCTGCGCGCGGTCGCCGACCCGGCGTGGCGGGCGCTCCCTACGGCGGCCGTGGCCGGGCTGGACGGGGAGGGGCGTATAGCCCCCGGCGCCGTGCTGGCCCGGCTGGTCGCCGACCCCCGCCAACTTGTCGCGCTGGGCCGGCTGGCCTGGGATCTCGGCCGCGCCCTGGCGGCGCTTCGCACGGCTGCCCAAGCCTTTCCGGCCGATCTACTCGGCGGCGGTCCGCTCGGCCTCGATCCGGCGCAGCGTGTCCGCGACGTGGCGTGAGAAGACCTCCTCCGCCGGGCGCTGGCGGTCCAGAGGGATCTCCGGAGCCATCGGCCCCTCCGTGCGCGGCCCGCGCAGGCTGACCGCCAGCGCCGACAGAGGATTGCGCAACGTGTCCTCCACCGCCGTCGGCTCATAACCGCTGTGGACCATGCAATCGGCGCATTTCTCGTAATTGCCGGTGCCGTAGGCGTCCCAGTCCGTCTCTTCCATCAGCGCCTTGAAGGTCGGGGCGTAGCCCTCGCCCAGCAGGTAGCAGGGGCGCTGCCAGCCAAAGACGTTGCGCGTTGGGTTGCCCCAGGGCGCGCAGCGGTAGGTGCGGTTTCCGGCCAGGAAGTCCAGGAACAGGGAGGATTGCGAGAAGCGCCATTTCCGGCCTCGCCCCCGCGCGAAGATGTCGCGGAACAGTTCCTTGGTCTTGCGGCGGTTCAGGAAATGCTCCTGGTCCGGCGCGCGTTCGTAGGCGTAGCCGGGCGACACGGTGACGGCGTCGATGCCGGCGGCCATCGCCTCGTCGAAGAAAGCGGCGACCTTCTCCGGCTCCGCCCCGTCGAACAGGGTGCAATTGATGTTGACGCGGAAGCCGCGCGCCTTGGCGGCGCGGATCGCCGCGACGGCGCGGTCGTAGACGCCCGGTTGGCAGACCGCCTTGTCATGCTCCTCCCGCCCGCCGTCCAGGTGAACCGACCACGTGAAGAAGGGGCTGGGGGTGAAGCGGTCGAGCCGCTTTTCCAGCAGCAGGGCGTTGGTGCAGAGATAGACGAACTTGCGCCGCGCCACGATGCCGGCGGCGATGGTGTGGATCTCGGGGTGCAGCAGCGGCTCGCCGCCGGCAATGGAGACCACCGGGGCGCCGCATTCGTCCACCGCGCCCAGGGCTTCCTCCACCGACAGGCGGCGGCGCAGGATCGGGTCGGGATAGTCGATCTTGCCGCAGCCGGCGCAGGCGAGGTTGCAGCGGAACAGCGGCTCCATCATCAGCACCAGCGGGAAGCGCCGATTGCCTCTGAGGCGCTGGCGCAGCACATAGGCGCCGACCAGCGCCGCCTGGATCGCGGGAACGGCCATGGTTATGCCTTGCCCTTTCCATCGTGGATCGCCGTCCGGTGAATCGCCGTCATGCGCTTATCCCTGAAATTGCGTCGCGCTCCAGTTTGGAGCGTCCGAGGACGCACAGCAGGTAGCTTACTGTATGATACTTGCCGGTTGCGGCGCGATCCGGCGGCCCGACAGCACCGTACGCTCCGTACCGGTGGCCGGAGGGTCTGTGAGACGTATGGGACACGTACGACCCCGTCGGCGCGGGGCTCGGCGTGATGGTTAGGGCTGTGGCGTCTTGCGCTTGCTCCGCGCGGCTTTGGCCGGCTTGGCCTTGTGGGGCTGGGCGAGGTGCCTCAGCTCCTCGTAACGGCTCAGGAAGAGTGCGTAGGCCCGATCGGGGCCGACCGGCACGATCCTGTCCGGATGGGCAGGCGGCAGATGCCCCCAGTCCAGCCAGGCGGGCGGCAGCAGGTCGCGCAGTTCCGTTGCCATGCAGACGAGGTCGGCCTGCTTGATGGCAGGCACCTCGTCATCGAAGCCGAACCAGCGGCGGAGCGCATCCTTGACCGGATGAAGCCGCTGTTTGACGTAGTCGCGGTCCAGCATCACCTTCACCGGCGACGGCCAGTCGCCGAGGAACTCCTCGCAATCGTGCATCAGGGCCGAGTAGGCCAGGGGCGGCGGCACCAGACGAGAGACCATCACCGAATGCTCGGCGACCGAGTACCAGGGCCGGGCCGCCCCGCCCCAGCGCGGCTGGGACGACAGGCACTGGGCGATGTCCTCGATCGGCATGCCCGTGGCGTCCGGCGTCAGCAGGTCGAGGACGAAGCCGGACGGCATCAGGATGGCGGTGCGTCCGTCCGGTCTCTTGAGAAGATCGAGTTGCATGGTGGATGGCTGTTCCGAAACCGCGGGCGTGGTGCGGGGCCGTTTCCAAGAGCGGCCCCGGCCGTCGACCCCGATCGTTGACTTGGTCATTGGCCTGGGCGGGTTTAGCAGATCGCGGACAGTCCGGACAACGGGCCCCGGCGCAAGGCCGCCATCGACCGTAACGGCGCGTCGCCCACCATCCCCCGAGGTTGCATAAATTACAAATTTTGCATCATTTACAGGCTTTTCCGGTCATGGTCAGCGATGTACCGTATGCAGGTGTTTTCCCAATGCAACGACACGGATAGGGATGGCCGCGCCGATGCTGAACGAACCTGCGAAGGATGGGGCGCTGAACCGAAGCATCCATGACCTGCGCGTCCTGCTGATCGAAGACGACGATTTCACCCGCCGGCTGATGAGCCGCCTGCTGCAGGATTTGAAGGTTCGCCACGTGTGGGAAGCGTCGGACGGCGTGTCGGCGCTGGCCATCCTGCGCGACCATCCGGAAAAGGTGGACCTCGCCATCTGCGACCTGGAAATGCCGCGGATGAGCGGGTTGGATCTGCTGCACGCCCTGCGGACGGCCACGGGCAACCCGCTGGCCGACCTTCCGGTGATCGTCCTGACCGCCCACCGCGAGGCGGACACCGTCAAGCGGGCCATCGCCTACGGCATCTCCGGTTATCTGGTGAAGCCGGTGTCGAAGGCCGACCTCACCAAGCGGCTGACCTTCGTCCTTCAGAAAAGCCGCTGAGAGGGCTTTTGCAACCATAAGGAGTGATTGGTCGGAAACCGACCCATTTGGCGCAGTCAGGCGTTGCGGGAACGGGTGTGAGGGGGCACCTTCCTTCCGAACACCCCCTCTGAACCGGAGACGCCGTGCCATGCCGGGGACCGTCCGGCCCACACCAGCTCCGTTGCGGATTGCTTCGAATCGCATCGTGGACCGCCGCGAGGAGTTGGCGCACGCCATCGTCGCCATCCAGTTCGAGCGCTGGCCGGCGCTCTATGCCCGGTATGGTGAGGCCGGCCGGGAGCGTTGTGTCGAGGACGTCGGCTTCCACCTTCTGTATCTGGCGGAAGCGGTGGCGAGCGACAGCCCGGCGCTGTTCCGCGAGTATGTGGCCTGGGTCAAGATCCTCTTCGCCGGACTCGGCATTCCCGACGAGGAACTGGGCGAAAGCCTGGAGATTCTCCGCGACGTGGTCGTCGCCAGGGTGGATCCCGCCTCGGCGGCGCGCGTGCGCGCCTGCGTCGGGCAGGGGCTGACCGCGCTGCCCGGCCTGCCGCGGGAGGTGCCGCCCTTCGTCCGGTCGGACGCGCCGCTCGGCGCGCTCGCGCGCTCCTATGTGGACGCGCTGCTGGCTGGTGACCGGCGCCGGGCGGCGGCGCTGGTGACGGAGGCCACGGCCGGCGGGGCGACGGTGCCCGACCTATACCTGCATGTGTTCCAACCAGCCCTGCGCGAGATCGGACGGCTCTGGCAGACGCGGGCGATCACCGTGGCGCACGAGCATTTCGCCACCGCCGCCACCCAGGCGATCATGGGCCAGCTCTACCCGGCGATCTTCGCCGCCGAGCGGCGCGGCCTGTTCATGGTCGCCACCTGCGTCAGCGGGGAGCAGCACGAGATCGGCATCCGCATGGTCGCGGATTTCTTCGAGATGGCCGGCTGGGACAGCCATTATCTCGGCGCCAACACGCCCGCGACCAGCATCATCCACACGCTGCGCGAGCGGAACGCCCGGATTCTGGCGGTGTCCGCCACCATCACCGCCCATGTCGGGCGGGTCGCCGCCCTCATCGCCGCGGTGCGCGCCGAACCGTGGGAGCGGCCGCCACGGGTTCTTGTCGGCGGTTACCCGTTCAACCTCGTCCCGGATTTGTGGAGGACGGTCGGCGCCGACGCCTTCGCCCCCGGCGCGGAGGAAGCCGTCGCCATTGCGGAGCGGCTGATCGGCCCGGCGGCCCCGGACCGCGCCGCCGGTGTGGCGTGATGAGCGTGGCTTGGCGGGCACCGCATGATGCGCACGGCGTGAAGGAGGAGGCATGGACGGGTCGGTCCTGACCTGCGACCACGACGGGCGGCTGCGCGCCCTGCACCGGGTGGGCGCCGGGCTGCCGGGGTTGACGGGAAAGCCGGGCACCCCTTTTCCGGTTCTGTTCGGCCCGGACGCGGTGGCCGGCGCGCTCGACCTGTTCAGTGGCCTGCGGAAGTCCGGCCAGACGCTCGATCACCCCGTACCCAGCCGGCTCGACCCCGCCGGGGTGTTCCATGTCAGCGGGCTCAGCGATGCGGAGGGGCTGGTGTTGGCGGTGGCGCGGGCTCCCGGCGGGCTCCCGGCCTTGATGGAGGAACTGGAGGCTCTGAACCCGCGGCTGGCCCGACGGCTCGCCCCTCTGCGGTCGGTGGTGCCGGAGCCTGAGGTTCCCACCGTGGACGCGCTGTTCGACGAGATGACCCTTCTCAACAACGAACTCGCCAACGTCCAGCGGGCGCTCGCCAAGGCCAACGCCGAACTGGCCGCCAGCAATGAGCAGAAGAACCGGCTGATGGGCATGCTGGCCCACGATCTGCGCACCCCACTCCAGGTCGTCGTCGGCTTCGCGGAGATGCTTGAGCAGCGGCTGGACGGACGGCTGGAGGCGACGGAACGCGCCTGCCTGGAGCGCATCCGGGAATCCAGCCTGTCCATGCGCCACATGGTGGAGGACGCGCTGTCCCTGGCGGCGCTCCAGGCGGGGCGGCTGCGGCTGGCCCGGCGGCCATCCGATCTGGCGGCGCTGGTCCGGCGGAACGTCTCGATGAATCGCGTGTTGGCCGAGGGCAAGTCCATCACCATCGAGCTGTCCGTGCCTGAACACCCATTGCCCATGGCCGACATCGACCCGGCCAAGCTGGATCAGCTTCTCAACAACCTCCTGTCGAACGCCATCAAATACTCTGACCGCGGCGGGCGGGTCCGCGTCGCGCTGAGCGAGGACGGCGGCCGGGCACGCCTCCGCGTGTCCGACGACGGGCGGGGCATTCCTCCGGCGGAGTTGGCGCAGCTCTTCCAGCCCTTCTCCCGCACCGGCCGGCTGGGTACCGAGGGGGAGGGGACGGTCGGCCTCGGCCTCTACATCTGCCGGTCCATCGTGGAGGGGCATGGCGGGCGCATCATCGCCGATTCGGCGCCGGGACGCGGCTCGACCTTCACCGTTGACCTGCCATTGACGGCATCATCCCCTTGAGAAACGGCACATTCCACAGTTGGGGTGGCGCGTCGACCGGCGATGCTGTAAAAGGAGCCTCCACGATGTTGCGACGCGAAAGGTCCATGGGTTTACCCTTCCGCCGTTTGGGGCGGCCTCCGTGGGGAGCGCCGTGAGCGACGGCCGACCTCCCGACACGTCCCCGGACCATCAGGCTCCGGAGGACGTTGACCGCGGCGATGCCGCGACCACCGGCCTCCCGCCGGTGAACCCCGCTTCGGCGGTGCTGGACGATTTCCTGAACCACGATCATGGCGCGCGGATCGCGCTGGGCGACCTCGTGGGCATTCTGGGCGACCGCGCCTTCGGCGCCCTGCTTCTGATCCTGTCCATTCCGAACATCCTGCCGGTGCCGGGGCTGTCCACGGCGACGGGCCTGCCGATGCTGCTGATCGGCGCCCAGATCGCCGCCGGGCGCGACCGTCCCTGGCTGCCGCGCCGGCTGGCCGCCCTCACGCTCGACCGGGACGCCTTCCTGCGCGTGATCGCGAAGGCGAAGCCCCACGTCGACCGGCTGGAGCGGCATCTGCGTCCGCGCCTGCCGGCGATGACCGCCCCGACGGCGGAGCGGCTGCTCGGCGTGGCCGTGATGAT
Organism: Azospirillum tabaci; assembly: GCF_014596085.1. Classification (GTDB taxonomy): domain Bacteria; phylum Pseudomonadota; class Alphaproteobacteria; order Azospirillales; family Azospirillaceae; genus Azospirillum; species Azospirillum tabaci. The sequence goes on from NZ_JACCJY010000020.1 coordinate 122,455, forward strand.
CCTGGCCGCAATCCTGGCCCTCCCCATCGTTTTCGGCAACCAACCTCCGGCGCTGGCCATCGCGCTGATTGCGCTGGGGTTGATCGAGAGGGACGGGGCCTTCGTTGTCGCCGGCCTCGTCGCCGGACTGATCGCCATCGTCATCATCGCCGCCATCCTGTTCGGTTTCGGGCAGGCCGGCATGCTGATCTTCGACAAACTGTCTTCATAAAGGGAGCGCCCGCGGGCTCGACGCCATGATCTGGGAAGTTCTGGTCATCATTTTGCTGATCCTGCTGAACGCCTTTTTCGCGATGTCGGAAATGGCGCTGGTGTCGTCGCGGCGCGCGCGGCTTCAGCAGATGGCCGAGGAAACACGCAGCAAGGGCGCCCGCGCCGCGCTGAAACTGTCGGAGGACCCCGGCAACTTCCTCTCCACCGTGCAGGTCGGCATCACGCTGATCGGCATCATCGCCGGTGCCTATGGTGGTGCGACCCTGGCCGACCGGCTGGGCACCGTCCTGGACGCCAACGTCTCCTGGGTCGCCCCTTACGGGCAGCAGGTCGGCTTCGCGCTGGTGGTCGCCGCGATCACCTACCTGTCGCTGATCATCGGCGAGCTGGTGCCCAAGCGCATGGCGCTGGTGAACGCGGAGCGCATCGCCGCCGGGGTGGCCGGCCCGATGAGCGTCCTGTCGCGCATCGCCATGCCGCTGGTCTGGCTGCTCGGCGTCTCGACCGAGGGCGTGATGAAGCTGCTGCGCCTGCCCACCGCGCGCGAGCAGACCGTCACCGAGGAGGAGGTCAAGAGCCTCATCAAGGAGGGCACCCAGACCGGCGTCTTCGAACCCGCCGAGCGGCAGATGATCGAAGGCGTGTTCCGCCTGTCCGACCGCACCGTGCGGTCGATCATGACGCCGCGCCCGGACCTCGTGTGGATCGACCTCGACGACCCGCCCGAGGCCATCGCCAAGGAGATCCAGGCCAGCGGTTATTCCCGCTTCCTGGTCTGCCGCGGCGACGTGGACGAGGTGCAGGGCATCGTGTCCAGCAAGGCGCTGCTCAACCAGGCGCTCCAGGGCCGCAGCTTCGACCTGCGCGAGGCGATGGTGGAGCCGCTGATCGTCCATGACGGCACCCCCGTCCTGCGGCTGCTGGAGCTGTTCAAGCAGGCCAGCATCCACATGGCCGTGGTGGTGGACGAGTATGGCAGCGTCGAGGGCATCGCCACCGTCACCGACATCATGGAAGCCATCGCCGGCGAGATGCCCGAACAGGGGCAGGAAGGCGACGGCGTCGCGGTCCAGCGCGAGGACGGCTCCTGGCTGGTCGACGGCATGACCCCGGTGGAGGAGGTGGAGTCGCTGGTCGGCGTGAAGGGGCTGAAGGGCGAGGGCGATTACCACACCATCGCCGGCTTCATGCTGGACCGGCTGGGCCATGTCCCCACCGCCGCGGAGCATTTCCACTGGAACGGCCTGCGCTTCGAGGTCATCGACATGGACGGCCGACGCATCGACAAGGTGCTGATCCAGGAGAACGGCGAGGTCTCGGAGGGCTGACGAAGCGCTCCGAAGAGCGGCGTCACAGTTCCGTGACGCCGCTCTTGGGGATGCGGACCTCGCGGTGGACCGACATGCTGAGCAGAAGCCCCACGCCGACCATCAGCGTCATCATCGCGGATCCGCCGTAGGACACCAGCGGCAGCGGGATGCCCACCACCGGGATCAGGCCGGTCACCATCGACACGTTGACCATCACGTAGAGGAAGAACTGCGCGGTCATGCCGACCGCCACCAGCCGGGCGAACTGGCTGCGGCAGCTCAGCGCGATGACGACGCCGTAGATGAACAGCATCAGGTACAGCGCCAGCAGGATCAGCGCGCCGACCATCCCGAACTCCTCCGCCAGCACGACGAAGATGAAGTCGGTGTGCTTCTCCGGCAGGAACATCAGCTGGCTCTGCGACCCGGACATGAAGCCCTTGCCGAACAGCCCGCCCGATCCCAGGGCGATCTTCGACTGCAGGATGTTGTAGCCGGCACCGAGCGGGTCGGTCTCCGGGTCGAGGAAGGTGTAGACGCGCTGCTTCTGGTAATCGTGCAGGAATTCCCAGGCGATGGGAATGGCCGACAGGCCGCCGCCGATGACCACCAGGAACTTCCAGATCCTCACGCCCGCCGCGAAGAAGACGGCGCCGCTGCCCATGATCAGCAGCAGCGAGGTGCCCAGGTTCGGCTGCATCAGCACCAGGGCCACCGGGATGAAGACCAGCAGCAAGGGCGGGATCAGCAGCAGCGGGCGGCCGATCTGGTCCAGCGAGATGCCGTGGAAATAGCGGGCCAGCGCCAGGGTCAGGGCCGGCTTCATCAATTCCGACGGCTGGAGCTGGAAGAATCCCAGGTCGATCCAGCGCTGCGCACCCATGCCGATGCGCCCCATCAGTTCCACCGCCACCAGAAGGCAGAGAACGATCAGGAAGATGGCGTAGGCGGACTTCATCAGATGCCGCACGTCGATCAGCGCGATCATCAGCATCAGGATGAGGCCGGGGATGGCGCGCACGAGCTGCGGCTGCGCCCAAGGCTTCCAGTTGCCGCCGGCGGCCGAGTAGAGCAGGGCCACCCCGACCGACGTGATGATGCAGACCAGGAGCACCAGCCCCCAGTTGATCATGCGGAACTTGCTGCCGAGCGTCAGTTCCGGGCGCTGCGGGGCAAGCCCGCCCGACCCGTGGTTCGAAAGGACCGCGACCATGAGGAAACGTTCGTTGTGTCCGGGGGCGTCCGTGCCTGAAGGGCAAGCGGCGGCGCCTTGCGCGGCGGATACTGCACCAGCGCCGCCCTCCGGTAAAGCCGCCCGCTCCCCCCGCCTTAAAACTGCTTCAGCGGCCGGTCAAAACTGCTTCAGCAGCCGGTCGATGTACTCGCGCTCCATCTGCGGGCGGCCATACTGGCCGGAACGGCGGCGCAGCTCGTCGAGGATTTCGCGGGCGCGCTGGAGTTCGGCTTCCTCGGGGATCTTCACGTCTTCGTTGTTGTAGTTGCCGAAGCCGGAGGGGCGGCGGCCCAGCGGGTCGCGGTTGCGGCCCTGGCCCTGGCGCTGCTGCGCCTGTCCGGGCTGCTGCCCGCTCATGGCCGGGCCCTGCTGGCCCATCATCTGCTGCATCATCTGCTCGGCCATCGCCTGCATGCCCTGCTGAAGCTCATCCATCGCCTGGGTCTGCGACGGAACGGCGGAGCCGGGCTGCCCCTGCTGGAGCGCTTGGCCCGCGTCGCGCATGGCCCGTTCGGCGCGGCCCAGCGGGCGGGGGATCTCGCCGCCCTGCTGTTCGCCCATGCGGCGCATCAGCTCGCCGAGCTGGCGGCGCAGCGCCTCCTGCTGTTCGGCCTGCTGCTGCATCAGCGGACTGCCGGACTGGCCCTGCTGGCCTTGCTGCCCCTGCTGCGGACGGCCCTGGCGGTTGCGCGGCCCCTGCTGCTGGCCCTGCTGCCCGTCCTGCTGGCCCATCTGCTCCTGTGACTGGCGGAAGGTCTGGTCGAGCAGCTGCTGCTGCCGCTGCGTCAGCTCCTGAAGCTCGCGCATCATCTGCGCAGCCTCGTTCTGGCCCTGCTGCTGCATCTGGGCCATGGCGCCGTTGCGCATGTTCTCCATCATCTGCTGGAGCTGGGACAGCATCTGCCGCGCGGCGTCGCGGGCGCCAGTCTCGGCCATCTGCCGCATCTGCTCCATCATGCGCTGGAGGTCCTGGCGGTCCATCATCTGGTCGGCCATTTCCGGCGGCACCATGGGGATCGGATCGCCGCGTTCCAGCGCTTCGCGCATCTGCTGTTCCATGGCGTCGAGGAACTTGTCGAGCGCCGCCTGAAGCTCGTCCATCAGCTTCTTCAGCTCCTGGTCGTCCGCGCCGCGCTCCAGTGCCTCGGCGAGGCGGCGCTCGGCGTCGCGCAGGTCGCGCTCGGCCAGCGACAGGCCGCCGTCCTCGATGCGCAGCGCGGTTTCCCACAGCAGTTGCTGGACGGCGGGCACCGAGGCCGCCTCCTCGTCCAGCAGCAGGCGGTTCACCGCCGTGCGCATCGCCAGGAAAGCCACCAGATCGCCGCCGAACTGGCTCGGCCGCGCCGAGATCTCGGCCAGGGCGCGGGCCACCTCGACGCGGAGCTGCTGGGGCCGCAGGGTCAGCTTCTTGCGCTCCTCCACGATGGCGCGGGCGACCGGGTGGTTGAACACGCGCTCCGGCAGGACCATCGCCACATCCTCCGTGCTGCCGGTCTGGCCGGCGCCGTCGAGCGCGGTCAGGCGGATGGTGACGTTCAGCCCGGCCCAGGGATGGGCGGTGAGGTCGTGGAAGGCGGCGTTGCGCGCCTCGCGCGGGCGGGCGCCGGGCAGGGCCAGCGGCAGTTCCAGAGGGCTACGGTCGAGGGCCGGGGCCTCGCCCTCCGGCAGGGCCAGCCGGACGACGGCCTTGGCCTCGGCCAGCCCGTAATCGTCCTGAGCGACGTAGTCCAGCCGCAGCGCGCCGCGCTCTCCCTTGGCCGGGGGGCTGGCGTAGGCGATGGTCGGCGGGTTGTCCGGGATGATCCGGACGTTCCAGCCGCCCAGCATGTTGGACCCCTGGGTCACGGCGATGCGGTTGCCGTCCTCGATGGGCTGCTGGATCTGGAAGGTCGAGGAGTCGACGGCCTCGAAGGCGGCGGTCTTGGTGCCGGCCTCCAGCGACGGCGTGCCGCTGCCGCCGGTGACGCGGGCCAGCACGAGGCTGCCCTTGGGGACGGGCACGGGATCGGCGAGGCTCGGCGTGTGGGCGGGGTTGGCCGATTTCAGGAAGACCGGCGGCAGGCCGGTGTATTCCGGCGGCGTCACCCAGAGGTCGAGCGTCGCGACGGAGGCCGTCGCCGTACCGCCGAAATGCGGGGTGACCGCGGCGGCCAGCCGCGGCTTCCAGTCGCCCCAGGTCGCTCCGCCCGCGGCGATCAGCACGAGGGCCACCAGCGCCCGCAGGGCGTAGCGGTCCTGGGCGGCGAGGCCGTCGGACAGCGGCATGGCGACGCGCAGCCGCCGCATGGCGGCGCGCACCCGCTCCTGGTGCAGGCGCCACAGCTCCGCGGCGACGGGGTCGTTGCCGGCGGGCGTGTCGCGCAGCGCGTGGAGGGGGCGGTGGGGGAGGCCGCTGTCGCGCTCCAGCCGGCGGCGGGCGGCGTCCTCGTCCGGCAGGCGGAAGGCGCGCAGCCCGCGCCATCCGGTCCAGCCGATGGCGGCGACGAAGAGCAGCAGGACCAGGGCGTGCAGCCAGCCCGGCAGAAGCAGGAAGACATTCAGTAGGGCCAAAGCGAGGAAGGCCCCGGCGATGGTGATGGGCGCCCAGAGTGCCGGCCACAGCCGTTCCCAGAGCAGGGCGGCGCGGGCCTGCCCCATGCGGAGGCGGGGCTCCCGCGGCGCGGGTGCGGGGGGCGCCTCCTTGTGCAGGGGGAACCGGAACCCGTCCTTGCTGTCGCTCATGCCGCTCTCCCGTCAGGTCAGGCACCGGGCGGGAGGAGAAACCGCCGCCGGAACATCGTCAGGATATAGGCTCGGCTGCGCCGTCTGTCGCGGTCCGGCATGCCGGTCGGCTAACGAAACATTGCGCCATGTCCAAAATAAGGCAGTCTAAAAATGAGGCAGTCCGGATAAGGCGGCCTCAACCATGCCGATTCGAAATAGGGAGCCCGGCCGGCGAGAGGGAGTGGCGCTCTTTCCCCTTCACGACCGCGGTCGATCGGACGTTCTCCAGAAGGCGAGGCGCATCGCGCCCGCCCGGTTCCGTCCGATCAGGAGCGCCCCATGCCAAATCCCAAGAATTTCTCGGTGGAAAACGCTGCCGAGGAACGATTCCAACTCGATGCCTCCCAGCCTGGACATGTCCTGGTCTATCGGTTCGCCGACAAGGCCAAAGTGACCGATTGGAAGTCGCGCCGCCGGAACACCACTGGCGGCGGCTTCGCCAAACCCAGCGATGCGGTGCTGAACGACTGGGCGATCAAGCAAAGCTCGTTCGGCAGCCAATCGGAAAACACAAACGACAATCCGTTCCTGTCCGTCGCGACGGATTACGAGACACTCTATGCAAGAGCCGAGGGATGGGTGAAAAAAATTCTCGAGACGGCGCCCGACCTGGGAGTTTTCTCGGTGCCTTACGACAAGCTCTATCGGCCCTCACCGACCAAGCCCCTGTCGAGGGAGGAAACCGAATGGCTGTATTATGATGGCGACGACGAACTCGAGACCCATCTGGCGTCGTGGGCGGCCAATCCCTACAAGACGTAGTCGGCTTTCAAAGGCGGCTTTCGGAGGCGGGGCGGCGGGCCGGCGGCCGGCCCCGGAGCGGGCTTTCGCAGCCCGGCCCTCAGGACGTCGGGGCCGCCGCGCCTGAATCTCCGCCCCGACCCTCCAGCCATTCGCCGAACCACTTGTCCATGACCAGGATATGGCCGCACAGCCACATCTCGACGTAGCTCTGGAGGAACTGGACCTCCTCCAGATCGCGCGCGCCGGAGTCGGACTGCCGGCGGACGAAATCCGCGAACGTGTCGTGCATCTTCTTGTGCTTGGAGTAGTCGGGGTACCCGACCGCGTGCATCAGCCCTTCCTCGCGGCGGAAGTGATAGGCTGAATAATCGGCCAGCTCGCGCAGGAAGCGGTTCGCGGACTCCCGCGTTTCCCCGGCGGCGATGGCCGCGCTGAACTGGTTGAAGAGCTGAAACAGGCGCTGGTGGTCTCCGTCCACCGCGCTTTGACCGATGGCATAGGCCGCGTCCCACTCCATGATGATCCCCGCCCGTTTCTCGAACGGGGAATCATACGCCTTATGGATGGCTCTGTGCAGCGGTTATCGCACGCACCGGGCGCTCCCGGTTCGGCGCTTGCGCGTCCACTTGATCCTCAGCCTTTATGCCGGTCGGCCCACAGATAGACGTCGGCTTTGGTAATTCCCGCGAACTCCGCGATGGCGCCATAGGCCTGCGCGTCGATGCGGATGTCCTCCTGGTAGTAGGCGAGGAAGCCGATGCGCCAGTCGTTGGCGGGCTTCGCCAGGACGAGCTGCCGCAACTTGGACGAGCAGCCCTTCGGCCAGACGCTGCCGTCCATCTGACGTTCCGGGGAGCGGTCCAGGCAGGGGCTTTTGGTCAGCAGGATCTCGACGGTGTCGGGTTCCTGCCCGTCGTTCTGCTCGACATAGACGTCCCAATTGGCGATCAGCGCCTCCTCGGCGTGCGCCGCGCCGCCGCCCGGAACGGTGTTCTGGCCATTGGGCAGAGAGTTGAGAGTCCAGAGAAGGGTGTCGTCCTCGTTCCAGCGCATGACCAGCGCAACGAGGTTGGGGTCCTGGGCGACGGCCAGGGTGATGTCGGCGACGGCGTCGCGGAAGGCGCCGTTCAAGCGGATGGACGTCATGGAAAGGGGCTCCCTTCGGGTTGGATGCCCCCTTCCTGACGGTTTTTGGCCGGCTCGTGTGAAAGGCCGGGCGTGAAGCGCCGGTTCAGGCCTTCAGCCAGTCCGGCACGCGGTCCAGAGCCAGCAGCTCCTCCACCGACACGCGCGGCCGGATGACGGAGAACTGGTCGCCGTTCACCAACACCTCCGGGATCAGCGGGCGGGTGTTGTAGGTGGAGGACATGACCGCGCCATAGGCCCCCGCCGACAGGATCGCCACCAGCTCGTCCGGCGCCATCGCCGGCAGCGCGCGCTGGAGCGCGAAGGTGTCGCCGCTCTCGCAGACCGGGCCGACGACGTCGTAGGGCTCGGTGGCGGCGCCCTTGGCGGGCTCGGTCACCGGGACGATGCCGTGGTAGGCCTCGTAGAGGGTGGGGCGGATCAGGTCGTTCATCGCCGCGTCGATGATGACGAAGCGGCGGTGCAGCCCCTGCTTCAGGTAGATCACCCGCGACACCAGGATGCCGGCGTTACCGACCAGCGAGCGGCCCGGCTCCAGCGAGATGCGGCAGCCGAGATTGCCGGTGATCGACTTCACCATGGCGGCGTAGTCGGCGATGTCCGGCGGCGCCTCATGCTTGTAGACGATGCCCAGCCCGCCGCCGAGGTCGAGGCGGGTGATGTCGTGCCCGTCCTCGCGCAGGACGTGGAGCAGCGCCGCCACCCGCTCGTAAGCGGCGCGGAAGGGGGCGAGGTCGGTCAGCTGCGACCCGATGTGGACGGCGATGGCCACCGGCTTGATGCCCGGCAGCTTGGCGGCCTGGGCGTAGACCTCCCGCGCGTGGTCGTAGTCGACGCCGAACTTGTTCTCCTTCTTGCCCGTCGCGATCTTGGCGTGGGTCTTGGCGTCCACGTCGGGATTCACGCGGAAGGCGATGGGCGCGGTGACGCCCAGGCTGACCGCCACCTCCGACAGGGCCTCCACCTCCGGGATGGATTCCACGTTGATCTGGTGGATTCCGGCCTCCAGAGCGGCGCGCATCTCCTCGCGCGTCTTGCCGACGCCGGAGAAGATGATCTTGCCGGCCGGGATGCCGCCGGCCAGCGCGCGGCGCATCTCGCCGCCCGACACCACGTCGGCGCCGGCCCCCAGCCGGGCGAAGGCGCGGATGACGGCGAGGTTGGAGTTGGCCTTCACCGCGTAGCAGACGTCGGCGTCCTGCCCCGCGAAGGCTCCGGCGTAGGCGCTGTAATGCGCCTCCAGCGCCGCTGTGGAATAGCAGTAGAAGGGGGTGCCGACCTCCGCCGCGATGGTGGATAGCGGCACGGATTCGGCGTGCATCACGCCGTTGCGGTAGGCGAAGGCGCTCATGGGAAGCGGGCTCCGGAGGACGGCTGACCGGGCTTGGGGTCGGTCTTCGGGTTCGGGTAGGTGCCGGGGAATTTGTCGGCTTCCTTGCCCTGCGGGGGATCGACGAAGCTCGGCTTCTTGCCGCAGCCGGCCAGCGTCAGCGCGACGGCGGCGGTCGCCAGGATCAGCAGCGGGCGCCTCACAGGAAGCGCTCCCGCGCCGCCGCGACGGCCTCGCGCACGCGCACGGGGGAGGCGCCGCCGAAGCTGCGCCGGCTGTCCAGCGACGCCTCGATGCTCAGCGCCGGGAAGACGGACTCGGTGATTCGCGGCTCGATGGCCTGCAACTCCTCCAGGGTCAGGGCGGTCAGGCCGACGCGCTTGTCCTCCGCCGCCTTCACGGCGCGCCCGGTGATGTGGTGCGCCTCGCGGAAGGGGATGTTCAGTTCCCGCACCAGCCAGTCGGCGAGGTCGGTGGCGTTGAGGAAGCCGCGGTCGGTCGCCTCGCGCAGCGCCGGCACGTTCGGCTGCATGTCGCGCACCATGCCTTCCATGGCGGCGATGCACAGCGCCAGCGTGTCATCGGCCTCGAAGACCGGCTCCTTGTCCTCCTGCATGTCCTTGGAATAGGCCAGCGGCAGGCCCTTCATGGCGACCAGCAGGCTGTTCAGGCTGCCGATGACCCGCCCGGCCTTGGCGCGCACCAGCTCCGCCGCGTCCGGGTTCTTCTTCTGCGGCATGATGGAGGAGCCGGTGGTGAAGGCGTCCGTCAGCTTGATGAAGCGGAACTGCGCGGAGCACCACAGCACGATCTCCTCCGCGAAGCGGGAGAGGTGCATGCCACAGATGCTGGCGGCGGCCAGATACTCCAGCGCGAAGTCGCGGTCGGACACGGCGTCCAGCGAGTTGGCGGTGGGCCGGTCGAAGCCCAGCGCCTCCGCCGTCATGAAGCGGTCGATGGGGTAGGGTGTGCCGGCCAGCGCGGCGGAGCCGAGCGGGCACTCGTTCAGCCGGGCGCGGGCGTCGCGCAGGCGGCCGCGGTCGCGCCCGAACATTTCCACATAGGCCAGCAGGTGGTGGCCGAAGCTGACCGGCTGGGCGGCCTGGAGGTGGGTGAAGCCCGGCATCACCGTGTCGGTGTGCTTCTCCGCCAGATCGATCAGCGCGGCCTGGAGCGCCTTCAGCCCCTGGTCGGCGCGGTCGAGCGCGTCGCGCACCCACAGCTTGAAGTCGGTCGCCACCTGGTCGTTGCGCGACCGTCCGGTGTGCAGGCGCTTGGCCGGCTCGCCGATCAGCTCGGCCAGCCGGGCCTCCACGTTCATGTGGATGTCCTCCAGTTCCACCTTGAAGGTGAAGGCTCCGGAGTCGATCTCTTCCTTGACCCGGTCCAGCCCTTCGCGGATGGCATCGGCGTCGGCCTGGGTTATGATGCCCTGGCGCGCCAGCATGGCGGCGTGAGCCTTCGACCCGGCGATGTCCTGGTCGGCCAGCCGCTTGTCGAAGCCGATGGAGGCGTTGATCTTCTCCATGATGGCGGCGGGACCGCGGGCGAAGCGGCCGCCCCACATCTGGCTGGCGGCCGGGGCCGGGCCGTTTTGGGCGGCGCGGTCTTGATGGTTCGGCTTGGGCTGTTCGGCGCTCATGGCGGACACAATACGGGTGGGAGGACGGGAAGCGTGAGTATGCGGACTTTGGCGGCCACCGCAATCTTTTGTGTGACGCTGGGCGGTGCCGGGCTGTGGATGGCGCTGGCCGGACCGTCGGCCCCGCCGCCGCCCGCCGTGCTGACGCTGGACCAGCCGGCCAACCAGCCCTCCTCCGGGGTGACGGCGGTGGGTCTGGACAAGTTCCGCTACATGGAGCCGCTGACGCCGGTGCCGGAGCTGCCCTTCCTGGACGGGGAGGGCCGCCGGGTCGATCTGTCGGAATTCAAGGACCGTCTGGTCCTGCTAAATCTGTGGGCGACCTGGTGCGCGCCCTGCGTGAAGGAGATGCCGGCGCTCGACCGCCTCCAGGCGCAACTGGGCGGGCCTGGCTTCCAGGTGGTGGCGCTGTCGGTGGACCGCGGCGGCAGGGATCAGGTGCAGCCCTTCTACCAGCGGACCGGCGTGAAGAACCTCGACCTCTACCTCGACCCGTCGAGCGCCTCCATGCAGACGCTGAAGCTGCGCGGCCTGCCGACCACTCTGCTGGTCGATCAGGAGGGCCGCGAGCTTGGCCGTATTGAAGGCGCGGTGGAATGGGACTCGCCGGAGGTCATCGCCTTCCTGCGCAAGCACATGGGCCACGGCGGCGGCCCGAACCGCGACAGCCGCGGCGGCGTGGTGAAGACGGGCGGGTGATGCGTCCCAAATCCCTTCTCCCCTCTGGGGAGAGGGGGTGCAAGATTGCTCTTACTCCGACGAACCGGACATTCCCGGAGGTGCCTGGGTCTGCGGTGGGGCCGGGCGGCGGGCCAACTCGGCCATGATGCCCCGCGCCTCCTCGAAATGGCTGTGCAGCATGGGCAGGGCGTCGCGGGCAAAGTCCCCCGTCTCGCCGCCCCGCTCGGCCTGCGCCTCGTACAGCTTGATGGCGCGGGCGTGGGTCTCCTCCTCCGCGGCCATGTAGCGGCGGTCGAAGGCGCCCTCCGGCGTGTCGCGCAGGCTGGACATATGGGCGCGGGCGGACAGGCTCAACTCACGCGGGATGGGGATGCCGTGGCGCAGCGCCATGCCGGCCAGCCGGTCGGTCTTCAGCCCGTGATCGTCCGCCATGCGGCGGGCGAAGCGGCGAACCGGCTCGGTTTCCGCCCGGTCCTGGGCCAGCTTGCCGAGCGTCTGTTCGGCCATGCCGTCGGCCAACGCCTCGGCGATGAAGTTGCGCTCCTGCCGGGACAGGGTGGGAGGAGGTGTCGGGGCGGAGCCCGGCGCCTGCGCGAGGACCGGGCCGGACAGACAGGCCACAAGCATTGCCGTCAGGAAGCCGCGCCGCATCGCCCCCGTCCTTTCCGCTGTTCACCCGCCCCTGCGGGACGAACAGAGCGCGAGCGCAGCGGTTCCGCAAAAGCACGAAGCCCACCCCGGTTTCCCAGGGCGGGCTTCGCTCCAGCGTCCGTTCGGAGCCGCCGCGTCAGCGCGTCGGGACCGGCGGGTTCTTGGAGTAGTCGTAGAAGCCGCGGCCGACCTTGCGGCCGACCCAGCCGGCCTCGACATACTTCACCAGCAGCGGGCAGGGGCGGTACTTGCTGTCGGCCAGACCCTCGTAGAGGACCTGCATGACCGCCAGACAGGTGTCCAGGCCGATGAAGTCCGCCAGCTCCAGCGGGCCCATCGGGTGGTTGGCCCCCAGCTTCAGCGCCGTGTCGATGGCCTGGACGCCGCCCACCCCCTCATAGAGGGTGTAGACCGCCTCGTTGATCATCGGCAGCAGGATGCGGTTGACGATGAAGGCCGGGAAGTCCTCGGCCACCGCCGCGGTCTTGCCGATGTTCGCCGTCAGCTCGCTGATCGCGTTGAAGGTCGCCTCGTCCGTCGCGATGCCGCGGATCAGCTCGACGAGCTGCATCACCGGCACCGGGTTCATGAAATGCATGCCCATGAACTTGGACGGGCGGTCGGTCGAGGCCGCGAGGCGGGTGATCGAGATCGACGAGGTGTTCGTCGCGATCAGCGCCTCGGGCTTCAGGTTCGGGACCAGCTTCTTGAAGATCTCGCGCTTGAGCGCTTCGTTCTCCGTCGCGGCCTCGACCACGAGATCGGCGTCATGGAACACGGACAGGTCGGAACCGGTGGAGATGCGGGCGATCGCCGCCGTCTTGTCGGCCTCCGTCAGTTTCCCCTTCTGAACCTGACGGTCCATGTTCTTGGAGATGGCGGCCACCGACTTCTGCAGAATCTCCGTGCTGATGTCGGAGATGACGACCTCGTACCCCGCCTGCGCGCAGACGTGGGCGATGCCGCTGCCCATCTGGCCGGCACCGATGACGCCAATCTTCTTGATCGTGGACATATGAGCTTTCCCGCTTGTCTTTGGCCCGCTTGATTTGGGCAGAGGACCGGCCGATTAGGCCTTGTCCAGCTCGGCCGTCAGCTCCGGCACCGCCTTGAAGAGGTCGGCGACGAGGCCGTAGTCGGCGACCTGGAAGATCGGCGCCTCCT
>NZ_JACCJY010000021.1 GCF_014596085.1 Azospirillum tabaci
ACATCCCGCCCGGATAGTTCGGGCCGCCGCCGCCCTCGGGGACGACCCAGTTGATGTTCTGGGTGGGGTCCTTGATGTCGCAGGTCTTGCAGTGCACGCAGTTCTGCGCGTTGATCTGCAGCCGCGGGTCGCTGCCGTCCTCCGCCCGCACGATCTCGTACACCCCGGCCGGACAGTAGCGCGTCTCCGGCGCGTCGTAGAGCGCCAGATTGACCGCGATCGGCACCGACGCGTCCTTCAGCGTCAGGTGCGCCGGCTGGTCCTCCTCGTGGTTGGTGTTCGACAGGTACACCGACGACAGCCGGTCGAACGACACCACGCCGTCCGGCTTGGGATAGACGATCTTCGGCATCTCCGACGCCTTCTTCAGCGTCTCGTGGTCGCCGTGGCGATGGTGCAGCGTCCACGGCGACTTGCCCTTGGTCGCCGTCTCGTAAGCCGCGTTGGCCAGACCCGCCCACAGGCCCTTCTGGAAGCCGGGGCGGATGTTGCGCACCGCATGCAGCTCCGACCACACCCAGGACGCCTTCAGCTTCTCCGGATAGGCCGTCGCCTCGCGCGCCGGCCCATCGGAGTCGGCTTCGGCGGAGAGCAGCTCATGCACCGCCTCGGCCGCCAGCATGCCCGACTTCATCGCGGTGTGGTTGCCCTTGATCTTGGGCACGTTGAGGAAGCCCGCGGCGTCGCCGACGATGACGCCGCCGGGGAAGGTCAGCTTGGGGATCGACTGAAAGCCGCCCTCCGACAGGGCGCGCGCGCCGTAGGCGATGCGCCGCCCGCCCTCGAAGGTCGGGCGGATCGCCGGGTGGGTCTTGTAGCGCTGGAACTCCTCAAACGGCGACAGGTGCGGGTTCGCGTAGTCGAGCCCGACGACGAAGCCGACCGACACCAGGTTGCCCTCCATGTGGTAGAGCCAGGAGCCGCCGTAGGTCTTGGGGTCCATCGGCCAGCCGATGGTGTGGACGATCAGGCCGGGCTGGGACTTCTCCGGCGCCACCTCCCACAGCTCCTTGATGCCGATGCCGTAGGTCTGGGGATCGACGCCGTCGCGCAGGTTGAACCTCTCGAACAGCGTCTTGGTCAGCGAGCCGCGGCAGCCCTCGGCGAAGATGGTCTGCTTGGCGTGCAGCTCCATACCCGGGGTGTAGTTGGCGGTCTTCTCGCCGTTCTTGCCGATGCCCATGTCGCCGGTGGCCACGCCCTTGACCGCACCGCCGTCGTCGTAGAGCACCTCCGCCGCGGCGAAGCCGGGGTAGATCTCCACCCCCAGCTCCTCGGCCTGCCCGGCCATCCAGCGGGCGAGGTTGCCGAGGCTGATGATGTAGTTGCCGTGATTGTGCATCTGCGGCGGGGTGAAGGGCGCCTTGAGGGCCTTGGTCTCGGTGAGGTAGAGGAAGCGGTCCTCGCGCGCCGGGGTGGTGAGCGGCGCGCCCTTGTCCTTCCAGTCGGGGATCAGCTCGTCAAGCGCGTGCGGCTCGAACACCGCGCCGGAGAGCAGATGGGCGCCGACCTCCGAGCCCTTCTCGACGACGCAGACCGACAGCTCCTGCCCCGCCTCGTTGGCGAGCTGTTTCAGGCGGATGGCCGCGCTCAGGCCCGACGGGCCGGCCCCGACGACAAGGACGTCGTACTCCATCACCTCGCGCGGGTCGCGAGCCATCTCGTCAGCCATTTCTTCTTCTTTCCTTGCTTCGTGCGAACAACTTTTCGGGCGAACACACTCAGTGCGACAACAGAACGGGAAGGGTCATCTGGCGCAGGATCTGTCGGGTGTTGCTGCCCCGCCCGAACAGCGGGAACAGCGAACCGCCATAGCCGCCGAAGCCGCCCATCACCAGAAGATCGGCGCCGTGATCCGACGCACGCGACAGCACGGCGTCCATGGGAGTCATGCTGGCGATGGTCATGCGTTCCTGCGTGGCCTTCACGCCATGACTCGCCAGATGCTCCAGGATGTCGACCTGCGGGACGTTGCCGCCGCCCTCCGCCCGCGGCTGGGTGTGGAAGGCGAGCAGAAGCACGGAACTCGCCTGCTTCAGCAGCGGCAGCGCGTCGTTGACGGCGCGGGCGGCCTCCCGGCTGCCGTTCCAGGCGATCACCGGACGGTCGGCGAGCTGCGGATAGGTGCCGGCGTGCGGCACGACGAGGATCGGGCGCCCGGCGTTCAGCACCACCTCTTCGAGCAGGTCCGCCGGAACACGGCTGTCCTCCGGGTCGTGCTGGCCGAAGACGGCGAGGTCCACGTAGCGCGAGCAGATCACCGTCTCGGCGATGACATGGCCGTACTCGCCGTGGCTGAGCTGCCACCAGCGCGTCGCCACCCCGGCCTCGCGGGCCTTCTCCTCGAACAGCTCCCGCGCCCGCTGCGCCGCCTGGGTCAGCGCCGGGCCGGCCTTGCGCGTGACAATGCCGGCGCCGGAGCTGTCGCTCTGCGCGAACAGGCCGGTCAGCGCGGCGCCATGCTTCTGCGCCAGGGTCAGGGCGACGGTCAGCCGCTCCCCGCAGCGGTCGCTGTCGTCCACATGCACCAGCAGGTTCGTGAAGCTCATGGCGCCCTTCCCTTCTCTCTTTCCCGTGTTTTACGCACATCCCCGCGCGCGGGCGACCTTCGAGGCGGTCGGACGGGCGATGGCATCGCTGATATAAGCGCCAGCCACCACCAGCCGGTCGAGATCCACCCCGGTCTCGATGCCCAGCCCGTTCAGCATGTAGAGCACGTCCTCGCTCGCCACGTTGCCTGACGCCCCTTTGGCGTAGGGGCAACCGCCCAGACCGGCGACCGAACTGTCCACCACCGCCACGCCCATCTCCAGCGTCGCCAGGATGTTGGCGAGCGCCTGACCGTAGGTGTCATGGAAATGCACGGCGATGCGGTCCATCGGCACCCGCTCAGCCACCGCCGCGATCATCGCCTGGGCCTTGCCCGGTGTGCCGGTGCCGATGGTGTCGCCGAGCGAGACCTCGTAGCAGCCCATCGCCAGCAGCCGGCCCGCCACCTCGGCCACCGCCGCCGGAGCGATCTCCCCCTCGTAGGGGCAGCCGAGCACGCAGGAGACGTAGCCGCGCACCGGCACGCCCTGCGCCTTCGCCTGCTCCAGCACTGGAACGAAGCGGTCGAGGCTCTCAGCGATGGAGCAATTGATGTTCTTCTGGCTGAAGCTCTCCGACGCGGCGGCAAAGACCGCCACCTCGTCGGCATGGGCGGCGAGCGCGCCCTCCAGCCCCTTGGCGTTCGGGGTGAGCGCGACGTAACGCACGCCGTCCTTGCGCCGGATGCCGGCGAAGACGTCCGGCGTGTCGGCCATCTGCGGGACCCATTTGGGCGACACGAAGCTGCCCGCCTCGATGGCGGTCAGCCCGGCGTCGGTCAGCCGGTCGACCAGACCGATCTTCACCGCCGTCGGGACGATCTGCTTTTCGTTCTGGAGGCCGTCGCGCGGGCCGACCTCCACCATGCGGACGCTCTTCGGCACGCGCATGCTCATCCCTCCGCCACATCGAGGACCAGCAGGTCCACGCCTTCGGACACCTGATCGCCCGCCGCGAAGTTGACGGCGCTGACCGTGCCGGCGGCGGGGGCCTTGATGGTGTGCTCCATCTTCATCGCCTCCAGCAGCATCAGCGGAGCGCCCGCCTCCACCGTCTGGCCGGGCTCGACCAGCACGCGGACGACGGTGCCCGGCATCGGCGCGGTCAGGCGGCCGGACCCGCCCTCCTGCTCCGCCGCGCGGGCGGTCGGGTCGTCGAGATGCAGGCGCCACACCGCACCGTCCGACAGGATGGTCAGGTCCAGCCCCTGGCAGACCACCGTGGCGCGGGTGCGCACCGCGTCGATGGTGGCGGTCAGCGTCTCGCCGTCGAGCGTCACCCGCTCCGCCCGGATGGCCGGGCGGCCCTCCACCTCGATCTCGTAGCCGTCGGGGCGGAAATGCAGGGTGAGGCTGCGCGGCGTGTCACCGTCGAGCAGGCGCAGATCGTGGTGGTTGTCGTCGTTGAGGCGCCAGCCGCTGGCCGACAGCCAGGGCGACCAGGGATCCGACGCGGCGCGGCGGGCCTTGCGGGCCTCGGCGTTGCGGCGGAGCAGCACGCTGAGCGCGGCTATGGCCAGCCCACGGTCCGGCACCGGGGCCGGCGGGGGCAGCAGGTCGGCGCGGTGCCGCTCGATAAAGCCGGTGTCGATCTCCACCGCGCGGAAGGCCGGATGCCCGGCGATGGCGCCGAGGAAGGCCACGTTGGTGGTCACCCCGACCACCTCGTAGGCGGCGAGCGCCACGCGCAGGCGGCGGAGTGCCGCGTCGCGATCCTCGTCCCAGACGATCAGCTTGGCGATCATCGGGTCGTAGAACATGGTGACCTCGTCGCCCTCGCGGACGCCGGTGTCGACGCGGACATGCTCGTTCTCGGCGGGCGGGCGCAGGCGGACCAGCTTGCCGATGGCCGGCAGGAACTCGCGCTGCGGGTCCTCCGCGTAGAGGCGCGCCTCGAAGGCGTGGCCGCGGCGGGTGAGCTGGTCCTGCATCAACGGCAGCGTGCCCCCGGCGGCGACGCGCAGCTGCCACTCCACGAGATCCTGGCCGGTGATCTTCTCGGTCACCGGATGCTCCACCTGGAGGCGGGTGTTCATCTCGATGAAGTAGAAGCCGCCGTCCTCGTAGAGGAACTCCACTGTGCCGGCGCCGACATAGTTCACCGCCTTGGCGGCGGCCACCGCGGCCTCGCCCATGCGGCGGCGCAGGTCGTCGGGAAGGGCCGGGGCCGGCGCCTCCTCGATCACCTTCTGGTGGCGGCGCTGGATCGAGCAGTCGCGCTCGAACAGATAGACGCCGTTGCCGTGGGTGTCGCAGAAGACCTGGATCTCGACATGGCGCGGGCGGCCCAGATACTTCTCCAGAAGCACGCTGTCGTCGCCGAAGGCGGCTTTGGCCTCGCGCTTGGCGCCGGCCACCGCGTCGGCGAACTCGCCGGCGGCGCGGACCACGCGCATGCCCTTGCCGCCGCCGCCCGCCGACGCCTTGACCAGCACCGGATAACCGATGCGTTCGGCCTCCGCGGCCAGTGTCTCCAGGTCCTGGGCCTCGCCGTGGTAGCCGGGAACCAGCGGCACGTCGGCCTGGGACATCACGCGCTTGGATTCCGCCTTGGAGCCCATGACGCGGATGGCCTCGATCGGCGGACCGATGAAGACCACGCCGGCCTCCGCGCAGGCCGCCGCGAAGCCGGCGTTCTCCGACAGGAAGCCGTAGCCGGGATGGATGGCCTGGGCGCCGGTGCGCTTGGCGACCTCAAGGATGACGTCGCCGCGCAGGTAGCTCTCGCCGACCGGCGCCGGGCCGATGCAGACGGCCTCGTCGGCCATCTCCACATGCATGGCGCGGGCGTCGGCTTCCGAGTACACGGCGACGGTGCGGATGCCCATGCGGCGGGCGGTGCGGATGACGCGGCAGGCGATCTCGCCACGGTTCGCGATCAGAATCTTGTCGAACATGCCTGTCTCAACCATGGGCCTCAGCTCCGCCACGCCGGTTCGCGTTTCTCCAGGAAGGCGCCGACGCCCTCCCTCCCCTCGTCGCTCGCGCGCTGGCGGGCGATGCGCTCCGCCGTGCCGCGGACCAGCGCGTCGTCCAGCGGGCGGCGCGCCACCGCGCGGATCAGCTCCTTCGCCGCGGTCTGGGAGGCCGGGCCGCATTGCAGCAGGTTGCGGACCATCGCCTCGACCGCGGCGTCCAGCTCCGCCGCCGGAACGGTCTGGTGCAGCAGGCCGAGCCGCAGCGCCTCGGCGGCGGAGAAGCGTTCCGCCGTCAGGAAGTAGCGGCGGCAGGCGCGCTCGCCCATCGCGGCGACGACATAGGGGCTGATGACCGCGGGGATCAGGCCCAGCCGCACCTCGGTCAGGGCGAAGCTGGCGGTCTCGGCGGATATCGCGATGTCGCAGGCGGCGACCAGCCCCACCCCGCCGCCGAAGGCCGGACCCTGCACCACGGCGATGGTCGGCTTCGGGCATTCGTCCAGCGTGCGCAGCATGGTGGCGAGGCCCATGGCGTCCTGGACGTTCTCGTCATGGCTGTAGCCAGCCATCTTCTTCATCCAGCCGAGGTCGGCCCCGGCGGAGAAGCTCTTGCCCGCGCCGCGCAGCAGGATGACGCGGACGTCCGGGTTCGACCCCAGGCTGAGGAAGGCGTCGGTCAGGTCGGCGATGACCTGCTCGTTGAAGGCGTTGTGCACCTCCGCCCGGTTCATCGTGACGGTCGCCACCCCGTCGGAGGCAATGTCGATCAGAATGTCGCTCATGCTCGTCATCCCCCCGCTCACATCCGGAACACGCCGAAGGTGGTCTTCTCGACCGGGGCGTTCAGCGACGCCGACAGGCCGAGGCCGAGCACCATGCGGGTGTCCGCCGGGTCGATGATGCCGTCGTCCCACAGCCGGGCGGAGGCGTAATAGGGATGGCCCTGGTGTTCGTACTGCTGGCGGATCGGAGACTTGAACGCCTCCTCCTCCTCCGGCGCCCAGCTCTTCCCCTGGGATTCCATGGCGTCGCGCCGCACCTGGGCGAGCACGCCCGCCGCCTGCTCCCCGCCCATCACCGAGATGCGCGAGTTCGGCCACATCCAGAGGAAGCGCGGGGAATAGGCCCGCCCGCACATGCCGTAGTTGCCCGCACCATAGCTGCCGCCGATGATGACGGTGAATTTCGGCACCTTGGCGCAGGCGACAGCGGTGACCAGCTTCGCGCCGTCCTTGGCGATGCCGCCCGCCTCGTACTTCCGCCCGACCATGAAGCCGGTGATGTTCTGCAGGAAGACCAGGGGGATGCCGCGCTGGCAGCACAGCTCGACGAAATGCGCGCCCTTCAGGGCGGATTCGCTGAACAGGATGCCGTTGTTGGCGATGATGCCGACCGGGTAGCCGAAGATGTGGGCGAAGCCGCAGACCAGCGTGGTGCCGTAGAGCGGCTTGAACTCGTCCAGCACCGATCCGTCGACCACGCGGGCAATGACCTCGCGCACGTCGAAGGGCTTGCGCGGGTCGCTGGGGATCACGCCGTAGAGTTCGCGCGGGTCGTAAGCCGGCTCCTGCGGCTCGCGCAGGTCCATGTCGATGCGTTTGCTGCGGTTCAGGTTCGACACGACCTTGCGCGCCATGGCAAGCGCGTGAGCGTCGTTCATCGCGTAATGGTCGGTCACGCCGGAGGTGCGCGAATGCACGTCGGCCCCGCCGAGGTCCTCCGCCGACACCACCTCGCCGGTCGCCGCCTTCACCAGCGGCGGGCCGCCGAGGAAGATGGTGCCCTGGTTGCGCACGATGATCGCCTCGTCCGACATGGCCGGGACGTAGGCGCCGCCCGCCGTGCAGCTTCCCATCACCACGGCGATCTGCGGGATGCCCTGGGCCGACATGTTGGCCTGGTTGAAGAAGATGCGGCCGAAATGGTCGCGGTCGGGGAACACCTCGTCCTGGTTCGGCAGGTTGGCGCCGCCCGAATCGACCAGATAGATGCAGGGCAGGTTGTTCTGCTGGGCCACTTCCTGGGCGCGCAGGTGCTTCTTGACGGTCAGCGGGAAGTAGGTGCCGCCCTTCACGGTGGCGTCGTTGACGACCACCATGCATTCCTGCCCGGCCACGCTGCCGATGCCGGTGATGATGCCCGCCGCCGGGATGTCGTCGTCATAGACCTTGTAGGCCGCCATCTGCGACAGCTCCAGGAAGGGCGATCCCACATCCAGAAGCTGGCGGATGCGCTCGCGCGGCAGCAGCTTGCCGCGGGACAGGTGCTTGTCGCGGGCCTTGGCGCCGCCGCCCTGCTTGATGGCGCCCACCTTCTCGCGCAGGTCGGCGACCAGGGCGGACATGGCGTCGGCGTTCGTCTGGAACTCGGCGGAGCGCGGGTTCAGGGCGCTCTTCAGGACGGTCATGGCCGTCGTCCTCCCGTCTCTTCTTGTTCTACTGCGTCAGGGCGCGGCTGATGACCAGCCGCTGGATGTCGCTCGTGCCCTCATAGATCTGGCAGACGCGCACGTCTCTATAAATGCGCTCCACCGGGAAATCGTTCAGGTAGCCGTAGCCGCCATGGATCTGGATGGCGTCGGAGCAGACGCGCTCGGCGATCTCCGAGGCGAACAGCTTCGCCATCGCCGCCTCCTTCAGGCAAGGCTCGCCCGCGTCGCGCAAGCTGGCCGCGTGCAGGACGAGCTGGCGCGCGGCCTCCACCTTCGTCGCCATGTCGGCCAGCCGGAAGGCCACCGCCTGATGCTGGATGATCGGCACGCCCATGCTCTGCCGCTCCTGGGCGTAGCGGGTGGCATGGTCGAGCGCGGAGCGCGCCATGCCCACCGACTGCGAGGCGATGCCGATGCGTCCGCCCTCCAGATTGGCGAGCGCAACCCGGTAGCCGCCGCCCTCCGCGCCCAGCATCAGGTCGGCGGGGATGCGGCAGTCCTCAAGGACGATCTGGCAGGTGTCGGAACAGCTCTGGCCCAGCTTCTCCTCGACCCGCGCGACCTGGAAGCCGGGGGTGTCGGTCGGCACGACGAAGGCGGTGATGCCTTTCTTTCCGGCCTCGGGGTCGCTGACCGCGAAGACGATGGCGACGTCGGCGTTCTTGCCTGAGGTGATGAACTGCTTGGTGCCGTTGAGGACCCAGTGGTTGCCGTCGCGGCGCGCGCGGGTCTTGATGGCGGCGGCGTCGGAGCCCGCCTGCGGTTCGGTCAGGCAGAAGCAGCCGAGCTGCTCGCCGCGGGCCATCGGCTTCAGGAAGCGGTCCTTCTGCTCGGCGCTGCCGAACTTCAGGATCGGCATGCAGCCGACGGAGTTGTGCACGCTCATGATGGTGGAGATGGCGCCGTCGCCCGCCGCGATCTCCTCGATGGCGAGCGCGTAGGCGATGTGATCGGTGCCGGCGCCGTCGAACTCCTCCGGCACCAGCATGCCCATCAGGCCGAGCCGGCCCATCTCGGCCAGCTCCTCCCTGGGGAAGGCGCCGGTGCGGTCGCGCTCGGCGGCGGTGGGCGCCAGCCGCTCCGCCGCGAAGTCCCGCGCCATGTCGCGCACCATCCGCTGCTCTTCCGTCAGCCGCATTGCTTTCCCTCCCGAATACGTACTGCTCCCACCCCGGCCCTCCCCCGCTTCGCAGGGGAGGGAGAATTTGTCCCCTCCCCTGCGTGAGCGGGGGAGGACCGGGGTGGGAGCAACACTCCGCGCTTACACCAACTCCACCGCCACCGCCGTGGCCTCGCCGCCGCCGATGCACAGCGAGGCGACGCCGCGCTTCAGCCCGTTCTTCTCCAGCGCCGCCAGCAGCGTGACGAGAATGCGCGCGCCCGACGCGCCGATCGGATGGCCGAGCGCGCAGGCGCCGCCATGCACGTTGATCCGGTCGTGCGGGATGTCGAGTTCGCGCATGGCCGCCATGGCGACCACGGCGAACGCCTCGTTCAGCTCATAGAGGTCCACGTCCTTGGCCGACCAGCCGGCGCGCTCCAGCACCTTGTTGATCGCACCGACCGGAGCGGTGGTGAACCAGGCCGGGGCCTGGGCGTGGTTGGCGTGGGCCTTGATCTCCGCGAGGATCGGCAGACCCAGCTTCTCCGCGTTCGACCGCGTGGTCAGCACCAGCGCCGCCGCACCGTCGGAGATGGAGGAGGCGTTGGCCGCCGTCACCGTGCCGTCCTTGGCGAAGGCGGGCTTCAGCGTGGGGATCTTGCCCGGATCGGCCTTCAGCGGCTGCTCGTCCTTCTCCACCACCGTGTCGCCCTTGCGGCCCTTGACGGTGACCGGGGTGATCTCCTTGACGAAGCTGCCGTCCTCGGTGGCGCGGCGGGCGCGGTTCAGGCTCTCGATGGCGTAGTTGTCCTGCGCCTCGCGGGTGAACTGGTAATGGGTGGCGCATTCCTCCGCGAAGGTGCCCATCAGGCGCCCGCGGTCGTAGGCGTCCTCCAGCCCATCGAGGAACATGTGGTCGAGCACGCGGCCGTGGCCCATGCGGTAGCCGCCGCGCGCGCGGTCCAGCAGATAGGGGGCGTTGGACATGCTCTCCATGCCGCCGGCCACCATGATCTCCGCCGAGCCGGCTTTGATCAGGTCGGTGGCGAGCATCACCGCCTTCATGCCCGACCCACAGACCTTGGAGATGGTCGTGCAGCCCGCGGCCTCCGGGATGCCGGCGCCGAGCGACGCCTGGCGGGCCGGCGCCTGCCCCAGACCGGCGGGCAGGACGTTGCCCATGAAGACCTCGTCCACGGCGTCCGGCTTCACCCCGGCGCGCTCCAGCGCGGCCTTGATGGCGGCGGAGCCGAGCTGCGGCGCGGTCAGGCCCTGCAAGTCGCCCTGGAAGCCACCCATCGGGGTACGGGCGGCGCCCGCGATGACAACGGTATCGGTCATGGTTCTTCCCTTCCCTTCGGCTTTGCGCCGTTTCCCTCAGGCCGTTTCCTTGAACAGCTCCCGCCCGATCAGCATGCGGCGGATCTCGCTGGTGCCGGCGCCGATCTCATAGAGCTTGGCGTCGCGCAGCAGGCGGCCCGTCGGGTATTCGTTGATGTAGCCATTGCCGCCCAGAGTCTGAATGGCCTCCAGCGCCATCCAGGTGGCCTTTTCGGCGGCGTAGAGGATCGCCCCGGCGGCGTCCTTGCGGGCCGTCTCGCCGCGGTCGCAGGCCTTGGCGACGGCGTACACGTAGGCCTTGGCGGCGTTCATGATCGTGTACATGTCGGCCAGCTTGCCCTGCATGAGCTGGAACTCGCCGATGGGCTGGCCGAACTGCTTGCGGTCGTGCAGGTAGGGGATCACCACGTCCATGCAGGCCTGCATGATGCCGAGCGGCCCGCCGGCCAGCACCGCGCGCTCGTAGTCGAGACCGGACATCAGCACGTTCACGCCGCGCCCGACGCCGCCCAGGATGTTCTCCTCCGGCACCTCGCAGTCCTCGAACACCAGTTCGCCGGTGTTGGAGCCGCGCATGCCCAGCTTGTCCAGCTTCTGCGCGACGGAGAAACCCTTGAACGACTTCTCGATCAGGAAGGCGGTGATGCCGCGCGGGCCGGCGTTGACGTCGGTCTTGGCGTAGACCACCAGCGTGTCGGCGTCCGGCCCGTTGGTGATCCACATCTTCGTGCCGTTCAGCACGTAGCGGTCGCCCCGCTTCTCGGCGCGCAGCTTCATCGACACCACGTCGGACCCGGCGTTCGGCTCCGACATGGCGAGGGCGCCGATGTGCTCGCCGGAAATCAGCTTGGGCAGGTAGCGGGTCTTCTGCTCCGCCGTGCCGTTCTTGCGGATCTGGTTGACGCAGAGGTTGGAGTGCGCGCCGTAGCTGAGGCCGACCGAGGCCGAGGCGCGGGAAATCTCCTCCATCGCCACGACATGCTCCAGATAGCCCATGCCGGCGCCGCCATACTCCTCCTCCGCCGTGATGCCGAGCACGCCGAGGTCGCCGAACTTCCGCCACAGCTCGTTCGGGAACTCGTTGGTCCGGTCGATCTCGGCGGCGCGGGGCGCGATCTCGTCGGCGGCGAAGCTGCGCACGGTGTCGCGCAGCATGTCCGCGGATTCGCCGAGGTCGAAGTTCAGGGTCGGATACTGGTTCGACAGCATGGTGTTGGCGCTCCCCCCGGAGGTCTGTTCTTCGTTCCCGCCATACGGCGACGTATGGAGCCGTACGGTAGCGTATGGATATGGGCGTGGCAAGGCCTCTTGGCCCGTCCCCCTTCCGGAGGAGGGCCAAGAGGGTTCGCTCACTTCATGTTGATGATGATCGTCTTCTTGTGGGTGAAGTGTTCCAGCATCGCCTCCAGCGAGGCTTCCTTGCCGAGGCCGGAGGACTTCACGCCGCCGTAGGACAGGTTCGGCTGAACGACCAAGTTCTGGTTCACCTGCACGAACCCGGCCTCCAGCCGGTGCACCGCGTCCATCGCCACCTTCAGGTCGCGGGTCCAGATGGTGGCGGCAAGGCCGTATTCGGTGTCGTTGGCCTGGGCGATGACCTCTTCGTAGTCGGTCCAGCGGATGACGCAGCAGACCGGGCCGAAGATCTCCTCCTGCGCGATGCGGTCGCTGTTCTTCACGCCGGTGAAGATGTGCGGCTGCACGTACAGGCCCTTGGACAGCGTCGGATCCGACGGCATCGCCGAGCAGACATGCGGCGTCGCCCCGCCCTCCTTGCCGATGGCGATGTAGCTCTGCACCCGGTCGAGCTGCTGCGGCGAGACGATGGTGCCGATATCGGTCGACTCGTCGAGCGGGTCGCCCATCTTCATCGCGTTCACCTTCTCCTTCAGCTTGTCCACGAAGGCGTCGTGGATGCTGTCATGGACGAAGATGCGCGAGGAGGCGGTGCAGCTCTGGCCCTGGCGGGTGAAGCGCATGCCGGCGATGGCGCCCGCGATGGCTTGGTCGAGATCGGCGTCGCCGCAGACGATCATCGGGCTCTTGCCGCCCAGCTCCAGCGTCACCGGGATCAACTTCTCGGCGGCGGTCTTGTAGACGATCTTGCCGGTCTCGACCGAGCCGGTGAAGGTCACCTTCTTGACGTCCTTGTGCGCCACCAGCGGGGCGCCGCATTCCGGGCCGTAGCCCGACAGGATGTTCACCACCCCGGCCGGAATCACCGTGTTGATCAGCTGCACGACGCGCAGGACGGCGAGCGGCGCCTCCTCCGCCGACTTCACCACCACGGCGTTGCCCGCCACCATCGCCGGGGCGATCTTCAGCGCCATCAGCAGGAGCGGCACGTTCCACGGGATGATCGCCCCGACCACGCCCACCGGCTCGCGCACCGTCATGGTCAGCATGTTCGGGTTGAAGGGCACCGTCTCGCCCTTCAGTTCCGGTGCCAGACCGCCGAAGAAGACGAAGGCGTCGGACAGAACGCCGGCCTCGACACGCGATTCGGTGCGCAGGGCCTTGCCGGTCTCCAGCGCGATCAGCTTGGCGATTTCCTCCTTGTGGGCATCGAGCACGCGCCCGCATTCGGCGACGAGCTTGCCGCGCTCGCGCACCGGGCGTTTGGCCCATTCCTTCTGCGCGGCCGTGGCGGCGGCCACCGCGGCGTCCACGTCCGCCGCCTCGCCGAAGGCGGCCTCGGCCACCGTCTCGCCGGTCGCCGGGTTCACGACGGGGAAGCCCTTGCCGGAGGAGGCCGGGCGGAACTCGCCGCCGAAGAAATGCTTGCCCGACAGCTCCCTGGCGAGCGCAAAGGGGTCGAGCTGGAGGTCGGTGCTGACGCTCATGTCGAAAAGGTCCTCGTGTGTATCGGGTCGGTTATCGTTGTTTTCGGTTATCGGTGGTTCTCAGGCGCGGGCGTCTTCGATGACCTTGCCGTCGTTGGGCAGGCTGCCGGGGGCCGCGAACTCCACGACACCCTTCAATTTGGTGACGGCGGCGAGAGTTTCACGCACCGAAGCCGCCAAGGCCTCGCCGGACTCGGGCGACTCGCAGCGCAGGGTCATGGTGTCGTTGGCGTCCTCCCGCCCGACGACGAGGCGGGCCTTGCCGATCTGCGGGTGGCGACGCAGCACCTCGGCGATCTGCTGCGGGTGGACGAACATGCCCTTGACCTTGGTGGTCTGGTCGGCGCGGCCCATCCAACCCTTCAGCCGCATGTTGGTGCGCCCGCAGGGGCTTTCGCCGGGCAGCACGGCCGACAGGTCGCCGGTGGCGAAACGGACCAACGGATAGGCCTGGTTGAAGGTGGTGACGACGACCTCCCCCACCTCGCCCTCCGGCACGGGGTCTCCGGTGCCGGGGCGGACGATCTCCACGATCACGCCCTCGTCCACCACCAGCCCGGCGCGGGCCGGTGTCTCGAAGGCGACGATGCCGAGGTCGGCGGTGCCATAGCTCTGATAGACGGCGATGCCGCGCCGCTCGTAGAAGGCGCGGGCGTCGGGCAGGAAGGGGCCGCCCGTGACGTGGCCGACCGCGATGGAGGACAGGTCCAGCCCCAGCTCGTCGCCCTTTTCCAGGATGATCTTCAGGAAGTCGGGCGTGCCGATGTAGGCCCGCGGCTTCAGGTGGGCGGCCACCTGGGCCTGCATCTCCGTGTTGCCGACGCCAGCAGGGATGACCGCGCAGCCCAGCGCGTGCGCGCCCGTCTCGAACATCGAGCCGGCGGGCGTCAGGTGGTAAGCGAAGCAGTTCTGCACGAGGTCGCCGCCGCGGATGCCCGAGGCGTGGAGCGCCCGCGCGGTGCGCCAGGGGTCCGTGCCGTGGGCCTCCGGGTCGTGGATCGGGCCGGGCGAGGCGAAGACGCGGGCCAGCCGCCCGATCGCGACCGTGGTCATTCCCCCGAAGGGCGGCGCGCCCTTCTGCAGCGCGATCAGGTCCGACTTGCGCGTCACCGGCAGGGTGGCGAGCGACGCGCGGTCACGGACGGCGGCGGGGTCCACGTCGGCCAGCAGGCGGGTGAAATAGGGCGCGTTCGCCTTGGCGTGGGCGATCTGCGCCGGCAGCGCCGCGAACAGCTCCGCCTCGCGCCGGTCGGGGGAGCGGGTTTCGAGTTGATCGTAAGTGTCGGACACCGATGCCTCCCGGCTGTTTTTCTTCTTCTCCCCTCTCCCGCCCCGGGAGAGGGTGGCCCGAAGGGCCGGGTGAGGGTGCCGCCAACGGTCGGCGCCATTCTTCCTGCTAGACCCTCACCCTTCCCACTTCGTGGGCCCCTTCCCTCTCCCGGGACGGGAGAGGGAATCGGTCAAATCCAGCGCTTCCGGCGCTTGAAGCTCTTGAGATTTTTGAAGCTCTTGCGCTCTTCGTTGCCGCCGCCGAGGTAGAATTCCTTCACGTCCTCGTTGTTGCGCAACTCCTCGGCGGTGCCGTCCAGAACGACCTTGCCGTTCTCCATGATGTAGCCGCGCGTCGCGGCCTGGAGCGCCATGCGGGCGTTCTGCTCGACCAGCAGGATGGTGACGCCCAGGTCCTTGTTGATCTGCCGGATGATGCTGAAGACCTCCTTCACCATCAACGGCGACAGGCCCATGGATGGCTCGTCCATCAGGATCAGCTTCGGCCGCGCCATCATCGCGCGTCCAATGGCCAGCATCTGCTGCTCGCCGCCCGAGAGGTAGCCGGCCAGACCGGTGCGCTCCTTCAGGCGGGGAAAGTAGTGATAGACCATCTCGATGTCGTCCTTCACGCCGCCATCGCGGCGGGTGAAGGCGCCGAGGCGCAGATTCTCCTGGCAGGTCATGTCGCCGATGATGCGGCGGCCCTCCATCACCTGGAAGATGCCGCGCCGGACGATCTGGTCGGGGTCGATGCCGTTGATGCGCTCACCCCCGAAGGAGATGTCGCCGCGCGTGACCTCGCCGTCCTCGGTCTTCAGCAGCCCGGAGATGGCCTTGAGCGTCGTCGATTTGCCGGCGCCGTTGGCGCCCAGCAGCGCGACGATCTCCCCTTCCGGCACCTCCAGGCTGAGGCCGCGGAGCACCAGGATGACGTCGTTGTAGACGACCTCGATGTTGTTGACGGACAGCAGCGGCGCCTTGGCCGTGCCGGGAACCGGCGCCGGAGCGCTGGCGGGATTGACCGCGGCGGTCGCGGTGGCGGCGTTCATGATGCGGCACCTGATGCAGTGAGACGGGACGGAAGCCCCCGCCGCCGCCCTTTCGCGGCGGCGACGGGGACGGTCCGGCTTACCAGCCCAGCCACTCCGGCTTGCGCGGGACGTCGACGGTGGCGATCTTCTCCAGCTTGATCGTGCCGGCCTTCACCAGCTCGTCCACCGAACCGCCGGTGTCGCCGGTCACGTTGGCGCGGTACAGGTTGACCTTGTCCATGCCGCGGTGATCGGTCTCGGTCCAGGTCGACGGCACGCAGACGCCCTCCAGCCCCGCCGGCACCCAATCCTTCTTCTGGTACATGCCCTTGCGGATGTTCGGACCGGTCACGCCGCCGTTCTGCTTCGCCCAGTCCATCGCTTCCTTCATGTAGAAGGCGGAGCAGATGCCCGACACGTAGTGAACCGGACGGTAGGCCGTGCCGGCGGCGTCGGAGATCTTGGAGATTTCCTTGACCACCTTCATGCCCGGCGCGTCGCCGCCCCAGATCGCCGCGGTGCGCACCGGGAAGATCACGCCGTTGGCGGCGGAGCCGGCGGCCTTGGCGGCGTTCTCGTCCATGCCCCAGACGTTGCCCATGAACTGCACCTGCGCGCCGACCGTCTGGCAGGCCTTCAGCACGGAGATGTTGGACCCCGCCGTGTTGCCGAGATAGGCGTAGTTGGCCCCGGCCTCCTTCAGCGTCAGGCACTGGGCGGTGTAGTCGCCCGGCGTCAGCGCGAACTGGACCGCCGGCAGGACGTCGAAGCCCAGCTCCTTGGCGAGCGCCTCACCGGCTTCCTTCGGGGCGTTCGGATAGGGGTGGTTGGCGCCCATGTGGACGTACTTGGGCTTGCCCGAGCCGCCCTTCTTCTTCCAGTCATCCGCTGCCCACATCAGCATGGCGCGCAGACCGTCGGAGTAGGACGGGCCGTAGAAGAAGTTGTAGGGAGCCGGCTTGGAGCCGTGGGTCCCCTTGCCCGTCGGGTCGGTCAGGTGGCCCGAGTAGGAGCCGGAGTAGTAGGGGACCTCGTCCTTGCCGACGAAGCCGGTCAGAGCCTCGGTGTCGGCGGTGCCCCAGCCCTGGATGGCCGCGACCTTGCCGCTGCCCGACGACCACTTCTTGTACTGGCTGATGGCGCGCGGCGCCTGATAGCCGTAGTCCACCGTCTCGACGTCCATCGTCGTGCCGCCGACGCCGCCGTTCTTGTTGATGTAGGCGAGCGCGTCGGCGACGCCCTGGCCGAAGGGCACGCCCACGTCCGACGTGGCGCCGGACTGGTCGGCGAGGTGGCCGACCGGGATCTTCTGGGCGTTGGCGGCCCCGGTGCCGAGCAGGACGACGGCGGCGGACGCCAGCAGGACGGTCTTCATGGTCATGGTGCGTTTTCTCCCAGTCGTTATGTTTTTCAGAAGCCGATGTGCGAGAAGGGTCCTAGTGCGAGAAGGGATACAGTTTCCAGTAGGCCTTGATCTGCTTCCAGCGGTGGGCCAGCCCGTCCGGCTCGAAGACCAGGAACAGGATGATGACCAGGCCGATGGCCATTTCGCGCAGGAAGGCAATCGCGTCCTTCAGGTTCAGCGCGGCGTCGATGGCGGTGCCGGACAGCGCCGTGGTGATGGCCTGCATCACCTCCGGCAGCAGCACCATGAAGGCGGTGCCCATCAGCGACCCCATGATCGAGCCCAGACCCCCGATGATGATCATGCCGAGGAACTGGATCGAGAAGAGGATGGTGAAGCCCTCCACCGACACAAACTGCAGATAGTGGGCGTAGAGCGCGCCGCCGATGCCGGCGTAGAAGGACGAGATGCCGAAGGACATCGTGCGGTACTTGGTCAGGTTGATGCCCATGATCTCCGCGGAGAGATAATGGTCACGCACCGCCACCAGCGCCCGCCCATCGCGGGACCGCATCAGGTTGGTCGCCAGGATGTACATGACGACCACATAGACCAGCACGACGTAGAAGAAGCTCTCGTCGGTGTCGAAGGCGTAGCCGAACAGGGTGAAGGGCTCCGCGATGGTGCCGGCGGTGCCGCCGGTGAACCAGTCGGCGCGTGAGAAGAAGTCCTGGAGGATGTACTGCGCCGCCAGCGTGGCGATGGCGAGGTACAGGCCCTTCAGCCGCGCCGCCGGGATCCCGAAGAGCATGCCGACTGCGGTGGTCATCACGCCGGCCAGCGGGATGGCGAGCGCCACCGGGATGCCGAAGCTGTTCGACAGCCAGGCCGACGAGAAGGCGCCGAAGCCGAAGAAGGCGGCGTGCCCGATGGAGATCTGTCCGGTGAAGCCGACCAGGATGTTCAGCCCCAGCGCCGCGATGCCGAGATAGCCGATCTGGATGCACAGGTTCAGCCAGTAGCGGTCCATGAAGGCCGGGCAGAGCAGAAGCAGCGCCACGCCCAGGATGGCGAAGTTGCGGCTGGTCCTGGTCGGGAAGATGGTCGTGTCGGCGGCGTACCGGGTCTTGAAGTCGCCGCAGGGGATGAGACTGATGTTCGCCATGGTTGCGGCCGCTCCTTACACGCGCTCGATGTCCTTGGTGCCGAAGAGGCCGTAGGGCTTGATCATCAGGATGACGATCAGGACGTAGAAGGGGGCGATCTCGTACATGTTGCCCCAGTTCAGCCACTGGCTGTCCAGGTAGTGCGCGAGATTCTCCAGCACGCCGACGATCAGCCCGCCCAGCACCGCCCCGGCCACGCTGTCCAGCCCGCCGAGGATGACCGCCGGGAAGACCTTGATGCCGAAGAAGGAGAGCGCCGAGGACACGCCGTTGACGACGCCGACCGTGACGCCGGCCACCGCCGATACCATGGCGGAGATGGCCCAGCTCATCGCGAACATGTGGCGGACCGAGATGCCCAGCGACTGCGCGACCTGCTGGTCGAAGGCGGTCGCCCGCATCGCCAGACCCATCCGCGAGTATTTGAAGAACCAGCCGAAGCCCGCCATGATCAGCAGCGAGATGACCAAGCTCATCACATAGACGGTCTGCACGTCGAGCCCGAAGATGTTCACGGTCGGGCTGGCGAAGATGGTCGGGAACGGCTTGGCGAAGACGCCGAACATCCACTTCATCAGGGCCTGGAAGAAAATCGACAGGCCGATGGTGACCATGATGACGGAGATGATCGGCTCGCCGATCATCGGCCGCAGCACGACGACCTGAAGCACGATTCCGAAGACCAGCATGAAGGCCAGCGTGATCGGGAAACCGATCCAGAAGGGCAACTGCCAGGAGGTCAGCAGCCACCAGCAGGTCCAGGCACCGATCAGCAGGAACTCGCCCTGGGCGAAGTTCACGATGCGGCTGGCCTTGTAGATCAGCACGAAGGACATCGCCACGACGCCGTACAGCGCGCCGACGATCAGTCCGTTGACGAGAAGCTGGAAGAGCAAGGTCATGGCGTGGCCTCGTTCTCAATCCCCTCTCCCGTCCCGGGAGAGGGTGGCCCGCAGGGCCGGGTGAGGGTGCATTCGAGGATCGAGCGCCGGCCCATTGCCGACACCCTCACCCTTCCCGCGCTGTGCGCGGGCCCCTTCCCTCTCCCGGGACGGGAGAGGGATTTTCTGGCGTGGCGCATCACCGCCCCCTCACGCCGCGGCCTGCGCCGGCTTCTTGGCCGGCGTGGGCAGCAGGTCGACCACCTTCAGCACGGTGCGGATGCGCTGCTTGGTGCCGTCCTGGAAGGTGATGGTGGTGTCCACGTCGATGGCGGGCTGGCCCGCGTAGATGGAGTCGATGATCTCGCCGTACTTCTCGGCGATCACGCCGCGCCGCACCTTGCGGGTGCGGGTCAGCTCGCCGTCGTCGGCGTCCAGTTCCTTGTAGAGCAGCAGGAACTTGGTGATGCGCTGGAACTCCGGCAGCGTCGCGTTCACCCGCTCCACCTCCTGGCGCAGCAGCTCGTAGACCTCCGGCTTGGACGCCAGATCGGAGTAGGTGGTGAAGGCGATGCGGTTCTTCTCGGCCCACTTCGACACGATGGGGAAGCGGATGCAGATGATCGCCGACAGATAGGGCCGCTTGTTGCCCAGGATCACCGCCTCGGCCACGTAAGGGCTGAACTTCAGCTTGTTCTCGATGTATTGCGGGCTGAAGCGGTCGTTGTTGCTGGTGGTGGCGATGTCCTTGATGCGGTCGATGATGACCAGATGGCCCTTCTTGTCGAAGAAGCCGGCGTCGCCCGTGTGCATCCAGCCGTCGCGCAGGTCCGCCGTGGTCGAGGCCTCGTTGCGGTAATAGCCGGCGAACATGTTGGGGTGGCTGACGACGATCTCGCCGATGCCGTTCTGGTCGGGCTCGATCACCTTGACCTTGATGCCGTCGTCGAAGGGCACGCCCACCGTGTCGAAATCCACGTCGTTCGAGCGGTGCACCGTGTAGGCGCCCATCGTCTCCGTCTGGCCGTAGATCTGGCGCAGCGGCACGCCCAGCGCCTGGAAGAACTTGAAGGTATCGGGGCCGAGCGCCGCGCCGCCGGTCGCCGCCGACTTCAGGTTGGTGAAGCCCAGGCGGTCTCGCAGCGCTGCGAAAAGAATGCGGTCGGCGACGGCGGAGCGGGTTCCGTTGGCGAGCGCCTCGAGCCCCAGCTTCATGCCGTAGTCGTACATCTTCTGCTTGAAGGGGGAGGCGTCCATCATGCGGGCGCGCACGTCGGCGGCGATCTGCTCCCACAGGCGGGGGGCGAACAGGACGAAGCTCGGCCCGATCTCGCGGAAGTCGTTCATCATCGTCTCGGCTTCCTCGACGAAGTTCACGCGCATCCGCGACACCATGCCCATGCCGACGGCGTAGATCTGCTCCATGATCCAGGACAGCGGCAGCACCGACACATACTCGTCGGTTGGCCCCTTGGGGTCCACCGACAGGTAGCTGGCGACGTGGCGGATCAGCCGCCCCGCCGGCAGCATCGCCAGCTTCGGGTTCGAGGTGGTGCCCGACGTGGTGCAGAGCACCGCCACGTCGTCGCCGCGCGTCGCGCCGACCAGCTCCTCGTAGAGGTTCGGCTTCTCGGCGTGCAGCGCGTTGCCTAGCTTGACCAGCTCCGCCGCTTCCATCAGGCGCGGGTCGCTGTATTTGCGCATGCCGCGTGGGTCGGAATAGATGATGTGCTTCAGCGTCGGCAGGCGCTCGCCAAGGTTCAGCAGCTTGTCGACCTGCTCCTCGTCCTCCGCGAAGATGACGTGGACGTCGGCGTAGGTGATGAGGTAGGCGACCTCCTCGTCCATGGCGTCACGGTAGATGCCCAGACTCATGGCGCCCATGGCGTGGGCGGCGATCTCGCCCATCACCCAGTCGGGCCGGTTGTCGCCCAGCAGCGCCACCACATGGCCGCGCTCCACGCCCAGCTTGATGAGACCGAGCGTGAAGGCGCGCACGCGGGCGTGCATGTCCGCCCAGGTGAACTCGCGCCAGATGCCGAAATCCTTCTCGCGCATGGCGACGTCGCCGCCATGCTCGCGGGCGTGCAGGGTCAGCAGCTTCGGCAGCGTGTCGTGGGTCTTGATATCGGGCAACATCAGATCGGGAGCGGACATCACGCGACCTCCTGCTTGGGCGGCGGGGCCACGGCCTCGTCCTCCTCGTCGTCCTCGCCGAGATAGGCGCGCTTGACGCGCGGGTCGTTCAGCACCTCCTCCGGCGTGCCTTCGGCGATCTTCTTGCCGAACTCCAGGACGATCACGCGGTGGGAGATGTCCATCACGACTCCCATGTCGTGCTCGATCATCACCACCGTCATGCCGAACTCCTCGTTCAGGTCGACGATGTAGCGGGCCATGTCCTCCTTCTCCTCCAGGTTCATGCCCGCCATGGGCTCGTCCAGGAGGATCAGGTCGGGCTTCAGAGCGATGGCGCGGGCCAGCTCCACCCGCTTGCGCAGGCCATAGGAGAGCGTGCCGGCGGTGGCCTTGCGGACATGCTGGATTTCCAGGAAGTCGATGATCTCCTCGACCTCGCGGCGGTGGGCCAGCTCCTCCTTGCGCGCGCCGGTCAGCCAGTAGAGCGACCCGGTGAAGAAGTTGTTCTTCAGCAGGTGGTGCCGCCCGACCATGATGTTGTCGAGCACCGTCATATGGCCGAACAGCGCCAGATTCTGGAAGGTGCGCCCGATGCCGAGCGAGGCCCGGTGGTTGGGCGTCATGCCCGTGATGTCCTTGCCCTTGAAAAAGACCTTTCCGTCGGTGGGCCGGTAGCGGCCGGAGATGCAGTTGACCATGGAGGTCTTGCCCGCACCGTTCGGGCCGATGATGGAGAACAGCTCCCCCTTGCGGATGCTGAAACCGACGTCGGTCAGCGCCTGCACGCCGCCAAAGCGCAAGGACACGCCCCGGGCTTCGAAGATGGTGTCCGATGGGGAGGCCGCGCGGCTGGCGTCGGCCGGATGGGCGTAACCGCGTGGCGATGCGACGGGCGCGCCTGACATTTCCTCCTCCGTTGCTGTGGAACTGCCTTTTTATCGTTCGCCAGACTGTTTGCGTGGCGAACTGGTCCATATTGTGGACCGTCCTTTTTGCAACGTCCAAACTATAGCCTGTGATGCGCACGGTTTTCAACACGGACATTCCGTGTATGCATGTTTTTTGGAGCGACATCCGGCCGGAAGGTCCATAATATGGACCCCATCATGACCCGGCCCGATTCCGACACCGAAACCGCCCCCGCCGGAGCGTCCGGCGGCACGCAAAGCCTGGAGCGTGCACTGGCCCTGCTGCGCGCCGTCGCGTCCCACGGGGCGGAGGGCGCGCGGCTGGCCGACCTGATGGGCGACACCGGCCTGTCCAAGGCGACCGCGCACCGGTTGCTGACCGCGCTGGCGCGGGAGCGCTTCATCGACCAGGACCCGCGCAGCCGCCGCTACCATCTGGGGCCGGAACTGGATTTGCTGGGCCGAATCGCCGCCGCACGCCACTGCGGCGGTGGCAAAAGCGAAGGCGCGGCGCCCGGCCCGGCCACCGTTCAGCCCACTGCCTTCCTGCGCCCGGACTATCAGGGCGACGCGATTCCGCTCGCCGACCTGCTGTGCGACCGTCACGCCCGCACCGACGGCGCCCGCGCCGCCCTGCTGCACGAGAGCGTCGCCGGCCAGACGACCGAGTTGAGCTTCGCCCGGCTGGCCCGCGAC
This sequence comes from Azospirillum tabaci, assembly GCF_014596085.1. Lineage (GTDB taxonomy): Bacteria > Pseudomonadota > Alphaproteobacteria > Azospirillales > Azospirillaceae > Azospirillum > Azospirillum tabaci. The sequence goes on from NZ_JACCJY010000021.1 coordinate 22,662, forward strand.
TCGGCGCGCTTCGCCGCGGTGCTGCGCGGTCTCGGCGTCGGGCGCGGCGACCGGGTGGCGGTGCTGCTGCCGAAGGGGGCGGAGCTGCTGATCACCGCTTTGGCGATCTGGCGGTTGGGTGGCGTCTACATGCCGCTGTTCACCACCTACTCCGCCGCCGCGGTGGCCTTCCGGCTGGCCGACAGCGAGGCGCGGGCGATCGTCACCACCGGCTTCCTGCGCCGCAAGATTCCGCGCGACAACAGCCGCCCCGTGGTGATGGTGGAGGGCGACGAGGCCTTCGGTCCCGGCGCCGACGCGGTGCCCTTCTGGTCCGCGCTTCATGAATCAGCCCCCTTGGGCGATATCGCCCGCTACGCCGACCGCGACGCCTTCGCGCTGATCTACACCTCCGAGGCGGAGCCGAAGCCGCTCGGCGTGTCGCTGCCCGTCATGGCGCTGGCGGGGATCGAGCAGTACATGCGCATCGGCCTCGACCTGCGCGACGACGACATCTATTGGAACATGGCTGACCCCGGCTGGGCCTACGGCGCCTATTACGGGCTGGTCGGGCCGCTGCTGCTGGGGCGCACGACGATCTTCTGCGACGGCCCCTACGACGTGCGGCAGGGCTACCGCATGCTGACGAAGTTCGGCGTCACCAACCTGACCTGCGCGCCCTCCCAGATCCGCGCCTGGCACAGCGCCGACCCTGAGGGCGGCCCGCACAAGCTGGCGCTGCGCATCCTGTCGGTGGTCGGCGAGCCACTCCCGCCGGAGTTGATCGGCTGGGCCAACCGGGTGGTCAGCGTTCCCCTGCTCGATCAGTACGGACAGCGCGAGACCGGCATCTTCATGATGAACCGATACGACCCCGGCCACGCCGACCGCACCGCCGATTCCTCGCTGGGGCGGCCTCTGCCGGGCTTCCGCGTGGTCATCCTCGACCCTCAGGGCCGCGAGGCGCCGGTCGGCGGAGCGGGCGAGATCGCCATCGACGTGGAGTCCTCGCCGCTCTTCTGGTTCGACGCCTACGCCAACGATCCGGGGCGCACCGCCGCCCGCTTCCGCCACGGCCGACGCTATTACTTGACCGGCGACTGGGCGTTCCTGGACGGTGACGGCAACATCCACTTCCGGGGGCGGGCGTCGGACGCCATCGTCATGCAGCAGGCGGATTGAGGAGCGGCGTTTGCCCCCACCCCGTCCCTCCTCCGCTTCGCAGGGGAGGGTTTAGGGAGGGGGCAAGGTGACCGCCCTTACGGCTTCCCGCGCAGCAGGTTGACGATGCCGGAGAAGTCCTTGCCGCCGAAGCCGGCGTTGCAGAACAGCGCGTACATCTGCGCCGCCTCGCCGCCCAGAGGCAGGGGGCTGCCGGTGCTCTGCCCGGCCTCGACCGCCAGCTTCAGGTCCTTCAGCATCAGCGCCGCGGCGAAGCCCGGCTGGTAATCGCGGTTGGCCGGCGAGGTCGGGACCGGACCCGGCACCGGGCAATAGCTGGTCAGCGACCAGCACTGGCCCGACGACTTCGACGCCACGTCGAACAGCTTCTGCGATTCCAGCCCCAGCTTCTCGGCGAGCGCGAAGGCTTCCGACACGCCGAGCATCGAGATGCCGAGGATCATGTTGTTGCAGATCTTCGCCGCTTGGCCGTTGCCCGGCCCGCCGGTGTGCACGATGGCCTTGCCCATCGCCGACAGGATCGGCTCGGCGCGGCGGAAGGCGGTGTCGCTGCCGCCGACCATGAAGGTCAGAGTCGCCGCCTCGGCCCCGCCGACGCCGCCGGACACCGGAGCGTCGACCATGGCGTGGCCCGCCGCCTCGGCCGCCGCGGCGACGGCGCGGGCGCTGTCGACGTCCACGGTGGAGCTGTCGATGAACAGGCTGCCCGGCTTGGCCTTGGCGATGATGCCGTCGGGCGCCGTGTAGACCTCGCGCACATGCTTGCCGGCGGGCAGCATGGTCACGACCACCTCGGCCTCCCCCGCCGCGGCGCCGGGGCCGGTGGCGATGGTGGCGCCGGCGTCGCGCGCGGCGGTGCAGGCGGCCTCCGACAGGTCGAAGGCCAGGACGGTGTGGCCGGCCTTCAGCAGGTTGCGCATCATCGGCGCACCCATGTTGCCCAGCCCGATAAAGGCGATCGTCGCCATAGCGTTTCCCCTCGTCTTTTTGATGCCGTCTTATTGTGATGCCGTCAGCCGCCGGTCAGATGGCGGGCGATGATGACGCGCATGATTTCGTTGGTGCCTTCGAGAATCTGGTGAACCCGCAGGTCGCGGAAAATCCGCTCGATCGGGTACTCCTTGATGTAGCCGTAGCCGCCGTGAAGCTGCAGCGCCTCGTTCACCACCTGGAACCCGGCATCGGTGGCGAAGCGCTTGGCCATGGCGCAATGGGCGGTCGCCTCCGGCGAGCCGGCGTCGAGGCTGGCGGCGGCGCGGTGCAGCATCAGCCGGGCGGCGTCCAGCTCCGTCGCCATGTCGGCCAGTTTGAACTGAAGCGCCTGAAAGGCGTTCAGCGGCTTGCCGAACTGCTTGCGCTCCGTGGTGTAGGCGATGGCCTGCTCCAGGCAGAAGCGCGCCCCGCCGACCGAGCAGGCGGCGATGTTCAGGCGGCCGCCGTCCAACCCCTTCATGGCGATGCGGAAGCCCTCCCCCTCCTCGCCGATGCGGTTGGCGACGGGGACGCGGCAGTTCTCGAAGATGACCGCGGCGGTCGGCTGGCTCTTCCAGCCGAGCTTGTGCTCCTGCTTGCCGAAGGACAGGCCGGGCGTGCCCTTTTCCACCACGATGCAGGAGATGCCCTTGGGGCCGGGCTCGCCGGTGCGGACCATGCAGACATAGACGTCCGACGTGCCGCCGCCGGAGATGAAGGCCTTCGAGCCGTTCAGCACGTAGTGGTCGCCGTCCCGCTCCGCCCGCGTGCGCAGCGAGGCCGCGTCGGACCCCGCCCCCGGCTCGGTCAGGCAATAGCTGGCGAAGCGCTCCATGCTGGTCAGCGCCGGCAGAAAGCGGGCGCGCTGCTCCGGATCGCCGAAGCGGTCGATCATCCAGGAGGCCATGTTGTGGATTGAAATGTAGGCCGCCGTGGACGGGCAGGCCGCCGACAGCTCCTCGAAGATCAGCGCCGCGTCCAGCCGCCCGAGGCCGGAGCCGCCGAACTCCTCCCCCACATAGATTCCGGCGAAGCCGAGTGCCGCGGCTTGCCGCAGGGTGTCGACGGGAAAGACGCTGTTCTCATCCCAGTGCGCGGCGTTCGGCGCCATTTCCCGCTGCGCGAAGTCGCGCGCCGTGTCGCGGAACGCCTGCTGCTCTTCCGAAAGCGCAAAATCCATGCGCATCCTCCCCAGAACCGCATTGGCCCGGAGCCCATGGCGGATCTCCGGTTCTCATTGTTGGTTGGAAGGACTATCATGCTGGATACGCGCTGTCCATCTCTTGTATACAGAGATGGGGGCGGCGGAAGGCCGCGGATGACGAAAGGGACACGCTCGGGATGAGCGACCGGATTGCCGCCAGCAAGACCGCCGACAAAGGTGCCACCCGCGCCGACGAGGTGCGGCTCGCCATCGAGGAGGACATATTCCTGGGCCGGCTGCGCCCCGGAACGCGGCTGGACGAGGAGAGCCTCGCCCAGCGCTTCAGCATCTCCCGCACCCCGATCCGCGAGGCGATCCTGCAACTCGTCCACGCCGGGCTGGTGGAGAAACAGCCGCGCCAGGGCGCGGTGGTGGCCCCGCTGAAACTGCACCGCATGGTGCAGATGTTCGAAGTGATGTCGGAGATCGAGGGGCTGTGCGCCCGCTTCGCCGCCCGCCGCATGTCGGAGGAGGAGAAGCAGGCCCTGAAACGCCTGCACGACACCTCGAAGGCGCATATGGAGGCGCGGGAACTGGACGCCTATTACGCGGTGAACCGCTCCTTCCATGAGGCGGTCCAGGCGGGCAGCCACAACGAGCCGCTTCAGGAGATCGCGCGGGGGCTGTTCGCCCGGCTGGCGCCCTACCGCCGCTACCAGCTCAACCACCCCAACCGCGTCCACGACAGCTTCACGGAGCATGACGACGTGGTCGAGGCGATCCTGGCCGGCGACCCGGAAGCCGCCTACGCAGCCATGCGGCGGCACGTGACCATCCAGATCGACATCTTTACCGAGTTCGTGTCCATCATGGGCGGGAGCGAAATACAATAGGCGGTCATTCCGTATACAAAGATGTGGTCCACGGCATGCGCCTGTGCTAAACCCTGGGCACCGGATCACCGGGTGCATGGAGGGAATCACGATGTCCGAAGTGGGTGGCAATCTGGTGGGTGGCAATCTGTTCGAGCTGTTCCGTTCCCGCTTTCCGGCGGACCGCAGCCGCCCCTTCGCCGAGACCGAGCCCGGCACGGATAAGGCCCGCACCGTCACCTACGGCGATCTCGAAGCCCTGACCGGCCGTTACGCCAACCTGCTCGCCGACCTCGGCCTGAAGAAGGGCGACCGGGTCGCCGTGCAGGTGGAGAAGTCGGTCGAGAACATCATCCTCTACCTCGCCACCGTGCGGGCGGGCGGCGTCTTCCTGCCGCTGAACCCGGCCTATACGAAGGCGGAGGTCGAGTATTTCCTGACCGACGCCGAGCCGCACGTCTTCGTCGCCCGTCCCGAATCCGCCGACGCGCTGCGCGACGTCGCCGACAAGGCCAAGGTCGCTCATCTGCTGACTCTCGGCACCCATGGCGAGGGCACGCTGCCGGAGCTGGCCGCCGGCAAGGGCACGGACTTCGCGACCGTCCCGGCCGCGGCCGACGACCTCGCCGCGATCCTCTACACCTCCGGCACCACCGGGCGGTCGAAGGGCGCGATGATGAGCCACCGCAATCTCGGCTCCAACGCGCTGACGCTGCACAAATATTGGGGCTTCCAGCCAAACGACGTTCTGTTGCACGCCCTGCCGATCTTCCACACGCACGGCCTGTTCGTGGCGACCAATTGCGTGCTGCTGAACGGCTCCTCCATGCTGTTCCTGCCGAAGTTCGACGCGGAGCAGGTGATGGGGCTTCTGCCGCGCGCCACGGTGATGATGGGCGTGCCGACCTTCTACACCCGCCTGCTCGCCCATCCCGGCCTGACGCGTGAGGCGACGGCGCACATGCGTCTGTTCGTCTCCGGCTCGGCGCCGCTGCTGGCCGACACGCACAAGGAGTTCTCCGCCCGCACCGGCCACGCCATCCTGGAGCGCTACGGCATGACGGAGACCGGGATGCTGACCTCCAACCCGCTGGACGGCGACCGCATCCCCGGCACGGTCGGCTTCCCGCTGCCCGAGGTGTCCGTGCGCGTGGTCGATCCGGAAACCGGGGCGAGCCTCGGCACCGACGAGATCGGCATCATCGAGGTGGCCGGGCCGAACGTCTTCTCCGGCTACTGGCGGATGCCAGAAAAGACGAAGCAGGAGATCAAGCCGGACGGCTTCTTCATCACTGGCGACGTCGGCAAGGTGGACGGGCGCGGTTATGTCCACATCGTCGGGCGGGCCAAGGACCTCATCATCTCCGGCGGCTTCAACGTCTACCCGAAGGAGGTCGAGACGGTCATCGACGGAATCGACGGCGTGGTCGAATCGGCGGTGGTCGGCGTCCCGCACCCCGACTTCGGCGAGGCGGTGACCGCCATCGTCCTGCGCAAGCCCGGCACCGCCACCCCGGACGAGGCCGCGGTGATCGCCGTCTGCAAGGAGCAGCTCGCCAACTTCAAGGTGCCCAAGCGCGTCTTCTTCATGGACGAGCTGCCGCGCAACGCCATGGGCAAGGTGCAGAAGAACCTGCTGCGCGACGCCCACAAGGGTTTGTTCACCGCGGCGAAGGCGCGCTGAGGCGCGCCGGGCTTCCCTTCTCCGGCCAGATCCGGATAAGGTTCGGCGCTTTTCCACCCGGCGGGTTCTGGACAGGCCATCGGCGACTCGATACGCTGCCGTATGGTCTCCGGAGTGTTGCCGATGGAAGCGAAGACGCTGAACCGCGAATCCTGGCTGTCCGCCGCCTTCTCCGCCCTGGCGGAGGGCGGCGTCGAGCAGGTGCGGGTCGAGCTTCTGGCGAAGCGGCTGAAGGTGACCAAGGGCAGCTTCTACTGGCACTTCCGCGACCGGATGGAACTGGTCGAGGCGATGCTGGAGGGCTGGAAGACCGGCCGCATCGAGGCGATCAAGGCGCAGACCCGGCTGGACGGCCGCACCCCCGCAGAAGGGCTGCGCTATGTGCTGTCGCTGTACGGCGGCAGCAACAACCCGCGCGGCATCGCCATCGAACTGGCGATGCGCGACTGGGCGCGCCGCGACCCCCGCGCGTCCGAGATCGTGGCGGAGGTCGACCGCGAACGCCTGCGTTGCGTGTCGGACCTGTTCGCCGGCCTGGGGCTGGACCCCGACGATGCCTTCGCGCGGGCGTACCTGTTCTACTCGTTCATCTTCGGGGAAGGGCTGCTGGCACGCTCCGCGGCGCCGGACCGGTTCGAGAAGGCGCGGGACATTTGCGGGAAGGTGCTGGTGCCGGAGGGGGTGTAGGCGCGTTGCCCCCACCCTTCCCACGGCTTCGCCGCGGGCCCCTTCCCTCCCCCCGCTTCGCAGGAGAGGGAGACCAATCCCCTCCCCTGCGAAGCGGGGGAGGGTCAGGGAGGGGGCAAGCGTCGCGACAACCCCACCTTTACGTCCCCGTCCCGCGCACCGGCGCGAAGGGCAAGCCCGCCTGATCCATCGCGCGGTCGATCACCTCGTCCGACGCGCCGTCGAACAGTTGCAGCAGCAGTTCGTCCACCGCCCAGTCGTTCGTCGGGGTCAGGGCGGCGAACAGGTCGGCCATGACCTCCGCCTGAAAATCGTCGCGGCGGTTGTCGCTGCCCTCGTAGCCCATGCGCTTGGCGGTGGCGACGGCCACCTGGAAAGGCGGCACCAGGACCGGCGCGACCGACGCCTTCTTCAGCACCGCCCGCAGCCCCAGCGCTCCGTCGTCCCAGGCCAGCTTGCGGGCGTTTTCCGCCGGGATGCCGGCCTTGGCCCCGAGCCCCGCCGCGAACAACGCCACGTCGCCCGCGCAGAGCACGCGGAACAGCAGCGCCGCGGTGAAGCGCCCGTTGGCGTGCAGCCAGCGGGCCACCGCCTCCACATCCTCGTCGCCGCGGAGCGCCGGGCGCAGCAGCCGCAGCGTCGCCGACTCGCGCCCGCGGCTGGCCAGCCGGTCCACCAGATCCTTGGACAGGCCATGGCTGTGGGCCAGCGTGGCGCGCACCGCATCGGAGACGAAGGCGACCAGCCGCTCCACCACGGCCAGCGGCAGGCCGGGACGGGTCGCCGCGGCCTCGCTGACCATGCGCACCCGGCCGAAGCGGTCCAACGCCCGGTGCAGCGCCGGCTCCGCCAGCTCCGCGCCGGGATTGCGCAGCAGCGCGGTCACCACCGCGACGTTGCCGGTCTCGACGACCGCACCGGCCACCCGCGCCGACACGGTGTGGCGGTTGGCGACCGCCATGTGCTTGCCGGCGTCGGGGTCCGCCAGCACGTCGAGCAGCAGATCGTCGCTGAGGTTTCCGGCGTCGCGCAGGATCGGGAAGGCGACGCGGGCCACGTCCTTCACCAGCCGCTCGGCCAACTCCGCGGTCAGCATGGCGTTGTTGCGGATCTGCCAGGCCACCGCCTCGCGCACCGCGACCTGGGCGTCGGCGGCGAAGCAGTGCATGACTTCCAGCGCCAGCGACCGTTCGGCGTCGGTCAGTCCGCCTTTCTCCAGATCGCCGGCCAGCTTCTGCATCGTGTCGATGCGGGCCTCCGTCGACGAGGATTCGAGCAGGCGCTCGACGTCGCGGATGGACAGGGATGAATCGGTCATGTGCGGATGCCTGCGGATGGGAGATGCATAAGGCGGTTCAGTCGAGTCCCTCAGTCGGGCCACTCAATCGAGTCCCTGCCCGGCGTAGCGGACCATGTCGCCCCAGATGCGGTCGAGCCGGCGCAGCGTGCGGTAGGCGGCCTTCAGGTCGGCCGCCTCCGCCTCGTTGCGGACCAGCGCGGTGGCCTGCACCTGTTCCAGCTTGAACAGTTCGTCGCGCAGCGTCCGCCCCTTGTCGGTCAGGCGCAGGCGGGCCGTGCGGCGGTCGCGCTGGCTGGCGCCGCGGTCGATGTAGCCGGCCTCCACCAGGATCTTCAGGCTGTAGGAGGCGTTGGACCCCAGGTAATAGCCACGCTCCATCAGGTCGCGGACCGACGGCTCGTCGTCGCCGATCAGCATGACCATCAGCGCCTGAACCGGCCCGATGTCGTCGACTCCCTGCCGCAGAAGGCCGGCCCGCACGACGTCCAGGAACCGGCGGTGCATCCGCTCGATCAGCCGGGCGAGCCCGTGATACTCGGCCAGTTCCGCCGCATCCACGGCGTCCGGCTTGGATTCGGCGCCCGCCCGGCGCTGCGTGCTCATACTCTTCTCTCCGTCACTCGGCGGCCTGCGCCAGGGCCGGGCCGCGGTAGCCGCCCGGATGACGGCGGCGCCATTCCCACGCGCTGCCGATGATGCTGTCCAGATCGGGGAAGCGCGGGCTCCAGCCCAGCTCGCCCCGGATGCGCTCCGACGAGGCGATCAGCACCGCCGGATCGCCGGCGCGGCGCGCCCCGACCTGCACCGGGACCGTCAGGCCGGTGACCCGCTCCGTCGCCTCGATCACCTCGCGGACGCTGTAGCCCTTGCCGTTGCCCAGGTTGAAGCGGACGCTGCGCGTTTCCAGGGCCGGCAGCACCCGCAGATGCGCGTCGGCCAGATCGCAGACATGGATGTAGTCGCGCACGCAGGTGCCGTCCGGCGTCGGATAGTCGTCGCCGAAGATCTCGATGTGCGAGCGCCGGCCGCTGGCCGCGTCGAGCACAAGCGGGATCAGGTGGGTTTCCGGATGATGGTCCTCGCCCAGTTTCCCGTTCGGATGCGCGCCCGCGGCGTTGAAGTAGCGCAGGCAGGCGGAGCGCAGGCCGTGGCAGCGGTCCGCCCAGTGCAGCGCACGCTCGATGAAGAACTTGGATTCGCCGTAGGGGCTGCCGGGGTCGATGGCGGTGTCCTCGTCGATCGGCTGACGCTCCGGCGTGCCGAACAGGTTGGCGGTCGAGGAGAAGACCATCTTGCGCACGCCGGCCGTGGTCGCCGCGCGGATCAGGTTCAGCGAGTTGACGGTGTTGCCGTGCAGATAGAGATGCGGGTCGCGCATCGATTCACCGACCAGCGACAGGGCGGCGAAATGGAACACCGCGTCGAAGCGCCACTCTGCGAAGACGCGGGTCAGCGCGTCCATGTCGGCGAGGTCGGCCTCCACGAAGGCGGCGTCGGACGGCACGGCGGCGCGGTGGCCCTGGCGCAGGTTGTCGAGCACGACGACCCGGAAGCCGCGGTCGAGCAGTTCGGCCACGCAGTGACTGCCGACATAGCCGGCACCGCCGGTCACGAGTACGGTCTGGGGCGTGTTCATCGTAAATATTCCTTGGATTTGAGAAATATTCGTCAGTCCAGGCACCCGCCGGCATCAAAGGATCGTACATCCCCCGGTGGCAAGTGCAAGAGTTCCGCGGCGCAGCATGCCGTCAATTCAGACGGAAGGCCAGTTGACGAAAAAGAGACATGGCGGCCGGCAAATGCTCGGCGCGTGGTGAGAAAAATGTTTCGGAACAACATTTTACAGCGCTGCAAATACCCCTTTCGATCCTCGTCGGACGGGGTAAGGGCTCAAAGTTGTCACACGCGGCAGCGCAGCGTCGGACGTAAGCGGAAATGGCGCGGGACCAGTCTTCCCGCAATGGGCGGCCTTTGTCCGGACTTCGTCTCAAAAGGAGTTCATGCGATGCGGCCGCATCTCAACATTTCGTTAACCATGAAACCCTTTGCATGACCGGCTTCATGGCCCGCCCCAAAACCTGAGAACGCGGGACTCCGGAACGCGGGACGCAAGAAAAGGAATCGGCATGAGCGGTATGGATCGGACCCTGCTGACCCAAGCCTACCGGAAGATCGGACGCGGCCTGCTGCTGGCCGGCGCGCTCACCTTCTTCGTCAACATCCTGATGCTGGTGGTGCCGCTCTACACGATGCAGGTCTACGACCGCGTGATGAGCAGCCGCAGCCTGGAGACGTTGACCATGCTCGCGGTGATTTCCGTGGGCGGGCTGGTGCTGTACGGCGTGCTGGACTTCATCCGGGCGCGCGCCTTCCTGGTCTGCGGGGCGGTGATCGCGCACCGCTTCAACGTGCCGGCGCTGCAGGCGGCCATCGTGGACGCGCTGGGCGGCGGGACGCGCAACGCCGGCCAGACGATGCGCGACCTGAACGACCTGCGGAACTTCATGACCAGCAACGCCGTGGTGGTGCCGCTGGACCTGCTGTGGACGCCGATCTTCCTGGTCATCCTGTTCATCCTGCACCCGATCTATGGCTGGATCGCGGTGGGGTCGGCGCTGCTGCTGCTGACCATGAACGCGCTGACCGACGCGCTGACCCGCCGCCCCGTCGCCGAGGCGAACGAGGCGTCGGCCAAGGTCTTCGCCGACGTCGCCAGCACCGTCCGCCACGCCGAAGCCATAGAGGCCATGGGCATGCTGCCGCCGCTGGCCCGGCGCTGGCAGATGGCGCAGATCGGCTCGGCATCGCTGATCGACCGGGGCGTGGTGCTGTCGCGCGGCATGGCGTCGGCGTCCCGCTCGCTGCGTCTGATCCTGCAGATCGCCACCATCTCCGCGGGCGCCGCCCTGGTCATCCGGAACGAGGCGTCGCCGGGCAGCATGATCGCCACCGGCATCATCATGGCCCGCCTGCTCCAGCCCTTCGAGCATCTGGTGGAGAACTGGCGGCAGTGGATCGTCGCCCAGACCGCGCACAAGCGCATCCGCGAGCTTCTGAACGGCGAGGGCGCGCGGCGCAGCACCATGCCGCTGCCCCGCCCCGACGGACGCCTGACCGTGGACCGCGTCAGCCATGTGCCGAAGGGCCTGCAGCGCCCGGTGCTGCGCGGCGTCTCCTTCTCGCTTGAGCCGGGGGAGGTGCTGGGGATCATCGGGCCGTCGGGGGCCGGCAAATCGACCCTTTCCCGCCTGCTGGTCGGCATCTGGGAGCCCACCGCCGGGGGCATCTACCTGGACGGCACCAGCACCTTCCTATGGGAGCGTGAGAGCTTCGGCCAGTATGTCGGCTATGTCCCGCAGTCGGTGGCGCTGCTCGACGGCACCATCGGCGAGAACATTTCCCGCATGGCCCAGGCCGACCCGGCGGAGATCGTGCGGGCCGCCCGGCTGGCCGGGGTCCACGACATGATCGGGCGCCTGCCCTTCGGCTACGACACGCCGGTCGGCGAGAACGCCTTCGCCCTGTCCGGCGGCCAGCGGCAGCGCATCGCGCTGGCCCGCGCCCTGTTCGGCAAGCCCCGCCTGATCGTTCTGGACGAACCCAACTCCAACCTCGACCACGAGGGCGAACAGGCGCTTCTGACCGCGATCAACCACGCGCGCCGCGACGGCGCGACCATCGTGATGGTCGCACACCGCCCCTCCATCGTGTCGGTCGCCGACAAGCTCCTCGTCCTCAAGGACGGCATGGTCGAGCATTTCGGCGAACGCACCGACGTGCTGAAAATGGTCCAGCCCGGCGGCGCCGTGAAGGTGGCCCGGCTGGTCCGGACGGGAGAGTCCGCATGACCGACACGACGATCACCCAGGCCCAGACCCCGCAATCCCCGCTCGCCGCCGCTTGGTCGCCGGTCATCGACGTGACGCCGCACGAACCCACGCTGCGCGGCACTGCGCTGGCGGGCGCGCTGGCCGTCGCGATCGGCTTCGGCGGCTTCTTCGGCTGGGCCTTCACCGCCAGCCTGGACAGCGCGGCCATCGCGTCCGGCACCATCATGGTGGAGAGCCACCGCAAGACGGTTTCCCATCTGGAGGGCGGCATCCTCAGCGAACTGCTGGTCAAGGACGGGGACATGGTGGAGGCCGGGCAGGTCCTGCTGCGGCTCGACACCACGCAGAGCGGCGCAGTGGTCGCCCAGCTTCACGGGCAGTACTGGACCTCGCTGGCCCGTCTCGCCCGGCTGCGCGCCGAGCAGACCGACGCGAAGGCCCCGGTCTACGCCGACGAGCTGGTGGTGGCCGCCAAGACCAGCTCCGTCGCCGCCGAAGCCCTGGCCGCGGAGCAGCGCCTGTTCGAATCGCGGCGCGACGCCTATGAGGGGCAGATCTCCATCCAGCGCAAGCGCATCGGCCAGCTCCGCGACGAGCTGGTGGCGCTCGATTCGCAGCGCGTCGCCGCCAACGACCGGCTGCGCTACACCCAGGACGAGCTGCGGATCGTCGAGACGCTGCTCGCCAAGGGCTATGAGCGCAAGCCGCGCATGCTGGAGCTTCAGCGCAACGTCGCCGACACCAAAGGGCGGCTGGGCGAGATCCAGGCCGACAAGTCGAAGGCCGAGCAGGGCATCGCCGCGGCGGAGCTGGAGATCATCAACCTCGGCAACAACCGCCGGTCGGAAGTCGGGAACGAGCTTCAGACCATCCAGGCCACCGTCTCCGACCTGTCGGAGCGGCTGCGGAGCGCCGGCGACGTGCTGAAGCGCCAGGAACTCGTCGCCCCCCAGGCGGGCCGGGTCACCAACCTGCGCTTCTACACGCCGGGCGGCGTCATCCCGGCGGGCCAGGGCATCCTGGACATCGTTCCCCAGGACGACGGGCTGATCGTCGAGGCCCGAGTCTCTCCCGCCGACGTCCAGAACATCGACGTGGGCGGCAGCTCCATGGTGCGGCTGGTTGGTTATCGCCAGCGGCTGGTTCCGCCGGTGCAGGGGAAGGTCCTCACCCTCTCCGCCGACCAACTCGAGGACGAGCGCACCGGCCAGGCCTATTTCCTCGCCCGGATCAGCCTCGACGCCGCGGCGCTGAAGGCCCTGCCGAACGTGGACCTGCATCCCGGCATGCCGACCGAGGTGATGATCCACGGGCACACCCGCAAGGCCATCGAGTATTTCCTGAGCCCGCTGACCGACGCCATGAATCGCGCCTTCCGCGAGAACTGACCGCGCCGCCGCGCCGGATCATTTCGCACGCTCTCCCGTTGCCCAGCAGGCAAGAAAGGGAGCGTGCGAGCATGACCACACACTGGGACCGGGACACCCTGAAGCGCGTCGCCGACGCCATCGGCGACGTCCATCTCTATGACAAGCACCACACCGGCGAGTTCGTCGCCATGCGCCTGCGCGATTCGCTGGCCGACAGCCCCGGTTATGACCGAGCGGCGGTCGACGACAAGCTGATGGAGTTGGCGCGGGCCGCTCTGGACGCCGCGGAGGCCGGCAAAATCTGATCCGGCGCAGGCGCAAGCGAAAAATTTTACGGCCTTCTGGGGCGTTGCTCACAACCATCCGGCGGCGTTCCGCCCGACATCGGCGGGCCGCCGGAGCGGCTTGAGGATCAGGCAAAGCTCGTCCGGACGGTCTCGGGAAACGCCTTTCGGATGCCGCGCGATCCCGAACGGCCCGTACCGCTCAGCCGCCGCTTTCAAAATCCGGCTTTTAAAAATGCCTGTCTTCTTCGCCGGCTTTTTAAAAATCCAGGGGTTTGAGTGCGCCGCAGCGTTGCCGGGCACCCCATAAGGGCAATGATCAATGGCATAATCCTAAGCCAAACGCATAGGGCTTAGGGGTCTATTCATGGCATTTCGTCGCATTTCGACGAAAACGTCTTTCTGACGTCTTTAAAAGTATTGATAGCAAACAATTCGGCTTCTTTTGTTAATCATGAGCCATCGTCTTGGATAAGGGCCGTAAAAACACCGATCAAGCGCGGTGTCCAAAATTAGATGTTTAGATTTTCGAAGGGCTTTGAAGCCAAGGTGACAGGAATGACGTAATGAACGTTGATGATTATTGTGTTTTGACTCTGTGAACTCAAGATTTGCCTGGGTTTGACCTTATGTTTGTCACAGCCATGCCGAAAGGTATTTGGGTAAAGGCTTGGGGGTACCTCGCCATTTCGGGGTAGGAAATCCCCCACCCCACCCAATCCCATCGTTAAGGAGTATGATTCATGGCCACCCTTCCTGGCGGCAACTATGACGACATCATCACCGGCACCAACGGCAGCGACTTCATCAACGGCGGCAACGGTGACGACATCCTGATGGGTGGCAACGGCGCCGACGCGGTCCTGGGCGGCGATGGGCGCGACGCCCTGTTCGGCGGCAACGGCGACGACGTCCTGAGCGGCGGCAGCGGGGCCGACGTCCTCGACGGCGGCAACGGCACCGACACGCTGGATGGCGGGGACGGCGACGATTACCTGTCCGGCGGCAACGGCGACGACGTCCTGAGCGGCGGCCGTGGCAACGACATTCTCGACGGCGGCAACGGCGACGACGTCCTGAACGGCGGCGACGGCGCCGACATTCTGAGGGGCGGCAACGGCGACGACGTCCTGACGGGCGGCGGCCACAACGATTACCTGGACGGCGGCGCCGGCAACGACATCCTGATGGGCGGCACCGGCGACGACATCCTGAAGGGTGGCGAGGGCGACGACTTCCTGTCCGGCGGTGACGGCAACGACATCCTGGACGGCGGTGCGGGCAACGACATCCTGGCGGGCGGCGGCGGCAACGACGTCTTCGTCTTCTCCGGCGGCGGCGGCCAGGACGTGGTTCTCGACTTCCGCGCGGGCGAGGACGTCCTCCAGATCGAGCGCAACATCAACGGTCTGGAGATCAACGACGCCTCCGATCTGGCGGCCCGCGTCACCGACATGGGCGGCAACGCCGTCATCGATCTCGGCAACGGCGACAGCATCATGCTGAAGGGCGTTTCGGCCGACGAAGTTCACAACAATCCGAACGACTTCTTCGTCATTCACTAAAGCCGTAACCCACCCAGGGACCGGACCGGCGGCGTGTCCCCCACACGCCGCCGATGGGTCCGGCTAAGGAACGCATGACCGTGCTCGCCGTCCTGCCGGCCTCCGCCTCCATCGCGTCCGCCCAGCTCCATGCGCTCGGCGACGATTTCGTGCTCGCCTCGTGGGAGAGCGACGGACCGGAGCCCTCCGGCCGAGTCGTTCCCACCCTCGACGGCGAGGAGGTCCGGCCCCCCTACACCACCTTGTCCGTCCGGACGAGCTGGGGTGGGCAGCGGGTGCTGTCGATCCTGCGGGCGCCCCGGACCTCCGGTGCGCCCGTCCGTTTCGTTGCCCAGAGCCGCGTCGTCGCGGAGGTTTTGGCGGAACCGCAGGTTCCCGATCCCGACCCCGCCTTCCTGCTGGGCAGCCTCGACGCGCCGTCGCGGCTGCGCGTCGTCCGTTTCCTCTTCGATTTCGCGCGCTCCACCCCGGCGCTGCGCAGCGATGCCGGCTTCGCCACGGTCTGCCGCCGCATGGTGCTGGAGCTGTCGCCGACCCCCTCCCCGATCATCGCCCGCGCCCTGGCGACCGACGAGCTTCTGCTCTGCGGCGGCTCGCTGTCCTCCGGCTTCGGCGAA
The DNA here is from genome assembly GCF_014596085.1 of Azospirillum tabaci. Lineage (GTDB taxonomy): Bacteria > Pseudomonadota > Alphaproteobacteria > Azospirillales > Azospirillaceae > Azospirillum > Azospirillum tabaci. Next base: position 38,148 of record NZ_JACCJY010000021.1, read on the forward strand.
GTGACGGGGGCGGTCATCATCACGGCTGGCGCCGTCGGCCCCTCCCCCTTCGACGTCTGCATCGGTTCCGCGCTCGACCGGCGCGGGCGCGCCGCCATGTCGCTGCTGGTGGACAAGGCCCTGTGCGCGCCGGGCAACCTGCTGGTGGTGCTGGGACGCAACGGGCTGGCCTGCCGCGCCTTCTCGGCGGTCCCGCCCAACCTGCCGAGCCTGACCGAACGCTTGTCCACCCGTCGCGACACGCCGCTGGAGTTGCGCCAGTACATTCTGAACGCGCTCGCCCGGCGCGGGCGGTCGGACGCCACGGCGGCGGCGGCGGTGCGCGAGCTTCAAGTGCTCGCCCCGCTGCCCAAGCGGCAGGTCGCCGATGCCAAGCGCTCCATCGGCGCCGCCCTCGACCTCGCCGTTCCGACCGGCGACGGCGGGCTGTTCCTGGCCGGCTGGGTGCACGATCCGCACGGCCTGTCCGGCGGCCTCACCGTGCACACGCCCTTCGGCGGCGAGCGCCGGCTGGAGATGCTGGAGCACCGCTTCCCGCGCGAGGACGTGGCGAAGCTGTTCGGCACCGCCCCGTCCACCGACCGCAGCGGCTTCGTCGCCTACCTGCCCGGCGCGCCCGAGCCCGCCGCGGCGCTTCAGGTCCATGCGGAGCTTCGCCTCGGGTCGGGCGGGTCGATCCGGCTGGTGCCGCCGTTGCGCCCGCTGTCGCCCGCCGACGCCCGCGCCGCGGTTCTGGGCAGCCTGCCGCCGCAGCACGCGACGCCGCTGGTTCTGGAAACCGTGATCGCCCCGGCCGTAGCACCGCTCCACGCCGCCCACATGGCCAGCCGCGGCGAGCCGGAAACCGTCAGCTTCGGGCGCGGTCCGGAAACGCCCGCCGTCTCGGTCATCATCCCGCTTTACAAGGCGCTGGAGTTCCTGCGCTTCCAGCTCTCAAGCTTCGCCACCGATCCCGGCATGGCCGGGGCGGAGCTGATCTTCGTGCTCGACAGCCCGGAGCAGCGCGACGAGCTGGTGCACATGCTGCACGGCTTCCACGCGCTCTACGGCCTGCCGATGCGGGTGCTGGTGCAGCCGGCCAATTACGGCTACTCGGCGGCCAACAACGCCGGGGTCGCGGCCTCCACCGGGCGGACGCTGCTGTTCCTGAATTCCGACGTGATCCCCGACCAGCCCGGCTGGCTGCCCGCCCTGCTCGGCGCGCTGGAGCGCACGCCGGGCACCGGCGCGGTCGGGCCGAAGCTGCTGTTCGATGACGACAGCCTGCAGCACGCCGGCCTCTACTTCGACCGCGACGTCCGCGGGCGCTGGTACAACCATCACTTCTTCAAGGGCCTGCCGCGCGACTTCCTGCCCGCCCGGCGGGAGCGCAGCGTGCCCGGCGTGACCGGCGCCTGCCTGATGATGACCCGCGAGACCTTCGACTCCGTGGGCGGCTTCTGCGAGGACTACGTCATCGGCGACTACGAGGACTCCGACCTCTGCCTGCGCATCCGCAAGGCCGGGCTGGACATCCGCTACGTCCCGTCGGTCGAGCTGTACCATCTGGAGCGCCGCTCGATCAGCCGGCACCAGGGCTACACCCGCGGTGTCGCCTCCGAATACAACGGCTGGCTCCACGCCCGCCGCTGGGGCGCGATGATGGAAGAGCTGGCCGCGCGCGACTGGAACGCGCCGCCGCCGCCGCCCGCGCTGGAGGACAGCCTGATGCGCCCCCTGTCGGCGGGCGCCCCCGCGGACGCCGCCCTTCCCGTAGCCGTTCCGGGCAAATCCCGCCTGTTCGGGCGCGCGAACCGGAACCGGAGCTGACCTGATGAACGAGATCCTCACCGGGCGCCGCCTCGCCGTCCTGCGCCGCAACACCGACCCGCGGCTGGAATGGCTGTGCGCGCAGATCGCCCGCAACCGCTTTCTGCCCGTGCCGCCGCCGGACCGCGTGTTCATCGGCGACGGCGATTTCCGGGCCATCGGGGCGGAGTTCCTGCGCCACTTCGTTCGCGTCGGCGGGCTGAAGCCGAAGCACCGCGTGCTGGAGATCGGCTGCGGCATCGGGCGCATGGCCGTGCCGCTGACCCAGTATCTGGACTCCAGCTACGACGGCGTGGACATCGTCGAGGATGGCATCCGCTGGTGCGCGGAGACGATCACCCCGGCCTACCCGGAGTTCCGCTTCCGGACGCTCGACGTGGCGAACGCGCTCTACAACCCCGGCGGGGCGGAGGACGCGGCGCAGACCCGCCTGCCCTTCCCGGACGGCGGGCACGACTTCGTGATCCTGACCTCGGTCATCACCCATCTGCGGACGGCGGAGACGGTGCGCTACGCCGCGGAGATCGCCCGCGTGCTGAAGCCGGGCGGGCGCTGCTTCCTCAGCCTGTTCCTGGTGGACGCCCGCGCGCGGGACGGCATCGCGAAGAAGACCGCCCGCCCGGCCTTCCTTGACGCCGCCGGGCCGGAGTTCATCGCCGACGAGGCCAACCCGAACGCCGCCGTCGCCTACGGCGAATCCTTCCTGCTCGGCACCTTCGCGGAACAGGGGCTGCGCCCGGCGCGCCCGGTCCTGCGCGGCCACTGGAGCGGGCAGCGCAACGCCGAGAACTTCCAGGATCTCCTGGTTCTGGAAAAGGAGGGCGCGCGATGAGCCTGCCCCGCGTCCTCGTCGTCGCGCACAACCACCCGAGCCTGCACCCCGGCGGCACGGAGATCTTCGCGCACGAGCTGTTCGGCAGCCTGAAGGCCAAGGGGGCGGAGGCCCTGTTCCTCGCCTGCACCAACGGGGTCCACCGAGACCGCAAGCCCGGCACCAACCTCCAGACGCTGGGCCGCAGCGCCGACGAGGTGGTGCTGTGGGCCGGGCATTTCGATCACTTCTTCCAGAGCCAGATCGACCTGCACGGCATCGTGCCGGACCTGTCGAACCTGCTGCGCGCTTTCCAGCCGGACATCGTGCACATCCACCACACCCTGCTGCTGGGCGTGGAGATGCTGTTCCTGATCCGCCGCGTCTGCCCGCGGGCGCGGATCGTCTACACGCTGCACGACTACTACCCGATCTGCGCCAACGACGGGCAGATGGTGACAACGGGAAGTCACGCGCTGTGCCGCATGGCCTCGCCCGACGCCTGCCACCGCTGCTTCCCCGACCGGCCGGCCGACCAGTTCGTGCTGCGCGAGAAGCACATCAAGGCGATGTTCGGGCTGGTCGATCATTTCCTGGCGCCCAGCGCCTTCCTGCGCGACCGCTACATCGCCTGGGGCCTCGACCCGGACAGCATCTCCGTCGTGGAGAATGGGCGCCCGGCGGTCCGTCCGGCGCCGCACCGGCCGCTGCCCGGGGGGGCGCCGCGCAACGCCTTCGCCTATTTCGGCAACCTGAACCCCTTCAAGGGAATCACCGTCGCGCTGGACGCCGCCGCCCGGCTGGAGAAGCAGGGGCAGGACCTGACGCTGGCCGTTCATGGGGGCGCGCCGTTCCAGACCGACGCCTTCAAGGACAAGGTCGAGCAGGGCTTCAAGGGCGCCCGCGGCACCGCCGTCCGCCATGGCCCCTACCGGCGCGAGGAGATGCCCGATTTGATGGCCGCCGCCGATTGGGTGGTGATGCCGTCGATCTGGTGGGAGAACGCGCCCCTGGTCATCCGCGAAGCCTTCCAGCACCGCCGCCCGGTCATCTGCAGCGGCATCGGCGGCATGGCGGAATCGGTGACAGACGGGGTGGACGGCCTGCATTTCCGGGCGGGGGACGCCGCGGATCTGGCGCGCGTGATGACGCGCGCGATGACCGAGCCGGGCCTGTGGGACCGGCTCGTCTCCAACATACCGGCGGTCCCGACGACCGAGGAGGCCGCCGAAAAACACGTCATTCTCTATGACGACATAATCAACGGTCCGGGGGGAAGGCATGGGCAGGGTTCGATTGCGGGGAGCATCGCGGGATGAAGGAACCGATCACCAAGGCCGACATCACGGCGGCCATTCTTCTTGACGACGACACGCTCGTCCTGTTCGGCGCCATCGACCGGGCGCTGCCCGCGCAGGGCTCCGTGCATCTCGACGGGTCGGTGGAGGGCCGGTACGCCGGACGCTCCTGGGCCGACGCGGAGGGCGAGCGTTGGTTCCTCGGCGGCATCCGCGTGCCGGGGCTGGCCCAGATGCGCCCATCGCGCGTCGAGCTGGCGGACGAGAAGGGGGAACGCCTCGTCCTGCCGCGCCTGTCCAACGTCCGCACCAACCCGTCGCACCTCGTCTCGGCGCTGAAGGGCTTCCAGCCCGGCGCGCTGGCCCTGGCGCTGGATTTCGCGATCCAGCTTGCCGCGTCTTCGGACAGTGACTCCGACCGCATCGGCCGCCTGCTCTCGGGCCTCGCCCAGGAGGTGTCGCAGCCGGACGGCTTCGCCGAGGTGTTCGGGCGCTTCCGGGACGGCAGCCTGATGCTCCAGGGCTGGGCGCGCAGTTTCCGCAGCGGCGCCCAGAAGATCCTGATCGAGGCGGAGGAGACCGCCGCCTACCGCGCCACCGCCGGGTCCTTCGCCCGTCCCGACCTGCCGCCGGAGGCGTCGGGTGTGATGGCGGTGCTGACCGACCAGACCCCGCTTCCCACCGCCATTCGCCGCATCCACTACCGCGCCGCCGAGGGCTGGCGCCATCTGGAGATCTTCGAGCACCGCACCATCCTGCCTGACGGCGTGGCCTCGGCCCATGTGCGCGACATGCTGGGCAACATCCAGGACGCCGAGACGCGCCAGAAGATGTCCCGCATCGCCGCGTCGCGCTACGACGGGGCGGAAACGGTGTCGCGGCTCGACATTCCGGTGCGGACCGGGCTGGACATGGCGTTGCGCGTGCCGGGGGCCGGGCTGTTCGTCGCCGGCTGGCTGCTCGACCCGACGCGGCAGGTCCGCGCCGTCACGCTGAAGGGGCCGGGCGTCGCCGTCCGGCTCGATGAGGGTTGGTCGCGGCTGTCCCGCCGCGACGTGACGGAGGCCTTCCAGCATGACGGCCTGTTCGCCGGGCGCATGATCCCCGGCCAGGACCAGCACGGCTTCACCGCCTTCGCCGCCGAGCCGTCGGGCCTGCCCCAGGGGGCCGAGTTCCATCTGGAACTGGAACTGGCCGACGACCGCTTCGCCTTCCTGCCGCTGAGCTGCCTGCCACCGGCGCCGGAAGCGTTGCGCCGCATGCTGTCGCTGGTCAATCTGGACAGCCCGTCCATCGACACGCTGATCGCGCGTCATGTCGGCCCGATGCTGCGCACCGCCCGCTCCCGTTCCGGTGTCTTGCCGTCGGCGGGCGTGCACCCGATGGGCCGCCCGGTGAAGGCGCCGCGCGTCTCGGTGATCCTGCCGGTGACCGACGGGCGGGAGGATGTGGACCTCAACATCGCCCGCCTCGCCATCGACCCGGATTTCGCGGAGACCGAACTGCTGGTGGTCGCCGCCGCCGGCACGCACGAGCGGCTGGGCGGAGCGGTCCGTCAGGCCGCCGCCTTCTACCGCATGGCCGTCACCTTCGTGGCCGCCCCCGACGCCACCGACGCCTTCGAGGCGATGGCCGCCGCCCTGCCCCACGCCCGCGGCGAGCGGGTGCTGACGCTCTCCCCCTCCGTCCTGCCGACCGAGAAGGGCTGGCTGTCGGCGCTGGAGCGGGTGTCGCGCAAGTCCGGCGGGCCGGTGATGGTCAGCCCGACGCTTCTCTACGAGGACCATTCGATCCGCTTCGCCGGCATCATGGCGGTGGAGGGTTCCGACGGCACCAAGACCTTCGAGCGCCGCTTCGCCGGTTACCCGCGCGACTGGCTGAAGGAGCAGGACGCGGCGACGGTGGACGCCGCCGCCCCGGAATGCGCCTTGCTGCCCAAGGACGCCCTGGTCCGGGCGCTCGCCACCATGGGCTCCTACATGGGGGCCGACCACAAGGGGCTGGATCTCTGCCTGCGCCTGCGCGCGCTGGGCGGGGCCTGCGTCTGGCTGCCCCGCGTCACCCTGGTGGCGCTGGACGAGCAGCCGCGCGACGCGCACGCCGACCGCTGGCGCCGCGCCGGCGCCATGGTGGACCGTTGGAGCTTCGAGGACATCTGGTCCGCCCGCGCCGCCGCCTAACCCCGCACGCCCTTTCGAGATCGGCCCGACCATGAGCAACAAGCGCGTCCTGATCATCAGCCACGGCCATCCCGCCTTCTCGCTGGGCGGCGCGGAGGTGGCCTCCTACAACCTGCACCAGGGGCTGCACGATCTGCCGGGATGGGAGAGCCATTATCTGGCCCGCACCTCCCCGCCGGTCACGCCGCACGGCAGCTCCGCCCTGATGGCGCTGCGCCAGAAGGAGCGGGAGGTCCTCTACTACGCCAACGACTACGACCATTTCCGGCTGTCGAACCGCAACCTGCCGGGGCTGGAGAAGGACTTCGTCCGCTACGTCCGCGACCTTCAGCCGGACGTGGTGAACTTCCACCATTTCCTGGGTCTGGGTATCGAGACGATCCAGGCGATCCGGCAGGCGCTGCCCCGCGTGCCGATCGTGGTGACCTTCCACGAGTATCTGTCCATCTGCCACCACCACGGCCAGATGGTGAAGACCAGCCGCAACACGCTGTGCTACCGCGCCAGCCCGGCGGACTGCGCCGGCTGCTTCCCGCACATCGGCGAGGCGCAGTTCTTCAAGCGCGAGCTGTTCCTGAAGACCTTCCTGGAGCAGGCGGACTTCTACGTCAGCCCGTCGAACTTCCTGATCGACCGCTACGTCGACTGGGGCCTGCCCCGCGAGAAGTTCCGCATGATCGAGAACGGCCTGACGGTCGAGGGGATCGCCCCGCCCCGCCCGCTGGCCCGCGGCGGCAAGCGCAACCGCTTCGCCTTCTTCGGCCAGCTCACCGAGTTCAAGGGCGCCCATGTGCTGGTCGAGGCGATCGGCCGCGTCTCCGAGAAGGCGTGGGGCGAGGACGGTGCGCTGATGATCTTCGGCGGCAACCTGGAGCGCCAGCCCGAGGCCTACCAGAAGAAGTTCAACGAGGCGGTGGAGCGTGCGGGCGACCGCGTGCGCTTCTACGGCAGCTACCGTTCCGCCGAACTGCCCGGCCTGATGAAGGATGTGGACTGGGTGGTGATGCCCTCCATCTGGTGGGAGAACTCGCCGGTGGTAATCCAGGAAGCCTTCCTGCACGGCCGCCCGATCATCTCCAGCAACATCGGCGGCATGGGCGAGAAGGTGACCCACGGCGTGGACGGCCTGCATTTCCGCAACGCCAGCGTCGAGGATCTGGTGGACCGCCTGACCGAGGCGCTGACCACGCCGGACCTGTGGGACCGCCTGCGCATGCGCATCCGCCGCCCCATCGACCGCGCGGAATGCGCCCGCCGCCACGCCGACGTGTTCGACGCGCTGATTGCGAATGCTGGCGGCGGTGCCGTGTCGATGCCCGAGCGGGCGGTGGCGCAGAAGCCGTGATGCGCATTCCCCTTGCCCCCACCCTCCCGCTTCGCGGGTCCCTCCCTCCCCCGCTGCGCAGGGGAGGGCTTGAGGGGCATGCGGCGAAGTTCCCTCCCCTGCGCAGCGGGGGAGGGTTAGGGTGGGGGCAATACGCCGGCATCCTCCTTGCCACCTTCCTCCTCGCGCCCCCCGCGCACGCCGCCGACCTCCGCGTCAGCGTCCCCGCGGGCGCCACGCTGGAGACCGTCTACGACCACCGCACCCATGCCTGCGAGGATTGGGACGTGCCGGACGCCCCGGCGCGCGCCTGGAGGGCGGCGGACGGCAGCGTCCGGCTGCTCGCCGCACACACCCGCGCGCGCGTCCTCAGCGGCCCGTCGCTGAACGATCTGCGCCACGCCTGCCGCATCGTCTTCCAGTCGGCCAAGCGCGACGACCCGGCGCGCTTCGACGACATGGGCTGGCTGACCTCGCCCTACACGCTGGACGGCACGACCGTCTACGGGCTGGTCCACAACGAGTATCACGGCCACAAGCGCCGCGACCTCTGCCCGACGGGCGACTACATGGCCTGCTGGTGGAACGCGCTGACCCTCACCGTCTCGCACGACGGCGGGCAGAGCTTCGGGCCGGCGCGCTACGTCGCCGGGGTGCCCTACCGCTTCCGCGGCGATCTGGGGAAGCGGGCCGGGCTGTTCGCGCCGAGCAACATCGTCGAGCGCGACGGCTGGTACTACGCCATGGCCTTCGCCGAGGCCATCGGCACGCAGAAGCGTGGGGTCTGCCTGATGCGCACCCGCGACCTCGCCGATCCGGCCTCCTGGCGGGCGTGGGACGGGCGGGACTTCACCGTCCGCTTCCGCGACCCTTACATCCAGGGCGAGGCCGATCCCGAGGCGTCGGTCTGCGCGCCGCTGCCGCCCGACCGGCTGCCCTTCACCGTCACCAGCCTCGTCCGCCACACGCCGAGCGGCCTCTACGTTGCGGTGATGGCCGGGCGGCGCGCGGAACGCAAAGGGGCGGAGCCGGTGTCCGGCGTGTGGGTGTCGACCTCCGCCGACCTGATCGGCTGGTCCGCCCCCCGCCTCGCCTGGGCGGCACCGTTGCTCACCGACAAGAATTGCGCCGTGGACGAGACGTTCTACTACCCGGCCATTCTCGATCCGGACGCCAGAAGCCGGAATTTCGAGGACACGGATGGAAACGCCCAGCTCTACCTGACCCGGCTTGCCCAGAAAAATTGCAAGCCGACCAGAGATCGCGATCTGGTCCGAATAATGATCCGGGTTGAGCCGTCCCAAGACGGCTAAAATTAATCAAGATAAAACCCGAACCCTGCAACCTTCCACCACCCCGACCCCAGGAGAATTAAATTGGCTAACATCCTAGTCATGATTCCCTCCGGCGAAGTCTACGATCATGACTGCGTGCGGTGGTACAGCTACCAGAACATTCAGCGTAGCATTAACCATTACCACAACATCGGCGACGCCTTCGTCTACGATTCTTCGCTGAAGCTGCTGACCTTTGACCGTCTCGACGTCGTCGAGATCCGCGAGTTCAAGCAGGAGGTGGTGGACAAGGCCAACGCCGAATACGATTACGTGTTCCTGCGCGGGTCGAACTACATCCACGACCACATGACCTGGCCGGAGGGCACCGAGCAGGTGCTGTCCAAGCTGCGCATCCCGGTCATCGCCTTCGGCGTCGGCGCCCAGGCCCCGGCCACCGGCAAGCTGACGCTGTCGGACGAGAGCAAGCGCATCTGGCAGATGTTCGCCGACAAGTCCACGACGTTGGGCGTGCGCGGCACCTACACCGCCGAAGTGCTGTGGGACCTCGGCATCAAGAACGTCCGCATCGTCGGCTGCCCGACCGCCTTCCGCAACCGCGATCCGGAGCTGCGCATCGACCTGCCGTCGCTGGACAGCGTGCGCAACGTCGGCATCACCATGCGCCGCGAGGTGTCCAGCCACTATTCGCCGGACGTGAAGACCTACCTCACCCGCCACCGCGACTTCGTCAAGGACATGAGCCGCCGCTTCGACACCGTCCTGATGATGCAGGGCGAGGTCGAGGAGAAGAAGCTGCTTTGGGGCACCGACGAGCAGAAGGCCGAAGCCTGGGACGAGCTGCACAACAACAACTGGCTGAAGAACTGGTACTTCGACGAGGAACTGGACGAGCTGTACCGCTCGCGCCTGTGGTATTCGGACGTGGTGGCCGACTATGAGAGCATCGTGCGCTCGAAGGATCTCGTGCTGGGCTACCGCCTGCACGGCAACCTGATGGCGCTGTCGAACGGCACGCCGTCGGTCTATTTCAGCTACGACAGCCGCACGGCGGAATTCGCGGAAACCTTCGCGATCCCCTGCTACGACGTCTATTCGGACAAGCCTTTCGTCCTGGAGGAATACTGGGACCAGAGCCTGTTCGAGAAGTTCAACCGCACCTTCTATCAGCGCTACCGCGACATGCGGGAGTTCCTGGACGAGAACTACATCCCGCACCGCATGCCTAGCCCGACCGCGCGCAAGTCGCCGCAGCGCAAGGCGGCCTGACGGCGGTTGCCGCAAAGAGGGGCGCCGGTGCCGGAGAGCGTTTTCTCCGGGGCCGGCGCCCCGTTCCCGTTTCTTCGACCGCTTACTCACGAGTGTCCGCCATGCCCGACGTCGCCACGCCCGACACCGTTTCCTCCATCCCCGTCGCGACGGAGCCTGCGGCGTCCGTCATCGAAGGCCGCGTGGACGCCGTCCAGGCCGGACGGATCTACGGCTGGGCCTGGGACCGCTCCTACCCCACCGACCGCTTGACGGTGGAGTTCCGCGCCGAACTGCCGGACGGGCGCAGCGTGGTTCTGGGGCGCGCGCTGGCCGACCGCCCGCGCGAGGATCTGGTGGGCGGCAACTTCGGCGACGGGCACCACGCCTTCGAAGCCGAGCTTGAGATTCCGGCCGGGCTCGACCCCACGCGCGTCGTCGCGGTGGTCGCCGCGCCGAGCACCGGCACCATCGCCACCTTCGCCCAGCCGAGCGCCGAGGAAAAGCTGCTGGAGCGCACGCTCGCCCCGCATCTGGTGCGCATCGGCGCCGGGCTGGACGCCGCCCGCCGTGACCATCAGCAGATCGCCGCCGGCCAGCAGGGCATCGCCCGGCTGCTGCGCGAGACGCAGGAGCGCATCGCTGCCGGTCAGGCCGGAGCCGGCGCCGCCGCGGCCCAGCAGGCCGCCCTGTCGGACGCGCTCCACAGCCTTCAGGAACGGGTGGCCGGGCTGGAGGTTTTCCTTGTCCGCATGGACACGACGCTGCGCGGCTTCGATGACGCGCTGAAGGTGAAGTCGGCCAAGTCGCACGCCCCCACCATCATTGCCGCCCTTGCCTCGGCCGTGGGGGCCTTCGCCGCGACGGTGATCGGGCTGGCGATCTTCGGATAAGCGGAGGCCCGCCGCCCTCCCGGCTCTCACTCCAAGACGCTGTTTCATCGTTTCCAGGCGCTTCAGCCGCCGCCGATCCCGGCGGCGGCTTTGTCGTGCGCCGATGATGGACGCGCGGCCGTTCCGCGTGCCACCCTGCATGACGCGCGTCCCGCCGGGATCATGCGGGCCGCCTTGCGGCGTTCAGGACGTCCCTGAAACGAACCGCATTCCGAACCGACAAGGCCAGCGGCCTTCTACCGGGAGACATGCGACATGCCCGCAGATGGTCCTTCCACCCCTCCGATCTCCCCGCTTGGCGGCGACCTCATCACACCCAAGGATCTCCACGCGATCACCGAGGCGCAGGAGATGGCGCGGCGGAAGGAGGCGCAGGAGCTTGAGAAGAAAAGGCAGGAGGAGCAGAGCGCGATCCACGACGCCTTCATGCACCAGCACCTCCGCCCGGACACCAAGGAGCGCTTCACCCGCGCCGTGAGCGCGGCGGCGGAACGCGGGGCAACCGAAATCGAGATCGTGCGCTTTCCCAGCAGCTATTGCAGCGACGGCGGCCGGGCGATCAACAATTTCGAGCCCGACTGGCCGGACAGCCTCACCGGTTTCGCGCGGGAGGTCTACGACAATTACGACCGGTATCTGCGCCCCGCCGGCTACAAGCTGCGCGCCCAGATTCTGAGCTATCCCGGCGGCATGCCGGGCGACGTGGGCGTCTTCCTGCACTGGTGATCGCCGGCATCCGAACGCACCGACGCCCGGCCAAAGAATGGCCGGGCGCGGTCGTCGCCGAAACGATGGAGAGAGAACCCGTCCTTACGCGGTTGGGCTGGCCTTGGAGGCCGAGGAGATGGTGTTGTTGACGACGTTCTGGCTGATGCTGTCGGCGATGGACACCGCGGAGCGGCCGTTGTTGTTGTTGAAGATGTTGTCGTGCACGTCGAGCGTGATCGACCCGGCGCCCTTCAGGTGCTCCATGATGCCACCGTTGTTGTTGAAGATCTCGTTGCCGTAGATCTTGTAGGTGACGCTGGTGCCCTGGTTCTGGCCGACCGAGATGCCGACGTTGGCGTTGCCGTAGATGGTGTTGTCGTAGATCTCGGTGCTCGACTTGGCGAGGATGCCGGCGCCGCGCGGGTTGTCGTAGATCGTGTTGTCGTGGATCTTCAGCGTGCTGTTGGCCTGGCTGTGGTCGTGGTACAGCCCGTGCGACCGGCCGTCGCCGCCGCCGGCGCCGTTGTTGAAGATCGTGTTGCCGGCGATCTCGCCGCTCAGGATGCGGCCGTTCCAGCCCGAATACACACCGTCGGTCCGCCAGCCGTTGTCGCTGATGGTGTTGTTGGTGAAGTACTGGTCGGCGTTGTCGGCGGAGTAATGCACGATGCCGTAGGCACCGTTGCCGTCGATCGTGGAATGATCAATCCGCAGCCCGTGGGAGGTGCCGCTGATGACGACGCCCGAACCCCGGTTGTCCAGGATCTGCGAGTTGGTGACCTTCACGTTGTCGGCGCCGCCGTTGAGCTGCAGGCCGGCATCGCCGGAGCCTTTCATGGTCAGGCTGTCGAAGGTGATGTTGTCCTTGTTGTTCAGGCTGACGGCGTAGCTGGAGCCGCTGGAGGCCTGGATCACCGGGTTGGCGCCGGTGCCATAGGCGCCGTAGACGATCGGCTTGTCGGAGGTGCCGGAGGTCGAGGCCAGCAGGCTGTCGTGCCAGGTCTCGCCACGCTCGAACAGGATCAACGAACCGGCGGCGAAGCTGGTGGAGTTCACCTTGTCCAGCGACTTCCAGGCCTGGTTCGCGGCATGGCCGGAGTTGCTGTCGCTGCCGTTGGTCGCATCGACGTAGTAGATCTGCGAGGCCGGGGTGGACGGGTAGTCCGACGTGCCGGAGGTCGGCGCCGTGGGGGCGGCCGGGGCCGCGGCGGCGGTCGTCGCGAAGAACTCCTTCGGCGCGGCGACGGCCAGCGTGCCGTTCCACCACATGTTTGCCTGACCCGGGACGACGTCCTTGCCGTCGAGCGCACCCTTGTCATAGGTGACGTACGGATCGGTCGGAGCGACCTTGTGGCCGTTGATGGAGATGGCGTTGACCGTCAGGTTGCGGTCCTGCCCATCGACGGCGCCGTCGTTGTCGTACTGGATCTGAATCTTGTGCGCCTGGTCGGCGGTCACGTTGGCGTCGAAGGAGAAATCCTTGGCATCGCCGGCCGCGGTGCCTTCGCCGACCACGGCGCCGTCCACCAGCAGCTTGAAATGGGGCGAGACGCCGCCCGCGGCGGTGCCGGAGGCGTTCACGACGATCTTGGCGGTGGCAGCGGCAGCGGCCGTGGCGTCGGCCAGCGCCAGAGGCTGTGCGGTGGTCTGGAGTGCCTGGAGATGGAGAATTGAGTCCGGCGTCGTGGCGCTGTCGGCGGTCACCGGGGTGATGCTGTCGACAACAGCCTGGAACGGATCGGCAGCAGAATCACCGACAAAACCGGTCGTGTCGGCGTGGTTCTGATGATCAAGCTCAATGGCCATATGTTCCATGGTCTTTCACTCTTTCCTTTTTTTACAGCGCCACGTTTGTGGCGGTGGGCGGGAATGTGCGCGGATCGCGCCGTCCCGCTTGCTGTGCGCTCAATCGTTTTCGACAGGACCGGAGCCTAGCCAGCCCCGTGTGGCCTTAAATGGTTCGATTTTAGGATAATTAGTTTTTGAAGTGCGCCAAATCCGTCACAGGATTGCCCTCAACGAATGGAGTAGTTCCTCGAATTTAAGCGTTAGCACGAAAGAGTTAACTCTTCCGGCGGTTTCCTGAATTTGCTGTGAAGTACAAGAATTTAGCCATCGATTTTCGATGGATTCTGGCGCCGCACCCGATGATTGGGCCCGGTCGTCTTGTGACATTCCTGTTGAAGAAAGCTGGGATGCCACATACCATACGCCACACGGACAGTTTGATGGACAAACAATCCGTCTCGCCGGACAACCCAAAAATGATGAGCCGTGCCGACGGAAGCCCGGCCACCCAAAAGGGAAGGAATGAGGCATGAAGGACGTACAGCGCCCGCGCTGCGCGCGGAAGACCCCTTTTGACTCCTTCGCTTTTAAAAACACGCCAAGAAGAAGGCTCGCAAGCGGAACGGCCCTGGCCGGCGCGCTCGGCCTTCTGCTGATCCCCAACGCGGCCCAGGCCGCCTGGGAGCCGACCAAGTCGGTCGAATTCGTCGTCCCGGCGGGAACCGGCGGCGGCGCCGACCAGATGGCGCGGATGATCCAGGGCATCATTCAGAAGAACAACCTGATGGGCCAGCCCATCGTCGTCATCAACAAGTCGGGCGGTGCCGGTGCGGAAGGCTTCCTCGACGTCAAATCGTCGAACCGCAACCCGCACAAGATCATCATCACCCTGTCCAACCTGTTCACCACGCCCCTGGCGACCGGCGTTCCCTTCTCCTGGAAGGACATGACCCCGGTGGCGATGCTGGCGCTGGACAACTTCGTCCTGTGGGTGAACAGCGAGGCCCCGCAGAAATCCGCCAAGGAGTTCGTCGAGGCCGCCAAGGAGGGCGGCGCCAACCGCTTCAAGATGGGCGGCACCGGGTCCAAGCAGGAGGACCAGATCATCACCGCCGCCATCGAGCAGTCGGCGGGCGTCACCTTCACCTACGTCCCCTACAAGGGCGGCGGCGATGTGGCGGCCCAGCTCGTCGGCAACCACATCAACGCCAGCGTCAACAACCCGATCGAGGCGGTGTCGCAATGGCGGGCCGGCGCGCTGCGGCCTCTCTGCGTCTTCGACAAGGAGCGCATCCCTTTGAAGGAGCCGGTGGCCGACGGCAAGTCGTGGAACAGCATCCCGACCTGCAAGGAATCCGGGCTGGACGTGGAATACACCATGCTGCGCGGCATCTTCATGGGGCCGGGCGTCACGCCGGACCAGATCGCCTATTACGTGGACCTCTTCAAGAAGGTCCGCGAGACGGAGGAATGGAAGGACTTCATGGCGAAGGGGGCCTTCAACGTCAGCTTCAAGACCGGCGATGACTTCAAAAGCTGGCTCGCTGCGGCGGAAACCCAGCACAAGACCCTGATGGACAAGGCGGGCTTCACCAAACAATAGCCCTCCTCGTCCGACGCGCGGCCCCCGGGGCATCGCGCCCCGGGCGCCCTCCCCCACCTTTCGGGTTTTCGTGGGAGTGAGCCATGGAGCATGGGACACAGAACAGTGATCCGGTCGTCTCGAACCGGACCATGGAGATCGTCGTCGCCGGGCTGTTCGCCCTCGTCGCCCTCGTGGTGATGGCCGACAGCATCCGCGTCGGCAACGGCTGGGGGGCCGACGGGCCGAAGGCCGGCTACTTCCCCTTCTATGTCGGCCTGATCATGCTGGTCAGCAGTCTGGCGACGCTGGCCGTCAACATCTGGCGCCACAGCGGCGAACGCACCGCCTTCGTCGAGAAACACCAGCTCGCCCTGGTTCTCCAGGTGCTGGTCCCCAGCGTCGTCTTCGTGATCCTCACCGCCTTCCTGGGCATCTATCTGTCGGCGATGCTGTTCATCGCCTTCTTCATGCACTGGGTGGGCAAGTACCCGATCAAGACGATCCTGCCCGTCGCCATCCTCGTGCCCGCGGGCCTCTTCGTGATGTTCGAGATCTGGTTCCTGGTTCCGCTTCCCAAGGGGCCGGTGGAGACGATGCTCGGGTTCTGACCAGTCCAGTTTTTTAAAAGCCGGGGCGGCCGCGGGAACGGCCGCGCACACCGAAGCAGCGGCGGGCATCCGCGACGAACCAGCCCATGCGGCGGGGATGAACCCCGTCCTGCGCGCTCAAGACGCGACGCTTCCAAACGGAACGGGCGCGGATGCCGGAAAGGGAGGGAAACTTGGAAGCGCTCGGGTCACTCATACACGGGTTCGGCGTGCTCGCCGACCCCATGAACATCGCCTACATGTTCATCGGCATCACGCTGGGCGTCCTGATCGGCGTGCTGCCTGGGCTGGGCGGGGCGAACGGGGTGGCGATCCTGCTGCCCCTGACCTTCAGCATGTCGCCGACCTCCGCCATCATCATGCTCTCCTGCATCTATTGGGGGGCGTTGTTCGGCGGGGCCATCACCTCGGTCCTGTTCAACATACCGGGTGAGCCATGGTCGGTGGCGACCACCTTCGACGGCCATCCCATGGCGCAGAAGGGCCACGCGGGCGAGGCGCTGACGGCGGCCTTCACCTCGTCCTTCTTCGGGGCGTTCGTGGCGGTCCTGCTCATCACCTTCCTGGCCCCGGTGATCGCCGGCTTCGCCCTGCGCTTCGGCCCGGCGGAGTTCTTCGCGGTCCAGCTTCTGACCTTCTGCAGTTTCGTCGGCATGGGCAGCGAATCCCCGTTCAAGGTGCTGTGCGCCATGATGCTGGGCTTCGCGCTGGCCGCGGTCGGCCTGGACAGCGTGACCGGCGAACTGCGTATGACCTTCGGCTCGGTGGAGCTGCTGCGCGGCTTCGACTTCCTGATCGCGGTCATCGGCCTGTTCGGCATCGGCGAGATCCTCCTGACCATGGAGGAGGGCCTCGCCTTCAAGGGCAAGAGCGCCAAGATCAACGCCAAGGTCGTGTGGGAGACCTGGAAGAGCCTGCCCCGCTACTGGGTCACCGCCATCCGCGGCTCCATCGTCGGCTGCTGGATGGGCATCACGCCCGGCGGCGCCACCCCCGCCTCCTTCATGAGCTACGGCCTCGCCAAGCGCTTCTCCAAGAACCGCCAGAATTTCGGCAACGGCGAGGTGGAGGGCGTGGTCGCTCCGGAGACCGCGGCCCACGCCGCCGGGACCAGCGCGCTGCTGCCCATGCTGACGCTGGGCATCCCCGGCTCGCCCACCGCGGCGGTGCTGCTGGGCGGCCTGCTGATCTGGGGACTCCAGCCCGGCCCGCTGCTGTTCGTCGAGCAGAAGGAGTTCGTCTGGGGCCTGATCGCCAGCATGTATCTGGGCAACATCGCCGGCCTGATCGTCGTGCTGACCACGGTTCCGGTCTTCGCCTCGATCCTGCGCATCCCCTTCAGCATCATCGCGCCGGTCATCGTGGTGATCTGTGCGGTCGGCGCCTACACGGTGCACAACGCCTTCCTCGACATCGTCATGATGCTGGTGTTCGGCGTCGTCGGATACGTCTTCAAGAAGCTGTCCTACCCGCTGGCCCCGCTGGTTCTGGCGCTGGTGCTGGGCGACATGGCGGAAAGCTCCTTCCGGCAGGCCATGCTGGTGTCGCAGGGCGATCTGGCGATCTTCTGGTCCAACCCGCTGGTCGGCAGCATCGTCACCCTGGCGCTGGTCATGCTGTTCTGGCCGCTGATCTCCGCCCTGCTGCGCAAGCGCCAGTCCCGGCAGGACGGCGGGACCCAGGTCATGCCCGTGAAATAGGTCATCCCGGTGAACCAGCTCCACCCACTCCCCCGCCGGCGTCCGGGACGGGACGACCG
Source organism: Azospirillum tabaci (assembly GCF_014596085.1). Taxonomy (GTDB): domain Bacteria; phylum Pseudomonadota; class Alphaproteobacteria; order Azospirillales; family Azospirillaceae; genus Azospirillum; species Azospirillum tabaci. The sequence goes on from NZ_JACCJY010000021.1 coordinate 55,454, forward strand.
GCGGGGGGATTTCTTCTCACATCGGGGGGTTCGGGACGATGGACACGTCCGATTTCATGATCGCTCTGCTCCAGATCATCTGGATCGACATCCTGCTCAGCGGTGACAACGCGCTCGTCATCGCGCTGGCTTGCCGCTCGCTGCCGCCGAAACAACAGAAGATCGGCGTCTTCCTCGGCACCGGGGCGGCCATCGTGCTGCGCGTGCTGTTCGCCGTCATCATCGCCTACCTGCTGGCCATCCCGTACCTGAAGATCATTGGCGGGGCACTGCTGTTCTGGATCGCCATCAAGCTGATGCTGCCCACCGAGGAGGAGGCGCAGGCGGAGCATGACGGCACCTCCGCCGGTCTGTGGGGGGTGGTCCGCACCATCGTGATCGCCGACGCGGTGATGAGCCTGGACAACGTCATCGCCATCGCCGCCGCCTCGCACGGCAACACGGTCCTGCTGATCCTGGGGCTGGCCATCAGCATTCCGCTGATCGTCTTCGGCAGCACCCTGATCCTGAAGGCCATCGAACGTCTGCCGGCCCTGGTCTATGCCGGCGCCGGACTGCTCGGCTACATCGCGGCGGAGGTCATCCTCACCGACCCGAGCATCCACTCCAACGTGACGGAAAGCCTGCCGGTGCTGACCGGTACGGCGCCCTTCGTCGCGGCGCTGGGGGTGATGACGGCCGGCTTCCTGATGGCCCGCAGCATCAACCGCCGCCGCGCCTTGGTGGAGACCGATCCGGCTTGAAGAGGTTTCAGCAGCAGGAGGAGCGACGGGGCTCGCGGCAGCGGTTGCCCCGGACCGCCCGGAAACGGCCCGGCAGGGCCATGGCGCGCACGTCGCTGGTGATCTCGGAGATGAGGCCAGGATCGTTCCGCAAAATCTCCGTCACCACGGCGGCCAACCCGGCCAGGGCGAACACGACGGCAAGACTCTCCAACATGTAGAACTCCGAACTCTGACCACACTCATGTTGCAATGCAGCAGAGATGGCGCAAAGTCCGTTGGAGAGCAAGGGACAAGAAACATAGAATTTCGTATACCAGATACGCAGCAGGAGCCGGACACAGGCTCCGCACCGCCAGTTCAGGGAGGAACGTCGAGATGCAAGCGAAGGATGTCATGACATCGCCGGTCATCACGGTGGCGCTGGACACCCCCGTGCCGGACATCGCCGAACTGCTTTTGACCCATCGGATCAGCGGCTTGCCGGTCGTCGACCAGGACGGCCGCGCGGTCGGCGTCATCAGCGAGGGGGACCTTCTGCGCCGGGTGGAGACGGGAACCGACCGGCCGCGCGCCCGCTGGCTGGAGATGCTGGTGGGCCGCAACGTGCAGGCCGCCGACTTCCTGAAGACGCATGGGCGCTGCGCGCGCGACGTCATGTCGCGCCCGGTTCACGCCGTCGCGCCCGACGCGGAGATCGCGGAGATCGCGGACCTGATGGAGGACAAGCGGATCAAGCGCGCCCCCGTCCTGGTCGACGGCCGCCCGGTCGGCATCATCAGCCGGGCCAACCTGCTGCACGGGCTGCTCCGCAACCGGCGTAGCGCCGCCGGTTTCGGCGCGTCCGGCGACGAGGCGATCCGCGCCGCGCTGCTGGAGGCGTTGGACGGACAGTCCTGGGTGGACCTCAATCGGATCAACATCGTCGTCAACGACGGGGTCGTGCAGCTCTGGGGCATGGTCGACAGCGAGGAGCAGCGCCGCGCCCTGCACACCGCGGCGAGCGGCGTGAGCGGCGTGAAGCGCGTGGAGGAGCATTTGAACCGGAACCGCTTCGTCGGGTGATCCCCCGGCCATCCGCCCCATTGAAGGAGCAGCCCGATGCCGCCACCCGAACTGTCCGTCCAACCGTTGGACTCCGGTGCCACCTTCCGCAACCAAGTCTACCGAAAGCTGAAGCAGGCCATCATCCAGATGGACATCTACGACCACCCCGGCGACGTCCGGCTGGACGAACGCCAGCTCAGCGGCCTGCTGGGCGTCAGCCGGACCCCGATCCGCGAGGCCCTGACCCTGCTGGAGCAGGAAGGTCTGGTACGGCTGGAGCCGCGGCGCGGGATCTACGTCGTCCGCAAGACCAAGACCGAGATCATCGAGATGATCATCGCCTGGGCGGCGCTGGAGAGCATGGCGACCCGCCTTGCCGCCGAACGCGCCACCGCGGAGGACATCAACATGCTGTGGGACATCTTCCGCAGCTTCGAGGAACAGGCGCCCTCCGACAACATCCAGGAATACTCCGACGCCAACATCGAGTTCCACAAGGCGATCATCCGCCTCAGCCGGGCGCGCATCCTGGAGACGCTGACCGACAACCTGTTCATCCACATGCGGGCCATCCGCAAGCTGTCGATCCGGCAGGACAACCGGGCCGAACAGTCGATGCACGAGCACCGTGACATCATCCGGGCGCTGGAGCGGCGCGACGGCGAACTGGCGGAGCGCTTGGCTCGCGAACACACGCTGGGGCTGGCCGCCCATGTCGAGCGGCACGGCGATTTCCTCGACTGGCTGCGGTTGGCCGAGGTGCGGGGCACTGACGTGAAGGCCGCGTTCAAGGACGGCCTGCCGCTGATGTAGCAGCGGACAGCGGACCGCAATTTAGCCCTCTCCCCCTGGGGAGAGGGTGGCCCGAAGGGCCGGTGAGGGGGTTGTGCGTTTCCGGTACGTCCGGCACAAGCGCACCCCCCTCACCCCAACCCTCTCCCCGCTTTCGGCGGACCACAGGTCCGCCTGTCGCGTCAGCGCAAACTTCGTTTGCGCGTGAGCGGAGGGGAGAGGGAATTACGCTTCCCTCACTTCATCGACGGGAAGGAGAACTGCGCGCCTTCGCGCACGCCGCCCGCCGGCCAGCGCTGGGTGATCGTCTTGCGCCGGGTGTAGAAGCGCACGCCGTCCGGCCCGTAGGCCGCCAGATCGCCGAACAGCGACCGCTTCCAGCCGCCGAAGCTGTGGTAGGACACCGGCACCGGAAGCGGCACGTTGACGCCGACCATGCCGACCTTGATCGCGTCGGTGAAGTAGCGCGCGGCCTCGCCGTCGCGGGTGAACAGGCAGGTGCCGTTGCCGTACTCGTGGGCGTCGATCAGGTCCATGCCCTCCTGCATCGTCTTCACGCGCACGACGCAGAGGACCGGGCCGAAGATCTCTTCCCGGTAGACGCTCATGTCCGGCGTCACCCGGTCGAACAGGCAGCCGCCGAGGAAGAAGCCGCCCTCGTGCCCCGGCACCACCAGCCCGCGGCCGTCGACGACCAGTTCCGCCCCTTCGGCGACGCCTTGGTCCACGTACCCCTTCACCTTCTCGAAATGGGCGCGGGTGACCAGTGGACCCATGTCGCAGCCGGTGCCGGTCCCTGCCCCCACCGTCAGGCCGCGCACCTGCTCCGCCAGCATCGCCACCACACGGTCGGCGGTCGCGTCGCCCACCGCGACGACCACGGAGATCGCCATGCAGCGCTCCCCGCAGGAGCCGTAGGCCGCCCCCATGATCGCACTGACCGCGTTGTCGAGGTCGGCGTCGGGCATGACGATGGCGTGGTTCTTGGCCCCGCCCAACGCCTGCACCCGTTTCCCATGGGCGGTGCCGGTGGCGTAGACGTATTCGGCAACCGGCGTGGAGCCGACGAAGCTGACCGCCTGGACGCGCGGGTCGGTCAGCAGCGTGTCGACCGCCTCCTTGTCGCCGTGGACGACGTTCAGCACGCCCGGCGGCAGGCCCGCCTCCTGGGCCAGCTGCGCGACGAGCAGGGAAGCGCTCGGATCACGCTCCGACGGCTTCAGGATGAAGCTGTTGCCGCAGGCCACGGCGACCGGGAACATCCACAGCGGGACCATGGCCGGGAAGTTGAAGGGCGTGATGCCCGCCACGACGCCCAGCGGCTGGAACTCCGACCAGCTGTCGATGCCCGGCCCGACGTTCTTGGAATGCTCGCCCTTCAGCAGATCGGCGATGCCGCAGGCGTATTCGACGTTCTCGATGCCGCGGGTCAGTTCGCCGCGGGCGTCCTCCAGAGTCTTGCCGTGTTCCCGCGTGATCGCCGCGCAGATGCGGTCGGCGTTGTCCTCCAGCAATTGGCGGAAGCGGAACATTACCCGTGCCCGCTTGGCCGGCGGCGTCGCCCGCCACGCCGGGAAGGCGGCCTCGGCGGCGGCGATGGCCGATTCCACGGTGGCGCGGCTGGCGAGCGGGACGCGGCCCACGGTTTCACCCGTCGCCGGGTTCACGATGTCGGCGCTGCGGGTCTCGGCGGGGGCGTCGGCCGTGCCGCCGATGAGGTGCGGAACGAGGGTCATGGCGTTCTCCATTGTCCTCAGTCGATGGCTCAGGCGGTCGCCTGGATGGCGTCGGAAACGGCGTTCATCAGCCGGTCGAGGTCCTCGCGCTCGCTGATGAAATGCGGGCCGAACTGCAGCGTGTCGCCACCGAAACGGACGTAGAAGCCCGCCTTCCAGCAATGCATGGCGATCTCGTAGGGCCGGCGGGCCGGCTCGCCCGGCAGAGCGGCGATCTGCACCGCGCCGGCGAGACCGTAATTGCGGATGTCGGTGACGTGCTTCAGCCCTTTCAGCCCGTGCAGCACCGTCTCGAAATGCGGGGCGAGCGCCGCCGCCTTCTCGGCCAGCTTGTCCCGCTCGAACAGCTCCAGGGCGGCGAGGCCGGCGGCGCAGGCGACGGGGTGGGCGGAGTAGGTGTAGCCGTGCGGGAACTCGACCATGTAGTCGGCGCCGCCGTTGTCCATGAAGGTCTGGTAGATCTCATGGCTGGCGACGACGGCGCCCATCGGCACCGCGCCGTTGGTCAGGCCCTTGGCGACGTTCATGATGTCGGGGACCACGCCGAAGGCGTCGGCGCCGAAGGCGGCCCCCATGCGGCCGAAGCCGGTGATGACCTCGTCGAAGATCAGCAGGATGTTGTGCTTGTCGCACAGCTCGCGCAGCCGCTTCAGATAGCCCTTGGGCGGCGGCAGGACGCCCGCCGAGCCGGCCAGCGGCTCCACGATCACCGCGGCGATGTTGGAGGCGTCGTGCAGGGCGACCAGTTCCTCCAGCGCGTCGGCCAAGTCCGCGCCCTGCTCGGGCAGGCCCTTGGTGAAGGCGTTCTGCGGCAGCAGCGTGTGCGGCAGATGGTCGGCTTCGACGCCCGAGCCGAACAGCTTGCGGTTGCCGCCGATGCCGCCCAGGCTGATGCCGCCGAAATTGACGCCGTGATAGCCCTTCGACCGGCCGATCAGCTTGGTCTTGGTCGGCTGGCCCTTCAGCCGCCAATAGGCGCGCGCCATCTTCAGCGCCGTGTCGGTGGCCTCCGACCCCGAGTTGACGAAGAACACATGGTCCAGCCCGGCGGGCGTCATCGAGGCCAGCTTGTGCGCCAGCTTGAAAGCGGCGGGGTGGCCGAACTGGAAGGCCGGGCTGTAGTCCAGCTCGGCGATCTGGCGGGCCACCGCCTCGCTGATCTCGCGGCGGCTGTGTCCGGCGCCGCAGCACCACAGGCCGGACAGGCTGTCGTAGATCTTCCGACCCTCGGCGTCCCAGTACCAAGCGCCCTCGGCGCGGGCGATCAGGCGCGGGTTTGCCTTGAACTCGCGGTTCGCCGTGAAGGGCATCCAGTGGGCGTCCAGCTCCTCGCGCGTCAGCCCCGCGGTCTGGGCGGTTCCGGTCTTCTGGCTCTCGTCCAAGGGCGGCATCGGGCGGCACTCCTGCTGGCTGGGGTGGCATCGAAAGTCACGTCGGAAAAACAGTGTGCGCGGAGCCTTGGTTGCGTTAAATCCAAACCATTCAAACCTTACGCAAGCATTCGCTTACCTATCCATGACCAAGCCCGTCCGCCCCTTGAGCGGCCTCAACGACGCCGACCTGCGCCTGCTGCGCGTCTTCAAGACGGTGGTGGAATGCGGCGGCTTTTCCGCGGCGGAGGTGGAGCTGAACATCGGCCGCGCCGCCATCAGCCTGCACATGGCGGATCTGGAGCGGCGGCTGGGGCTGCGCCTGTGCCGGCGCGGGCGGGCCGGCTTCCTGCTGACTGACGAGGGGCGCATGGCCTACGAGGCGGCGCTGCGCCTGTTCGCCGGTCTGGAAAGTTTCCGCAGCGAGATCAACGCCGCGCACGGGCGCCTGCGCGGGGAGTTGAACATCGGCATCACCGACAACCTCGTGACGATGCCGAAGATGCGGGTGACCGACGCCTTGCGCGGCCTGAAGCAGCAGGGGCCGGAGGTGCGGGTGAACATCCGCATGATCCCGCCCAACGAGATCGAGCGTGGCGTGCTGGACGGGCGCCTTCAGGTCGGCGTGGTGCCGGCGCGGCGCGCCCTGCCCGGCCTGGACCGCTTGCCGCTGTATCAGGAGGAGTCGCGCCTTTATTGCGGGCGCGGCCATCCGCTGTTCGATGCGGAGACCGTGCCCGACGCGGCGGTTGAAGCCGCCGATGCCGTGGCGCCGACCGAGGCGCAGCAGGTGCCGGAGGCGGCGGGGGTGCAGCAGGCGCTGACCGCCACCGCCACCGCCACCGACCGCGAGGGCGTGGCCTTCCTCATCCTGACCGGCTGCTACGTCGGCTTCCTGCCCACCCATTACGCGCGGCAATGGGTCGAGCGCGGGGCGATGCGCGCCCTGCTGCCGGACCGCTTCCACTACGCCCAGGAATTCCAGGCGGTCACCAAGAAAGGCGCACAGCCCAATCTGGTGCTGGAACGGTTTCTCGACCTGCTGAGACGGACGGGAATGGCGGGGGAAGGTGGCTCTCAAAAATCGGGGTGATTTTCATTGACGCCGGCCCGGTCACGCCCCACCGTAATTGAGGGGAATACGAACAAAGAACCGGTGGGGGAGCGCGGCCATGGTGATGCTGACCGAACAGTTCGTCATCGACTATCTGCTGTTCGCCGCCGTTCTTCTCACCGTCACCTGTTCCCTGCTCGGCAGTTTCTTTCTCAGCGCGCTCAGCCGCCAGACGGGGGCCCTGTCCCGTCTGCTTCTGTGGGGGGTTCCGGCGACGCTGCTCAGCACCGCCCTGTGGTCGCTGGCCATGCCGGCCGACCGGGCGCTGGTCGTCGGTGCGGCCACCGCCGGGGCGACGCTCATCGGGCAGCATCTCTTGCCCTTCGGCCCGGTCGGTCCGCGTGGCTCCTGGTCATGGGACGCGCTGGTGTTCCGCGGCCTGTCCTGGACCGGGCGCACCGCCCTGATGCTCTCCCCCGCCGTGTGGCTCGGCGGCATGCCGTCCTGGATCCTGTGGTTCGCCCTGGCCGGAGCCGTGAACGCCGCCATCTTCGCCCTGTGCCAGTTGCGCGGCACCAACCCGGCGCTGCGCCGGTCGGTGGAGCAGGGCGACGTCTTGTGGGGCGGGTCCCAGGGGGCGGTTCTGGGCGGCCTGCCGGCGTTCCTGATGCTTTTGTGACGGAGCCCCCGAGAGCCGGGGATGATTCCACCGTACTCATACGAAAATGCACCGGGTGGGTCTTGCGCGGGCGGGAGGACCGGGCCATCTGTGCGGGACTGGCTCCGGGCCCCTCTGGCGGTCCACACGGTACGGACCGCGATGTCGGAGCCCTTCACTTGAGTGGACGGCGCAGCCGTCCCCTTCTGGAGGGTCCGTATGACCGCTACCCCTTTTTCTTCGTTTCGTTACGGTTCCGCCTACGGCGAGACGGCGCACAGCGCCGCGCGCCAGAGGTTGGAATGGCTGGCGCGGGTGATGGACAGCGCCGTCCGCGTGCCGGGCACCAACATCACCTTCGGCGCCGACGCGATGCTGGGCCTGGTGCCGGGCATCGGCAACCTGGCCACCACGGCGGTGTCCGGCTATCTCATCCGCGAGGCCTGGAGGCTGGGCCTGCCGCGCGGCAAGCTGCTGCGCATGGTCGGCAACGTGGCGATGGACAGCCTGATCAGCGCCGTTCCGGTCGCCGGCAACCTCGCCGATGTGTTCTGGAAAGCCAACCGCAAGAACATGGCGATCCTCGCCGAGCACCTGGACGGCCATCCCCCACACGGTGAACGGACCTTTGGCGGCCGGACCCATCGCCGCCGTTCGGCGCCCTACACCATCGACGGCGAGTGGCGCCGGACGCGGTGACGGAGCGCGTCACTCCCCGCCGAACCTGATGCGGTGGTTTTCCAACATCAGCTCGTCCAGCCGGCGGCCGGCGGTGAAGCCCGCCAGCCCCGGCGGGACCGGCATGTCGGCGGGAAGCCGCGGACAAGGTTCGGCAGCGCCGATCACCTGAACCACGGGGTAGCGGGCGGTGTAGACGGGCAGATGCGCGTCCTCCCCCTCGTCGGACAGGCCCTTGCTCCGCACCTTTCCGCTCGCCTCCTCGATCTCCATGCCGACGACCATGGTCGCCTTGATCTCCTGCGCCGTGCTGGCGCGCAGTTCGGCGCTGCGCCCCGGATAGAAGCGGTCGACCATGGCGTCGAGTGCGCGGGCCTTCGCCTCCGGCTCCTCGACGATGCGCGCTGTGCCGAAGCACATGGCGGACCGGTAATCGGCCGAATGGTTGAACCCGCAGCGGGCGAGCACGAGGCTGTCGAGATGCGTCACGGTCAGGCAGACCGGCAGGCCGTCGCGCTGCGACCGCAGCATCCGGCTGGCCGAGGAGCCGTGCCAATAGAGATGCTCGCCCTCCCGCCAAAAGGCCGTGGGAGTGCAGTAGGGCTGGCCATCGACGACATAGGCGATGTGCGCGATCATCGCGGCGTCGAGGATGGCGTGGACGGACTCCCGGTCGTAGCACCCCCGCTCGTGCAGGCGCTTCACCCGGTTGCGGTCGGTGACGGGATAGCTCTCGGACGGGACGGTCTCGGACATCGTGGGCTTCTCTTGGCGGCGGTGGACAACGGCGCCATTAGAGCCTAGCCATTGGTCCGGCGTGAGAGCCAATTCCGATCTTGTCGACTGGACCAATCCGATGCCCGCCGATTTGTCCGACCTGATGCTCCTCCCCATCGACCGGACGGGCGGGGAGCCGCTGCTGCGACAGGTCTACCGGGAACTGCGCCGGGCCATCCTGTCCGGCGCCCTGCCGCCCGGTGGGAAGCTGCCGCCGACGCGCGCCCTGTCCGAACGGCTCGGCGTCGCCCGCAACACGGTAGTCGCCGCCTATGAGCAGCTTCTGGCCGAAGGCTTCATCGAAGGGCGCGTCGGGGCGGGCAGCTTCGTGTCCCGCGACCTGCCGGACGGCCTGGAGATTCCGCCGCCGGAACCGCTCCGCCGCCCCTCCTCCCCGCCACCACCGGCCAATCCCTTCGGCACCCTCCCCTTCAGCACGGGGCGTTGCGCGCTCGACGAGCGCAGCCTGCGGATCTGGCGCGGCCTGACCATGCGGCACCTGCAGCGGCCCGACCCGGAGATGCTCGGCTATGGCGAGCCCGGCGGACCGGCGGCGCTGCGACAGGCCATCGCCCGCTATCTGCAAACCGCGCGGGCGGTGCGGTGCGAACCGGAGCAGGTGGTGATCACCGCGGGCGCCCAGCAGGCCATCGATCTCGTGCTGCGGGTGCTGCTGCGCCCCGGCGATCCGGTGTGGCTGGAGGACCCCTGCTACCCCGCGGTGCGCGCCGCGCTGGAGGCCGCGCAGGCCCGCGTCGTGCCGGTGCCCGTCGATGGGCAGGGTCTGGTGGCGGCGGCGGGCGTCGCCGCGTCGCCGGACGCCCGGCTGGCCTATGTCACCCCGTCTTCCCACTATCCGCTGGGCGTGGTGCTGTCGATGGCGCGGCGGATGGAACTGCTCGCCTGGGCGCGGCGGGCCGGCGCCTGGGTGCTGGAGGACGATTACGACAGCGAGTTCCGCTATACAGGCCGTCCGCTCGCTTCCCTGCAGGGGATCGACGGCGGTGGGCGAGTCATCTATGTCGGCACCTTCAGCAAGGTCTTGTTTCCCGGCCTGCGGCTGGGCTACGCGGTGCTGCCGCCCGAACTTCTGGACCCGGTGCTGACCATGCGCCGCCTGACCGACTGGCATCCGGCGACGCTCTATACGGGCGTGGTGACCGACTTCCTGGAGGAAGGGCATTTCGGCCCACACCTGCGCCGCATGCGCCGCCGCTATACGACCGCGCGGGACGCCCTCGCCGACGCCATCCGCGCCCACCTGTCCCCCTGGATGGAGGCCGAGGTGCCGGAGCAGGGTATGAAGCTGATCGCCCGGCTGCGCCCCGGCCTGTCGGACCGCGACGTGGAGGCGGTGGCGGCCCGACGGGGAATCGCCGTCCGCCCCGTCAGCCCGATGCACATCGCCGCCCCACCCTTGCAGGCGCTGATGCTGGGATTCACCGGCCATGAACCGGGCGCTCTGCGCCATGCCGCTCGTGAACTCGGCGCCGCGTTGGCGAGGAGCCGTCCACGGTGCGATTAGACGTCTAATTGTGGCCGGCTTTCTCGTGCTTGTCCTTCATCGGCCGTGGGTTGCCGATGGATGCTGCGATCCTGAATCGCGTGGTGGTATGTTTCGGCGTCCGCCCGGCAACGCGCGGCGGACGAAGAGCGCATGAGCCAGTCCGGGCGACACCGACGTGCTGAACACAACCGCAACCGCACCTGCCGCCTCCATACCGACTGCCGAGGTGCAGGTCGATTATGATGATGACGGTTTTTCCGGCTGGGTGGTCAGCAGCGCCGGCCCCTACGCTCCTGTCTGGTGCCAGGTGCTGATCGACGGCGAGCACCGGGCATCGATCCGCGCCGATGAGTTTGTTCCATTCGTCGGCGAGCGTCACGATGGGCATTGCTGCCTGAACTTCTCGTACCGGGTTCCAGCCTACCTGCGCGATGGCCGGGCGCATCGCGTCCAGCTGACCTTCACCTATGTCCAGGACAACGCCACCGTTCAGTGCAGCCTGCCGCTCACGGTGCGGACATTCGGGGCCGCGGCATCCCATCCCCAGTCAGGCTATTCCGTCTGCCGCGCCCAGGACGTGGCGGCGGTCCCCGCGGACATCGGGGAGGCCGAATCCCGGGCATCGCCCAATCCCATCATCGTCTTCCCGGAGGGGCCGATCCGCCGCGTTTGGCGTCCATGCCGGGATGTCGATGGCGCGGCCCTGTCCGGCTTCCCGCACGCGGAGATCGTCACGCACCCACCGGCCGTGTCTTTTCTGAGCGATGTCTATGTCCGCCGCTCCACCGGCGCCGTCTATGTGCCGGGCCATGGCGTATGGCAGGACTCCCATTACCTGTCCGACAGCCGGCGCATCCGGGAGGATCTGGAACGGCTGGAGCGCGGCGGCCTGGACGCCCCGATCATCGAAGGACCGGCGCTTCTGGCGTCCACCGCGATGAACCGGAATTACTTTCACTGGGTCATGGACATTCTGGCCGGCGTGCATGCCTGTACCCGCCACCTCGGTCCGCCACCACCGCTGCTCACCCCGCCCTTGCGGTCCTGGCAAGCGGACTCCCTGCGGCTCCTGGTGGGTGACGCGGCGTTTGCAACACCCGCCGACGGAGCCGAACCGGCATCCGATCTCGTCCGGTGCCGCCGTTTGATCGTGCCATCGAACCTTGGTGGGGTTGGGCTCTTCCCCGATGAGACGGTGACCGACCTGTTCGCAACCCTGCGGGGACGCGTTGGGCATGACCCGCACGCGCGCCGCCGGATTTTCATCAGCCGGCGCGACAGCGATTGCCCGCGCATCACCAACGAGGCGGTGTTTGCGGCGGCGTTGGAACGGTTCGGCTTCGAGACGGTGGTGCTTGGGGAGCGATCCTTCGCCGAACAGGTCCGCCTGTTCAAGGAGGCCGAGGTGGTGATCGGCGCGCACGGGGCGGGCTTGGTCAATGGCGGCTTCTGTACGCCGGGCACATGGATGGTGGAGATCCGGAGCAGCAACTACCTCAACCCGTGCTTCTACCATCTCAGCGGCGTTTGCGGACTTTCCTACGCCAGCCATGTCGAAACCGTTCCCCACCGTGAAGACGGTGCGGAGAACGCGGCGTCGTTCGAGGTCGGCACCGAACGGCTGTTGGACCTCCTCCGCCGCCTTCCCCTGAAATTCGTCCTCTGAGTTCGCGCTGAGCGTCGTTCCTCAACCCCAGAAAGGGGCAGAGGAGGTGCCTCCAAAAGCCTTTCCATCTCCATTTTGCATCGCACGCCCGCGCCCCGCGTTCTTCCGGGCGGAGCGGCGAAGTGCACCAAGCGCGTTAATTCCATTGCGTCCGATGCGCGGACTTCCCGTCCGGTCTTTCGGTGCCTCCTACCCCCGATAAACCCTGCAAGGCAGGCCCCATCCTTGCGACGATCAAGCTGCACGCCTGTTGAGGGGTGGCGCCGGTCGGCCGCCGTTTCCCAGTGCTTTTTGCCGGCGTCCAGTCAATTCGAGTACGGAGATTTTTCTTACAATGTGCGGCATCAGCGGGGAAATCCGCTTCGATTCTCGCCCGGCCTCCGCGTCCGCGGTCGGCTCGATGACCGAAGCCCTGGCGTTGCGCGGTCCCGATGGGCAAGGCGTCTTCGCCCACGGCCGGATGGCCTTCGGCCACCGGCGGCTGAGCATCATCGACCTGTCCGAAGCGGCGCAGCAGCCGATGACCGATCCCGAGTTGGGCCTTGGCATCGTCTTCAACGGCTGCATCTACAATTACCCGGAACTGCGGGCGGAGCTGGAGGCCAAGGGCTACCGCTTCTTCTCGCACGGCGACACCGAAGTCCTGCTGAAAGCCTATCACGCCTGGGGCCGCCGCTTCGTCGACCGGCTCTACGGCATGTTCGCCTTCGCCATTTGGGAGCGCGACAGCGGGCGCGTCACGCTGGGCCGCGACCGGCTGGGCATCAAGCCGCTCTACCTGGCCGAAACGGTGGGCCGGCTGCGTTTCGCCTCCACCCTCCCCGCCCTGTTGGCCGGCGGTGACATCGACACCGCGATCGACCCGGTGGGGCTCTACCAGTATATGAGCTTCCACGCCGTCGTGCCGGCGCCGGGGACCATCCTGAAGGGCGTGCGCAAGCTGCCGCCGGCCACCCTGCTGACGCTGGAGCCGGATGGGCGCCGCACCGAGGAAACCTATTGGGAGCCGGTCTTCGGCCCGCAGCCCGGCGACGAACGCATGTCGGAAGGCGACTGGCAGGACGCCGTGCTGTCCACGCTGCGCAAGGCGGTGGATCGGCGTCTGGTCGCCGACGTGCCGGTCGGCGTGCTGTTGTCGGGCGGGCTGGACAGCTCCGTCATCGTCGCCCTGCTGGCGGAAGCCGGGCAGACCGGCCTGCAGACCTTCTCCATCGGCTTCGAGACGGTGGGCCAGGAGAAGGGCGACGAGTTCCAGTATTCCGACCTGATCGCCCAGCGCTTCCAGACCGACCACCACAAGCTGTTCATCGACAGCAGCCGCGCCCTGCCGGCCCTTCAGGACTGTGTGCGGGCGATGTCGGAGCCGATGGTCAGCCACGACGCCATCGGCTTCTTCCTCCTGTCGCAGGAGGTTGCCAAGCATGTGAAGGTGGTGCAGAGCGGCCAGGGCGCCGACGAGATCTTCGCCGGATACCACTGGTATCCGCCGATGATGGAGGCGGCGGACCCGCTGTCCACCTACGCCAAGGTCTTCTTCGACCGCAACCGCGCGGAGATGGCCGAGGCGCTGAACCCGCAATATTTGGCCGACGAGGACGCGGCGAGTGCCTTCGTCGCCGCCCATTTCGCCCGCCCCGGCGCCGACCGCCCGGTGGACAAGGCGCTGCGCCTCGACACCACGGTCATGCTGGTCGACGACCCGGTGAAGCGGGTCGACAACATGACCATGGCCTGGGGGCTGGAGGGGCGCGTGCCCTTCCTCGACCACGATCTGGTCGAACTGGCCGCCCGCGTCCCGCCGGAACTGAAGGTGCGCGACGGTGGCAAATACGTGCTGAAGGAGGCGGCGCGGCGCGTCGTCCCCTCCGAGGTCATCGACCGGCCCAAGGGCTATTTTCCGGTTCCGGCGCTGAAGTATCTGCGCGGCCCCTACCTGGAGCTGGTGCGCGACGTGCTCAACCAGCCAGCCGCGCGGGAGCGTGCGTTGTTCCAGCCGGCCTATCTGGACCGCCTGTTCAGCGATCCGGAATCCCACATCACGCCGCTTCGCGGCTCGAAGCTCTGGCAGGCCGCCCTGCTGGAGTTCTGGCTGCAAACCCACGGGATCTGAACACCGCATGATGACGATGCAGAATCGCAACCAGACGCCTTTCCGGATCGAACGCGCCCTGGTCTCCGCCCTGATGGACGAGGACACACCGCGCCCGAACCGCCGGACGGGGGCCGGACTTGGTCCGACGCCGCGCGCGGTGGTGAATTGCGGTTGGGGACGCCTGCTGTTCGCCAACACCTTTCCCGACGTGGGTGAACTGATCGCGGCGATGCGCCAGGAGGGGCCGGGGCGGCGCGACATCGCGCTGTATCTGGAAGACCCGCATGTGGCGCTGTCCCAGGCGCCGACCGAGCTGTTCCTCGACCCCTCCCACACCTACCGCCTGCGGCTGGCCGGTTTCCGGCCGGGCGGCGAGACGCGCGGCTTCGCTATCGAAAAACTGCGCGACCGCCAGGACGTCGATGCCGTGAACCGCATCTACGGCGCCCGCGGCATGGTGACCATGGACCCGGAATTCTGCTGGTCGGAGCGCGACAGCCGCGTGCTGACCCACCTCATCGCCACCGATCCGGTCAGCGGGGCGGTCATCGGCTCGGTCACCGGGGTGGACCATGTCCGCGCCTTCAAGGACCCGCAGAACGGCTCCTCCCTGTGGTGCCTGGCGGTCGATCCGCAGGCGGCCTATCCCGGCATCGGCGAGGCGCTGGTCCGCGCGCTTGCCGAGCATTTCAAGGAGCGTGGGCGCAGCTTCATGGACCTGTCGGTCCTGCACGACAACGCGAACGCCATCGCGCTCTACGAGAAGCTGGGCTTCCGGCGGGTGCCGGTTTTCGCGCTGAAGACCAAGAACCCGATCAACGAGAAGCTGTTCGCCGGCCCGGCGGTGGAGGCCAGCCTCAACCCCTACGCCATGATCATCATCAACGAGGCCCGGCGCCGCGGCATCGGGGTGGAGGTGGTGGACGCGGAGTCCAACCTGTTCCGCCTCAGCTTCGGCGGGCGCAGCATCCTGTGCCGCGAGAGCCTCAGCGAACTGACCTCGGCGGTGGCGCTGTTCCGCTGCGACGACAAGGCGGTGACCCGGCGCACGCTGCTGCGGGTCGGCCTGTCGGTGCCGGACCAGATGACGGCGAGCGGCATGGATGACAACGCCGCCTTCCTGGAGCGCCACGGCAGCGTCGTGGTGAAGCCCGCCCGCGGCGAGCAGGGCCAGGGCATCACCGTGGACGTGCGCGACGCGGAGACGCTGGCCTGGGCCATCGGCAAGGCGAAGAAGATCTGCGACACGGTCCTGCTGGAGCAGTTCGTGCAGGGTCAGGACGTGCGCATCCTGGTTATCGACTACCGCGTCGTCGCCGCCGCGGTGCGCCGCCCGGCGGAGATCGTCGGCACCGGCGACCGCACAATCTCACAATTGATCGAGGCGCAGAGCCGCCGCCGCGCCGCCGCCACCGGCGGGGAAAGCCGCATTCCGATGGACGAGGAAACGGAACGTTGCGTGCGGGACGCCGGTTTCTCCATGGACTCGGTCCTTCCGGAGGGGCAGACGCTGGCCGTTCGCAAGACGGCCAACCTGCACACGGGCGGCACGCTGCACGACATCACCGACCGCCTGCACCACCGCGTGGTGGAGGCGGCGGTGGAGGCGGCGCGCGCGCTCGACATTCCGGTGGTCGGACTGGATCTTCTGATCCCCGACCTGCTGGGGTCCGACTACGCGATCATCGAGGCGAACGAGCGGCCCGGCCTTGCCAACCACGAACCGCAGCCAACCGCCGAACGCTTCCTCGATCTTCTCTTCCCCTATTCCGCGGTCGATCCGCGGGCGTGACCGTGCAGGAGGTGGTATGGAGCAGGCAGCCTTGACGCGGACCGGAATCGTCCGGCCGGTCATCGACATGGACTATCTGACGGGCCTTCTCCGCCGCCTGCTGGAGATCCCGAGCCCGACCGGATACACCGACCAGATCGTGCATTTCTGCGGCGATGAGTTGCACCGTCTGGGCATCCCCTTCGAACTGACCCGGCGCGGCGCGATCCGCGCCGATCTGGCGGGGCGCCAGTACAGCCCCGACCGCGCCGTGGTCGCCCATCTCGACACGCTGGGCGCCCAGGTCAAAATGCTGAAGCCGAACGGCCGGCTGGAGGTCGTGCCCATCGGCACCTGGTCGGCGCGCTTCGCCGAGGGGGCCCGCTGCACCGTCTTCACCGACAAGGGCAGCTACCGCGGCACCATCCTGCCGCTGAAGGCGTCCGGGCACACCTTCAACGAGGAGATCGATACCCAGCCGGTGGCCTGGACCAACCTGGAGATCCGGGTGGACGCCCGCTGCGAGACGCTGGAGGCGTTGCAGGCCCACGGATTCAACGTCGGCGACTTCGTGGCGATCGACCCGCAGGCGGAGTTCGACGCCAGCGGCTTCATCAACTCCCGCCATCTCGACGACAAGGCTGGGGTGGCGGTGATCTTCGCCGCCGCCAAGGCGGTGCTGGACGCCAAGCTGCCGCTGCCGGTGGACTGCCACCTCCTGCTGACCATCTCGGAGGAGGTCGGCTCCGGCGCCTCGTCGGTGCTGCACAAGGACGTGGCGGAGATGGTGACCATCGACAACGGCACCACCGCCATGGGCCAGAACAGCCGCGAGTTCGGCGTGACCGTCGCCATGGCCGACAGCACCGGCCCCTTCGACTATCACCTGACGCACAAGCTGCTGTCGCTGTGCCAGCAGCACGACATCGAGCACCAGCGCGACGTCTTCCGCTATTACCGCTGCGACAGCGCCGCCGCCATCGAGGCCGGCAACGACATCCGCACGGCGCTGGTCTGCTTCGGCATCGACAGCTCCCATGGGTACGAGCGCATCCACGCGGACTCGCTGCGCTCGCTGGCCGAACTGATCGCGCTCTACATGCAGAGCGACGTGGCGATCCCGCGCGACCGCGTCGGCATGGGCCCGATGGGCGCATTCCCCTGGCAGCCCACCGCGCCGGCGAAAATCGAGGAGTAAGGCCGCCTCAATCCCCCGCCGCCAATTCCGGCCGGGGCGGTCCCAGCGGGTCGAGCGGGGTGACGGTCGGCGTGGTCTGGGGCAGCGGGCGGAAGCTCGCCTGCGCCTCGGCGGGCGGCGGCGGGCGCATCCGCGTGCGCCACAGACCGTAGAGCGTCGCCGAGCCCGCCCCTGCGGCGATGAAGCCGAACAGCGCCTCCGGCCCGGCGAATCCCATGGTGGCCGAGGCCAGCGGCGGCCCGATGATCGCCCCCACCGAGTTGGCGAGGATCAGGCCGCCGCTGACCGACACCACGTTGTCCGGCCCGGCGTGGTCGTTGGTGTGGGCGGCGCAGACCGGGTAGAGCGTGAAGGCCAGTCCGCCGAACAGCGGCGCCACCAGCAGCAGCGTCTCCTGCCGCCCGCTGCCGTCCGCCAGGATCATGCCGACGCTGACCAGCGCCAGCGCCGCCGACAGGCCGATGATGACAGCGCGCCGGTCGAAGCGGTCCGACAGCCGCCCCAGCGGCCATTGCAGCGCCACCCCGCCCAGGATCAGGGTGCTCATGAACAGCGCCGTCCCCGACACCCCGAAGCCGGAGGCCGCGCCGAACACCGGGGCGAGGCCATAGATGGAGCCCGTCACCGTCCCGCTGATGAAGACGCCGACGACGCCCAGCGGTGACGCCTCGTACAGCCGCCGCAGGCCGTAGGATTCGACGTTCGGCAGTGTCGGCGGCGTGGTCCGCGTCAAGGCCACCGGCACCAGGGCGAGCGTCAGCAGAATGGCGATCAGCATGAAAATGCGCACGCCTGCCTCGTCGTCCAACTGCAACAGCTGCTGGCCCACCGCCGAGGCGGCGTAGAGCGTGACCATGTAGAACGACAGGATCTGCCCGCGCGTCTCGTTGTTGGCGGTGCCGTTCAGCCAGCTTTCGATGCAGATGTAGAGGCCGGCCATGCAGAAGCCCTCGGCCAGCCGCAGCACGGTCCACAACGGCACCGCGGCGAACAAGGCGTGCGACAGCGCCGCCGCCGACAGAACCGAGGCGAAGGCGGCGAAGGCGCGGATGTGGCCGACCCGCGTGATGACACGGTGGGCGAACAGCGAGCCGCCGGTCAGCCCGGTGTAGAAGGCCGCGGTGATCAGGCCCACCGCGACCGCACCGGACTCCGTGCCGGCCAGCCGCAGGCCGATGAGCGTGCTGAGCGCGCCGTTGCCCAGCATCAGGAATGCGACCCCGAGCAGGAGCGAAAGTACCGACCGTGCAACCTGCGGCATGTGTCCGACCACCTGTTCCTTTCACGAAAAACCGGCGCCGCAGCCCGGAGGCCACGGCGCCGGCCCTTGGATGGCACCCGCCGGATGGTGAATCAACCCTTGTAATTCGCGGATTCAGTGGCGTCTCAACCATTCCACAGAAAAGCAGAAGAGGCACCGCTGGGGGAGCAGCGATACCTCTTCCGGTTGAGCGTCCGATCGTCTCCAGGCGGGTCGCCCGGTGTCCGGTTATTCCGCCGGGGTGGCGATCAGCGTCTCAGGCAGGGTGTCCTTGCGGATGCGCAGGAGTTCCTTCCACTTCTTCAGCGCGGCGATCAGGATCACGAAGCCGAGCGACAGCATGATGATCGAGATGCCGGCGTTGAAGACGTTGTAGCCCTTGGCCAGCGGGTTCAGGTAGACGTTGGTGATCATCCAGTAGCCGGCGTAGTTCACCGTCACGAACAGGTAGGCCAGCGGGACGAGGCAGGTCAGCATGTAGACCCGCTTCTGGCCCAGGCGCAGGATGATCGTGGCGCCGATGATCAGGCCGACCGAGGCCATGAGCTGGTTCGACACCCCGAACAGCGCCCACACCGAGTTGATGTCGCCCGACGTCAGCAGGTAGCCCCAGGCCACGCAGGCCAGCACGCTCGCGGCGATCGAACCGGGCACCCAGTCGAGACGCTTCAGCGGGGCATAGAGGTCGCCGCCCAGGTCCTGGATCAGATAGCGGGCCACGCGGGTGCCGCTGTCCACCGCGGTCAGGATGAACACCGCCTCGAACATCACGACGAACTGGAAGAAGTAGGAGGCCAGCGTGCCGAACCACGGGATCCGGGTGAAGATTTCCGTCATGCCGACGGCCAGGGTCACCGCGCCGCCGGTGCGGCCGTAGAGGTCGAGGCCGATTTCCTGGCTGAGCCGCGGCAGATCGACGACCTGCATGTTCAGGGCCTGGAAGGCGGCGGGCGAGGAGTTGATGGCGAAATAGTCGGCCGGGTGCAGCGAGGTGGCGGCGATCAGCGCCATGACGCCGACCACGCATTCCGCCAGCATGCCGCCGAAGGCCACGGTGCGGATGTCGCTCCATTTGTCGATCAGCTTCGGCGTGGTGCCCGAGCCAATGAAGGCGTGGAAGCCGGAGATGGCACCGCAGGCGATGGTGATCGAGATGAACGGCCACACCGGGCCGGCCAGCACCGGGCCGCCGCCATGGATGAAGTCGGTGAGCGCTGGGAAGCGGATTTCCGGGTTGATGAAGACAACGCCGACGACGAGCGCGCCGAACACGCCGATCTTCATGAAGCTCGACAGGTAGCCGCGCGGGGTCAGAAGCATCCACACCGGCAGCGCCGTGGCGAAGAAGGCGTAGATCGGCAGGATCAGCGCGACCGTCTCGGCGTGCAGCGTCAGCCAGCCGCCCAGGACCGTGCCCTGGATGTAGGGGCCGGCGAAGACCGAGGCGGCGATGGCGGCGATGCCGACCTGGGTGGCGCCCTTGGACGAGCCGGTGATCTTCTCGTAGAGGCCGAGCGCGACGGCGATCGGGATCGTCATGAAGACTGCGAAGGCGCCCCAAGCGTTGCGCTCCAGCGCATGGACGACGACCATCGACAGACCGGCCATGGTGATGGTGATGATGAACAGCATCGCCAGACCGGTGCACCAGCCGGCGACGGGGCCGAGTTCGGCCTTCGCGACCTCCGACAGGGACTGCCCCTTGTGCTTCATCGAGGCGAACAGCACGACCGTGTCGTGCACCGCGCCGCCGATGACGCAGCCGATCAGCAGCCACAGGAAGCTCGGCAGATAGCCGAACTGCGCGGCCAGCACGGGGCCGACCAGCGGGCCGGCGGCGGCGATCGCCGCGAAATGCTGGCCGGCGTTCACCCACTTCTTGGTGGGAACGTAGTTTCGCCCGTCGGCCAGGATGTGGGACGGCGTCACCTCGGAATCATCGGCACGGAGCACCTTGCGCACAAAGAACACGCCGTAGAAGCGGTAGCAGAGGGCGAGGATGCAGAGTGTCGCGATCACAAATGTCAGGGCGTGATCCATGACAGCTCTCCTTGGAAGGAACTGCCGTCACGGTAGGCCGGGTTTCACCCTTCGTGTGGTGCTCTCCCCGGAGCGGCGTCCTGGCGTGGCGAGCGGTCGGAATGCGGGGATGAGCGGTGGGGGCTGTCTTTCCCTCTCCCGCCCCGGGGGAGGGTGGCGCCGAAGGCGCCGGGTGAGGGTAGAACCGAGGATCGAAGCGCTGATCCTTGCCGGACCCTCACCCTTCCCGCGCTTTGCGCGGGGCCCTTCCCTCTCCCGGGGCTCCCGGCGGCCAAGGGCCGCCTGACGCCGTCAGGGCCCCCCAGCGGGCGCGAGAGGGGGAGAGGAAGCATCACCCGATGCCCAGCCGGTCCTTCAGCGGGCCGAGGAAGCGGCGGCTGACCGGGATGCTCTGGCCGCCCAGCGTCTGGATTTCCGCCAGCCCGTTGTCGATCAGGCGGATCTCCCGGATGCGGTCGGGGTTGACCAGATATTGCCGGTGGCAGCGCACCAGCGGGGTGCGCTCCTGCAAGGTCAGCAGGGTCAGCTCGGTGAAACGCTCTTCCCCATCGGCGCCGACGACGAAGACGCCGCTCGCCTTGGAGGCCACGCATTCCACCTCGTCCAGCTTCAGCAGGGAGATGCGGTTGTGGCCGGTGCAGGGGATCAGCCGCAGCGGAGCGGCGTCTTTCAGCACGGCGAGGTCCTGCGGAGCCCGCTCGCGGCGCAGCCGTTGCAGCGTCTTGGCCAGCCGGGCCGGGTCCGCCGGCTTCAGCAGATAGTCGAAGGCGTGCTCCTCGAAGGCCTGGACGGCGTATTCGTCATGGGCGGTCAGGAAGACGATGCGAGGCATCCGCTCCGGATCGAGCATGCTCAGCATCTCCAGCCCGCTGACCCGCGGCATCTGGATGTCCAGGAAGACCAAGTCGGGCGGCTGGCGGTTGATGGCGCCGATGGCCTCAATGGCGTTGGCGCATTCCCCGGCGACCTGGAGGTCGGGGAACTCCTCCAGGAGACGCCGCAATTCCTCGCGGGCCAGCGGCTCGTCGTCCACGATCAGGACGGTCATCATGGCGCGGTCTCCGCAACGGCTGGGATGTCCAGGGGAAGGCGCAGGGTGATGCGGGTGAGGACGTCGGCCTCGCAGGCGACATCCACCCCGTAGCCGTTGCCGAAGCGGTTGCGGACGCGGCGGTCCACGATGGACATGCCGAGCCCGTCACCGCCCGGTTTCTCCTCGTAGAGGCCGGCGTTGTCCTCCACCGCCAGCAGCAGGTCGCCGCCCTCCCGCCGCGCCGCGATGCGGACATGGCCGGGGCCGAGGAGCTGCGACGTGCCGTGCTTGATGGCGTTCTCGACCAGCGGCTGGAGCAGGAAGGCCGGCAGCCGGGCGTGGCGCAGCGCGTCGGGCACGTCGATCTCCACCGACAAACGTCCGGTGAAGCGCGCCAGCTCGATCTGGAGATAGGCGCTGACATGCTCCACCTCGTCGGCCACCGTGGCCTCCTGGCTGGGGCGCTTCAGGTTCTTGCGGAAGAAGACCGACAGGCTCTGCACGAGCTGGCGCGCCCGCTCCGGGTCGTTGCGGATGACCGCGGAGATGGTGTTCAGCGCGTTGAACAGGAAATGCGGGTTCACCTGCGCGTGCAGCAGCTTGATCTCCGACTGGGCGAGCAGCGCCTTCTGCTGTTCGTAGCGCCCGGCGAGGATCTGGCTGGACAGCAGCCGGGCGATGCCCTCCCCCAGCGTGCGGTTGATGGTGGAGAACAGCCTGGTCTTCGGCTCGTACAGCTTCACGGTGCCGATCACCCGGTCGTCCTCCCCGACCAGCGGGATCACCAGCGAGGCGCCCAGCCGGCAGTTCGGATGGATCGAGCATTTGTAGGACACCAGATTGCCGTCGGCGTAGAGCACCTGGTTGTTGGCGATCGCCTGATAGGTCTGCGGCGAGGTGATCGGCGTGCCCGGCAGATGGTGGTCGTCGCCGACGCCGATGAAGGCCAGCAGCTTCTCGCGGTCGGTGATGGCGACCGCGCCGACGCCCGTCTCCTCGTAGATGATGCGGGCGACCCTCATGCTGTTCTCTTCGTTGAAGCCCTGGCGCAGCACGCCGTCGGCCCGCGCGGCGATCTTCAACGCCTTGGCGGAGAAGGCGCTCGACTGCTTGTCGATCAGGGCGCGGCGGTCCATCAGGATGCGCATGAACAGCCCCGCCCCCAGCGTGTTGGCGACGATCATCGGCAGAGCCACCACCTCCACCAGATGGACCGCCGCCGGGAAGGGCTTGGCCACCAGCAGGATGATCAGCATCTGAGCGACCTCGGCCACGAGGGTGACGGCGCCGACGCGCAGCGGGTCGAACAGCGGCTCGATGCGGCCCTGATTGACGAAGTGGCGGTGCACCAGACCGCCGATCAGCCCCTCCGTCACCGTGGAGATGGCGCAGGCCACCGCCGACATGCCGCCCAGCGAGTAGCGGTGCAGACCGCCGGTGAAGCCGACCGCCAGCCCCACCGACGGCCCGCCCAGGATGCCGCTCAGCACGGCCCCGATGGCGCGGGTGTTGGCGATGGAGTCGTCGATCTGCAACCCGAAATAGGTCCCCATGACGCAGAACATGGAGAAGATGACATAGCAGGCCAGCTTGTGCGGCCAGCGCACGGTGAGGTGCATCACCGGCAGGAACAGCGGCGTCCGGCTCAGCATGTACGCGATGACCAGATACACGCACATCTGCTGGAGCAGCAGGAAGACGAGGCTGAGATGCTCGACGGTCATGGGGGCGGGCACGGGCAGCGGGCGGCGGGATTGCCGGTCCGCAGGCTACCCCCGCCCGCCCCGCCACGGTATGATTCCAATCAATGGATGCGGCCGGGAGTTGGGCAGGAGTTTCCGGGCCGCCGCCATGGCTCTATGCGGCCAGCGCGCGGGCCTGCTCCGCCGTCGTCGGGACGGCGCGGGTGTTGGCGGGTGGCAGGCGCAGGCGGCCGGCCAGCCCCTCCAGGGAATCGTGCAGGCGCCGGCAGGGGGTGCCGTCCTCTCCCGGTTCGTAGATGCCGACGAAGGGCGCGCCCGGCTGGTTGGGGTCGAGATGCAGCTCGACGATGTGGGTGCGCGACGTGCAGCCGCGGACCAGCGGGTCGGCGGGGATCACCGTCCAGCCGCGCCGCAGGCAACGCTCGGCCAATCCTTCCACATAGAGCGAGGCGGACGGA
This sequence comes from Azospirillum tabaci, assembly GCF_014596085.1. Taxonomy (GTDB): domain Bacteria; phylum Pseudomonadota; class Alphaproteobacteria; order Azospirillales; family Azospirillaceae; genus Azospirillum; species Azospirillum tabaci. Next base: position 79,017 of record NZ_JACCJY010000021.1, read on the forward strand.
AGGCGCTTCAGCGCCTTCAGCTCGGCGATGAGTTGGCGGACGTTGTCCACCTGCTCCAGGAACAGGCCGGCGGCGTGATGCGTGTCGCGGATCACGAGTTTGAGCATGGGTTGAAACCTCCTCTGTGCGCACGGCTCCGTCGCCCGCGGGGGCGCATCGGCGGCCTTCGCGGCGCCTCGCCGATGGGGCGGAAGCCTGCGCGTTGTGCGTTTGGGTGGGAAGCGTCAGACGGGACGCGGTTCCGCTACTCGGCGGCGCCCAGGTCCGTGCCGGTCAAATCCGGTTCGGGCCGTTCGGCGACCGTCACGGGCGGTTCGGCCGCCGGTTTGCGGTCGGGGTAAAGGGCGGCGACCATGCGCTCCAACCGGTGCCGCAGGGACCGGTTCGGCTGGTCGGAAGGCCGGGCCTCGACACGGACGTTCACCACGCCGTCCTCGATCATGCCCAGTTCGCCGGCGGCCTTTCGGGAGAGGTCGATCACCCGCCCCTTCACGTAGGGGCCGCGGTCGTTGATCACGACCTCGACGCTGCGCCCGTTGTCGGCGTTGGTCACCGTCACCCGGCTGCCCAGCGGAAGCCGGCGGGACGCGGCGGTCAGCCGGTTTTGGCTGAATCGCTCCCCCGACGCCGTGGTCCGGCCATGGAAGAAATCGGCGTAGTAGGACGCCTTCCCCTTGTGAACATAAACCGGTTCGATGTCCGGAACGTCCGGCGCTGACGCTGCTTCGAACTCGATCTCCTGTGGCACTGTGTCCTGCGGCACTGGCGGGACGGAGGCGATCTGTGCACCGGTCGAGCATGCCCCAACAGAAACAGCACAGATGGCGAGCGCAACACAGCCATACCGCACTCTTTTTCTCCCCCGTTGTTGTTCTGCGGCAACGGTTGCGGAATCTCCCCATCCTGTCAATCCGCGAATCATCGCCTATGCTGTGACAGGATTGTGTCTTAATAAACTTTAACGATTATATTTTGACCTGTTCTTGAATAGCGGCGGAGAATTCGGGCCTTTACCTTCAGGTTATTGTTCTCGGGTGTCTGCTGAAAATTCTGACAGTCATCCTCGGCTCAGAAGCCCACGTCATCGCACACCCGCGAACTTTCGGAAGGAAACTCGCGGGATCCCCGCAAGACGCTGAAAATCCGCTGAAAAAATTCTCACTCCCAATGTTGAGAGTGCCGTCTGCTTCATTGAAGCCCACTGGGATCTTCGCCATAAATACTGGCCGACAGAAAGACGAACGTCGAATATTTTCGCCAAAACTCATCGGAAATCGCATCGAATTTAGCAAAACACCGGACCATCCAGACGGAGTGCGCGGACATGAGCGAATTTCGGATTCCCGGTTCTGGCGAGAACGGGGACGGAATCGGCGATGATCGATCAAGCTCTGATGAAGCCGTTCCGGGCCCGGCAATGGAGACAGCCCGCCGGACGACGGGCGGCTCCGGTGACCCGCTGTTCCTCCGCGCCTTCGACAGCGGGCGCCGTTGGGGCGAACCGCCGGACGGCACCGCGACGGCGCCCTACACCCTCACCTACGGTTGGGTGGTGGACGCCGGCCTTCGCTACGTGCCCGGCTTCCGGCCTCTCGACGACAGCCAGCGGGCCATGGCGTTGCAGGCGATGGGGGAATGGAGCGCGGTCGCCAACCTCGCCTTCGTGGAATCGGCCGCGCCGATGACGGCGAATCTCCAGTTCCACATGAGCCAACTGGACGTCTTCCGCGCCTCCGGCATGGCCTACTATCCGAATTCGGCGGGCTCCTACATTTACCTCGACCCCGAATCGGCCGGTTACCGGACCTATGTGCACGAGATCGGGCATGCGCTGGGCCTGAAGCATCCCGGCGACTACAACGGCACCGGCAGCGGCACCCCGCCCTTCCTTCCTCCGTCCGAGGACAACCGGACCAACACGATCATGTCTTATTACGGCGTCTGGCCCGGCGGGCTGGGCGTTTATGACATCGCCGCGATCCAGCGCCTCTACGGCCCCAACCCCACCGTGCGCGCGGGCGACGACCTGTATCTCCTGACGCCGGGGGCGCCGGGGCGCTACCTCTGGGATGGCGGTGGCAACGATACCCTGTCCGCGGCGGGGGCAAACGTTCCCGTCACCATGGACCTGACGGGCGGCTGGGGATGGTTCTCGGCACAAGACTCGTCGATTCTCGCCCAGAACCAGTTCTTCGTCGGACACGGCACCCGCATCGAGAGCGTCATCGGGGGATTGGCGGGCGACCGGCTGACCGGTTCGTCCTTCGCCGACAGGCTGGAGGGCGACACCGGAGACGACACGCTGACCGGCGGCGACGGCGACGATCTTCTCGACGGCGGAACCGGCAACGACACCGTCCTCTACGACTTTCCCTCCGCCAACGCCTTCGTGACCGGCGATCCGTCGGGAAGCGGCGCGGACCTGATCGTCACCGGAGCCGGTGGCACCGACCGGTTGACCGGCATCGAGCGGTTGGCCTTCACCGACCGCATCGTCACCCGGCAGGAGGCCGCCGCCGCCCTGTCCCGCGCCGAGCCGGACCAGCGCGCCCTCGTTCGGGATGGAACCCGGAGCTACGAGGTGCGGATGGCGCCCTACTCCGGTCCGGTCGCCGGCCTGCGGAACCAATTTTTGGGGACGGCGTCGGGCGAAGCGGTCATCGGCAGCGAACAAGGCGATTTCATGAATCTCCTTGGCGGAAACGACGCCGCGCAGGGCGGAAGCGGAGGCGATGTGCTGGACGGCGGTGTCGGCTCCAACTTCCTGACCGGCGGATCCGGCACGGACACCTTCTACATCGATGGGCGGGGCGCCGGTGTCACATGGTCCACCGTCACCGACCTGCAACCGGCGGAATGGGCCATCGCCTGGGGCTGGACGGACGCCGTCTCCCAACTGACCTGGGAGGATCTGACGGGGACGGCCGGCTATCAGGGAGCCACCGCGCGGATCGACCTCGACGGCAACGGCGGCACCGATCTGAACCTGACCTTCAGCGGACAAACGCTGGGCGGCCTGCTTGCCGTGCCCGGCCAAGCCGGGACCGACGGCTACCTCGCCTTCCGGATCGGCTGACCGCTTTCCGCAGTTCGAAAAAATGGCGGCCCGGGAGCGGTGGGGCGGGGACTTTCCCGCATTCTGTTCAGAATTGATGAATTAAGGGCAAGGAGGGTCCCACGACCATGAAGCAGGTGATGTTCGTCGAACTCGGCATGGGCGCCGATCTGCACGGGCAGGACGTGACCAAGGCCGCCGTGCGCGCCGTGCGCAACGCCATCGAGCGCAATTCCATGCCCGGCATGCGCGCGCTGGTCGATGGCGACACCAGCCGGATGCAGGTCCGCGTTCATCTCGCCGTCCCGGCGGACGCGGACCGGCTGGACCTGGAGGCCGTCCGGGCCGTCTTCCCTTATGGGCAGGTGTCCTTCAACGTGGTGTCCGGCGGCATGCTGGCGCCCAGCGGCATCTTCCTGGCCGACAAGAACGACCGCAACGAGATGATCTACATCGTCAACGCCGCGGTGGAGGTCGGGGTGTAGGTCCTGGCGTTTGACTGCGGAGCGGTTGCCCCCACCGCTTTTTCGTGCCAGCGTCGGGGCATGAAGCGCGCGCTCCGAACCGCCCTGATCGCCGTCGGCATCCTCGCCGGCGGCCTTGTCACCCTGACCGTTGGGGTGGTGGCCGCCCTGCCGGTGATCGCCGACCACATCCCGCTGGAACTGTCGCGAGTCGTGATGAGCGACGGGCGGCGGCAGGTGGAGATGCAGGGCATGGTCCATGTCGCCAAGCCGGACTTCTACAGCGCAATCGCCCGCCACATCGCCCAGCGGCGTCAGGAAGGCTGGCTGGTCTTCTACGAGGAGGTTCGTCCCGACGACGCCTCCTCCCCCGCCGGGGTGGCCGACGTGCTGCGCCGCCTGGGGGCCGACTGGAACCCGGACAGCAAGCAGCATCCCTATGAGATGATGGCGAGCCTGCTCGGCAACGGCTTGGTGCTTCAGGACAACCGCGCCCTGATCGGCCCGCCGGGGCCGGACGCCCGCAACGTCGACGTCACCCTGTCGCAACTGCTGGCCGCCCTGCCGGCCGACGATCCCGACGACCCCGACCAGGAGACCATCGATCTGGCGCAGGTTCGGGACGAGTACGACAAGCTGCCGGGCTGGGTGCAGCGGCGCGTCCAGGCCGCCATCCGGATCATGCTGGCCACCACCGCGTCGGGTTCCATGGTGCGCGAAGCGCTGCCGCCCGCGCTGACCACGCTGCGCGAGGAGAAGGTGGTGGCGGCGATCAAGGCCGAACCGGACCGCAACATCCTGATCCTCTACGGTCAGGTGCACATCGGCCACATCCAGACCATGCTGAAGGACGCCGACGCCCGGTGGCGGACGGTCTCGTCGCAAGCGATCCAGGCGTTCTGAGCCGAGCTGGTCACCCGATATGGATCACCAGATTTTGCGGGCCAGTTCCTCGCCGCGAGTGGTGAGTTCCTCGAAGCGGCGGCGGGCGTCGTCCTCGGCGCTCCAGTCATCGGGGGCGACGACGGCTTCGGCGGCATCCGGACGGTCCGGCGCGCCGGGACGGCCACCTTCCGCCCCGTGGAGCCCGTAGACTTGGCCGTCGCGCGCTTCGATCACGGCGTAGCGGCCATCCCGCTCGACAAGCCGGAAGCTGCCATGTTCCGATACGGTCCGGACGTTGGGCATCGCACATTCCCCTGGCGGTTCACAATCCACGCCGTGAACAACCGCCACGATGCCCATTTGTCGCATAGCAGCAATATAGCACTTTATGGGTGCAAATGAGAGTCGTTCGCACTATACAGGAAGGAAGTCAGCCGCAAAGAAGTTCGAACCGCCAATGTTCACAGCGCTTCACACCCGTTCCATCGCCGCGATGGCCGCCGCCGGCACCTTCCTGTCGAGCGGAGTTGGCTGGGCGCAGGGCACCCCCGCAACCAACGGCGGCGCTCCCGCGGCACCGGCTTCCACGGCAGCGCCCATGACGGCGCCTGTGACGGCGCCCGCCGCCGACGCGCTGGCGGCGCCGGACGCTGCGGCGGGAGCAGTCGAGCATTTAACCGCCGCGACGGCGACGCTGCCGCACGACCTGTCCCCCTGGGGCATGTTCATGGCCGCGAGCCCTGTGGTGCAGGCGGTGATGATCGGGCTGGCGCTGGCCTCGGTGGCGACTTGGACCATCTTCCTCGCCAAGTCGCTGGAACTGTCGAAGGCCAAGCGCAAGGCGCGGACTTCCTTGGCGGCTCTGGAGCAGGCGCGCTCGCTGACCCAGGCGGCGGAGAGCATCGGCTTCGAGAAGACCCCGGCCACCGCCTTTCTGCGCGCTGTGATCGCCGAGGCGCACCAGTCCGCCGACGCCCCCTCGCAGGAGGGTTTGAAGGAGCGCGCGGCCTCCCGCCTGGAGCGGATCGAGGCGGCGGAGGGGCGGCGCATGATGCGCGGCACCGGCATCCTCGCCAGCATCGGCTCCACGGCCCCCTTCGTCGGGCTGTTCGGCACGGTGTGGGGCATCATGGTCAGCTTCATCGGCATCGCCAAGTCGCAGACGACCAACCTCGCCGTGGTGGCGCCGGGCATCGCCGAAGCGCTGCTGGCGACGGCCATCGGCCTCGTCGCGGCCATCCCGGCGGTGGTCATTTACAACGGCTTCGCCCGCTCCATCGGCGGCTACCGCGCCCAGCTCGGCGACTCCTCGGCGGCCGTGCTGCGGCTGCTGAGCCGCGACATGGACCGCCGCGCCCTGCCGCGCGCCGTGTCCAAGGCGGCGGAGTAAGGCCATGGCGGCGCGTCTCGACGACGGCGACGATCTCACCGAGTCGCACGACATCAACGTCACGCCCTTCATCGACGTGATGCTCGTGCTGCTCATCATCTTCATGGTGGCCGCGCCGCTGGCGACGGTGGACGTGCCGGTGGACCTGCCCGCCTCCACCGCCCAGCCGCAGCCGCGGCCCGACAAGCCCCTGTTCCTGACCATCCAGGCGGACAACAGCCTGTCGGTGGGCGACACCCCGGTGGCGCGGGAGGCCCTGGCGGCGGCGCTGGACGGCGTGACGAACGGCGACAAGGGCGCGCGCGTCTTCCTGCGCGCCGACCGCAGCGTGGATTACGGCGCGCTGACCGAGGTGATGAACGCGCTGCGCGCCGCCGGCTATCTGAAGATCGCCCTGGTCGGGCTGGAAGGCGCGGCCGCGAAATGAGCGTGGCGACCGTCGATCCCAACGACCTTCCGGAGGACGGCGAGCGCACGGCCCCCGCCCTGGCGCGCTGGGGCGGCAGCCTGCTGGTCGTGCTGGGCGCCCACGCCCTTGTCGCGGTCGGTGCGCTGTCCTGGCACGTCGCGATGGAGGAGGCGCCGGCGATGCCGCCCGCGGTGATGCTCGACCTGCCGCCGCTGCCGGAAACGCCGCCCGCCGAGCCGCCGACCCTGGAATCGATGCTCCCGGAGCCGGAGCTGCCGCCCGAGCCGGTGATCGAGCCGGAACCGGAACCGGAGCCCATTCCCGAGATCGCCCCGGAGCCGCCGCCGCCCGTGCCGGCGGAGGTCGCCCTGCCGGAACCGCCGCCCAAGCCGAAGCCCAAGCCCAAGGAAGAGCCCAAGCCGAAGCCCAAGGCCGAACCGCCGAAGCCGCGCCCGGAGCCTCAGGCGCAGCCCAAGCCGATGACCGAAGCCCCGGCCAACCCCGCTCCCGCCGCCCCGCCGTCGGGCGCTCCGGCCCAGGCGGCGCCGGTGCCACGCAACAGCAACGCTCTGCCCACGTGGCACGGCGCCGTGCTCGGCCATCTGGAGCGCTACAAGCGCTACCCCCGCATCGCCCAGATGCGGCGCCAGCAGGGCGTCCCGCAGGTGGCGATCACCATCGACCGGCAGGGCCGGGTGGTGTCGGTGCGGCTGCACAAGGGCTCCGGTTTCGAGGCGCTGGACGAGGAGACGATCGCCCTGGTCGAACGCGCCTCCCCGCTCCCGGCCCCGCCGCCGGAGGTGGCGCAGGACCGCATGGAGCTGGTGGTGCCGGTGCAGTATTTCCTGCGCTGAACCGACGTACGCATCGACCGCTCAAGTGCCGACGACCTGGATGCGCATCACGCGGTGTGCATCCACAGGCGCATGAGTTCCGGAACCGTCCGGATGTCGAGTTTGCTGAGGATGTTCGCCCGGTGGGTCTCCACCGTGCGGACGCCGATCCCGAGGCGGATCGCGATGGCCTTGTTGGCGCAGCCCTCCACCATCAGTGCCGCCACATCCCGTTCACGGGGGCTGAGAAGGGCCAGCTTCGCCAGGGCGGACTCCGCGGCGGAACGATCCCGGCGCTGGTGGGCATCGCGCTGCAAGGCCTCGTGGACACGGCGCAGGAACACGCCGTCGTCGAACGGCTTTTCCAGGAAATCGACCGCCCCACCCCGGAAGGCGGTGACGGCGGAACTCACCTCGCCATGGGCGGTGATGATGATGACCGGCAGGCCGCAGCCGCGCCGGGACAGTTCCTCCTGAAGCTCCAGCCCGTCCATGAAGGGCATGCGGAGGTCCGCCACCACGCAGCCCGGCTGCTCCGGGCTGTAACGGTGCAGGAATTCCAGCGCGTTGACGAAGGTGCGCACGGACAGGCCGGCCACCTCGACCAGAACGGAGAGCGCGTCGCGGACCGCCTCGTCGTCGTCGATGATGAAGACGGTCGGTTCGCCGGTGAAGGGATTATTGGTCTGGGTCATGAGACGGCCGGGTGTCGGAACGGGCTGCGGGCAGAAAGACTTGGAAAACGGAACCGGTCGCGCCGGTGCGGCCGAGCCACAGCCTGCCGCCGTGGCTTTCGACGATCGAGCGGCAGATGGGCAAGCCGAGCCCCATGCCCGCCGGCTTCGTGGTGGCGAAGGGCGAGTACAGATGGTCGACCATGCCCGCCGACACGCCGGGGCCGCTGTCCTCGACCTCGAAGGTCAAACCGTCCGGCGGCGTGGCCCGGACACGCAGGACGACCTCGCGCACCGGGCTGTCGGCCGCGGCGATGGCCTCGATGCTGTTGTGCACGAGGTTGAGGAGGACCTGCTCGATCTGGATGCGGTCGCAGAGCACGAGGGGAAGCGGCTCCGCCATATCCACCCGCAGCTGGACCCGGTTGTAGGCCGCGTCCCCCCGCACCAGCGTCAGCGTCTCGCGCAGGATCTCGCTGGCCGATTCCGGCGCCACTTGAAGCGACCCCTTGCTCAGGAAGGTGCGCAACCCGCGAATGACCTCGCCCGCGCGTTCCGCCTGGATCACCGCCTTGTCGATGAGTTCGTGGGCGCGCGGCGGCGTGTCGTCCCCTTCCAAAAGGCGCTGGGCGGCGCGGGCATAGCTTATGGCGGCCAGCAGCGGCTGATTCAGCTCGTGGGCAAGGGCGGATGCCATCTCCCCCGTCACCGTGAGGCGGGAGAGATGGGCCAGCTCGGTCTGGTGTTCGCGCAGCCGGACCTCGATCTCGCGCCGCTCGCTGACCAGGGCGCCGAGGAACAGGGCCGTGATGGCCAGCGCCAGCATCAGCGTCTGATGATAGACCACCGCACCCAGGGGAAGACCGATCGCCTGCAGCCCGGCGATCAGGCCGCTCTGGATGGCCAGGGCCGCCAGCACCGCGCCCGGCAGGCCGTGCGACACGGCCACCCAGACGAGGGGCAGGAACAGAACGTAGAACAGGTTGAACTGACCGTCGCCGATGGGCAGGAAGACCAGCAACAGGGCCGCGGCGATGGCCGCCGTCTGGGCGGCGGTGGGCGTCTTCGGCACGCTCCAGGCGGGCGTCCGGTCCGGCCGGTGCAGAAGGAGCACGAAGGGCGTGACCACGGCGATGCCGATGGCGTCGCCCAACCAGTATTGGAACGCCAGCGTCGGCAGGTCGGCCGCAGGCAACGCCCCGTCCAGGACGAACACGCCGACGAAGACGGGCGCCACGACGGCGGCGCTCAGGAAAGTGACGCCGACCAGCCAGCCGACGTCGCGCACCCGGTTCAACGCCAGACCGATCGCCACCCGGCGGCGCAGGATATGGGCGGCGGCCCCGTAGCCGGCGACGATGGCGAGGTTCGAGAGCAGCAGCGAGGAGATGGAGGCCGGATGCCCCCGCACCACCAGATCGGCCAGGATCAGCGTGGCGTAGACCATCGGCAGGCCGCGCGCGCCGGTCCACAGCAGAAGGGCCATGTAGAGCCCCGCCGGCGGGTTCCACGGCGTGATGTTGAGGCTCGGGCGGGGGTGGATGAAGGTCAGCCAGTCGATGGGCAGATAGGCCGCCAGGAAGGCAAGGGACAGCACGACCATGTCCCGGCCGGTCAGAATGGCAGGCGCTCCCGTCGCACGGCTGGCGGGTGGGAAAGGCATCTCAAGGCATTCTTTCGGGCTGCACGAGCGGAACGGCACGGGTGGACCAAGCACGGATCATACCGTCCAACCGGCGCGTTCGCCATGCGATGGGCGCCCATGCGATGGGCGCCTGTGCGACGGGCGGGAGCCCGGCGGGCTCCCATCACCGCGACGCACGGATCAGCCGACGAAGAACGGCTGCGTACCGTGCGCGGCGATGGCCTTTGACAGCCGTTCCAGCGCGTGCGCGTAGGCCGCCGTGCGCATCGGGATGTTTCGGGTCGTGCCCATGTTCCAGACCCGGCGGCCCTCGGTCTCCATGATCGCGCGCAGGCGCTCGTGAATCTCGTCGAGACCCCAATAGTAGCCCTGACGGTTCTGCACCCACTCGAAATAGGACACGGTCACGCCGCCGGCGTTCGCCAGGATGTCGGGCAGGACGACGACGCCGGCCTCGTTCAGGATGCGGTCGGCGTCCGGCGTGACCGGGCCGTTGGCGAGTTCCAGGACGACGCGTGCCTTGATGAGCCCGGCGTTGCCCTTGTGGATCTGATCCTCCAGCGCCGCGGGGACCAAGATCTCGCAATCGGTGCCCAGCAGCTCGTCGCCGGTCACCGCGCGGGCGCCGTTTTCGGTGTAGGCGGTCACCGAGCCGCCCCGCTCCTTGGCCGTCTGCACGGCCAGCGGGTCCAGCCCGTCCGCGCAGACGATGGCGCCGCGGGAATCGGACAGGCCGACGATGCGGTAGCCGTCCGCGTGCAGCAGGCGGGCGATGTGGAAGCCGGCGTTGCCGTAGCCCTGGATCACCACCCGGCGGGCCGATCCGGACAGGCGCAGATCCTCTTCCAGATGCTTGATGAGGTAGTAGCCGCCGCGCGCGGTCGCGTCGTCGCGCCCGAGCGAACCGCCGAGCGGCAGCGGCTTGCCGGTGATGACCGCCGGGCTCGGCTGGCGCACGATGGAGCTGTACTCGTCGGCCATCCACCCCATGATCATGGAGTTGGTGTAGACGTCCGGCGCCGGGATGTCGCGGTCGGGTCCGATCATGCCGGCGAAGGCCTGCACATAGGCCCGCGACAGACGCTCCAGCTCCGACTTGGACAGGCTGTGCGGATCGACCTTCACCGCGCCCTTGCCCCCGCCATAGGGCAGGTTCATCACCGCGCACTTGAAGGTCATCCAGAAGGCCAGCGTGGTCACCTCCTCCACGTTGGAACTCGGGTGGAAGCGGATGCCGCCCTTGGTCGGGCCGCGCGTGTCGTCGTAACGGCACCGCCACGCCGGGAAGGAGCGCCGCGATCCGTCGTCCATGCGCACGGACAGGCGGACGCTCAAGGTCTCCTTGGCGTATTTCAGCTTCTCGAGAACCTCGGAATCCACCTCGACGTGCTTGGCGGCTTCATCCAGGCGGCTCAGCGCCCCCGAAAGCAGATCGTCCATCACTTTCCCCATGGTTTCGGTCAGGAGCACCGAAGGTTGGCCGCATCTCCTTCCTGGAAGGTTCTGCTCACTTCCCCTAAGGCATATGACGGCTTTTCTACTGGGGAATAACCCGGATCAAAATATCCGTATTATTACGGAAACCCTGTAAGCTGCTGCAAAACAACAACAATTTTTTACAGACCGATCTGCGTCTTGCGCTCCGTAATCATACGGATGGCCGCGGACAATGCCCGTGGGCGAGAGTTCCTCCGGGTTTGAAACACCACCGCCGCGCAGTCGAGGACGCATCGATGACCGAGGGAACCGACCGGCCGCTGATCTGGATCGGACGCATGGATTACGGCCGCCTGCTGCGGGCAATGGACCGGCTGGCCGTGCAGGCCCCGGAGGTCTCGGCGTTCCTGTCGCGGGAGTTGGACCGGGCGATCGTCCGCCCGGAATGCGACCTCCCCCGGACGATCGTACGCATGGGCAGCCGGTTCCTGTTTCGCCGCGACGACGGCATGCCGCCCGAATGGGGGGAACTGGTCTACCCGGACCAATCGCCCAAGGACGACCAGATCACCGTCGCGTCCCCTCTGGGGGTGGCCTTGCTCGGCCTGCGAGAAGGGGCTCACATGCCGTACAGCGACGCGGACGGAACCACGCGCCGGCTGACGATCGAGCGCGTTCTGCCGGCCTGAGCCGCCTCCCCGGAAGCGAACCCGCTTCGCTCTTCATTTGCAAATGCGAATGAATCGCATTATTAGTGGGGCATGTTCCGCTCCACGGCCCCGCTTGGCTCCGGACGGAACCGGAGACTCAACAGCCGAAACCACTCGGGGGCGGAGACGATGTGTGAGCGTTGTCGGAAGACCGTGCCTTCCTGCGTTCTGGGACAGGCCAAGCGCCGGAAGCTGTGGACGATTCCCACGGAATACCATTGCTCGATCGTGGGCACCTGCCTGTCGTCGGAGGATGTGGCGTGGCTGTGCCGACGGCTGAAGCTGGTCCCCACGGCGGACGCCCGCCCCTACGACATTCACCGGTATTTCGTGGAGAAGGCCGCGGAGGACGGGCCGGAAGCCCGGCTGATGCACAAGCGGCTGGACGAGACCTTCGCCGCCGCGGTGAAGCGCTTCGCCCGCGAGACGACCGAAGAGGGCTGGATGGCGCTGTGGACCGCCGCGGTGGCCTCGGGCGACGTCGCCGCCGCCTACTGGGGCGTGCTGAGCCACGGCGCCATGCCCGACGCGGTTCGGGTGCGCGCCTTCGCCGACGTGCACATGCTCTCCCACATCATGGGCGGTGAGAACCGCCGCCAATTGCGTGAGAACCGTGATCTGGCCCGGCGCTGCGAGGAGCTGACCGCCCGGCTGGCGAAGCAGGAGCGTGCCGCCGCCGAACGCGTCGCCGAGAAGGACGCCCGCATCCGGGAGCTGGAAGCGCAGCTCGCCACCCAGCGGGCCGCCCCCGCGGCTCCGGAAACGCCCAACGTCCCGAAGGCCGCTTCGGGACGGGCGCCGGGCCAAGCGCGGCTGCTGCGCACCATGGACGCCCTGCACCGCCGCGTCGCCAGCGAGCGCATGCGCGCCCGCCACGCCGAGGCCGAGGTGGAGCGGCTGCGCCGCCTGCTCGACGCGCCGGCCACGCAACTCCGCCGCGCTGCCGCCGCCGATACGAACGCCCCGACCGACCTCGGCGGGCGGGCCATCCTCTATGTGGGCGGACGGACCAAGAGCCTGCCCCATCTGCGGGCGGCGGTGGAGACGCGCAACGGCTGCCTGCTGCACCACGACGGCGGGTTCGAGCAGACGACCCGCTGCCTGGAAGGGCTGGTGGAGCGCGCCGACGTCGTGGTCTGTCCCGTCGATTGCGTCAGTCACGACGCCTGCCTGCGGGTAAAGGGGCTATGCCGCCGCATGGGCAAGCCCTTCGTTCCCATGCGCAGCGCCGGAGCCACCAGCTTCGCCCGCATCCTGCACAGCTTCGGTCAGGACGGCGCCGGAGACGAGTCCGCCCACCACTGAGCACCGTCCGAACGCTGGGCACGGCCCGGACAATCGGTACGGTCAGGCGCTGCGGACGCCGGCGAGGAAGTCGCCGACCTCGCCGGTCAGCCGCTCCGCCTGCTGCGACAGCTCCTGAGCCGCGCTCAGCACATGGGTCGCCGCCGTCCCGGTGTCGTTGGCCGCCTGACGCACGCCGGCAATGTTGGAGGCGACCTCCTGCGTGCCGACGGCCGCCTGCTGGACGTTGCGCGTGATTTCCTGGGTGGCGGCGCCCTGCTCCTCCACCGCGGCGGCGATGGCCGTGGCGATCTCGTTCACTTCGCCGATCACGGCGGCGATGTCCTGGATCGCCGAGACGGCGTCGCGCGTGACGGCCTGCACCTGGGCGATCTGGGCCGCGATGTCGTCGGTTGCGTGCGCGGTCTGGCTCGCCAGCGTCTTCACCTCGTGCGCCACGACGGCGAATCCCTTGCCGGCATCGCCGGCGCGGGCGGCCTCGATGGTGGCGTTGAGCGCCAGCAGGTTGGTCTGGCTGGAGATCGCCTGGATCAGCCCGACCACCTCGCCGATGCGCTGCGCGCAGCCGGCCATCAGCCGCACCGTCTCGTCCGTCCGCCGGGCGTCTTCGACGGCCCGTGTCGCGATGGCCTGCGACTGGATGGCGCGGTTGCCGATCTCCCGAATGGACGCGGTGAGTTGTTCGGTCGCCGCCGCCACGGTCTGCACGTTCGTGGAGGCCTGTTCGGACGCGGTGGCCACGGCAAAGGACTGTTGGTCGGTCTGCTGAGCCGCCGTGGACATGGAACCGGCGGTCGCCTCCATCTCCGTCGCGGCGGACGACAGTGTGCCGACCAGCCCGCTCACCTTGGCTTCGAAGCCTCGGGTCAGCCGGTCCAGCGCGGCCGCTCGCCGCTCGCGCATCTCCTGTTCGCGCCGTTGCTCCGCCTCCAGCCGCTCGCGCGCGACCGCATGCTCCTGGAAGACCTCGACGGCCTGCGCCATGGCTCCGATCTCGTCGCGCCGCCCAGTGCCGGGAATGGCCACCCCCAGGTCGCCGTCGGCCAGTTGCCGCATGACCCCGGTCATCGCCGTCAGCGGGCGGACGATCCGCCGGATCACCAGCAGCGATCCCCCCACACCCAGAAGCAGGCTGAGCGTCAAGACGGAGAGACTGACGAGCAGGTCGATCCGCGCCTCCTCCGCGGACTCCGCGACTGCCGTGTCGATGGCGGCGCCCGCCGTGCCGGCCATCATGAGGATGGAATCGATGCCCACGGTCGCCCGGCTCATCCATTCGTCGGTGGTCAACGGATACCGGCCATCCGCGCCACCCTTCAGCATCGCCTGCCGGGTCTCGGCGAAAGCGTGGAAGTAAGCGGCCTCGACCCCATCGATGGCCCGCGCCAGATCGGGCGTGATGTCCGGCCGGGTGCGCAGCGCGCGGATGCCGTCCCACGCCTGTTCCAGCCGTCCGCGGGATTTCGCCAGGGCTTCGGCCTGTGCGGAAGCGACCGGCCGACGGCTGGCGACGAGCGCGCTGAACAGCCCACGCTCCCGCCCGGCGTGTTCGGCCATGTCCGCCGCGTAGCCGCGCAATTGGACAAGTTGCAGCGTCGCCGTCTTCGGCGGCGGAGCGACCGCTTCCAGAAGCAGACGCAAGGCGCCGATCCGTTCGATGTGAGCGGTGATGGTGCCGCTGAAGCCCGACACCACGTCCGGCGACCGTGCGTCGGCGTCGCGGGCCAACGCTTCGTCCACCCCGCGCCGGTAGCCCCGGAAGGCGGTCAACGAGGCCTCCACCTCGCCGAGGCGCGGACCATGCGGAGCCGTTTCAGGCACGGCGCGCAGATCCTCCAGCGCGCTGCGCAGCGCGGCGTCGGCTGCGTCCCGGCGCTGTTGCAGGCGGGCGCGCCGGTCGGCGGGGAGAGAGGCCGAGCCGTTCAGCGCGCCGTTGGTGACGCCCCGTTCGAGGGCGTACTCACCGGCGGCGACGACCAATCCGTTGGCCACTTGATTGACGTTCCGGTAGGCCGAAGCCGCCTCGACGCCGCGAAGGGCTGTGAACGCCGCGTCGCCCGCCATGAAAATCCCAAGAAGAGCGAGCCCACCGACAATCGCCGGCAGCACAACCTTGATCGATAAGAATCGCATGAAACATTCCCTGAGGACCGGCAGCATTCATCAACTCAAATGCAGATTTTGACGCCGCTCCTTGACTTCGATCAAAGGCTATTCAATCGATAAGGCTGCGGGGGGTGTGATGTTGAACGCAATAATTGGATAGGAAGATGGCGATGGTGCCTTTAGAAAATTAGCCGTCGGCCTTAGCAAAGTGACAAGCGGACACATTGCTGCAAAGTTGCAGGGTGCCGCTCGACCCTGTGCTAGAGTGCCGCCGGAAGGAGCCGTCATGCCGTCTGAACACCCGTCGCCCGAATCCTCTCAGCCCAGCCAGGATGCCCCCGAACCCCTCTTGAAGCTGGGTGACTCGCCCCGCCCGGCCGCCATGCCCGACAGCCTCGCCGCCGAGGTCGCGGGCTGGCGCTTCGTCCTGCGCAGCCCGGTGGCCTCCAGCTTCTATTCCAAGCCGGGAACGCCGTGGCAGGCACCGCCGGAAGGTTGCCTGCGGGCCAGCGACCATTGGAACCTGGATGGCGCCTTCCCCACCGACCAACCCGTCGAGAATGGCGCGCAATGGGCGGTCGCCCGGTTCGAGAGCGGCGTGTGGCGTGTGGAAAGCTGCGTTCCGGCCGCCCCCCGCCCGGCGGTGCGCGACCTGCTGCGCCTGCGGGTGGAACGGCTGACCGCCGCCCGCCGCTGGACACACGGTGACCTGGAGCTTCTGCACAGCTTGCTGGATGGCGGAACGCTGGCGGAATCCGTTTTGCTGGCCGGCGACGAAGGGCGGGCGCGCTCGCTGCGGTCGCTGAAGGCGCTGGGTCTTGCCGGAACGGCCTCCGCTGTCGACCCGGAGCTTCCCGACGAAGCGAAGGCCCTGCTCGCGGACGGGGCGGGGAGCGTCGTCTGGCTCGACGCCGACGCGCGCGAGATCGCGGACGGCATTCTGTCCTGGCACGCCAAGAAACAGGCGCGCGCCGCCGCGCGGCTGAGCCGGGGCGCCGAGGCGAAGCAGCGCGGCGATGACATCAAGGACGCGCTGACCAAGGCGGTGCAGCGGGCCTTCCCTCGCATCCCCAAGGAGGCCGCCGCCGCCGCCGCGGCCCGGCTGGCGCCCGGCGTGAAGAAACTGGGCCGTATGCCGGCGCTGCAGCCCATCGTGGACGCGGTGGCGGAGGTGCGGCTGGAACGTTGGCGGCAGGCCGTGGCGTCGGAGCCGGAAGTGGCGAAGCGGCTGGCCGCCATGGAGGCGCGCGGCGACGCGAACCGCGCGCTCAAGCGCTACCGCGACCAGCGGGCCGTCGAGCGCGCGGAGGCCGAATTGAAGGAATGGCGCGGCGACCTCGGCCCCGTGCTGTCCCGCCGCCTGGGCTGGTGACGGCGGGAACGGCAATGCGTCGTCAGCGGGCGCCGGGAAACCACTCGGTGTGGCTGTCGCCGCTGCGGCCATAGTAGACGACCCGCCGGCCCACGATGCTGACCGCCCAACCGGCGCAGCCGGCCCGCCGCACCCGCTCGCGGAAGCCACCGTAGCGGATCGTTCCGGCCTGGATGGCGCGGACGGCGGATTCCACGCCTTCCGCCAGGAAGTCCATGGCCGGCGGCTGGAGGGACGATTGGGTTTTCACCCGCTCCGTCATCCCGTCCGGGAAATAGTAGGTCGTCTCCGCCCGCACGAGATCGGTGTGGTAGCGCTCCACCCCCGCCGCGGCCAGCGCCGCGACGACCTCGGGAAAGGTGGTGCGCTCCTCGTCCGAAGCCCGGCTGCACTCCCGCAGGATGGCTGTGATTCGGGCGTCCATGAACGTTTCTCCGTTCTGCGTGTCAGCGTCGCGGTCAATCGATCGGAATGGAGCGCAGCCCCATCCGGCGGACGATGCCCTTCAATGTGTCCTCGATCCGCGCCCGCTCGACGGGGGCCAGGTGCCCGAAGAAGTCGAGATCGTTGCGGTCGGCCAAGGCGGACAGATCCGGCACCAGCGCCCGGCCTTCCGAGGTGAGCGCCAGAGTCTGGTAACGCCGGTCTTGCGGATCGACGGACTGGGTGAGCAGACCCTTGGCGGCGAGGCGGTCGGCCAGTTTGGAGATCGCTCCCCGCGTCATGCCCAGCCGGTCGGCCAGCAGGCTGGGCGCCACGCCGTCGCGGTCATAAACATCGCGCAGCACGACCCACTCGGCGACGGTCACCCCCCGCCCCGCCAGCTTCGCGGCGAAGGCATGGGACACATGATTCGACACGAAGCGCAGCCAATAGCCGAGATGCGCGTCGAGCGGGCTGATCTTCGATTCGGCCAACATGCCTCCTTGAGTTTCCTAGGAAACTACATCGAGACAGTTTCCTTTTCAACCATTCGGATTCGCTGTCGGGCATTGCAATGAAGCGATCCGGCGCCGAGACTTTTCCAGGGAAGTGACGGTACGTCTCAAAATTGACACAGGCAACCGACAGATAATCGACGGCTTTCCTGGTAATTTCCGCCCTCCTGACGCTCCCGAAATTAAATCGATCAGGGTCAAACTGTTCACAAAAGGCCCGTGAGTCGATGCATGCCTCTGCCGCATATCACCAACGCGGCAAACGATAAGAGTATGACTACTTAAATCACTCCCCTGCGACCAGTTAATTTGGAATCCATAGTTGCAGGCATCGCGGTGGTCGCGTCCGAGGTGAAGGCACTGGCGACCCAGGCGGCCAAGGCGACGGAGCAGATCACCTCGCAGATCGCCCAGGTGCAGGGGGCCACCGGATCCCGCCGCCCGCGCCATCAGCTCGATCGGCGGCACGATCCGCAAGCTGAACGGCATCTCCGCCGCCATCGCGTCCGCCACGGAGGAGCAGAGCACCGTCGTCCGCGACATCTCGGCCCAGATGCAGGTCACCGCCGACGCCATCACGACCATCAGCGACAACATGGCCGGCATCGCCCGCGCCACCGACGACGCCGGGGTGGACATAACCGGAAGTTGAGCCGGCCGAGGAAAACGATGCACCCGGCATCACCGCTGTATTGTGTTCCAGGAGTTTAACAACTTTTAGGTTTAATGATCGGCTTGACCTGTCCGTCTTCGATGGTATTGTGCCGTCGAAGCCGGAAAATGGTCCGGCAGAAGCGCAAAAATTCAATTGATATGCGGCCTGTTCACGGCGCCGAAACGCTGAACGGGCACCGCGTTCCGCCTTTCCGCTTTGCCGAGGCAGCCCATGCACCGTCTGATGCCGTTCCGCACCGTCGCGACCTTGTGGCTTGCCATTTTGCTCTGTGTTCCGGCGGCGCTCTCCGCCCACGCGGACGAGGTCTATCGGGTGCTGACCTGGAAGATGGCGCCCTACGCCATGGTGGACGACCAGGGCAAGCTGACCGGCTTCGAAGTGGAGATCGCCCGCGCGCTCTGCGACACCATGGGCATCCGCTGCGAGATCACCGCCCTGCAGTTCCCGGAGGTGCTGGACCTGCTCGACCGCAACGCCGCCGACTTCGCGGTCGCCAGCATTCTGAAGACTCCGGAGCGGATGAAGAAATACCTTTTCACCGACCGTCACAAGCGGTCCAGCTCCAGCTACATCGGGCGGGCCGGCGAATGGGCCCCGGGCGTGGCGCCGGATCTGTCGGGGAAGCGCATCTCCGTCACCCGCGGGTCGAAGCAGTACGACTATCTGACCGCGAAGAACATCGGCGGCACGGTCGTGATCTACGACGATCAGGCGGAGGCGCTGCGCGCCGTTCTCGACGGCCAGGTCGACTTGGCGCTGGCCCCGACCGCCGTCACCGTCCATCTGCTGACCAGCGCGGAGGGGGAGGCACTGGAGGTCGTGGGCGACCCGCTGACCGAAAGCGGGCTGGGTGGCGAATCCGCCATCGCCCTGCCGTTGGGACGCGAGGAACTGCGCGACCGCGTCAACATGGCCCTGCGCGCGATCCTCGCGGATGGGCGGTACGACGCCATCAGTTCCCGCTTCCTGCCCTTCCGGATGTACTGAGGCCGCGATGGGTTTCCACATGCGCTTCGCCACCGCACACGCCCTGTTGGCCGTCATGGCCCTGCTGACCGGCCTTGCGCTGCCGCAGCCGGTCCGGGCGGACGCGCCGCCCCCGACCGACCGACCGTTCCTGCGCATCGTGGTCATCGACCATTCCCCGCCCTTCAGCGACCGCGACGCCGACGGCCTGCTGGTTGGCTTCAACATCGATTTCGGGCGTGAGCTGTGCCGCTCGTTGGGTGCGGTGTGCAGCTTCGACGCGGCGCCATTCAAGCAGATCATCGACGATGTCGCCGCGGGCCGCTACGACATCGGCTTCGGCAACGTGCTGCGCACGCCGGACCGGGAGCAGCGGCTTCTGTTCTCGATTCCCTATTGGCGGTCCAGCACCAGTCTGGTCGGGCACCGGGGCATGCCGGAACTGAGCCTGGAGGAGGCGATCCGCAGCCGGCGCATCGCCGCCATCCGTGGCTCGCGTCAGCACGCGCTCTTGGTCCGTCTGGCCGACGCCGATCCGTCGCTGCAGGCCAATCTGGTGCCCGTTTCCACGCTCGACGACCTGTGGAACGCCATACGCAACGGCAAGAGCGAGATGGCCATCGGCCCGACTCTGAATGTGGTGCATTTCCTCCTGTCCGACGCCGGCGAGGGTTTCGAGACCATCGGCACCCCGATGTCCGAGGACGGGCTGGGCGGAACCGTGCACATCATCTTTCCGCCCGGCCAGCACGCGTTGAAGGCATCGGTGGACCGGGCCCTGACGGCCTTGCGCAACGACGGCACCTACCAGCGGATCAACCGCAATTATTTCCCCTTCGACATTTACTGATCCGGAACTGGCCATGGCCTCCGCCCGCGACCGCAGGCATCCCCGCGTACGGCTGCAGCCGGCGATTCTCACCGGTGGCGCGGTCCTGCTGGCGCTGATCGGTCTGCTCTTCCTCGGGATCGTCGCGGAACAGGGCAAGATGGAACGGCTGGCCGCCGACAGCCAGGACCGCATGGTGCCGCTGATCCTGGAACGCCAGCGCGCCGTCGTAAATTTGGAGCGGCTGAAGCAGTCGGGGGCGATCGTCCTTTCCGCCGACGACCCGCGCCGCCGTCGCGAGGCCCTGTTGGCCGCTCAGGCGCTGGCCTTCCACCCGACCTTCCAGTTCGATCCCTCCCTGAAGCGGCAGGTGACGGACGCCTATTCGGTCATCCGGCAGGTCTCCTCGGCAAAGGCGCGACGGTCGGAGAACGTCCCCGCCGGCGACACCGCCCCGTCCGCCGAGGAGGAACGCCTCGCCGAGACATGGGCGCAGACCCTGGTGGAGTTGAACACGGTCGGTGACCGGCTGCTCGTCGACGTGACCGAACTGACGGCCGGACGCCTGGGCCAGATCCAGGAGCGCACCCGTCTGGTGTCGCAGGTCATCCAGTTCGCCTTCGTCGCGGTTCTGGCGATCTTCATCGCCGCCGGGCTGCTGATCCGCCGCCATGTGGTGCGGCCGCTGCTGTCCGCCGCCGACGGCCTGCGTCGCATCGGCGAGGGCGAGCGCGACATCCGGCTTCCCGGCGCCCGCACGCAGGAGCTGGACAGCATCCTGAACGCCGTCGTCCGGCTGGGCACCCAGGCCGAGGAGCTGCGCCTGACCCGCGACCGGGCGGAGGCGGCGTCCCAGGCGAAGGCCAGTTTCCTCGCCAACATGAGCCACGAGATCCGCACCCCGATGAACGCGGTGATCGGCCTGTCGCATCTGGCTCTGAAGACCGACCTGACGCCGCGCCAGCGCGACTACGTCCTCAAGATCAGCCAGTCCGGCCAGCATCTGCTTGGCATCATCAACGACATCCTGGACTTCTCCAAGATCGAGGCCGGGAAGCTGAGCGTCGAGCGCACCGGCTTCCACCTCGACAAGGTGCTGGGCACGCTGGCCGATCTCATCGCGGAAAAGGCCGCGGCCAAGGGGCTGGAGCTGATCTTCGACGTCGCCCAGACCGTCCCCAGCGACCTGATCGGCGATCCGCTGCGCATCGGGCAGATCCTGGTCAACTATGCCAACAACGCGGTCAAGTTCACCGAGCGCGGCGAGATCGCTATCATCGTCCGGCTGGAGGAGGAGGCCGGGAGCGAGTTGCTCGTCCGCTTCGAGGTGCGCGACACCGGAATTGGTCTGAGCGACGAACAGAAACATCAGCTTTTCCAGAGCTTCCAGCAGGCCGACGCCTCGACCACCCGCAAGTATGGCGGAACCGGCCTGGGCTTGGCGATCTCCAAGCGGCTGGCGGAACTGATGGGCGGGTCGGTCGGGGTGGACAGCGCGCCGGGCCGCGGCTCCTGCTTCTGGTTCACCGCCCGGCTGGGCCGCGACAAGCCGCGCCGCGTGCTGCTGCCGCGGCCCGACCTGCGCGGCCTGCGCTGTCTGGTGGTTGACGACAACGAGAACGCCCGCGTCGTGCTGACCGACATGCTCTCGGCCATGTCCTTCACCGCCGAAGCCGTGGACTCCGGCCCCGCCGCCATCCAGGCGGCCCGGTTCGCGGCGCGCGAGGGCCGGCCCTTCCGTGTCGTTCTTCTGGATTGGCAGATGCCGGGCATGGACGGCTTGGAGACCTCTGCCGGTCTCGCCGCGCTGGAGCTGGACCAAGCCCCCCACCACATCATGGTCACCTCCTATGGCCGGGAAGAGGTGCTGAAAGGCGCCGAGAACACGGCCATCGAAGAGGTGCTGTTCAAGCCGGTCAACCCGTCGGCGCTGTTCGACGGCATCATGCGGGTCCTGGGCGCCGACGAACAGGCCGCGGACGCTCTTCCGGTGCCGGCCGCCGCGTCCACCGCCGACCTGTCGGGCCTGCGCGGCGCCCGCATCCTGCTGGCCGAGGACAACGACCTGAACCAGCAGGTGGCCTGCGAACTGCTGGGCGATGCCGGGCTGGCGGTGGAGGTCGCGGAGAACGGCGCCATCGCCGTGGACATGGTGCAGGCGGCCCACTACGACCTCGTGCTGATGGACATGCAGATGCCGGTCATGGACGGCGTCGCCGCGACCCTGGAAATCCGCCGGCTGGGCTTCGCCGATTTGCCCATCGTCGCGATGACCGCAAACGCCATGCAGGCCGACCGCGAGCGTTGCCTGGACGCCGGCATGAACGATTATCTGGCCAAGCCCATCGACCCGGATGCGCTGTGGACCACCCTGCTGACCTGGATCGTGCCCCGCCCGGGGCTCGGCGCCGACGCCCCCGCTCCCCTCCCCACGCCCGTTGCGGACGACGAGGGCGACCTGCCGGCCGGTGTTCCCGGGTTGGACACCGTCACCGGCCTGTCGCGGGTGCTGGGCAAGAAACGTCTCTACCTCGACCTGCTGCGCAAGTTCGCCGCCGGTCAGCGCGAGGTGGTGACCGCCATCCGCGGCGCGCTGGACGCCGGTGACCTCGCCGCGGCGGAGCGTCACGCCCACACGCTGAAGGGAACCGCCGGCAACATCGGCGCCCACCCCGTCCAGGATGCCGCCACCGATCTGGAGACGGTCATCCGCGACGCCCGGCCACGCCCGGAGATCGACGAGCGGTTGGCCGCGTTGGAGCCGCCGCTGGGCGCCCTTCTTGCCCATCTGGAAGCGGCGTTGGCTCCAACAGGCGACACCGCGCCGTCCACCGCCCAGCCCGCCGCGGTGGATGCGGTCGAACTCCACGCTTTGTGCGATCGGCTCCGCCAGCTTCTGCTCGACAGCGACCCCGACGCGGAGGAAGCGCTGGCCGCGAACGCCGACCTTCTGCGCGCCGCCTTCCCGAACCGGTTCGAGACCATCGCCGGCCAGATCCGCAATTTCGACTTCGACGAGGCCGCCGCCGCCCTGGACGCGGCCCTGACCGACCGCGGCATAACCGCCCAAGCCTGAACCGACGCCGGCCTCGCCGGCTCCCCCATATCGGAAGTTTCCCATGGACATCGCATCGCCCGCATCGCTTCCCGCGGCGCCGAAGCCCACGATCCTCATCGTCGACGACACGCCGGACAACCTCAAGCTGCTGAGCGGCTTGCTGAAGGAGAGCTACAAGGTCAAGGTGGCCAACAACGGGCGCAAGGCGCTGGAAATCGCCGCGGCGGTTCCGGCGCCCGACCTGATCCTGTTGGACGTGGTGATGCCGGAGATGGATGGCTACGAGGTCTGCGCCGCCCTGAAGGAAGCGCCGGGAACCCGGAGCATCCCGGTGATCTTCCTGACGGGCCGGGCCGACGAGGCCGACCGGGAGCGCGGATTCGCCCTGGGGGCGGTGGATTACATCGCCAAGCCGGTCGATCCTCCGGCGGTGCTGCGGCGGGTGGCCGCGCTTATCCCGGTGCCCTGACCGCGGTCATCCGCGCGAGCCGCGCCCTGGCGAGTTGGCCTCAGGCGGACGCTTCGGCCAGGGCGGACACGCGCCGCGGCATGCGGATGACGAAGCTGGCGCCGCCGCCGGACAGGCTTTCCACGTCGATCGTCCCCTGAAGGACCTGATGAACGAGGTTGAAGGCGATGTAGAGCCCCAGCCCCGGAAATTCGATGCCCCGGCGGGTGGTGAAGAAGGGATCGAACAGCTTGGGCAGATGCTCCGGATCGATCCCCCTGCCATCGTCGGACAGGCGCAGTTCCACCCAATCCTCGTCCCGCGGCATGACCGACAGGGTCACGCGCCCGCTCTGCCCCGGCCGGAAGGCGTGGGCCACGGCGTTGCGGATCAGAATGGACAGCACCTCCGACAGCGGGCCGGGATGGCTGTCGATGGTCAGGCCGGCGGGGCAGGACACCATGAGGCTATGCCCGGCCTCGCGCAGATGCGGGTCCAGCCCGAACAGCGCGTCGGAAAGATAGTCCTTGAGATCGAACACCCGCCGCTCCGATCCGGCACGGTCCACCACGACCTGCTTGAAGCTCTGGATCAGGTTGGCGGTGCGCACGATGTTGGTGGTCACCAGCAACGTCCCTTCCCGCGCGTTCTCCAGGAAGCGGGCAAGGTCGGACTTGCGGATCGCCCCGCTCTGGAACTGCGAGGCCAGCGATTCGACCAGACCGGAGAGATGGGACACCGCGGTCAGCGCCACGCCGATCGGCGTGTTGATCTCGTGCGCGACGCCGGACACCAGCAGGCCCAGCGCCGCCATCTTCTCCGTCTGGATCAGGTGCTGCTGCGTCTCCTCCAGCCGGCTGTGGGCGGCGCGCACCTCCTCGACGGTGGCCCGCAGCGAGTCGGCGGTGGCCTTCAGAGACAGGTGGTTCTTCACCCGCGCCAGGACGATGGGGGGGCTGATCGGTTTGCTGATGTAGTCGACGGCACCCAGGTCCAGCCCGAACTTCTCGTCCTCCACCGAGGTGCGGGCGGTGAGGAAAATCACCGGAACGTCGCGGGTTCGCGGATCGGCCTTCAGGCGGCGGCACACCTCATATCCGTCCATGCTCGGCATCATGACGTCGAGCAGGATCAGATCCGGCGGCTGGTCGGAAAAGGCGATGCGCAGCGCCGCATCGCCGTTGTTCACGGTTTTGACCGCGTAAATGGATTTCAGGTGGCTGCTCAGCAGCGACAGGTTGTCGGCGGTGTCATCCACGATGAGAATCGTCGCCTTCGTCGGTGCTCCCATGTCCGCCCCTTCCTCTTGCGGCGGAAGAGGACGATCCGGCACTTCCCCGGTTGGCGGCGCCGGCCACAACCAGCGCATCACCAGCCTGCAGAAACACCCTCGCCCGCCCAAAGGGACCTTACAACGCGATTTTTTATCGTCAAAGACAATTTATCGGTGCCCAGCGCCAGAACAACTCTCTTTGCGACTCATTTCCTGCCGGAAGGACAACTGCATTTTACGCATCGACGGAAATTACCAGACGCCATATCGCGCCGGGGAACCGGCCGGCGTCCAAGGGCGTTTCCGTGTCCGCGAGCGGCGGCTGGGGCGCGAAAAAGTGGTAGTCCGCCCCCACCCGTCAAACTGTCACAGACCACCCGTATAGTCCGTCCAACTTTGGAAATGCCTCGTGAATCCAGCCATGCCGACGCCGACACACGCCCGTATGATACAGACCCTTTCCACGCCCAAGCTGCATTGCGCCTGCTGCGGGCGCCCGTTCACCCGCGCCTCCGGCCGCGGACCCGCCCCGCTCTACTGCTCGGCGGACTGCCGGACGCAGATCCGCATCCGCCAGCGGGTGTGGTCGAGCCGGCCCGGCTACGCCGCGAGCGCCACGACCAACCACCGGGACGCCCACTTCGAGACGGCGCGCGCATCATGATGAAGCTGGTGATCCACGACCGCCATTCCGCCGCCGGGCTGATCCTGCCGGACGTCGACCATATGCGTGACGTCGTGCGCGCCCTGCGCGGGCTGGAGACGGTGGACAGCGCGTCGGTGCTTCTGGAAGCCTTCGCGCGGCGCTGCCTGGAGGCCGGTGTGGCTTTCGACTCGACGGACCCGCTGACCGCCTGCTCCTTCTGCACCCATCTGGTGGAGGTGGAGGTCCATGCGGAAGACGGGGCGTCGCCCGTCCAGTTCGTCCGGCTTTACGACCGCGACGCCGACGGCATCCTCTGCCGCCGTCATCACGGCACCCTGCACGCGGTGGCCCGGCAGTTGCGGTGCGAGGACGGCGCGCCCTTCCCCACCCTGCCGGCCATCGCCGCCAAGACGGCGGCCTTCAAGACGGCGGCCTTCAAGACGGCGGCTTTCACCGCCGCGATCCCGCCGCGCCCGCTCTGAGCAAGCGGACGCGGACGGAATCACCAATCGTTACGGCATGTACTGGCCGCCGTTCACGTCGAGAACCTGACCGGTGATGTAGCCGCTGCAGGCGTGCGACGCGAAGAACAGGAAGGTCGGGGCGCATTCCTCGGGACGGCCGAAGCGGCCCATCGGAAAGCCGGAGCCGATGCGGGCCTTGGTGTCCTCGTCCTTGTCGGCGTGGAAGGCCGTGTCGAAGGTGCCCGGCGACACCATGTTGAAGCGGATGCCGTCCTTGGTGTGGAAGGCCACCCAGTTCTTCTGGATGTTGTGCAGCCACGCCTTGGCCGCGCCATACAGGCCGGCGCCCGGCCCGCCGCCGGTGTAGCCGGCGACCGAACCGACCAGGATCACCGACGAGGTGGTGCCGTTCTGCGCCGCGGCGGCCTTCAGGTGCGGCAGGGCATGCTTGGTCACCATCAGGGCGGAGCGCGAGTTCAGGTCGGTCACCGCGTCGAAGAAGTCGTCATCGATCTCCGGCAGCGGCTTGCGGCCGACCAGACCGCCCGCGTTGTTGACGAGCACGTCGATGCCGCCGAAGCGCTCGACGAAAGACTCGACGAGCTTGCCGCACTCCGCGCTGTCCGACACGTCGGCGGGCAGGAAGACGACCTCGCCGCCCAGCCCGTTCAGACGGGCCAGCGTGGCCTCCAGGTCCGCCGGGGTGCGGCGGCCGTTCATGGCGACCTTGGCACCGGCGCGGGCGAACGCCTCCACCGCCGCAAGGCCGATGCCCTGCGTGGAGCCGGTGATGAGAACGCGCTTGCCCTTGAGATCGTCAAACATTCCTTGCCTCTCGTGTCTTGGTCTTGACGTTCCCTCCCCCCTCCGGGGAGAAGGTTCAAACAGTCAGGCGGGGTTCCGGCAGGCCCTGGGCGCCGGGATCGAACATCAGGACGCGCCCGCCATGCGGGTCCTCGGCAAGGTCCGCCGGCCCGCGGCTGAGCGAGGTCACCAGCATCGTCCGCAGGTCCGGCCCGCCGAAGGCGCACATCGTCGGCTTGCGCATCGGCACTTCGATCCGGCGGTCCAACGCGCCGCTCGGGGTGAAGCGCTTGATGCAGCCCTCGTCCAGGCAGCAGATCCAATAGCAGCCGTCCACATCCACCGCGGCGCCGTCGGGACGGCCGACCATCGCCCGCATGTCGACGAAGGGGCGGCGGTTGGTGGCGGTGCCGGCGTCCGTGTCATAGTCCCAGGCCCAGACCATCCGCACGTCGCGGTGGCTGTCGGACGCGTAGAGGGTGCGTCCGTCCGGGCTGAAGGCGGAGCCGTTGGGGATGATGTAGCCGCCGGTTCCCGTCTCGGTCAGCCCGTCGGCCCGCGTGAAGCGGTGCCACAGGCCGGAGGCGTCGCCCTTGCTGATGTCCATGACCATGCTGGACAGCCAGAACCGCCCCTGCCGGTCGCAACGCCCGTCGTTGAAGCGCATGCCCTCCTTGGGGAAGCGGTGGCTGGCGAGGACGGTGACCACCGCTTCCCCGCCCTCGCTCGGCAGGTCGACGTCGAAAACGCCGGTCTCGCAGGCGCAGACCACGCCGCCGTCCGGACGCAGGACGAGGCTGCCGATCATCTCCGGCAGGGTCCAGCGGCGGTGGGCGCCGCTGGAGGGGTCGAGCCGGTGGATGGTCCGCGCCGGGATGTCGATCCAGGTCCACAGCCCCCGCTCGGCGTCCCAGACCGGGTTCTCGCCGGTGCCGTTGCGCAGGTCGGGATCGAAGACGGCTTCCAGGCCGATCCGGGTCACGGCGGTCATTCCGGGGTCCCCATGCGGCTGCTCCCGGCGGCCGGGTTGATCGTCGACGGGCCGCTGCCGGAGCGCTCCGCCCACAGGCGGCGCAGCAGCGGAAGCATCAGCGTCACGATCGCGATCGCCAGAAGGGCCGCGGTGATCGGGCGGGTGTAGAGGAAGTCGTAGCTGCCGTTGGACAGCGACAGCGCGCGGCGGAAATTCGCCTCCGCCATCGGACCCATGATGAGGGCGAGCACGACGGGCGAGGCCGGGAAATCCCACTTCTGCATGAAGTAGCCGACGACACCGGCGGCCAGCATGATCCAGATGTCGAATATGCTGTTGTTGATGGCGTAGGTGCCGACGATGCACAGCGCCAGGATGGCCGGCGTCAGCACCGACTTCGGCATCTGCAGGATGCGACCCATGAAGCGCAGAGAGCCGAGCCCCACCACCAGCATCATCACGTAGCAGACCAGCATGCCGGCAAACAGCGTGAAGACCAGGTCGGCGTGGTCCTTGAACAGCAGCGGGCCGGGCTGGAGCCCCTGGAGCGTCAGGGCGCCGAGCATCACAGCGGTCACCGCGTCGCCGGGGATGCCCAGCGTCAGCATGGTCAGCAGCGCGCCGCCGGTGCAGCCGTTGGCGCCGGACTCGCAGGCGGCGACGGCGCCCAGTTCGCCTTTGCCGTAGTTCTCCGGCGTCTTGCTGAAGCGCTTGGCCTCGTTGTAGGCGACGAAGGCGGCGATGTCGGCGCCGGCGCCGGGGATCATGCCGATGATGATGCCGAGGCCCGAAGAGCGGGCGATGTTGCCCAGCTGGCGGCGGAACACGTACCAGGGCGGAATGATGCGGTCCAGCGCCGCGGCCATGCCGGCGCGGACCTGCGGGTCCTCCAGCGACTTGAAGGCTTCGGCGGCGGCGAACAGCCCGATCATCACCGGGATGAAGGGCACGTTGAACAGCTCGGTGTAGCCGCCGGTGTAGCGCGGGAAACCGCCCATCGGGTCGAGTCCGACCGTCGCCAGCAGCAGGCCGAGGAAGCCGGAGATCAGGCCCTTGATGACCGACACGCCCGAGATGCTGGCGATGATCGACAGGCCGAAGACGGCCAGCGCGAAGGACTCCGACGCGCTGAACTCCAGCGCGAAGCGGGCCAGCACCGGAGCCAGGAAGATCAGCACGAACACGCTGGCCGTGCCGCCCAGGAAGGACGAGAAGGTGGCGGTGCCCAGCGCGATGCCGGCCTGCCCCTTCTTGGTCAGCTCGAATCCATCGATGGCGGTGGCCGCCGCGGCGGGGGTGCCGGGGATCTTCAGCAGGATGGCGGTGACCGACCCGCCGTAGATGCCGCCAAAGAAGACACCGGAAATCATCAGCAGGCCCGACAGGGGGTCCATGCCGAAGGTGAAGGGCAGCAGGATGGCCACGCCCATCGTCGCCGTCAGGCCGGGCAGCGCACCGATGATGATGCCCAGCGTCACGCCGAACAGGGCGAGCAGCAGCGCCATCGGCTGGTTGAACAGCGCCTGCGCGCCGTGAAGAAGCATATCGAGTTCGTACATCTCACCCCTCCGTCAGCGGAGTGTTGCGGCCGGTCGGATCGGGCCGGGTCATTCGAAGAGACTCCCGACCGGAAGCGGCACGCTGAGCGCCACGGCGAAGGCGGCGTAGATGAGCGCGGTCAGCACGGCGGCAATGGCGGCGTTCGCGATCAGGTTGCGCCGTCCCATCAGCCACATCAGGCCGAACAGGTAGATGGGCGTCGCGATGGCGTAGCCGACGAACTCCATGGCGTACAGGCAGGCGGCGGTCGCGACGATGCCGACGGCCACGGTGCCGTAGCTGGCCTTGGGTTCGGCCTGCGCCGGATCGTCCGGAGGAGCGGCGGGCGCCCGCAGCGTGTTGAAGACCAGGATCGCGCAGAGCACCAGAAGGGCGACGGCGAAGATGATCGGGAAGCGGGCGGGGCCGACGTCGGTTTCCAGCATGGTCGGCGGGAAGTCACCCGCGACGATGATGGCGGCCACAGCGACCGCCATGACCAGGGCGGCGATGACCAGCGTGGCAAGGCGGTCCTGCGGGCGCAGGCCTGCCTTGCCGCCCGGAGCGGGAGCGTTGCTCATGAATGAATCTCCTTCGGACGCCCGGCGGCCCGAAGGCCGCCGGGGACACGCCGGGGATGTGGCTTACGTGTTTCGGCTTACTTGGCGAGGCCGATCTGCTTCATCAGAACCTTGAACATCTCAGCGTCCTTCTCCATGGCCACCTTGTACTCCGGGCCGTCCAGATAGGCGTAGCTGAGGTTCATCTTGGTGAGCTGATCGCGGAAGCCCTGCTCCTCGACCGCCTTCTTGGAGGCGGCGCGCAGCGTCTCGACGACGTTCGCCGGGGTCTTCTTCGGAACGACGATGCCGCGCCAGGTGGCGACCGTCACGTCGATGCCCTTTTCCTTCAGCGTCGGGGCGTCCGGGAACGCCTTGGAACGCTGATCGTCCATCACGGCCAGGATGCGCAGCGTGCCGGCGGCGATGTGGCTGGACACCTCGGCCGGGCTGACGCTGACCGCCTCGATGTGGTTGCCGAGAAGCGCGGTGACCGCCGGGTTGGCGCCATCGTACGGAATGTGGCTGAACTTCAGGCCCGACTTGGTCGCCAGGGCCTCGGCGGCGAGGTGCCAGATGGCGCCGGTGCCGGAGTTGCCGATGCGCACCTTGCCCGGATTCTCCTTGGCGTGGGCCAGGAACTCCTCGATGGTCTTCCACGGCGCGTTGGCGTTGACCGTGATGGCGCTCGGTTCCGCGTTCAGGCGGGCGATCGGGGTGAAATCATCGGCCGTGAAACGGGCGACGCCGAGGTTCGGCAGGGTGGTGATCTCCACGGTGCCCATGCCGATGCGGTAGCCGTCCGGACGGGCGGCCATGATCTCCGACAGGCCGACGGCACCGCCGCCACCGGTCTTGTTCACCACGCCCACCGACTGCGGCAGGTGGCGGTTCACGGCGTCCGCATAGGCGCGGGCCACCAGATCGGTGCCGCCGCCGGCCGCGTACGGAACGATCAACTCGATCGCCTTGGTCGGATACTCGGCGGCCTGGACGGCCACCATCATCGTGGCGGAGGTCAGCGCGCCGACGACGGCGCCGGTGACGAAACGATAGCCCTTCATGAGCGTTCTCCCTGGAACTTTGCTTGTGGTGAGGAGGGGGAGGAAAAGGTTCGCGGCGCGTTCTGCGACCGGCCGCGGGATGGTCCGCTGATGCCGAGGATCGGTCAGCGCGGGTTGAGGCGCCGCCACGCGGCGACGAAGGCGTTCGCCCGCTCGCCGACCTCTGTGGCGGACAGGCCCGGCGCATAGAGCGCGGACCCCAGCCCGAAGCCGGCCACGCCGGCCTCCAGGAACGGCGCCATGGTGTCCGGGGCGATGCCGCCCACGGGCAGCAGGCGGGTGCCGGCGGGCAGGATCGCGCGCATCGCCTTGATGACGCGCGGGCCGACCAGCTCCGCCGGGAAGATCTTCAGGGCGTCGGCCCCGGCTGACAGCGCTGCGAAAGCTTCCGTCGGAGTGGCGATTCCGGGCAGGCTGACCAACCCCGCGGCCTTGGCGGCGCGGATCACCGCGGTGTCGGCGTGCGGCATGACGACCAGATCGGCCCCGATTTCCTTGAGCCGGGCCACCTGCTCCACCGCCAGGACCGTGCCGGCGCCGACCAGCGCGTCGCGCGGCAGCAGCCGGCGGACGGCGGCGATACTGTCGAACGGATCGGGCGAGTTCAGCGGCACCTCGATCATGCGGAAGCCGCTGTCGTAGAGCGTCTGCGCGACGCCTTCCGCCTCCGCGGGGGTCAGGCCGCGCAGGATGGCGACCAGCGGCAGGGCGGAAAAGGCGGCGTCGAAGCGGGCCTTCAGGGAATCATCCGACATGTTCGTCACTCCCCCACCGGCGCGATCAGGCCGGCGGCAACGGCAAACTGGAAAAGCCCACGCGGGGCGGTGTTCTCAAGCCGGTCGGTGGGCTCGACGCCCAGCAGCTCCAGGCCGCGCACGTAGCGGCGGCAGAGCGCGCCCTCGCCGATCAGCAGCAGCGGACGGCCGTCGTGCAGCTCGTTGCGCATGTGGCCGAGGCCGGAGACCAGCTCGTGCCCGATCAGCAAACCGGACAGGTAGTCCTTCAGAAGCTCCGCCGGCATGCGGCGGGTGATGCCGAGCGTGCGCGCGGCGAAGATCTGGTGCGTGAAGTCGCCCGGCCCGCTGGCCTGCGCCGCCCGCACGCCTTCGGCGAAAGCGGCGTCGGACTCGGCCTCCGCCGGGGCGGCGTCCGCCGGCATCAGCCGGCCGAGGATCGAGTGCTTGCAGAGCACGGCGAAGGTCTCGCCGGTCATGTAGGTGGAGAAGCGGATCATGCGCCCGCCCACGATCTCCACCCATTTTGAATGGGTGCCGGGCAGCACCATGCAGGCGTCGCGGCCCCAGTCGGAACGATCGGCCAGCACGCCGGCGATCTGGATCTCCTCGCCGCGCAGGATGTCCGGCGGGCCGCTCGGCGGGTCGTAGAGGACGCCCGGCGCGATCAGGATGCGGGCTCCCGACGCGCTCTCCACGGCGATGGCCTGCGAGGCCAGGGTCGTCGTATCGGCGGGGCAGCGGACATAGGGAGCCTCGCGCCAGCCCTGGGCGCTGCCGACCATGCCGCCGGCCACGATCGGCAACCCCGGATGGGCGGCCATCCAGCCGCCGCACAGGTCAGCGAAGGCCTGCTCGAAGCCGGCAATGCCGGGCACCGGCAGGTTCTGGATGCCATGCGCGTTGGCGCGCTGGTCCAGCACCCGCCCGTCGCCGCCCATCAGGAAGCCGCGCAGGCTCGACGTTCCCCAGTCGAGGGCGATCAGCGATGCCCCGACGCCCGTTCGTCCCGTTTCCATCCCAAATCCTTTGAAATCGCGTCGGCGACGGCCCGGACGACCGGTCCAAGCTCCTCCATCCGTTCGTCCGGCATGTAGGGCACGGCGCTCGCCACGCTGATGGCGGCGACCACCTGATTGCGGACGTCACGGATCGGCGCGCCGACGCAGCGGATGCCGATTTCGTTTTCTTCAAGGTCGAAGGACCAGCCGCGATCCACATAGGCGGCCAGCCGGGATTCGAACTCCGGCCAGGGCGCCAGCGGGGGCCGTTCCGGCGCCGCCGCGGTCAGGCGGAGCGCGTGGTCGTACAGCTCCGGCCAGCGCTCGCGCGGCAGGCCGAGGAGAAGCGCCTTGCCCAGCCCCGTGGAGGCCAGCGGCATGCGCAGGCCGATGCGCGACCGCATCTCCAGCCCGCGCGTGTTCGGAATTTTGTCGAGGTAGAAGACCTCCGCCCCCTCGACGACGCCGAGATGGACGGTGTCGCCGGTCTGGCGGGCCAGCTCCTCGATGTGCGGGCGGGCGATGGCGACCAGCGGGCGCTGCTCCAGCGCGCGCATGCCGAGCGCGATCAGCTTCGGCCCCAGCAGATAGCCCTTGTAGGGCACGTGATGCAGATAGCCGTCCTGGGTCAGGCTGTTGAGCATCCGGTGGGTGGTGCTGCGCGGCGTGCCCAGCCGGGCGGCGATGCCCTTCACGTCACCGATGCCCGCCGCCACGCATTCCAGGAGGGCGAGGCCGCGCATCAGCGTCTGGGTTCCGGACGCCTGCGGCTTCTCCGGCGACGCTTGTGCATCGAGCGGATTTGCTCCGATGCCGGCCATATCCCCCCTCCCGCGTTCTTGTTCGATATCTGGCATATCAGTTGCCACCACTTTATGAAGGCGTACAGAGTGTGTCAAATAAATAAATCATTGTTCATATAGTGGGACACTTCTGGCGCAGAACAGCCTTGCCCCACCGTCTTGCCGGCCGTCTTGATCGCGGCGATACCCCTGCCCATCTGTTCCCTTGAGGCGACCGGGGCCGCGCATGGTGCGGGCCACACAGGCCGTCTTCCCGCGCCTTCGCAAAGGGCGGGAACCATAACGAACGGAGTGCCTGATGGACTTCGGTCTGTTCACCGACCGTGCGCGCGGCGTCATCCAGGCTGCGCAACTGGCGGCTCTCGCCGGACGCCACCAACAGCTCGTCCCCGAACATCTCGTGAAGGCCCTGGTCGAGGACGCCGACGGCGTGCCCGCCAAGCTGATCCGCGATGCCGGCGGCGATCCCGAGCTTTTGAAGACCGCCGCTGAGGAAACCCTCGACCGCCAGACCCGTGTGGATGGCGAAGGGCCGCACCCGATCTTCATGTCCCCGGCGCTCGCCAGCGTGCTTCAAAACGCGGTCGAAGCGGCCCGGGGCGCCGGCGACAAGTTCGTCTCCCCCGAACGGCTTCTCGAATCGCTGGCTGCCCAGGGCGGCAGCACCCGCGCGCTGTTCCACCGCGCCGGTGTCGATCCCGCGGTGCTGGTCGAAGGCGTCGAGACGCTGAGCAAGAACCGCCCCGCCGACCGGCAGGAGGATTCCCAGATGGGCGAGGCGCTCGCCAAATACGCCCGCGACCTGACGGAAGAGGCGCGCCAGGGCCGTCTCGACCCGGTGATCGGGCGCGACGACGAGATCCGGCGGACCATCCAGGTCCTGGCCCGGCGCACCAAGAACAACCCCGTCCTGATCGGCGAGCCCGGCGTGGGCAAGACCGCCGTGGTGGAAGGGCTGGCCCAGCGGCTGGCCTCCGGCGACGTGCCGGAGGGGCTGAAGGACCGGCGCGTGCTCGCGCTCGACCTCACCGCCCTGCTGGCCGGTGCCAAGTTCCGCGGCGACTTCGAGGAGCGGCTGAAGGCCGTCCTGGCGGAGGTGCAGCAGGCGGCGGGCCGCATCATCCTGTTCATCGACGAACTGCACTCGCTGATCGGCGCCGGCCGCACGGACGGCGCGATGGACGCCGCCAACATGCTGAAGCCCGCGCTGGCGCGCGGCGAGCTGCGCTGCGTCGGCGCCACCACGCCGGACGAGTACCGCAAATACATCGAGAAGGACGCGGCACTCGCCCGCCGCTTCCAGCCGGTGAACGTCGACGAGCCGTCCGACGAGGACGCCGTGTCGATCCTGCGCGGCATCAAGGGCAAGTACGAGGTGCACCACGGCGTGCGCATCGCCGACGCGGCGGTGGTCGCGGCGGTGCAGCTCTCGGCCCGCTACATCGCCGACCGCCGCCTGCCCGACAAGGCCATCGACCTCGTCGACGAGGCGGCCAGCCGCCTGCGCATGGCCATCGACAGCAAGCCGGAGGCGTTGGACGCCGTCGGCCGCCGCGTCGCCCAGTTGAAGATCGAGCGCGAGGCCCTGAAGTCGGAGCCGGACGCCGCGTCCCAGGAACGGCTGCACAAGCTGGAGTCCGAACTCGCGGTGGACGAGGCGAAGCTGACCGCCATGGAAGAGGAATGGCGCGTCGGCCAGTCCCGGCGCACCGAGGGCCGCCGCCTGAAGGAGGAGCTGGACCAGGCCCGCACCAAGCTGGAGCACGCGCAGCGCGACGGCGACTGGGCGAAGGCCGGCGAGCTGGCCTACGGCGTCGTCCCCGACCTGGAGAAGCGTCTGGCCGAGGCCGAATCCCGCGCCAACGCGGAGCGGGAGGAGGTGACGGCGAAGGACATCGCCGCCGTGGTCACCCGCTGGACCGGCATTCCGGTGGACCGCATGCTGGACAGCGAGCGGCAGCGGCTGAAGGGCATGGAGGACCGGCTGGCCGAGCGCGTCGTCGGTCAGGCCGAGGCCGTGCGCGCCGTGTCCAAGGCGGTGCGCCGGGCGCGGGCCGGGTTGAAGGACCCGAACCGTCCCACCGGCTCCTTCCTGTTCCTCGGCCCGACCGGCGTCGGCAAGACGGAGCTGGCCAAGGCGCTGGCCGCCTTCCTGTTCGACGACGAGACCGCGGTCACCCGCGTCGACATGTCGGAGTACATGGAGAAGCACTCCGTCGCCCGCATGATCGGCTCGCCTCCGGGCTATGTCGGGTATGACGACGGCGGCACGCTGGCCGAGAAGATCCGGCGCCGGCCCTATCAGGTCGTCCTGCTGGACGAGGTGGAGAAGGCCCATCCGGACGTGCTGAACGTGCTGCTCCAGGCGCTCGACGACGGGCGGTTGACCGATGGGCAGGGCCGCACGGCGGACTTCCGCCACGCGATCCTGATCATGACGTCGAACCTGGGGGCGGACGCCCTGACGGCGCTCGGCGAGGACGACAGCCTGGAGGGCGCGCGGGTCGAGGTGATGGACGCGGTGCGCCGCGCCTTCCGGCCGGAATTCCTCAACCGGCTGGACGACGTGCTGATCTTCCGCCGGCTGGGACGCGAGCAGATGGCCCACATCGTGGACATCCAGCTCGCCCGCGTCGCCGACCGTCTGGCCGAGCGTGGCCTGTCGCTGACCGCCGACGACGCGGCCCGCGCCCGGCTCGCCGACCTCGGCTGGGACCCGGCCTTCGGCGCCCGTCCGTTGAAGCGGGCGGTGCAGAATCTGGTGGAGGACCCCATCGCCGAACGGCTGCTCGACGGCGAGGTGGACGAGCGCTCGACCCTGCACCTGTCGGCGCGGG
The DNA here is from genome assembly GCF_014596085.1 of Azospirillum tabaci. Lineage (GTDB taxonomy): Bacteria > Pseudomonadota > Alphaproteobacteria > Azospirillales > Azospirillaceae > Azospirillum > Azospirillum tabaci. The sequence goes on from NZ_JACCJY010000021.1 coordinate 114,915, forward strand.
ACGGTCGCCTGACCCTGGACGGCGTTCCCGTCGAGGAGGACCGCGCCACCGGCTTCAAGGCCCCGGAACGCCCGCCGCTGGGCTTCGCCCTGACGGGCAGCGGCGGCGGACGCAGCAGCGCCGCGGTCCACTGAGCCTGAGGCGAAACGAGAACCCCGGCCTGCCAAGGGCCGGGGTTTTTCTTTATGTGCGCTGCCGCTCGGGCACCATCAGCCAGCGCGCCAGGGCGTAGAGGTTGACCGCCACATAGACCGCCGCCCCGACGACTCCCATGATGAGGCCGCCGAGTTGCTGGTCGGCCAGGGCGGACAAGCCCCAGGGCGCCGTCGTGTCGAGATGGTAGACGAACAGCGGCTGCGGAGCGAAGATCAGCAGAGCCGCCAGGATGGCGAGATGGACCGAGGTGCCGAAGGCCGACAGCAGCCCCCTTCCCCGCATCGCCGGGCCGTCCGGGGCCAGCACCGTCCGCCACGCGGCGACCGCGCCGACGAGCAGGCTGGCGTGCATGACCCAGAGCACCGCGTCGAAACGCAGCGCCGCCATGTAGGGTCCCGGCAGGTGCCACACCCAGAGGAACAGCCCGAACAGACCCCAGGCGATCTCTGGAACCGCCAAGGGTGACGCCAGAATCCGCGCCCAGTTGGGCCAGCGCACCGCGCCCATCGGCCAGGACAGGACCAGCAGGGGCGCCGCGACCTGGATGGTCAGGAGATGCTGGACCACCCGCGCCGAGAACAGGGCGGAGGTCAGGTTGCACAGCGGCGACACGAAGGCGGCGAACAGCACCAGCCACCCGGCGGCGAAGCACCAGGGCTGGTGGGAGGCCATGCCCGCCCCATGCCGCTTGACCAGCGCCGCGTATCCCACGGCGGCCAGGGCGAAGACGGACAGCAGGACCGGATCGCCGTTCCAAGCGCTCCAAAACCCTTCCGGCACCGGCGGTGCGCCGCAATAGGGAATGATGGACGGCAGCGTTTCGGCAAGTGGCGTTGCGGTGGGCACGGCTGGACCTCCCTTGGCCTACAGCCGTGTAAAACCGAGAACGGCCCTCGGGTTCCCGAATGATGGACGACCGAACGGGGCTCAGGTCCGTTCGGCGGTTTCGATCAGGTCGGTGCGCCCGATCCGGCGTAGGGAGGCCTCCAGCCGCGTGTCGTCCTCGCGGATTTCACGCAGAGTGTGCAGCGTGAACATCACATGCGCCTCCGCCGCCGCATGGGCGGCTTCGGCATCGCCGGCCAGCACCGCGTCGACTATGGCCAGATGCTGATCCAGCAGCAGGTCGCGCACGCCGGGCCGGGTGTAGAGCCGGTCGCGGTTGTAGAACACGTCGTTGCGCAGCATCTCCGACAGCGCGCCCATGATGTGCAGCATCACCGTGTTGTGCGCCGCCTCGTAGAAGGCGAGATGAAGCTGAGCGTCCACGTCGGCCTCTTCCGACGGGTCGTCCTTCCCATGGGCGTCGCGCATGCGCTGGGCCAGGGCGCGGATCGCCTTGCGGTCGAGGTCGGTCGCCCGTTGCGCGGCCAGCTTGGCGGCGGCCGCCTCGATGGAGCTGCGGAACTCCAGATAATGGAAGGGCGCGTCCGGATCGGATTGCAGCAGCGCCGCCAGCGGGGCGGCGATGGGCGCCAGGAACTGCGCGATGTGCGTGCCGTTGCGCCCGGAGACGAGCAGCCCGCGCTCCTCCAGCTTCTCCAGCGCGTCGCGCAGCGACGGGCGCGAGACGTCCAGCTTGAGCGCCAGATCCCGTTCCGGCAGCAGCTTCTCCCCCGGACGCAGAACGCCTTCCCGGATCAGCGTCTCCAGATGGTCAGCGATGGCGTCCGCCAATTTGGCCGGCTTTATCATTCCCTTGCCTTGCCCCTTGCCCTGCATCCGCAGAAATCCCGCCCGGTCCAGAAGGTTAGATATCGTCACGGCTTTCGTACGTCCAGCCCCAGCGAGCCCCGTGGCACCGTTTCCCGACCACGCCACCACCGAAGGGGTCAGGTGGTAATACCATGGGCAAGAAAAAGTCCCTCGCCACGCTGACGGTAAATTGAATTTTCCCTATTGCCAACCATTGCGACCCAATGTATCCGTTCTGGGCCTTTGGTCATAAGTTTTGACCGGAGCCCAACCCAAGAAAAAACTGATCTCCATGGCCGATCGGTCGTGGAATGACAGGCGGCACGCGTCCTGATAAGACGCGCGGATCCGGGCTCCACTCATGGTCGCTGGCCAAAGCGCAGAACCGAGAATCTGCGGCATAGGTAGGAAACATGCAGCCCTGGACACAAGTCTACGATCCCGCGGGTAACCTTTGGCTTTCGGCACTTGTGGCCGCGTTGCCGATCATCTTCTTCTTCATCGCGCTGACCGTCCTGCGCATGAAGGGCCACATCGCGGGCACCATCACCGTCGCCATTTCGCTGGCCGTCGCCATCCTGTTCTACAAGATGCCGGTCGGCATGGCGCTGGCGTCCGCCGGATACGGCTTCCTCTACGGCCTGTGGCCCATCGCCTGGATCATCGTGGCCGCCGTGTTCCTCTACAAGATCACGGTCAAGACCGGTCAGTTCGAGATCATCCGCTCGTCGGTGGTGTCGATCACCGAGGACCAGCGGCTTCAGATGCTGATGGTCGGCTTCTCCTTCGGCGCCTTCCTGGAAGGTGCGGCGGGCTTCGGCGCTCCGGTCGCCATCACCGCGGCGCTGCTGGTCGGGCTGGGCTTCAACCCGCTCTACGCCGCCGGTCTCTGCCTGATCGCCAACACCGCCCCGGTGGCCTTCGGCGCCATGGGCATTCCGATCATCGTCGCCGGTCAGGTCACCTCGCTCGACCCGTTCAAGATCGGCGCCATGGCCGGCCGCCAGCTTCCGCTGCTGTCCGTCTTCGTGCCCTTCTGGATCATCATGATCATGGACGGCTGGAAGGGCGTGCGCGAGACCTGGCCCGCCATCCTTGTCGCCGGCGGCACCTTCGCCGTCACCCAGTACTTCACCGCCAACTTCATCGGGCCGGAGCTGCCGGACATCACCTCCGCGCTGGTCAGCCTCGTCAGCATCACCGTTTTCCTGAAGTTCTGGAAGCCGAAGGCGATCTTCCGCTTCGCCAACTCCCCGCTGGCGTCGGGTCCGGTGCCGCAGTCGGTCGGCGCCATGGCGTCGAGCGAGTTCAGCGCCCAGCGCGGCTACAGCGCCGGTGAGATCGCCAAGGCCTGGTCGCCCTTCCTGATCCTGACCGTGATCGTCACGATCTGGAGCCTGAAGCCCTTCAAGGCCCTGTTCGCCAAGGGCGGCGCGCTGGCCGACACGGTGCTGTACTTCCCGATCGCCGGGCTGGACAAGCTGGTCCTCAAGGCCGCCCCGATCGTCGCCTCGCCGAAGCCCATCGACGCCGTCTACAAGCTCGACCTGCTGGCGGCCACCGGCACGGCCATCCTGATCTCCGCGATCATCACGATGGTCATGCTGAAGATGCGCCCGGCCGACGGCGTGAAGACCTTCGTCGAGACGGTCAGCGAGCTGAAGCGCCCGATCTACTCGATCGGCATGGTCCTGGCCTTCGCCTTCATCGCCAACTACTCGGGCCTGTCCTCGACCCTGGCGCTGCTGCTGGCCGGCACGGGCTTCCTGTTCCCGTTCTTCTCTCCGATCCTGGGCTGGCTGGGCGTGTTCCTGACCGGGTCCGACACGTCGAGCAACGCGCTGTTCTGCGGCCTGCAGGCCACCACGGCGCAGCAGGTGGGCGTGTCCGACGTGCTGATGGTCGCGGCCAACACGACCGGCGGCGTCACCGGCAAGATGATCTCCCCACAGTCGATCGCCGTGGCCTGCGCCGCGGTGGGTCTGGTCGGCCGCGAGTCCGAGCTGTTCCGCTTCACCGTGAAGCACAGCCTGTTCTTCGTCGCGATCATCGGTGTCATCACGATGATTCAGGCCTACATCCTGCCCTGGATGATCCCGTAAGCGTCGAAGCCTGAACCCCCTTCTCCTCCCCCCGGGGAGAAGGGGGGGGCATCCACTGCCGAGCTTTATTCCCTACGGCGCCGCTCGGCCTTCCATCCGGTCGGGTGGCGCCGCTTTCTTTGTGCATTGCACCAGCGCAGCGCTGGGTTTGGTCAATTCATTTTACCATTGCGGCCACCAAGCAAATCGATTATCCGACGTACTGACTGTGGCACACAACAAGCCGTCCGTCTGACGGGCGGAAACAAACGTCGCCCCAGCACCCGCAACCCGGACCGGCGATCACGGAGGAGTCGTCGCGCGGTCCCAGATCCGGAGGCCCCGAGAACCGATGCTGCCCGCGCCCTATGACCGCCTGCACGCGGCCCTCCGGGAGTTCATGCCGGACGAACGCCTCGTCACCGACCCGCTGCGCACGCTGGCCTACGGGACCGACGGCAGCTTCTACCGCCTGATCCCGAAGATCGTCGCCATCGTCGAGGCCGAGGGCGAGGTGGTGCGGCTGCTCAACCTCTGCCGGGAGCTGAAGACCCCGGTGACCTTCCGCGCCGCCGGCACCAGCCTGTCGGGTCAGGCGGTCACCGATTCCGTCCTGGTCCTGCTGGGCGACAGCTGGCGCGGCTGCACCATCCCGCCGGGTGCGGCGACGGTGACCCTCCAGCCCGGCGTCATCGGGGCGGAGGCGAACCGCAAGCTGGCTCCCTTCGGGCGGAAGATCGGTCCGGACCCGGCCTCCATCGCCACCGCCAAGATCGGCGGCATCGCGGCCAACAACGCCAGCGGCATGTGCTGCGGCACCGCGCAGAACAGCTACCGCACGCTGGCCTCGATGCGGCTGGTGCTGGCCGACGGCACGCTGCTCGACACCGGCGACGCGGCCAGCCGCGACGCCTTCGCCGTCAGCCACGGCGCCCTGCTGTCCGGCCTGTCCGATCTGGCCGCCCGCACCCGCGCCGACGACAAGCTGGCGGAGCGCATCCGCAACAAGTTCCGCATCAAGAACACCACGGGCTACAGCCTGAACGCCCTGGTGGACTTCGAGGAGCCGATCGAGATCCTCCAGCACCTGATGATCGGGTCGGAGGGCACGCTCGGCTTCCTGTCCGAGATCACCTACAACACGGTGCCGGAGCACGCCCACAAGGCGAACGCCCTGCTGATGTACCCGGACATTGGGGAGGCGTGCCGCGCCGTCGCTCTGATGAAGCCGACGCCGGTCTCGGCGGTGGAGCTGATGGACCGCGCCTCGCTGCGCTCGGTCGAAGGCAAGCCGGGCATGCCGAACTTCATCGGCGGGCTGGGGCCGGACGCCTCCGCCCTGCTGGTGGAGATCCGCGGCGAGGATGCGGCGGCGCTGGACGCCAACATCGCTGCGGTCAGCGCGGTGATCGCCCAGACCCATACCCTGTTCCCGCCGACCTTCACCACCGACGCCAAGCTGGGCGAAAGCTACTGGAAGATCCGCAAGGGCCTGTTCCCGGCGGTCGGCGCCATGCGCAAGGTCGGCACCACGGTCATCATCGAGGATGTGGCCTACCCGCTCGACCGCCTGGCCGAGGCGACGGTGGAGCTTCAAGCCATGTTCCTGAAGTTCGGCTACACCGAGGCGATCATCTTCGGCCACGCGCTCGAAGGGAACCTGCACTTCGTCTTCACCCAGGCCTTCGACACCGACGAGGAGGTCGACCGCTACCGCCGCTTCATGGACGCGGTGTGCGATCAGGTGGTGCGCAAGTACGACGGCTCGCTGAAGGCGGAGCACGGCACGGGCCGCAACATGGCCCCCTTCGTGGAGATGGAGTGGGGTCCACAGGCCTACGGCCTGATGAAGGAGATCAAGGCGCTGCTCGACCCGCAGGGCCTGCTGAACCCCGGCGTCATCCTGAACGACGACCCGGAGGCGCATCTCAAGAACCTGAAGGCGATGCCGCCCGCCCATCCGCTGGTGGACACCTGCATCGAGTGCGGCTTCTGCGAGCCGACCTGCCCGTCGCACAAGATGACGCTCTCCCCCCGCCAGCGCATCGTCGGCTGGCGCGAGATTTCCCGACTGGAAGCCACCGGTGCCGATGCGACGCGGCTCAGCGCTCTGCACGAGGCTTACGACTATCAGGGCATCGACACCTGCGCGGCCTGCGGCCTCTGTTCCACCGCCTGTCCGGTGGGGATCGAGACGGGGCTGCTCATCAAGGCGATCCGCGGCGACCGCCGCGGGACGATGGCCCAGGGGTTCGGCACCTACGTCGCCGACCACACCGCCGGAGCGCTGAGCGTCGCCCGCGCCGGCCTGAAGCTCGCCGATCTGGCCAAGCGGGCGCTCGGCGACGGCACGGCCAATTCGCTGTTCGAAGGGCTGCGCAACGTCACCGGCCAGCGCCTGCCGCATCTGCCGCGCGCCCTGCCCACCGCGACCAATTTCACGCCGCTGCCCCAAGCCAAGGCGTCCGCCGACGCGCCGACCGTCGTGTATGTGCCGAGCTGCACCAGCCGCAGCATGGGTCCGGCCGCCAACGATCCGGAGAAGACCCCGCTGCCGGTCAAGGTGGAGGCGCTGTTCCAGAAGGCCGGCTACCGCGTCGCCTATCCGGAGCAGTTGGCCTCGCTGTGCTGCGGCATGCCGCTGGAGAGCAAGGGCCTCGCCGCCCAGGCCGACGCCAAGGCGGAGGAGATGGTCCGCGCCATCTGGGCGGCCAGTGCCAACGGCACCGCCCCGGTGGTCCTCGACACCAGCCCTTGCTCCTTCCGTCTGAAAAAGCACCTGAAGGACGCCGGGCTGCAGGTCCTGGATCTGGTGGAGTTCATCCACGACCATCTGCTGGACCGGCTGAATTTCACCAAGCAGACGGAGCCGGTGGTGCTGCACCTGACCTGTTCCACCCGCCGCATGGGGCTGGACGGCAAGATGAAGGCGGTGGCCGCCGCCTGCGCCACCCAGGTGGTGGTACCGGAGGATGTCGGCTGCTGCGGCTTCGCCGGCGACAAGGGCTTCACCACGCCGGAGCTGAACGCCCACGCCCTGCGCCACCTGTCCAAGGACATCCCCGCCGGGGCCAAGGCCGGCTATTCGAACAGCCGGACCTGCGAGATCGGCCTGTCCGACCACTCCGGCCTGCCGTACCGTTCCATCGTCTATCTGGTCGATGCCTGCTCGACGCCGAAGGCTCCCGCCACGGCTTCCACGCGCGCGTCGGAACCCGCGTTCTGAGGCGGGAGGGAGGAAAAACCATGAGCCACGACGGCACCATGAGCCGGCCCGACATCGAGCGGCCCGAAAGCGTTTACTTCTTCGGCACCTGTCTGGTCGACCTGTTCTATCCGGAAGCCGGCATGGCCGGCATGGAGCTGCTGAAGCAGCAGGGCGTCCGCGTCGTCTTCCCGCAGGGGCAGAGCTGCTGCGGCCAGCCCGCCTACAACTCCGGCTACCGGGAGGAGGCGCTGAAGGTCGCGCGCGCGCAGCTCGATTACTTTCCCGGCGACTGGCCCATCGTCGTGCCGTCGGGCTCCTGCGCCGGCATGATGAGCAAGCACTGGCCCGACCTGTTCAAGGGCGAGCCGGACGAGGCCCGTGCCCGTCAGGTGGCGTCCCGCGTGTGGGAGCTGACCCAATTCCTCGTCCAGGTTCTCAAGGTCAAATTCGAGGACCAGGGGCCGCCGGTGAAGATCACGTGGCACGCCTCCTGCCACGCCCAGCGCGAAATGGGCGTGACCGACGAGCCGAAGGCCCTGCTGCGCCAGCTCGCCAACGTGGAGTTGGTGGAGTTGCAGCGGGAGAAGGAATGCTGCGGCTTCGGCGGCACCTTCGCCGTGCGCCATCCGGAGATTTCCGCGGCGATGGTCGGCGACAAGGTGGCGGACATCGAGAACACCGGGGCGAAGGCCGTGGTGTCCGGCGACTGCGGCTGCCTGATGAACATCTCCGGCGCACTGGAGGGCGGCAAGAAGCCGGTCCGCGGCGTCCACATCGCCCAGTTCCTGAAGGAGCGCACCCATGGGTGAGACCAGCATCAATTTCGCCAAGGCCTCCAGCGCGGCGCTCCAGGACCAGCAGCTTCGCGGCAACTTCCGCCGTGCCATGGACGGGCTGATGTCCAAGCGCGCGGTGCAGTTCGCCGACACCGCCGAGTGGAACGGTGTCCGCGCGCTCGGCGCTTCGGTCCGCCTGCGCGCCCTGTCCAAGCTGCCGGAACTGCTGGAAAAGCTGGAAGCCAACTGCACCCGCAACGGCATCCAGGTCCATTGGGCCTCCACCACCGACGAGGCCAACGCCATCGTCCTGTCCATCATGCAGCGCGTGAACGCGAAGTTGGTGGTCAAGGGCAAGTCGATGGTGTCGGAGGAGATGCACCTCAACGCCTTCCTGGAAAAGCACGGCATCGAGAGCCTGGAAAGCGACCTCGGCGAATACATCGTCCAGCTCGATGAAGCGATGCCCTCGCACATCATCATGCCGGCGATCCACATGAACACCAAGCAGATCGCCCATCTGTTCAAGCAGAAGATCAAGGAGGCGGAATACACCGAGGACGTGGCCCAGCTCACCGACCTCGCCCGCCGCGTCCTGCGCAAGAAGTTCGCGACCGCCGACGTCGGGATCTCCGGCGTCAACATGGCGGTGGCGGAGACGGGCACGCTCTGCTTGGTGGAGAACGAGGGCAACGGGCGCATGAGCACCACGGTGCCGCCCGTCCACATCGCCGTCATGGGCCTGGAAAAGGTCGTGGAGAAGCTGGAGGACGTGCCGCCGGTCATCAGCCTGCTGACCCGCTCCGCCACCGCCCAGCCGATCACCACCTACGTCAACATGATCTCCAGCCCCCGCAAGGAGGGCGAGAAGGACGGCCCGAACGAGATCCATCTGGTGATCCTCGACAACGGCCGGTCGGGCATCTACGCCGACGAGGAGCTGCGCAACACGCTGCGCTGCATCCGCTGCGGCGCCTGCATGAACCATTGCCCGGTCTACACCAAGGTCGGCGGCCACGCCTATCAGGCGCCCTACCCCGGCCCGATCGGCTCGATCCTGATGCCGCAGGTGGAGGGTCTGGAGAAGCGGGGCGAGTTGCCGCACGCCTGCACCATGTGCAACGCCTGCGTCGAGATCTGCCCGGTCAAGATTCCCATCGTCGAGATCATGGGCCGCCTGCGGTCGGAGGCCGTGCACCCCGGCGACGCGGTGCGGGGCGCCGGATCGCACGCCAGCAAGGCGGAGGCGATGGTGTGGAAGGGCTGGTCGATGACCTACGCCTCACCGCTCGCCTACCAGTTCGCGACGGCGCTGCTGGCGAAGCTGGGCAACGCCGCCCCTGCCAGCCTGCCGCTGCTCAAGGAGTGGACGAACGTGCGGTCCAAGCCGCGCTTCGCCAACCGCACGCTTCACGCCCTCGCCCGCGAGAAGGGGATTCCCGATGTCTGAGTCCAGAAACGCGATCCTGGGCAAGCTGCGCGCCGGGCGCGACGCCCACCCGCTGACCCCGCCGGAGTCCGACTTCGCCGTCCTGCGCAACAAGCGCTGGGAAGGTGCGGAGCGGCTGGAGCGCATCAGGCGCATGATGGAGGCCGTCCACACGGAATTCCTGGAGACGACCGAGGTCGATTGGCCCGCCGACGTCCAGGCCTTCCTCAAAGCGCAGGGCACCCGCAACCTTCTGTTCGGTCCGGCGACCGAGGCCGGGGCGCGCCTCTCATCCGAATGGACGGAGGGCGGGCCGGAGCTGGTCCCCTACGCGGACCGGGTCGAGACCTTCAAGGAGCGGCTGTTCGACGGCATCGACGCCGGCATCACCACGACGCTGGGCGCCATCGCCGACACTGGCAGCCTGATCGTCTGGCCGACGCCGGAGGAGCCGCGGCTCATGTCGCTGGTGCCGCACATGCATCTGGCGCTGCTGCGCGCCGACGCGCTGTACGACACCTTCTGGCAGGCGATGACCGAGAACCGCTGGGCCGATGGCATGCCGACCAACGCCCTGCTGATCTCCGGCCCGTCGAAGACGGCGGACATCGAGCAGACTCTGGCCTACGGCGTCCACGGGCCGAAGCGGCTGGTGGTGGTGGTCATCCGCTAAGGGCGCAGGAGCGCGTTCGACGTTCATAACCCTCTCCCCTCTGGGGAGAGGGAATTTAAAGGCCCGCACGGGTGGCGGCGCGCTGCCGGGACGGGTATAGTGCGGGGGCTTGTTCGCCTCGTGCTTTTTAGGACCCCACCGCCTTGGACCAGACCGCCGTTCCCACCCCCCAATCCGCCACCATCGCCGAACGCGTCGCGAAAACCGGCATCGACGAGGCGATGATCGAAGCCCTCGTCCGCACCTTCTATGGCAAGATCCGCGGCGACGCCCTGCTCGGCCCGGTCTTCGGCGCGGCGATCACCGACTGGGAGCCGCATCTTCTGAAGATGATCGACTTCTGGTCCTCCGTCGCCCTGCTGACCCACCGCTACGACGGGCGCCCCCTGCCTGCCCACATCCGCTTCGACATCGGGCCGGCGCACTTCGAACGCTGGCTGGAGTTGTTCCGCGAGACGACGGCCGAGGTCTGCACGCCCGAGGCCGCCGCCTTCTTCGAGGACCGCGCCGCCAACATCGGGCGCAGCATCCAGATGGGGGTGGATTTCTTCCGCAAGCAGGCCGCCGCCGACGCGGGCACCGGCCCCGGAACCGGCGCCTGATCAGGCCCCGCGCACCGGCTTGCCCTTCACACCCCAGCTGTCCGTGAAGTCGCGCACGCCGGGGATGGTCATCATGTGGGCGTCCTTGACGTAGACGAACTGCTTGGGGCCAAGCTCGTACTCCATCATCGTGATGCCCTTGGCCCGGCAGCGCTTCTGCTCCTCCTCCCGGATGCGGCGGTCGGACACCACCATGTCGGGATGCTCCAGCCCGACCCCGGCGCAGAAGCTGCGGAAGCCGCTGTTGGCGCCCTCGGCGACGAGGCGCGGCTGGGTGTCGGGCGTGCTGCTGAAGCGGCTGGCCGCGGTGCCGACCGCCCCCCGCATGGACGGGCTGCCGACGATCCAGATCCCGCGTTCTTCCGGCGGCGGCTTCGGCACGGTCGGGGGCGGCAGGGTGGCCGTCTGCTGCGGCGATTGGAATCCGGGGAACTGGCACCCGGCCAGCGCCGCCGCGACGGCGACCATGGCAAGGCCTTTCGACAAGGATGGCACTCTGTTGTCTCCTCCATAACCCTCGCACGGCGCGGCGCCATCGGCACCGCTGGTGATAGCAACGCTCAAGCCGGCCCGATGGCTCCAAGATGGCGGGCAAGTGCGGCTTCGAGAAGGCGCGGCGTCACCGGCTTGTGCATCAGGCCAAGACCGTGCCGGGCGGCGTCGCGCTGCGGTTCCGGTCCGATCTCCCCGGTGACGATGAGGCCCGGCACGTCCGCGCCGAACAGGTCACGGACGCGCAGGATGGCCTCGGTGCCGACGCGGCCCTGGCGAAGCCGGTAATCGGCCAGCACGATGTCGGGCCGCCGTCCACCGGTGCGCAGACGCTCGAGCGCTTCGCCGGTGCTTCCGGCGGACAGCACCTCGAATCCCCACTCGCCCAGCATCGCCACCAGCCCCAAGAGGACGATGGCGTCGTCCTCCACGACCACGGCCAGCCGACCGTCCCCGGTCGCGGTCATGGCGTTGGCTCGCGCCATACCGGCCCCGACCGTCGGAGGACGTGGCGCGTCCTGGCGGATCAAGGGAACGCTGACCGAGAAGATCGACCCGCGCCCCGGACGCGACACCAGATCCACCGGGTGGTCGAGCAGCCGCGACAGGCGGCGCACGATGGCAAGCCCGAGGCCAAGGCCATGGTCGCGGTCGCGTTCCGGGTTACCGATCTGGTGGAACTCCTCGAAAATGCGCTCCCGTTGCTCGGGCGGGATGCCCAGGCCGGTGTCATGCACCTCGATGCACAGGCGCGTTCCCTGGGGGCGGCAATCGACCATCACGCGGCCCCGGTCGGTGTAGCGGATGGCGTTGTCGACCAGATTGCGCAGCATCCGCCCCAGCAGGACGCGGTCGCTGCGCACCGTGCCGGTGAAGGGAACGACCCGCCAGTCCAGCCCCTTCGCCTCGGCCAGCGGGGCGTAGGCGGCCGACAGCGGGCCGAGCAGGTCGGCGACGGGGAACTCCTCGATCTGCGGCGCCACCACCCCGGCGTCGAGGCGCGACACATCGAGCAGACTGTCCAAAAGATCCTTCAGCGTGTCCAGCCCCTGCTGAAGCCGGTCCAGCGCCCGCTGCCCGGCCTCGCCGGCAACATGGGAACCCAGCGCGCCGGCGAACAGCAGGATCGATTGCATGGGCTGGCGCAGGTCATGGCTGGCCGCCGCCAGGAAGCGGCCTTTCGAGCGGTCGGCCTCCTCCGCCGCCTGCTGGGCGCGTCGGATGTCATGGATGTCCACCGCGGTGCCGATCCAGGAGACGATGGCTCCCCGCTCCCGCACCGGGACCACGCGGCATTGGTGCCAGCGCCACGCCCCGTCGGCGCGCCGCATCCGGACGTTGCTCTGATAGGGCGTGCCCGCGGCAATCGAGCGCGTCCTCAATTCGAGATAGGCGGGGCGGTCGTCCGGATGGAACCCCTGCCAAGCGGACATGGCCTCCACGTCTTGGCCGGTGTAGGCACGCAACTCTTCATTGTAATATTCGGGAGTGCCGTCCGGGCGGTTGATCCACATGAGCAGCGGCGTGTTGTCCACCAGCGTGCGGAACCGCGCCTCGCTCGACCGCAGCGCCTCTTCCGCGCGCTTGCGGGCGGTGATGTCGCGAGCCACCCCGACGACGCCGATGGCGTCTCCCCAGGCGTCGCGCAGAGGCATCACGCTGATCATCAGGACGCGCGTGCCCTCCTCCGTCGGGAAAGGCAACTCCTCCTCGACCGTCTCCTCCCGCCCGGTGGCAATCACCCGTCCGCACAGCTCGTCGAGCCGCTCGGCCTCTTCCGGGGGGAACAGATCCTCGTCGGTCAGTCCCACCACGGCATCCCGCGTCCGTCCGAACAGGCGCGCGGTCGCGGAATTGACCAGCGTGAATTGGCGTTCGCAGTCCTTGGCGAAGATCGGGTCGGTGACGCTCTCCAGAAGGCTTTCCAGCAGGGCGTTCTTGTCCCGCAGCAGCGCTTCCGCCGCCTGGGCGGCGCGGTGGACGGCCTGGGTTTCCATCTCATGCATGGCGAGACGGGCAAACTCCTCCAGATCCCGCTCGTCCTCCGCGCTGAACTCCGGATGGGGCCGGTGGTCGAGAAGGGAGAAGGTTCCGATCCGCAGCCCGTCCGGCGCGACCAGCGGTGCCCCGGCGTAGAAACGCAGGTGCGGCGGCCCGGCCACAAGCTCATGTTCGGCGAAGCGTTCGTCCTCCCGCGTGTCGCGCACGACCAGCACCGCGTCGTCGAGGATGGTGTGGGCGCAGAAGGACAGCCGCCGCTCGACGACCGTCGTTTCCAGGCCATAGCCGGCCTTGGACCATTGCCGCGTCTCGTCCACCAGATTGACCATGACGATCGGCATGCGGAAATGGCGGGCGCCCAGCCGGGCCAGACGGTCGAAGGCTGCCTCCGGCGGCGTGTCCAGCACGCCGTAGCTCCTCAGCCGTTCGAGCCGGGCGCGCTCATCGGTAGGCCATGGCGGCTCGATGCTGGTCAACGTGGCCCCTTACGGACAGGACTCGAAGCAAGACGCGGACAAGACGCGGATGGTCGGGCGCAGACGCGCCTTTATCCATGATGTGGGCAGGACAAAGGCTCATGGAAAGACGCACAACCGCTTTCCCTTCCGCCTCCCTCCGGTCTGCGGCACAATTCCTTTGAATGCAAACCCTTTGAGTCCGGGCAAAGAGCCGCCCGCGCCCCCACATGACCAGAAGCCGTCCCCCGTCCCCACTCGGAGCACAGCATGAAGGACAGCAGGCCGAACCACGAATCCGCCGCCTACCGCATCGCTTTCGAGGACCGTGATTTCCTGTTGAGCGAGTCGATGCGCGGCGTGCGCTTCATGCTCGAATACGCCAAGCCGGAAGCGGAGCTGAAGGCCTGGGGCATCCGGTCGACCATCGTGGTCTACGGCAGCGCGCGGGTCCCCTCGCCCGAACGGGCGGAGCAGCTTCTCCGCGACGCTCGGACGTCTGAGGAGCGGCAACTGGCCGAGCGGCGGGCGAAGCAGGCGGCTTGGTACGAGGAGGCGCGGACCTTCGGGCGCATCGTGTCGGAGCGCGGCGGCGCCCTGGCGCCCACCGAGGACGGGCAGCGGGACAACGTGATCGCCACCGGCGGCGGCCCCGGCCTGATGGAGGCGGCCAACCGCGGCGCGCAGGAGGCCGGGGCGCCGAGCATCGGATTCAACATCAGCCTGCCGCAGGAACCGCACCCCAACCCCTACAGCACGCCGGAGCTGACCTTCCGCTTTCATTATTTCGCCATCCGGAAAATGCATCTGGCGATGCGCGCCAACGGGCTGGCGATCTTCCCCGGCGGCTTCGGCACCTTCGACGAGGCGTTCGAGATCCTGAATCTGCGCAACACCAACAAGGCGTCCCGCCTGCCCATCGTCTTCGTCGGACGCGACTACTGGAACGAGGTGGTGAACTTCCGCGCCCTGGCCGACCACGGCATGATCAGCGCCGGCGACCTCGACCTGTTCGACATCGCCGACACGGCGGAGGAGGCTTGGGACTGCATGACCCGGCTCGGCCTCAAGCGCGGCAACCCGCCGCTCGGCCCCGCCGGCACCGGCATGTCCGCCGCCGAGGACAGCTGAGGCTCAGCCCGGCGGCGGGCTGTCGGCGGCGGCCGGAGCCGTCGGGGCGGGAGCGTTCAGCGCCAACCGCCCGACGCCCGGGATCTTGACCGCGAGATCGAAGGGATCGACCCCGAAGGTCATGCCCAGCAGATTCACCTCGAACCCCTCCTCCTTGGCCAGGAGCAGGCCGGCGAGGCCGAACAGGCTGACCTGCCAACCGGTGCCGCTCGGTGCCCGCGCGATCAGGCCGGTTCCCAGATAGTCCTTGCCCAGCGCCGTGGAGGGCAGGTCGAGCCGCAGGTCCGGCACCGCCCGCCCCACCCAGGCGGCGAAGGTGTTGCTGTTGGGGCCGGGCCAGATGCGGTACTCCCCGGCGTAGGGGTAGCTCTGGGCAGCCTCGGCGATCCTGGGGATGGCGGCCTCGGCGGCAGGGCCGCGCAGTTCGGCCAGCACCGCAGGGGCGGAGCCGAACCAGCGCCCGTCCGGATCGCGGTTGCTGACCGCCACCGCCGGCAGGCCGCGGTAGACCCGCCAGCCGATCACCTCATAGACGGTGTAGGCCGAGGCCCCCGCCGGCTTCACCGCGAACCATGGGTGCGTGCCGAAGGCGCCGCGCCAAGACAGGGCGCGGGCGGCGTAGACCTGCACCACCGCCTCCGGCGTCGTGGCGGGATCGGGGGCGAGGCCGACGGACGCGCGGTCCGCCCGGCTCCAGTCCACGCCCAGTGTCGCCGTGCCCGACGCGATCACGAAAGCCGGACCGGCCAACAGCAGGACCAGCGTCATCAAAATCACCAGGATGGTGGCCACCATTCTTTTCCGCACCGCTCCCTCTCGCCTCATGGGCCGTTTCCCAGATAGGCAATCATCGCCCTGCCCGCCACCGATGTTGTACGTTGAGGAACAGCCGGTCGGTTCATCGCCGGAAGGTTTTTCGCCTGAGGGTTCATCGCCTAGAGGTTTATCGCCAAGAGGTTTATCGAAGGAGCGCCCCGATGCCCGCCGCCGACTTGACCGACCTTCTGGACCGCATCACCCGGCAGGCGCCGACCCGCGCCGCGGCGATGGAGGTCGCCCGCGCGCTCGGCTGGACCACGGGGCCGAGCCGCAAGGGGTGGAAGGTGGTCCAGCCCACCGGCTATGTCGGCGGCATGGTCGTCCCGCCCAGCGCCGACACCGCCGCCGCCGAGGTGTGGTTCGACCCCGAGGGGACGGAACGCGGCCTCGCCGGCCCCAACGCGGAGTTTCCGCCCTACCTGACCAGTCTGGACACCGCCCTGTCCGTCGTCCCCGCGGCGGAGCGCGCGGCCACGCTGCGCAGCGCGCTGGACCGCCACCGGGCATGGCAGGAGGAGTCCGGGCGGGACGACGCGGCGCTCGGCCGCCTGCCCGCCTTCGTCATCGCGGCGTGGCTGTCCGTGAAGCCGACGGCGTGACGGACCTCACTCCGCCGCTCCGCTCTCCTTGCGGGAGCTGTTCATGGCCTGGGCGGCGGCGAATCCGATAACCCGGTTGGCGGCGTCCGGATCGTCCACCCGCACCACCACGCCGCGCCCGACCAGATGGATGCCGTGAGCCTGGAAGGCCCGGATCA